>NZ_CP127856.1:0-1306770 GCF_030291895.1 Pseudoalteromonas sp. JC3 | reverse complement strand
AGGTGGTGTAGATGCAGCTTATCGCGCGCAAAAACGTTTTGTTCAACATTTTATTGATGCAGCCATGGCTGAGGAGAAGCGCCTCAAAGTGTGGGATGGTGGTGGTCACGCAGCCCTCGCGGAAGTAGATCATAATTACTTTTTGTTTGGCCGTGCCGTTCACCTATTTCAAGACTCATTTAGTCCAGAACACACGGTAAGGCTCCCACAAGATAACTACGAAAAGGTTTGGCAAGTAAAAGCTTACCTTTGCTCTGAAGGTGCCGAGCAGCATTCGCACGACACCAAAGATGTGCTCAACTTCGCCAGTGGCGATGTAATTTGGCGAGCGAATACACGCTTAGAATCTGGTTGGCAGTCTTATCGTATTAGTAGCATGAAACCGGTTGCGATTGTCGCGCTGGAGGCCAGTAAAGATCTCTGGGCTGCGTTTATTCGCACAATGGCAATACCAAAAGCACAAAGACGTAGCGTAGCCGAGCAAGAAGCACAGCGACTAGTACAAAACTGGTTGTCGTTTGACGAGGCCGCAATGCTGGCTTGGTATGAGGACGAAAGTAAACGTGACCATACTTATGTACTGGCCCCTAATGAGTCAGGAAAAGGGAAGTCACTTGAAGCCTGTATGACGGAGCTAAATGTAGGCACAACTAGCCAAACAGAGCGTGTTGCACAGCTAGATGCAGAGCGAAACCAATGTCTTTTTAATATCGAAGCCGAACCTGGTTTTGAAGATCTTAACGACCCACACTTAGATATTCCCTACAACTGGCGCTGGAAATCTCTAACCTGGCAAACGCCACCAAGCGGCTGGACATATCCGCAGTTAAGTGCAGACACAGGCACACAAATCACGATAAAGTCGCCCGTAAATAATCAGTATTTAGCAGCACAACCCCTGAACAATGACACCCGAATTACCTTTAGTCCAACTGAGCCTCTCGATTTAATTCAGGTAACCAATGCACAGGGTCAGCACTATTTTAGAGCCACTCAGGCCCCTTCACTGTTTTTAAGTTACAGCAGCAAAAGCGCCGGCTATCTCAAGCTCGTAGACTCTCCTAAGCAAGCACTCTACGCATTGATTTATCAAGGTGGTGTTTGGAATATCAAAAATCAATTTTGGCAGCAATATATTTGGTTTAACCAAGCGCAAAACCAACCTGAGTTAAATCGCCATGGCGAACCGGACCAGTTATCCGCAAAGTGGATGATTGAACCGTTTTAAAACGATTTATACCAGTTGTATTAAGTAAATGATCTATCTTGAAGCGGGGAAATAGCTTTAGTAGCAAGGCAAAAATTTTGCTATTTAGTTGTTCTAAATGAGAAATTTTTAACGAAGCTAATTTCAATTGGTATTAACCTACACTAAGCTTGATACCAATGCATCAATAGTCTTATTCAACCTAGGTATAAGTACTCTTGACGCATTGGCTTATCATATTGAGGTCTGTTGCTCTTTCAAGCTTTTTGCACCAGTTTACATAGCTGTTGCGCCTCGTTAATCTATATCAGCATGACGGTAACATAGTGAAAATAAAGAGCTCATCTTGTCGCTCTTTGCTGCTCAACCTTTGCATCTAGCCTACTCACAGCAAGCCAAGCACTGAGACTAGGACATTCCAAGAACAAAAACCAAACAACACCGAACGACAAGTACTGAAGCCTACTCTGTCACTTTGTCGGCTACGAGTAAAATTTGTCTCTCATAGTCTTCCAAGCCAAAAGTAGACGCTAAACTTCCACCATTTAAGTCCATATACATTACCCCAGCTTCAGACGCTAAGGGCGTAGCTGACCAAACGTATGCATACCCGCCTTCTGCTTCAGCGATAGCAAAAATATTAGGAAAAACCGTTTGGTTTACCGCAGGGTTAACACAGGCAACTTCACGGATTGAGTTAAGCTCCTTGATATTAGGCAAACGCCAATTCTTAATACCCGCGTATTGATAAATTGCATGACCTGGAGAAGTCCGGATCTTTTCTGCTGTTTTAAGGGCATCTTGCCAGTACATAGCGGTTGGCATTCCATCACAACTTGAAGTTTGTGCATTAAAAGTTTGCCCAATACTACAGCGCATCCAAGTAAGCTGTGTTGCTCTATCAGTTACTGTACCATCTTTATTATCGATAAAACCTACGCTAGGTGAAGAGCGTTCGATAGTTTGTGAACACGCTTGCTCAATAGCCTGTACAGTAAAGCACATTGATAAAGACAAAGTGACTAATAAATATCTCATTTTTCTGCTCCTAAAGTTACAAGCCTCACAGGTAATACACTTGGATATTCACATTCTTGCGCACTATCACAGTATTCATAAGAAGTCGTTGCACCAATATAACCACCGTTAAACCCAAGCGCCCACATGTGAGGGGCATAGTACATAGAAGTGTGCCATTCTATCGATGGCGTTGCTGTCCATATATCTCCGGCATGTGTTTCTGGGAAGTAATTAACGTCTACTCCAAGTAAAACATCGCCGTCATTCTTATCTGTGCTCGCAAAGTGCACTAAGCTATACAGCTCGTTGAATTTAGGTAACTTCCAGCCAGAGTGTCCACACAACCCGACACCGTTGTTTAGATTGTTTATGTAACTTTCATATTGCGATACTGTGCATACACCTTCTGCATTATCACAACTGGCTTCAGCCACTTCAGCAGGAAAAATCGATTCGCGGTCGCTAGGTTTAAATGCAAACAACGTGTCTTTGTGGCGAATACCTGCGTTTGCATCTTTTATTTCCCAAATTAGCCCTGTTTGTAAGTCTTTTACACAGCTCCATTGTTCAGCATCAGCTGCAAGCATTTCACCGGTACTACTGAGTTTTACATAACTAAAACCCGCAGCACCATCCGCATCATTATTTTGTGTAAGATCAAGGCCATAATCTGCGTCTTGACCTGGAAAGTCCGCAACAGAAGCGGTATTGTAAAAGCCATCTAGGTTAGCGAATGCAGTGACCCCAGTGTCAGTCATAGGGAACCCTACGGACCAGTTTAATGCATTCGCAACAAAACTATCTAGCTGATTAAAATGACTATTGTTTTTTATCGCGGTAATAATATCTGCAAGTTGAATCGCAAAGCCCGCAAGAATAGCCCCCTTATTTTCACTTTGCTGTTGCGCAGCCTGCCACAATTTTACAAATTCAGTATTGAAGTTTGCTAAGTCTGCGCTTTGCGCTGTCAATAAAGTATCCGCTGACAAAGACAGTGATAAGCCATCGTTAAGTGTAGAAACAATAGCCTCAATTGCTCGCTCTCTACTTACGCCTTGTATCATATTCGCGTAAACCAGAGTCGTTGCAGGTGTCATTACGATACTAGCGTCATTTGCAACTGCAGCTGGCGCACTGAGTATCATCACATTGCCTTCTGTCACAATGTAGCTCTGGTTAAGGATTGCAACATCTTCACTTGTTAATGTTGCGGTTCCATCTGTAATTGAAGTTTGCACCTCGACACTGTCACACACTAAGTTTTCGTTGCTATCTGCGCATAAAGTACCGGTTACTGCGTTATCAACGCTGATCGAAACCGAATAACTAATTGGGTCTACCGTTGTCTCATTTTCAGTATTTGTTTTAGTGTCACCACTCCCCCCACCGCAGGCACTGAGACCTACAACCGAAAGCGCAAGCACAAGCGGTTTCAATTTAAATGTCATGTTTACTCCTAGTGTGTATTTTGAGTCGCCTAAGCCCAATTAAAATTAAACCAATATTTAGCCAATATAGGCTGCCACTCGTGTTGTCATTTATTTTTTCTAGATGATTATCTTGGTCATCTGTATGTTCTTTATCGTCAGATGCAGAATGACAGTGATAATCGGTAACTTGTGAAAGCTGCCAAGCTTTAAGCGTAGGCGTATTAATTAGTTCGGAGAAATCAGGCTTGTGGTCTACAATCTGAAGCTGCCACTGACCGTTGAATGACTGGCCTTCAAGTGGCGAGAAATCTACGTTTGCAACATCAGAAGGCAGACTAAATTCAAATTTTGAATGTGGGTAGTAGCTTTGATCCCAAATGACTACGGCAACACCCGCAGGGCTAATTAACTTTATACTTACTTGGCTCAAATCATTGTGTTCAAGCTGTAATTCAAATTTAAGGTCATCGCTAACCTGCAGAGATTGCTGCTCTACATCAAGGTAAAAGTTGGTGATCCCCTTACTGTGCACAACTCCACTAGGCTCTCCAGTTGCGTCTTTAAGTATGCCTCCCTCACCTTTTACAACAAATTGATTTGGCTGGCCTAAGGTAACTTCTAGTTGCTGTAGGCTTTGATTCAATACCGGGATCCCCGTCGAATACTTCTCCAATACCGGAACAAAAGCACTCATCCCACAGCTCAATTCAAACGCATCATCGAAGGTGATGGAAAAAGTGTGTGTTATCGAATCTCCAGCCTTAATATCGCCAACCTGTTGAGTTGCAATTTTTATTGTTGAGTCCTCAGTCGACGCGAACTGGACATCTTTAAGCGAGTAAGGGCTGATATTTTTGATATTCACGACCACAGAGGGATCTGAGGTGAGAGTATCAATGACCTTGGCTTGTTCAATTACCAATAATTTTGGCAACAAGTTATGATGACTAAAATGCCGTTGTAAAATGTCGGCATAGTGTTCATTGGGGTACAGGCGCTTTGCCATATCGAGTGTAGACAGCGCTAAATTGGGCATAGTGATCCCCGCCCCTAGGCCAAACATAGCTTCAATAACAATCTTCTCCATGTCATTCATGCCTTTCACACCATAATGCGCTTCAGCTTCTTTGAAGGATTGAAATAATGGTGTGGACCAAAGCTGATCACCTAGGGAACCTGCAACATGAATATGGGCTGGGTAGTGATAATTTGGATTATACCTAGCTTTACTATCATTTAACGTTCTTGGTCTACGTTGTCCAAAACGAGCATCCCAGTTAAACATAACATCCGGCTCAAACTCGTAGCCTTGCGGATCTCGGTAACTATGACTTGCGGCGAGAAAATCGGCATACCCTTCCCCAATTGCACCGCTATCCGCACCGTCGTCATAGGGATTGATGAAGTTAGTAACACTGTGTCCATATTCATGCCATATTACATCAGCATCCTGCGCGTCAGCATGCCCCCCAATTCCTAATAAAATCCGTTTTTGGTGAAATGAATATGCCGACTGGTCATTATAAGAACCTTGTGCATCAATGGTGATCGGCGCATAGTGGATCAACTTATCGCCAGTAAAACCCAATTCCTGCAAATGACGCTGAGCAGAATCGACGTGAAAATAGGCCATTTGTTGTAAAAAGCTGGCAGAGCTATGATTATTTTTTGCTACACCAGCTACAGGCAACATTTCCACAACTTCGTGTGGTTCTGCAAAGTCAGTTACTCGAGCATAAGGCCCCGTCAGTGCTAGCTGGTTGCCAATTAGCGTTAAATCTTTAAGCTCAACAAGTCTAAATGCTGCATCCGCAAATTCAGTCTGCGGTGTAAACTGTTGCTCAATGTCTTCACTCATTAAGCTAGTTTTTGGGTCTGGATCAAATAACCATGACTGCTTGATTCGACCTGAGTATTCAGGCTCAACTTCACTTTGGTAGGCAGGAATAGCACCGCGTTGACCAAGGGTTTTAGTGGCATCAGCATCAATAAAATAATGCTGAGTAACGATTTCACCTTGCAAGGTTTCACTTACTAATACGTTCCAAACAAATCTTAAACCTTGCTGCTCAAGCCACCACCCTCGCTTAATTTCTTCTATCGAAAAATGGTCAACTTGTTTATCAATTAATGCACCAACCTGCTCAATAGAAGGAGCAACAGAGACCGTGCCTTCATCCACGTTTAACGTCGAAAAACGAGAAACATACAATCGAAATGCTAGTCCTTGTTGATCCGTTGCAACACTATCCACGATATTAAATATTGGCAAAGCGTCATAAGTAGGCATAAAGCTATAATAATTGCCAAACTGACCTTTACGACGGTAAGAAAATTGATATTTTCTTGCTAACTTGGTTTCAAGTAACTGTTCAGCTTGTTGTGAGTTAATAGCACGACCAGTAACAAACTGAAGCTCTGCCGCGGTCGCACCTAGGTGCCACAGTAGCAATAGTAATAATGGCTTTTTCAAGACGGTCACCCTTTAAAATTTATACTGGATAGATGCTCTAAAGTTTCTACCTGGTTGTGAATAGTCGAAGTCGGAATTGGATTGACCAGCAACATCTTGATATCGGGTATAATGCTTATCTAGCACATTGTTTATCGCGGTATTGAATTTCCAATTTTTTGATAGTGTGTAACTTACGGATAAGTCTAGGCTGTGCCAACTTCCTGTTGACTGACAAGGTATTTCTACATTTAAAAATGGGTCTTGGCACGTAGGTAAGTCAGTCATCTGGCTTTGTCCATACCATTGCAGGTTGATTAAAAAGTCACTGAACTCATAATTGGCATAAAATGTATATTCGAACGGAATAAGATTTCTTAGGTATTCTTGCTTGTCTTTATTCTTTCCGTTCATCCAGCCTATATTTGCGCCAAACATTAGTGACTCTAATTGATAAGTTACCTCTGCTTCTGCACCGAACGTATACGCTTCATCGATATTGACAAACTGGCGCTCCATTACTCCATCGTTTAATCTTAAGCGGATGTTCACCCAATCGATAAAATCGTCGTAGCGGGTGTAATAAATACTGCTGGCAAAATGCAATTTATCAATTGTTTGCGAAAACCCTAGTTCCAAGCTATCACTGGTTTCTGCTCTCAACTGAGTATTGGCAACAATTTCAAACGGAGGAAAGGCAAATAAATGAGGAATATTGCCATATACTTTATCGTATGGTGCAGCTCGGTAGCCCTGTGCATATGCTCCGTAAGCATTAAAACCATAACTATTTTCATATCTGATTTGTGCGCTAGCTGTGACTTCATTTGAGCTCGTGTCTTCGTCACCTTCAGCAGATAATGCATTATGGTCGTAACGCAAACCAATTAACGCCCTAAAATTACTATTAATCTGCCAATCGTCACCAACATAAGCACCAAGTATCACTGTTTTAGCTGCATTAAACGGTGCGTCAATCGTCACTTTCCGCGTACCATTCTCAATCACGGTATCGACTTTAGGACGCTCATGCTCAACCTGTTCTGCACTAATGCCATACATCAGTTCATGATTGCCAAAAGACTTAGCAAAATCTAATACGCCACCAACACTGGTCTGAGAAAAACGGTCTTCCGAAAGCAGCTGCCTATATCGAGTCTGAACTTCAAAAAATTGACGGCTGATTAGTTGCTCAGTATCGTTTTCGTGCTGTGTTTTGCGCCAGAACATTTGTCCAAGCGCATCATCAAAGATGAGAGATGTATTCACAGATTGCCATTTAACGCTGTGGCTATGGGTTTGTTGGAGTTCACGTTGTTTTTGAGACTCAACTTGCCACGCACCGTCATGTTGGGGCACGGTTTCCGGTTTGATTTTGTTTTCTGTCTGCTGTGTCAACCAGCTAAAATCATATGTAAAAAGGCCCAAACCTGATTCGTACTGACTACTAAATTTTGCGCTTTGACCTTTAACGTCTAGCGGAGCGCGTGACTCGGGAAAGTTTTGCTGCTCTTCAGCACGCCAGTCACTGACTTTTAGTAAAACAGGTAACCCAAGAAATCCAGTTGCACCAGTGAGTGTGTTTTTAACCTCCGAGTTGGTACCGTTGTACAAGCTCTTAATTGCTAAATAGTTATCTTCACTTCTTAGATAATCACTTGCTTGTTTGGTATTCACTTTAACCACACCAGCTAGTGCACCAGCCCCAAAAAATGTTGAGGCTGGTCCCTTTGCCACTTCAATAGATTTGACGTCTTCCAAATCAAAATTAAATCGCCCAACCAGATCGTTGATGTCACTTGCGCCATAACCATCCGCAGCTCTACTACCATTTTGCAACACCAGTACGCGATTACCTGACATACCGCGAATGGTAATATTTTGAGGACGACCGCTATAACCTGTGATCGCCACACCTGGCTCCGTTTTAAACAAATCGCTCAACTGTGTTGCTACAAGCTGTTCAATATCATCATCACTTAGTACAGCCGCACTACCGGAAAGCTCTAACAAAGATTTTTCAGCTTTGTTTGCAACAATTTCTATCACTTCAATGGATTTAGAGTCCGCGTTGGCTGCATAACCGGGGAAGATAATTACTGAAGAAACAAAAGGAACAATAAAGCGAATCATTTTTACTTACACCCAAAACAACAAGATTGCGAATGATAATGATTTTTATTATTTTATCAACTATAAAATATAACTAATTTTTATAGCTCTAGTAATAAACTTTCGGAATAGAATGTAAGAGCGAGGAATAGCATTTACAACATATTTTTTTTAATGGAATTTAAAATATATTTTTGTTTTTACAGTTTTTTACATTCGAAAATAACTCACATTTATTAGCCCACAAGGCCAATCAAAACAAGTAAGTTTATTGCAAATAGGTAAATTACAGTGAGAACACAACAAGCCTATCTCGACTTGCTGTGTTTCTACTGGTGTTTACAAATATTGCCTTATTTGTAGCGCTATCAAGTGTATGTTTTAGAAGTCAACATAGGTCGAACCAAGGGCTGCAGCATACCCGCAAAGAAAATTCCTACCAGTAGCCACCACAAGGTATAATCAGTTTCAACTTCTTTGCCTTGAGCGACTTGTTCTAACTTTTGACCAGTCACTTGCTCCATATTGGCTTTACTTGCTGTCATATCAACGTTAGGCACAGCTTGCCCAGGCATCAAGGGTACTAAACCAAACCCCGCATTTTGTTGTTCAACATACTCAGTAAACTTTTTATTATCGGTCACTACATCATGTTGATTTGCAATTTCGGTGTAAGTATCTAGCATCTTTTTCAATGTCTCAGGAGAGGCTTTCCAATACCCTTTTCTAACCGCTTCAAGCATACGCTCAAGGATCTGTGCTAATGCTTCGGCATTATGCTGCTCAAAGAACTCTCGCATCTTCATGTCATACTTATCATCAACATACACGTCAAAGAACTCTTGCCATTGATCGTCCCTGACCGCTTCGGGAGTCATCACTTCCCAACCCCACATGTTGTTCATTCGATCAAGTATTGCCGTTGCCCCAGCATACCCCGCGTCTTGCATTGCCTGTATCCAGCGAGGATGGAAATACCGACTGCGCATTTCATTGCTCACAAACTGATCTAATGTTTGGGTTTTCTCATGTCCTTTTCGACGTAAGTTCGCTACATACATCTTTGGAGTTTTACCGTCCAGACTGCGAACAGCTAAACCAATTCCACCAAAATATTGAAATGGATCATCATTAGTCATCAAAGCATATAGATTAGTCGAACGAGAAAATACAACGCCATCTGTACCCGATAACACCTTAGCATAGAGTCCTGTTTCTGAAAGATTCTCACTCCAGCGAGATTCATCTTTGCCATAACCGAACCCCATCCGGTCTAAGTAAAGATTCGCAAGCTTACTGTCATCGTCCCACGTATCTGAAGCAAGGCTCATTCCCGCCAAGCCAGTACCGTAAGCACCTGTTTCATTCGAAAAGATCCGTACCGATGAAAGGTAATCAGCATCATCCTCAGATTTTCCTTCCTCTATAAGCTGCTGTTTTAAATTACTAGCATGGCGATAAACAAAGTTGTTTTCTTCTTTCATCTTCGCCACTTTATCAATGGCTTCGGCCAACCACAGCATTACGTTAGGAAATGCGTCGCGATAAAGACCTGTTGCCGATATCACCACATCAATTCGCGGACGCCCCAATTCAGAATATGGGAGCACTTCCGTACCAATAATATTACCCTGTGGGTTCCATTTAGGCTTTATACCCATCGCGTGTAAAATTTGTGCTTCTAACGCCCCTTGATGGCGCATAGTCTCTAGGGACCAAAGAGAAAATGCGAGCTTTTGAGGATATCGCCCATGTTTTGCCTGATAATCAGCAACAGTTTGCTCTAGCATGTTAACTCCTGCTTCATAGGCTTCTTTTGATGGTACTTTTGCGGGATTAAAACCAAGCAGATTACGACCTGTGGGCACAGCTGCAGGATTGCGAATAGGATCGCCACCGTGACTTACAGGTATGTATTGTCCTGATAATCCATTCAGTAAGCCCTCTAGTTCAGCGATTTGATGGAAGTTATCCCAATAGGTCTTTGCTAAGTCAATTGGTCCTTTAAGGGTGTCAGGTAACTCTAGTTGTTGTTGCCCACCCAACACGCTCTGCAATAACTGAAAACCCTCAAGTGCTTCAAGCTTTACAACGTTACGCTCATCAATTTGTTGCTCTTTTGCGAAAGCTAAACCATGCTCACGTTCATACTCACCCGCAAGGTGAGTAAAGTCGTCCCCAAGCATTTGTAAGATTGTGCTGTATAGATGCGCCTCTTCCGGTAGTTCGCCAAAAATATGGATCCCTAAAGGTTGGCTCATCTGCGCTAAGGTATTAAGATGATCTTGCAACTTACTAATATGTGCATCGAACGCTTGAGATAAAGCCTTTTCGTCAAGTCCTAAGTCTTTCAGCATATTCAACTTAGTGGCGAGGGTAATGATTTCTGCCCGTGTATTCTCACGCGTCAAGCCTTCAGCAAGCATCAGATAATTTGTAATAAGCTCACTAAGTTCAGCAACGTCCGTATAAAGCCCTGCTTTGGCAAACCCTGGAGTAAGATGACTTATCATAGTCGCTCGGCCTCGACGCTTAGCTTGCATCGCTTCACCAACATTATCAATAATATATGGATAGAACACCGGAATGTTCCCAATTGCCAAATTCGGCGCATCATACACAGATAATCCGCGCTCTTTACCACTTAACCACTCTTGTGAGCCGTGCGTGCCTAAGTGAATTACCGCGTCCGCACCAAACGTCTCTCTAGCATACAAATACATTGCCAAATAACCATGGTTAATAACGGACTTTGTGCTGTGATAGGCTGCTGAATGCTCTTTTGCGTTACTGCCGCGAACCCCTTGAGGCAAAATTATCATGTTGCCTAAGTCCATCCGTGGAATAACAAACATAGGTTCACCATTGTGTTCACGCACCATGGTACTTTCGCTTGGCTTGCCAAATTTTTCCACAATTGGCGCTGTAACGTGTTGTGGCAAAGAGTCAAACCAACGCTGATAAGTGGATAAAGACATATAATCAGCAAGACCAACATCAACCAGTGCTTCAGCATCTTCTCCACGATAATAAGGACGTAAAAGTTTGCCAGCTTGCTCAATAATTTGCTCTGGATGAGCTTGCTTCACATCGTAACCCTTGGCTTTCATTGCATCGGCAATATTCACAATTGAGCTTGGAACATCTAAAAATGCAGCACCTATATTTTTTTCTCCGGGAGGGTAATTCCAGATAAATGTAGCGATTTTTTTCTCACGATTTTTAATATGCGCTAAATTCGCGTGATTAAATGCCCGCTCAACCAGCGCATCAAGCTGCGCCTGCATTACCACCTTCACACCTTTATCATTCGCAGCGATGATGCTCGGATCTACACTCCCTGTATCCTCAGGCATTACTAAGAAAAATGGCGTTAACGAAGGAGAAATGCCAGCATGATCTTGGTTAAAAGCAGCTTCATCACCTTCGGTGTAATTCATTGCATGAATAACTGGCACCCCAATTTGAGCAAACTCAGCACGACGCTTTTCTACGTAGTGAAGTGAGCGGTAATTAATGAGCAAATCAACTCTCGCCCCATTCTCATCCGTTAATAGCTCAGGGTAAGTCAATGACTCGTCATTACCTTCAAAGAAAAAGGCGAGCGCCTTTGCTCCTTTCTTTTGTAATCCATGGATTAAGGCATCCACGACTTGCTGTTGCTCGTAGTCAATTACAGAGCGGTGAATAGCAATCGCGATAACCGGCTGATTGTCTTCAACATCCAACCAGTTAAAGAATTCGCTTTGATTAGCTGTAACGCTAGATTTAAAATCAGGATGATATAGACCTACATTTGGCACTACCTTTACCGGCTCTGGCGCTTCACTCGATAACCCAAATACCTTAGTCGATATGTACAACATCATGTTACGGTAGTTTTGGCTACCTGCATTATTGTAGTATGCGCCCAATGTTGTATGCTGCGACGGGGATAACCCTTGATTCATTTTCATGTTTTCAAGATCCCCTAAAGAGATCACTGGAACCTCTGGATAATCTGTCAAATATGATGTGTAATCTGCAAACATATACTGTGACAGCATAGGATTAATACCATCCAGTAAAATCAACTTAGCACTTTGCCAAGCGGCTCGGATCTCATCTTCTGATTTGCCACGAGTGCTAAAGTTAGTCAGTTTAAAAGGCTGATCTTCGGCCAGCGAGAGCAATAACTCTCCTTTTGATTTAGAAGCATGTCCTGACATCATAATCAACACTTCAGGCTGTTGCTGTGCAAAACTTTGGAAAGAAGACAAAGCTAAAATGAGCAGCGCGAATAGTCGGGTCATCTGTTTGTCTCCTTCGCATTGTTTTCAGTTTTCTTTTCATTCTCTGGAATATAGACAAAACTACCGTCTGCCATTTTATATGCGACCCCGGCTCTCATACCTTCTCCAGAGCCTATTTCTCCATTAGATTTATATTGCTTAATTTCCTTGCCTTCTTTCACGATCACTTCCATGTTGGGTTCACCGGCGTTTTTTACCACAGTGACATTTTCTGATGTAAATGGACTGAGTGGATTTTGCGCAATAGAAATCAGTAACGCCGCGATAATCACCAAAAAAACATCAACCAAATTTACGGCACTCACAATAGGGTTTAATTCTTCGTCTTCATCTAAAAAGCGCATGGAAATTATTCCCCTCTCAGTTTTCGAATGTTGATCAACTCCTGAGCACACCAACGTTTCTTAACCGAAGCGGGCCAAAAAGTAAGTGTAGAAATAACAAGTCCCCATATTACCGCAGCAAACGCAATAATTAAGTTTTCGCTGATCCCTTGAATGTTACCGTCTGCGAGCGCCTTTAACGCCGGCCCCATTGGGATCATTGTCGCGATAAGACCTAGCATTGGAGCAACCCGCGTAACAATTCGAAGCGTTTCGAGCTGCTTTAACGCAAACACCTCTAACTCATCTTCAGATGCGCTTGGATTCGCAATAAAATAGTTATGAACATGAAAGCCGTTGTAGCTTTGTAACGACTTATTATCTATTCCACGTTGGTATGACAAACGACTTTTCCTACGAATTAAAAATTCGGATACAAAGCGTCCAAGTGCAAAAAATGCGTAAACAAAAAGTACTGATATTACAATAATAACTGGCGTCATTAGCAGCTCAGATACATTGGCCATTAGCATTTCTATTGCTTGTATATTCACAATAATTCCCCTCTATAAATTATCGCGACAATGTACTTGAAAATGTAATAACTTACAACAACGCAAATGGAAATTATTATTATTTAGATTGATCTTTTTGATAATAGAGGTATGATCTTCGCAAATTTTAGTAGCAGCTCAGCAATAAAATATTCATAGGAATCTCATCATGCGCTTTGCAAAAACACACTATTTGCGACTACTTATCGCCTCAATTATTGCTTCTGGATCAACGGTTGCGTTAGCCGATAACGCCGTTTCCGCAGATGATTTAGAAGTTATCGTTGTTAGTGGATCTCGTAGTGAGAAGCCACTTAAAGACGTAGCAGCTAGTATCTCCGTAATGTCTAGCCAAGACATCGAAGAACAAGTAATCACCGATGTAAATCAGCTTTTTCAGTATGATCCAAGTATAAAGATTACGGGTCGTATAGGTGGTGCACAAAATATTCAGGTTCGAGCTATGGGCGGCGATAGAGTATTGATCATAAAAGACGGTATGCGCATGAATGAAGGCTATGGCGCGGATGGACTCAACGATATAGTGGGCCGAGGTTTTATTGATACTGATACGATAAAACAAGTTGAAGTTGCGAAAGGAGCCAGCTCATCTCTCTATGGTTCCGATGCGTTGGGGGGTATTGTGGTATTTACCACCAAAGATGCCAGTGATTATCTTAACGACAATGAGCATCTTGGCGCACGTGTAAGGATAGGCTATAGCGACCTCAGTGAACAAACTAATCTAAGTGCAACGCTAGCAGGCCAGCATGGCAATTTTGACCACTTACTGAGCCTAACAGCCAGAGATGGTAAAGAGGAGCAAAATAAGCACAACACCCGCGCTCCCTTTGATATAGACTCTCAAAGCTTACTTTACAAATTAAAATACAACTTCAACGACAAAGATTATGTCAATGTTTCTGCTGATCTGTGGCGCCAAGATGTAAGTGGCGACCTTGCCGATGGTCTATTGGCATATTTCCGTGGTTTAGCTAAATATGGCTACAACATCGCGACGGAAAGTACAGAGACCGAAAAGCACACAGATTCGTTCCGCCTGAGTTATCACAACGATACGGGCAATAGCGTTTGGGACACAGCACAGTTTAATTTGTATTACACAAACAGTGTTCAAGACGATCAAGAGTATGCTTTACTCGATATTAACGCGCCTATGTTTGGTGTTATCGAAAAACGCGACATGTGGAAAACCGGTACTTATGAGCAAACTACGTATGGTTTTATTTCTCACGCGAGTAAAGCACTCGATAAGCAACATACTCTTGGTTACGGTGTTGATATAGAAACCACTGAGAGCCTACGCACAGTACGTGAATACCGAGAAGTGGAAGGCGAAGTCATCAAAGATGACATTACCAATAAATTCCCGAAAAATGATACACTTCGCGCTGGCCTATTCATCAATGACGAAATAAAGCTACTAGATGACAAACTTATAGTTACACCAGGCCTACGTTTCGATTATTACAGCATGGACCCAAGCGGTACCTTAAAGACCGATGGTACAGAATTTGCGAAAATAGACGATCAACATTTATCGTTTAATTTAGGTGGTTTGTATTATCTAAACAACATGCTTTCTGTTTTTGCTCAGTACGGCCAAGGGTTCAAAGTACCGCCTTATGATCTAGCTTATATTGAACACTACAATCAGGCTTCTGCAGAATATTTATATGAAATCTTACCAGCAGAGGACTTAAGCCCAGAAGAAAGTGACACCTTAGAACTTGGATTACGTGGCCATATTGGTGACTTCACTATTTCAACTGCACTGTTCCACAATAAGTTTGATAACTTCTTGTCTACAGAGCTTATAAGCCGTGAAACCATATTGGATGATGAAGGAAACTTTGCCTATAACCATGACAAATTCCAATACCAGAACATTGATTCAGTTACGATCAAAGGAGCTGAGTTCTCCACCACTTACTATGCTACCGATACACTGTCTGTTTCATTTAGCGCAACATATCAAGATGGTAAAAATGATGAGACAGATGAATATATCAGTTCCATTAATCCGCTGTCAGGGAACCTAGGCTTCAAGTATCAAAATGATATGGTGAGTTCAGATCTTATCCTTAATTTTGCTAAAAAAATGACCAAAGTGAACACAGGTAAATACCAAACTCCTGGATACGGCACGATTGACTGGTTAGCACAAGTTAAATTGGGTGATAATACTGCCGTAAATTTAGCTATCCGTAATCTATTTGATAAAACTTACTACCAACACGGCAATCTTGCAGGCCACGGTATGACAGAAAGCTTAGATGGACTTGAAAGTGCGGGAAGAAGCTTTGCAGCCTCTATCCGATATGACTTCTAATACCAATTCGCTTAATTAAGTGATCTATTTTGAGGCGAGAAAATCTTGTCGATAACCCCGGTGAAGGTCAACTTCACCGGTGAACAGCTCTTAGCTTTGCATCTCTACTTGCTTAATTTATCCAAAGTCCGCTATGATTTTTTACGCAGCCAAAAGAGGCTTCCTTCCACGCTTAACCAGGCTTTTTTGCCACCACAATCTATATAACTTAAGACTTCTTCTTTTGAACCCAATGTGTAGCCATATATCTCTTTTTGCTTAGTCTTTTCTTGACCTGTAAGCATCTTGATAAAGTGCTTATTGTACCCTTTGATTGTCGCTTTTAGCTCATTCAAAGCTTTGCTCTCGCCACCCTGCGCAAAATGCATCAGCGCCTCTGCAGATAGCATAAAAATACTCTCTTCTTCATATTCATCAAGGCAAGCTTGTAGTTTATCCCACTGTTTTAAGATGACTAAACCGTTCACATACAGGTATCGACAGGCTTGATTATCGTTTGGATTAAGTCGCTGCAGCACGTCTAGCTCATCAACCGCCTCTTGTACTCTGTCTGCCCAAAAGTAAATCCATGCTTTATGGTAACGAATAAACATATAAGGTCTGGTTTCGTGGATAAGCCAAAAATTGCCTTGATTTTCCTCAATATAATCAGGCGTAATAAAGTCTTGTTCTTCATTAAGGATAAACTGGTCAAGTAAAGGGATTGAATCAATGTGAGTCAATTTGAGTAAGTTCTCAATCAGTGAGTTTCTTATTTCTTCTTGTTCTTCATCAAAATCTTCTTCAAATTCAAACGCTCCGAGCTCGTTGTCTAGCTCAGGGTCCCAAATTAAAGTATCCCCTAACTCCATAATCGCGCCAGCCAAATAACGCTTTACGTCATGAGCCTCGCGCTCAAAAGGCATCGTAGGCTCAGCGTGTGAAAACGCCGCCTTTGCTGCATCTAAGCTAGTAAATCCGGTGAGCTGTTGTTGTAATTCATTTACCGCACCTTTTTGCTCTAGTGACAAGTTCTCAAAAGATACTTTATCCAAGGCCTTAAGCAGACCAAGACAAAAGCTCGGTAACGGAGCCCCTTCTACTAATGATGCTGCAAAGTCTTGCTTAGATAGCGCACACTCTTTTGGCAACTTATAAGTTTTTCCATCCAAGCTTGAGACACACTGCTCATGCAAATACATTAAGGCCTCTAACTGAGCACGGTAAATAGCCGTGTAATCACCAAAGAGCTCAGGCAACCACTCGTGTATTTCAGCAATATCATTAATGGCAACTTTGCCTATCACATAGCCTTCAACAAAATAATAATCCGGTTGATGCTGAGTATCTTGAGAAAAGGCATTAACTGCTTTGCGTAACGCACTTGGAGTCATATTGAATATTCCTTTAACAATTGAATAAGTAGGTAGGAGCCGCTTTATTCGGTGATCTCTACACAAAACATCGCGGAATAAATCCGCTCCCACACTGGCCCCCGCTGGTGGGAGCCGCTTTACGCGGCGATCTCAACAAAAAACATCGTGGAATAAATCCGCTCCCACCATACTAGATCCCACTGGTAAAAACCACTTCAAGTATGAGCCGCTTCGTGCGGCGATCTCTACACAAAACATCGCGGAATAAATCCACTCCCACCACACTAGTCACCGCTGGTGGGAGCCGCTTTACGCGGCGATCTCTTGCACCCCATTACAGAGAACCAATCCCTCACACAACCTTTCGACGCTCCCAACCCCAGCAAAGCGCCAAAGCAAACACACCACTTGCGTAGGTTACATACAAAGGCACTGAGGTGTCGGCATCCTCAGCATACATAAACACACTCGACATCACCCAAGCTACAGCTGCACCAATCAACAGCCATACCGCCGCAGAATACAGCTTATACACTGGCGCACTCAAATAACCCGACAGCACCACGCAAGCCGCTGCTACACCGCCTATCACCGGCTTTTTCCACCAGCCCACATATTCAGCCAACATCCCAGCTAAGGTTGCTGACACGACAAAAGTCACGATGACGATTACGATAGACAGTAAAAATTTAAGGGCTTGGTTCATAATTCACCTTTGCAAAATCACGGACTACTGAACATAGTCCACAACATCCATAGATCTAAAGTTGAGATGCTTTTCTTCATGATGTTCTGCATCCAGTACTACTGACAAGTACGGAGCAAATACCATTTTTTCATCCGATGAGAGCTCAAACTCCATTTTAAACATTCGCTTACTTCCTACAGGTACAGTAAAGTAATCAGAGTTATAACTACCATATCGCTTTTCACCTACATAGTATGCAAGTAATCTAGCTTGACTATCTTTGTGGTCAATCGCATAACTTTTATTTCTAATCCTAAAAGCATTATCACGAGGAAGCAGATTAATAGCGTAAAAGGAGCAAGTAAGATTTTTACCGCGCTTTTCACATTTATCCTTCTTTACTTCAAACCCCGCGTAGTGTTGAAAAGTTTTGACGGGGCCATCGTACTCATCGTTGAACATGGAAAGTGATATCCAAGGATCTTTTAGAAACATCCCGGCTGAAAAAAATGTTGCGCATACAAACACAGTTGAAATTGACTTTATGAATCTCCTAAAAGTGCTTAGTCCAGCTCGCTCAAATTGATAATACAAATAACTTATCATCACCACACTAAGCACCAAAATTGGTATAAAGCGAATCAAGCTACTACCAGAATAAAGCACGTAGGCCTTCACTATCTCAACAAGATCAGTTGCATAAGCACCAATAACGATACTGGTTATAAAAACGGTAAAAGCAACAAATTTATTAAATGAAAATAAAGCCGCTTCTTTTACTGTGTTGCGTTGTTGTGACGCTGAGCCATCCATTTGTTTGCGTGTCCTAGTTACTAAAGTTGTGAAATACAACCAAAGTTTTTATCGATAAATCAATTTACAATCCATCTACATAGAGTTCAAGCTATAACCTATCACCCGTTATGTTGATAGAGAAACCTCTCTGGTTGTTAACCAGCTCCTCTTTGACGCTAATAGCTCATATCTACGCTGCGCTAATTCTCAGAGAGTCTCTACACCTCTCTCAATCACGCAAACGTCACAAACTCCTCATTGGCTTTCATTACTTCATACTCTGGATTTCTTGCCACTATAATAGGTATCGTTCTATGGCGATCATGGTATTTGTAATCGAGTCTGCATTGTTCGCCGTGATACGCTCGAGTAATAGCAAATCCCCATCTAAGATCGGGTATTTACCACCGTTCATAGAGTGACCACGAGCATGAGCTAAGAAGTGTTTTTCAAGGTCAACTTTTCCACATCCCGATGGAGCTGGCATGAAGGACATTTCGCTACTTTCACCAGTTTTAAAGTGGCCGCAGGCAATTTTTAAATTAGGAAATTGTGGCAGCTGTACTACTTGGTTATCTCTATTTAACTTAGCAACTAGGTCTCTAGGAGAGTGTGTATCAAAAAGTGCATAAGACTTGTTCAAAAAGCTGTAGTGGTTACCACCAAAGTGTTAGATATCTTTTGCCAGACCATTAAAACTAGGGTTAAACCAAGCCCGTAGAAATAACAACTATAGATAAGCTAGCCTGATACAAAGCATTACAGTCTCTTTTTATCACTTTACTGGCTTGAATGGTGTTTTTTGTGTTTTGGCTGCTGGATGCTTGGTGTTGTAGTACTGCGCTACCTTACCTTATATGAAGGTTTGCTTGTAGGCTGGCTATGCGAGGTGCCGATTCGGTTTACAACTTTTCCACATTCACCTACATTGGAAATGTAGCTTGGGTTTCAACAGGAAAGTCGCATGCACTTTAAAAATAAAATAACAAACGAGCGTTCTTACAATACCGGTGGCAGTGAGGCGAGTAGTCTTGAAAGCGATCGTGGGCGTATTATCAACAGTGCTGCGCTTAGACGGCTGCAACAAAAAACCCAGGTGTTTCCGCTTGAGCGCAATGCGGCGGTGCGTTCGCGCTTAACGCACTCTCTGGAGGTGCAACAAAACGGCCGTTACATTGCTAAAAAAATTGTTGATGCGCTGGTGCAGCAAGGTAGGCAAGATTTGCTGCAATATGGAGATAAAAACGGCCAGCAGGTGGATTTGTCTGAGTGTTTGGTCACTCTGTCTGAAATGGCCTGCTTAATGCACGATATTGGTAACCCTGCGTTTGGTCACTTTGGCGAGGCCGCTATCAATGATTGGTTTAAACGCTATTTGAGCCAGCATCAACAGTTTGCAAAAAGTGCTCGAGCGGCGCTTAGGTATGGCTCAAAGGAGAGCAAAGCGTCGGATCTGGCGGTGCTGAATCAAGAAATGGAGTTACTGCTCGATATTTGTAGTTTTGAGGGTAACGCCCAAGCCATTCGCGTTATTCATACACTTTCTCGGCTTAACCTTACCTATTCACAATGTGCCACTGTGATGAAATATACCCGCTGCGCGACTACACCTAAATCAACCGTAGCCATTGATAAGTCTTATTTGCAAAAGAAAGCGGGATACTATTTTAGTGAAAGTGGGTTTGTTAGTGAGCTGTGCGACAAGTTACAGATCCAAGTGGGTAATCGACACCCGGTTACTTATATCATGGAAGCGGCTGACGATATTGCTTATTGCCTTGCCGATATGGAAGACGCTGTAGAAAAAGGCATTATTAGCGTAGATGAGTTAACGGGCTGTTTAATAGAGGAATATCAAAATATCGCGGCAGGGTTTGGGATCACCGATGACAAGCTATTAGAGCTTATGAGTAAAAAACTGCACTATGCCAATGACAAAGCCAGCAAGCATATGGCGAATTTTGATAATGAGTTTTTTATTTGGCTCCGCGTGGGGTTGTTGCACCCGCTTGCAGAACATGCCAAAACGCGTTTTATCGATAACATTAAAGCGATTTACGAAGGGAGTTTTAATGCTTCGTTACTGGAGGATAACAGCCACTTTCATGCCATTGTAAAGTCATTGAAAACGGTGGCGGCCAACAAGGTGTTTTCGAATAAAGAAGTCGAGCAGTTGGAGCTTCAAGGCTACAAGATCACCAGCAGCATATTGAATGAATATCAGCGAGTGCTTGACTTAAACGCTGATGAATTTAACGCAGCATTAAATGGCGGCCATGACTTTGCGATAGAGTCACGATTGATTAATCGAATTTCCAAAAAGTATGTTGCGGTATACCGCGAGACGGTCGCGCAGCTTAGTGAGGCTGAGCAAGCCGAGCCGATTTTTGAGTTTTATTATCGCTGCCGCCTTATTCAGGATTTTATTAGCGGTATGACGGACCAGTTTGCCTATGATACCTATCGAGCATTGAACGCGTTGGATTGAGGTTGAGGGAGTGAGCGCGCGGTCTTGTTGAAAAGATCGCCGCGTAAAGCGGCTCCTACCAGCGGTGATATTTGGGCAATTATCTAGTGGCAGTGTTGTGTGATGGGAGTGGGTTCACCCCACGATATTGTTGAAAATCTCACGGCGTAAAGCGGCTCCTACACAAGATAGTAAGCGGATTTATTCTGCTAGAAAAGATGTCTGTCGCGGCGTAAAGCCGCTGCTACGAGCGAGCTAAAAGGTGGAGAAAATCTCACGGCGTAAAGCGGCTCCTACACATGGTAGTAAGCGGATTTATTCTGCTAACACAGATGTCTGTCGCGGCGTAAAGCCGCTGCTACGAGCGAGCTAAAAGGCGGAGAAATGATCGCCGCGTGAGGCGGCTCTTACCCAAGTGGCAATAAAAAGAGGTGCAAATTGCACCTCTTTTGACTTTTGTAATCTAGTAATGCTTTACATGGGTATTAAAACGTCACGTTGACACCAAACCAAATATTGCGGGCTTTGTCTTTTACATTGTAGTCATCACTAAATACCACTTCGCTTACCACACCACGGCCGCTTAGGTATTCGTATTTACCATCGCCGTTTAAGTCGCTGTAATCTGTGCTATAAGACGTAAAGTCTTCATCCAATAAGTTATTGATACGCGCAAATACAGTAACATTGTCGTTAAAGGTGTATTTAGCACCTAAGTGCAGTAGGTTGTAGTTTTTGTAGTACATGGCTTTGTCTAGGTTATTGTCCCAGCCACGGTAACGATCAGAGCGCATTTCAGCATTTAGCGTTAGTGAGAACTCGTCTGTTACTTGCCAGTTTACCGTGGCATTTGCCATGTGTTCAGCGGTATTGGTTAGTGGTTGACCTTCTTGAGGGCCACTCTTTTGCTCGCTGTCTGTCCAAGTGTAGTTCGCGTAAAGTGAAACTGCATCAGTGAACTGGTAACGACCTGCAAGTTCAATACCTTGGATCTCAACTTTGTCGATATTGATTTTTTGGCTGTAAGTATCGTAACCAAGCTCGTCGTATACGCCCAAATTCACGCATGGTTTTACACCATTGGTTGCAGAGCAGCTCTTGATGGTATCACCACGGGCGATCTTATCGTCAAACTCTGTTGAGAAGTAAGTGATATTAAAATTGTGGTTCTCTGTTGGGTGCGTCCAATACAATGCAACTTCGTTGTTTACACTAGTTTCTGGTTCAAGATCTGGGTTACCAGCAAACGGCGACGTACCTTGACCACCAAAGCCGGTAATACCATTGTATAAGTCAGTCGTTTGTGGCGTTTTATAACCGGTGCTGATCCCGCCTTTTACTGTCCAATCGTCAGACAGCTCATACACACCGTATAGACGCGGAGAAAGTTGGCTACCAAATACATCGTGGTTATCATGACGGACACCCACTGTAACTGTTAGAGGATCGCTCAGGCTCCAGTTATCTTCTACAAATAGAGAGTACATTTGGTGTTCCTGAACGCCTTGATCAACGCCAGACTCCATACCAAATACGCCATCTTGTAATTCACCGTCAACCCACTGACCGCCCACAACAAACACGTGATCGCCAAGTAAGTTGTCAACTGGAATATCCACTCGCGCGTCTAACGTATATTGGTTACTGTTAAGTGTACGCTTTGGACGTGGTAAGAATGTGCTTTCAGCAAGCGCTTTACGTTCTGCTTCTTCCATATCGGCATATTTACCACTGCCATCGTACATGGCTTGTAGTAGTTTACGCTCTGCAACAGAAAGCGGCATAGTACGGCCATTGTTATCGGTATCAACAAACGCCAATGACACAAAGGTTTCAATATCACCAAAAGTACCTTGATGCGTTAGTGACCACCAGCTTCTGTCAAATTCTTGATCCGCCGCATAACCTGCACGTGGATTTACCTTACCACGACTGTCTTGCCAGATTGATTCGATGTTGTCTTTGGTGCCAAGTGGATAGGTAATTTTGCCCGACTCAACGTCGTAGTTTGGTGTATTATCGTACTCTTGATTTGAGATATCATAATCAAAAGTAACTGTGTGGTTGTCGTTTGGTGTGAACACAAACGTCGCACCAAGTTGTGTATTGGTATTGTCAACCGTTCTACCACCACTACCAAAACCGAGTTCACGATGATGCAGCTCACCATTTGGATCGGTTGCAGGTGAAAACTCAGGGTTCGATGCTTGACGCTCATAAATACTACCGCGAGCAGAAAAGTTGAGTAAACCTTTAACTAAAGGCCCATAGATACTGAAATCTGTGGTAATGTCATCACCAAACTGGTCGTTTGTTTGTAGGCTTCGGCCAAAATCGATGCTGCCAGTCCATTCATCTACTGACTTTTTAGTAATAATGTTGATTACGCCGCCCATCGCATCTGCGCCGTAAAGTGTAGAGGCAGGTCCCCTAATGACTTCAATTCGCTCAATGGCACTTTTAGGTGGAATATGGTTAAACGCGTTACCACCAAAGTTATTTGGGTAGATATCACCGTGATTGTTTTGACGCTTACCGTCAATAAGTAGCAGCGTATATTCACCTGTTAAACCACGCATGCTCACACTGCCTTGGCCGGTTTTATCTCGAGTTGTGCCAATATCCACGCCCTCTTGGTACTTCACGGCATCAAGCAAAGTCGTATAGGACTGAGCTTGAATATCCTCAGCCGTGATCACTGAAATACTCGCTGGTGCTTCTGGTATTTTTTGCTCAAAGCCGGTTGCAGTTACAACGATGCGTTCCATATCTGGCTGCGCTTTTACTGAATCTGCAAAAGCAACAGGACTAAGGGCAGAAAGCACCAAAGCAGAGAGTACACCACGTTTAAAAGGCGTGTTTGTCATTGTTAATATCCCAAAATTTATTGCATTAAAGTAAATTTTGGCGAGTACTCTAAATGGAAACTGAACAAAAGTCAAAAATATTGATAATTAATCTCATTTGCATTTTTGATTTAGATCACATTTAAGGGACGTTGTAGGTTTATTGATTTCTCTTAGTCTTGCTCATGAAGAGATCGCCGCATAAAACGGCCCCTACCACATATTTAAACCCTTAGTGGGAAATGCTTTATGCGTGTTCATTAGAGACAAGATCGCGGGGTGAACCCGTTCATACAAAATACTTAACCCCATAGTGGGAGGCGCTGTAGGCGGCGATCAGTAAAGACAAGATCGCGGGGTGAATCCGTTCATACAAAATACTTAACCCCTTAGTGGGAGGCGCTGTAGGCGGCGATCAGTAAAGAAGAGACCACCGTGTAAAGTGCTTCCTACGTGCTAAACAGTAAACTCCCTCGCATTATCGTTGAGACGGTGGCTGGTTTGCTCTAACTGCTCAACAATGGCCATAAACTCATTCATCCGCTTAATCGCTTCTTTAGAAATATCACTCAGGCCATTGATATTGGTGTTAATGTCTTCGGTTACCGATAACTGCTCCTGTGAGGCGGTAGCAACCCCCTGAGTCAAATCTTTGATTTTGCTTACAGCTTCAAAGATGCTGTCGAGCACTTCGGAAGATACCATCACCTGCTCTTCCGTCGCTTGCACTTGGCGCTGACTTTGCTGAATGGCGGTATTCGCACTCCCCGCTTTGGTTTGCAGCTGGTTGATGATATCGCGAATTTCTTCTGTGGATTTTTGGGTTCTTTGTGCAAGGGTTCTTACTTCATCTGCAACAACAGCAAAACCGCGGCCTTGCTCTCCCGCCCTTGCCGCTTCGATAGCAGCATTTAATGCAAGCAGGTTAGTTTGCTCCGCAATAGCCTGGATAACGCTCACTACATTTGACACTTGGTCACTTTGCTCAGTCAACTCAGAGATAATATTAGCAGTTTCGTCAAAGCGCACTGACAACTCACTAAATTGCTGGCTGGTTTGCGACATCACTTCCATCCCCCGCTGTGCTTCAAGTTCAACCTGATTCGCATAATCTGCGGTACTCACGGTACTGGACGTGACCTCATTGAGTGTCGCGGTCATTTCTTCCGCAGCCGTAGCAATGGTTTCAAGACGGGCGTTTTGTTCTTCGCTTATCTCTTTGTTACTGCGAATAAAGTGCGCCACTTCTTTGGAAGATTGCGACATCGCGCCACCCGCTGAGCCGATGTTCGTTACTGTATTTTTAAAGCTACTGAGCATACGATTTACGATATTGGCCACCGCTTTAATCTCAGTTGCACCGCTTTCGTCTACCGTTTTTCTAAGATCGTTTGAATTACCTATCTCTTCAAAAGTCCTACCAAGTAACTCTATCGGTTTCACGATACGACGACGAACTAAGTACACGCCAAATAAACTGAAGCATACGGTTATCACTAACATCATCATAGCCCACAAAACATAAGACTCTACAGCACTGTGAGCTCGCACAACATTTTGTTTGGTGCGGCTTTCAAGTTCAGTAAAAAACGATTCAACTGGCTTCATGATGTTGGCTTTATAGCGATGATAATCATCACTGTGGGTAAGCTTAACCGCTTTGTTCAAATCGGGCTCGCCTTGGATGGTGTAATTACCGGCACTATCTTTAAACTTACCTTTTACGGCGTTCATGGCTTCAACTTCTAATGCAACAAGGCCATCGGAATTGGCTTGTGCCTCACTTAAGTAGTTGAGCTCTTTTTGGCTAAAGCCCGCCGCTTTCATAGCATCGAGTAATACTTCTCGCTGACCGTCTGGTTTTGGTTTCTCACCATAGTTAAGCACCAAATCCCAATAAATTTTATGGTAGCCTTCAGGCCTTGGCTTTTCACCATTACGGATCGCTAATACATCCATATACATCTTTTCGTATTTATCGTTACCAGTTACCGCATAAGTTCTGCCCAATCGCGTTAAATCGTCGGAGCTTTGTCTTAATTCGTCGGCCAGTTGATAAGCTTTATATCGGTTGTCCGCCATTTGCTCAAAATCAAGCAAGGCGTTGTACATGTTAACAACCAATAAGGTAACGATGACGACAAAAACAATAATGCCACCGAATATAGTGGTCATGAGGATACGGATAGAGTTTAACTTCATGATTCTAGCCTTTATTAAAGCGTTCACAATAAAGACTAGTGCAGGGGTTGAGATTCTTCTAGCATAGAATTAGGAACAAATGGAGTTGACATAATAACAGTGAGAGCCAAATCAAAAGATCGCGGGGTAAACCCGCTCCTACCACATATTCAAATCCTTGGTGGGAGCCGCTTTATGCGGCAATTATTAGAGACAAGATCGCGGAGTGAATCCGCTCCTATCATATACTCAAACCCTTGGTGGGAGCCGCTTTATGCGGCGATTATTAGAAAAAAGATCGCGGGGTAAACCCGCTCCTACCATATACTCAAACCCGTGGTGGGAGCCGCTTTAGGCGGCAATTATTAGAGACAAGATCGCGGAGTAAATCCGCTCCTACCATATACTCAAACCTTTGGTAGGAGCCGCTTTAGGCGGCAATTATTAGAGACAAGATCGCGGAGTGAATCCGCTCCTACCATATACTCAAACCCTTGGTGGGAGCCGCTTTATGCGGCGATTATTAGAAAAAAGATCGCGGGGTGAACCCGCTCCTACCATATACTCAAACCCTTGGTAGGAGCCGCTTTATGCGGCGAGCATTAGAGACAAGATCGCGGAGTAAACCCGCTCCTACCATATACTCAAACTCTTAGAGGGAGCCGCTTTATGCGGCGATTATTAGAAACGAGATCACTGAATAAACCCGCTCCTACCACAATAAACACCGCTTAAATACTGGCAGGCATGCCCATGCAGCTTGCGTAGTAAGTGGTCGTTGCTGGCCAATCAGAGAATACGCCAATTACGCCAACCTCTTTGACCAATACATCTAGCACTTTAAAGGTATCGCCATCGTTATCTATCATCGCCTCACCTGACAGACTGCCGTTGATGCTTTGATAGTACCAACCACCGCCGCTGGCTAGGTGACCAGAGCGCTCTAGTGTCCAAGTGATGATCCCAAGCCCTGCTGCTTTTGCAGCTTTGGCATATGGTGAGGGAACGATTTTCCCCCCTTCTTCGGTTAATAACATCCAAAGTGGCGGTGCGATAATGTTAACACCATCCGCTGCAAGCTCTTCCATCGTTGGTGAAAGTAGCTCTGGGTTATGCACGATTTGCTCTGCTGATACCATGGTTTCATTGTCTACTGCTTGCGCTTCGTATCTGTCGTCCAAATACACTGCCTGTGCACCAAACTCTGGATTTTCTTTTATCCAATAGACGACATCGTCACGATTAAATGACTGCGCCCAGACATTTTTTGGATCTACATTTGCGGCTTTATATTCGTCAATCATTTTTTGTGCGTAGGCTTCTTGTGTAAAACCGTCAAAAGGCATGGCGACAGACGGAGTCTTCAGCTCTGGCGTCATTTTCACGCCTAAACTTTTAAATAACTCAATACTCTGGGCATGGGTCATTAAAGTGCCACGGCTCGAATATAAATCGGTGCGCCAATTTGCCGTGCCATCCATATATTCCGCTACAGTTGTAGCCATTGAGTTCGCGGCATCCATTTTACCTTTTAATGTCTTAAACTCAGCCAAAGTAATGTCGCTGGTACAACACACAGCTTGGGCTGCAATTCCATTTTCAGGATCGCCTGGTACAAATGGTGTTGTACATTTTTGGCCTAAATCCGTTGCTAAAATATTTGTTGTAGTGTGTAAATCACATTGTGAATGGCGACAAACCAGCTCTTTGTCTTTGGTAAAAGCAACGTCACACTCTAAAATCCCAGCACCCATTTTAGCTGCCGCAATATAAGATTCTTTGGTGTGTTCAGGAAACTGCATTGGCGCACCACGGTGTCCAATTGAAAAGTCTGTTTTATAAAAAGGTCCGTTAGCACACTGCTCAAGCTTAGTTTTGAGTGCACTGTCTTCCATATCTTGAATCAAGAAATCAGGCCGTGTGCCCACTTGCATGGCACTTGCGCTACCTGCTGGCACTTCCACAATTACCGGAACTTCAACGACTTTTATTTCAGTCTCCGTTGTGATCACCGGCTTTTCAACCTGCACAACCTCCACAGAATCATCATCACATGCACTCAGTAATAATGCAGCTACGATCGCAGAACAAACGCTTATCTTATTCATTGTAATACCATTATTATTTTAAAGAAGGCTTACGCTAGACGCTTTGTATTACGATTACGGGAACAAATCATGATTTTTTGGTTACATATTTTTAACTAAATATAACTCCCCTGACTGGATAATGGTTGTGTAATTTGAATATAAAGAAAAAGAGCCCGCAGTTAACAGACTCTTAGATGCGAGATAATTACCTAAGCGTTTAATTAACTATTTGACCTCTTAACTCACCACTTGGATTTGCTGGTGTATGCACATTCACGTAGTGACCACCGCCAGCCAGAATCGCAAATATTTCCGCTGTCAATGCAGCATTGGCCGGAGCCATCCAGCGATTGGCATCACTACTATCTTGCATTAACGTTAGTAAAACAGGGCCGTTTTCACCAGCAATACCAGTATGTATATGCGCAGCCGTTGCATCGGCAACACCTGAGGTGAGGACTTGTAATTCAAGGTCGAAGCCGTTTCGATTTACCAAAGCATATCCACTACCAGTAGCTGTGGTTGTAACGGCTGGGACTTCTTGCTCGCCACTCAATGGAAACGCTACCAAAGTGTAGTTGTCAGTGAGGATCTGGCCACGTAGTTCACCACTCGCATTTGCTGGTGTATGCACATTAACATAGTGACCACCCGATGCGAGCACTGCAAAAATCTCAGCATTGATCATGGTGTTGTCTGGCGTCATCCATACATTCATATCATCGGTGCTTTGCTCAAGGCCAACTAAAACATCACCATTCATGCCGATCCGACCGGTATGAATATGTGCCGCCGTTGCATCCTCAACACCGCTAGTGACAACTCTGAGCTCTACTTCATAGTTATCAGTGTTAACAAGGGCATAGCCATCACCGGATGCCATTGTTGCTACTGCTGGCACTTCCTGTTTGCCGGATAAGTCAAATGTCGCAACTGCGTAATTGTCCGTCAGGATTTGGCCGCGGATCTCACCATTTGTTAGCTCTGGCGTGTGAACATTGACGTAGTGTCCACCCGAGAGCAAAACATTCAACGTCGCTTCGTCGATCATCGTGTCATCGGGAGTTACCCAATCTGTCATTACTTCGTCGTCCTGCTCTAACACCACAAGCACATCGCCGTTCATACCAATGCGGCCAGTGTGAATATGTGCAGCAGTGGCACCATCAACGCCCATAGTCACCGCGCGAAGGTAAAGCTCGCCGTCGGTGCTGTCGTATGACGCATAACCATACCCCATGGCACTACTTTCATTCATTGGCACCTGTTGTGAGCCATCTAATTTGAACGTGATCACGCTTACCGTGTCAGGCACAATCTGAGCGCGTAACTCGCCGTTTGGAAAGGCTTCGGTGTGTAGATTAATATACCAATCACCATCCAACATATCCTCAATTAGATCCTCAGACAGATCTGTGATCGGAATACTCACTTTATTGTCATCTGATGCTTCAAAGGCGAATGCCACATCGCCATTCGCCCCCAAATCACCATCGTGAATATGTGCAGCACTAAAACCTTCGACGTTGCTGTAGTCGAGTGTTGCTCTGAGTTGCATCAGATTTTCATCAAGCTCAACTGTTGCGGAAGCGGTTTGCATTGACGTATTCATCGGCACTTCTTGCTTTCCTGATAACATCAATTCAAAGGTCTTAGTCGCTGAAAACTCTTGGGCTGGCGGCGGTGGCGGAGGTGTAACAGTATCGTTATCGTCATTATCGCTGCATGCCATAAGAAGCATGAAGCTGGCACTTACTATAAACTTTTTCATTATACTCATCCTGTAGACTAGGTTAAAAAGAATGACTTTTGTCACCCATAGCTAACCCTTACGAACAGCTTTGAATAAAAGTTCATCAAACTTGCAAAATTATTGTATATTTTTTGTCTGTACCTAATTGCACCAACCGCAATACCAACTTTTGCCTGATCACCCTTTGATACCGATGGTACTAACGCTTGAATGGCATTACTTCCAGCTCAGTGATATCAATGAATTTCTCACAATAATTGTGAAACCTCATTGCCATATAAGAGTCATATTTTTGTGATTAAGTAGCTGCTTTAACAATAATAATCAGGATATTTTATGTTTAAGCACTCACTTATCGCGCTCTCTTTGCTTTCTCTTCTCACAGGTTGTTCGCTTGATGGTGACGATGGCGCCACAGGCTCGCAAGGGCAACAAGGCGTTGCCGGACAAGATGGTAACGATGGTCAAAATGGTACAAATGGCTCCGACGGCCAAGATGGAGCAAACGGACAAGACGGAACCAATGGCACTAACGCCAATAGCATGCTTGAAATAAGTCTTGTGGGACGCGCAGTGCTTAATGCAGAAAGCCCTGAAGGCGCCGCTGAAATTGTCGCTTACCAAGCATCCAAAAAATGGATATATGCCATTAATAGTTCAGGCAGTACCGCTGTGGTTGAAGTTATTCCAGCAACCAGCTTTGATACGGCCGCTCTAGTCAAAAATAATGAAGGTGTTATTACCGCTACAAATTTAACATCAACCATGACAATCAACTTAAACGACAATACACCCGGCGACGCAAACAGTATTGCAGTTGACGAAAACAACCAACTATTGGCAGTTGCAATGGCTGCCAAGACTACGGGTGACGCAGGACAAATCGCTTTTTATGATATCTCAGGTGCAACTCCGGCCTTTGTTAAAAATGTAACGGCAGGTGCACTACCTGATATGGTTACCTTTACTCATGATGGCAGCAAAGTCGTGGTCGCAAATGAAGGGGAACCCGCAGGTGACTACAGCGTTGATCCTGAAGGTAGCATCAGCATAATCAACATTACAAACGGCGTAGTTGCAAATACAGCAACACAATTAAACTTTAGCGCATTTAACACCAAGCAAGCTGAGCTAGAAGCACAAGGCATTGTCTTCGCCAATCCAACTGGTCGCACTATCAATGGCAAACTTATTAATACGACAGTTGCGATGGATTTAGAACCGGAATATGTCACCATCTCTAAAGACAACCGCTTCGCCTATGTTTCAATTCAAGAAAACAACGCACTCGCTATCGTAGATCTCAGTGACAATAGCCTTAATTTAGTCGGTTTGGGATTCAAAGACTGGGCTAATTACACCATGGATGCCTCGGATAAAGATAAAAAGATCAATTTTAAAAAGTACCCCGGTCTTTACGGCATGTATCAGCCAGATACTATCTCTAGCTACACGTGGAAAGGCGCGAACTTTATTGTCTCTGCCAATGAAGGTGATGGTAGAGAATACTTTTTTGATGCTGCGGATGAAGCCGACTGCACCGCAAAAGGTGGCCTAGATTACGATAAAGATGATGGTTGTTTAGCGTACATTGATGAGAGCCGTGCCGAAGATCTTACCTTAGCAAGCAACTTTGCTTATCTCAATAATGACGATGACGACATTGGTCGCCTTAAAGTCACAACGGTGAAAGGCGATGAAAATAATGACGGCCAATATGAAGCGCTGTACACCTATGGTGCACGTTCATTCACCATTTGGGATAGCAACGGCCTTGTGGTGTTCGACTCTGGCGATCAAATCGAGCGGATCACAGCCTCCGTGCATGGCGCACAATTTAACAATGATGAAGACACCAATGAAGGCGATACGCGATCTGATGCAAAAGGCCCAGAGCCGGAAGCACTAGCGCTTGGTCAAATTGGTGAACGCACTTTTGCATTCGTTGGCTTAGAGCGTATGGGTAGTATCATGGTTTACGATATCACCAACCCTTACGATGTTAAGTTTGAAGATTATTTTTACAACCGCGGATTAGTTGAAGATGCCGAAATCAGTGGCGACTTAGCCCCAGAGGGCATGGCATTTATTCCTGCCGACAAAAGTGCAACTGGCAAAGCCTTATTGGTGATCGGTAATGAAATTTCCGGCTCAGTTGCAGTATGGCAAATCGCTGAAAAATAAAGCATTCACATTATGTCGCTGTGGGAGGTGCTCTATGCGCCGATCTTGATGAAAAGATCGCGGGGTGAATCCGCTCCTACAACATACTTAAACCCTTGGTGGGAGCCGCTTTACGCGGCGATTATTTGGGAAAAGAGCGCGGGGTGAACCCGCTCCCACAACATACTTAAACCCTTGGTGGGAGCCGCTTTACGCGGCGATTATTTGGGAAAAGAGCGCGGGGTGAACCCGCTCCCACAACATATTCGAGCCCTTGGTGGGAGGTGCTTTACGCGGCGATCATTGGGGAAAAGAGCGCGGGGTGAACCCGCTCCCACAACATACTTAAACCCTTGGTGGGAGCCGCTTTACGCGGCGATTATTTGGGAAAAGAGCGCGGGGTGAACCCGCTCCCACAACATATTCGAGCCCTTGGTGGGAGGTGCTTTACGCGGCGATCATTGGGGAAAAGAGCGTGGGGTGAACCCGCTCCCACAACATATTCGAGCCCTTGGTGGGAGGTGCTTTACGCGGCGATCATTGGGGAAAAGAGTGCGGGGTGAACCCGTTCCCACAACATATTCGAGCCCTTGGTGGGAGGTGCTTTACGCGGCGATCATTTGGGAAAAGAGCGTGGGGTGAATCCGCTCCTACAACATACTTAAACCCTTGGTGGGAGCCGCTTTACGCGGCGATCTTTAGGTTATTCTGACAATCCTTTAACCGTATTTGTGAGGTTTTCTGCACCTTGCTTTATTTCATTCATCACTTTGTTCACTTCATCGATTTGTGCAAGACCAAGCTCTGTGCTTTCAGACACCGTATTCATCAGTGCGGTGGCTTCTTTAGTTAACACTTCATTCTGATTTACTACATCATTGATTTCGTTGGTCGACTGCGAGGTACGTGCTGCTAAACTTCTTACTTCATCGGCTACCACCGCAAACCCTCTTCCCTGCTCGCCCGCTCTGGCGGCTTCTATCGCTGCATTGAGAGCTAACAAATTGGTTTGCTCCGCAATCGCGCTGATGGTGGACACAATTGCCGAAATCCCTTTTGACTGTTCATTAAGCTGTGCTATTGCGGCCATTGCACTTCGCACTTGATTAGAAATAAGCCCAGAGGTACTGACGGATTCTTGCAACAGCAAGCTTGCACGAGCTGCTATTTGCTCGGTTTGCTCTGATGTCACCTGCGCAACTTCGGCAGCTTGTGCGACTCGATGCGCTTTTTGCACCCGCGCCGTGATATTTGTTGCAAACTTTATCACTTTAATGACTTTGCCATGTTCATCAAAGATAGGGTTATACGTTGCTTCAATCCAAATATCTTCGCCATGTTTACCTAAGCGATGAAAGCGACCACTTTTATGCTGGCCTTTTGCCAGCTCTTGCCAAAAATGTGGCTGTTCTTTATAAAAGCTGTCGTCACAGAACATTCGATGATGCTGACCTTTAATCTCACTGAGTTTATAACCCACAGTAGCCGTGAAATTTGGATTCGCATCTAAAATAACGCCCTCTGGTGTAAACTCTATGGTTGCCATGGACTTATTGAGTGCGTTAGCTATCGCTTCTTGTGCTTTGATAGTGAGCTTTTCTGCTGTGATATCATTCGCAATTTTAACAATACGGGTGACTTTGCCATTCTCTTCAACTGGGAAATAGGTAGCATCAAGCCAAACTACATCACCTTTTTTGGTAAAGCGTTCAAAATTACCATACTGAGCCTGGCCACGTTGAAGGCTTGCCCAGAAACTGCGATATTCCGAAGAACTTACATAGTCTTTATGGCAAAAAATACGATGGTGCCGCCCTATCACTTCAGCCTCTGTGTAACCCACGACAGCAAGAAAATGTTGATTGACTGCTGCTATTTGACCATCGGGTGTAAATTCAATTTTTGCGACCGCTTCATCAATCGCAGAAAGTAATGCCCGAGCACGCTTGAGTTCAGCGGTCAAATTTTCAACTTCTTGATTTGGCTTTCGAAAAAAATTCATAAGCTATTCCATAACAAACAATATGCATGACCGCATTATTATCATAATTTTGGTAATAAAGTATGAATTATAGATAAGAAAGTGGAATTTGGTGCACTAGAGTATCCACCGAAGTAAAAACAAGCCGCGCGCTTACCACACAAGCAACGCGACTTGGCATTATATCAATTGTATTGACCAACCAGTGCAGCGCTTTGGTTAACTACTTCTGTACCATCAGACGGTAATCACCCGCACCGCTGTATGAATAAACCAAGATGCGGTAGTAACCTGAATTTGCCGTATAGTTAATTGACTCTTGTGAGGTCGGCGTCTCCGAAATGGCAACTTGTTGCCATGCACCACCTTGCCAAGCTTCGAGTTTCAAATCGAAGTCTGCGTTTGTAGGTCCCTCTAACGTAAGTGCGATTGTGCCACCGCCATACTGAAACCAACTGCCGTCAGGTTGTATGGCTTGTTGCTTGTCCGTTAAGTATCCAGTGTAAACATCTCCCGCTGGTGGTGGGGTTGTACTACCGCTTACGGTAAATTGGATCTCTGCAGCGGGATCAGAAATATTGCTGATGGACAAGCCCGAGTCGCTTCCATTCCACCATAGCGCATTCGTCCCTTTGCTACTCAACGCATTCGGCAGTGTGGCGCTAAACTCTCCTGCCACATCAAATAAATCGCCATTATCCCCACGGTTTCGGCCATTTTCAGGATCTCGCTTGGCATCACCATGCTCCATTTGGATATACGGATACCATTCATTCGAGTTATTGCCCGCGGAATCAACGTGCCAAATAGCCAAACCTGAATCGAGTTGCTCTGAGTTTTGTCCCGATTGATGAATAGCCTCAATGTAAAAAGCTTCATTCGCGTTACTTGGGTTGGTCCATTTATATGAGCTATTAGCGCCTGAAATATGGCTGAGCCTTCCTGTTGGGGCATTGGCATTTACGGCTGGGTTAAGTTCAGTTACCGTATCCCAACCAGCTATGGCTCTAAAGTGTGCAACAGGTGGCGTCGGCTTAAAACGGTTGGAAGCGCCAATCGCGCCAAACCCCATAACACCAAAACTTGCGACAGAGCCCTCTGAGCTGCCATCATAATCATAAAGATCGGGCCAATTTGTGATCAAGTGACCAGATTCATGGACAAAGGTGCCAATTGCAAGGCTATTTCCCATATCAGTGATTTGATAGCGATCGGTACACACGCCATCAGCACAAAAACGTGGACTGAGCCTTGCCATATGTGGCCATAAGCCTTTAGACCATGCACTATCAGAGTTGCCAGCATAAAAAATATTTAACCCACGGATCTGCCCGCTACCATTTGTAGTCAGCGAACTAAAATCAAATCCCTGTTGAAATTCAAGCCAATTTAGCGCTTCTTTTATGAGTTCTTGCGAGCGTACTGTTGAGCTTAATGCGCTATCCGCGTAATACGCTTTGTTTTTCTTTGCGGTGTAATAAGCCGTTACCGTATTGGTATAATCGAGCTTGCCTCCAGAGACCGACGAAAAATACCCTCTTACTGACTGCGCGTTACCAAATTCATTGTAATTTTGGTCATTTAAAAAACGCTCAACTTGCGCTTTTGTGATAGTGCCGCGCTCATCAGGGAAATCAATGATGATGGTTAACCCTTTTACTTGACCACTGATCTCAGCATTCAACGCCGTTTCATTGTTATTGCGTTCAAACTGATGCGTATGTACCAAGTCGACAGGTGTTTGGTTTTGACCCAACATTACTTGTTGTGCCGCTTTTACTTTTTTTGCAATAGCAGCGGATGATAATCCTTGCCGCTCAGTTGAAACTGAGCGACTTTTTATTCCCAGTTTTTCTTGTTCAGTAACTAACTTACCTGTTGATATAAGTCGCTCACCATCGGCCGAAACCTGAGCGTAAGCCATGCCTTTAAGCGAGGCGTCATACACTACAAGCTCGCCGTCAATTGTACGCTGCTGAGCAAAGTACGTATTACCATTAAGGATAAGTGTGATCACCTCACCACTTGGTTGGGTAAATTGGTACTGTTCATTTTTATAAGGTATAGCCGCGTTTACTGCGACACTGGTTGCCAATAATGACGTTGCGATAATTGCTGATGTTAATTTCATTTTTCCTTTCCTAGGTTACATGTTGTACAACTCGTTAACATACAGAAAGGATACAAAATTGCAACAACCACCAGCCCATTAAAGGTACAAAATTTATCAATTAGATAAATAACAAATAGTTACAACGATTACAATTTCATCATTTTAGAAGCTTTTACATTTCAATGTGAGCAAAAAAAGCCCATTTAAACTATTTTTTTCAATTTATAGTTTACAAGTACTAAACATTACATTAGCATTGGTCTCGTTCCTTTGGGGCTGCACCTTTTTACCTGCGTAACTAGGCGTGCCTAAAGTCACAATTGAACTCCCGAGAAGTAGAGCTTGCCGACTAGGATGTTGGCATTATTGGGATTTCCTTGGCACAGCTTGTTGCTATTGGAGTTTTTATGCAGGCCAGTATGGCCTGCTTTTTTTTGTCCAAAATTCGCTTTAGACCAATTGCCGAGTGCGATTCAACTAGTTAAACTCAAAGTACATGTTCCTGATTTGATGTAAACCATGTCGGCACTACGTAAACCCATTTCGGTGTTAGTCGTAATATACAACGAGCATAATGAGTTTTTGCTATTACAAAGGGCAGACGACAAACACTTTTGGCAATCGGTAACTGGGGGAGTTGATCCCGGTGAAACTCCAATGGCTACCGCTTATAGAGAGTTAAAAGAAGAAACCAGCATTGACGCCGCGGCGCTTGGGATCACCATCCACTCGCATAATAAAACGAATCAATACACGATAAGACCACAGTGGCGCCATCGCTATGAGCCGGGTGTTACCATGAACACTGAGCATGTTTTTAGTGTCCAAGTACCGTCATGGATCAGCGTGGTACTTGCTGAAGATGAACACACGGACTTTATCTGGCTAAACAAAACACACGCTTGTGAACGCGTCTGGTCCCCAAGCAATCGACAGGCAATAGAACTTATAGGAGTATGATTGAGCTATGTTTACATCATTAGGATCTTTACAAACACCATGTTTAGTTGTTGATAAAATTGCTTTTTTACATAACCTTTCACGCATGGAAAAGCATCTTGATGCTTTTAATGTGGCTCTTCGCCCACATTTGAAAACGGTAAAATCTACTGCAGCCGCAAACTATATTTTGGCCGACAAGCAAGCGGGATGTACGGTTTCCACCCTAAAAGAAGCAGAAACGTTTGCAGCGGAAGGTTACACCAATATCACTTATGCGGTGGGGATAACAGAGGATAAGTTACAACGCGTTCTTGTCCTTATCAATCAAGGTGTCAATTTAACCATACTACTAGACAGCATGGAACAAGCTATGTTTGTCTCTCAATTTTGCGCGGAAAATGGCTGTAAAATTAGTTGTCTGATAGAAATCGACTGTGACGGACATCGGGCAGGACTTAGTCCTAAAAACAAAGAGATCGTGACAATCGCAACCATACTGGAAAGCGGTGGTTTATATCAGGGCTTGCTTACACATGCAGGCGGCTCATACGCCTGTAACACCCTAGAGCAGCTAATACAGTTTGCAGAGAAAGAGCGCTCAGCGGTTGTGGCTGCCGCCTCGATGTTGGAAGAAGCCCAAATTGCCACAACAGTGCTGAGTATTGGCTCTACGCCAACAGCGCTGTCAACGCAAAACCTAGATGGGATCACTGAAGTGCGAGCTGGGGTCTACACATTCTTCGACCTTGTTATGGCTGGTATCGGCATATGTGATATCGAAGATATTGCACTAAGCGTGTTAACACGTGTCACTGGTATCAAGCGTAGTGAAAATAAACTCTTTATAAATGCAGGTTGGATGGCGCTTTCCAGAGACAGGGGTACCGCGAGTCAAGCGTTTGATTGTGGCTACGGCCTTGTGTGTGACCAAGAAGGTAATTTACTGCCTGGACTCAAAGTAACCTCAGCGAATCAAGAACATGGCGTTATTGAATGCGAACCTGGCTTCACCTTACCGGACGTGAAACATGGTGACCTACTACGTATTTTACCGAATCATGCATGTGCAACAGCCGCTCAACACTCAGGCTATCATGTGTTAAGTCATGATGACATCGAGTTTTGGCCAAGGTTTGGGGGGTGGTAGCTCTTCACCTTACAGCCTTTAACAATACAAATCCGATTCTCTAAAGCATAAAGTAAATTTACCAATGGTAATTCACAAATCGTTCATCTATATTAGGAACATGCATTTGATGCGAACAATTCTTATGTAGTAGGAGAGCTAACATGGATCCAGTCACACTTATTTTTGATTACCTTTTTACCATTCAAGCGTTTTTATTGATTTTCGTTATCGTGGTACTAAAAGGTAGTATCAAATTTGTCCCGCAGAACCGTGCGTGGATTATTGAACGTTTCGGCAAGTATCAATCCACTAAAGAAGCCGGCCTTAACTTTATTCTGCCATTTATCGATCGTGTAGCCGCCGATAGAAGCTTAAAAGAGCAAGCAGTTGATGTACCGTCTCAATCAGCCATAACCAAAGACAATATTTCATTGATTGTCGATGGTGTACTCTATTTTAGGGTTTTAGATCCGTATAAAGCGACTTACGGTGTTGACGATTATATCTTCGCGGTAACTCAGCTCGCGCAAACCACCATGCGTAGTGAATTGGGCAAAATGGAGTTGGATAAAACCTTTGAAGAACGAGATTTGCTTAACACCAACATCGTCACCGCCATCAACTCAGCTTCTGATCCGTGGGGCATTCAAGTACTGCGCTACGAGATTAAAGATATTGTGCCACCAAACTCTGTAATGGAAGCAATGGAAGCACAAATGAAGGCTGAGCGTGTGAAACGTGCTCAAATATTAGAATCTGAGGGTGACCGTCAAGCTGCAATCAATGTCGCAGAAGGTAAGAAGCAAGCACAAGTACTTGCAGCTGAAGCCGAAAAAGCAGAGCAGATCTTAAGCGCCGAAGGTGAAGCAAAGGCGATCATTGCCGTTGCAGACGCACAAGCTGAAGCCCTGCGTAAAGTCGGTGAAGCCGCAAATACCGAAGAAGGTCAAAAGGCCATTCAGCTTGACTTGGCAACAAAAGCCATTGCAGCAAAAGAAGCAATAGCCAAAGAATCTTCTGTGGTATTGCTGCCAGAAAGTGGCACTGATGCAAGCTCGCTTGTCGCACAAGGCATGTCTATTATTAACACATTGAATAAAAAGCAAGGGTAACACCTATGGCCTTTTTACTTGAGCACTTAGCACAAAACTTAGTAGTACTAGGAATTGCTTGCCTAATTGTTGAGGTTGCTGTTCTCGGTTTTGCGACCTTTGTATTGTTCTTTTTAGGTCTATCGTTGGTGATAAGCGGCGGCTTAATGTACGCAGGTATGCTTGACCAAACTTGGCTAACTGCACTTTGGTTTAATGCGCTAGTCACGACATTACTGGCGGTGTTTTTATGGAAACCACTAAGACGTATGCAAGATGTAACTGACAACAAAGAAGTAACGAGTGATTTTGCTGAGCTTAGCTTTACGCTAGAAAAGGACTTAAATCCAGATAGTCGTATTTTTCATACTTATTCTGGTATTGCATGGCAACTAAAAAGTAAACAACCTATTACTGCAGGAACACCAGTCAAAGTGGTTAAAAAAGAAGTTGGAGCGTTTTGGGTAGAGCCTAATTAAGCAAAATTGGTATAGCCTTGCGAACAAAGTGCCTAGCAACCAATTTTGTTAGGCACTTTCTGTAATCCGCAGTATTCAGAAACAACTTTTTACCTTATTCTCTTTTCGTCTAGTACCTTCTCGGTTTACTCTATCCTGCACAACAGTTACACTCAAATTTAGGTACAAGGTTAGACACCTCTGAACCATGAATAAAATATATTAAAAAAACAAGGGATTATAACCTACAATGATTAGGGTCAAAAACTTAAGCCGAGTATACGGAAGCGGAGAGACACAAGTGCATGCACTAAAATCAGTTTCTCTAGAAGTAATGGAAGGTGAATTTGTCGCAGTGATGGGGTCTTCTGGCTCTGGGAAGTCTACTTTAATGAATATACTTGGCTGCTTGGACTCTCCGACCTCCGGCTCTTACTATCTTGCTAATCAAGAAATTCAGGCCGTGGAAGATGAAGCCTTATCACAAATTAGAAATCAAAAAATTGGCTTTATCTTTCAAACATTCCATCTACTTACTCGCCTAACCGCACTGGAAAATGTCATCTTACCGCTAAGGTACACCGAGACTTCCCCATCAGAGGCAAAAAGTCGCGGACTTGCTATGCTAAAAAAAGTAGGTCTTGATAGCAGAGCACATCATAAACCCTTCGAAATGTCTGGCGGACAACGCCAACGTGTTGCCATTGCACGGGCACTCATTAATGAGCCAAAAGTCATTTTTGCCGATGAACCAACTGGTAACTTAGATAGTAAAACCTCACATGAAATCATGGAGTTACTATGCCAGCTACACCAGCAAGGCCATACCATTGTGATGGTAACACACGAGGACGATATTGCAGCATATGCCGAGCGTATCATCAGAATGAAAGATGGCGAAAAAGTCGAGGATAGCCAATGCACAACTACATCATAAGCATCGCCCTGCTCACCTCTTTGCCGGCTTTTGCCAAACCAATTATCGTCTCAGGCCTTATTAAAGCAGGTGAAACTCAGGTCTTTCACGCACCGATGAGCGACTCTTGGAAAACGCAAATTCAGTGGATGCTGCCCGAAGGGGAAGTTGCCAATGAGGGGGATATTGTCGTCGTCTACGATTCTGGCTCTATCGCGACCTCAATCGACCAAGATAAAGTGGCGCTTGACGCTGCAAAAGATGAGTACAAACGAATTGAGCAAGACGGCGCCCAAAAGATACTCGAAGCTCAGTTTCAGTTGAAAAAAACCATTTTGCTCGTCGAAAGAGCCAAGATAGATGCGAGCGTGCCAAAAGCCAATATCAGCACCTACGACTACGAGCAACACCAGCTGACGTTAGAAAAAGCGATTATCGAAAATCATAAAGCCGAAATAAGTTTAGGCAAGGCAGAAACTGAAGCAAAGGCAAATACTCGGAAACAGCAACTAGAGATAAAGCGTCTAGAAGCAAGCCTTACGCACAACCAAGAACAACTGGAAAAAATGAGTCTAACGGCCAATAATAGCGGACCCATTTTGTATGCGGACAATCCTTGGCACGGCAACAAGTTGTTTGCTGGCGCAACTGTACAAACAGGTTGGAAAGTAGCAGAAATACCTTCTACAGCGGGTCTGTATTTAGAAGCGTGGATCCATGAAGTAGATGCTCTTGGTATTAAGGAAGGTCAAACTGCCGATTTAAAATTTGACGCCTTTCGCTCATCACCAACGCCAGGTACGCTCACTGAGCTATCAACACAACCTGAAAAGCGCCAAGACTGGGGCCAAGGCATGTATTTTCGGGCTAAATTCACATTCAACACCGATTTGCCACTACTGCCTGGCATGAGCGGAAGCATAACTTTGCTAGGAGAGAAAAATGAAAGTTAAGTTGCTAGCAATAATTATTCCACTCTATTTACTTGGCTGCAGTCAGGCCCCCAGCGATATACATATCGTTAAGGCACAGCCAATCACTATCACTGTAGAAGCAAATGGTGAATTGGAATCAAAAAGCCGAGCGTTGATAGCCCCCCCTTCAATCAAGCGTATGTGGCAGTACAAGATAAAGCAGTTAATGCCTGAGAATACCACGGTTCAAAAAGGCCAAACCGTTGTTTCATTTGACGATCAAACCGTTAGAGATCGCTTGATGGAATACAATTCGAAGCTAAGTCAAGCGCAAAAAGAGCTAGAAAATAAACAAGCTCAAGTCGAGAAGCAAGAAGAAGAATACAAACTCGCACTCGCTGAAGCGCAAATGAACTTCGATAAGGCAAAACGCCGCGCAGAAATCATAGACAACTCACGCTCAGACAACGACCGAAAAAAGGCGCAAATCGATTTCACCATTACAACCAATGATTTAGAACTTGCCCGCGGTAAACTCGCTTTTCATCTAAACAACAAAGAACTGAGTATCCAAATGGCAAGAAGTAAGGTTGCACGAATGGATGCTGAAGTAAAAGAACTAAAACGTGACATAGCGCGTTTACAAGTAAAAGCGCCAATGGATGGGTTAGTTGCATATCGCGCAAACAGGGAAGGAGAAAAACCCAGTGTGGGGGAGTCCATGCAGTTTGGTCAACCAGTTGTTGAGCTATCGGTTATTGAACAAATGCAGGTAAAAGCACAAATTAAAGAAGCCGATTTTGGACGGATAAAATTGGGGCAAACAGTAAAAGTTACCATAGACAGTGCCGACGGATATGTTGTCGGTGGGACACTCATTGAAATAGGAAAGGCCTTTAGGGAAAAGTCACATCAAGATAAAAGCCGCATTGTTGATGCCATTATTGAGCTGGATAAGGTCGATACTGAAAAGCTGCGGCCAGGATTGACCGCTCGTGTAGAGATAGTGACAGCACAACTCGATAACGCCTTAACCGTGCCATTAAACGCGTTAAAACAAAGTGCGGATAAAGTGTTTATAGACACAAATAGCGGAGAAAAAGAGGTAACCGTCTCTTATACCACACCGACGCTTGCCGTGATTTCTTCTGGAATTAGTCAAGGCGCGGAGGTAAAGCTATGAGAAAAACATTACTCGCGATCATTATCCCACTTTGGTTACTTGGCTGCCAAGAAGCAACTGAACAGCCTGCGCAACTATTATATACTGTGGAGTCGAAGCCTTTTGCTATCACCGTTAATGCCGAAGGCGAATTGGAGGCCGCAAGTGAAACTGTCATATCCGCCCCAACTTCAGCGAGAGGGGCTCAGACGCTCGCATGGATCATGCCTGAGTATACTCAGGTGAAAAAAGGCGATGTTATTGCACGTTTTGATGGTAGTCAATTAGAAAGGGGAAAGCGTTTTAGCGAGTTCGACAAAGGCAAAGTCGCGCAAGATATCACGGTCACCGATAGTGATTTAATAACAAGAAAGTCCCATTTAGATAGCGATAAGGTTATCGTCAGTGAAGAAAAACACTTTGCAGAAACCTTTTCAGTTGACGATGAACGGATCCGTTCAAAGCTCGACATTTTAGATCAAATGCAAAATGTTGCATATCTCAATGCTAAAGAGGCTTATTTTGATTGGCAGACAGAGCAGTTTTCATCTTCAGCTCTTGGAGAAATGGAACTGTTAAAATTGCAGTCAAAGCAGCATGAAAGCAAAATTGCAATGTACAACGCTAACTTAGACAGTCTCGAAGTCATCGCGCCACATGATGGCTTACTCACTCTCAGTGCCGATTGGCGTGGTGAAAAACCCAAATCAGGGCAAGCGCTATGGCCTGGGCAAAAGATTGGGGGATTACCAGATATCTCATCCCTGCAAGCTAAGCTTTTCGTTCATGAAAAAGAAGCGCTTGGCCTTGCGATTGGTCAAAAGGTTAGGTTTACCCTGCTCTCCAATAGCGATGAGCGCTTTGATGGTAAAGTCACACAAGTATCACCTTACCCACAATCTATTCGTCGTGGAGATCCACAAAAATACTACGAGGTCATAGCGAGCCTTGATGAAACTCCAGCCTACTTTAAACCTGGTAATAAGGTGCTTGCTACGGTATTTGTCCAAGAAAATAAACAAGCGTTACTCGTGCCTAAACACAGCGTGATTAATGATAACAATGCGTTTTTTGTTCAAGTTAAAGACGGTAGTCAGTTTAAACGCGTAAAAGTGGAATTAGGCCAAAGCAACCTAAGCCATACTGAAGTACTTTCTGGTTTATCGCCCAAACAACAAATTGCACTTGTCACGAATAAGGAACTGTAATGAAATATTTGGATTTATTTACCGACGCTATTGTGCAATTAAAGCAACATAAGCTCAGAACCCTATTGACCTTACTTGGGATGATTTTCGGTGTGGGTGCTGTTATTGCTATGTTGAACATCGGTGAAGGTGCTGAACGAGAAGCGCTTAAGATGATCGATTCTATGGGGATCAATAATGTTATTGTCAGCGCTAAAGACATTGAAGAGAATGACCTAAAAGAACAACGAAAGCACTCGCAAGGTCTTAATTTATTAGACGGCCAAGTGATTGTCGACGCCCTGCCCTTTGTTAGTGACTTTTCGGCTGAACGGCTAGTAGATACCTACCAGATATTTAGCGAATTCGGCAGTTTTGAAGGGGAAGCCACGGGCGTCACAGCAAACTATTTTAGCCTTGCGCATTATGAACTCGCTGCTGGTCGCCTGCTAAATGCTGAAGATAGCAAAGAATATAGGCAGGTTGCGTTACTCGGCGCCAATACTGCAAAAACGCTATTTCCCCTCGGGAGCGCTGTTGGCCAACAAGTAAAAGTCAATCATTTATGGTTTGAGGTTGTTGGCATTTTGCAAGCGCCGCACCTGAACAAAAAGGAGTTTCAAGGCGTTGCATTAGGAGGCGAGCAAAGCCGTATTTTTGTTCCGCTAACGACCGCAATTCATCGTTTCAATAAGGGATTACTTGAACCAGAAGTTACCGAACTAAAACTCGCTATCGACAAATCTCAGAGTCCAATTTTGGCATCTCAAGCTATCACTAACATTCTAACCAATCGTCATAGCGATATTGATGACTATAGGTTGACCATTCCCGCAGCGCTTCTTGCTCAGCAAAAACAAACACAAGCCATTTTTAATATGGTTATGTCTTGCGTTGCTGGTATATCGCTCCTTGTTGGTGGTATTGGGATTATGAATATCATGCTCGCAACCGTACTTGAACGGACCAAAGAAATCGGCTTATTACGCGCAATCGGTGCGACTCGGAAAAATATTCAAGTTCAGTTTATTACAGAGAGTTTTACCATCTCGATACTCGGAGGGCTATTAGGCGTGGTGTTTGGTATTTTACTTTCAGAGATAATTGCATTTTATTCAAACTGGGCGGTTTCTTGGTCTCTGAGTGCTATTATTCTTTCTTTTAGTATTTGTGCCTTAGTTGGCTTAACATTTGGTGTATATCCCGCAATAAAGGCTTCAAAGCTAGACCCGATCGAAGCCTTACAAAGTGACTAATTTAGCAGGCAGTACTAGTAGCCCTTTGGTTTTTAGGCCTTTAGAGAGTAAAAGGAAACAAGTAATTAGCTATATAACATTAAAAATGTGCATAAACTAAACCCATACACAGTAGCAACATATAAAAACCTTGCCACAAAAACCACTATTAACAAAATGAAAATAATTGTAAATTAAAATTAAGATTAAAATTAAAAAAGTTGACACCGTCGCTTTTCCATGACAAATTAAAATGGAATATAACAAAAGGAGATATAATGAAAAATTCTAAAATTGCATTTATATTTGGCTTTTTCTTAGCCACATCAATAGGCTCTGCAAGCGCAGGAATTACAAGTAACAACAGCAGATATCTTAGCAATCAGAATGATAATATTAAAATACAAAGAACGATATGCTATCAATGCAACTCATCACATACGTGTGTCGTTATACGCTGCCCTGCATAACAAGAAGACAATACGTAAATAGACACATAATAAACAAGGAGATAAAATGAAAAAGAAAGTTAAAAACATTGCTTTATTGGCAATAACTATAGGTTTCTCTGTTGCGTACGCAGGAGACTTTTACTGTCTAAAGTGCGATGATATAGGGTGCGAAAGAATAATATGTCCAAAATAATAGGAACCATATAAAAAGGGGAACCCTCCCCTTTTAACTGAATAAAAAAATGAATAGAATTAAAGATGTAATAATATTGTTATTGGTAGCCCTAGTCTGTTATCTATATTTAAAGATACCTACCATTGAATCAGATTCAAATGCTGAGTTCGATGAAAGCGTATCTATTGCCTCAGATTCAAATGCTGAGTTCGATGAAAGCGTATCTATTGCCTCAGACTTAGAAAGTGAAAAAAGCGCCTCACCTTTACTTTCTGATATATCAACGGATAAGAGTGAGAATATCTCGCACTTGGGTTTGTCTGAATCCCCGCCCTCCTTTATAGATGAAAGTTTAGCCACTAAAGACACAAAAACCAATAACATAGTTAAAAACGAAAAAACTATGATTGAACGCTCCGATGAAATCTTTAATTTCATCTATTACAATGATAAACTGAAAGATTATAAAATTGAAGATATAAGCTGCAATGAAAAAAAATGCAGCGTGAGTTTATTCGTATCTAAAAACAGTTCAGTCATTGAATCTTCAGGCATTTTAATATCACAATTAAAACACAATGAAAACTGGAAAAGAAACGAAATATATTTCAGCACAAGCACTGATGAAGGAACATTTACAATTGAGATAGATAATAACTAGGGAGAGGAGTAAAATGAATATAAAAAGCGCAATCATATACATAACTACAGTTTTTTTTGGAATAGTATGTGGGATAATATCTTTTAAAATCTACTCTTGGGCTGTTGAGCCTCCACCATATATAGAGATAGAAACATCAGCTCATTTTGCAAAAACTGAAAACAAGGTTGTAATTTATACTACAAGCTGGTGCCAGCACTGCAAGAGATTAAAGAAATTCTTAAAAGAATATAATGTGAAATTTTCAGAAAGAGATATTGAAAAAACAAGCGAGGAAAACAAAAGTCTATATAGATCTCTCAATTTAAAAGGCGTACCGCAGGTAGTAATTGGAAATAAAGTGATTTCCGGGTTCAATGAAGCCTTGATAAGAATAGAGTTAAGTAAAAATAAAATTTAATTCGCTCATTTACCAATCAAGATTTAACGTTAGCATTTTCAAAAAGGAAAATTTATGAAAAATTCGGCTATTATTTTTATATTAAGCTTTCTTACTCCAATAAGTGTTGTTGAAGCACATGATATAACTAATAAAAAAGACTTCTTCAATAACTATCAACTCGCAGTTTCTGATTCTGATGAAGGGCCCTGCTATATTTGTAAAAGTGAACACATTTGTATTAGGGTTCCTTGCGGAGATTCGTGATTTCGTAGTTCATGCATGGGCTACTTAACTCCCCCCTCAATGACTAAAGTCATTAAACAGTTGACTCTGAATATTGATGCTTAGACTGGCTAAAATGTATAAGTTCAGATTGAGCATCATATCATTTACAGTCTTTGTCATTACACAGTACTTTGCCGGTTAATAGCTAATATAAAAGGCCCCTGTCGAACTAGAACTTTACAGCAATTTAGGGCTACACCCGCTAACACCGCATTAAGCCTATCAATGAGCTTCTCTTTTAAGCATATGAAATCCCTGTTACCAGTAATATACATCATAACGCACAGCAAAGTGCCCCATCACTACAAAACAGCTGTAAGACCGCTTATCAGTGATATACTATTCTAAATGTTACACATAACGTATCATCATGTGTGGTGTCTAGGGCGGGACCGCACTTTAAATTGACGAGTATTGGAGTTTTATGATCTGATTGCGCATCGCAATTTTTTAGGTCGTTACAATGAGCATCATCACGCATATAGAGTGGATTGAAGCTCCTAAAACTGATGTTAATATCAAATGTAATCTTGTCGACGTTTTGTTTTTAACTTTGAGTGCCGTGCTTAGTGACACTGACGGATGGAAGTTAATTCAAGAGTTGAATGGCTGCAATTGGATTGGTCAAGGCATCATCGTTCCTTCGAAAATGGCATTCCGAAACGTTATTGTGTTGCTAATATAACCCGAGATCGGTTTAAGCCATCAGTTCATCAACAGAAATTGATGATTTTTTGAATCACACAACCAAAACATTGCACTTTGAGTGTAAAAATGAAACCAAAGCCAACCACGCAAACACCACAAAAGCACCGTTTCAAATCGAGCTTATTAATATTGTTTCACCGCGTCATGAAAATATGCACTCGTGAAACAGGCAAAACTCTTTGATTGGTAGTGCCTAGAGGTCGAATTCAAACAGCACTATGGCGATAAAGGCGCTGGCGCCAAGCCTATTTGCCTGCTCGCGGGCCTCGAATACCTGAAATAAATTCACTGACGAAAACACGGTGGCCATGTGGTGCGAAAACCCGTATTGGCAATATTTTTGTGGCATACAACTTTTCACCCATGAGCCGCCTTGCAGCCCAAGTTCAATGACACGCTTTCGCAAGCGAATTGGTGACGATGGGTTGAATTGATGCTTTCGTTAACTGTTGATACTGGTCTTAAAAGTAATACCATCAAGCCTTCAAGCTTACGAGAGGTGGTTGTAGACAGCACCGTCATGGAGAAAAATATTGCTCACCCGACGGACAGTAAACTACTAGAAAAATGCCGTGATAAACTGGTTGGTTTCGCTAAGCAAGCCGGTATTCGGCTTAGGCAAAGTTATGAACGAATTGGCCCTAGGACCGCGCAAAAAGTAGCACACTATACCCATGCTAAGCAATTTAAACGCATGAAGAAAACACTGAAAAAACAGAAAAACTTATGTGGACTCCCCATTTGTCAACAAATGCTCATTGTTTATTTAAGATTAAATCGCATACTTATGTTCGAGCTCTTCATGGGTAGCTACTCCCGGCTCATTGATATTTTCGGAACAGGCGTTCAAATCTATACAGAGAGCTCATGACTGAAAAGTGTGCATGGCTCGTAGTCATTCACTGAATCTACCTGCTGATTTTACTCTTAAATTTACAATTTCACTTGCTTACAAAGCTTGCTTTTAAGCTGTCAATGGTTGAAGGGTGTAATTAGTATCTTGAGTTAACATCGCAAACACGGTTCGGACATTTTTATTCGCTAACGCAACTGCTGCACAGCGTTTTCCCTTTCTATCAACTAATTGCTTAATCCACAGCTCCTTTTTTGTTTTTGCTGGCCGTATCATAATTTGATTTATTGCTGACATCGCGCCTACGATTAAGTAACTGCGTACGGCTGTATTTCTAACAAACCGACCTATTGAGCCAATTTTAACTTGGCCTCCACTCGAATGCTGAATTGGCGTCAGCCCAATACAAGCCGATGCTTCTCTGCCTGTTTTAAAAGTCAGTTGTTCGCCATTGCCCAGCAGGTTATATAAGTTAATCGCACCTAAAATACCAATCCCTTCTAGCTTCATGGGCTTTTTACACTCATTGACGCCCGAGACCACACACTCAAGGTTTTTATCGTAGTTAGTAATGGATTGACTAACCATTAAATACTGCTCCCAAGCAGTATGAAGTGCATCTCGAAATTCAAAGCTGAAGCCGTTCACCTTCTTCAAAGTGCGTGACACATCGCTTTGTTCGACAAGATATGCTTAAACATAATCAGGCAACATCAAGATAAAAAAGACAATTTAGCAGTGAAACGAAGAAAAGCTGATTGGAACGGTGATTTAGACGGCGTTACTCTTCGGTTAATCTATGAGCAAAGTGGAATCCCACCCGAGGGTGGTGCCGAGCATTACGTGAGAGCAAGCCACAAACTGCAATGTCTTGGTTATGTGATTCAAAAAAGCTGTAATTTCAGAGAAGAGTAAGATTATTTAGCTCTTCAGGTAATTCAATACATTAAATTGGTTTCAGGAGCGATCAAATAGCATGCTTTTTATTGGACTTTTTTTCGCCACAAGGTAAACTTTTATCCGATTTAACTCAAAAATAACAGGAAGCATTATTTGAGCAAAGAATGCTCGTATGACTTGTGTTGTTTTACTGCTTAATAAATCGTTAAATATTTAATTAAGCTTTGAAAAACAGCTAACACAGTTAAAATGCTGCTGAGAATGGAACTTCAAGGACAAATAATGAAAAAAGTAACGCTTATCGCGCTTTCTCTCGCCTCACTCACTGCTTGTAAAAGTAATGATATCAACCGTGTCGTGAATGACGGTGTAGACGGTGCTATTAATGGTATTTTTGGCGGTTCAGGTACCGTTGTTTCAGCAACCGGTAGTGGCTCTAGTAACGATTACTCAGTCGAAAAAGAAGACATATGGCCTCATCAAGCAACGAAAACGGCTCGAGACTATGGCTCATTGGCATTTGTAAAAACGGCAAAAAACCCAAGTGGTAAAACTAGACTTAAGTTTAATGAATGCAAACATCCGCGAATTGGCAAAATAAGGTGCGAAGGCTATCTATACGAAGTTTCACCAGAGGGCTGGTTGGTCAAAGGCGATACTATTCACTTTGGCACACGCCATTACGCTGACATTGTTATTCCAGCCGGCCAATACTATATAAAGATAAAAGGTGAAGATGTGGGTAAAAAAGTCTATGCGACCGGAACCATAGAAATAGTGCCCTTTGTAACTAACTACATCAATGTAACCGTCCAATAAAAAATCACAAAAAGTACCTAGCTTTTGCAAAGTCACTAGGTACTTTTTACCAGAGCAATTTCCCCTTTAATCAAGCAACCTAAAACAACACTTCTTATCCTTTTTATTTCATCAATAGTGCGCAAAAGTTCCCAATAAAGAAACACCCAGTAACCCCACCAGCATTTAAATTTACTTTAAATTACAAAATGATGATTACTTCCTCTAGCGTGTGAGCTTTTCTTACGTTTTTCTCAGGCCCCAAAGAATTTAGATTTATTCAATAATAATAACTAGTTAGATAAAAATAACAAAAAACAAAATCGCTCCCTAAATTCCCAGCGAAAACATAAGGTTATATTTTTGTTTATTTTTTGTTATTTATTTATTTGGAATTCTTTATTACCTTAGAGTTTGTGCTCAAAGTAATAGCACTAATAATCAGCCGCACTCATTCGCTCTTTTATCTCATGTACTGAGTAGTTGCGTTTTAGTGGGAAGGAATCTTCAAAATAATTATGGAGTTAACATGCAAGGGTTAAAGTCTCTGTGCGTTTTAGCATCTGCGATAAGTATGTATTGTCACGGCGCTGAACGCGTCTCTTTATTCAATGACACGCAGAAAATTGCGTCTACTTTACAACAAAAACAATCCACATTTGGTGATGATTCTAATCAAAACTATCTACTCGCGCTTAAAACATTTGCTGCGCAATACACAGGTCACACACTTACATTTCATCAAAGCCAAGTAGATCAAACTAGGCAAAGCCATACCATAACTCAAAAATACCAAAATATACCTATCTGGAATCACGACCTTGTTGTGCTTACGGACGAAAATGGCGTAGTTGAGCAAGTTTATGGCGATCTCATTGTAGACGTTGCTAAAGATTTACCTGCACTAACTCCAGCGTCTGATGACCAACTTAACGCAGCATTAGATTCAATCATCTCGCAATTTGCCAGTGAACGCCCTAGAGTTTTTCGACGTAAATCAACAGAAGAAGTTATTTATATAGATGATCGGGGTAAAGCTCGACATGCAGCTAAACTTACCTTTTTCACCGATTTTAACTCTGCTCCTTTTAAGCCTCAAAGGATCATCTCCTTTGTCGATTTAACAACAAACGAGCTTATCAGCCAATCCGATGTATTGCAGCGGGTTGTGTATGAAGGTGGAAGCGGTCCATCTGGCAATGACAAGATTGCACGTCCAGATTACCAACAAGCTGATTATGTTTCCTACCCACCAAAGACCTTTGTCGTCGCAATGGAAACCGATGCTCAGCAAACTAGCTGCTTATTTGATGCAAAGAACGTTGAGACCAGAAACTACAATCACGGCACAGCGCAAGTTAATACGCCTTATAGCTATAACTGCTCAGATTCAACTCGTAATGATTATAAAGAATATCACGGAGCTCGCTCTGCTTTGAATGATGCCCATCATCACGGACAAACAACGAGTTTAATGTTCGAAGCATATCTGGGACATAAGCCCTACTATAATAAAAAGATAATTCAGAATGTCCATTATGGTCTGAATATGGATCAGGCATTTTATGAAAACGGCGAGGTCTATTTTGGTGATGGGGACTACCTCTTTTACCCTATGGTTTCCTTAGATGTTGTCGCCCATGAAATCGCCCATGGTTTTACTGAGGAGTATGGCTCAAGTACACCAAAGTCAATGTTGACAGGTCAGGCTCGTGCTATCAACGAAGCGTTTTCCGATATGGCTGGTGAGGCAGCTGAATTTTTTTACTCTGGATCGAATGACTGGAAAAGCAATCACGAAACATTCCGCCTAGATGATGCTCTACGTTATTTTGAAACTCCGACGCTAGATGGAAACTCAATCGATCATGTTGATGACTATGACGACTCAGTCACGTCCCACCATGGCGCTGGGGTGTTTAACAAAGCTTTTTACTACCTTACTACTGCTGACCTAGATAGTGACCCCTCTCCTTGGAATACAAAATACTCCTTCATTCTATTTGCTAACGCAAATAAAAATTGCTGGACCAGCAATAGTACTTATCTTACTGGTGCAGATTGTGTAATGCGACAAACCCACACAGTGACTGATCAGCTGACTCAAGATGGGGTTACAAAGCAAGATGGTAGTAACTGGCAAGCCACTGAATTACAAAACCACGTACGTAAGGCATTTGCACAAGTCGGTATAAGTTTAAAGGTAGACCGTGGACTTGAGAGCGAACTTGGTTTTGATCGCCAATTCTTAGCTTTTGACTTTAAGAACTTAACCCGTAGTGATGGCCAGCAAGTCTCGGCAAGTAATAGCGAAGGCTGGCAATGGCAGTGGAACTTTGGTGATGGAAGTGCACAAAACAGCGCCTTTGAGCCAAAACATAATTTCACTACCGCAGGCAAATACAACGTTGAGCTGACTGCCATCGCACCTTCTGGCCAGTCCGATACATTTGTACTACCCATTGAAGTATTTGATGACTATTGTCCGGCACAAGGCATCAATCACAGTAAGTATTACCTATCATCAGTTTCGTTAAATAGTTACAAAAATGATTCCACCTCAAGCAATTACAGTGATTACTCATATGATGTCGTCGAAGTAAAAGACGGTAAAGCACTCAATGTAACGCTGACCGCAGCGCCACACCCAGATACTCAAGACAAAACAAAGAATTTTTATGTCTGGTTAGATAAAGACAACGATGGCCTATTCCATAAGACTGAGGAACTTGTACTCTTTGGAAGCAGTAAGACGCAATTGGCTGGCGACATCTCATTGAGTGGTGAGCTAAATCAAAGCTATCGCCTTCGTACTATGGTGTCATTTGGTTTAGTGAAGTCTGCATGCGGAGATATGTCCTGGGGCGAAGTCGAAGACTACACAGTTAAACTCACTGAAAACAATGACCCTGTTGATTTGAGAATCACCGCCAACCAAGGTGTTAATCAAATGAGTTTTGATAACAACACGGTTGATGCACGTGTTAAACGTTGGAAATGGGAATTTGGAGATGGCTCAACCAGTAGTAAAAAATCGCCTACTCATCAATATGCGCAAGCTGGAAGTTATACGGTCGAGCTAAAAGCATATGACAGATTCAACAAAGTCATAGGAAATTGGAACAAACAGGTTCAGTTTAACACAACTATCACCGCAAGATTCACACCTCGTAAATCCGGTAGCACTGTTTATGTAGACACAAACCAAAGTGTTATCCCTCAAGGTAGCACCATACAGTGGCAATTTGGTGATGGTGCCACGTCCTCGGTAAAAGACACTCAGCACACCTACCAAGCTGATGGTGAATACACTATTACACTCACAGTTAACCATGTTGATGGTACACAATCGGCCAGTGAAACGGTAAAAATTGGCGAGACAAGCTTTATTCCTGAAGTGAGCTACACGGTAGCCGAGCAAGCAGACGGTACGTTTAAGGTCAGCTTTAATAACACCACCGCAAAACCTGACAATGCCGCTTGGAATCCTAATGTCACTTTAGTATGGGATTTCGGAGACGGATCAACGCACAATCAGAATGATAGTTTCGGCCAAGATACAGATCATACCTATCAAGCAGCTGGAACCTATACCGCAAGCTTGACTATCAGTTATGACAAACCTTGGTGGCTTGTTCGAGGAGAACGAGTCACTGGTACCAAGAATATGGTGTTAGAACTAAAGCCCACTCAGCCCGTTGAATACTGCACAGCTGTAGGTATCACTGACTATGAACACATCAGCAGTGTGACTTTCAATCAAGATGGTCCGCTTAGCAATGCGCAGCAGTCTGGTGTTGTTAATCCTAACAATCCAATCAAACTCTATGCCACACAGAATAATACCTATCGTATTGAAGCTGGCTATGCTGGCACAGAAACATTCGCTGAAAATTATCATATTTGGATTGATTTAAACAATGATGGTCAATTTGGTGATGGTGACTGGAGAAACAACAAATCAGAACTTTTAGTAATGGACTTCGACCAAACTAACCAAGACTACGGCAAAGGTTATGTTGAAGGTGAATTTAGCATTCCAAGTAATAAGTTGTCACAACCTGTCACGACGACTCGTATGAGAATTTTGCAGTATTACGGATTTAGCAGAGTAAACAGTATCGATCCTTGCTCTGACTATAGCAGTGCCGCAACCTCGGGGAGCGGAGAAATTGAAGACTACCTTGTAGAAATCTATAAGAATTAAGGAAAATAACATGAAAAAACTAAACAAAAAGGTGCTCATGCCGCTTGCAATCGCGTTAGCAGTCAGTAACGCAGTAGCTGCTAGCAACAGTGTTGATCAACAAGCCACCTCTGCATCGAAGCAAAAGTCTGAACCAGCAGCGATACAAGGCACCGCGGTAACTCAACCGGATCAATTCGGGATCCGTAAACTCGATATGTCCAACCCGCAGCACTATCAATTAGCAAAGTCTCGATTAATGAAGGCAAATCGTATTGAGAGTGAATTCCCACAGCTACACAAAACACTAGACGTAGCAAAAGGACAGCACTTATCAGCAAAAATGAACATCACAACGTCCGCAGTACCACCTGTTAGCGAAACGGATGTGGATATCATTAAAGAAGCGCATTTCTTCTTAGATATGAACCTAGCCATTTCATCAGATACTAATGAACCATACCTGATTGTACGCGCGAAAAGCTCTCGTTTTGGCGGCACAAAAGCGACCTACATCGACTTATTATTAGAAGATGCAAACGGCAATCAGCTTGCGCCTTTAGGTTCTACATTTAATGTATTAGACGGTAAAGACACGCTTGCAACTTCGACTATTTCACTAAAGTCATTGAAAGCAAATTTTCCCGATCTAGATACCATTTACGCTAGTTCATACGTTGAACTTGAGCAAGAAGATGGCACTATCAGCACGACGATGAAGTACACTGAATACCCATTCTCATGGGAACACTTTGAAGCGCTGTATGGCTCTACTTCACCAGTTGCAAAAGGTGAGGCTTCTGCACTTAGCGTAGGGATCAGCTCATCATTGGATACACGTCCGAAATACAATGCGACTGCGCCTATCGATAAGAACAACGACGCTGTTATTAAGATTTGTTTAAATCGTAGTCACGCTGACTGTGACTACGCAGCAGATCAATACCGTGAACCGAATGAAATTACCGATGTAAATATCCCATTCAACGGCGAATTACGCGTTCCTCACGAGATCACTGAAATCTATCCAACTGTGGGCGATTTACCAAACGGTATAGATGAACCAACGAATATCTATCTACAAGAAGGTATCTATGGCGGCGCGACAAAGCAAAGCTATAAAGGGCTCGAAAACGCCGTTAAGCAATTTTCAGATTACTTGGAGTTTGAAGTTGATACAGTAAACCAAGAGTCGATTATTCGCTGGAATATTCCACGTTCAGAAGGGCGTTTTGGTAATGCTAAACTTTTCTCTAATATAGCTGAAGCAAACTGGTATATGACCTTTGCTGTGAAAGGTTATCCGTACTTTAAGAAAGGACGTGGTGGTGCCGTTGCATTCCAAGTTTCACTAACCTCAGAAACATCAACACGTTTTGGTAACTTCTATAGTGAAGTATTGCCTATGATGAAGCTAGGATACAGCTGTCTAGCAACGGGCACAATGATCACCATGGCCGATGGAAAACAACTTGCTATTGAAGACATTGCGAAAGGCGATTTGGTATTAGGTGCACTTGCTTCGAATACCCAAGTTAAAGAACCAATGCAAGTTATTGATGTATCGGTTGGGATTGAAGCTATCAAGATGTATCGCGTAAAAGGCGCCGATGGCTCTGATATCTTAACTACTGAAACTCACCCAATTTCAACGTCAAATAAAGGAATTATTTGGGCGAAAGAACTAAAAGTTGGTGACCGTATCTTAACTGAGGATGGGTCAGTGCTGGTTACTAGCGTGACCAAAGAGAAGTATCGCGACAAGATTTATAACCTAAAACTTGCTCCAACAGCAGATTCTAAACTAGCTGAGTCTCGTAATTTTGCCATGTTTGCCAATGGTATGGCGGTAGGCGATCTTGCTACACAAGATGAGTTCAACTACAAAGATCAGGACTTACGCATGTCAGAAGAAGAGATTCTTCAACGTCTTCCTGAAAAGTGGAAAACAGACTACATCAACAGCCTGAACTAATCGCTGCATCTGGCCTCTCCTATTGAGGGGCCATACTTCTCAGTAAGGAATTCAACATGAAATTTATATATTCTCCATTGGCACGTGCCATGGGGGTAGTGGGACTTTTTGCCTGCAGTTTTTCAGCTACTGCGGATCAAGTTGCTAATCCAGAGTTCACTACCCAAGCAAATAATTCTGATTTAGACTCAGTGACACTCGGTACTGCTTACCATAGCGAAAAAGAAGGCTTTTATGCACTGCAAAGTGTACTTGGTCGAGTTGATGAAACCTATGGTAATACCGAAATGGATTTTGTAGTCGGTGTAGATATGAGCTATAGCCAACTATCTAGCATGCTAGATGGTAACTTAGGCGCTGCACTTGATGTTCCTGTCATAAAAGTTGGGGTTGGCGCAAGCTACGCAAAACAAAACGCCGCAGATAACTACACCGGCACTTACACCCTATTTCTCTCCTTAAAACCAAAAAAACGGCTGTTAGTTGCGGATCCTCAAACCGGGTTTAAACCTACACAAGCTGCGCTTGATTTGGTCAATGCTAACCCTGGAGATAAATTCAATAATATTGGTAATGAGTTTGTATCAGCGATTGAGTACGGCTCTCAAGTTATGATCAATCTCAAGTTTCAATATAAAAATGACGAAGACAAAGTCAAATGGGGTGGTCAGCTTGGTGTAGACTGGGCGGGTAAAGTCAGTGTCAGTGGTAAACTGCAAAAAGTAGACGAAGATGTGAAGCGTAACATCAAAATTACCGTTTCTGCGCTACAACTTGGTGGTGATCCGACTGAACTTTTGAAGGTGATCCCTAATCAACTCGTCAACTGTACGATGGAAAACCCAACACCATGCTTTGATGTATTTAAAAACAGTATCGATTACATCAAAACTAACTACGTAACTCAGTTTGATACCTTAGATAAATACAATGTCGGTCGAGTCTTAACACAAAGTTATACTGACTCAGGGCCAAGCCTATCCCCGTTAGTACCTGATGATGTCTATCCTGCCAAAAGCATCCTAACTAAATTGGCGCTCAAAAACATGAGCGATGATTGGGTGCAAGCAATTCTCGACAATCGTCGTGCCGATAACCTACTCAATTACTATGCCAGTGAGTTGAATAACTCACATCGAACTGCATTAGAAACTATTCGCGATAATGCACTCTTTAACTCATTTATTCTGGCGGACGCCGTTGACTACTGTAAGCGTAATCCAATTGGTAATTACTGCCGCGATAGAGAGTTACAGACTCGTGGCCGCGTTCATCAGTATGACCGTAAATGGCTAGAATTATAAGGAATAAGACTATGTTAAAAGTCATGCTAACCAGCACATTAATTGCCTCCTTTGCTGCCACAATTACACCATCAGCGCAGGCAAATACGACTTTATTTGAATCTCGAGATGTACTTACGCCACAACAAGCGCTAGGACGCTTTCAATGGTTGGAAAAGTGCTACCCAGGACTATTGGTTGAAGTCTCTGATAATATCTTTGATCCCACTACTCCCATTCCAAATGATGAGAAAATAGCAAATCTTAAAAAAGTAATGCTATACAAGAATAGTACCCTCAGGACTGATGCGAAATACCTTACCTTTGGAGATGAAGACAATGCGAATCCAAAGAATTGGTTTGCGGGTAAATCGCCAACGACATCTTGTTTGCAAATCCCGTCTGATTACCGGATCAGTGCTGTAATGATCACACCTGCAATACCGAATTATTGCACCACGAAGTCTCGTGAACGTGCTTATGAGTTCATCAAATCGGTTAAATTTTCAAATATTGAAAATACCAGTAGCAACACCTTTTACAGTAACTATGTCGGCGATACCGCGAAAATATATGCAGATAAAAGCTACCAGTTAACGTTAACTCCAGGATTTAGTAGTGCAGAAACATACCCAGAGACTTGGCATGTGTTTATTGACTGGAACCAAGATGGTGATTTTAACGATACAAAAGAAACCTTATTTGCTGGTGTTTCTGAGCAAGCAGTTCAGATAGAAATTACACCGCCAACGGGCGCCAAAAAGGGCATGACGAAAATGCGCGTCACTATGGATTACTTGGGTGGCAGCAATGACGCATGTAAAGAAGTAGACTCCGGAGAGGTAGAAGATTACCTCCTTTACGTGAAGTAATAGGTGGCAACATGAACTTATACAAACAGACTATCGCGGCACTTATTGCCGGCACTACACCTTTCGCATTCGCAGATTCCAATTTTGTGAAAGAAGCGGAATTAATGCAAAAAGCACAGAATGTAAATACTTTTCAGAGCGAAATCCCTGGATTGATGAACGATCACATTGTACTAGGTACGGCTTATAACAGTGACCAAAAGCGCTTTTTGAATGTTCAAACTGTCGCAGGGGAAACTGTTGAAACTCTCGGCAATACCCGTGTGCAATTTGAACTAGTAAACAATGGCAGCTATGACGAAGTGCTCCGTCAACTCAATGGTAATGTTGATGTTGATGTTGGCTTTCCAGTCATTCGTGTGAAAGCTGGCGGTCACTTAGCCAAAGAGATGTCCTCGACTGAATTTTCTAATACTTATACTTTCCAAGCATCATTAACACCGAAAAAACGTGTACTTATGCCAGCGGATGCCAACATTGGTTACACCTTGACTCCGTCAGGTAATACGCTAGCAAATGAGTACCAAAGTAAGCTAATGAGCATGGCTGGCGATGGATTTATCAGTGAGATTGAATACGGTGCACAGCTACTCATTAACATGAAAATTGAATACTTAAGTGAGCAGCACAAAAGTGAGATTGGTGGTTACTTAGGGGTAAGTTACGGTGCTGGTAATATTGGTATTAGCGTCGATGGTAAGCTTAATTATATCGACGAAGACCTTAAGAAAAGTGTGCGCATTACCGTCAGAGCCTTACAAAAAGGCGGTGATCCTAAACAGCTTCTCAGCATAATCCCTAACAATATTATCACTTGTTCGCTCGATAACTACGAGCCTTGCTTTACTTTATTTGAGCAAGCAGTGAACTATGCGAAGAACGATTTTGGTAATCAGTTTAATGCATTATCTGATTACAACGTAGTGCGTTACAAGGCTACGCCTTACGAGATCAGCTCACAAGATGTACGTCGTTTAGATTCAGGTAATAAAGATATTCGCTTTGAAACCACTTACCGTACTTTATGGCTTGAAGATCAATTCAAAAAGTCGGTTAATCATGAACACCGTGCGCGTGGTGTACTTGCGCAATACGCTAGTTGGATGACGGATGTACAACGTCAAAAAGCAGAAGGTGTACAAGAAGCGGCTTACAACAATGCATGGATTTATGAGCAATATGCTCGAGTTTGTCGCGATAATCCTTATGGTACAGCTTGTACAGATGCGTGGAACGATTACCTAAATACCTGTAGTGGTAGTGGCGTCGGCTGCATACAAAACTACACGCTTGCCGATCTGAATATACCAGCTGATAACATGACGCAATACTTCAAATGTGAAAATGCCCGAGAAGCAACAGCAAACTTTGGGGTTGAAGAAAATCATGTATCACTTGGGTTTAGACAGTTGGGCTGGGCGCCTTCTTTTGTTGATGCAAATGACCCTGCTGCGGGCGTGATGGTTTGGCTACCATGTAAATCAGCCCTGCCAACTTATGGAACCGCTTTTGAAAATTAGTGTGTCGTAAAAACACTAAGACTCAATTAGTCCAATTGAGGCGTGGCAAGTAATAAACAGTAGAATATTGAATTATTACTTCCACGTCTTTTCCACAGTAAACCATCTACAGGAATTTATGTATGCACTTAAGAACCATATTAATAGTGCTCTGTGGCCTGTTAAGCTTCTATACAAATGCACATACCTATTACTCTTTAAATACTGAGCATGAACAACTCGGACAGGGATTTGAACAGGAATTAGGCATACCGCTTGAATCGTGCCTCGATGGTCAGTGGCAATTTCAAGGTGGTAGCATGGGCGACTTGGCTTATCGTGGCGATTTTGACTCCGACACCATGATCAATACTATTACAGGTAGTGTAAAGGCTGGTATCAACTTAGTTATTTTTGGTGGCTCAGCCAAGTTTTCCATGCGCAGGAAAGTAACCAAAAATAGAAATTCAGCTGCCTCAGCGGTCGAGTTAACCTATGAAAAAGGAAGTTATAACTTTGAAAATCGAACCACCAAACCCGCTTTTGTCGAGCTGCTCAGTACAGATCCAACTCAGATAAGAAACCGCTGTGGTGATAGCTTTATTCACAATATCAAACTTGGTTCTCGTATCTATATTACCGCAAAGCTCCATTTTAAAGATCGCACAAAATACGAATGGTTTCAGACCAAAATCAAAGTGAAGTTTCTATTTTTCAGTAAAACTTTTACTAAAACCAAAGTATTTCAAGAGGCAACCAAAGATGCCGTCTATACGATTCAGGTGAATACCGATGGAGGTATGACGCCGGAACTCGCTAGACTCAGTAAAAATGGCACCATGCACTGCAAAACAGATAACCTAACTCCCTGTATTACATATGCCGACAATCTATTTAGCTACTTACTAGACGGTGGTGATTATGTCGACGACCTTAAAGACGAACATTTAAACGTTTTAAAGTACGAAGTCGAAAGCTATGAAGACTCTGGCCATTATGATCTCGCCTATGCTGGTCAAACAGCAATACCTAACCGCTATATTGCACTTTCCGCCAGACTCAGAAGTTATCAAGATTTAGTGTATGACGAAATAGAAAGGTTGAGTGCATTTAAAGCTGTGTCTGAAGACCCGCTTGAAATCGAACAGCTTACAGCTCGTATTACAGCTCGCAATTCTCAGCGCATTGGGCTCGAGCAAGCTGGCGAATACTGTGCGACTCTGCCTGGCACGACTCTATGCGAGAACCGCATTGAATCGGCAATCGCAAACGTTGATTAAACAACACGCTTATTCCGTTATTCACTCGTCCTTATTATTTTGTTCTCCAACCAATGAGGCTATATAGCCTCGCTTCTCGTTTTAATTATCAATGAGTTATAATGGCTCTAGCAAAATGTACTGCTTCCTTTTAGTCTATTGATTTTTCGTTTTTAAAGTCCATATCTAGAGCACAGAGCTATACCATTGCTAGAAAACATGTGTAATTATTGGAAACTAGTATCTAAATAAAGTACACTTCTGCGCTTTCTGACTATTCAATAAAACAAGATATCAAGATGATCAAAAGCGCTATATACAAAGGAATCGTAACTTCATTGCTTGCATCAACTTTAGTCGCATGTGGCGGTGGAAGTGGCAGCGACAGCAATGATACTGGAACTGACAAACCAATCACACCTACTAACAAAGCCCCAGTAATTGCAAGCATGGCACCAATTACAGCAATGGAAAGAGACTCAATCACAGCCGTTGCCACCGTAACAGATGAAGATGGTGCGATTGATACTTTGCTGTGGGAGCAAACGGCAGGAACAACTGTCGAGCTGATCAACGATAATAACGAAACGCTCGAATTTCGTGCACCTGACATCAATGAAGCGACCACGTTAACTTTTAAGTTAACTGCGACAGACGATAAAGGAAGCGCAAGCTCACAAGAATTAACTGTCAACCTAAATGCTTACGCTCCACTTTCAAGCTTAACGATTTCAGACGCAGCGCTAGCGCAATGTTTATCAGATACACATCAAGACGTAGGTATTTCGGTTGTTGAATGCACAGACTACCCAATTGCAACATTAGCGGGGCTCTCTGGTATTAGTGGTTTATCTACGGTGTCTATTAAAAACGCAGAATTGGATAATCTCGAAGAGTTAGCTCAAATTTCTACGCTCACCGCGTTAAAGCTCGATAACGCGTTTGCCGCAGCCCAGAACAGCTCAAATAATGATGCACATTTAGAACAAATTAGTAAGCTCAATAAACTTGAGTCGTTGTCTATTGTTGAAGCCCAAGAAAGTAACAATTATAGTAAGCGCCTAGATTTTTCTTTGTTAGATTTATCAGGCTTTGCACAGCTTCATACGCTTGAAATAGACAACGAAAGTAACCAATATGAAACTATACAGCTTAGTCAACTTCCAAGTGATAAGCTCACTCGTTTGGCTCTAAGTACTCTAAACATTGATGATAAAAATACTCTAAAACGCTTTAGTAACTTGCAAAGTTTATCTTTGACATATATACAAGATCTGAGCTCGCTGTCATTTTTAAACTCTATACCTAACCTCACAGCATTAACACTTAATATTATCGAAGCCGCTGACTCAACGGCAATAGAAGCTAAAACAAATCTGACAACACTTGAACTCAACGGAACGCAGATTGAAGATTTCTCATTCTTAGAAAAGTTTAGTGAGTTGGAAAAACTAGGTCTTCGTAGTTATTATAGTAATGCTGAGTTTGATATCGCGGACATCAGTGGTAATACGAAGCTGACCTCTTTGTCATTAAACAATTTAACCGTAGATAATGTCAGCAAGCTATCAACTTTTACGGAACTACAATCCTTGTCTTTGGAGTGGTTAAACCTTTCTTCTCTTAGGTTTTTGCAAATGATGCCGAAGTTAACATCATTGAAGCTCAATCAGTTACGCAGCGTTAATGATCTAGGTTGGCTAAGTTTCACACCAAACCTAACCGAATTGTACATTCGTGAATTGGATAATAGCACAGATTTTAGCGCATTATCTGAGCTTGAAAATATGCGCGACCTCACCGTCTACAACGATTACTCAAACTTTGCACTAGATACGTTAAGTAAAATGCAAGCATTAGAAACACTTAACCTAGAGGTTAGTTTATTTGAGGCTTCAACTGAGGCAACTTTACCGAACTTAAAGACATTAAACGTAAAAAGTAACCGATATTCAAACATGGTGAACTTGACTAACTTTCCTGCGCTCGAATCAGCCGAGTTATTAAAAGAATACCATTATAGTAACGAAACCAAAATCACAACACTAGACTCTTTAGGTGTAAACACGAGCCTGAAATCGTTAAAGGTCAGCGGCTTTACTGAACTAGAAGATATCACCCATGTATCTCAATTTGAAAACTTAGAAACTCTCTCTATTAACTATTCTCTAGCGGCTGACATCTCTGACATCGCATCATTAACCAAGTTGAAGTCATTAACACTAAGCAACTTTTCTACGTTTTTTAGAGCAGATATGCTTGCCAGTTTAAACACTCTGGAAAGACTTGAAATACAAAGTAGTGCCATTTATTGTGATGATCAGGAGCTATTAAAATCTCTCGATGGTGTAACAACAAATCTTTCTGACTCTTACTGTATTATAAAGCCGGTCAATTTGAGCTTAATTACAGATGCGGCACTTAAAGAGTGTATGCTAGACCGAAGGTATCAAGATGCTGGCAGTGTTAACTCACTCTCTTGCGATGGCTCAGCAATTGAATCATTAAATGGAATTACACAGTTTGAAGGAATTGAGACTTTAACACTAAGTGGCTCAGTTGACAGTTCGTTGTTACGTGATCCTAGCTTAGCTCAACTCCACACTTTACGGAGTCTAGATATCTATAGACTCACGGGTGAACTAACAGCTAAAGCTACACTGCCTCAATCATTGATCTCCTTTGAGTTAAATACAAATAGCCAAACCGTATATGACTTCGCGCTTTTTGGCTTGCCTACTACCTTAACTTATTTGGACTTGGATAATACCAAGCTGACAAACTATGGTTCACTTAAAGATTACACCGAACTTACCCGCTTAGAGTTGGACAATAGCAACATTTCAGATCTGTCACCGCTATTCGGTTTGACCAATCTACGATACCTAAGCATATGGGGAAATCCAGACATCGACTGTGCTCAAATAGGCAAACTAAAAGAGTCATTACCCAATCTTTGGAATATATCGAGCAATTGTAATTAAGAGCTAAAACGCTAAGCAATTCAAATAAACACAGCCTCATTGCGAGGCTGTGTTTATTTCCACAATAGCCTTCTGTAAATTGTTATTTCAACCCGCTATACTAGCGCAAAAATTTTTTAAGCAAATTTATGGCGCTCAAATCCACCATCATTAAAGCCCAACTATCACTCAGTGATATGGACAGACATGTTTACCAAGACTTTAATTTAACGCTAGCTCAACACCCTTCTGAAAACGAACAACGGTTAATGATCCGTTTACTTGCCTATGCACTGAATGCGTGTGAGGGACTTGAGTTTACTAAAGGCTTATGCGCTGATGATGAACCTGAACTATGGGTTAAGAATTACAGCGAAGAGATTGAGCTTTGGATTGAACTAGGACTGCCTGACGAAAAGCGCCTTAAGAAAGCGTGTAATAAATCAAAGCAAGTGGTCCTCTATACTTATGGCGAAAATAATCAGGCGATTTGGTGGCAAAAACACCAGCCGAAATTATACGACTTTAAAAACCTGAGTATTTTCAGCTTGGATTATAGTGCGACTCAGGCTTTAGCTCAGTTAGCAGATCGTAGTATCAAGCTCACTATTACCATTCAAGATGGCGAAGTATGGGTAAGCTCTGATAGTGCTAATATTGAAATCAAACCACAACAGCTGATGTAACATTTTGCTCAGTGTTAGATGATGTAACTCATTGAAAACTTGATCTCACTGGCAGCGATATCTGCCAGTGCTTTGTTAGAGGTGCTTTACATTAAAGCTTACGCCACACTGAGTCAGTGCCAGGTTGCTGACCGCGCGTCCACCAGCGCGCCTGATATTCAACGCCTAGATAACTCACTTTGTCGCCGCCAGTGTATGCCTTATTAGCACTCCATGAGTTACTGCCATCAGACTTATCTACCAGCTCCCACGCATCACTTTGATCGGGCTTTTGGCCTTTTACCCACCATTTAGCGCGATAGCTTTTGCCCTGATACACTGCGGTATCGCCAGCGGTATAAACTTGATCGGCACGCCATGTGTCACCACTTGGTGGTGCGGTTTGGTTAGTCACTGTGATGGTAAAGCTAACAGTTTTCTCAAATGTGCCATCAGAAACGGTGACTTGCCCTTGATAGTCGGTATTTTGCTGGACCTCAGGCGCAGTCAACGTGATAGTTGCACCGCTACCGCTGTAGCTCAGTGGCGATGGGATCTGCCATGCAAAGGTAAGCGGATCTTTGTCATCATCAAACGCATGAACATGAAGTGATGTGCTTGAGACTTCTTTTAGCGTGATATCGGCAGGGGTATGAACCACAGGGGCGCGGTTTTGTGGCTTAGCTAGAATTGAAAGGTTAAAAGTGTACTGGGGAAAACTTACAAACAGCTGATTAGCAGCGAGTTGCGCAGCATCAAATACAATATTGCCGTCACTTTGTTGTACGCCAATTTGCAGCGTATTCGCATGATTATTATTTAGTGTGCTAGCAAGTTGCGCAGTCCAATGAGTGATATTGCTTTGTGTTATCGACAGTTTTTCTTGTACCAATTCTTGGCCATCACCATCAAACACACGTAGCCATACCGTATCGCCTACATTGGCTTGTTGGCCAGGTTTAATTAAAAATCCAGCAGGCGTCCAACTTACCGGCTCAGTCGGTGTAATATCACGCACTATAGTGACGTCGCTACAATTGTAAAAGCCTTCACCTACAACATCATCACGCTGCCAACGCGTATACAAGATAGCATCTCCGCTAAATTTACTCGGCACCGCGACCTGCATTTCATAATAGCGTTTACCATCTGGCGCAACGAAGAAGTCAACATTGCCATACTCTTGCACTAGCTCTAAATCTTGCCACGCTAGGGGCGTTGACTGAATATCCGCCTCCGGTTTGGTGAGATAAAACTGCCAAAAGCTAGGGTTGTGAGGCGTTGTTGCACGAAATCTCACTTTAATTTGGTTTTGAGCATTTGGCGTTATCGCGGTCCTTTGCCACTCACTCGACGCGATATTCATGCCCGCTTTATTTCTATCGCCACCCGCACAAAGTTGTCCGTCAGGAACAGCAGCCTGTACAGCTTGCAAATTAAAATAATCGGGAACATTCGCTGCAAACTCATGCTTTTGAACAAACTGCATATGTTCAGACGCTAGGTAAGCTGCTCGACATGCCGCGTTCGGGATATTGCTTCCATCTTTTGGCCACCAAAATCCCCCCTGTTCTTCACAAATTGCTTGTCTTGCCTTTGGACTATCCATATAACCATGTGCAAATGCGTTCGATGCTGCCATACCAAGTGCCATGCCAATACTGACTGTTAACATTGAGTTTTTCATTTTCTTCTACTCGTTTTAGAGAAGTAGCCGCCGCCACTTCGATTAAGATTAGAATGAGCGAGAGTCTATCGATGCTTGCCACACGAAATTCAACCTTGTTCTGTGCACCTAGGTTTCGCACGTTGATAAACACAACTTATCTTGTTCGCGCTACTGTGTTTCGACAGTAAAAAACAACGCTGTCATTTTTTAACAACTGATAAGTTCTTGCACGTCCATGGCATGCTCGCCTTCATTTTTTGTAATAGAAAAGTATCCAAGTTAATTTTATTGTAAGAATCAACTCGAATTCGAGGCATTTTACTCAAGCACAAATCAATAACAATAGCTGAGATTATTAATTACATTCAGTACTTTATGGTTAAGTTAAAAATACCTTTACACCATAATTTTGGCCTAAACACCTGTTTACTTTGACTATTACAATAACCAAAACAATTGAAATACTCTATTCCCTAATAATTAACAATCAGAAGGAGCTACTATGTGTAAAGTTTTATCTACATTGGGTACTAGATTACATTTAATAAAAACACTTTATTCTTATCAAAAAAATTAAAAACAACCCTTTTTAAGCAGTCAATTTTTCTACTAGAGCCTTATAATTTGGCTATACTTTGACTTTGCTGCTCACTTGGAAATGATTTTGCGGACGCTATTTACGTTACTATTGCTCATTGTGGTGTTTATCACAGGGTTTATTATGGGTGTGTACACTCTACCTATAATGACGCAACCTCCGGCGGCTAGCCACACAGAAATACTGGCGATCAGTAAAGCCGCAACATACAAAGGCCAATTCAAGAAGGAGCTTAAAGATTCAGACGCATTACACTACGCCACTGGTGAAATTTATTTTACGGATAATCATATTGCATTTGTGGGTGAAATAGCCCCAGGGCCTGATTATCGGCTTTACCTCGCCAAAACATTTATTGAGACAGAAGCCGACTTTAAAGCGCAAAAGCACACCATGGTGGAAATTGCCAACATTAACCAATTTTCACAATTCGTGCAGCGTAAATATCGCCAAGTCGATCTGGCCCAGTTTCAGAGTGCTATTATTTGGTGTGAACATTTTGAGCAGTTTATATCGGCAGCGCCATTACAACGCGTTGGTAGCGAGTAGGACTGAAGGAACTGTTTTACACAGCGATCTTGTGTGGAAGATAAGTCACTCTGCTAGGCTAGTAACCTCTCGCCGGGTAAACCGTCTCCCACAGGGCACTCTACACGTTAGAGTAGGAGCTGCTTTACGCAGCGATCTTGTGTTTCTTATTCAACCAAAATCCTATTAGCTAAGCTAGTAACTGCTCGGCGGGTAAGCCTCCTCCCACAGGGCACTCTACACTTTGGAGTAGGAGCTGCTTTACGCAGCGATGAATCTTCGAAATCTAAGCAAAAAAAGCCACACTGCTAGAGTGTGGCTTGGGAGCATTGCATGGGTGTATTGTTGCAATGATTCTTTCCAGTAATGCGATAAGTTAAGCAGCTTGCTCGTCGTCTTGTCCTAGCCGAATTAGGTAATCAAAAGCGCCTAAGCTTGCTGTCGCCCCACCACCCATCGCAATGATAATTTGCTTAAACGGTGTGGTGGTTGCATCGCCTGCGGCGTAAACGCCAGCTAAACTTGTCGCACCTTTGCTGTCAATTTCGATTTCACCAAAGCGGCTAAGAGCAACTTCACTCGACTTTAACCATTCAGTATTTGGTACAAGCCCAATTTGTACAAAAATGCCAGCCAGTGCCAACGAATGAGCGTCACCGCTGACTCTGTCTATGTAATTAAGACCCGTTACTTTACTACCATCTCCAACTACTTCAGTGGTTTGTGCGTTTTTAATAATGGTAACGTTAGCAAGACTTTTCGCCTTTTTGATCAGCACTTCGTCAGCTCTAAGCGTATCGGCAAATTCTAATACCGTGACGTGTTCAACAATATTTGCCAAGTCGATAGCTGCTTCAATACCCGAGTTACCGCCACCAATAACCGCGACAGGTTTCCCCTTAAATAACGGACCATCGCAATGTGGACAATATGCTACGCCTCTACCCTTGTACTCGGTTTCGCCGGGTACATTCATGCTTCTCCATCGTGCACCTGTAGCCAATACTAAAGATTTGGCCCTTAATACCGCACCGCTTTCAAGCGTGATATCAATGGTTTCGCCTTTGTTAATTGCCGCTGCACGCTGGTTCTTCATCACATCAACGCCATACTGGTTAACATGCTCTTCTAACTGTGCAACCAGCTTAGGGCCTTCAGTTTTTTGCACTGAAATAAAGTTCTCAATACCCAAAGTATCGGCAACTTGGCCGCCAAAACGCTCCGCAACTACCCCTGTATTTAACCCTTTACGAGCAGCATAGATTGCAGCTGAAGCACCAGCAGGGCCGCCACCTACAACGAGCACATCAAACACGTCTTTCTCGTTAAGTAAGGCCGCTTGTTTTTCACCAGCTTTACTATCAAGTTTTAATAAAATATCGCTTAAGCTCACTGCGCCTTGGCTAAATTGCTCACCATTTAAGTACACGGTTGGCACGGCCATGATGTTGCGTGACTCCACTTCTTCTTGGAACAAAGCACCATCAATCATGGTGGTGGTAATATTTGGGTTAACAGCCGCCATGAGATTCAAAGCCTGCACTACTTGCGGACAAGTTTGGCAACTCAGTGAGATGTAAACCTCAAAGTTCAATGCGTTATCTATATTTGTGATCAGTTCGAGATCGTCTGCCGATGCTTTAGTTGCATGACCGCCTGAATGCAATAATGCAAGTACCAAACTGGTAAACTCATGTCCCATAGGAACACCAGCAAACGTAATTTCGCTCTTTGCTTCAACACCACGCACCACCATTTGTGGGATACGTTCACCTTCAATTGATTCAGATAAAGTAATTTTGTCGCTCAATGACGCTAAGTCTTGTGCTAACCCTTTTAGCTCTTGCGATTTTTTACTGTCATCAACGGTAATGACGAGTTCAATCGGACGTTGTAGAGAGCTAAAATGGCTTTGTAGTTGAGTTTTAATTTGGTTGTCTAACATATAAGGTAACCCTCTGCAGAAACTACAGTAAAAATTCGCAAAAACGATGAATTTGATTCATCTAGATGGTTGAGATGGGAGTGCATGCTGCACTCCCCTGACAAATTAGATTTTGCCAACTAGGTCTAGTGAAGGCGCTAGTGTTTCTTCACCTGGCTGCCAAGAAGCTGGACAGACTTCACCATCGTGAGATGCGATGTATTGAGCAGCTTGTACTTTACGTACTAGCTCTTTAGCACTGCGACCAATACCTAGGTCATGCGTTTCGATAACTTTGATTTCGCCCTCTGGGTTGATAACAAAAGTACCGCGAAGTGCCAGACCTTCTTCTTCGATCATCACACCGAAGTTACGAGTAATACGGCCTGTTGGGTCACCAATCATTGGGAATTGGATTTTCTTAATGGTGTCTGACGCATCGTGCCATGCTTTATGCGTGAAGTGCGTGTCTGTCGATACAGAGTAAACTTCTACACCCATTTCTTGTAGCTGTGCGTAGTAGTCAGCTAAGTCACCAAGCTCCGTTGGACATACAAATGTGAAATCCGCAGGGTAAAAGAATACGATTGACCATTTACCTAGTAGGTCTTGCTCAGAAACTTCTACGAAGTCGCCACCATGGTATGCAGTTGCGTTGAATGGTTGAATTTTAGTATTGATTAATGAAGTGCTCATCGCTTTCCTCACTGTTGTTTAGTTTAAATAATGTTGGCGATTACTGTTCGCCTTGGCTTGAGTACAAAGATAAGGGGAAGTGCTGATTAAATAAAATGGATTGTTTGAATCACTGTAATCGGAAAAACTGATAGCTCTCTTATAAGTGATCAACTAATTCAGCATAAGAGTATAAAAATAAGATAATTACGGTATGATCCCAGCAATTAACTACAGCAGAGCGTGACTATGCACCCGTACTTCAATCATATTCAACTTGGTTACTTTGGCTTCATTCCCTTTTTGACTTGTATCGCGTGGACGCTAATGACAGGTGTATCGAGTGACGTGCTTCATGCTTTTCAGTTTTATAGTCTGGGGATTCTAGCTTTTATGGCCGGAAGTTTATGGCGTGCAGGTGAGCAAACCTACAAACAAGCGATACTGGCCGTGATTGTCGTGATCCCTTACCCCTTACTTAGTATTGCAGCACCACAATGGTTGCTTCTCTATCTCGCTATCGCATATTGGCTCGTATATTTTATAGAACGCAGTTCATCCCGCTGGAGTGACTATCATAAAGACTATCAAAAAATGCGAACGGTGCTGACTTCTCTCGTTTTTGTTAGTCATCTATTTATGATTGCTCAAGCACTTGAGTTAAACGCATAAGTGGCTTGCTTCTGAAGCTCAATTAACTATAACTAAAGATAACTGAAGCACCAGAAGCCAAAGTATTTTGATCAAACGCGCGTTACCACCCTTAGTAATATGGATAGCCATCATCTTTTTTGGTGGCTACATGTACTATATTGGTCACTACGAATACGAGAGCTACGAAGAGTTGTTCTGGTTCGGCATTTCTTTCACTTTGTTCAATTTGATCACCAGAGAAATCGCAAATTCGTTCTTACGCATTGCCCTACTTGTGTATTGTGCGGGCCTACTCCTTGATATTATTGATAATTTCACCGACGGCTTTTCCATTCCCTTACTTAACTTTGACACTTCTTTGAAAAATATCGGCTTTTTACTCATCAGCTTTGGTTTTTACTGCATGATCACCAATAAAAGAGCCAGCATTACAGAGCTAAAAAAAGAAGTAGAGAGAAGAAGATTGTTAGAGGAGCGGATGCGGTATGAAGCTGACCATGATGCGATGACAGGCGTGGGTAGTCGTCGCGCATGTTTTGAAGGCTTGCAAACACATCGCTTTGATGATCAATGGCTACTCTACCTCGATTTAGATAATTTTAAGCAAGTGAATGACAACTATGGCCATCATATTGGCGACGAGGTTTTGATTAAGTTTACGCAGAATATGAAAGATTACTTTGGCTTAGATTACAGCTTTCGTATCGGGGGAGACGAATTTATTGCCTATATTAATGCAGTGCTTCCGGATACAGACGAAGTAAGAGCGGCATTATTAAAGGGATTACACGATTACAAAATTAACGTCAGTATTGGAATGGTCAAAGTTGACCCAGCTAAACAAGCTGATCTCATCATCCACGAAGCCGATGAGCATATGTATGGCGATAAGCGCGGTAAATCACTCAGATCTAGTGCTCGAGGATAACACTTAGCATTGTTTTATTGGTTAAATTTCAATGACGCTCAGCGCACCAAAATCCAATCACAATTCTACGCTAACTTCTCTAAATTTATAGCTTTTTTAAAAGCTAAAGAAGTAGCACTATTTTCCAATGATTGCTAAGCTTGCGTTAATATCAAGTTACAAGGGAAAATAACGTGTTTGCAAAACTATTTACAAACAATGAAACCCAACAAGCCTTATTAGCCGCGCAACAAGAGATTGCCAGTTTAAAACATGCGAATGCGCAATTAGTTGCTGAAAATGAATCATTAAAACAAGAAGTTGTAAGCTCACAAGCTGCGCTCAATGATAATACTGACAATCAACTACTGCAGTGTGCATTGACTGGGTTAAGCCAAGTGCAAGGGATCCGCGAAACCGTTCTTGCGAGCTTTATGAGTATTGAAGAAGAAAGCCATTCAATTGAGCAAGTAAACTCCGCCTTTTCTAAATCTGAAACCGCATTGCGTAAAATACTCACGGGAATGGAGCAGCTCGGCGGTAATATGGATAGAATGACCACCAATATTTCTGGCCTATCGCAGATGGCAGATAGCATTAATACCTTTGTTACGACGATTTCAAAAATTTCAGATCAAACGAATCTGCTAGCGCTTAATGCTGCTATTGAAGCAGCCCGAGCGGGTGAAGCTGGCCGTGGCTTTTCTGTTGTCGCCGATGAGGTACGTGCACTGGCAACCAATACCAATGAGTCCGCCAACGAAGTCTCCGATCTGGTCAAGAAGATCATCGATACGACTCACACAACCGTGAGTGCTGTGGAAGAAATTCAAGCGTCTAATATCACGCTGTCTGACAGTATTGGACACTTAAACGATGAATACGAAGGGATTGTAAGTTGTTGTGATTCAATGAAAGACACCATTTTGGTTTCTACCACTCAAACCTTTATCCAGACAGTAAAGCTCGATCATGTCGTATGGAAAGGAGACGTATACAACGTTATTATTGGCAATAGCCATAAAAATATCAGCGACTTTGCCGATCATACGATGTGCCGCTTAGGCAAGTGGTTTAGTGGCGATGGCGCCCAAAAGTTTGGCGGTCACAACGCGTTTAAACGCCTAGAAGCTCCGCATAAAGAAGTCCATAGAGCTGGTGTAGAAGCAATGAAAAAGTTTAAAGCAGGCGATTCTCAAGGCGCAGTAAAACAGCTTAACCAAATGGAACATGCCAGCGTTGAAGTAATGGACTTACTCGATCAACTCGGGCATTGATAAGAAGCACTACAGAGCTTCTCAATTTACCCGCTTAACACGTAGACTGGCAGTCACCGATTGAAAGCGGGTAACTTTTCATGTAATCCTGTGTAGTGGCTCATATCTGATCTTACAGTTTCGATGAATAGGTTTTGACTTTATCTGACAGACAGTTTCGAGCGAATTTGAGACGGTCGCAGTTATTTGGTGTCATTGGCTCACTTCCACAAAGCAGACATTCAGCCAAGTTACTAACATCACCTTAAAAGTTAACTGAAGTCGTTATTGTCGCTAAAACAAGCTGTGGTTGTAGAAGCTAACGTTTCTTATCAGAACATTTGGAAATAACAATATTAATGGCAATAACACCATGAGCCATTAAACCTGTGTTCATACTGGTTGCCATGTTTTCCAAATTAATGAAATCAACCTGATTCAAGCAGTTAAATTATTCACATTGCCACTTAAAACTCAGTAACAACAGTTACGCCAGGTACAGAAGATGAATCCATGGTGGTTAAAGCATCGATCGATTGCTCAAGATTAATGCGCTGACCTATTAGTTTTTCAGGTGCCAGTTTCCCAGAAAGCATCATTGCCAACATGTCTTGATAACGGAAAGCTTGCATACCATGACTTCCAATGATTTCTAGCTCTTGAGCAATTACCTTGCTCATAGGGATATTGGGAGCTGCTTGATCCCCCAGCAGCAAGCCTACTTGGACGTGTTTACCTAAGCTGCGCAGGCATTTGATTGAATTGACACAAGTCACACTGTGGCCAAGTGCATCTAGCGAGACATGAGCGCCACCTCGGGTAAGTGACATAATTGCTTCAGCAACATCGTCAACCTTACTTGCGTTAATGACGGCAACGGCGCCTAAAGAGCGAGCAAGCGTAAGTTTATCTTCAGCAATATCGACGGCAATAACATTTGCACCAATGGAATTGGCGATCATGATGGCAGATAATCCAACGCCCCCACAGCCATGAACAGCAACCCACTGCCCAGCTTTCACTTTACCTTGGTCGACCACGGCTCTAAATGAAGTTACAAATCGACAACCAAGACTTGCTGCTGTAGCAAAATCCATATCGTCAGGTAAGTGAACTAAATTTGTATCGGCATTATTAATCGGTACATATTCGGCAAACGACCCCCAATGAGTAAAACCTGGTTGCGTTTGGGTTGAACAAACCTGTTGGTTACCAGAATGACAATCCGGACAACTTCCACAACCATTTACAAACGGCACAGTTACACGTTCACCCACCTTAAAGTGACGAACATTTTTGCCAACCGCTTCTACCACGCCAGCAAATTCATGTCCCGGCACATGAGGCAACTCAATACCTGAGTCATGACCTTTCCAGCCATGCCAATCACTGCGGCACACGCCTGTAGCTCTAACATTGATAATAACGCCATCATCAGCCAATTCCGGCTCTTTAACATTCATTACTTTTGGTGCTTGACCAAATTTTTCGTAAACAACTGCTTTCATCACCAACCGCCTTATGTATCGAGTTTGTTACCTCGGACTATACTACGAGTTAAAACTGAAATTACCTTGCTAAATTAACTTGAAGGCTGCCAAATAAGGAAATACTCTTTCATATATAACCCACTTAAAGAAAGAGTCTCCCTATGAGTAAGCTAACCAAGATAGACAATGATATTTTGTGGCATATGCAAAGAGATGGTCGCTTGACGAATGCGAAGTTAGCCAACGAACTGGCGATGAGTGAGTCCCCCTGTTGGCGAAGGTTAAAGCGTTTAGAGGAGGAAGGATATATCGAAAGTTACCAAGCCAATTTAGACAGACGTAAGCTAGGGTTTGGTGTATTGGCCTTCGTACAGCTCACTTGCACAGAGCATGACAGTCAAACAACCACCACTTTTGAAGCAGTTATCCAAAATTGCGATCAGGTACTTTCTTGCCACAATACAACAGGTGACGCTGATTTCCTATTACAGGTTGTTGCAAAAGATTTGGATGACTATAGCCAGTTCATCGATAATACCTTACGTAAATTACCAGGGGTTTCGTCTATTCGTTCAAGCTTATCACTGCGAGAACTAAAAGCTTCCTCTAGGCTTCCGATTGGCTAAAAATTGCTATATCCAAAAAAGTTTGGTTTGAGCGTCCGCTATCACAATTAGATTTGAGATATTAAGAGCTATAGAGCGGCAGTTGTTGGCACATATGCGACTGTCAGATTTGATTGAGTTTTATTATTCGAATCTGACAGATCAAATTAAGACTTATTCAAATCCTGAGCTGGTACACATTATTCAAACACACAACTCTCCTCAATTAATGCAAGTAACGCTTCTTCAAACGTTTCATACTCATCAATTATTTCCCAAGTAACTCTATCTATGACAGCATAGAGTCGGGTGTTCAAATTGAAAACTACACGACTCATGTTTTCATCAGCATATGCAATAAATTGCTTCAGGGAGTACTCTTCATAAAATGATTCATTGGCTTCAATTATACCTGGTAGATAAATTGGACTTTCGATGGTGTTTGCACCATACACGTTTAAACCATTTACAGAAAAACCATTTGAAATTTTTAATAATTCTATAAACTGGTCTGATATTTTCCTCTTAAACAATCTTAATGAGTTTTCTTGCAGCTTTATAAGTTGTTTCTCAGTTGCAGGAGGAAGTAAAAAACCTTCTTGGTATTGCGATTCTTCTATTTTGTTTTTCTGTTCGATCAAATTGATTAGTACGCTCATCATCATCTCACTTAGGATAAACCAAACCTTCGGGAATTGGCCAATCGACGTTTATTGTTTCATAGTGCGTCATTTTTAAAACGAAAGCAGCAAAAGAAATTTGGTGAGGAGTGTAGGCTAGGAAGATGATCGAACCTAGCCTTGCAACATCTATGTATTTAAAGGACTTAAAAAAGTGCTATTGGTTATGGGGTAATTGGTTAGATAGCGCAACGATATCGGCCATAACACGCTTCTCTCCAAGGTCTGCTAAGAAAGCTAAATGTTCCGTGGCTTTTACCTTTTGAAGATTCTCAAGCTTAGGTTCGCCACCAAGGGCAAGAGCTGGCACAAAGCCATAGATTTCTCCATTTTCTAGAGGACCTAACTTCTCCAAAGCTCGTTCAAATAAAAGCCTATCATCAAGGTCTTTCTCATCAACAAGGTCCTTTGACATCGTAGCAAAAAATAACTCTATACATCGTTCAGAGCCAAACTTATTAAGGTCTTCAGTTTTGTTGGTAGGTAAAATCATTGCATAACCTGGGTTGATTTTAATACTTTGACCCGATGTTTCCCCCCAAATAAACATTCGACCAAAAGCTCCAATTGCGATTACGTGGTACTTATCAACCCCTCGTAATTGTCTCTCTTCGAACTCAGTACCGCGCAACCAATACGCTAAAGCTTCTTCATACTCTTTTGGATTTACGGTCCAGAATATGCCTTTCCCCCAACTGGAAAAGCCATACTCTAGCCAGTAGTCGAGTAATTTTTTGGGTAATTTATCATGATAAAAGTCCAAAACCTCCTGTGAGGTTTCAATTGAGTGGGTAGCCGGCCCAAAACCTTTATAGTTATAAAAATTGTCAAAAAACTTATTCATTATTTGCACCTATGTAGGTTCATATTTAACTTTGTATCGGGACCAAGTGTAGAGAGTGCCTTTTTTGCCTCAATATCCATTATTTCAACTCGACTCGATGTAGTCTTCATACCGTTGTCGTCAAAGCCGTTATTATTCCATTGCGCGCCAATAGATTGGTTCACACTTGCATCCCCTAATTCAACGACCTCATCTAATCCGCCCGCTATCATATCAGGGTTATGTAGCGCATGAAGGGTTTTCATATCTTTACTCGCGAGCTGCTTGGCTTGCTTGATGGCTTCATCTCCAAAATACTCACCGCTATTAATAAGCTTTTCCTCGTACTTTAAAATAAGTTCGTTCTTAAAGTCTTCTCTTGCTTTCTTTTGTGCTTTCCCAGTTCCTTTTCGTCCAATCTTTTTAAAAGCGTCGCGATTATCAAGGTATTCTTTTACTGTCATGTTATTAAGCCCTTTCATTTGGCCTTCTAACTGTCGGTCGTATTCTTGTACAGTGCCTTTATCGTTCTTCTTAAAGCAAGCTACTTTATGTTGCGGCATACGTTTTATTGCAGCCCCCGGCAACTCATTTCCTTTTGGCGGCTCCAATTCATCTGCTTTGGCTTTGGTGGGCTTGTCGGTGACGCCTCGAATTGGTGGTTGGCCTTGATATTCATCCAGTGCTTTATTAACTCGCTGTCCGATTTCTTGGGCGGCTTGTTGCATATGCTGGTCGATTTTGGGGGTGACCTCGTCTAGGCGTTTAACCGTGGCTTGCATGCCTTCGATAGCGGCGTCTGGAAGCAGTAGGTCGTAGTGCCAACTGCTAGACATTTCATCAAGTGAATCGCGCAGGCCTTTGACGATGTTTTTAACTTCCGTGGCGGATTGTTTTCCTAGGTCTTGCCAGTTGATGTCTCTTAGGTATTTAACTGGGTCGCCTTTGCCGAGCTTGCGTAGTACGGCAAGCGCAGCGGAGAGTGATTCTCCGGTATTTTTTAAGATAACCTTGTCTATGGTTGTGACATGTCTTGGGCCTCTATTGGTGGCTTTGAATAACCCCTACAGCCTCTGATTTTGAAGGTAGTGAAACGATGTTAGTATTTTCAATTAACTCGGACACGCGAAGCGCTAAGAAGTTATGAGTTGAGCTGGTGATCCTGACTATTTAATAAAAGCTTTTATCTTAGATGTGTTGTACTAATATTCGCCGAAAATCAGCGAACACAGCTTTCGAATAATATCATTGCTTTCTAGCTCGTTCATTTAGAACTTTAAGTAAGTCAGAATCGCCTTTTACCCAGAACTTGTCATCATCAGGAAAAATATTCTCTGGGTACTCATTTGCAAAATCTATAAATTCACCGTTCCAATGTTGTGGTATGTACTTTTCCATTTGCACGCCCTCATGATAAAATGCGGCTACACTTTTAGCATCAAAGTCGATAAACATGATAGGGAATAAATCAGCAACATCCCACCAAGATCTAGCTGATGGGAACCTAGATGCCAGTCTCTTACTTAGTTCGCTGCAACTTATTTCATTACCTTGAATTTTATCCAGAAAAGTTTCTACATTATTTTCATCTAAAGTATGGAGGCCAAACCTATCAGAGTCGTCAAGCTCTGGAACTTGAGATCCATTTTCTATAAAAGCGTCTCTTAGTTTTACCAAATCTAATATCCATAACTCTCGTTCACCCTTAAACCAGCGAATTTTACTTTGATAGCGTATAACTACTATTACTACTTCGTTAATCATGACTAATAAAAATATTTTTAATGATAAGTTAACTTACTTAGAAAATACTCACGTTATTTTTAATAAATAGATATGGATTCACATCCACTTGAGATTCTAATCATCTTCCTCATAAGCAAATGAACCGATAAAAACAGGGTCACTTTGAACAGAGCGTGTTATTTTTTTAGGGTCATAATCAAAATCAAACTGACAAATAAGCCACCTTGCTTTGGTAATACCGATTGACTTAGCAGAGTCTATGGCACTTTTTTCAAAGGAACTTGCATAAGATATTTCTGTAAAAAGTTCTGCAATATCGACAATTCCTGATTCTATATACTCAGATTCTTGATTTGCTAAGTCATAATAACCAACGCCACACAGATCTTGTAGAACATCAACTTCTATAGATTCATCCGCAGCTTCAACTCCAAGCCATATAGAAACGACACCTTCTTTTTCAAACCCTTGAGTATAATAGTCGTCTTCTTCTAGGCATTCCTCTTTGGTCATTTTAGTGCGCCTTATTTATGAAATCCCTTGGGCAATGAAATATAACCACCTTCAACCCACTTTCTGATATTGTTTTTAAGGATCTAGACTTTCAGATCTTTTTATTATTTTTTGCAATTGATTGTAGATCTTTTCGAGTTTGGAGCTCTCGATCCCAGGGTGAGAGCATACAGTGTTAACTACCATTAACACTGAAGGTCAGCTCTGCCTCAAGTTCATCGTCAATTGAGGTTCGTACATATTTGCGACGTATCGAATCTTCACGACCAGTGTGTTTTACAAAGTTATAAACAACCGGTCTGAACAGTGCGGTTTTCCGCCGAAATTGGTTCACTTTTCTGACAAGCACCTTTCTTAATTACGACATCTAATACCCAATGCTAATAAGGGGGACGCAGACTAACCGTTTATATTACCTATAATTCAGCCTAGCAGAGACGTTCAACAAAAGCTTCAAAACTATCCGAAACTAGTACAAAAACAGGACTTAATTCATCTGATTCATTATGATCCCAGAGTACAACTGACGGCTCAATAACGCTATCTTTGAAGTTTAAACATAAAAAGTCTCCACCAAAAACATGAGCAAAAGGAAGTAGCTCAGCACCCACTAAATCTTCATTGTCGGTTAGGCGCTCTTCAATCTGAGCGAGCACCACTTTTATTTCGTATTGCATAATATCGTCTGACAAATTTGAATCGTTTGTGATAAGAAGTGTTCGCTCAATCAACCGCTCCTCATTGTCTATGTCGTAAGTTAACCCTTCAAAAGCAACGCCATTGTTGTTGCGGAAAAACTCGATAAATGAATGTGGAAGTTTAACTCTGCAAAAGCTTTCCAATTCAAATATGCTTGAGTTATTTAACTCATAAGAGTCATTACGTTTAGTGATCATATATAACCTCTATTTTTTGCTGTATGCCCAATGGCCTTTCGACCTTCCACCTTGGTGGTTAATCATATTATGAGGACCAAAAGGAACCAACTCCATAACACCAGGAATCTCTGAGTGATGCCAAGTGTTACCATCTCTCATACCTACAGGCAACTTTTCATCGAGCCACTTAAATTGAATGTAATCTGATTTTTTCCATAGTCCTTCTGGCAATTCTAACTTTGCTTTAATTAAACCAGCTGACGCAACGTCAGGGTATTTTGTTCCAGATTTAAACGAAACATTAGGAACCAAGCCTTTATCAATAGCCTTTTGCTTGATTGCTCTTTTTTCTTTAATAGTAAGCTTATCGCCTTCTGGAAAATCTTTCCAAGACCAAGGTTTATTTGAATTAATTAAACTCGCATAATCGGAAGCTCGTATCTCTAGTTTTTCAGCTGCTAACAACTTGTTTTGACCACTGGGCAGCTCATTCCCTTTTGGTGGTTCCAACTCATCGGCTTTGGCTTTGATGGACTTGTCGGTAACGCCTCGAATTGGTTGTTGGCCTTGATATTCATCCAGTGCTTTATTAACTCGCTGTCCGATTTCTTGGGCGGCTTGTTGCATATGCTGGTCGATTTTGGGGGTGACGTCGTCTAGACGTTTAACCGTGGCTTGCATGCCTTCGATAGCAGCGTCTGGGAGTAGTAGGTCGTAGTGCCAACTGGTAGACATGTCATCAAGTGGATCGCGCAGGCCTTTGACGATGTTTTTAACTTCCGTGGCGGATTGTTTTCCTAGGTCTTGCCAGTTGATGTCTCTTAGGTATTTAACTGGGTCGCCTTTACCGACTTTTCTTTGGGTAAAAAGCCGCAGTACAGCAAGCGCAGCAGAGAGAGATTCTCCGGTATTTTTTTAAGATAACTTTGACTATGGTTATGATATGTCTTGGGTCTTTATTTACGGCTTTGTCTTACCACTGCATTCCATCTCAATAAAGCAGTTGAAAGTTAGCTACCTCAGCTTCTCTAATTAAAAATGTACATGAAAGCAACAGAAGAAATTTGATGAGAAATGTAGGCTAGGAGGATGATTGAACCTAGCCTTGCAACATTTATGTATTTAAAGGACTTAAAAAAGTGCTATTGGTTATGGGGTTAATTGGTTAGATAGCGCAACGATATCAGCCATAACACGCTTCTCTCCAAGGTCAGCTAGGAATGCCAAATGTTCCGTGGCTTTTACCTTTTGGAGATTCTCAAGCTTAGGTTCGCCAGCAAGGGCAAGAGCTGGCACAAAGCCATAGATTTCTCCATTTTCAAACTGCCTGAGCCATGGTAGTTTACTGCGCCCAAATATTTCGGTATCTTTCCAGCCTTCTCAATTAGATAAAACCGCCGAAATGATAAGAAACAAGACATCAGTAAGAGCATGATGTTGGTTGATGGAAGAACGCTTATCTTCAACAAGTTAAAGTTAGCTAAATAACGACATAATTAACAAGTAGATAGTGATAATGTGGGCGTTATTAGATCAGAAAAGAGCTGGGTGTTAAAGTCTTTTTACAAAGGCGATCCCACCGTGACTACTAAGCGCAGCTCTCAGTATTTTTGACTTAATTATAATTACGAGGTTCTAATCTCAACATATTCACAAAAGAATGAGAAGAAGGAGTCCGAGATTACCTCGTCAACTTGTTTTTTAAATAAGTTATAATTAACCAGTTTGTATTCTTCCTCTTGGGTATTAGAGTCTAAGCACCAACAGATTTCATTTTCTTTATAAAAAATGACAACTAAATGCTTAGGTAATTGAAATTCTCCCCTGCAATCTAGAGTGTCACCTAATATCGTCCCACCGTGCGTTAAGTTGGCATTATTATCTTCAATGCCAGAGATCTCTGAGTCTATCACTCCCCCGCCGCCACACTCTCTTAAAAAACTCACTAGTGAAGGTGGAAGCCTAATCGAAATTAACTTTTCAAGTAGAGCTATTTCTTTCAGGTCAGCCGCACCTTGCCAAAAGGTTTCGTGTTCGCTCAAATCAAGTTGTTTAATTAACTCACTATATTTATTCATATAACTTTCCTACTCAAAATCTTTTGCTCTAAATTTCCAGTACTCTTTTTTAAATTTATCATACTGATATTGGAGTGATTAGTTATTCCTAAAACTTTTACCATCTTCGATTAGACCGTGTAAAGCTTTGTGGTGTTTTTTATGAGTTGAAGATAGAAGCTCCACCATTGGGCTCGGTTCTTGTCCCAAAATGTGATGCAAATTTATTTGCTTACCATCCTTCCCTATCGGAGCATTCCCATTTTTCATTAAATCAAGATTTGACCAACCATTTTCAATTTTAGCTCTAATACTCTTATGAACACTTGAATCAATATGTGCTGGTATTTCTGACGTAAAATCAAGATCGCTTTTATACATTTTGCGATTATTGACCATATTAGGTGTATATTTTTTGTAGTTTGAGCTGGAAATTTTCTCATTCACTGCAGCTCCCCCCCCCCGGCAGCTCATTCCCTTTTGGCGGTTCCAATTCATCGGCTTTGGCTTTGATGGGCTTGTCGGTGACGCCTCGAATTGGTGATTGGCCTTGATATTCATCCAGTGCTTTATTAACTCGCTGTCCGATTTCTTGGGCGGCTTGTTGCATATGCTGGTCGATTTTGGGGGTGACGTCGTCTAGGCGCTTTACCGTGGCTTGCATGCCTTCGATGGCGGCGTCTGGAAGCAGTAGGTCGTAGTGCCAACTGCTAGACATGTCATCAAGTGAATCGCGCAGGCCTTTGACGATGTTTTTAACTTCCGTAGCGGATTGTTTTCCTAGGTCTTGCCAGTTGATGTTTCTTAGGTATTTAACTGGGTCGCCTTTGCCGAGCTTGCGTAGTACGGCAAGCGCAGCAGAAAGGGATTCTCCAGTATTTTTTAAGATAACCTTGCCCACGCCTTTGACTGCTGAGCCCACAACTGGCACTAAGCCAATACCTGTTAGGGTAAAGGCAAGCCAAGCGTCGGTGTCGTTGGCTTCATCATCGTCAGTCAGTAGCATGACATTGGCGGTGATATCTCGTAAATCCATGACTTGGTCGATAATCGGTATCATGGAAATCAAGGTACCTACCACGATTTGTGACGTGGAGGGGTTTTGATTAAAGTCGCCTTGGAGTGTGCCCCACAACCAATCACCTGCTTGGGTTGCAATGCCATTGGCTTCTACCAGTGGTGCGGTATTGCCGCTGCGTACCATTTCAGCGGCTTGCGCTGGGGTGATTTGTCCATACAGTGGGTTTTTAGGGCGGAATTACACTTTGGTTAATCTATGAGCAAAGTGGAATGCCGCCCTAAACTATAAATTAAAAGATAAAAATTTTAAAATCAAAAGTTAACTACTTAGTTGTTCATCTATAAATCTAACAAACCCTCTAAATTCATGCTCATACAGCTTTGAATGAACTACCTTCATCATATTTAGCTCATTCACACTCGCATCACTAAACTGAACGCAAAAAAATATTATCCCATCAAATACTTTCTTTATTTCACTAAGTGCTTTCGTTGAAATGTCTTCATATATTTCAAATATTTCCTCATCACTTAGACCTTCATCATACAATTCTTCCAAAAACAAATCGTTTTTTTCATTTAGCTCTAAAAATGAATCATAATTAAAATATATTATCGGCCACTCATCAACGGAATATAAATAGTAATTTTCTAAAGTAGTTAGTTTATCCTGAGAAGCGGTATTATTCTCAAGTATATTTGCTGAGAGTCCAAACCCCGCACATCCAGAACTTAAGTGGAGAGCTATCGATCCCACCTTTTTATTAGCCGATACAAGGGAAGCAGCCTCAGTGCTAAGGATACTTGTTAAAGTAGTAATTAATTTATCTTTTTGTATTTTTATGCTTCCCATCATCGATTCTCGCAAATAACCTTCCATTCAGACAACACCCTAATAATAGCATCTTTATTGCCTTCAGCTTCTTTTAGACGCCTATTTAACTCAGCTTGAGGAGCTATACCATGTTGTCCTTTCACATTAATTGGGGCCCATGTAAAATTACACCTTGACAATAGAGGATTGATACCAACATCAGATAGAATCTTTCTATTGTCAACACCAAAGTCACCACCGCCTTTTTTCTGCACTAGGTGATGTGCATGAGATGGTAAGCCAGGATATTTTGTTCCTGTAATTTCTTCAAGATACTTTTTCCAGTTATCCCCCCAAAGGTTTTTTCCTGATAACAATGAGCCGTAGTATACGGCATCTTGAATTTGTTCCTTCGTATATCCCTGCTCTGAAAGGTTAGCTTTCCAACTTCTGAAGTCTTTTCTTTGAATAGTGCAAAGCTTTTAGCTAATACACTCTTAGGGCCGGATGTTAGTAACGTTTCTCTTTGACTTTCAGCAGACCCCGGCAGCTCATTCCCTTTTGGTGGTTCCAACTCATCGGCTTTGGCTTTGGTGGGCTTGTCGGTGACGCCCCGAATTGGTGATTGGCCTTGATATTCATCCAGTGCTTTATTAACTCGCTGTCCGATTTCTTGGGCGGCTTGTTGCATATGCTGGTCGATTTTTGGGGTGACGTCGTCTAGGCGTTTTACCGTGGCTTGCATGCCTTCGATAGCAGCGTCTGGGAGTAGTAGGTCGTAGTGCCAACTGGTAGACATGTCATCAAGTGGATCGCGCAGGCCTTTGACGATGTTTTTAACTTCCGTGGCGGATTGTTTTCCTAGGTCTTGCCAGTTGATGTCTCTTAGGTATTTAACTGGGTCGCCTTTACCGACTTTTCTTTGGGTAAAAAGCCGCAGTACAGCAAGCGCTGCAGAGAGAGATTCTCCGGTATTTTTTTAAGATAACTTTGACTATGGTTATGATATGTCTTGGGTCTTTATTTATGGCTTTGTCTTACCACTGCATACCATCTCAGTAGAGTAGTTAAAGATTAACAACCGTGGTTTCTCTAATTAAAAATGTACATGAAAGCAGCAGAAGAAATTTGGTGAGAAGTGTAGGCTAGGAAGGTGATTGAACCTAGCCTTGTAACGTCCATGTTGTTAAAGTGTGTGGTTTAGCAAATTAGACTTCTTTTTTTAATTTACCTTAATCATTTTGGTGGATTAGGGTTTACCAGCCACTGAAGAATATAGCCATTTTCTGTGGTCAAATCATAGCCTTTAATGTCTTTTGCTAATGCAGCCATTGCGATTAGCGGGATGGATAGTGCGCCATCAATTTCAAATTTCTCTTCTTTGGTATCGTAGAATTCTTTATGAAGTAGCGTCGCTTTTTCAATCGCTTGGTTAAACTCCACACCACCATCATCGGTAAATATACCTAAAATGACAGAAACTACGGGCCAGTAGAGTCTACTAGCATAGTGATAAGCCTCATCGTATTTGTAATCGTCTGGATTACTGGTAATTAGTGCTTTTTCAATTGCCGAGGCTAAGTCTGCGTCAGGCGTAAAAATGGACTTGAGCAAATCAACTAGAGCGTAATCAAAAGGAGTGAATTGCTCAGCATAGTTAGCCGCTTTAAAAACTGAATCATCAACTTGAATTAGATAATCAATCGCATCTTGATTTCGCGTAATTATTGCAAGATACATAGCCTTTGGCCAATTAAAAATATCAGCGCCTTCAGGGTCTAATGCCCCGACTACTTCAATAACTTGGTTATCGTAGTGTAGTTGAAATGGCTTACTTGGATTATCGTTAGATTGAAAAATTCCCAATCCTAATTCTTGTGCACGCGTGAGGTATTTCCATGCATTTTTGCTGTTTGGGTTTTCAAGGGCTTCTAGTGGGAATGTTCTTAAGTTGGTTGTTAAAAACGTAGACAAAGCACTTTGCGGTTTATTTCTAATTGCGGTGAGTGTTAATTCGTCAGGAAACCTATTGTATGAGTCTTGGCTATCTTCATAGCTGGCCTGTGCGTACGTATAATGATTTTTAATCATTTTCTATCCCTTTTCTATATTTTTAATATCAAATATGGTGGCATCAATGGCTCCTTTAATTCCAACATCAGAAGCTTTTTGTTGTACACCAATATATTCAATTGGGTCATCAATAATACCGTCCATTTTAATCATATCTTTATAGTGTTCGAGCATTCGGTTTAATTCTTTAACCTGCTCGTTAAACTTAGCCTCATTTGGGTCACCATATTTCGGGTCAGCTATATATTCTGTTAGTTTCTTCTCATAATTCTTAAAAATTGAATCCATATAGGCTCTAGACCCTTGCTGAGCACGCTTTGTTCCGGCCATTCGACTCCCCCAAGTTGCGCTACCCCCTTTGGCTTCAATAACTAGGAGTCTACCGTCTTCGGTTTGATATAATTGGTCAAATTGTCCTTGCTTACCATCTGTGAGCAACTTTGATCTCAGTGGTGTTGCTCCTGGGTAATTTTGTTCTACGAAGATCCGGGCGGCTTCTTCACCCAGCTCTTCACTGGCTGCACGCATATCTTTATATGCTGCTTTAAGGTGCTCTGCATTACCAGACTTTAATGCGGCATCGCGTTTGGCGATGGCTTGATTTCTTTGTGCTTCTAGCGTCCTAAGCTTTTGTTTTGCCGCTGGAGTGAGTGACTTGTGGTCAACCTTCAAGCGTTGCAAGACTTTATTAGGTGTATCAATTCTATTCAAGGCGAAAACAATTTGGCCGTCAACATACTGCAATTGGTCACTGACCGTTTGGTTTCGTCTTGTTATATACGGTTTTCCATCTCGTAATGCAACCCGGTAATTATTCTTTACATGCTCAGGGGCATCACTTAAAAAGTCATCCAATAATATTTGAACATGCGTCCTAGGGTTAACTTTTAATGCAACTGATTCGTTTCTCTAATTAAAAATGTAAATGAAAGCAGCAGAAGAAATTTGGTGAGAAATGTAGGCTAGGAGGATGATTGAACCTAGCCTTGCAACATCTATGTATTTAAAGGACTTAAAAAGGTGCTATTGGTTATGGGGTAATTGGTTAGATAGCGTAACGATATCGGCCATAACACGCTTCTCTCCAAGGTCAGCTAGGAATGCCAAATGTTCTGTAGCTTTTACCTTTTGGAGATTCTCAAGCTTAGGCTCGCCACCAAGGGCAAGAGCAGGCGCAAAGCCATAGATCTCTCCATTTTCAAGAGGGCCTAGCTTTTCGACAGCTCGTTCAAAAAGAGGCTGATCATTGATATCGTCTAAATCAATTTCTGAAGTTGTTTTTATAGAAAAGAAAAGGTCTAGGCTTCTAGTTTCACCTCTACTAACATATTTTTCATTATCAAAGGTCGGAAAAATCATGCCATAACTACTTGTTATTGAAATGCTATTCCCTGAATTCTTTCCCCAGACATAGATCTCACCGAATGCATCTAGTGCAATTACATGGAAGCTGTCTATACCGTTATTTTGCATTTTTTCAAACTTCGTGCCTCTTAACCATTCAGTCAAGATATCTTGATAATCCCTTGGGTTGACCATCCACAAGCGACCACTCCCCCAACCACAAAAGCCGTACTCCTTCCAATACTCTAGTAAATTATTAGGTAAAATACCTTGGTAATACTGGAGTTGCTCATCTGTTGGTTGAATCGCTTCTATCGCTGGACCAAACCCACCAAAGTTATAAAAATTGTCAAAAAACTTGTTCATTATTTGCACCTATGTAGATTCATATTCAATTTTGCATCTGGGCCCAATGCTTTTAGTGCTTTCTCTGCCTCATTATCCATTAGCTCAACACGACTTAACTTAGTCTTTTTACCTGAGTCATCAAAACCTTTTTTATTCCATCGTGCGCCAATAGATTGGTTAACACTAGCGTCACCTAAATCAACTACCTCATCTAACCCCCCTGCAATCATATCAGGGTTATGTAAAGCATTGAGGGTTTTCATGTCCCTTTTTGCTAATTCTTCAGCTTTTCTAACCGCTTCTTCGCCGAAGTACTCTCCACTTTCTTGGAGCTCTAATTTGTATTTGTCAATTAACTTTTTCTTAAACTTTTCTCTAGCCGCCTTCTGCGCCTTACCAGTTCCTTTTCGGCCAATCTTTTTATAAGCATCGCGATTTTCAAGATACTGTTTTACTGTCATGCTATTTAGCCCGTCCATTTGTCCTTTTAATTGGCGGTCATATTCAACAGCGGTTCCTTTGGCATTCTTTTTAAAACAAGGCACATTGTATTGCGGCATACGTTTTATTGCAGATCCCGGCAGCTCATTCCCTTTTGGCGGCTCCAATTCATCAGCTTTGGCTTTGGTGGGCTTGTCGGTAACGCCTCGAATTGGTGGTTGGCCTTGATATTCATCCAGTGCTTTATTAACTCGCTGTCCGATTTCTTGGGCGGCTTGTTGCATATGCTGGTCGATTTTTGGGGTGACGTCGTCTAGGCGTTTTACCGTGGCTTGCATGCCTTCGATGGCAGCGTCTGGGAGCAGTAGGTCGTAGTGCCAACTGGTAGACATGTCATCGAGTGAATCGCGCAGGCCTTTGACGATGTTTTTAACTTCCGTAGCGGATTGTTTTCCTAGGTCTTGCCAGTTGATGTCTCTTAGGTATTTAACTGGGTCGCCTTTACCGACTTTTCTTTGGGTAAAAAGCCGCAGTACGGCAAGCGCAGCGGAGAGGGATTCTCCAGTATTTTTTAAGATAACCTTGCCCACAACTGGCACTAAACCTATACTGATAAGTTAACTAGTGTTTGCCCTGAGAAGAGGAGCAACTTGGAGCGGTGATTTTAGGACGGAGTTACTCTTTGGTTAATCTATGAGCAAAGTGGAATCCCGCCCTGGCTAACTGGTAAGTTAATATTAAAAAACGTGTCTAATGAATCATCATGCTTAACCGGGGATACGGTCATCTTGATGATTCATTAAGTGATGTGCGCCGTTACTAATCACATTTGCATACAGCGTTATTCATGCTGCTTAATAGCGCCACGTACCATAGAAGCCATATCAATGATTTCCATATCACCCATGTCGGCAATTAAATTCAAATAGGCAAAAATATCGCACTTTTCAATATTCTTGACTTTTTTCTCGCCACCCATAAATAAAAATGGCGCAAAGCCGTACACTTCATCGGCATTGAGTGGGCCCTGTTTTTTTAATGTCGCAGGAAAAAGTGGCTTCCTTTGATTATCTTTAATATCAAGTCGTTCAGGGTCTTGAAGCGCTATAAAATCTTTTGCAGTTTGGTTAGCCTTACCAGCTGCGATATCTTGCTCACTACCTACGCTTGTTGTCATCCAATTTAAGTGCGGACTGATTTCAAGTGATACACCTGTTTTCTCGCCGTAGACCTGAAGTTTCCCCCAAGCATTGCGCGCTATAACATAATAGATATCGTGTTGTTCAAACGGAGTATCTTCTAAAAATCGGTCAAGAATGTCTTGATAATCCGCGGGGTTTGTCAACCAAAATAAACCATCGGCAAAGCCGCTGAAACCGAGTATTTGCCAGTATTCAAGTAGCTGATCAGGCAGCTTTCCTCGATACGCTTCTATATCAGCGGTAGTCGCGGGTACAATTGTTGTTGGTTGGCCAAATTCGCTTAAAAAAAAGGCTAAATCGTCATCATTCGTCTCTATCATGGGTTCTCTACTTTACTTTTTGTTTAACGGGCAGCGCTCAAGTCGAATGTTCAACTTAGCATCTGGGCCATATTCTTTAAATGCTTTTTCAACTTGCTCATCCATTAATTCTACGCGTGTTTTATCCCCTTTTTTACTTCCTATAGGTGCTTTGGCCCACTGCGGACCTATAGATTCATTAACTCTTTTATCGCCCAGACGAGTAACCTTATCATAACCGCCAGCACCCATATCAGGGTCGTGTAATGCATGTAAATTTTTCATAATTTCTGTTGTTCTTTGCGCGGCTAATTCTTTTGCTTCAGTACGTGATTTGTTTCTACCGTATGATTGCTTGAGAGATTGAAATAGTTTATCTTCGAACTCATCCCTATAATCATTTTGAGCAGTTCCAGTCCCTTTACGCTTCATATTTTTGTATCGATCGCGGTTTTCTCTGTATTCACCAATGGTTAAATCATTTAAGCCTTTTTCTTGATTCTTAAGCTGCCTTGCGTAATTATGCTCTAAAGCACGTAAGTCGCCCTTATGTTTTTTCCTTAAGTTATCACTTGGTTTAAAACAGGGGACCTTGTATGCTTTCATGCCTGCTTTGAGAGGGTGCAACCCTTTCCCTCCCGGCAACTCATTTCCTTTTGGCGGCTCCAATTCATCAGCTTTGGCTTTGGTGGGTTTGTCAGTAACGCCTCGAATTGGTGGTTGGCCTTGATATTCATCCAGTGCTTTATTAACTCGCTGTCCGATTTCTTGGGCGGCTTGTTGCATATGCTGGTCGATTTTTGGGGTGACGTCGTCTAGGCGCTTTACCGTGGCTTGCATGCCTTCGATGGCAGCGTCTGGGAGTAGTAGGTCGTAGTGCCAACTGCTAGACATTTCATCGAGTGAATCGCGCAGGCCTTTGACGATGTTTTTAACTTCCGTGGCGGATTGTTTTCCTAGGTCTTGCCAGCTAATGACTCATAGGTATTTAACAAAGTCGCCTTTACCAACTTTTCTTTGGGTAAAAAGCTGCATCGGCAATCTCCAGCTTTTAAGTGAATTATGGGCTAGTACATCGTCGTTATTGATAATCGATTACTTGGTCGATCATTTACTCCAAATGTAGCCAGTTTAAAAAGAACTGATCTGACTACAATATTCTATTCTTAGTCATTTAAAAGGAAAGGAAAGACTTATCTTCGTCTATTTTCGAGGCATGATCAGTTGCTTCATCTTCATCCGGCTGTAGCGCTTGAAAAATGAAGATAGGTTCGTAGAAACCTCATAAAATTCCTGTTCGCTTTCACCACTTTCATGATCCCAGCAGTAGACTTTGAGATCTCTTTTTCCCAAACAAAGTTGATCGCCACCACAAGAGGAGCCAAAAATAAAATAGCCTTTTTGCTCAAGTTCTTCGTACATGGCATTTTTCTGGAGTATATTGTTATCTTGATTATCAATACCATAAAGAATTTCCACCGACTGATATCCATCATGATCAGTCAGTGGGGTGGCTTGATTAGGCTTAATTTTTGCACCAGAATCAAAAATAACTGATGAATTAAATAGTGAATAAAGTTCCTTTAGTTCATCTGGTATTTCGAACTTAAATCTATTTTCAAGCTCATTGATATCAATAACTTCATCGCTGCATTCATGCAAAGGTATCGCTCCAAGAGGGTCAAGAACATTCTTAATCATAACTTACTTTCCTTTTCTTAAATCAGAAGCTGATCCTATATGAGGTATATTACCATGCAATTTCGTAGGTATAAGCTGGATTATTGTAGCACTAGCGTGGTGTGGAGTTAAATCTAGCTTACTCAGCAATTGCCTAGCGGCATTTTTACTTTTCAGGCCTTTTTGATCAGCTATATATTTGTATACTTGACCAAAGTCTTGGCATGTACCATTTAATTCATTTGGTGCAAAGGCAATTTGGCCCTTAGACCATGGTGTAAAGTCAGGCCTACCATTTTTAAATATGATTGGCTGACCACCAGTAATTTCATTTACTTCTTTGAGTGTTGATTGCCACGTACCATCACCGTTTAACCATGAGTGGTGCACTTATTATCTGAATTTGGGGATCAATCCTCCATCAAGATCACAATAGATTTGTCTTGCTCTTTGGCATCTCGGAAAGTTCGGTAATAAGCATTTCGAACAATCTCATAAGCGTCTGGGTCTAAGTCGCCTTCGTTTTGCTCAACATATTTAACTAGCTGTTTACCATCATAAGAGTTAATATCGAAGTCTAGATTTTCTTCCATGACATCACTTAAATCGGTAATCATTTCTGAAGGAAAAAAGCCAAAAGAACCATTTATCTCGGCATCAGGAGCAATTAGGTGATTGGGAAAGTAGTGAAATGAACACGCCTCAATCAATTGGCTATTACCAGCAACTTTGTCCCACATGGAAATTGCAGGAATAAAGCCACGCATATTTAATTCAACCGTTTGCCAGCGAATTCCATTACTTAAAGTAATATCAATAAGTTGCTGGTATTTTTGCTGACTGCTTCCTGTTAGTGTTTTTGGAAAAACAGCTTCATCAATGAGATACAAATGAATTAGGCCACTCATTTTTTTCCTTACTAAATTAAATTTAAGAGGTTTAACGGTAAATAGATTGATTCACTAGTACATTCCCACCCATGCATGTCACGACCAAGCTTTGCAAGAGTTAAGGCATTCAAACAAATAACACCTTGCCGGATATCTCTATATTCACCCAATTTTGCTTCGTCAGCGTGCCATTGCAAAGCTTTGTCAATGCCAATTTGCCATTGGGATTTATCACTAGTAATTAGTCCTTTAATTGAGCGTAGTAAAGGCACGATAAATTGTTGAACATCTCTGTCTTTTTCTAATTCAGAAACGTTTAGAGCATTAATTAATGCTGCATCATCAACTTTGAATGTGGTACCAATTTGAATAAGTAGGCGGTCATACAAATAGGATGACTCGTTAATAATGTCCTCGCTCTCTAATTTCCAATTAGAGTCAATAAGTTCGGATTTCAACTCTTTCGTGCCGAAAAGTAAAATACAATTCAAAGTTTCCTGTATGCTCCAGCAGTTTTCTGGCTCTTTCCATAAAGCTTCGAATGCTAACTTAAACTTGTACGGCATAGCTTTTTGAAAGTGTACGATGCTCTTATTATTTTCTTCAAGCATATAATACGCATAACCTAAATCAAGGTATTCTTCTGCGACAGTAAATAATGCTTCTTTACGCTGCTCCAATGATAATGTTTTATCATCTATTTGTGCCTTCCTATTTTCAATAATAATAGGTGAGTCAGCAATAAGCTCTTCAAAATCTTCTTCATATTGATTGATCTTTAACATTGTAATTCCTAAGGTAAAGGTTGAAGTTTTGATGATACAACAGAACCATTCTTTTCAACCGCCTCTATAACTAAACGACGAACAGGCGGAGTTCCACTTTTCATAGCTCTGAGTAAGTCACTTCCGAGTTGGTTTTTAGATTTGTATTTCTTCGAGTTTTTCATCTTTTTTGCGTTAGCTCTGAGCCAAAATAGAGACATCTGGGTTTGCATGGTTTTTGTTTTTTTCAGCGTAGCTCCAGGTCCTTTAGCTTCTACAGCGAAATATTCGATAATATTTCCTTTACCATCTCTCTTAACCCAAATCTGGTCAATTCCTGGTCCAGGCCCAAAACCCATCTCCATTTGCGCTGGTGGAGGTGGTTTGGAAAAGTGTTTTTCCATATGCATTGCAGCTGCTAACTCACCTTTTCCTTCGGTAATTTTAGCCTTAAAAGCACCGATTTTTCTGGAAGAATCACCATTTCTAATAGCTTGATCCATACGTGATTTATAGTGAGCCATATAAGCTGAAACATCTTTATAATGTTTCTGAAGTCTCGGATCTGTTAATTTGCTAACTTTAGTACCCGGCAGCTCATTCCCTTTTGGCGGCTCCAACTCATCGGCTTTGGCTTTGGTGGGTTTATCGGTAACGCCTCGAATTGGTGATTGACCTTGATATTCATCCAGTGCTTTATTGACTCGCTGTCCGATTTCTTGGGCGGCTTGTTGCATATGCTGGTCGATTTTGGGGGTGACCTCGTCTAGGCGTTTAACCGTGGCTTGCATGCCTTCGATAGCGGCGTCTGGAAGCAGTAGGTCGTAGTGCCAACTGCTAGACATTTCATCGAGTGAATCGCGCAGGCCTTTGACGATGTTTTTAACTTCCGTGGCGGATTGTTTTCCTAGGTCTTGCCAGTTGATGTCTCTTAGGTATTTAACTGGGTCGCCTTTACCGAGCTTGCGTAAAACGGCAAGCGCAGCCGAGAGCGATTCTCCAGTATTTTTTAAGATAACCTTTCCTACGCCTTTGACTGCTGAGCCCACAACTGGTACTAAACCAATACCCGTTAGGGTAAAAGCAAGCCAAGCGTCGGTGTCGTTGGCTTCATCATCGTCGGTCAGTAACATGACATTGGCAATGATATCTCGTAAATCCATGACTTGGTCGATAATCGGTATCATGGAAATCAAGGTGCCTACCACGATTTGTGACGTGGAGGGGTTTTGATTAAAGTCGCCTTGCAGTGTGCCCCATAACCAATCACCTGCTTGGGTTGCAATGCCATTGGCTTCTATCAGTGGTGCGGTATTGCCGCTGCGTACCATTTCAGCCGCTCGCGCTGGGGTAATTTTTCCATACAGTGGATTTTTAGGGCGATTATCTTCTGGTAGGTAATCGCGTTTGTCCTCACCATATTGCACGGTATATTGACCGGGCGGGGCATTCTCGATTTTTGCTTTACCGCTGTCATCTAAGTTACCAGTCAACTCTGTGCCGTTTGCAAATCGAATGGTATAAGGCGCGCCCATAATTGGGCTGCCATCTTGATAGGTGTAAGACAACTCAATGGTACTGCTCATCATGGTGGCAATGCCATCGGCGGCAAGTGAGAGTCGAGCATTCTCAGAGAGCGCTTGAATTTGCGGTACACTCGGCATCGTGGCGCTTTGTTTACCACCAATATCTTGCTCCATGCTGCCGTCAAACACGGTCATGGCTTTGCCTTTTAAGGTCAGTAACTTGTCTGCAAAGATGTTGACGTTACCACTTGAGTCAATACTGATTTCACTGCCACCATTGGCAAGGGTGAGGTTGCCAGAGCCACTGCCTTTAATCGTGATATTGCCTTGGCTTTGAATGATTTGACTTCCCGCGGGAGCGGTGATGGTAAGGTTGTTGTCTGCCTTGAGGTTTATATCACTTTGGATAACACTGCGATGACTGCGACCCGCCTTAAGGGTCAAATCTTGTTTGGCGCTGACGTCAATTTGATTGGCGGTGACGTCTAGGTTGGTTGCTGCATCGGCAATGACTGACTTTTTACTCTCCAGTGCCAGTTGTTGTTTGGCGCTGGCAATAAAGGTTTTATTGGTGAGTAGTCGAATTGCGCTTTTAACACTGCCAAGTTGTATGTCTTTGGCTGCAAAAATATTCATCGCGCCAAGTTGCGCAAGCCAGTGGATATAAGGCTGCTTTTTATCCCCATGTAACACCAAGTGCTGGTTGCCTGCTAAGGTTTGCAACACAATATGCGGGGTTTTTGGGGTGTCATCAAACATCAATAGGTTTTGGCCGCGAGAGCAGAGCACGTTTTGGGCGTTATTGGCGCTAGTAACAACAGATGGTTGGGTGTCATTAAGCGCAAACCCTAACAGGTAACTTTGGTCAGGGTCGTTGTTCATACAACCGATGAGCACATTACTGTCTGGCAGCAGTGGAAAGTGTAACCCTGTCGGTTGCTTTTGACCACGACAGGCATATTGTGTGAGGCGCTTTACCGATTCAGTCACCTGACTATCAAAATGTACTTGCGTGGCATATTGCCCTTGGGTATCTAGATGAGGATTGGCCTTTGACCCCGACAGCGAGCGCACTGTGGCGGTAAACACCATCGGTTTAGGACTATGCTCTGGGGGCGTGATACGTATTGGCTCACCCCGTGGTACACACACCGACTCGCTATGATGCGCAACTTGCTTAGGGTCATTGGCACTGCCTTGCTTATACACCTGTTTACTGCGAATACAGGTATAATCGCCACCTTTTGCTGTGCCCAATTTACCATTTAACGAAAACGAATAACCGGCATTGGCTTCGGCTACGTTCCCTACCAGCGTGACTTCATTTTTACCTTGTTGATAGGCAAGCTCGAGATTGCCAGTGCGCTCAAATTGCTCAGCAGGATTTTGTGCAGCAGGCTCAAAATAACTGCGCTGGGCCGAGCTGACCGAGGTTGGTGGATGGGCATTCATGTGCACTTGTGAGCCACCCATTCTAAAACGATGGCGGCTTTGGCACTGCGTAAACCCAACAAAGCCGGTTTCATGTTCGTGCACCAGACCATCTTTATCCGTTACCGACAGCAAGCCTCGCTCAATATAGGGGCTTGCAAGGTTTCCCTCGGCAATCACTATCGATTCAATAAAATCATGGCATTCAAACCAATAAATTAAGCCGTACTTTGCTAAGAGTCGAGTGAAAAAGGTGTAGTCGTTTTCTAGCGCTTGTACGCACTGCGGTAGCGTGGGTAAATCTTTAGTGACTCGCCATTTTATCCGGTCTTGTGAATAGCCGGCTTTTTGTATCAACTTATTGAGGACAGACTGAACATTGGCTTGTACAAAGATTTGGCTTTTTTCAGTTTGCTTAAGTAACTCAAGGCGAGGCTTTAATACCACCTCTGCACCACAGGTGTGCTCAGACACAAAACCAGATTGAATATCAAACAAAGTCCCAGTGAAATACGTCGATATTGCATCTGGTGACTCAATTTCAAACGTGAGCATATTGCCGACAAGTAACTCATCAGCCAGGTCAAATTGGGATTCTAGGTTGGCTTTGAGTAAAAAGCCGCTATTGATACAGGTCGTGAGTTCAAAATCGACGACATGTACAGGATGGTTAGTACCATACACCACAATCCTTGTTTGCATTTTTTATGTCCACTGTTGTTGGTTAAAGCCTTTCCATCAATACGCGGTACTATTTCCTTAGAACACGTAATGGGCTACTTCTAATACTTTATCATGTATATAAATCAATCTACACCCAAACTTTACTCTTTTCTCTCAGGTAGGTCAGGACTAGTTACTCCACCGCCTGCTGCTCCTGTTATTTTTTTAGCTATATCATTGGGTAACAATATCATGAGAATTCTCCAATTTTAATAAAAGTAACCTCTGCACGTTATGTGATAGTACAAAGCTAATTTACTCCGAGCCATGCTCTCACATTGAGCTGCGGCTTGTAGAGTCACGACAAGTATAGAAACCACGATAAGCATCAATGACTAATGAAAATACAACCAGCACGGAAAGAATAGTGAGTATGTGCATCAAGCTTGGGTACGCGTTATAGATAAACATTGGGTTAAAGTCAGTTAGCTTTCTAAACCCTCGCTCGATAAGGGACGCAGTTTGAATGAGAGCAGCACTTGCTAAAATGAGTATGTAAGTGAGCTCATTTGGTGTTAGGGAAAAGTCTTTTGCGCTTTTTTGTGCAAAGCGACTGATAAAGCTTAAATTGAACTGCGCTATATAGTTTGCAATCTGTTTGCGTTTTATGATGAGCGCCATCAAAAGCAAATTTTGCGTCGCCATTATAAAGTAAAACCATCCGCCCAGCTTTAAAGCAGGTTCATACAGTGCAATGTCTAATGTGCGTGCAAATAAAATATTGACTGCTAACCATTGAACATTAGGGCTGTCTTTACTTAGAAAGACTGAAATTATCAAAACCACCCAAATCGAAATATTGATTAGGTGGTTATTTTCCATTATGACTTGATATAACGTACTCATGATTTCTCGTTGCTAGATTTAAAGTAAGGCGTTGTATCGCACCTTCCACTTGTTGAGGATCAACTTGACCGCCTCCACCACCAGCTACACCGCCAGAGCCCGTAATTAGTCGCAAGTACTTGTGAGAAATGACTTGTACTACAGAGGTCGCTATATTGTCTCTTACTTGCCTACGGTTAATTTGAGCGCAATCACCGACCACACCACCCGAACCGATAATACTGCCTAAGTGTTCATCAGGAAGTAGTTGCTTTGAGATGTAATTAGGTTCTTTTTTATACACTTTGTATTCCTTATGTTAATAACATTTGTATGCATAGTGTAACAATCTTGATTGCAAATTGCGCTATTTAATCGAGGTTGGTATCGGTATCACCAAGTTCATCATTACTGCTTTTTTTCGCTTTGGTAGTAAAGACTTGGGGTTCAATCCACAAACAATGTACATTCTAATTACTTGGTTTAAATCCGGTGTTGTCAGGCCGCTCTCCCAGTTGTAGATGGTTTGTTTCGAAACGCCCATCTTCTTTGCAAACTGAATTACAGAGTATCCTGCGGCAAACCTCAGTTGCTGTACTAAACTGCTTGCTTTAATTGTCATTTATCTTTTCCCTTAGGGTACTCCATTAATATTCTTTTACTAACAATGACAACGCTATAGTCCTGCCTGAGCCTTGTTTGTGTATTTTGTGTTAAACAAATGAAACGGTCAAGTGTGAAAATATGAAACAGTCTAAGCTTTTGGACTCGTACCTTTGTAAGATCTGACACTAGAAGGAACAGTAAGGCGCTGTACTTGAAGTAACGCACACTGAAAAAGCAATGCGTTACGCACATCACGTTCCTTTTTGGCATTTTCAGCATATTAAAAAGGACAGCAACATGAGAAAACGTAAGACTGAAACGTTTGAAACAAGCATGACGCAAATTGGTGAGCCAGAGAGTTCATCTGATTTAAGCACCATGAAGCTACGCGTTGAGACTCAAGACGCAATCGAAATTACATCCTTCCGATTACTCATCTATATTTTATCTGGAAAGTGTTCTTTTTTTAGTCTCTCTGGACTGCATCAAGATACTAAGTGCCCATTATGTGCGTTAGCGTATCGCCAACGTGAGCAAAAAGGTACACAGCGAAAACTTATAGCTGACAAGCAAAACGGACAGATAAACCAACGATCCAAACCGCACAAAATGTTATGGCAGGTACAAGACTGGGGGAAATATTTAGAGTGACTTTGCGTACGTTTGACCGCCTACGCACTTTCGGCCCTCAAGTGGATCAAACCATTACTTATGCTTCGCCCTGCCATCTTTACTATTTCAACGTTATGTTTAGTAAGGGGAGCAATTACACTGCCGCTAGCTATAGTTTTCCCTGAAAAAACCACCAGTTTTGCAATTTTGGCTGGGAGCATTTGGTTTTTGGCGGGTGTATTTTGTCTAGTTGGTTTTAAACTAATAAAAGAGCCAATTGCTACAAGATAACTGCCTAGTTTGATAAACTCCTCGTTTTACTGATTTAGACAGTTCCATGATACTCGATAAAAACTGGCGTATTCTTACCGTTGGTGACGGCGATTTAAGCTTCTCATATTCATTAGCAAAGTACTTTGCTCCAGCCCATCTTACTGCAAGTGTTTACGACAGTGAAGGTGAACTTAAGCATAAATATCAAGATAATGCATTTGATAAACTACATACTCTAGGGATTGATGTAGTGACTCAATTTGATGTCACAGAGGCACATTGTTGGCAAAAAGTGCCGTCGCATGCCTTTGATGCGGTAATTTTTCAGTTTCCTCTCATTCCTGCGTTTGACTCGCTTGAAAGCTTCAAAAACCAGACTTTGAGCGTTAACAGCCTCAATCGGAAATTGCTGCGAGAATTCTTAATAAACGCAGCGGCTCATGCACTTGATCCTAAAGGCGCTCAGCTAGGGATCATTACCTCTAAGGACGTAAAACCTTATATAGAGTGGGATCTAGAAGGCAGCCTGATCAACGGACTTGAACAATATTACCTCGGTCAGTCTCAGTTTGAGATTTCACAGTTCCCAGAGTATCAAATTCGCAATGTCGACCGTGATAAACATGTAAAAGACACCAGCGGCATTAGCTATTACTGGTCTGTTAACCCAGCTCACGCCATAAAAGAAAAACTCAAAGTACCTGATTATTTGGGTGATAACTACTGTACTATTTGTAGAGCTGGCCCTTTTATCAATGACCGCGATAGGCTTGCACACTTTAATTCGAAAAAGCATAAAAATATGCAAAGACATGAAAGTGCTTGGCTTAACTACCTGAATACGTAAGCACAATTGGAACGATAACAAAAAGAAAATACTGAAAATTAAAAGTAAATAAATCAACAAATAACCATTTCAAAAACCAATAAAGGCATAAAATATACAAAAGTAATTGAGCCATTATTTAGACACGATTAGACTAGCCTTATATCGCCATCTTTTAAGCTTGTTATTTATCTTGTTGGGGTCTCAATGTCACTACTTAGCCGCGACTTTGTCATTGCGATTTTATGCCTGCTTTGCGCTATGATCACCATCCAATCTGGAGCCTCTATTGCCAAGCAGTTATTTCCATTTGTTGGGCCTGAGGGCACCACAGCATATCGCCTAGGATTTTCAGCTCTTATTTTGTGCTTGGTGTTCAAGCCTTGGCGTCATTTACCGACAAACTGGCGACCACTCATCGTCTATGGCCTATGTTTGGGCGGCATGAATATCACCTTTTACTATGCCATTGAACGTATCCCTATTGGCATTGGTGTGGCCTTAGAGTTTACCGGGCCACTCGCCGTAGCGCTATTTTCATCTAAACGGAAACGTGATTATTTGTGGGTTGCATTTGCTATTTTAGGAATTTTGCTGTTGTTACCAGATCTTGGCGATGTCAATGGTTTGGACCCAGTAGGTGTTGCTTTAGCCTTGGTTGCTGGCGCTTGTTGGGCAGGATATATTCTCTATGGTAAGCGCTCAGGCAACGAAAGCTCCGGCGGGGTGACTGTGGCAATCGGCATGACGGTTGCCGCGCTTACTATCGTACCGTTTGGCGTGATGTCTCAAGGTGTAGCCCTCCTTAATTGGTCACTTATTCCATTGGGTATCGCAATTGGTTTGTTATCCAGCGCCCTGCCTTATAGCCTAGAAATGGTAGCGCTTCGAAAAATGCCCGCACAAGGGTTTAGTATTTTAATGAGCGTTGAACCTGCGGTTGCGGCGTTGGCTGGCTTTTTAATTCTTGGAGAGTTACTGACTGTTTGGCAATGGCTTGCTATTTTTATGGTAATTACCGCTTCCGTCGGCAGTTCGGTGTCTAGTAAAGAGTAGGTAGCTTAATTTTCGTATAACTGAAATAGGGTAAATGGAGGGAGTAGATCTACTACTCCCTCTATTGAATCGATTTATGTTAGTTAACTGTCGCTTCCGTTACGAGCGGTATCACTTCTTCTGTTGATGCGCCTTCAAGAACAGCGTCTTCCTTCTCAGAAAACAGATACTTGTCGAGCCACTGCTCTTGCTCCCAAAGCACATGTAAAATACTTTCTCGTGCTTTATACCCATGGCCTTCTTCTGGCAACATCACCAGCCTTGCATTGGCACCTAAACCATTCATTGCAGCAAACATACGTTTAGACTGCATAGGAAAAGTACCTGAGTTTGGATCTTCCTCTCCATGGATCATCAACATAGGTTCATTGATTTTTTCCGCGTGGAAGAAAGGCGACATGCTGGCATAGACGTTTTGCGCTTCCCAGAAGTTACGCGGCTCACCTTGGAAACCAAATGGCGTCAAGGTGCGATTATAAGCCCCGCTTCGTGCAATGCCAGTGGCAAACAAGTCACTATGGGCGAGTAAGTTAGCCACCATAAATGCTCCATAAGAATGCCCTGCAATCGCAATGCGCTTAGGATCTGCTATACCTTTTTCTACTAAGGTATCAACAGCAGCTTTCGCACTCGCAACCAATTGCTGCCTAAATGTATCATTTGGTTGTGTGTCGCCTGCCCCGACAATCGGCATCGTCGGATCATCAAAAACAGCAATACCTTTTGCTAAATACGGCATTGGCCCCCAATAGCCAATATATGGGAATTGATAAGGCGATTCACGCACCTGCGAAGCAACGGCTTTATCTTTAAACTCAAGCGGATAAGCCCACATCAACACAGGTATACGGCCTTTTGATGGGTCATAATCTGTAGGAAGATAAAGATTACCGGATAACTCAACGCCATCATCACGTTTGTACTTGATTTGCTCTTTTACAACACCTTTAAATGCAGGATAAGGGTGCGCAAACTTAGTTAGCTGCTCCAAAGTATCAAACTGTAAGTCACGGACAAAAAAGTTGGGTTGTTCTTGGCGTGACTCACGCACGGTAATAAAGCGCATACCTTCGTCATCTAACATTGCACGCACTCTTTCGTAATAAGGTTCGCTCGACTGCCAAATACGAGTTGAAGTATTGGTTTTTACGTCAAAACGATCTAAAAAAGGAATATTACCTTTCTCAGATGCACCGTTGCCCGTTAAAAACAAATACCTGCCTCCAACTAACTTCAATACTCTTGAACCTAAATCACTATTTTCATATACAAAGTTGCCAGGATCTTTGTATGCATCATTATAACTGCGCTCTGAAAACACCATGCGATTTTGCTCTGGATTACGCGGAGAAAATACAGAAGAACGAATACTGCGATCGGCAAAGCGCCATTCATTCAAAATCGCAACATTGTTATCAGCCCATTCAATACTTGAAAAACGACGCTCTACTTTTGCGAAAAGTTCAGGTTCCTTTTTGAATGGCGAACTAATCGTATAAAGGTGGTCATGATAGTCAACCTCCACACTCATATCCCCACCATCTTGCGCTTCGGCCCATATCAGTGTCGCGCCATGGTCGTCACGCCATTGGATCTTTCGAGGCCCTTCTCTCACGCTATCAAAGCCCGCAGGCAGTGCGTCGGCTAGTGGTTGTCTTGCAACTTCAAATAATGGATAGCCACGCATTCCCCACACTTGCCATACCGCTGGAAAACGGCTGTAAGGCACTTGGAATGAGAAGGGATCTGCCATCATACCAACCACTAGATTGGTAGAGTCTGGCGAAACAGAGAAATGTTTAAGATACGTTGGATTACCAATTTGCTGCGCGCTGGCATTCAGATTTAGCTTAATTAACTGCCCCTCAGAATAAAACTTAAATAGCTGAATATCATAGGGACTAGACAATAAATTCTGATAAGTGCGTGTTGATGCTTTTTTGCCAGATGTGGTTTGTATTATTGGCGTTAGGCTGGATTTATCTTTTGCGCTTGGCTGTTTGCCATGATTAATAGCAATATTCGCGATAATTGCAGTACTGTCTGGCAACCACTGGTATGGTGTTGAAGTCACCACGCCATTTAATGTTGATTGAGTAAGCTGTTTAAGATTGCGCTGCTCAATATCGTAAGCCCAAAGCGTAGCACTATTTTCTTGTTCAAGAATAAACGCAAGATAGCGGCTATCTGCACTCCAGCTTGGAGACTTGATCTTGCCTTTAGGTAGACCTGTCACCTTAATTAAGGCACCGGTTGCGACATGTTTAAACTCAATAGAGCTATATTGGCGGCTGGAGGTCCGCATAAAGGTTTGCGGATTGAACTTTATCCCCGCAAGCGCTTGCTCTGGCTGTCCAAGCTCTTCGAGCGTGAGTACCCTATTGCGCTGTAACAATGCCAACCAATTACCATTTGCACTCAATTTAGAGGTTGGGATCAATGGTGCATCAACAAGCTTTGCCAGCTCTGGAGAAGGTGTCATGTAGCCTTGCTCTTGTGCACATACTGTATATGATACGGTAGTCATTAATATGATAAATGTGATTTGTTTTAATAATTTCACTGTATTTACCTATCTTCGGCGTTTAGCAGGTGATCATATAACGATTATCGGGAAATGTGCAGAGATTTGCGATTTAATGCGATGAAAACTTGATGTACACTTAGTCACTTAACCAGCCATAATTGATACGAATTAGCATGAACAACGATAAAAAACTCGCTAAGGTTACCATTTTTGATGTTGCCGAAGAGGCACAAGTTTCTAAATCAACAGTATCCCTTGTCCTAACGCATAGCGATAAAGTCAGCGATAAAAGCAAAGAGAAAGTACTAAAAGCCATCGAAAAGCTGGGGTATGTTTATAATCGCGACGCAGCAGCGCTACGTAGTAAAAAGTCTAATCTTGTTGCAGTTGTTATCAACGACTTAACTAACCCGTACTCTGCTCAGCTTGCTGTTGGATTAGAAAAGCATATTTACGCATTAGGTATGGTGCCTATGCTGGTAAATACAGGCGAAGACTTTAATCGCCAACGCCAAGTGGTTAACACACTTAAAGAATACAACGTTTGTGCTTTTGTTATGGTGCCTGCACCAAGTACTCCACGAGAGTGGCTGGACCAATTGGCTGACTCTGGATTTCCAGTTATTACCATTATGCGTGAAGTGGCCTTCGCGAAAGCCCCCTGTATTCTACCTGACAATAAAAAAGGGACTCACCTAGCAACGACTCACCTCATTGAGCAAGGCATAAAAGACATTGCTTTTCTGGGTGGTACTCCCGAAATTTCAGATTACCATGAGCGACTGTCTGGTTTCCAAAGCGCTCTAAAGCTCAATGGATTAAATGAAGCGCAACCTGCGATCGCTGCTCCAACCAATCGCCAAGGGGGCCGAGAAGCATTTAATACTCTCATCGCTAACCATAAAGAGATAAAAGCTATCGTTTGCTTTAGTGACGTCATTGCATACGGTGCAATTGAAGCCATGCGTGAACATGGACTGGTACCTGGTGAAGACATCAAAGTTGTCGGTTTTGATGACTTGCAAGACTCCCAGCTGATGAAACCCGCATTAACGAGCGTTAGAATTGATGCCGACGACATCGGTAAGCGGACATGCCATACGTTATCCGAAATTTTAAACAAATCGCAACCTGCCGTTAGAACCTTGGTGGATGTGTCATTGCAGATCAGAGAATCATCGTAACTCTTAGCGCTTAGCAATAAATGTAGCGCTGATACCTGCTTATAAAAAATGCAAATATTTGCGGCCAAAACTATAGACATTACTGAGAATCTGGATAGAATTCGCAGCAATCTTGGCCGCCAAATTTACCTATGCAAATAGTCTGTTGCGAATATCAAATTCGTGTGCAAAAACATAACTAAAATCTAGTAAAAGCAATGATATGTACCTTACTAGCAGCGCGTACCCATGATGAGCTCAGTTTGATTTTTTTAATTTCAAACACCATACTTTTTTAACATTTTCGCCAATTCGCTTCACTCAGTAGAATTGGCATTACATATTTAAGGTTCTCTTTCGTTGAATAACGCAACCTTTACAGAGAAACGCCGCTTTATTGTGAAGTTAGGCAAAATGCTTCACAAATACGGTACCCCTGCCTATCGACTCGAAGCACATTTAATGGAAATAGCCACTCACCTAGGGCTAAAGTCTTCCTTTGTCATGTCTCCGACATCTGTCACTTTTGTAATTTGGACCGAAGGTCATGAAGAAGAATATACCCATGTGGCGCGAGTTGATCCCGGCGATCATGATTTAGGTTCATTGGCAGATACGGATGACGTCGCAACACGCGTGTTATCTGGTGAGCTTTCAATCCAAGAAGCTGAACAATGCCTTGAAGCCATTTTGCACGCTAAGCCCCCTTATAATAAGTTAATGACGGGTCTTGCATTTGCAACCTCAAGTGGCGCATTTGCGATGCTGATGGGAACTAGCTGGAATGACGTTTGGTGGTCGGCGCTACTATCGCTTGTGGTCTACATATTCGTGCTTTGGGCAAGTATTTCCAAACGCGTAACACATATGCTTGAGCCTTTGGTCGCCATCGTATCAGCGGTTGCTGCCTGCGCTGTGTCTGTGTACATTGACCCGCAGGTCAACATCCGTTTGGTGGTACTTTCGGCCATTATCGTGTTTATACCTGGCTTGGCGCTGGCGCTTGGGTTTGCGGAATTATCGGCTCGTCATCTAGTGTCAGGCACCGCTAGAGTCATGGACTCTATTATGTTGCTCTTTAAGCTCTACTTCGGTGCATTTTTGGGGATCAGTTTAGGGTTTGCGTTTTTTGGACAAGTTGATTTTATACAACCATCACCATTACCACGTTGGACGGCTTGGCTTGCAGTGCTATTACTTTGTAGCAGCCTAGTTATTATCTTTAGAACAAAGTTACGCCATGCAAGTTGGTCACTCGCATCAGGCTTTATCGCCTACGCAGCCAGTATCAGCTCTGCGGTTTACTTTGATTATGCACTTGGTACTTTTGTAGGTGCATTTGCAGTGGGTGTCTTTAGTAATATCTTTAACCGTGTGGTAAATGCCCCTGCGTCCATTGTTGCAATGCAAGGTTTGATTGTGTTGGTCCCTGGTTCTAAAACCTATATTGGACTTAATTCTTTAATTGAAGGCCAAAGCTTTGTTCATGCGGACCATATTGGCCAACAAACCTTTTTAATATTTATGTCTCTTATCGCTGGCCTTATCTTCTCAAACGTTGTACTGCCACCTAAAAAGAGCTTATAACGCGCAAAAAGAACTGGAAAGGCGACTTTCTAGTTCTTTGTAGTTATGAATGTTAACAAAAAACAAAGCAAAATCACTCTAGTAAACTTAATTTAAACAGCACAAAATCCAGAAAAAATTATTTTATAACCATATATTTCAATAAAATAAGAAAAATTAAAGCAAAAAACCACCAAATTCATAACTATTCATTTCAATTCAAGATTTAACAAACCCCGCTGGTGTTTAATCTTTCTCGAGGTCAACCACAAGTAAGCACTCAAGGGGAATTTATGTTTCGCAATAACAAGAAAAAACTGGCTGTATTAATCAGCCAATCTTTGCTCGGCTCGGTACTTTTTGCACCGGGTCTAGCACTCGCTGAAGAAAACAACAATCAAGAAGCAGCTAAAAATGGTGAAGTTGAAGTTATTCAAGTCAGAGGGATCCGTGGCAGCGTTGTTCAATCACTCAATACAAAAAGATACTCAGACGCCATTGTTGATGCAGTAACCGCCGAAGACATTGGCAAATTTCCAGATCAAAACGTTGCCGAATCATTACAACGAATTACCGGTGTTTCAATCACGCGTAGTTTTGGTGAAGGTGAACGCGTTAGCATTCGAGGCACAGGTGAAAGCCAAAACCGGACCTTATTAAATGGTCAAGCTGTTGGCTCAGCGGACTGGTGGACTAACTCAGCGGCGAGCCGTGGATTTAACTACACAATGTTACCCTCTGAAATCATTTCTGGGCTTGAAGTTTACAAATCACCAGAAGCCGATATTGACGAAGGCTCTATTGGTGGAACCGTGATTGTTAGAACACGTAAGCCGCTTGATTTAGAAGCAAATAAAATTGCAGGTTCAATTATCGCACAGCACAGCGAAGTGTCAGGTGAAACCGACCCGCAACTTTCCGCTATGTACAACTTTAAGACCGATGATGAATCTTTTGGCGCCTTAATTTCTGTCGTGCGCCAAGAGCGCAACTTACGTCGTGATGGTATTGAAGCGTGGTCTTGGACCTATCGTGATATCACACTTGAAGACGGTACCGTCGTCGACAATGTCTACAGCCCTGGCGGTGGCGGCTCAGCAATGTTCTCACAGCAGCGCGTGCGCACGGGTATAAACCTCGCCTTGCAATATCGTCCAAATGAAAATATGGACATTGTATTCAATGCGTTAGACTCTACACTTGAAGCCGACAATGAAAACCAAAACTTCCTGTGGTTACCCGGTTACGGCGGCTCACAATATACTGACATTACCGTTATCGACCACCCCGTAGTTGGAAAGATGGCCGTCGGCGGGACGCTTGGCTTATCACCAGATGGTAATAACATTCTGGATGAGACCAAAGTACGTAACTCTGAGCTCAAAACCAAATCGTACGACTTAAAAGTTGAACATCAAGGGCAACTTTGGGAATCTTCATATCACTTAGGTTACACAGAAGGTTCGGGTGGTTCACAAGCGGATCGCTCCGTTGGTTGGGAAGGCAACTATGTTCACAGCTTTGATGCGTCACAAGAGGAAGACGTAAAGACCAGTTATGCTGCCGATCCAAACGATGGTGATAAATGGAATTTAGGCTTTTTACGTTATGACAGCAATGATGCGAAAGATGATGAAACTTATTTTCAAGCCGATTTTAAACGCCCAATTGATGTCGCTATCTTTAACCAGATCAAAGTAGGCTTTAAATATCGTGATCACAGTCGTTTTAATACCAAACACACAACGGATAATCGTACCGACTTAAACTGGAGTCTAGCTGATTACTCTAAAGCCATGCCTTCTGATTACCTTTCAGGCATAGGCTCAGCAGGCACAACGCGCAGCTATGCAATCACTGATTCAGATAAAATACGCCAAGAAGGTGATGCGCTGGGTTGGAATTACCGAGTATTGAAGGCCAGTACTTTCGATATCAATGAAAAAATTACCGCAGGCTACATTAAAGCGAATCTGGATGCAGATGGTCTACGCGGTAATTTAGGCGTAAGGCTTGTAAATACCAAACAAACCTCATCCGCGTTTGCAGGTGAGTCCGGTGCTGAGGTATGGACAACGGAAGAAAAGGACTACTTCGACATTCTTCCAAGCATTAACTTGGCAATTGACTTAGATGACGATTTATTAATGCGTTTTTCTGCGGCACGAGTTATGTCTCGCCCAGATTACGCCGATATGACAGCATCAACCTCATACAACCTAGAAACACAAACCGGCACTGGCGGTAATCCTGACATCGACCCATATAGAGCGACGCAGTTTGATACCGGAATCGAGTGGTACTTTAGCGATGCAGGTCTTTTTTCTGCGGTATTTTTCTACAAAGACATTCAGTCGTTTATCGAGAGCCAACCAGCACTTGAAACTCACGAAGGTAAAGAAGTGCTGATCAGCCGCCCTGTTAATGGGAAAGCAGGCCGCATTCAAGGCCTAGAAGTGGGTTATCAACAAGAGCTATACGAAGGTTTTGGCGTTGCAGCTAACTATACCTATGTAGATGGTGAAGCCAAAGATGATGAAGGTAACGACATCACTATCCCAGGCAACTCTGAGCATACCGTTAACTTGAGTTCTTATTATGAAAACGAATTCATTAGTGCCCGTATCTCATACAACTTCAGAACAGGGTATGATACAGGTCGCGACTGGCCAGGATACATTGACGATTATGGTCAAGTAGATGCCAACCTTACCTATAACTACAATGAGAATGTGGCATTTATTCTTGAGGCCATCAACTTGACGGATGAACATACATTTAGCTATCAGGAAAAGGGAGTTGAGCAAGCACTAACGGGTGTCTATGCCGATGGAAGGCGTTTTAGCGCGGGGGTTAGATTTAACTTCTAACACCGAATAGCGAATGAAACTTTTACCGCTAAATCTGGTCTTATTAGTCGTAAAGAAATAGTTTCATGACTCGAATTAAGTCGCTTCCAAGCTAACACAGGTTCGACTTAGTAAACTCCCTGCCCGGAGTTCCAAAAAGCTGGTAGCGTTTGCTATCAGCTTTTATTATTTAAATTTCCCTTATATTGTGGTTATATAGCCTATTAAAAATGGCCACAGCAACCCCAAAGAGCAGTCCGAGGATGAGTAATCAATAAAATGCGCAACAATCTCATTTCTGGGCTTATTTTTTCATTTTTTCTGAGTATAAGTTGGCAGACAAAAGCCGATCTTTATGATGCTACCCTCGCCTATCAGAATGAAGAATTCACTCTTGCATTTTCTGAATTCAATCGCCTAGCTCAGTTAGGTAATGCAGACGCCATGTATAATCTTGGGGTGATGTATTTGTACGGTCAAGGAACCGAACAAAGTGCCACAAATGCCTTTTCTTGGTTTTCATTGGCTAAAGAGTTCGGTATTGCTGAAGCCTTTCAAACTGCGCAACTCGTTTTGCAGCAGTCCGACGACCAAAGTGGCCTAAAAGATTTCGTAACACTTCAAAAAAATCGTTTGGCAGACACCTACTTACTTGATTCAACACTTGCCCGGCTCAAACAACCCAATATCGTTTCTACGCCGAGTAAAACTCACGATGTATTACCTGACTATCCTGATGAGGCCGTACGACAAGGGGTTGAGGGCTGGGTTTGGTTAGAGTTTGATATCGACCAAAGCGGTAAGGCAACCAATATTGAGGTCGTAGATAGCTACCCCAAGCACATATTCACCGCTAGCCTGTTAAATGCTGTAGAGAAGTGGCGATATAGTGGACCAAAGCATGCACACACGCTGATTTACCATTTTGCGACATATAAAGGCGAGCAATATCGCGAAACCTTAGCCATTCAAAAGAAGGCCTACGAAAAACAGCTAAAGCAGAATATCGACGCTGCAGAACGTGGTGTGGCGCAAGTACAATACTATATTGCTAACTGGTTGAGTATGAAAGATTACAACGCGTATCAGCTGCTGCGCTATCACTGGCGCGCTGAAGAACCAGAAAATGAATTATATTTAGCCGCAGCCAAAAATGGCTTGGACTTGGCACAATATCGTTTAGCAACTCAACTTATCAATGTGGGAGAGCATCGACTTAGTGTACTTTGGCTTGAACACGCAGCACAAACCATGGATATCGCAAAATATCGCTTAGCACGATCACTACTTACAAACACAGAGCTGCAAGATACTCAACGTGCGCTACAAGTACTTACCGAAGCTTCGAACAACGGCCATTTGCGCTCCACACTTCTATTAGCAAACACTTATTTAACTCGTCTCAACGACAAAACTCAGGCAAAGGCTTGGCTGCGTCATGGTCTCACCATCGATCCCGAACACCCTGAACTGCTGCTACTATCTGCCAAGCTTACAGATAATCAGGCAGAGGCCAAGAAGCTTGCCTCACAAGCATTGAAGTCGGCATCACAGCGCAATTGGAGTAGTAAAGCAATACGCTTATTCCAGCAAAAGCTAGCTAACTAACTGTACCCAACCAGGGCTTCGTAACATTGATGTCTTCATCGGTCACCGTACTCCAGTAATACTATGTCACTTTCATAGTTGTTGATCCGATTGAATACTACATGACTGCCATCAAAGCTTGATAATACCTGTAACTCGGTAAACCCAGCGTAAAGGTGTAACCCAATTGGTTGAATTTCTTCGACCTTGTTTTCACTACTTAAATAACGATAAAGCACCAATTGGTGGCCTCTTTTCAGTACAAAGTAAACCCCATCTCGATATACTGCAGGCTGATAAAGAGATAAAGACCCACGTAACTGCTCTACATCAAATGTCTCAGTGAGCGCAGTAATTAGGTATTCCCTAACTTGTTCTTTATACCCCACAAAGCTAGGGTTCTTTTGAGTAAGAGGTAAATCAGGTGAGTGCGTTACCAGAGGTTGTTGCTCACTGCGCCCTTGAGATACGGTAAATTGCCATGCCTGCCATTTTGCTTCCGCCGAGAGCTTCGCTCGATAATACAGGTTTCTACCATCCTGTGACCAATGCAAGTCGGCAATTTCGGCAAAGTTATCAACTACTTTTTTCACCTCTTTAGTAAAAGAGCTTATTAAATACACTTTGTGCGACTTTGATAATACGGCGAGATATTCGTTATTAGGCGACAGCAATAGCAAAATAGGCACTTCTCCCAGCGGCATAGTACCAAGCAAACTCGACGTTGGCCGAAAAGCATGTTTATGCCACAGCTCAAATTGTGGCGCATCGTTATTTTTGGTTGTCACCGAGGCATACACAAAATGTGCGCCATCATCAGACAATGCGGCAAGTAGGTCCATTCGAGCGGGCGACGTCAACTGCTTTTGCTGTGCTTCGCTTTGTGCGTCTACAGCAAGCTGATAAAAGTTAATTTCAGCCACGCCCTCAGTGTGCGCCGAAGCACGCAAGTTCGCATTGACATCAATCTCAGATATCGCACCAAATCCGGAGTATAATAACTGTTGCTCACGACCTTTAAGTACACTCAAGTTTTGTTTGGCGATAATAACCGTATCGTCCTCATAACCATGACTCAATGCCGAAAAAGACTGCTTGGAGAGTGTGGTGGTTTGGCTTTCAAGGTCCCCAAGTTGCCCCAGATTAAGCCGATAAACGCCCTGCTCTTTTACCTGATACAACAGCGTTTGTTGGTTAACTTGATAATGTGTTACATCGCGAATAGGCAACGCCGTGGTGTTGAGCACTTTAGGTTGATTATCCGCAAAAGTGACCGCTACAGATTGCAAATAGGTCCCAGCTTTATCCCAAGACTTAGTGATAAAATGGCCCGCTCGATATTCTAGCCAAGGCGCTGAGTCTTGTGCACTATTACAGCTGCCAAGCACGCTATCGCGCGCTAGTCGCCACATTTCTATTGGACCTTTAACGTGTAACGCCCGTACTTCACAGGAAACCGGATCCGAGCGCGAATAAATCAGCCAGTTACCATCTAAAGACCAACTTGCTGACTCTTCACTATAACCGCTGCTTTTTATCGTATGGGTTGTTTTAGTCTCAAGATCATAGACCGCCAAATCAAATTGATCGGCTCCCTCAGCTAAATAACTGTAGGCTAAATAGTTACCATTTGGAGAAAAGCGCACAAAGACTTCAGCACCCGGTGAGGACGTGATCCGAGTTGCAGTGACGGGCTGCTGTTGCAAGTCACTTTGCCACTGCTTGGTAATAAAAACGCCAAGCAAAGTCACCACAAGACCCATAAAAAACCCGAGCAGCGCAAATTGTGCGCCACGCCCACGAGACAGCTCCTCTACTTGCTCAAGTAGCGTCGGGGCTTTTTCAATTTGTGCAATACATTGATAACCTAGGCGTGGTACCGTTTTAATTATTTTTGGCTCGTTTGAACTGTCACCAAGCAGCTTACGTAGCTGTACCACCAGCTGGCTAACAGAGTTATCACTGACGATAGTACCGGGCCATACGATATCTAAGATGGCATCTCTGGTAACAACCTGTCCCTTGTTAGCAATCAATAGACGTAATAATGCAGCATGTTTCGCTTCGATGCTTCTCCAAGAACCGTCAACACACACAGATAAATTGCTCAGGTCGACAAGTATCTCATTGATTAAAAAACGTTTTTCTAGGTTTTCAACCATCAACTACTAAAAATTTGTAAAACTATGGTTAGGCTCGTAATAAAAGCGTATTATGAGTATCAACTAAAGGTAACTTACTCGTATTATAAGTTGAGCACAATGTCAGAATTTCTCATCCGAACAGTTTCTTGTAGCGCATTCTTTATCACAGCTGCAAGTTATGCCGTTGAGCAAAATCAGACAGCTGAAAATACCATAGAACGCATCGAAATCCGTGCCTTCCATGACAGCGTTGTCAAGTCTCTCAGTAATAAACGTCACAATCAACAAGTTTCAGATACGATCAGTGCTGAAGACATAGGTAAGTTTCCAGATAAAAACGTCGCAGAGGCGCTGCAACGGATCACCGGTATTTCACTCTCTCGAGCACAAGGTGAAGGTGAGCGGATCGGCGTGCGAGGCACAACCCCCGAGCAAAATAGAACTTATTTGAATGGTCAATATCTCGCCTCCGCTGATTGGTGGATCTCAAGTCAGCCAAGCCGAGGCTTTAATTTTACCTTATTACCCAGTGAAATCGTCTCTAGCCTTGAGGTGTTCAAAACACCACAAGCTATGCAGGATGAAGGGTCATTAGGTGGTGCAATCAATATAAAAACCCGCGACCCTCTGCTTACGCCTTCAGGCTATGGCGTTGTAACGGCCCAGTTCCAATACAGTGACTTGAGCGATAAACTCGACCCACAATTATCTGCAATTTATAACTACCATAGCGAAAGTGGCGACTATGCTGTACTTTTTACCGCAACACGACGAGATCGCAGCCTCAGACGCGACGGCCTAGAATCGTGGGGGTGGCACGATAGAACATTATACCAAGGTGAAGGTGATACTTGGTATGCCACCCAGCAGACCCCACAAGACAAAAGCCAGACGTTATGGTTTCCAGGAGGTGGGGGTTCCGCGATTTTTCAGCAGCAAAGAGAGTTGCAAGCTTATACAGTCAATGCCGCATTCCAGCTTTCCCCACGGCTTAGGTTAAATAGCCACTTACTTTATTCTCATCTAAACGCAGACAACAACAATCAAAACTTTCTCTGGCAAAGTGCAAAGTCTATTGACCTAGGCGGCGGGGTAACCGATTTACATGTACAAGATGGTACTTTGGTGAGCGCCCACTATTTACCCACAGCTGCGCCGTTCAATACCAGCATGGAAGCCATTTGGCGAGATTCGCAGATCAGCACTAAAAGTGCTCATCTAGACTTAGTCTATGACGGTATTTATTGGTCGAGCCAATTTCAAGTGGGTCTAAGCCACGGCTCAGGTGGCACCAAAGAAGACGTCACGTCACAGTTTTCTGCTAACACCCGCTTTCATGTTGATACGTCAATGCAAAAAAACATTATCGCAAGTTATGGGGCTTCTCCGTTAGATGCGGCGAGTTGGTTTATCACCGAAGCTCGAAATGACAGCCAAGATGGCAAAGATAAATCATACTTCGCGCAAGCCGATTTTGCGTACGATATCGACTTTAAACAGGTCGACGCGATTAAATTTGGCATTAAACTCAAGGACCATCAACGGGACTTTTTGCGCTATCGCTCAAAAGATGGAGGGCTTGATGGTCTAGCCGGCGAGCTTGGCACTACACTGGCCGCCTATCCGGGCACTTTTGTGGATGATTATTTGCGCGGCGTAGGTAGTGCAAACACCTTAAAAAACTACAGTTATGCCGATATTACACTGCTCGCCAAAGACTTCGATACGCTCAATTTTGAACAAGAGATAGAAAAAGCCAGTCGTTTTCATATTACAGAAAAAACCGCCGCCGCTTACGGTCAAATGCAACTCGCTGGTGAATCCTATGCAGCCAACATTGGGGTACGGGTGGTCAAAACTTTTCAAGACTCTGCCGCATTTAAACGTGTCGCCTCCCCCATCGAAGCGCCCGACAGCTATGTTTGGCATGAAGAATCTCGGGATTACATCGATATTCTACCCAGCGCCAATATCAAGTTTGATTTAAGCGAAAGTCTGGTTGGCCGTTTTTCCGTTGCGCGCGTCATGTCACGAGCGCAATTTCACCACCTTATGCCCTCAACCAATTACAACGTGACCCAAGCTCAAGGACAAGGTGGTAACGCCAGCTTAGATCCATATAGAGCGGCGCAGTTTGATGCCAGCCTTGAGTGGTACTTTGACGATGCAGGACTCGCCTCAATCGCCTTATTTAACAAAGATGTGGAGTCTTTTATTGAGTTTGAGCGAAAGCTTGAGCGTCATGAAAGCATTTTGATGTCTATCGATAGGCCCAGTAATGGCGCTGGCGGCAGTATCCGTGGCGTTGAACTAAGCTACCAGCAGACACTTGCGTACGGATTTGGGTTAATCGCCAATTACACCTATGTTGATGGAGAACGTGACAACGCTGACGTTGGCTTACAGAACAAAGTGCCAGGCACCTCAAAACACAGCGCTAACCTCACCGCTTACTACGAGAACCACCAATTTAGCGCAAGGCTTAGCTATAATTATCGAACCCAGTTTGCCACCGGTGTAGGCGAGACCATGATGGATAACTACGGTCAGTTAGACGGCAGCCTCACGGTGAAATTAAGTGATAACCTTGATGCACAATTTGAGTTTATTAATTTAACCGACGAACAAATCTATACCTATGACCGCAATGAGTACGCACCAACAGGGGTATATGTGAATGGTCGGCGCTACTACGCGGGGCTAAGGTACCAATTCTGATTTGCATGATAATTGCGCCTGTACAAACCCTAAGAATAAATCTAGCTTTGCAGAGTGCTCTCGTTTCACTTTATATATGGCATGCAAAGTAACTTCAGGCCTATTTTGCTCGGGAAACAGCTCAACCAAAGCGCCCGAATCAATATCCCGTTGGCAGAAATAAGACGGTAGCATGGCAATCCCCAATCCTGCCAACACCGCCTCTCGAATGTGAAAGCGACTGTTCGCTATCAAATTACCTTGCAAAGCATAACTTCGAGTTCCGTCATGCCAACTATCTTCAACATGATTAAGTTTTGATAACAACATGTTATGCCTACTCAGTTCGTCCAATTGCTCGGGCTTCCCATGCGCCGCCAAATAACAGGGAGCAGCAACAAAAGTCGAGTTTATATTGATTAATTTCAAGACATAAAATTGACTGTCTTTAAGTGCAGCAGAGAGCCTAAAAGCGACATCAATCTCATCTTCGATTAAATCCTGATTTGCTGCAGTAAACATCAGCTCTAACTTTATTTGTGGATAGCGCTTTTGAAAATCGATACAAATTTGGCTCAGTAGCATACGCCCTATCGTATTTGGAAAGGTTATTTTTAGATGCCCGGATTGATGCACACCAACTTGTTCAACTTCCTCTTCCAAATCGCGTAGCGCGCGAAGGATCTTTTTCCCTTTTTCATAAACCAACTTACCGGCATCAGACAAGGCGAGTTTACGGGTTGTTCTATTTAAAAGTACTTGTCCATAAGACGACTCTAGCTGCGCTATCGATTTACTCACCGCTGAAGTCGTGGTACCGAGCTGCTCTGCAGCTCGACTGAAGGAGTGTTGCTCAGCGACACAACATAATATTTTAAGTAAGTGAAGTTTATCGTATTCCTTTCTCATTATTTCCTCTTAGGAAAAAGTATTTACACCAAATGAATATATATTAACTAAAAATAAAAAGTAAACTTAACTCAAAAGAAAACAAAGGACATCAACATGATCACCACGTCGTGCCACTGCGGCCAGATCCACTATCGTATTTTCATCACGACAACAGCCAACGAAATATGCACTGGTGTGCAGTTTATTCAGGCTCATGGTCTGATCGAAAACCCTTGTAAATCTCTCGAACGATTTGTGGTGCCGCATTCGAAAGCTCAAACCATCCAAGAGCATGGTTTTTGCAAACACTGTGGTGCTTCTATCTACATCATGGATGACAAAGGCAACATTTCGTATGCACTTAATCACCTAATGCCGTTTCAGGCTGATTATTCAGGCGCGCTGAATTTTGGCCTATAAAAGATAACGGTTTTGCTTTATCAGACTTAACCGACAATTAATCGCAAACATTGGTTTTTATTCTGGTGACAAGTAGAATGCCTAAAAACTTCATCTTGAAGTTACAACAAGTGAATGAAAATTTAGGATAAATAATGAAACTACTTAAGTCTGCTTTGGCTTTAGCAATGGGCTTCACCAGTGCTGCAAGCCTCGCAAGCGATACCATCACTATTGAAGACATCCCAAAGATCCAATCGGTAAGCTCAACGTCGGTGAGTCCTGACGGCGAACTCGTTGCTTTTACTCGCTCGGTACCGCGCGAGCTTTACGTTGACCAAAATGGTTCTAATTACAGTGAACTTTATGTGGTTGACGACGAAGGTGTAGAGCGCCCATTTATCACCGGTAAAGTGAGCATATCAAGCATCTCTTGGTCGGCCGACGGTCAGTTCATTTATTTCCTAACCAAGAAAAAAGAAGACAAGCAACGCGCCCTTTATCGCATCGCGGTAAACGGTGGGGAAGCACAGAAAGTGCTTTCACTAAAAGGAACTGGGATCTCGGCTTATAGTCTAAGCCCTGATGGCAAACAGGTTGCAATCCTTGCAATGCCAGCTGCCGATAAGTCAGAAAAAGAGCTGAAAAAGCTAGGTTTTATGGCTGAAGTGTATGAACTGGGTTTAAAAAACAAACAGCTTCATATCATTGATCTTGCAGCGTCAGAAAAACCATTGACCCCAGCGGCACTAAACATCGAAGGTTATGTTAGTGAAATAAACTGGGCTGACGATGCCTCTAAATTACTGGTAAAAACCCAGCCTACAGCGCTTATTGATGACAAGTATATGAAGTCACAATGGCATGTACTTGATGCAAAAACACAACAAATTACCACTTCGTTCAAAACAGAAGGTAAGCTTGGTACCGCAGAGTTTTCTCACGATGGTAAATACATCGCGATTTTAGGCGCTGAAGACAAGCATGATCCGGCAACTGGTCGCTTATACCTTGCCGATGCACAAAGCGGCAAAGTAGAAGAGTGGATCCCAAACTTTATGGGTCACATCGGTGATTTTGAGTGGTCAAACCGCAAAAACCAGCTGACTTTTGTCGCAAACGTCGGCGCTGAGAGTTTTGTTGGCCAAATTAAAGTTGGCTCAAACAAATACAAGAAACTTATCAAAGAAGGTAAGTTTATCGCATCGAATCTATCTATCTCTGACTCAGACAAAACCATTGCCCTACGTGCAAATACAGCTAAGCACCCAAATGAAGTGTTTGTGATCCGCTCAAGCAAGGCAACTCGTCTATCAAACTCAAACCCGTGGTTAGACAACAAACGTTTTGCAAAACAAGAGGCTATTAACTTCAAAGCCCGCGATGGCGTTGAAATTGGTGGCGTATTAATTTATCCACTTGATTACCAAGAAGGTACACGTTATCCACTGATCATGTCGGTGCACGGTGGTCCTGAAAGCCACGATAAGAATGGCTGGCTCACGAGCTATTCAGATCCGGGTCAAATGGGCGCAGCACGCGGCTATGCGGTATTCTATCCAAACTACCGTGGTTCGACAGGTAAAGGCGTTGATTACTCAAAACTTGGCCAAGGCGACTACGCAGGTAAAGAGTTTGACGACTTAGTAGATATGAAAGAATACCTAGTCAATACCGGTTTAGTAGACACTAAGCGTGTTGGTATTACTGGTGGCTCTTACGGCGGTTATGCCTCAGCTTGGGGTGCTACAAAACTAACCGAACACTTTGCAGCAAGCGTGATGTTTGTTGGGGTAACGAACCAACTATCTAAGTTTGGTACTACCGATATCTCAAACGAAATGTACTTAGTGCACGCTCGCTCTTACCCTTGGGATAAGTGGCAGTGGTACCTAGAGCGCAGTCCGATTTACTGGGCTGGTCAATCAAAGACGCCATTACTCATTATGCATGGTAAAGATGACCCGCGAGTACACCCAGCACAGTCTATGGAGCTATATCGCTATATGAAAGTGCAAGGTAAAGACGTACGTCTAGTTTACTATCCAGGCGAAGGTCACGGTAACCGCAAAGCTGCGGCTCAATACGATTACAGCTTGCGCTTGATGCGCTGGATGGACAACTACCTAATCGAAGGCAAAAAAGACATGCCAGATTATGAAATTGACCACGCGGCGAAGCTAAAAGCCGTTAAAGACGCAAATAAATAAGTAAGCAAGCAGCTTATTGTTTGGGGCGCGAATTTGCGCCCTTTTTATCAAGGAAAAAAGATATTGCAATTAACTACAATCCAACTCGACACCGAGCGATTCACACTTAGACCCCTAACCTCACAAGACGCCGAAGCGCTATTTGCCATATTCTCAGACGCAGACGTCATGCGCTATTGGAACACGCCACCTTGGGAATGCCTTGAGGATGCAACGCAATTTATCAAGCAATCACATGAAGATTTGACTACGCAACAAGCGATCACACTGGCCATTGTTTCGAAAAGTGATGAAACATTAATTGGTAAATGTTTACTTTTTAGCTGGGATAAAGAGTCACGTCGCGCCGAAATTGGCTTTGGTATTGCCAAATCTCACTGGGGGCAAGGTGTCATTCAAGAAGCGGGCTCTGCACTCATTAACTATGCTTTTTCAACACTGCAGTTGAGGCGTATTGAAGCTGAAATTGATCCCGCTAATATCGGCTCAGCCAAAGTGCTAACAAAACTTGGATTTACTAAAGAAGGTCACTTACGTGCTCGCTGGGAAATTGCTGGTGAAGTCTCAGACTCTGCACTATTCGGCTTACTTGCAAGCGACCTTCAATAAAGCAAAGACTAATACCCAAAGGTTTAGATAACGCGTTACCTTTGTTTGTATTGGGTTTTGCAATATCCGCGATTGACCGCTTTGCTTCTAAGTTTAATATGCTTAGTGTTACGGCCATTTACTCGTTGCCGCCATAGCCTAAAACTGCTGGGTTTTAGGCTACAACGCATCAATTTGATCACTTCAGGTTCACTGAGCTCAAACTGTCGTTCGATAGCTTCAAATGGCGTCCTATCCTCCCACGCCATTTCAATGATCCTGGAAATTTCTGAGTCACTAAATTGCACTTGCTTAACCTTCCCCTAATTAAAAGCAAAGATACGTAGCGAGTAGCTCATTAGATTAAAAATACTTACGTCCAATCAATATTCCCATCGCAATGCCGATAGGTAAGGTGTACATGATTTGCCCAGATGCAACGCCCACGGCTGTGCCAATTCCTGCGCCGATAGCCAGCCCCAGACCTATTTTTCGATTGGCATTTTGTTTATCACATTTCATTGATCGTTCCATCATTTAAGCCAGTAGTTAATGTGGCAAAGTAATGAAGAAATGTAAACCACCTTATTTGCTTAACAATCAGTGCCCGTCACGCTTAAACCAAGCCTGTAAAAACTCGATACATTGAAGTACCGCGGCTGGCACAAATTGGCGTGCGGGATACAGTGCATATAAGGCTAGCGTTGGCTTGTCAGCGTGCTGCAAAATACTGACTATCTCACCCTTTTCAAGTGCTTCTCTACAGGCAAATTCAGGTAAAATCCCTATTCCCAAGTGGCTTTTAATTGCCTGCAACATAAAAAGGACATTGTTCACTTTAAGGGAGCCTTTTATTCGCACACCTTCGTCTAATGGCCATAAGTTCCTGCGTTTTGAATAGCTGTATTCAAAACAATTATGATGAATTAAATCTGGTGCTGATTCGATAGCAGGGTGACTCGCTAAATATTGTGGTGAGGCGCATACATGATAGCTAAATTGAGTAATTTCTTTTCCTATATAACTTGAGTCAAACGGGCGACTGGAAGCCCGAAAACCTAAATCGAATCCCTGTTCTACTAAGTCGATATCCTCATCTCCTAAATGTATTTCAAGGTCGACATCGGGATACGCTTGCATAAAATCGGCGAACATTGCTGCCAAGTCAGTGATCCCAAGCACCATTGGCACATTCACCTTTAGCTTACCTTTTGGTGCTTGCTGCGACTCTTGTATGAAGGTGTCTGCATCCTCTAACTTATTGAGAATATCCTTAGCACGTTGTAAATAGCCTTCTCCCACATGCGTGAGCTGCAAATTGCGCGTGGTGCGATGTATAAGCCGCGCACCAAGCTCAGCTTCTAGTCGGCTGATCTCCTTGCTGATCATGGATTTGGATGTATTATATTGCTCTGCAACACGAGTAAAACTGCGTACCTCAGCCAGTTTTACAAACATTTCTATCGCTCGTAGCTTATTCATACTTTCCTTGATTATTGTTTCCACTATGTGAACTCTTGGTTCTCATTGTAGCTATATATCAAACAACATCTAGTTTATACACTGAGCTTGTCTTTTAGCCAAGAAGCAAATGAGGAAAACCATTATGTATACGTTATATTACTTACCAGGTGCTTGTGCGCTAGCAACGCAAGTCATATTAAGAGAATTAAAACAACCCTTCGAACTGGTTGACAAACGCGGTGTTGATAACTTTTTAGCCATTAACCCAACAGGTAAAATCCCGGTTCTTAACGATGGCGAAAACTGCTTAGTAGAAGGCGCTGCAATCCTACTTTATCTACTCAATAAACACGAAAATAACCTTCTTCCTCAAGCTGATGTTCTTCAAAAGCAACAAGCGATAGAAAACATTCTGTTTGCCAATGCTACTATGCACCCGGCTTACAATCGTCTGTTTTTTGCCACAGGCGCAATCGCTGATGAGCATGCACGCCAGCCATTTTTAGAAGCGGCAGCGGTTGCCATCAACGAATTATGGGTGTTAGTCGAGAAAAAGTTAGCGCAGCAATCATTTTTAGGCGGCGATCAGGTTTCCACTGCGGATATCATGCTGACTGTATATGCGCGTTGGGGCACCTATTTTCCAGTCGACATTATCATTCCAGAAAAAGTCAGCAAAATGTTAGCTGCAGTTGAGGCAAGGCCCAGCTTTATCGCCTCGATAGCAGCTGAACAAGCACACAGTACAGACGCATGAGCTTAATATGACTAAGCCTATTTTCAAACTACAGGATTTAGACAAAGTAACTGCGGTTATTCAACAATATTTTGACGGGCTACACCAAGGAGATATTAAAAAGTTGGATGCAGTTTTCCACGTTGACGCGGTGCTCAAAGCTCCAGGAATGAGGCGCACCAAATCACAGTGGCTAGATTTGGTTTCATCTCGACAAACGCCCGAAAGCCAAAGCGCTGCTTTTAATTACCGTATTTTGTCGGTGGATGTTGTAAACCATCAAGCAATGGTCAAGCTGTATTGCCCACTGTTTGAACATCACTATATCGACTTTATTGGTTTACTTAAAGAAGATGGACAATGGCGTATCGTCAACAAAATGTATGATGATCTGTAGGAGATAACCAATGCCAATCATCAATATTAAAATCACGAAGGAAGGCGTTACACCTGCTCAGAAGCAAGCCTTAATAAAAGGTGCAACTCAGCTTATGGTGGATGTCCTTGATAAAGCGCCACATGTTACTTTTGTCGTTATAGAAGAAGTTGAAACTGGCGACTGGGGAATAGGGTTTGATCAAGTCTCTATGTTGAGACAGCAAAACTTAAGTCCTAAATGACGCAATAAAAAAGAGGCATCAGATGGTGCTTCTTTACCTGCAAAGACAATTTTCTTGAAAAAGAATCTTATAAAATTCAGGTAAATAAAAACTTTTTTAAAAAAGTTTCTTGAAAAATATTTGCCTCGTCCATAGATAGTATTGTGAGGACGCCGACAGGGTCCCAACCTAAACTAAGTAAATGTTTTATATGCTATTTATTGGCTTTAATTGAAGCAATAAATAGCTTAATTATCGCTTTATGAGGATACAAATTATGCGTACAGTAGACCTATCTCCACTTTATCGTTCATTCATCGGTTTTGACCATTTAGCACAGCTAATGGATGCAGCATCACGCAACGAAAAGCAACCAAGCTTTCCACCATATAACATTGAAGCCACCGGTGAAGACAAGTACCAAATTACCATGGCTGTTGCCGGATTTACCGAGCAAGAGCTTAGCCTTGAGTCAGAAAACAATACTCTGACAGTCAAAGGCGAAAAGCAAAACAAAGAAGACAAAGCTGAGCGTAAATTTATCCATCAAGGCATCGCAGAGCGTAACTTTGAGCGTAAATTCCAACTTGGCGATCACGTCAAGGTGATTGGCGCAGGACTTGAAAACGGCCTGTTAGTTATTGACCTTGAGCGCGAAATTCCAGAAGCACTCAAGCCAAGAAAGATTGAAATTGGCAAAGGCAATCTCATCGAAAATAAATAATCGATTAAGGTCACTTCCCCCTGTTTTTACATGATGTCACGTTTCCAAGTCGCCCTCGGGCGACTTTTTTTCTGTAAAAAATGTATGAGCTGGCGGTGTAAAGCAACCCTAAAAACAAGCAAACGTAGTGTCGTAACATACTTATTTTTTAAGAGCTGTTAAAAAGGCAACATTCACTTTCTCCGTTACCTTCCCCAATTCAGTTACAGATTAAAATAAACTATGCTAACCTACCTTCTACTACCTAATCAAAGTACTTCAGTATCAAAGTGCTTTGATACTTTAATAGTTTAAAGGAATAGCATGAAATTTTTCATCACGTCAACACTTCTCACCTTGCTATTAGCAACCCAACAATCACAGGCTTACGTCGAGAAGATAAAGCATTTCTCAAGCTTTAGAGATTTGAGTAATATTAGAATCATCGATGTTGATAATGATAATAAAAAAGACATCGTTACAATGATTAATAACGACAAGCAACGATTGTATATTGTAAATACACCTTCTGAAAATGAAGGTATAAAAACAACACTGACTGATTCAATAAAACTCGAGAGCGACAATGAATCAATAGATTCTTTCGAAATTTATTATGATAGGCGATCTGATAATCACTTTGCTGTTGTTATAAGTAAAACACAAAACGTACACCTTCTCAATTTAACTGCTAGAAAATATGTAAAAGCGCTCCCAAATGTAACCGCTGAGATCGTTAAATTTAAAGACATAGATAACGATGGTGACGTCGAAATCATGCTGATAAATGAAAGCAGTATGTCTACACTCGATATGCACACACTAGAAACCAAAGCGCACTACAACTTACCACACTATGAATTTGTTGTTGGGAAGTTTACCAATCATCTGTTCAATGAAATGCTGACGTGGGACGGTAAAATCTACCGAATTCAAGATAATGAAATAAATCAAGTTGGTACGCTTGCAGTAACAGGCACCTATTTATTTACTAAAGATATAAACGGTGATGGAACAGATGAAGTAGTTAATAGGGACTGTACTATAGACGTAAAAAACGGCAGCGTTATTTGGCCTGTAGGAAATTCTCTAGAAAGTTGTAAGCAGGAGCCTGGCTATTCAAAGTATGGTCGTTCATCAACGTTCAACAACACTTTATATCAACTTAATGCGGAAGTTTTTAGCGGTCGCGGTTACCCCTATGCTTTAGATTTAAAATACTATAACTACCTAACTCGAGAAAAAGAGGTTATCGGTAAAAATTTCACAGAAGGAGGTGGAGATTATCAACCTAAAGTCTATCACCATATCTATAGCTATTTGGACTTGTATGGTGATGAGAAAAAAGAAAAGATTGAGCAAAAGACTAAACTTCACGTCGAAGAAGTTTTATTTGGTGAAATAACTGAACTGGGATTCAATGGTGATGTGTATTTAGCAAAGCAGAACAACAAACTAAGAATTATTGATAGACATAATACGGTTGCTGGTATCAATGATATAAAATGGCAGCCAGACTACATCAAAGTCACCAGTACAACATTGAAAAATATATCCCCATTTACTCAAAATGAATCATGGTCAAAAGAAGTCGCAAACAATCTCAACTATTATACTGCAACAGACCTTGAAAAGGTGTCAGTAATTCCTTTTGCTAAAAATAGCAACGATAAAATAGTGTATCAGATCGATGATAGGATGCTTAACAAAAAAAAGAGCTATATATTGAACATGGATGGATCTAACCACATCGAAGAGCCCATTATTGGCAGTTTCGAATTTTTGGGTGATATTGATGGTGATGGTACTCCTGAATATCTCCACCACGAAGGATTTTACTATCTCAATATATCAGAACCATTCGAAATCAAAGACTTTAATAGTGACGTGGCTAAATATAGCATTTCACGGGTTGTTGAGCCCACTCACGCACCAGGGTTAATACGGTCAATAGCATTAATAGACTTTGATGGTGATGGTGTTAAAGAGTTAGTATTCGAACATAAAAATCGAGCGACAATCTATAATCTTGTTCAATACAGCCACTCATCACTGGACCTCGGCGATCTTAAATCACTCTACACGTTTACCAATAACGCGGTAGAAAAGCTTTACGGGACAACGCAAAATGGCACTTTGCAGTCCATTTCTGCACAAGGAAGCAAACAAGAAATCGCGACCTTATGTGCATCGTCGAAATTAATTGATATCGAGCAACACCTTGACGGCCAACTCCATATTACCTGTGAAAATGAATTGGGTACCTTTAAGTTGGCTAGCCAACAATATAGTAAGCTGGTAAGCCTTGATGTGGTCGCAACCCATGCAGATATTAAAATAATTGATCAGGATACTTATTGGCTAGTACGACATGATAATGGCAGAGAATTATATAAAATTTCAGAAAGTACTGAGCAGCCTTTTCAGCTGAGTGCAGCTGAGTTTAATACCAACAAATTTACCCCCGTGAATTTTGCCTTATTAGATGAAAAAGATGCTTTTAACTATCGCTTTTATATTTCTAAAGCACCGAGCAAAGGCAATATCTCTTTCTCAGATAGAGCGCTGGGTCATTTCAACTATACACCCACAACAGGCGAAGTCGGACTAGACCAGTTTGAACTTTCCATGACTGTTGGAGGAAAAACTACCGAAAGCGTCTTAGTCTCTATTAATATTGAAGGAACTCCACTTCTTATTGAATCTAGTTCACTTTCTGCCCACTGGCGTACTCCGCTTAATGGTACATTGTCATTATCAGGCATAGACGAAAATACTGTTCTTCAGTTCGGAGTGACTAGCGCACCTGCTTCAGGTGAGTTTGTCTTCAGTAATACAGCAACGGGTGAATTTACATATACACCATCGACTTCAACGTTAGAGCCTGCAATGCTTATCGTGAATGTGAGTAATGAACATGGTCTACACATTGAGAAAGTCATCACTGTAAACCATACGAATTCAACACCGCAGGCACCGCCAGTCGAGTTCGAGGTCAATCAGTCTGGAGTGATGAGTGTCACGCTTTTAGCTCAGGATGCTGATTCAGACCCGCTTATTTACGAATTGGTATCACAACCAAATAAAGGTGTGGTCGAGATAAACCGTAATACGGGGCTGATGTCTTATACCCCAGAAAATGATGCTACTTATGAAGTAAACTTTCAGTATCGAGTGTTTGATGGCGTGAGTTATTCAGAGCCAAGCAATGTTACCCTTAATGTCGACACGACAAAAGCTGACGACAACAAAGACAATACTGATAAAGAGCAACCAAAGAGCAAGAGTGGCGGAAGTATGCCCGTTTACTTACTGTCTCTGCTATTGCTAGCAGGGTTCGTCCGCAAGTTGAGGTTTAGCTAGACTGCTCCCAACCCAACATTGTAATAATCAGTTTTTACTCTTGGATCAATATACTTGATCCAAGAGTAAACACACGGTCGCCCTAAATTTTTCAACCACTGAACCTAAAAGCTTAAATAAGCAAGAAATGATTAATGATTTAAGTTCAGCTAAGTAAACCGGAAGAGCCTGAAAAACAAACAAAAAAAGCTTGGCTATTAAGCCAAGCTTTGGGTGCGGTGCGAATAACCGCCTTACTCTTACCGACTATGATCCTTCACTTTACTTCCCTAATGACATCCAAACTCTCAATTTGGAGCTCAAAGATTCTGATAGCGATGCCTCGCTGTAAGTATTCCTTTATACCAGTTTGTTTAAACTTGCCCGAAAAAAGGCGCTTAGTTGAACAAATCAGTAATGTTGCCAAATAACTCAACAATAATCATAATCTTTGAACTCTATTCCCTGCTCCCTGACATCAGTTCCTTTTCCTATGTCACTCCCTTGCGCAGGTAAATCTACTTCTCCAGCTCTAATTAGCCTTTAAAGTTTGCGAATTCTGTTTCGCTTAGCTCGCCATTTGCATCAGCGTCTAGCACTTTAAATTGCTCTGCAAGTGCAGTATGCGCTTGTGCTTCACTCATGCTGATTGTGCCGCTTTGATCTGTATCTAGCGCTGCGAAGTCTTCACCCGCCATTGCATTAACAGAAGCAAAAGATAAACCTGTGATTGAAAGTGCAATTAGTACGTTTTTCATCATTTATTCCTCAAAAATTTAAATACTGTTCGTTTTATAAAATTGGAGGGCTATTGATTAGCCTTTAAAGTTTGCGAATTCTGTTTCGCTTAGCTCGCCATTTGCATCAGCGTCTAGCGCTTTAAATTGCTCTGCAAGTGCAGTGTGTGCTTGTGCTTCACTCATGCTGATTGTGCCGCTTTGATCTGTATCTAGCGCTGCGAAGTCTTCACCCGCCATTGCATTAACAGACGCGAAAGATAAACCTGTGATTGAAAGTGCAATTAGTACGTTTTTCATCATTTATTCCTCAAAAATTTAAATACTGTTCGTTTTATAAAATTGGAGGGCTACTGTTTAGCCTTTAAAGTTTGCAAATTCTGTTTCGCTTAGCTCGCCGTTTGCATCAGCGTCTAGCGCTTTAAATTGCTCTGCAAGTGCAGTATGCGCTTGTGCTTCACTCATGCTGATTGTGCCGCTTTGATCTGTATCTAGCGCTGAGAAGTCTTCACCCGCCATTGCATTAACAGAAGCAAAAGATAAACCTGTGATTGAAAGTGCAATTAGTACGTTTTTCATCATTTATTCCTCAAAAATTTAAATACTGTATCGTTTTATAAAATTGGAGGGCTATTGATTAGCCTTCAAAATTTGCGAATTCTGATTCACTTAACTCGCCGTCAGCGTTACCATCTAGCTGAGTAAATTGCTCAACAAGATTGGGATTTACTTTCGCTTCGCTCATGCTGATTGTGCCACTACCATCGGCATCGTATTTGGCGAAGTCGTCACCAGCTACCGCATTAACTGATGCCATTGATAGACCCGCTAGGGAAACTGCTACTAGTAGATTTTTCATCATATTCTCCTTAAAATTTAGTCTTGGCGGAGAGTCCGAAGACTCACCGATACCAAACTTTCAAATTAGCCTTCAAAGTGCTCGTACTCTGACTCGCTTAGCTCGCCATTACCGTCAACATCAAGTGTTTTGAATTGCTCAGCTAACTTAGGGTTAACCTGCGCCTCACTCATGCTGATCGTGCCGCTGCCATCTGTGTCGTACTTTTCGAAGTCATCCATCGCCATTGCCGATGCTGAAACTAATGTCATACCTGTAATTGAAAGTGCTGCTAGTAAATTTTTCATGATCTTCTCCTAAACGATTAAAGTGATGTGATAACTGGGCGAATTAACCTTCGTAGTTATCAAATTCTGCTTGGCTTAGTTGACCGTCTTGGTCAGCGTCTAGCTCGTTGAATTGAGCAAGAAGGCCTTCATCTGCTTTTGCTTCTTCAATAGAGATGTAACCGTCACCATTCATGTCTAATTTGTCGAAATCCGTGTTTGCGTGTGCACCTACTGATGCCAAAGTCATTACTGCTGCTGATACTGCGATTGCTAAATTTTTCATCGTGCTTTCCTCGTAAGATTAAAAACTAAATTCTGTGTTAAACATTTTGCTGTTAAAGCTAAAACTGATTTTGCATTTGTTTTTGCGTTTCGTTTTTCGCTTTCGAGATAACTATTCCAACTTTGATGCCAACATTGAAAAAATACCGTTTATCAATGAGTTAAGTTAAATCACTTAAAAAGATTAAGGTTGGATTAAGGCTGACTGTTGCTAAATGGCAACAGTTAAAAAAGCGAAAAATAAAAAGTCTTTATTTTTCTTGAAGTTAGATTGTCGCAGCTTTGCAACAGGTAAATTTTTGGGTAGAAAATTTTGCAAATCTCGCAACACCATTTGATTGAAATTTGTGCACCCTTTTTAAGGATTTAGCATCGTGAAAAAAATTTTTTCTCAGTCATTACAAAAACAGGCACTTATTGCCATGTTTATTGGTGTGCTTCCAATACTCACATTGACTTTGTGGTACGCCCAGGCACTGTCCAAAAACCAACAAAAAACACAGGATATTTATAATAAAAATCAAAAACTTATTCTTGAATACAATTTTGTGAAAGCAGATATCAGTGCGCTTGAAAAAGCACTGCAAAATAATCAGCTGCTGCAAAGTGAAACACTGCAAGAAAGCATCGAGCAGAAGTGGCAAAATACCAAAAAACGCATTCAATTATTAAAAATAAATCTACCCGACTCGCTGTTTGTTGCTAAATGGCGACAATTCGCGCCAGATGAAATCAATGCCACTTCAAAAGCTGAAGAGTTCCAACAATTGGTTAAGGTGCTTAATCAATTCGAGGAAAGCTTTCAACAAACACTTAATAAGCGCTTATCAGATCAAGAATCCCATTTCGTGCAGCTGCAAACATGGTTTATGTTTGGTCTCGTTATCTTGCTACCCACCCTTATCGTGATCAGCATCTTTTTGATCAACCGGATTTGTCAGCAACTTAATCAGGTAGAATCTGCGGTATCTGAGGTAGGTAAAGGTAATTTCGATAAGTCGGTTGAACTCTCTGGCAGTCATGAATTGCAGCAATTGGGTGACAGGCTAAATTGGTTAAGGCTCGAACTTAAGCGTATTCAACAACAAAAAGAAACCTTCTTGCGCCATGTTACTCATGAGCTTAAAACCCCTTTAGCATCGCTAAACGAAGGAAGCAGCTTATTAAATAGTGGATTGCTTGGAGATGTTAATCCAAAACAACAACGTATTCTCATCATTATGGAAAACTCTGTTGCAAAGCTTGGCTCATTGATCGATGATTTGCTCAGCTATAGTGCAGCCAGTCACCCCGATAGCCTACATCACGACGCCGAAATGAATCTTATCCAAGAGGAAGTCTCTAAGCATCTTAGCGATAAGCTAGGAAAGACTGATGTGATAGTGAACTGGCAAAATCATGATGAGCTAAAAGTGCCTTATCTTCCGTGCAAATTAGTGTTAACTCAGTTAGTGAGCAATGCCATCGATCATGCTAAAAGCAATGTCACTATTTCAATTGAAGAGCGAAATGGTGATGTATTGCTGATAGTCCGTGACGATGGTGATGGCATCGACGTCAATGAGGCCGATTCATTATTCCAACCGTTTGTTCGTGGCGAGAAAAATAAAAATAATAATGGCAGTGGCTTAGGTTTAGCCATTGTCTCTGAGTGTGTGAAGCAATTAAAAGGCGATGTGAAATGGCTATCAGTAGAATCTGGCGCCAGTATTCAAGTCGCCTTTCCAAAAAGGGATCCAAAATGAAATACATCGCATTAAGTATCACGCTATTTTTGCTCAGTGGTTGTGCCACAACAGAGCAAAAGGTCGAGCAGACAAAGCAGTTTATTGGTCCTGTAAAAACAGAAACCAGCGCTAAGTTTGTGCCTTTAGCTGAGGTGATCAAAGCCTTAGTCAGCCAGTGCGCTAAAAAACATAACGTGACATTTAACGATTACTATAAAGGTGCGCTGCACTTACAAGGCTTTATTCACACCTATTGCGGTACAGACTCAACAACCAAGCAACTTAAAGCCATTGAAGAAGTAAAACTACAAGATTACTGGCCAGAAGATTACAACATTTGGTTTGAGTCGTTAGCTTGGCATACCCAAAGCCTTCGTGAGCAAAAAATCAGTAATTATTACTCTGACAATAAGGCGCAACAGCACCAAGAGCAATTGTTACAAACCCAAAAGCAGCTTGCCGAGCTAAAACAAAAGCTTGCTGACATAGAAAAACAACGTTTAGAAACCGATCTTTCTGAAAACCCATCACTTGAGGAGGATTCACTATGAGTCAAACACAACAAGGCGCAAAGTTACTTTTAGTGGATGACGATACGTCTTTAACTGAGCTACTGGCGATGCGTTTAGAAAGTCACGGCTACGAAGTTGAAGTTGCGCACCGCGGTACGCAAGCGTTAAATATCCTCAAGCAAATGCCTATCGACTTGGTCATCACCGATTTGAAGATGGCACACATGAACGGCTTTGAACTTAATGAGCAAATAAAGAAGTATTATACCGGCATGCCCGTTGTCATGATGACCGCTCACGGCTCGATTCCTGACGCTGTTGACGCCATGCAGCAAGGCATTGTGAGCTTTTTAACCAAACCCATTGACTCTCAGCAAATGCTCGATGTCATCAATGAGGCGCTTGCAGGAAAAGTAAGAACCGCACAAACCTCAGATCCAAATAACTTCCATGGATTGTTATTCCAAAGTGCCGCAATGCGTCAATTGGTACAGCAAATTCAGGCGCTAGCCAGCAGCAACGCAAACATTCTTATCCAAGGCGAGAGCGGTACCGGTAAAGAAGTGACAGCAAAAGCAATCCATTTGGCCAGTAACCAAGCGCAAGGCCCATTTATTGCAATTAACTGTGGCGCAATGCCCGCTCACCTGTTGGAGTCTGAACTATTCGGCCATAAAAAAGGCGCGTTTACCGGCGCGGTGAGCGACAAAGAAGGCTTAGTACAAGCAGCAGATGGTGGCACCCTATTCCTCGACGAAATTGGCGATATGCCGCTTGATTTGCAAGTTAAGCTACTGCGTGTTTTACAAGAACGCACCGTTCGCCCTGTGGGCGGCCAAACCGAGCACAAGGTCAATGTTCGTTTTGTCTCTGCAAGCCACAAGAATATTCAAAGCGCCGTTGCGGAAAAGCAATTTCGTGAAGATTTATACTATCGCTTAAACGTGGTATCTGTTGAAATACCAAGTCTAAGAGAGCGATTGGAAGATATTCCACTACTTGCATCACGCTTCCTAAGTGCACTTAGCGATGGCGAAAAGCAATTTAACCAACAAAGTATTACGCATTTGTTGAATTATCATTGGCCGGGTAACATCCGTCAGCTCCATAATATCGTAGAGCACTGTGTTGCTATTACTCCGGGTAAAATGATCACTGAAGATATCGTACAAAAAGCCCTGCCTAAGGATAAAGAGCAGAATGCGTTTACGGGGTTAAATGAAGCAAAACGCCAATTTGAGTATGACTACATCCAAAAAGTACTGGCGCTTTGCGAAGGGAATGTATCGGAAGCTGCAAAACTTGCGCAACGTAATCGCTCTGATTTTTACAAATTACTTAAAAAACATGAGATCCAATGCTAAACCTATTAGAGGGGTAAAATTAGTTTTAATTTCTGAAGCGCGTTGATTGGTCAAATTTACCACTGCAAAGTGTTTATAATACGGATTTGAACGAGCCACACCCGTGGCTCAGATTTTGCCCTGAGAATATGCGCTCCTCCTAGGAGCATAATAAAAACACTCGGATAGTTAAGGGTTGTCTGTATGAAAATGCGCAAAAAGCTCATTATTAGCTTTGTTCTCACTGTGATCATTCCTATTTTAGCGATTTCTGTGGTCAGCATTTCTCAGACCAAAAGTGACTCTCTCGATAAATTTCTTGATGCTTCCGGCAATGAGATACGGCAAGCCGAACAGTCTTTTGTACTGTTTTTTGAGCAGATGAAGAAAAATGCACGCTTCCTCGCCGAGTCTAAGGCCGTGCAGCAAGTAAGCCAAGATACCACTACTTATTTTGGTGCAGAGAAGCCCATGACCCCGCTACAAAACGGTCAAACAGAAGCCAATATTTTTGAGCTTTACCGCGCATTTGGGCAAACCCATGAAGAATTACTGTTTGTGTATCTTGGCACTGGTTCCGGTGGTTTTATTCAGTATCCTGCAGAGCCCCTTGGCGATTACGATCCAAGAAAACGCCCTTGGTATCAAAATGCTTCAAAAGATCCAAGCAAAGTTATCCTTACCGAGCCTTATCAAGGGGTAACGGGGCAAGCCATGGTCTCGGTTGCCACAGGTATAAAGCATGATGGCAAAGTGATTGGCGTGCAATCATTAGATGTAACACTCGCTACACTGACCGATATTGTTAGCAATATTCGTCTTGGGGAGTCTGGGTATTTAATCCTCCTTGATGCCGACGGCACTGTACTTGCCGATCCTAAAAATAAAAATAACAACTTTAAACACATTAAAGATCTCACTAGCCCACTCTACGAGGCTATACGAAACGCCACAAACGAACCCTACCTTACCATTGAAACTGATAACAAAACCTATGACGCTAAGATTTATCGCTCCGACACTCTTGGCTGGCAATTTATCGCGGTGATTGATGAAGATGAAATCTTGGCTTCAGCTTACGATATGACGATTAGTATCACTATTATCGCGTTCATCATGGTAATTCTGTTTATTATCATTGCAATAACGCTTGCCAATAAGATAGTTGAACCTATTGAAATGGTGTCTGAAGGCTTAAAAGAGATAGCACAAGGTGAAGGCAATCTTTCTAAACGTTTAAAAGTCGTCACCCATGATGAAATTGGGGAGCTGGCCGCGTGGTTCAATAAATTTTTGGACTCAATTAACTCGCTCGTAAAAGATATTCAAAGCAATGCCTCGACATTGAATGATGCTGCGTTAGGATCACAAAAAAGTATCAACGACATCCGTAATCAATGCCATACGCAGGCCGAAGACTCCGCCAGCGCGACTACGACTACCGAAACCGTGGAGCAGCTTGCCACCGAAATTAGTGAAAGCTGCAGTCATACTTTAGAGGATGTCGTCACTGCGGACGATCACGCTCAGCGTGGTAACAGCACAATAGAAAGTACAGTATCGCAGGTTGCGAGGCTTAATCATTCGTTGGCTGAGTCCGCCAACGCCATGAACCAACTCGAAAGTGAAAGCCAAGATATCACTAATATTTTAGGGGTGATCCGTTCTATCGCAGAGCAAACTAATCTTTTGGCATTAAATGCAGCGATTGAGGCTGCCCGTGCAGGTGAACAAGGTCGGGGCTTTGCAGTGGTTGCTGATGAGGTAAGAACGCTTGCGCAGCGCTCACATGACGCCACACAGGAAATAGAGCAAGTGTTAACTAACCTCATCGCACAAACGAGGACGGTATCGGCCCAAATGACGTCGAGCGTAGGCGAGTCTGAGACAGCTATCAAACAATCACAAAGCGCTCAGCAAGCGTTTACTGATATCGCTCAGGCAGTGTCGAGAATTAAAACTTCGGTTTCAAATATAGCGTCACAAGCCTCATTACAAGGAGAAAATGCAGGCCACACTAGACGTTTGATTGACTCGGTGGATGTTTCCGTACGACAAGTCGGAGAAGAAACGGCAGCATTAAACGCAGGTGCTGACCAATTAGTTAGCTTAGCCAAAGACTTAGAGCGTTTGGTTGGCCGCTTTGATATTAATTAAGTCGCTTACGTTTCGAATGGCTAAACCCAGTCTCTACAATTGTTATAAAATATCGTCTCAATTAGTTGTCCTTATAATAAGAACTAGATAGACTCGATGGATGGATTGATTTATTACAGAAGAATAAAAATGAAGAAATTTAAATTTACATTAGTAGCAGCATCTTTGGTTGCTGTACTTGGTTGTCAAGAAGCGCCATCTCAAAACGCAACATCTGACGTTAAAGCAGAACAGTCCGCAGCCGTTGTGGCACCAGTTGCAGAAAAGATCCCACACAAGACGACCATTCACGGTCAAGAACTTGTCGATAATTATCACTGGCTACGTGACGATACTAGAAGCGATGAAAAGGTGCTGTCACACTTAACCAAAGAAAATGCCTATACCGACAGCAAGCTCGTAAACACAGAGCAACTACAACAAACCTTATTTGAAGAAATAAAGAACAAAGTGGTTAAAGATGACCGCAGCGTGCCGGTACTAAACGGCAGTTATTATTATTTTAGTGCCACTGAGGGTGACAAAGAATACTTCACTTATTACCGCAGTGAACACAAAGATGGTAAAAATGCGGAAGCTATCTTTGATGCGAATATCCGCGCTGAAGGTCAAAACTACTACGGTGTTGGTGGTATTTCCGTTTCAACCAACGAAAATCTATTAGCTTTTGCTGAAGATACAGTAAGTCGTCGAATTTATACTATCCGAATCAAAGGTTTAACAACAGGTAAGTTACTGGACGATACAATCGAAGGTGCGTCAGGCCCTATCGTTTGGGCGAACGATAACAAGACCATCTATTACATCAAAAAAGATCCGGTTACTTTGCTCGGTTATCAAGTATTCCGTCATACTCTAGGCACAGCGCAAAGCACAGATGAACTGATTTACGAAGAAAAAGATAACAGCTATTACACCTATATCTCAAAGAGTAAAGACAAGAGCAAAATATACATTCACCATTCCAGCACCGAGGCATCAGGTGTATCTTTACTAGACGCAGATAATGCAAAAGCAACTCCTGAGCGCTTTATTCCAAGAGAAAGTGGTCATGAATATAGCATTGCTAAACTTGGCGACTGGTATTACATCCACACCAATAAAGATGCCGTAAACTTTAAGCTGATGCGCGTTAAAGCCAGTGATGCAAGTGATATTTCAAAATGGCAAACCGTTGTACCGCACAATGCCGATGCAAAACTAGATAGCTTTGAGCTATTTAATCAGCACCTTGTTTACGAAACGCGTGAAAATGGCCTTAGCCAAATCACCGTATTAGATTTAGATAATAACGAAAGCAAGCGTTTAACCTTTAACGACCCGGCTTACGCAGTGTATTTAACTGGTAATGCAAATTTAGACGCAGGCGCAGTAAGAATTGGTTATCAGAGTATGACGACCCCGGCTTCTGTGTATGATGTCGACCTTGCTAGTTTAGACAAAACACTATTAAAGCAAGACAAAGTATTGGGTGACTTTGCACCTGAAAACTACCAATCTGAACGTATTTTTGTCACCGCACGTGACGGCATAAAAGTACCAGTTTCAATTGTTTATCGTAAAGATAAGTTTAAGCAAGATGGTTCTAACCCGCTACTACAATACGGTTATGGTTCATACGGTTCTAATGTTGAGCCAACTTTCTCTATAAGTCGTTTAAGCCTTTTAGATCGTGGTTTTGTCTATGCTATTGCGCATATTCGTGGTTCAGAAACGCTTGGCCGTCCTTGGTACGATAACGGCAAAAAATTAAATAAAAAGAACACCTTTAACGACTTTGTTGATGTCACAAAAGCACTCGTTGAGCAAAAATATGGTGATGCTTCACGTATTTATGCCAGAGGTGGCAGCGCAGGTGGCCTATTAATGGGTGCAGTCATTAACCAAGCGCCGGAACTATATGATGGTGTACACGCAGCTGTACCATTTGTTGACGTGATCAATACCATGCTGGACGAAACGCTACCGCTGACCACAAATGAGTACGACGAATGGGGCAACCCAAATGAGAAGACGTATTTTGATTACATGCTGTCTTACTCACCTTACGATCAAGTTAAAGCCCAAGCATATCCAAACCTGCTTGTAACCACGGGTTTGCATGATTCTCAGGTGCAGTACTTCGAGCCTGCGAAATGGGTCGCTAAGCTACGCGAATACAAAACAGATGATAATCTACTGCTGCTAAAAACTGATATGGAAGCCGGCCACGGTGGTGCGTCTGGTCGCTTTAAGCGTATCCACGATGTCGCATTAAGTTATAGTTTCTTTATCGCACTCGCTGAAAATAAACTGTAGTCATCGGTCACATTAAACAAAGGAGGCTTTAGCCTCCTTTGACTACCTCTTGCTAAACTATTCAACTAACTTTCTTTAGTACACATCTGCCCTAAAAAGATCTAAATAACCTGAGGTTTGGATAAGGAATGTTCCAACTCATTGTTGCTAAAGCACAACTTAGTTTTTTCCTTGTCTAGCCAGAGAGTTTTAGGGAAAACACCGCTTCCGCGTCCTGCTCTCGCTAAGGTACCTACATCCTGTAGGCAAGGCGAATTTACGCACCAATAGCTGGCTATTGGAAGTGAATTCAACGCAGTTAGCGCTAAAACTGGCTGCTAGAAAGGCATTAATTATCCGCAGCTCAGGTTAAATATACTTTAGCAGTATCAATACCTAAGTGCTTCAATCAAGCAACAATGAAGCATATTAAATAAGTAAATATTAGGCATTTATAGCCTAAGCTCTCCATAACACAAGTTTAGTACCTTCACCTAACAAACTCGCTATTTGTTGGCTATATTTAAAAAATGACTACTACGTACATAAGTGAAAAATGAATTTATTTCGCTTGGTTTTTATTTGCTGCTGTATTTTTCTGCCGCTCTTATCTAACGCCGTTCCCCATAAACCTGAATACTCAGCACCTATCAAGGTAACCATTTTGGTCGACGATGCTTATCCGCCATATAGTTATCAAATTAACGGCGAGCTTTATGGCATCTATGTCGATATTGTAAAGCAAGCAGCGCGTTTGCTGAGTCATGAATATCAAGTTAACTTGCAAGCGGTACCATGGAAGCGAGGCGTTTCCTCGATGGCATCCGGCGAAGCAATGGCATTAATGCCACCTTATATTCATATCAAAAAACGCCCCTATATCTGGCCGTATTCCATTCCCCTTCAAGAAGAGGTAGTGGTTGCCTTTTGCAATCAAGGGATCACCTTAAAGCACTTGCCTCATGTAAAACCAGAAAGAGTACTTAATATTGGCATTAATGCCGGTTATATCATCTTAGATGAAAGCCTAATGGAAGCGCAAAAACAAGGACTTATTCAACTTTGGGAAAACAAAAGCACACGTTCAAATATCGAAAAGCTCGCACGTGGGCGCGTTGATTGTTACGTCAATGATCGGCTTTCCACTTTACTTGGTGTTAATAAAATGTCGCAGATAACACCAAGTTTAAACACCAGTAATATTGTTGAAGATAAAATAGTAATGCGTCGCACTGCCCACATTGGGTACTTAAAAGGGTTTGAAGAAAAATATCCATTTAAACAAGATTTTATCCTAAAGATGGATGCTGCATTGAGGCAGGTAATAGACAACGCAGCAGCGGCAGACGAATGAATCTGCACGCATGATAAAACACCTTAAGCCACTGCTTTATAGAAATAAACAAAAAATAGAACAAAAAGGATGGATCATGATTAAATTAGTAAGAAATTCATTCACTGCGATCGCGCTTGGATTGATAAACATTTCAAACGCACAAGCTGATGACGTTGAGTTTAAGTTGCAAGAGGTTGCAAGGGGCCTTCATGTGCTATTTGGGCAAGGCGGTAATATTGCCATAAGTTCGGGCTCAGATGGCGTTTATATCGTCGATGATCAGTTCGCTAAACTCAGTGAACAAATTAAAGCAAAAATCAAAACAATCCAACCCAATGCACCTGAGTTTGTTATTAATACCCATCATCATGGCGACCATACAGGAGGCAACGAAAATTTCGCACAAGCGGGCAGCCATGTTATCGCGCATCACAATGTATACAAGCGGTTAGAACAAAAACATGGTGACGGTTCTGACTACTTGCCAACCTTGACATTTGGCAGTGATATGAAGCTCCACTTTAACCAAGAGCATGCTCACTTGTGGCATTATCATCACGCCCATACCGATGGCGATGCAGTGATCTTTTTTGACCGAGCAAATGCCGTACATATGGGCGATATCTATTTTAATTTAGGCAGCTTACCTTTTGTCGATGTCGACAGCGGCGGCTCCTTAGACGGAGTCATTGCAGCAGTACAAGATGTGATAGAGAAAATAGGCGACAAGACCACCATCATACCAGGCCATGGCCCTGTAACAGATAAACAAAATTTACAAGATTATCTGGCACTATTACAAAAAGCGAAAACGATTATGCTAGATGCAATGAAAAATAATACAAGCTTGGAAGAAGTTGTAGCCGCGCGTCCGCTACAAGTACTTAATCTTAACTATGCTAATTGGCTACCAGAAGAGCGCGTTACCACTTTATTTTATCGCAGTTTGAAATCCCCCCAGTAAAATAAACTGCTAACCTATTTTAAAAAAGGGGATGCCAGTAATGCACATCCCCTCCACCGAAAATCCTTAGCTTAAAAACACTACTCCATCGTTGGTGCACTGGCATAAACAAGGTCGACTAAATTACTCATTGTTTTAGACTTTTGCATATATGCTTTCTCCATATAGGCAAGCTCTTGTAGCTCAAATAGTGTGGTCTCCACTAACGCTAACCATTTAGCCGTGGACTCTGGCACATCTGAGCCTTGCTTACTTGCTTTTTTTAACGCCTCATAATAAATATTAAGATCGTTATACTGACGTAAGTAATCCATATAATAATCCTTTGTCACCAACCGATATTCTATAAAGCTGAGCTTATCAAAAACTTCGCCTGAAAATTCTGTCGAACAAAAAAATTCACAACAAAAATTTAAATAAACACCATCATTCAATAACTTACATTTTAATAAAATCATTTTAGCAACATAAAAACAAAACAAGCTTGCAAATTTGGTACATGCGGTTACAATCCAAATTTTACAAAATAGAAACAGTAACGGCGTTAAAATTTAACTTTCGCATATCCGCGAGCCCGAGTGAAAAAGGATTAAGTGAGTGGGCAGAACCCGATTTAAGTGTACAGGTGATGATCTTCGAAGACTGCGCATGTCGGCTGATAAAACCACCCAGCAGATGGCTGACTTAGTAGGGATCCGGCGACAAACCTATGAAGAGTATGAAAAAGGTATTCGGAAATTTTCATTCGAGTACTTTTTAGAATGGAGTACATACTGTGGTATGGATGTTAATCCAATTACAGACTACTTTATGGACCTACGCACAAAGATGCAAGACGTAAAGCTCTGGCGAGAAAGCCCTTCTCCTGCAAAAAAGCGCAAAAACCAAAAAGGTCAGGAAGATTAGTGTGTTAACATCCACCTTTTAATACAACATTTTTAGTTTCACTTGTTTACAAAATAAGCAACAAGTTATTCTCATTTTTGACGTTTCGCGATAGAGTAGTGCTAACCAAAACACCGAAAATAATCCTGAAGGGAAATCAACATGCAGCTATTCAAAAATGTGACAGCAGGCACACTAACCTTTTGCTTTATCACGATAAAACAATTTGTGAGTAAAATTAAACAAAGCATTCGCGTGCGCTTACTTAATCACGCTAGTCGTAACAAACATCGCGCTGTAGCAACTCAGTGCTATCGCAACGGTAATACTATGGCGGAGTCACAACTGTACCGAATAGTGGGTGGTTCAGGTTTAGAACATTATAAAAACTTGCAGAGTGAATATGTTTACAATCAGTGCAGTTCTGTGCTGAATTGTCAGGACCTGCAGCAGAACAATCGGGGCTATCGAGGACACCAACATGAAGATACAGGTGCTGCGAGTATGCACGGTGAAACAAGATTACTAATAAACGATAGAGATTTGAAGCGTGTCAATGGGGGTTCTGGTGGACACCAATTTGAAGATCCAAGAGGGTAAAGCACGATACCTTGTGACTTCACAATGTTATCTGTTTAAGCTAACTCTCTTCATGCTAAGACGAAAGTTTGAAATAATACTAAACGAGTAAAGGACAGCAAGGAATAAATAATGAAAACGTCTTGGCTCTTCTATATTGCAGCATTGCTGTTTACTGGGTTATTGTCATATATACATCTCAATACAGAGTTGTTTTATGGTATAGCTACTCTTGTCGTGATGACGACTCTTGCTACCTGTTATAGAAATCAAGTAAATATCGTGCATATCATCACGGTGATATTTCTCTTTACCATAATCGAGTTTGCCTTATTTGAGTTGATTGACATCTATATGCGAGAGGAACCGCCGTATAAAAAGAATTTTATGATTTATTTAATGCACTTCTGTGTTGATGTACCGGTTCTTTTAATACTAAGAAAACGAGTGATGTACTCTTTATTGTTTATGCGCCGCTTCTACCCAAATGACTGGCGTGCCGTCTACATTACCCATGCCGACATTTTATTGTACGGTATCTACATGTTATTTATCATTGTAGACTCAGCCGCGTTTGTAGAAAACTTGTTCCGAAATATGGATTATATCTTTGGCGTCTCAGAAGCAACGGCTAAGCCCTTCTGGAGCTGGAATTGGGTTTACAAAAGTTACCCCTACGCAAAAAGTATTCTGCTTTCTTGTGTTGTAACTATCTTACTCGCCACCATTTTTGTAGAAAATCAACGGCCCGAACAGGAAGATGATGATGAAGATGACAGCGATGAAGTAATACATAAAACAGATCAACAACAAAAGCCGTAATGGCTTTTGTTGTTAGGTATCTAGTTGTCATCTGTTGCCAGCGTTAAGCCCAAACTCCTCGTTCAGCATTAGTTCACCTCTTATCTGTTTTCTCTAAGAATGTATATGGTTCACAAAGGAGATGACCAATGAACGAAGAAAAATCAGTCAAGGATGCCATTAACGCCTTTGATAAAAGTGCAGGCGTTAACTTAAAATTTTCAGGTGAAGTAAACCCTAAAGTCGCTGAAATATTTGGTAAAATGATTGAAGAAACGCGACGGTACAGAACCGCTTTAAAATCGGCGTCTAAACCAACAGGTGCTAAAGCAACAATAGGTTGGATCGCTAAAAACTTTACACAAAGTATTATTAGTCAATTAAGTGAAGAACAATCGCTTTCGTGTGCGAAAAAGGTGATATTAAATTATACATCTCCAATGAAGCTAGCTTCTCTTGGAGTGTAACAATGAAGTTATTATTATCAATTGTACTTTTTGCGCTATTACCCACCTCTAGCTATGCAGAAAGCTGGCCTAAACCACAATGCCAAGACGAACCATACTGGCTTGAATTTAGTACTGTGAAGCTCTGTATCCCCAAGCAAAACGTTACTCATCTCAATATTCTTCATTCAGAGTTACCCTCGTTCACCGTTACAACGGAGCATGGCGAACTCATTTTTCAGTTACAAACGGCTGAGAATATTACCGGTGGTCTACATAGCAAGTATGAACTTGATCTTGCGTCTTATTTTATCGCATTGAAAAACAAAGATAAGCCAGCCATTGATTACAATATTGCCTATCAAGTCCATGAGCTTCTATCACCTAACGACATTGCCATATTTAACACTGGAGACTGGCTGGCCGTATCGCTGACCAACAACACTCGTAGTTTTGATGAGCTTTTTATCTTTAACAAATCTAGCCAACACATACTGCATATTGGTGGGCAATTTGATAGTTTAGAAGCTAAAACACTATTAGCTCAGTTCCGTTTACCATGACTGAATGATATAAAAAACTATTAAAAATATAATAATTAAAAAATAAACAAGGATTTACTATGCGATACCTTACAGCAATAGGGACTATTTTATTAGCTGCTTACTCTATCTATCTGAATACGGTAATCTCAGACTTAGAGCTTGAGCGAGATAATTTGGAGGAGCGTATCGCAGCTCTCTCCAGCAACATTAAGGCTTCCGACAATGTAAAGCCACACCTCGAAGAAGTAGCTATCAGCAAGCCAAAGCCTAATGGTAAGTTTGCAGATGAGAATAGCACTAACCAATATACTGAAATTAAAACACCTAAAGAAAGTGACGAAAGAACAATCACGCCTTCAAAAGATAAAGGGTTTAACGAGCAATCTGTAGACGAAACCTGGGCATTCGAATTTTCCGATCAAATTCATTATTTTTTCATGGAAAACGAAATCCTAAACAAGCTGCGCGTAACTAATATTGATTGCCGTGAAACGGCCTGTAGAGTGGATATATATATCAATAAAGACGAACCAATCGAAACCGCAGCGGCTGTTGGTGAAATATTTGGGAGTGATGAACGCTGGCAAGATCACCCCTTCTATTTTAATTCAACGCCCGAAGATGGGGTGATCCGGGTCGAGATCAACAGGTACAAGTAGTTAAAGGCTCGATAAAAGCATCAGAAGTTAAAAGCTATCCACAACACCTATTCCGGATAGCAAAATACTAGCTGTAACATTATCATGGTGAACATACCTCTTGGCTTGGGTGGCCGTTTGGGATCAGGGGTCCATACTTCCCAAGGCTTTGTAATTTCTGGTTGAACTTTGCCCTCAGACCAGTCAAATTTTAAAGCCTCTTGAAATATTTGCTCTTCAATTTCTCTTTGCTGTTCAAGACTAAATTGTGTCCAAAAGCCTTTTGGTCGACCATTACTTTCATCAAACGATTTCGTGATCGGATCCAACTCTCGATACAGCTCGTATTCCGGTGTATCTGGTAAAGGTTTATCTTGCTCCATGTGCCTAACAATCGACTCCCACTCCAAAAAACACCGTACAGGCTTCGACGTATCACCAGAGGCATTTATTGTTAGTTTCGCATTCGGGTAACGCTCTAAGTCTTTATGTCTGATTTCAATAAACCCTTTCATAATACCTAAAGTTGCAAATTCATTTTTAGTGTGACATTCAATGTCTTTCCAATCGAATGTTGGATTACCAAATCGATCAAATTCACTAGCGTTTTCTATCTTCCACGTAAAGCTGACTTTTTGATCTTTGCGGTCAAAATAAGCTCCTTTAAACTTGACACGATCATATGTTAAGCCTAAAAAATTAACCGCTATAAAGGAGTATATTGGAATTATCAATAGAATCGGCCAGTAGAAACTTCCGTCAGTAAAAATAACAACAAGAAAGTTCAAAAGTAGCAAGACCCAAATAGCAAAGGAAATACCGCATGGTAAATAAAATAGAAAAAAGGTTGTGCTACTAGGCTTTTCTTCATAAAAGTAGCGTTCATTAGTATTTAAATACACATCCAATTTTGGAGTGTAAAACTTTCTATAAACTGCCAAACCATGCCTATTTTTACTTAGCCCACCTTTAAAGCTATTTTCACAAAAAAACCGATTAAAGAAACTATTTTTCTGAAGTGTGTTCACTATTTTCCTCCCTGAAAAAGCTGTAGCAACCGTTATGGTAACCCTGTTAGAACCTGTATTAACGCGACTTTTATAAAGCTTTGCTTTTTATTGACCTGCTCTTGAGTCAGATCTGGTTTCCATTTTAACCAAGGCTTTACAATTTCCTCACGTTCAGGGCCGTAAGTGAAGTTAAAATCTGCTGCGTCTTCTTCATAAAGTCGTTTTAATCGACTCTGCTCTCCCAAACTAAACCCAGCCCAAAAAAGCTTTGGTCGATTGTTTTGCTTATCAAACTCCCTCGTCAAATCATCTTTGCTTCTATCAAGCTCATAAATAGGAATATCTGGTAATGGTTTAGTATTATCCATATGTCGGATAATCAACTCCCACCGTAAATGACAGTACATAGCTGAGTTTTGTATTCCCACAACATCCATACAAAGGTTTACCTTTGGGTATTTATCACGATCTTTGTGCACTAAACGGACAAAAAAACGTGGGACTCCCATATCGCCAATTTGCTCAAAAATTTCCGCTTCTATATCCAGCCATGGAAAACACTGATTGCCAAACTCATCCAGCTCGTCTGAGCCAACATCAAAACTAAAACTAACGGTTTGTTTAACTCTATCGAAGTAGGCGTATCTACGTTCAATTTTATTTAAAAATAGTGGGTAAACATTTAAGAAAAAGAGAGAAAAAAATAAATTAGTGAAGAAAAGTTGAAGGAAGCTTTCAAAGTACTCTTTTCTAGAAACCTCAAAAGAAAAGATGTTAAATATCAAGGTGAATGCGAGATATCCCCAAAGAGTGAGACACAACGCAAGAGGAAGAAAATCAAAAAACTTCCTCCCATCATTTTCTTTTAAAACAATATGATACCGCCACTTTTCAGATTCTACTTTTGAATATACCTTATCATGCTCAGGGTTACTAAAAAAAGCCAAGCCATTGTTTTCATTGTGAGAAGAGAACCTAAAGTCGAAAGTCCTAAAAAAACCATTATATCGTGTAGTTCTCATACTAATATCATCACCAGCTTTTACATTGGTTTTGCTGTAAATAATTGCATGGCGATTAGTAGGATCTCATGCTTAAACCCTTCACCCTCTCCTTTTTTACCATCTGGTTTCCAGTGCTTCCACGGCTCTTTCATCTCTGGCAGTGGCTTTTTAGGAAACTCCTCATTAAGCTCGTAGATTGGTTCATATATTTTATTCGCTATCTCTAACTGCTGTTCGAGTGACATCTCGCTCCAATAGCTCGCAGGTCTTCCTATCGCTTTATCATGCTCCGCTGTAACTGGGTCTAGATGCCTAAACCCTTCATATTCAGGCGACTCTGGGAGTGGTTTGCTTTTATCCATAAAGCGGCGGATATCTTCAAATAACATAAGGCACTCTATCGGCACTCTTCCATTTTCATTTACGATGGCGGTAATTTTCGCTTTAGGGAACTTCTGTCCATCTTTATGGCTGATTATTGGTGCGTATGTCATTGCACCATATTCATTGGTATAAACACGTTGATAGCGTAAGTTTATCTCTGAGTAATCAAAGCAACAATTCCCGAACTCATCTCGCTCAGTACAATGAGGTATCTCAAAAGTAAACGATACTTTTTGTTTTTCCCTGTCAAAATAAACACATTTTTCTTTTACAAAAGTTGACAGGTAGGGGGTAAGATTTACTAGCGCAAAATTAATAGGTATTAGCCAACCTATTGCTTCGAGCATGTGAAACCATTCCTGTTCGGTGAACACACCAACTATAATCGCTGTTAAAAATATCAACAATGCAGTTGTTGATAAAAGAAAAGGGCTTAATAATACCACTCTAACAATCGAATTACCGCTAGTGCAGCTTTTAAAACGATGCGGCTTATTAAATCTTTTACCACAGACACCAGTTATCATATCTGCTGTAAAGCAAACACCAGCTCTTTTTCTATAAAACTCAAAGGTGTTTATAGTCAAATAATAATTGTAATGAAAAGAGTCAAGCATAACTTTCCTTGTATTTTTTGTTCCTTAATGGCCTTAACTTTTCTTTTAGTCGACTAACGAACTACAACACTTATTATGATTAATTCCTACCATACATCCATACGATTAATTTGGCAGTCATTGGCATCAAGTCTGAAGCCAGTTATAACTATAAACCCTATTCCGGATAGCAAAGTACTAGCTGTAACATTATCATAGTAAACATACCTCTTGGCTTAGGTGGCCGTTTGGGGTCAGGGGTCCATACTTCCCAAGGTTTTGTAATTTCTGGTTGAACTTTGCCCTCAGACCAGTCAAATTTTAAAGCCTCTCGAAATATTTGCTCTTCAATTTCTCTTTGCTGTTCAAGGCTAAATTGTGTCCAAAAGCCTTTTGGTCGACCATTGCTTTCATCAAAAGACTTAGTTAGTGGATCCAACTCTCGATACAACTCGTACTCCGGTGTATCAGGTAAAGGTTTATCTTGCTCCATGTGCCTAACAATCGACTCCCATTCCAAAAAGCATCGTACTGGGTTTGATGTATCTCCATTAACTGATAATGTCAATTTCGCATTTGGGTAACGTTCTACATCTTTATGCCTGATTTCAATAAACGCTTTCATCAAACCTAAGGCACCTAGCTCATTTTTAATTATGCACTCTATATCATCCCAATCAAATGTTGGATTGCCAAATTCATCAAGCTCTTCAGCATTTCCTATTTTCCATGTAAAACTTACTTTTTGCTCTATGCGGTCAAAATAAGTGCCCCTAATAGGCATTCGGTCATAGAACAGCCCCAACAAGTTAACCACGAAGAAAGAATATATGGGAATTAGATAGACAATATACCACGTAAAATCCTCCTCCGAAAATAGTGCAACAAGTGAATTAAGAACAAGGATAAACCAAAAATAAAAAGATACGCCTCCTGGTATACAAAGTAAAAAGAAAAGAATATCACCATCCTTTGCTTTATATAAATATCTAGACTTTAATTTGAAGAAAACTTCACTCTTAGGATCGTAAAACTTTTTATAAAACGCTAGCCCACACCGCTCTCTATTCACTCCACCTTTAAAGCTATGCTCGCTAAAAAATCGATTAAAGAAACTATTTTTCTGAAGTGTGTTCACTATTTTCCTCCCTGAAAAAGCTGTAGCAACCGTTATGGTAACCCTGTTAGAATCTGTATTAACGCGACTTTTATAAAGCTTTGCTTTTTATTGACCTGCTCTTGAGTCAGATCTGGTTTCCACTTTAGCCAAGGCTTTACAATTTCCTCACGTTCAGGGCCGTAAGTGAAGTTAAAATCTGCAGCGTCTTCTTCATAAAGTCGTTTTAATCGACTCTGCTCTCCCAAACTAAACCCAGCCCAAAATAGCTCTGGTCGATTGTTTTGCTTATCAAACTCCCTCGTCAAATCATCTTTACTTCTATCAAGCTCATAGATAGGAATATCTGGTAGTGGTTTGGTATTATCCATATGTCGAATTATCAACTCCCACCTTAAATGACAGTACATAGCTGAGTTTTGTATTCCCACAACATCCATACAAAGGTTTACCTTTGGGTATTTATCACGATCTTTGTGCACTAAACGGACAAAAAAACGTGGAACTCCCATATCGCCAATTTGCTCAAAAATTTCTGCTTCTATATCCAGCCATGGAAAACACTGATTGCCAAACTCATCCAGCTCGTCTGTGCCAACATCAAAACTAAAACTAACGGTTTGTTTAACTCTATCGAAGTAGGCATATTTATGCCCCAATATTCTCAAAAAGTATGGATAAATATTTAGAAAAAAAAGTGAAACAGCTACGTTGAAAACAAAGTGACCAGCAGAGAGCTCAATTATCTCTTCAAATGTAAAATCATCATAAAGAAAATAACCTAAAGAATCCAAAAGCAAAAAAAACCATAATGTACAGCATAAACCAAGAGGTAAAAACATCAAAAAACGTTTAAACCCTCCTTCATCTAACACCAAATGATATCGCCACCCATCCTTTTTTATATTTTGAAAAATCTTTCCGTCCGTTTCATCGTTAAGTAAGGCTACTCCTTTTTCTTTCGGCCCCATAAGATACAATATATTACACTCTTTAAAAAACCCATTATATCGTGTAGTTCTCATACTAATATCATCACCAGCTTTTGACCAATAAAAATGAGCAGGAAGCCCCCCAACTCATTGGTTGGAGACATACTTACCTACACTTTAAAAACACTAAAAAATCTTTGAATATTTATCGTAGGCGAATACAACATACTATAAAAATCGATTGATGCATTTTTCATTTTATATTTCCATGTTGATGACCGGAGCGCAGACTAAATCAATCTGGGTTTGTATGAGGCTATATACGCTAGCGTTGCAAACGTCCCATAAAAGCATCAAAAGTTAAAAGCTATCCACAACACCTATTCCGGATAGCAAAATACTAGCTGTAACATTATCATGGTGAACATACCTCTTGGCTTGGGTGGCCGTTTGGGATCAGGGGTCCATACTTCCCACGGTTTTGTAATTTCTGGTTGAACTTTGCCCTCAGACCAGTCAAACTTTAAAGCCTCCTGAAATATTTGCTCTTCAATTTCTCTTTGCTGTTCAAGGCTGAATTGTGTCCAAAATCTATTCGGGCGTTTATTTTTTTCATCTAATTTGGCAGTCAAAGGGTCAAGTTCTCGAAATAGCTCAAACTCAGGTGAGTCAGGTAGTGGTTTACTTATATCCATGTACCTCACGATATATTCCCACATTAGATAATTATTAATGGGCATTGATGTATTATCCAAACCTAAAGGCAACGTCATCTTTGCATTTGGGAACGATTCTAAGTTATGATGACTTAACTCTAAAACACTTACCATAGAGCCTGCGGATCCAACATTTTGCTTTTGTTTGCAAACAATATCCTCCCAATTAAAGCTTAAATTAGCACCTGAAGGAATATCTTTTTCACCATCAATTTTCCACGCAAAGCTTACCGTTTGTTCTACACGATTTAAATACACACCTTTTTTGGGTTTAAAAGACTTTAAATACCCTAACAAGTTAACAAAAAATATTGAATAAATTGGAAGAATTATTAACACTGGCCAATAGAAATCATCTCCCATAAATAAATAAGAAATAAGTTTCCCAAAAAGTGCAAACCACATCAACGCAGATACAAAGCAAGGGAGTGCAAAAATATAAAATGACCAATCTTGAGGAGCATGAATGAAAATAAAACGATTTTTACTATCTTCTTCTTTCCTTTTCATGAACATTATATAAAAGGCCAAACCAAATCGCTCTCTAGATAGACCTCCATAAAAGTTTTCAGCGTTAAAACATCGATTAAAATAGCATACCCTAGTTAGTACTTTCAATTTCGCCCCTAGCTTTCATATTCTTTATAATTAACAGGAATTTTAAATCCATCTCTTCTTATAAATGGCGTTAATTCAACATCCAAAATATCACCATCGAGGGTAAAGCTAAGAATGTCCTTGGAGTTTTACTCCGGATAGCAAAATACTAGCTGTAACATTATCATGGTGAACATACCTCTTGGCTTGGGTGGCCGTTTGGGATCAGGGGTCCATACTTCCCAAGGCCTTGTAATTTCTGGTTGAACTTTGCCCTCAGACCAGTCAAACTTTAAAGCCTCCTGAAATATTTGCTCTTCAATTTCTCTTTGCTGTTCAAGACTAAATTGTGTCCAAAAGCCTTTTGGTCGACCATTACTTTCATCAAAAGACTTAGTGATTGGATCCAACTCTCGATACAGCTCGTATTCCGGTGTATCAGGTAAAGGTTTATCTTGCTCCATGTGCCTAACAATCGACTCCCATTCCAAAAAACATTGCACAGGCTTCGATGTATCACCTGAGGCATTTATTGTTAGTTTCGCATTCGGGTAACGCTCTAAGTCTTTATGTCTAATTTCAATAAACGCTTTCATCAAACCTAAGGCACCTAGCTCATTTTTAATTATGCACTCTATGTCATCCCAATCAAATATTGGATTGCCAAACTCATCAAGCTCTTCAAGCTCTTCAAGCTCTTCAAGCTCTTCAAGCTCTTCAAGCTCTTCAGCATTTCCTATTTTCCATGTAAAACTTACTTTTTGCTCTATACGGTCAAAATAAGCGCCTCTAATAGGCATTCGGTCATAGAACAGCCCCAATAAGTTAACCACGAAGAAAGAATATATAGGAATTAGATAGACAATATACCACGTAAAATCCTCTTCAGAAAATAATGCAACAAGTGAGTTAAGAACAAGGATAAACCAAAAATAAAAAGACCCCCCTCCTGGTATACAAAGTAAAAAGAAAAGAATATCACCATCCTTTGCTTTATATAAATATCTAGACTTTAATTTGAAGAAAACTTCACTCTTAGGATCGTAAAACTTTTTATAAAACGCTAGCCCACACCGCTCTCTATTCACTCCACCTTTAAAGCTATGCTCGCTAAAAAATCGATTAAAGAAACTATTTTTCTGAAGTGTGTTCACTATTTTCCTCCCTGAAAAAGCTGTAGCAACCGTTATGGTAACCCTGTTAGAATCTGTATTAACGCGACTTTTATAAAGCTTTGCTTTTTATTGACCTGCTCTTGAGTCAGATCTGGTTTCCACTTTAGCCAAGGCTTTACAATTTCCTCACGTTCAGGGCCGTAAGTGAAGTTAAAATCTGCAGCGTCTTCTTCATAAAGTCGTTTTAATCGACTCTGCTCTCCCAAACTAAACCCAGCCCAAAATAGCTCTGGTCGATTGTTTTGCTTATCAAACTCCCTCGTCAAATCATCTTTACTTCTATCAAGCTCATAGATAGGAATATCTGGTAGTGGTTTGGTATTATCCATATGTCGAATTATCAACTCCCACCTTAAATGACAGTACATAGCTGAGTTTTGTATTCCCACAACATCCATACAAAGGTTTACCTTTGGGTATTTATCACGATCTTTGTGCACTAAACGGACAAAAAAACGTGGGACTCCCATATCGCCAATTTGCTCAAAAATTTCCGCTTCTATATCCAGCCATGGAAAACACTGATTGCCAAACTCATCCAGCTCGTCTGAGCCAACATCAAAACTAAAACTAACGGTTTGTTTAACTCTATCGAAGTAGGCATATTTATGCCCCAACATTCTCAAAAAGTATGGATAAATATTCAGTAAAAAAAGCGAAATAACTAAGTTAAATAAAAATCGCCCAGAAAAAAGCTCAATTAACCCTTCATTAGTGATATCTTCCGAAAAAAAATACAACACAATATTAAATAACAAGAGAAACCATAGTCCACCGCATAAACCTAGAGGTAAAAACATCAAAAACCGTTTAAACCCCCCTTCATCTAACACTAAGTGAAATCGCCACATTTCCCGCTGGATCGTTTGAAAATCCTCTCCATCCGTTTCACTGTCAAATAAAGCCAACCCTTTTTTTCTCTCCCCCATAAAGTGCAATATATTGTACTCTTCGAAAAAACCATTATAACGTGTAGTTCTCATACTAATACCTAGCCACTTTTACATCGGCTTTGCTGTAAATAGCTGCATGGCGATTAGTAGGATCTCGTGCTTCAACCCTTCACCCTCTCCTTTTTTACCATCTGATTTCCAGTGCTTCCACGGCTCTTTCATTTCTGGCAGTGGCTTTTTAGGAAATTCCTCATTAAGCTCGTAGATTGGTTCATATATCTTATTCGCTATCTCTAACTGCTGTTCGAGTGACATCTCGCTCCAATAGCTCGCAGGTCTTCCTATCGCTTTATCATGCTCCGCTGTAACTGGATCTAGATGCCTAAACCCCTCATATTCTGGCGATTCAGGAAGTGGTTTACTTTTATCCATAAAGCGGCGGATATCTTCAAATAACATAAGGCATTCTATCGGCGTCCTTCCATTTTCATTTACGATGGCGGTAATTTTGGCTTTAGGGAACTTCTGTCCATCTTTATGGCTAATTATTGGTGCATAAGTCGTTGCACCATACTGATCTGTAGTTACACGTTGATAGCGTAAGTTTATCTCTGAGTAATCAAAGCAACAATTCCCGAACTCATCTCGCTCAGTACAATGAGGTATATCCAAAGTAAATGATACTTTTTGATTTACTCTGTCGAAGTAGACGCATTTTTCTCCAACGAAAGTAGACAAATATGGAGTAAGATTAACCAATACTAAATTTATCACCATTAGTAGCGCTATTAGCTGCAAATGGTAAGCTTGAAGCTCTCCCGAAAAGAGAGCGACGAGCATTGTACCTACAAATATAATCATACATGTTAATGAGATAAGAAAAGGGCTTAATAGTACCACTCTAACAAGCGAGTTACCGCTAGTGCAGGTTTTAAAACGATGCGGCTTATTAAATCGCTTACCACTGATACCCGTTATCATATCTGCTGTAAAGCACACTCCAGCTCTTTTTTTATAAAACCCAAAAGTATTAATAGTCAAATAATAATTGTAATGAAAAGAGTCAAGCATAATTCTCCTTGTCTTTTTTGTTCCTTGAAGTTCTTAACTTCTACACTTTTTTGACTACCATCAGCTTAACTGATTTCAAGTCTGTTTTTACATCGGCTTTGCTGTAAATAATTGCATGGCGATTAGTAGGATCTCATGCTTCAGCCCTTCACCCTCTCCTTTTTTACCATCTGGTTTCCAGTGCTTCCACGGCTCTTTCATCTCCGGCAGTGGCTTTTTAGGAAACTCCTCATTAAGCTCGTAGATTGGTTCATATATTTTATTCGCTATCTCTAACTGCTGTTCGAGTGACATCTCGCTCCAATAGCTCGCAGGTCTTCCTATCACTTTATCATGCTCCGCTGTAACTGGATCTAGATGCCTAAACCCCTCATATTCTGGCGATTCAGGAAGTGGTTTACTTTTATCCATAAAGCGGCGGATATCTTCAAATAACATAAGGCATTCTATCGGCGTCCTTCCATTTTCATTTACGATGGCGGTAATTTTGGCTTTTGGGAACTTCTGTCCATCTTTATGGCTGATTATTGGTGCGTATGTCATTGCACCATATTCATTGGTATAAACACGTTGATAGCGTAAGTTTATCTCTGAGTAATCAAAGCAACAATTCCCGAACTCATCTCGCTCTGTGCAATGGGGTATATCCAAAGTAAACGATACTTTTTGTTTTTCTCTGTCAAAATAAACACATTTTTCTTTTACAAAAGTTGACAGGTAGGGGGTAAGATTTACTAGCGCAAAATTAATAGGTATTAGCCAACCTATTGCTTCGAGCATGTGAAACCATTCCTGTTCGGTGAACACACCAACTATAATCGCTGTTAAAAATATCAACAATGCAGTTGTTGATAAAAGAAAAGGGCTTAATAATACCACTCTAACAATCGAATTACCGCTAGTGCAGCTTTTAAAACGATGCGGCTTATTAAATCTTTTACCACAGACACCAGTTATCATATCTGCTGTAAAGCAAACACCAGCTCTTTTTCTATAAAACCCAAAGGAGTTTATAGTCAAATAATAGTTGTAATGAAAAGAGTCAAGCATCATACTCCCCTTTAGTAGTTATTTCATTGTTAAACCTAAAGCTCAAAGCAAACCTCACCTTGTTGATATAACTTTCATCAACCGAGATAAAGTAGCTTGCCTTAGTCATTTTGTTATTTTTATCATAGGTTGATTTGTAATTATCTAGACCTGTGACTTTTTTTAAGTCTCCTTGTCTTAGTCGGTTATATGGATCACCTCCTAAGCCTGACAAAAAGCTCATTGATAATTCCAGCTCTGAAGTACCGCTAATAAAATCAGATGGGTAGACCTCAACAATATACTTTCCCACGCCTACCTTATTAATTTCCACCACAGGCTTTAAGATTATTTTCATAATATGCAAAAGGTATTTTTGGGGGTTGCTAAAGGCTTTTTCTTCTTTATCTTTGCTTTTTTGTAGTTCCTCAAGTTTAACATTAGCACTACTAAAAATACCGCGTTTACACCATCTTTCTATTTCTGAGTCAGTCCACATTGCGGATAAGATCGCAAATACTATCGAACCAATAAAAAGCATCCAACCAATAGGCCCCATTGCCACAAAATAAGCGCCCCAAAGAGCACTAGCGAGCCCCAAACCGGCTGACATTACCCCAGCTACAGCTGCATCTATATCACGCTTCTCATAAAGCTTTATTGAATCGCAAAATTGCACGTAAGCGGCGGCAACTCCTGCTGCTGCTCCTACAATTCTTAACGCAGTAATTTTAACATTTATATCCGATGTATTTGCGTAATTCTTTGTAATTGCTTGAGTGAATTTTGATTTATCGTAGTTTTCCAACACCGTTCCTACAGCGACTAACCCTCCTACGACTAGAGAAAAATGCTTAGCGCCTTGATAGTCAATTCCACCCTTTTCCTCCGCAAACTCTTTCTCATAGTCCATATAGGTTTTAATGACTGTGATCCCCGTGAGCAAAGCAAGTGGAATAGAGGCAAAGCGTTTTCCCTCAAATTCGGTTACTTGACGTGGTGTATAGTTAATTGTTTTGAGACCTCGTTCCGCTCTTATAATGTTCTCTTCATAAATCTCTTCCCTAGAAAAGTTGGATGCGAGTCTGGTGAGTACTTTACCTCCTACACTCGTGTGATCTTTAAAGGTTCCTTCAATATCAATTACTTCATCTAGCATATTTTCAATTTCAGCTCTCACCACACTTGCAGGCAAGGTTTTAAACGTCTTGTAGCCTTCAAGTTCATTGCGAAGTCGCGTAGCTATCGTTGCAATATGGTTACCATGAATAGGCTTTCCCGCCTTTCTTGCTGCCAAAGCCTTTGTTAAAGCGTGCTCAGATTTAGCATGTTGTTCACCGGCCTCTGGTATCACTGTTCGTTCTTGTTTTTTCGCTTTATCTATATCTCTTTGTTGTATTTTAAAGGCTTCAAACAAGGGGTGCTTGGTCAATGGTGCTGTGATGACTACGCGATTGGCTGGTACATTATTAAAATCGTGCAATTCAATATCACTAAAAGTACTTAAGCTAGCACTTTTTGCGATGGCTCCTACCTTATGATAGAAACCTATATACTGATTGGCATCTGCAAGCGTCCTATTTGCGAAGCTTTGTTGCCAGTATATGAGGTTTTCACTTAGCCCTTTCTCAACTACTTGGAGAAATCTAAGCTCAAGAAATAAAAAGGGATACTCGTTTTTATCTATGTCTTTTTCAAACGCTGCTTGCGTAAGTTTCTCAGGGTTATAAGCACCAAACTCGCTTCGAATATTATCAACGATGTAATTTTCTGATTTTAAATCCTCGCCATACAAATCTTCTTGTGGCGTAAATTGAATGCATAACCATGAGTTATCGTCCGCGTGAAGCTCCGAAGTGAAATCTTTATAACCTTCGTGAATTTTTTTAAGCTTTTCAGCAATAAACTTGCGGACTTGATGGTCAACCAATGCGGGAAAGTAAATAGGGAATGTTTTTTCAGAAATATTTAAGCTATTTAAGTGCCCGTATGCGCATTCAAATGCATTTCGATAAGCAAGCGGAGACAAAAGGCTCAAGTCCCAGTAGGCGGCGGTGAAGCTGGTGGGTGGCGCTATCTGATTATTTCGACAGGTATCCGCCAGATTAATCTCTTTTTGTTCACCGTATTTACCCTCAAAAAAATGAAGAAGCTCCTCTCTAAAGCGTAAAAATTGCTTAATTTTAGTGATGAGGTTCGGTAGTTCTTTCGGCGTGTGGACTAAATGCTTTTGCAGCTTTTCAAGACTTAGGCTCTCGCCTATCTTTCGTGTTGCTTCTGATTGTTTATCATTCTTCGTATATACTAAGTTATGTCTAGTTTCTGGTCCATCGAACCCCCGCACTTGATAAGTTTCCATCTTAGATTCAAAAAGCTCAGGGTTTGCAAACATGGTTGAGGCAAGGAGTGCGGAATCGTAGAAGTCTTGGGAAGCTAGGTGGTTTTGATGCTGCACAAACGCCAGATATAAGACATCACCCTCGAGTTTTAAATTTTGTACAATCCCCAAAACGTCATGCAAATAGATACAGGGTTCGCCGTCTTCATTGGCTTTTAGGTTTTCAATACTGTCCCAATTGGGGGCTGATGAAAAATCGATGGTTTGCATGCGCTCACTACGATAGGTCGAGGCTTTACCTTCGTCTGGGCATTTTGACGTCATCGGCTTTTTATCAAAGCGGCTGTCATCAGGTTTCATATCTCCAAGCGCGCTGATGTAATCCCACGACCATTGCACGCGCGAAAAGGCAACTTGATAAGTCATGGTTTCGACAGAAGTTGCGTCTGAGAAGAGGCCTTTTGCGCGAATTGGTAGTGTGAGTCTTGGCATGTGCGTGCCGTTGTTGGGCCTGAAGCTTTGACCGTGATATTCGCGAAGGTCAACTTCACTGAGCATGCCACCTGAAATGGCAGCTATTTCTCGCCACAAATAACCATTAACAAAAAAGTAGTAGTAACCAACCGGCTCATCTTCTTGAAATTCTTTTTGATCTTTAAACATGGGCACGTATTCTGGTGCCTTTGCTTTATTAATATCAAGCGACACTTCTGAGAATACACGTAACTCTACCGTCTCTACAAAAGGAATTTGGTCATCCGGTTTTGGTGATGACGCTCGTTGAACTTCAGCAAAACCAAGTGGCACTGTACAATCTTTGCCATTTAATCCTTGAAGTTGCAATTCCAGCGTACAAGGTGCTTGCTCGTCGTTGAGTTCCGTATTAAAAATATGTGCGCCCATGCTTTATTGCCCTCCCTGTTCTAGTTTTTTTTGTTGTTTGTTTGCGCCTTGCTTTGTCACGAAATTTCCCTGTGAGATAAGACTACGGCTACTTTGATTATTTAAACCAAATGCACTTTGGATTGGATCTTGTTCAGTACCCGCTGCATCTCTTTTCGCCACTGACAGTGAGCTAGGGGTCGCACCACCAGGTTGATTCAAGGGAGAAGGTGGCGTATTTTTGCTGTTAGAGATCATAAGATCTCCTTGGCGCACGGCGGGTTTTCCTTCGATATACACATCAAAAGAGCTGGTGATAAACTCTGCTTTGCCTTTGATTGTACCGCTGGCAATGCCTTTCTTTTTACCGGGTTGGTCACCTGTGCTTTTTGAAAAGTTACTTTTTATATTGGCTGCAGGGTTACCATTAATTTTTACTGAGCTTGCGGTGCTCGCTGCATCACCCGACTTAGCGAGATTGCTATAAGGAATTGGCACGACAACTTTACCAATTTTAGTCCAGCACACATCTATGGTATTTAGCATGCCACCACTGTCTTTATGGACTGCAGTGCGACCATTAATTAATACGTTTTGGCCGCTTACGATACCGACTTGTTGTGCTTCGCTATCTACATCTTTTTCAATTTGTTCCTCAGTGCCAGCTTGCCATCCTATTTTGCGCTCAACCAAATCTAAAAATGCCCGAGGGTTGTCAATGGGCATGTGCATATCCATGCCAGTTTCTGGCTCTTGATGAGGTAAAATTGGCTCGTTTTTTTCGTCGTTCCACTTGGGCGGTGGGACAATATAGTCACTGACAAACTCGGTTATCATTTCACCCAGCATCATATCGCCATATTTAGCGCGCGCAATCTCGTCTATAAATGCGTTTTCACCGCTGGCTTTGTCAGGAAATACGGCTATCCCATTTACACAGCCAATGGCACCATTATTTTTCGCTGCGATAGTAAGCTTTAACAATGCAGGATTATTATGTCGCCACGACACACTCCCACCTACTCTCAGCGTTGCAGACATGGCATCTTGATCGTACTGAATCGAATCTGGTTCTTTACCTTTTACTGCCGCGATAAAGCTCATAACACACTCCTTGTTAGTCTCTATTTGTTTCCTGATGTAGCACACAAAATCGTTGCCTTAATCAAGAATGAATCAAAAGCCTAAACGTACAAAAATTAACGTAAGATTAAAGTTGGTAATGTTTTAAAAGATGATGTAGTAAGTCCTTCTATTCGATTAGGCAGGCAAACACATACTTAACTTAAATTCGTCCATTCCAATCAAAGTTACACTAATAAATCCGCTCAAAATTCATTTCCGCTCACTTTTTAAACAAAAAAGTTGCAAACTTCATTGGACAGCGCCGTCAGAACGCTATACTATATGCAGGCTTTAGATACTTAGAGCACTTACTACTGCTGCACTGTTTTTTCTTGATACTCTTTTTTTTAAAAAGTCGTTTATAGATATACCAATGCGTTACTAGCTAAGTTTTATCTATCGCTTTATCGGTGATTTTCACCACATATTTAATTTTTTGAAAAAGGTTTCAATTATGTCTAACACAGTAAACGGCACAGTTAAGTGGTTCAACGAAGAGAAAGGTTTTGGTTTCATCACTCAAGAAAACGGCGGTAAAGACGTATTCGTACATTTCCGTGCTATCGTTTCTGACGGTTTCAAAACTTTAACTGAAGGCCAATCAGTGTCTTTCACAGTTGAAGAAGGCCAGAAAGGTCCTCAAGCAAGCAACGTAGTAGTTAACTAATACGTATTGCTCAGAGCTAGTGCCTGCACTAGCTCTACGAACTCCCCCACTCCTCACTTAGCCTTTCGGCAACATATCTGACAGTAACAACGCAATCCCCAAAAATGACATAAAACCCGCTATATCTGTAATTGTCGTAAGTACAATTGATGAAGATTGCGCAGGGTCGAGTCCAAATTTTTTCAATGCTATTGGTACAATGGCACCTGAGCTTCCCGCAATGACAAGAGACGATATCATCGCCAGCGCAATAACAAGTGCAAGGCCGAGTGATTGACTCCACAAATATACGCCAATGCCACAAGTAACCGCTATTGCTATGCCATTTAACAGCCCAACCATCATTTCTTTTAGCATCACCTGATACCAGTGTCGCGTTGAAATTTCTCGTAGTGTTAAGCCTCGCATCGTTACAGCCAAAGCTTGAGCCCCTGCGTTACCCGACTGCCCAGCCGCTACTGGCAGCAAAATAGCTAAAGCGGTAACTTGAGCAATCAATCCCTCAAATGCCCCCACTACGGCAGCGGCTGCAAATGCGGTTAACAAGTTAATTTGTAACCACGGAAGCCGTTTCTTTACTGCAAACCAACTACTTGATAGGGCTTTTTCGTCTTTACTCGCACCTACCATGGTCTGCATATCACTCGCTAAATCTTCTTTGGTTGACTGATAGGCATCAAAAAATCGGATCTGCCCAACTAGCTGTTGCTGCGCATCAAGTACTGGAATTGCTCGCACTTTGTGCCCTTCAAACGCTTCCACGACCTGATCTTTATGATCCATTACATTTAGCGTGACTCGGATCGGCGTCGCAACCTGCATTAGGGTTTTACTTGAGGAGCTTCCCACTAAGATATTGAGTGTTGTCTCGCCCACTAAATCCTGCTGCTCGTTTAATACGTAGATGACGTCTGGCACTTTACCGTCTAATCGTTTCAGCTGCGCGAGCACTTCACGTAGTGTTGTATCTGAGTAAAACGCTTGCACCTTTTTGTTCATCATTCTCGCAGCGGTATTTTCAGGAAAAACCAGCAACTCACTAAGTTCATTCGCTATGGTTGAATGCTGCTCCTTTAATTTAGCAAGTAGTACCTGCTGCGCCTCCTGCGACTGTTTATTCAAAAGCCCGACCGCAATATGGCTATCTAGGCTCGCGATAAATTGTGCTTGATAATCCACAGGGAATTGCTGGAAAATTTGTTCAGCGGCTCCCGGCGGCAAATATTTCCATAAACGATAAATGATATGTTGTGCCTGCTGTTGTAATAATTCAGCGGCTTCGTCTGGAGGTAAAGTGCCGAGGAGCTGCGCACTTTTGAGCGGAAACTTACTTAAAAACTCATCACTGAGCTGCTCTACCGCTGAATCTAATGTATCTTTTGCTACGCTCATCGCTTATTTCCCCTGACCTTAACTGGCACCAATGTATCTAACATGCTGGCAAACGAACTGGTGTAGGCATCTAACAAATCTAAAGATTCGCTTGGCTTGTCTTGTGTTTCATCCATTCTGACAAGTGCACTTCTTACTCTGTGATGTGGCAATACCCCAATAAAATCACCACTTCGATTAGCAACCGCAACCTGATCTTGTTGTGCCCAAACGGGCGATTTCAATGCACTATGCAACTCGGTATAACCACTTAGAGAAACAACGTGAGTATCCATTAAATCTGCAATTTTCTGTTGCGGCGCTTTGCGAAGCAAATGAGTTAGTGATAGCTGACCCACCACATGGCGATGCTGATTTACCACATAAACTAGCGTAAACCCGATATAGTCACGTTTTTTTAAGCGCAGCAGTGACTCCTCAACTGTCATTGTTTCTTCAAGAATTAATACGTCCGTTTCAACCCATGCTCCCACAGTATAATCAGGGTAGCTAATCAACATCTTACAGAGTGTTTGTCGTCTTACTGAGATGAGGTTAAGAAAACGGGCAAGTTCTTCATCCTGTAAATGCCTAAAGATAGCAGCAATATCAGCCAACTTCATTTTGCCAAGCCATCTCGCAATATCCACATCCGTTTGCGTTATCAGAATTTCCGCTGCACTGCGGGGCTGCATGACTTTAAGCACGTTTAACGCAACTTCATTTGATAACGTTTTTAGTAACTTGGCAGCGACATCTGGCGTTTGCAAAGAAAGTAAGCGCGCGGCGCCTGCCGGCTCCTCTTGTAAAAAGTGTTGCGCAATTTTGAGGTTTAACGCTGACATAGAGCCTCCCTACTGCTTACTTGAATGGCTGTGTGTCGCGGTAATATGTGCCGAGTCCTGCAAAAATTGCCTTGCCGGTATTAGGGTTCTCCCTTTTTGGGTTTCAATCACTAGCATCGTTGCTGTGATTTCGGTGAGCGTACCTGAAACGCCTGCAATTTCAATTTGATCGTTAATTCGACAGTGACGCAGCGCTTGTTTTGCCGCAACGGTATTTGCGATTAGCTCTCGACTCCCAAGACCAAAGGCCAACGCAACTCCTGCACACAATACGCCTGTCAGCACCACCACCATATTGGTCACGAATTGAATATTGATCCCTAATTGCTCAATACCTATTACCGTTGCGGTAAATAGAATCGCGAGCTTGGCTATGTTACCCGCGACTTCAACTCGCGCAAACCCAACGGACTGCGCTCCGGCTCTTGCCATAGCACTGGCCAAATTGCCAAGCAGATAACCACCAACAATAATAAATATCCCAGCGAGTAGATTTGGTAAATAACTGAGTAGCGAGGAGATCCAATCACTGAAGAAGTTTAAGCCAAGGCTGGATGTGGCCGCTGCGATAAAAAACATCATCGTGACCCAAAACACGGTTTTCCCTATTAATCGAGCGTGTTTTAGATTTAGCTGAAGCGTTTGTTCGGTTTGCACTCGTTGACTTAAACCCGCCAATGCACGATTGCAAAGCTTAAATAACGAAATAGTCAGCTTGCTCAATAGCCAGGCCACTATCCAACCGACAAACAGCATGAGTGCCGCACCCAATAGTTGCGGCGTATGAGTCACAAGTTGATTGATTAATTGCTCGTAACTGGCAGATAAGGCGTGTTGCCAATTATCAAAGGTACCCTCGGTGGCCATGTAAACTCCTGAATTCGCTAAAACAGCTTACTTTTAAATCAATACATTCATTGTTATCACAGCGTTAGCCGTTGTCCAGAGAATTCCCCTAAGTCCTAAATATTTAAACTACTAACAATACGTTTGGGAACATTTTTGAGAGAATGGAAGCAATTAAGGCGCAAAAACAAGTACCGTCTTTGCGCCCTAGTTGTTTCTTTACATTGGGTGATATAGCTACCTAAAGCGGATGGTTTCTCGCTCACCCATTTCTTCCGGTTCCACATTTTTGCCCACGGCTAGTTTTAATAAGCCGCTCAAGTCAGGGCTTACATGCCAAATTTCAGCATCGTCCAGTTCAAAACGGAGCATGATAAGCTCTGGGTCATCTTTACCCTTTTCAAACCAACTCTCTGCCTGCCTTGACCAATGGGCATCAAGTACGTCTTGTCTTGTTTCTTCGATTAAGTGTCCGCGAATACAAGCGAATACATTATGCCCTTTACTGGAAAATTGTGCGGTTGCTTTGCCACACTTAGCAATACGATTTGTTTTGCTGGTAAAAAACCAAAACTCGCCGTTGGCGTCTTTATCCAACTGTGCTCGCATTGGCTCATGGTGATTATTGTCATCACTCAAACCAATCATCACATTGGGGCTGCTGTCTAGCGCTTCCCAAAAAGTTTTCTTTATGTCTGACATTATCTTCTCCTTATTTATATCAATTAGCGTCTGCTTGAAACGGCACAAACCCACTCTTTCGATTAATTGATAGTATCTTGTTGCAGAGCCTCAATAATTGCTTCATTAAAAGCATCAAGATCATTTGGATTGCGACTTGTGATCAAGTTGTCGTCTACCGCAACTTTAAGGTCAATCCAGTCTGCGCCTGCATTTTTAAGATCGGTTTTGATACTTGGGAAAGAGGTAAGCGTTTTTCCCTCTACCAACTGGGCTTCGATTAACAGCCAAGGGCCGTGGCATATCGCCGCAATTGGACGCTTATTTCCAAACTGTGAAAAGGCCTGTATAAATTTAACCGCAGATTTTTCCTGCCTTAGTCTGTCAGGGTTGAATAACCCGCCCGGTAAAACGAGCCCCGCATATTTACTGGGTATGGCTTCATCCAAGGTTAAATCAACGGCGACTTTCTCACCCCAATTGTCTTCATCCCAAGCGGTAATATCTCCCTTTTTTAATGAAATGATATCAACATTAAATCCAGCGCTTTCAAGCGCCTGCTTAGGTTTAATTAGCTCACTTTGTTCGAACCCGTCAGTGGCTAAGATCGCGACTGAAATATTGTCTGACTCCGTCATCATTCTCTCCTTCAATACGTTGCTGGTGTAGAGGTAGATGCGGATACTTATGCAGAATCAATACCATCATATAACCTTATGAAATATATAAATATTAAAGATTAGTGTATTGATTGGATGTAATCTTTACAGAACAGAGGAATGTAAATCTGGACTAGGTTAGCCCTAGTCCATCTTTATTATAATGAAGAGATAGAGGCTGAGTTTGTGCCAAACTCAAACACGTTCAATTTCCCGCATTGAGCAAAGTGATTATTGCTCGTGTATGGCGTGTCTTGTTGGTTAATATCCCCTTCCCAGCCTTGACCATTTTTAACGAATGCTTTTACTTCAAACCAACCGTTGAATGTTTTGCTACAGTCCATTTCTACTTCCAGCAACCAGTAATGTGCTCCCCATTGATTGAGTGACATGACGCCAAAACCATCGCTATCGTAACGCTTTTCCGCGCCCCAGCTAGCAGGCCACATATTGATTGTCCAATCCAGAGGACTCCCTTGGGCATCACTAGACTGCCCTGCTTCAGCCGCTAGCCAATCCAGCCTGTTATCAGCCACTTTCCAAGACGCAGTTGTCATGTTTCGCATGTTCAAATGTTTGACAGGTAAAGAGCAAAGCGTAGGGTCGGCGCTACAATCAACCCCGCGCTGCAATGCTGCGGCATGATCAAGGCCACCTCGGACGAACATATCCTGACCAGATTGCGTTTCTGCTTTAATAAAGACTAATGTGCGTTGCCAATCACCAATCTCTGGTGGTGTTGCCAGTTTACTTTGATGATGAATGGCTAAGGCATCCATAGCAGCTAAATTAATTTGTGCGTAACCATTGGTATCAACTTCGATGCTTCTACCCGCGCAGTTTCCTTGGCCGATACCTCCACTTAGCACATCACAATAGGTGCCCGCTGCAAGCCCCGTTTGCAGGCTTTGAACCATACTAGAAGATTCTCGGTTAATAGCGACAAAGCCTAAATCACCTCGGGAAAATGCAATTTGGTTATTACCATTGTCCCACCAATTTGCCACCGTCCAATTGCCATTAGTATGATTTCTAAACTGCATCGCACCTGCAATCATTGGGCGACGATGCTCACACTGCCATAGTTGACTAGTACAGTTGAGGTTAGCGTTTTGATGAACAGGCACCGAAGGGCCGCCAGCATCGGTGTCGCCATTAAACTCGTAACTCGACATCACTTTAGGATAACCATAAGGATATGCCAGCATAAATACATTTGCTAAATCATACAGTTTATCATCATGAAAGGTAACGATAGAGCCTGCACCACCGTGCCCGCGTTGGTTGTCATGATTATCTGTAAATACCACGGCTTTATAACTTGGCATCATACCCCAAGCTTCGCCAAAGCTTTTTAACCAAGCCAACTTGCCTTGCTTAAATGTCTCACTCAGTTTAATGCTGTATTTAAACTCGGTGACTAAGCCATTTTGATGATATTCAGAAGCAGAAACCGCCTCACCTCCTTGATCAATCACCTCTTGGAAAACGACCGCTGGTTGATTTAACTTGGCTAACACATCGCCAATATCACTTGCAGGCATGTGCTTGCTTGCATCTAACCTAAACCCTGCCACGCCCAGAGACTGTAAATCGTTCAAAAAGCCCGCTAGGATATTTTGTACGTAGCTCGCATCAGTGTCTAAATCATGAAGCCCTACGAGTTCGCAGTGCTGTACTCGCCATGCATTATTACCGTAGTCTTCAGGGTTTATTGCACAGGTGCTATGAAAATCTTGTGGACTATAGATAGGATATTGTTTGTTGCCAAAAGCGTTACCCGCAACTCCGATGCCGCTGCCATGGGCCATGTGGTTTATAACGGCATCAACATAGATGTCTACTCCGGCAGATTTACACCTTGCGACCATATCGGCAAATTCGGCTCGACTACCACTACGACTCGCTATCTCATAACTGACTGGCTGATAACGAGTCCACCATTGATCACCTGTGATATGCTCATTGGGTGGCGATACTTGCACAGCCGCGTAGCCTTTTGGCCCCAAAAATGTTTCACACTCCGTCGCAACATCTGCCCAAGACCACTCGAATAAATGAACGAATGTTGTTGGGTCGCCTTCAGCTGCATGTGCAGGTGTAACGCAACTGGATGTTAACAACACACCCGCTGCAATTTGGTTTAGTTTTATATTTTTCATTATTGCGCCTCTTATTCACACAAGATTAACAATATAGAATTCCTAGCTAAACAATCTACTGAATACGTATGCATTAGTTTTACTAACAAGTAGCCTTACTAAGAAATAGCATAAACACCGAGTAGTATTTTAGCTTCAGCAATGAATGAACTCCTCTAGCAACTGAATCCTTGCTCGCGATATGCGAGAACATGAAAATTGCAATTAACAAAGCAATAACAATTAAATAATTACATAAATAAGCGATTTAAAATACAAAAAAACAACATTAAATAGTGTTTTTTTCTTATTTTTTATTTTGATAGACATAAAGCTATTGTTACAAATAAAACAAGAATTTCCCTAAGTTTCTGTTTTAGGTTACGAATTTTTATAAGAGTCATTCCAAGCTTCAAAACATCAACTACACTCAAATGACATCTTTGTATAAAAAACCCACAGAGATGTCATCCGAAGCAGTTCTATAAATGTTATCAACCTAGTAACTGAACCACTCAGGGGTCATTATGATTACACAGCGCTCACTTTTAAGCCGTGTTCGTAAGATTGTCTCTAGCAGCTGCATAGCTGGCAGTATATTTTTCGCCTTAACCTCATCCGCATTTGCACTCGAAAATTGGCAAAAAGTCGAAAGGCTCACACCAACTGACGAAACTACCAATGCAGATGAATTAGTCTTTAAAGTCACCTTTGTTAACGCACATACCGTTGCGCCAACCGCCAGTGACTTTACGATTCTGGGCGATGAAAAAGACACCAATAACGACACAACTATTGATACAGGTAGTAAAACAACCGCATCAATCACACAAGTCACCGTCGACTCAGGTAACAGCTCAATTTACCATGTTACGCTCTCTGGAGGTGACCTTGCCAGCTACAACGGCGTCGTTGCGTTATTGCCTGCGAGTAACTCGATAAGACCTGAAGTGTTCGAAGCCTACTACGTTAGTAACGGCACTGAGCTACCAGCCTCTGATAAACTCATTGTATTTGATTACGCAGATCAGACCAGCGAGCTGGGCAATGGCTACTTTGGAGCAACTGCTGCAGAAGCAAGAACCACAGCAGATGCCCTATGCAAAAGTAAATTTCTACGCAAGCATAACCGTCTAAACAATATTATTGATAGTTCTGCTTCAACAGCAGTAAGTAATGGACCGGTTAGAGCACATGCTGTAATTTCATTCTCTGCATCCGATGACATCGCCAGCCTTGACACTAATTACAGCCTACCTAGTGTTAATGTTTTTAATAGCGGAGGCACTAAGCTTGCTGACGCCAATTGGGATGACTTTGTCAACGGCACACTTAGCGCCCTTAATAGTAATGCGTCCGACATGCTAGAAAATTCGGGCAACGTTAAGTATTTTTGGAGTTTCTCCGATTCGGGAGGCACTTTTAACGCTGCGAATAACTGTTCGGGCGGAACCTCACCTTCTAATACTGTCAAAGGTGTTGCCAACCAAAACGGCAGTTGGTATACCTTAATAGGCAGTGTGCCCTGTAACAACGCACTGAATTTAATTTGTGTCGCATGGCATGAATCAGCCTATTTAGATGCCAATATTTCCAATACCGCACCTACAATTAGTAACTTACCAGCAAGCTTTACTGTGACAGAAGATGTCGCAACTACGGTTGATCTATCAGCGGTCGTCTTAGCTGATAACGAAGATGACAACTTAACGGTTACCTTGGCTCTGGACAGTGGCACCATCGCAAGCACCGATGGTAATGGCACAGTGAGCAGCGTCACAGTGGCGGGAAGTGGCACTGCAAGTATGACATTAAGTGGGTCAGCGGCTGCGCTTAATACCTATCTCGATGTGACGACTAAGCTAAATATCACCACGGAAACCGACAACACAGCGGCAATGACGCTCACGGTTACGCCGAATGATGGTACCGTTGATGGTGATGCAGCAACCAGCACCGTGAACGTCACGGCAGTCAACGATAAGCCAACCTTTACTTCCACAGCGGTCACTGCATCAACTGAGGATTCAGTGTACAAATATTCAATAGCCACCAGCGACCCTGACAAAGATGATATCACCGTTTCTGTCTCGGCTAGCACCCCGCTTCCAAGTTGGCTAAGCTTAAATACAAGCACAGAAGCAACGGTGTCTACACTTGCAGGTCAAAGCTCTGGTTATGCCGATGGAACTGGGACTGCCGCCTCATTTAAATCTCCTTATGACGTTGCAACCGACAGTAACAACAATGTGTATGTTGCCGATTACAGTAACCATGTGATCCGTAAAATTACACCTGAGGGCGTTGTCACTACACTAGCAGGTTCTGGAACCGCAGGCTCTGATGAAGGCACTGGTAGTGCTGCTTCATTTAACTTTCCCAAAGCCGTAACAGTTGACGCTTCTGGCAATGTTTATGTTGCAGATTCTTCAAACAATAAAATCCGTAAGATCACCCCGGCAGGAGTCGTAACTACCTTTGCAGGCAGTGGTTCTCCTGGCAGCACGGACGGAACTGGCACAGCAGCCACTTTTGCTGCACCAACAGGTATCACGATTGACAGCAACGGAAATCTATTTGTCGTAGAAACGAACCCTCATATCGTTCGTAAAATAACCCCTGCAGGCGTCGTAACCACGTTTGCGGGTAGTAAAGGGTCTTCTGGGTTTACTGATGCAACAGGAACATCGGCAAAATTCAACTTCCCCTATAATGGCGGTAGTAGTAGCAACAACGACCTATTTATAGCGGACCGCAACAATCACGCTATTCGTAAAGTCACCTCGGCAAGTGTTGTAACCACTTTTGCAGGAACGGGATCGGCGGGTTCGGCTAATGGCACAGGAACGCAAGCAAGCTTTAATAAGCCATACGATATCGCACTAGACAGCGCCGATAACCTTTATGTATCCGAGCAAACGGGCCACACTATTCGCAAGATAACCAGTGCAGGCGTAGTAACCACTTTTGCAGGAAGTGCCGGAGTCTCAGGAAGTACAGATGGTTTAGCGAGTGTGGCACGCTTCAGCCAACCCTTTGGTATTGCAGTAGACAGCAATGGCATCGTTTATGTTGCAGATACCGGCAACCATCGAATTCGAAAAATATCACCGGCAGAGACGACGTTGACGGGTACGCCTAGCAATGACGATGTTGGCGATCACTATATTTGTTTAATTGTTTCCGACGGTACTGAAACCAGCGAGCAATGCTTTACCATTACGGTTACAAACGTCAATGATGCGCCCGTTGTCGCAACTAACACGGGTTTAACCTTAGATGGTGGTACAACAATAAACATCACGAGTTCAGCTCTGTCTGCAAGCGATGTTGATGACAGTGGTACAGGTTTAACGTACACAGTAACTACCTTGCCAAGTTACGGAAGCCTCTTTGTTGATGCCAACAGTAATGACAGCTTAGACAGTGGTGAAGCGCTCAGCAGCAATGGTACGTTCACACAAGCTGATATTGAAAATGGCAACTTATTTTATGCCCACGACGACTCTCAAAATGCGAGTGACAGTTTTGTCTTTTCACTAGAGGATGGCTTGGAAGACGGTGTTAGCGCTATTACCAATCAAACATTTAGCTTTGTTGTTGAGTTAAATAAAGCACCGGTTATCAGCGGTACTCCAGCGGCGACCGTCAACGAAAACGTTGCATATAGTTTTACGCCTACCGCAACTGACGAAGATAACGACACCTTAACATTTAGCATCACCAATAAACCAAGCTGGGCAACCTTTAGCACCTCAACCGGCAGTTTAACGGGAACACCTAGTTATACCGATGCAGGTGCATACAATGGTATTGTTATTACAGTGAGTGATGGCACAGCCAGTGATACCTTAAATTTTGATATTACTGTCGTCAACGTGAACCGCACACCAAGTATTAGTGGGACACCAGCGACTAGTGTTGATGAAAATAGCAGTTATAGCTTTACTCCAACAGCCTCTGATCCTGATGGAGATACGCTTACTTTCAGTATCACCAATAAACCAAGTTGGGCCACTTTCAGTACCAGTACAGGAGCCTTGAGCGGCACGCCAAGCTTTACTGATGCTGGCGACTACAACGGTATTGTAGTAACAGTTAGCGATGGCAGTGCAACACAAACGCTGAACTTTAATATTAATGTTGTAAATGTGAACCGTTCACCCTCAATTAGTGGCTCTCCATCCACTTCAGTGCTTGAAGGCGGTACTTATAATTTCACACCAACCGCAAGTGACCCTGATAATGACAACCTAAGCTTCTCTATTGCCAACAAGCCGATCTGGGCATCATTTAGTTCAACTACTGGGGCATTAACTGGAACTCCTAACTTCAATCAGGCAGGTACTTACAGTGGCATAGTCATTACAGTCAGTGACGGTAGCGCCTCTCAAAATCTGACCTTCTCAATCGCTGTAACAGATGTAAATCGCGCACCTACCATTACGGGTACGCCAGCAACCACTGTGAATGAGGGAGTAATTTATAGCTTCACACCTACAGCTTCTGATCAAGACAATGATAATCTTACTTTTAGCATTAGCAACGCACCTGATTGGGCAACGTTTAGTAGTACAACGGGTACACTATCTGGTACCCCCTCCTTTAGCGATGGTGGCGAACAACACATCATCACTATTAGTGTCACCGATGGTACAGAAAGTGACGACCTAAGCTTCATAATAAGGGTAATAAACATCAATCGCTTGCCAACTATCAGTGGTACACCCGGCGTGAAAGTCACTGTGGGAGAAAACTATAGCTTTGTACCTGCTGCAACGGATGAAGATGAGGACACATTAAGCTTTACGATCACTAATAAGCCAAGCTGGGCTCTATTCTCAGCATCAACCGGTGAGCTATCTGGTACTCCGTCAGAGACAGATATTGGTACGACTAGCGGTATTCAAATCAGCGTTAGTGACGGTACTGACAATGCGAGTTTACCAGCATTTAACCTTGAAGTGGTTGCAGAGAATACGGCACCAACAGGTGAAAACCTTTCGCTCACTGTTAAAGAAGATACCTCTTTGACTATTCAGCCGACATTACAAGATGCTGAAGATGATACCTTAACGCTGACAATTGGTAGTCAGCCGACAAATGGATCATTAACCAATAATGCTACAGGCTGGGTATATCAACCAGAAGCTGATTTCAATGGGGAAGATAGCTTTACCTATTCAGTGAGCGATGGAGAACTGCAAAGTGATAGCTATACCGTTGCATTAACTATCACAGCTGTAAATGACTTGCCTATTGCCAACAACGATAACTTCCAGCTTGATGGTAGCGCCAACAATACATTCACCCTGAATGTGTTAGACAATGATACGGATGTTGATGGAGATACCCTCATTATTGAAGGCGTAAAGGCAAGTTTAGGTAGCGCAAGTGTGGTTGGCAATACACTACAGTACACTGCGCCAAGTAACTTCGCAGGCTCTGTGACTTTGAACTACGCCATTCGTGATGGTCATGGTGGTCGAGCTAAAGCAAATGCACTATTAGAAATAAGTGGTGCAGTCAATGGTGAACCTCCTGTTGTCACCGCCCCAGCAGATCTAGAGATTAATGCGACAGGGCTATTTACCAAGGTAAACCTGGGTACTGCGACAGCACTTAATAGCAGCGGTGAGCCTTTACCCGTTACGCTTACAGAAGGTAAAACCATATTTGCACCAGGAGAGCATAACGTCTACTGGCAAGCAACAGACGCAGACGGTAACTTAGGAACAGATCAACAGTTGTTGAGAGTGAATCCGCTAGTGTCGTTGAGTAAAGATAAAACCATTGCTGAAGGCAGTAAGGTAGATATTCAAGTGCTACTAAATGGCCTTGCTCCGCAATATCCTGTAACTGTCGATTATACCGTAACAGGTAGTGCAATATCAGGTGTTGATCATGACTTGAGTAGCGGTTCGGTGACGATAAGCTCGGGCACGAAAGCCAACATTTCAATTCAAACAGTTGCAGATGGTGAGTTTGAGGGCGATGAGACGATCACGGTCAGCTTGAATAACGGTATTAACCTTGGTGCAAAACGGGAAACCACTATTACAGTGAGCGAGCAAAATATTGCGCCGGATGTCTCGCTAGTTGTGACTCAGAATAACCAGAACCGATTAACCGTTAGCCAAGATGAAGGAACTGTATCTGTCGTTGCAACGGTGGCCGATCCAAATGCTGGTGACACAGTGACGAACGCATGGAAAGTAACAGGTATGACTTCCGATCAATATACGGAGGACACACTGCAACTAAGCTTTAACCCTCAAGAACTGCAAGCGGGGACATACAAGATCACGCATACAGCAACTGACTCTAGTAGTGCGCAAGATAGTGAGAGCGTATTTATTCAAGTGACCCAGTCATTGCAACAGTTATCTGATACGGAAGATACGGATGGCGATCTTATCCCAGATAGTCAAGAGGGTTACGCCGATGACGATGGAGACGGGATCCCTGATTTCCAAGACGCTATCACCGAGTGTAATGTTATGCCTCAGGAAGTAGTGACACAGGACGGCTTCTTAGTCGAAGGTAACCCTGGAGTCTGTTTACGTAAGGGCGAGTTTACTGCTAGTGGTGAAACCGGTGGCCTACTGATGACAGATGACGAGGGTAATTCACAACTAGGTAACGATGATGATGCACAAATCACTGGCGGCTTGTTTGACTTTATTGCTTACGGGCTACCGAAAGCAGGTCAAGTATATCAGCTAGTGATGCCACAGCGCCTACCTATCCCAAGAGATGCTGTATATCGTAAGTTTAAAGCGTCCTCAGGCCTTTGGGTGAACTTTGTGGAAGACGCAAATAACCTTGTCTTTAGTGCGGAAGGTGAGTCTGGCATTTGTCCTCCTCCAGGAGATGAAAGCTGGTCTGAGGGCCTGACAGAAGGACATTGGTGTGTGCAACTTCAGATAGAAGATGGTGGTATCAATGATGACGATGGTGAAGCAAACGGTAGTATTGTGGATCCAGGTGGTGTCGGTGTACTGCTATCTAATAATCAGATGCCTGTAGCGCTAGACGATACAATTAGTATGAAGTGGAACACTAATATTACTATCGATGTTTTAGCGAATGACACTGATGCTGATGGAGATATGCTCACCGTAGCAAATGCTTCAGCAAGCTTTGGCGATGTACAAATTAATCCAGATAATACTCTGTACTATACACCAAACACGGGGTATGTCGGAGTAGATACGCTGAGTTACGCCATAACCGATGGTAATGGAGGAACCGCAGGAGCGAGCGTAGTAATTACTGTAGTTGCCAATACGGCTCCCATAACGGTTTCCGATGTTGCAACAGTTGTTTCTGGAAAGCCAATTACCATTAATGTTCTAGCAAACGACAGTGATAGCGATGGCGATACGCTGCAAGTAACTGAGGCAACGGCACAGCACGGTAGTGTCGCAGTTAATGCTGATTACAGCTTAACCTATCAGTCAAATGCTGGGTTTGTTGGCAGTGAAACCGTTACCTACACAATCACAGATGGTGAAGCGAGTGTTCAAGGTAGTGTGAATATTACAGTCAACAAAGCACCTACTGATACCGTCACGAACAAGAGTGATAGTGGTAGTATGCCGGTATGGTTGATTTGGCTCAGCCTTGCATTTGTAGTAATTCGTCGGTGGCAAGCTATAACACGTTAACGACCTGAACAGGTTAAAAACCATACTAGAAAGGGATAATGAAGTTGCACTTCATTATCCCTTTCTTTTAGCGATAAAGCACTGTGGCGATAGAGCCGAGCATGCTCGGTTACTCACTCATCTAATTGATACTTTTTAAGTGTCGCTTTATAAATACCATTAGTCTGTAGTAGTAAAAGGCCTTTATCGAACAATTCAATAACTTCTGTTGCTTTTGGATGGGATTTGCTAATACCGATATGAAGAGGCCATTGTGCAATGGTCGATTGATGTACTTTAAGGTGATGAAATTCAGTGTGTTGACTCCGTAAATAGGCAAAGGCAAGCTCATCGCTTACTACGGCTTCTACTCGCTGCTTATTAAGGAGTGATAAACAAGAGGTCAAATTTGTGAGCTTTTCTAAACGAATTTGCGAAATCTGCGCGAGCGCAATTTCAGAACGAAAACCCCGAATAGCGCATACACTCAACCCCTTTAGATCTTCCAAGTGCTCAAAGTTAATCTCAGATTCTGTACGTGAAATAAGTACCAGCCGGTTACTATAATAAGCTTTGCTAAAAATAAAACGTTCATCGCGACTGTCCGAACGCCATAATGCGGGGATAATATCGACCTGCCCTTTCTCTACCATTCGCATGGCACGACTGAAAGGCGTAATAAGCATTTCAAAATCTTGATTCTCTGCCTTAAATGCCGCACGAACTAAATCTACAGTAAAACCAGAATCTTCATCAATGACATAGGGAGGCCAAACATTATGCGCCCCCACTATGGCATCATTTGCAGATGATGTGCACGACAGGGCAATAAGCAGGAGGCATGACTGTCTTAAACTTTTTATCGCCATGTCCACTCTCTCCCACTTTTACCTTCAAACTAAGTTGGCTGACAACTTTGCTATAAATGTTTGCTCCGACCCTAATTGAGTATAGCGCAACCGTTGCATCACGAAATATACACACACTTGCTCACTGGCAACGTTTGAATATGGCATAAAATTCAACGACTTTTGTCCTTCAACACACAATTTAGTGTAAACCAATGTAAACAAACCGTGAAGTTTAATTGAATTGTCATCAATAGCGCTTAAAATACTGCGTCCGAATAAAAATTCGGATAATTCTAATACACGGGAAAATAAAAAATGATTAAAAAATCTATCCTAGCTTCAGCTATTGCATTAGCTTGCCTAAATGCACAAGCAGAGGTGATTATCTCTGAGTATGTTGAAGGTAGCAGTTATAACAAAGCCGTTGAGCTCTACAATGGTAGTGATGAAGCTGTCAATCTAACTGGTTACTCAGTCAACTTTTTCTTTAATGGCGCAACAGAAGCTCGCACGAATATAGAACTAAGTGGTGAACTTGCGGCTAAATCAACTTATGTTATTGCTCATGCTGACTCAGCAGCAGAGATCATCGCAAAAGCACAGTTAACAAACACAAGTAGCTGGTTTAATGGTGATGATGCCGTGACGCTTACGCTCAATGGTGCAGTTGTTGATAGCCTAGGTCAGGTTGGTGTCGACCCAGGTAGTGAATGGATTGATGGCGATATTAGAACAAAAGATAAAACGCTTGTCAGAGATCCTGCAATAACAACTGGCCGCACCGATGCAACTTCTGCATTTGTTGGCGCTGGACAATGGCTCGCACTCGCTAAAGACGATTTTAGCAACCTAGGTATCCACATTAATGGCGGTGACGTACCTGAGCCAGAGCCAGTTATTTGTGGCGAAAATAATACCTTGATAAGTGCCATTCAGGGCGCAGGCGATGCAAGTCCATTGGCTGGAGAAACGGTTGAAGTTCAAGCTGTTGTCACTGCAAGCCTACAATCAGATGCAGGGCTTGGCGGCTTCTTCCTTCAAGAAGAAAGCACTGACTATGATGCTGATAATAATACTTCCGAAGGTATTTTTGTCGTATATACCGCAACTCCAGTAAGCACAGGAGATGTGGTTAAATTACGTGGTAAAGTTGAAGAGAAGTATGGTCAAACTCAACTTATTAACGTCGACGCAATTGAGCTATGCGGTTCTGCAACGGCTTCAGCGACTACCGTTACTTTACCTGCAGAGAATGGTCTTGAAGCCTACGAAGGCATGTTGGTTTCGATTTCAAATGAGTTGGTCGTTAACGATACATACGGACTTGCACGCTACGGCGAAGTACGCTTAGGTACTGAACGTTTATACCAAAGCACTCAAGTAGCAACTCCTGGTGATGCAGCAAACCAGCTAGAAGCAGAGAACAAGCGCAAAGAAATTTTACTTGATGATGGTTCATCAGTACAAAACCCTGAGGTTATTCCTTACCCATCACCCACACTTGATGCCTATAACACCTTGCGACTGGGCGATTCTGTGACGGGCCTTGAGGGTGTAATGGGATATGGTTATAGCCAATACCGTATTCACCCAACGACAACACCAAACTTTGTTCATACTAATCTACGTACAGAAGCACCTCAGGTAGAAGTGCGTGGAGATTTACGTATTGCTAGCTTCAACGTATTAAACTATTTCAATGGTGACGGTCAAGGCGCAGGTTTCCCAACGTCACGAGGCGCTGACAATCTAGAAGAGTTTGAACGCCAAAAAGCAAAAACGGTTGCTGCAATTTCGGCACTCGATGCCGATATTATCGGTCTGCTAGAAGTGGAGAACGACGGTTTCGGTGAGTTTAGTGCGATTGCCGATCTCGTTAACGCTTTAAATGCGGCAGATTCTGCTAATACTTACGCATTTGTAAACCTAAATGTTGATCAAGTAGGTGGGGACGCAATCACATCCGGTATCATCTATCGTAGTAACAAAGTAGCTGAAGTAGGCACGCCAGCATTTACCGAAGCCGTACCATTTGATTACGGTAACCGCCCTCCTGTCGTACAAACTTTCAAAGAGGCAAACGGCGACGAAGTCTTCACTGTGGTAATGGCTCACTTACGCTCTAAAGGCAGTTGTTCAAAGGCTGAGGGCTTAGATCAAGACCAAAATGATGGTCAGGGTTGTTGGAACCAAACTCGAGTCACAGCGGTTAATACCCTTGCGACTTGGCTTGGTACAAATCCGACAGGGGTTGCAGAAGATGATGTAATAATTCTGGGTGACATGAATGCTTACGCTCAGGAAGATCCAATCAACACCTATGTCGAGAATGGTTATGCCAACATCAAGCAAACACTTCATGGCAGTAGCTTAGATTATTCATACGTGTATCAAGGACGTATCGGTAGCCTAGATCACGCCTTTGCTTCAAACACGATGATGGAAAAAGTAAAGTCAGTGACGGATTGGCATATCAATGCGGATGAACCCGTCGCGCTAGATTACAATACTGAGTACAAATCAGATACTCACAAAGCAAGTCTTTATGCAGCACACGCTTATCGCGCATCGGATCATGACCCAGTGGTAATCGACCTTAACCTTGCTAAAGAGCCGACGATTATTGAAGGCGAGTTTACAGGCCTTGCAGGCTGGTTCTGGTGGCAACATCGCTCAATCGAGCTACCAGCGGGCTTTGATAAACTAGAAGTGTCAATCACAGGTCAAGGCGAAGCAGACCTATATGTGCGCCATAAGAAAATGCCAAACTTCTTTAAGTACGACTGTCGTCCATACCTTTGGGGTAGTGAAGAAAGCTGTGTATTTGATGAGCCTGCAGAAGGTAAATGGAATTTCCGCCTGCGCGGCTTATTCCCTTATTACAATGTAACTATCAAATATAAAGCGACAAAAGCGAATTAATTGCTGCTTTGATGTAAACCCAAGAGCCAAGGCTCTTGGGTTTTTCTTGGCATTGTAGGTCACTCCTATACGAGCATAGCCCCACCATCACTCACTATCGATGCGCCCGTTATATAACTGTCATTCATCAAAAACAAATATGCATTGGAAATTTGTGAATCACTTCCAAGACCTAGAGGAATTTTTTCCTCCAACTCTTTCAATGTTTTAAATCCTGGTGAAACGGTATTGACCCGAATAGGAGCAAGCTCAATTGCCAAAGCCTTCCCAAGTGACTCAACTGCACCGCTTATCGTACTTAATGTTGAGTACCCATTGTAAGGCCGTTTACCTAATGTTCCCGACGAAAACACAATACTCCCGCCATCGTTAATATATTGGTGAGCCAATTTAGCAAAGCTATACTGCCCCCAAAACTTAGTATCGAAAGCATGACGAACCTCTTTGAGGTCGAGTTCTAAAAATGGAGAAACAATGAGTGGAGACTTAACAGTAAAAATAAGGTGATCAATTTTTCCTATTTTCTCAAGTAGGTTTTTAATCTCACTTTCAACCGTAATATCAACCGAATAACAAGTACAACTTTCAAGATATGGCTGACTTCTAATGCTAGCTTGTTTGTCAAATGCAGATCTCGAGGCTATTAATACCTCACCTCCATCTTCACTTACGCGTTTTGCCAATGCGAGACCAATACCTGTACTCCCACCAACAATTAATACCTTTTTTCCTTTCATTCCTTTTCTTCGACTCCTCTAACGTAAAAATCACAACAGAGCCAAGCCTCACCTATTTAATACTCGACTACTGCTTTACGTTATATTGGGCTTAGAACCAAAATATCAACATTAAATTAACAACCCAACACCCGTTTAATGAACGGCCATTTTTGTTGAGTATATTGCTCACGGTCATCTTTGTATTCTTGTACTAACGCCTGCTTCAACGCGCAATACTCAGCTCTTAAAACTGATGATGCTCTTAATTTTTCCCTAAAAGAAATACGCTCTTGCCAAAGTAGGCTGTTGAAAGGAACAAGGTGTAAGTGATGGGTTCTAAACTCAGGCGTTGGTTTGCAAAACCAGTGCATTACGTCAGCTTTATAGGGGTAATAACAATAACTGTGTTGAGTGAGCACTTGGATGGCTTCTTTTGACGCTATTAGCGACTTAACACCCACCATAATATCTATCACCGGCTTAGCAACCATACCAACCACAGCTGTACTACCTACATGTTCAATACCACCTTCAATCCAAGGGCATAGCAAAGGCGCTAACCTTAGCTTTTCCACTTGAAACATTCGTGGCCAATCTTGATTATATTTAGAAAGTGAAATAGCTTGGTCTGCCATTGGAAGGAGGATCCCATAGTTGCGTCAGGTTCGGTTTGGAACAGTATACAGCTAAAGCTAATCATCACTACCACATAAACGCCGCGATAAATGCACTATTGAAGTACGGGCTAACACAGACACCCACCATAATTTGCATTTATGTTATGGTGGGTGTCTGCTATTTGCATTTGCTTTGGCAGTTCCCATTCACCTTTAGCTCATTTTACTAACGTTTTATTCGATTGTATTCCTTTGATATAAATTGGCATATCTCACATAGCCTTGCATTTAAGATGGACTTAAATTCGCTGCAAAAGGTCCGCTGAATGAAAATGCAACATTAAAGTTAACGCGATCCCCTTCTTTGATAGCGTCCCATAAGTTATCGTTAACCTGTTTTGCTGGGACAAATATTTCGTAACCATTACCGTCCATGATTAAGAACCCAAAGCTTTCTCTCTTACGAGATATAGTACCGTGATGCGTTCTTGGGGTTTGTTCTTCTACGTCATAATCTCTTATTTTATGTCTTTCTTCAAACGAAAACCTGCCGCCACGGATGCGATCGAATACGTCTACAGATTTTTGATGTTCTTTTGCTTCAGACGAAAAATATGAAAACCTAGCAAACCAAAATTGAGCTTGATAATTTCTATCTTTCGGGGTGAATGCTCTACGGTAGAAATAAACTAATTCTGATTGCTCTGGTGAGAAGTGGTTCCTCAATAATTCTGCATAGTGGAAGTTTAAGCTATGATCTGCTCTTCTTCTCTCAAGGGCCATTTCTAGTATATTTTTCGCTTTATCAAAATTGTCTGCTTCTATGTATATCACAGCTAACCTAATCGCTAAGTAAGGCTCCCTATCATTTTCAACAAACGACCGCTCCAAAGCTTTGAGTGCATTTTCACTATCATGAATTAATGCTGAAAATTGTGCTTCTAATTTATAAATATGTCCTTCAGATGGGAATTTTTGTTTGTTCTCAGTTAACTCCTGTTGAACCTTACGAATACTCTCGTTTAAAACTCTTGAAGATACAGATTCTTCCCTCAATAAGTTTTTTAAACTTATGATTGATAATTCTATTGATGTAGAAGAAACATATGAGCTGTCTCCCCATTTATTTATTATTTTTTTCAAGTAGCTTCTAGCCTCACTAATAGCCAAACTCAGGTGATGTTGCTCTTTGGTTATTTCTGCTTTATCCCTCCAACAGACCGCTAATGAATGCAGTATGCTTGAGTCATTTGGAGCTGCATCGCTAGCGCTAACCAAAAGTTCTATAGCTTTATCAATACTTCCATTAGGACGAATCCGCTCATAATTCGCCATTTGCTGCAATAAATATGGATCATTACCAAATACGCTTTTTGCATGTTGGTATATGGCTGAAACATCTGATAAATCAGGGAACAACTCCTGCAACGATTTTGCTTTAATAAGCAATCTATAAGACTCTTTATCTGAGCTAAACGATACATTTAGTTTGCTCAAAATATTTATGTATTCGATGTATCTATCTTCTGATTTTTCTAAAGCACGCCTAAAAACTATTTCTGCAATTTCTGAGTGTCTAGCTGTAAAGAAAATGTCTCCATCACCATAAGCTTTAGAAATAACAACCTTTTCAAGTGGGTTGTAAAAATTTTTCTTAAACTCTTCAAAGCTAATTTCATGTATCCGAGAAATCAGCCCCGCTCGAACAGGTACTTTCAATCTATTTAGTACGCAGACTGTCAAGTAAATGCTTTTTGCACTTTCAAGGTATATGCTGGAGTATTCATTAAATATAATATCTTCAAATGGCTCCCCCATCGTAGCCTCATGAAGTGCAACCAAAAGCTGCCGCCCATGACGCTCACGTAACTCTGAACACCTATCTTGTTTTGACTTTTGAGTGAGAATTGGACCTAAAGAATCATGTTTTTCTAAAGAATCAACTAAAGTTTCAATCTCGTTTCCTGACAAATATTTTAAAGAAAACTTGTCAGTAATTTGCTCATCAAGTTCTTCACATCTCATATTCCATTCGTTGTACCTTTCGGCGGAGATAATGGTAGCTTTTAAATCTCTTCTGATGGCTTTAGAAACAAATCTATTTATTTCTATAGAGTTATTAGCTGCGTCGTCCCAAAATACGAATATTCGTTCACCTGATTTCGCACTTAGCTCTTCAATAAGATCTATATCTAGTGGCCTGCCATTGTTGACCCAAATTGAAATGCCGATTTTTGATTGCATCGTTTGCCATGCTAATTGTCGCAACAAAACTGTTTTGCCAGATCCTGCTTCACCTTTAACGACATAAAATTCAGTTTTCAGTTTTCTTTCAGCATCTGGTTTAATTATTACGGAATCAAAAACTCTGGATTGTAATGAACGCTTGATGGCTACATCATCAACAACAGGGGACCACTCTTGATCTACTCCCCTAAAAAAGTCCTTAGGAACACAAGCTGTAACTGCCATTGTATTATGGAGAATAGAAAAGTCTCTTTCAGCAGAAGATATAAGTTCTTCGCTTGGTGCAGCATGTGTATTGAAAAACTGCTGTATATAGTGAGAATCAGAGCTTACGAACTTACCAAGTATTCTATCTACCTCTGAAATACTTGAATTAAGTTCCGAAATAAAACCTTCAAATGTCACATCTAGCGCAGTTATCTTCTTCTGTCCCCAAAAGTCTCTTTCAATACCTTTTAACCCGGGTTTAAGAAGGTAATGCCTTTCTCCATTTGGCGCTTCTTTTTCAAGATCCATAAGAACGGCTCTAATATTTGGATCTTGTAAGCTGTGGCCCACGAAAACTATTGTGTTCTTATATGCCGTTTCAAATAAGTATTTGAACAAACCTGTTCGATTTTTTTTGTATTGATTGTATTGATCAATCGTCAAAATTAGCGGCAGAGCCTCATCATGAGTTCTCGTGATACATCCATGCAATTTTATAAAAGGTAACTCACCTGAAGAAATCGAATAGCTCTCTAAGTCTTCATCATCAGATAAAAATGGAATCAGGTTTTGATTGCTTTCTTTAGACTGCTCATAGCAAGTTTCTACTAGGCGATCGTAGTTTGTGGTAAAAATTGAAGCCCACTTGTATTTAGGAATATCGAAGTGAAATTGCGCAGGAATCACACCTGAAAAATACTCAGCAATGTAAGTTTGTATCTCTACTAAACTATATGCCGATATTGCCATCTCTGAAACTACAGCTAATGACTCTCCTGAGAAATCACCATTGAGAAATCTTTTACTCAAAATATCTCTCAAATCAGTGCCTAGAGGTATACTTTTACCTTCTGGCAATGTCGCTCCATATAACGCTCCAGATCCTAAAAACAAAACTACTCGTCCAGCTTTAACTCTTTCAATAAGTGGATGGGGTAAAGCCATATAAATTCCTTATTATTAGTTTTTTGTCCAATGTTATTATTCTATTTATTCAAGGCTCTCGCCTATGAGAATGTTCCCGTTTATTTTACTCTTTGTCCAGTGGCTGGATAAAGTTAAAACATGAGTTTTTTCTGTATCACGCATTTACACTTCTGAATACCGAATCTTTTTACTGAGCTACAAAGGTATTCAAGTTATGATTTTAATAAAATCGTAGATCTAATATTTATGTTTTTACAACTAAATAGAGGTTGAACAACTCTGGTTTCAAATGTTTCTATCGAAGTATTTCAACTAAGTAACTGTTTCTTCTGTTTAAATTGCTTACCATTTCCGTGACAAACTTGAAATCCTCTTTACTTCCTACAATTTGAATCTCTGATTCTGCTCTAGTAATAGCCGTGTAAAGCCATAGCTCTATCAAGTATCCTTCCTTTCTGCAACGCAATAGCACATTGTGAACCTTGAGCTTTATGTAGGGTTATTGCATAACCCAGATCCATGCAATCCAATACAGATTGATTAACTTCTATCACTTCACCTGTATCAAGCGTTACTTCACCATAAATATCACCAGAAAAATTAACGCTGGTTAGCGTGCCAATAGACCCGTTTTGAATGCCTTTATCATAATGATTCTGGGTAAAAAGAATGTGTTCATTTAGCCTGAGGTTTTGAAAGTACTGCTCTTCGTGCATAGTGAATTCCAACAACTTACCGTTAGAATTAACAGCCTCTTGCGTTAACTTGTTTATATCTGCGACTAACTTCTTAGTTGGAGCCATGATTCGACTATTATTAGGTGATTGCTGGTATATAGTTCACAACATACTTTAGCTATACTTATTTGTCTGTTTGATCGCATTGCAAATCGATGAACGTTTTTGACCAAAGTGATGGACGTGTTTCCATACTTTTTTACTTCACTTCCTCGGCTTTGATGCTAATAGTGATGGATGTCACTTATTTTCGCATTCCTCAGCTTAGACGTTAATAGTGATGGGCGTCACTTATTTTTTCTTATTTTTTTATTTTCCTTTTGTGCAATTTTCGCGAAAGGAAAACTAATAAGGCGTTTAAGATTGGCTCCCAATGCTCCGCATTTTTGGATTGATTCAACTGAAGTATTTACGGCACAATGGCTTAGGCTCGGCGACATGCGCGGTTAACCACTTAATGCTGCGTTATGTTTCTTTGTAAATATCCATTTCGAATAGGACTAAGCATGTTCAAACAAGGTCAAGAATATAGCCGTAAAGAAATTAGTTCTTTAATCGGTGGTCAAATACAAGGCTACATGGGAACTCGGAACAAAAAAGTTATTGGTGTTTACCTTGAGTTGAATTCGAACCCAAATGCACCAAGAGAAATTTTATGTGGCACTGGAATAGATATCGCTAAACATGGTCTTTGGCTGTCTCAACAGGATGAGCCAGTGCCGATATTCGTAAAGAGAAAGGCAAATGAATGGGTATACCAAGGGCTTTTCTCAGTAGAATCGACGATTGTAGACGGATCAACTCTAGAAAAGATCCGAAAGCAAGCAGGGCGAAAGTATCAACTTAGTAGGGCAATATACCTTAGCGAGGTAAGCGAGCAATTAGAATTTGAACAACAAGTAACGTGGTCTAGAGCATTAACTCGAGCTCAGAGAGTTGAGCGTTTATCAAAAGCGGAAGCTACACCAAAAGCAATTCAGGTTAAAACAACTGTCTATATTCGCAATCCAGATGTTGTCGCAGAAGCATTGATTCGTGCTGACGGAATCTGCGAAAACTGCAACAAGCCTGCACCATTCATCAGAAAATCAGATAACACGCCTTATTTAGAGGTTCACCATGTTCTACCCCTAGCGCAAGGTGGAGACGACACAATCGAAAATGTTCTGGCCCTGTGTCCAAATTGTCATCGAGAGGAACATTTCGGCTAAAACCTACAAACTGTTTAAGAGTGATTCGCAACGTGTGGCATTTTACTATGCGTTGTGATTGGTATTTAAAAGTGGTATGTGACGGCTTCAGTATTGCGCTGCTCATACCTTCGCAAGATGTCAGTTATACGTTGAGAATTAGTGCAAATGGAAAAGTCAAAAGTAAAATTTGAAGCCCTTTTTGAGACTACGATTCTCACTATGTTTATTGCATTAGCTGGCCCTAGTTTTTTAAATTACTAAATCCATTTGTTACAAAATTAGTGGCTTTGGTTCTTGTTTTAGCTATGCTTGCTGTGGTGCTTATTTACGGGCTATTTATATTTTCAAGTGTTCATTTAAATGCCATAAAACGCTTTTATTTAGTCCACCAACTGTTGTTTGTAGTAATTACTTTATTAACTTTATTTGGTCAAGTAAGGCACTTGTATACATAAAAAACTGTTAAAAAATGGGAAAATTCAGTTGCAGGTTTGCGCGGGCACCACCGAATATCGGCTGTTTAAAATGGTGCTAATTTGCTCAGAATGCTTGAGTCACTCTGTCTGAATGACACTTTCACGCTGGAACCGGTCAGGTTTGATTAAGCCCCAGCTTTCAAATCTAACAGTTCTGGTTAATATTATTCACTTTAAGCTAATCGCTTCATTATTTTATAAGAAACTATCACCTTGGTGCTTGCGTTAATGCCTCAAAGCCTTATACCTGAGCTTATAATCTAGCTTGTTTAACTAAACTATTGTTTTACTCATCACCACGACATCTACGCCTCGGTAATTGACGTTTTCGAGCGGTTGCCAGCCGAGTTTTCGATAGAGTCCACCTTCTGGATGCTCTGTTTGTAAATATAACGTGGTAACACCAAATATTGAGGCTAATCGCTCTGCTTCTTTGACTAAGCGTGACGCTAGTTTATTTCCACGATAGGGCTTATCCACATAAACGCCACCAATCCAGTGCTCTTTATCTGTGTAGATACTCATTTCATGAAATTTAAGCTGCACGACTCCTGCGATTGTGTCGCCACCCAGCGCGACGATTACACAAGGAATACTAGAGTCGTTAAGGTAGTCTAAAAGCTTATGCTCAAAACGCTCTACAGAGGCCTCCTCAACAATGCTTCCCCACTCATCAAAATACCACTTGGCAATGGTTGGGATGAATGCTTTGTGATGCGCTAAAAGTTTAAATTCCATTTTAATTCCTCAAATAAACATAATACTGACAAAGGATTATCAACCACTTTTACAGTAACTGTATTTTGTTCCCTTTACAATTCCAGATAACAGGCCTTAGTTAATTGATAGATATAGACATCATGCTTTTCACCGCCTATATCCAAAAAGGCATTTAGACGGTTTTTGCGTTTCATCCCTAGCTTCAGCATCAACCCCTGCGATTGTTGATTGCCTACAGCGCATATGGCCTGAATGGTATCTACAGAGAGACTTTGAAAAGCCTCCTTTATTAGTGCTGTTGCGGCTTCTTCCCCATAACCCTTGCCAATTTCGGCCTCAGCTAATCGGAAGCCAATCTCACCGACCCGTTTTCCTGCATCTACATATTTAAAAACGAGTTCACCAATAAGTTGAGCTTGTGGCTTTTTAACGATCGCAAGGATCAAACGCTCATCGACCCCACCTTTCCAAGGCTGGCATGCTTGAACTAGCCGCTCTTTTGCCGACTCGAACGTGGCAGGCGCACCAATATATTTTGACGTATTTGGATTTTTCCGATGGCTATAAACTGCATCAAGGTCGTCCATTGTCATACGTCTCATGGACAAACGTTCGGTTTCAAACTGCATTGGTATTTTTCCTCACTCGCAGACCACACATAATCACCAGTCTCATAAATAAACGCCCCGTAGTAGCAAGCAGCCCTGCATTTTATTACTCTTTACAAACCGGCATAAAAACAGTGCATAAATGCCGCCAGGTTAAAAACAGTAACAGTGCACAGCCAAAAACGAGTACCGCAAGAGACTCTACACCACTCAGTAACCACGTATTGACTACCCATGCCACGCAAGAAAAAAATAGCAGCTCAACCGCCCCTACCAGCGCATTCGCTGTTCCTGCCTTTTCTGGATGTAAAACCCCAATGAGATGCATATAACTTGGAAAATACGCGCCAAATACAAACATAATCGCAGCATAAGCGAGCAGAACAGCAAGCGCACTACCACTTGCAAATAGCAGCAATAACACGCTGACAACTAATGCAGGCCAAGTCCAAATTACAATATCTAAATAGGAGCGCTTACGTTGCAATACCTTAGTTAATATTGACCCTATGAGTAAGCCAAACATGGGGATCATCATCGCCTGACCTATTGCTTTGGATTCCAAGCCAAACTGCCTTGCCAGTAAAAACGGCAGATACAACTGAATGGTAAGATACAAAAAAGTAGGTAACCATTTGAGCGACGCGAGGGAAATAAATGATCGGTTTAGCAATAGACTTTGATATTCATAAAAGAGCGCGTTTGGCCGTAACGACAAAGTAGTTTTACTGCTCTGCTGCATAATTCTATAGCCATACACCAAAATCAAAACATAGTATGCGAATGCAAACCATGACATCCCCTGCCACCCTACCCAGCCAGATAACACCCCAGCCAAGAATGGACTACAAATAGCAGTCACACTCACCGACATTGCCAGTGTCGCCATCGCGCTTTTAAGTTCTGCACCTGATAATCTTGCAGCAAGAAGCGTTCTGCCAATTAACACCGGCGATGCAGCACCAATGCCTTGCAACACTCGACCGATAAAAAATACCTCGGCGCTAGATGCTATTGAGCAAAAAACCGTACCTAACAGTAAAATACCCAGCCCACTAAAAAATAAAGGCCTATCGCCAAACTTATCTCGTAGCGGCCCAACCAGCAGTTGCGCAGCTCCTAGTGTAGTGAAATAGCTAATTACTGCCGCTTGTCCTTGACTAGGCGTAAGCTGTAAGGAATCCGTGATAGTAGGTAAAACAGGGATGTAGATTTGGCTTGCGATCTGAGAGCAAGACATCAGCAAAACAGCTAAAAACACCACTTGAAACACGTCAGCTCCTCTTAACTTAATAGAGGGTAATTTTACCGAGCTTTTAATATCCAAAAAACAAGGTAATAATAAAAACACTTATTCCCATCAGGAAAAAATTAATGGATTGGTTAACCGGAGTACGGAGCTTTAGCAAAGTTGTAGAGTTTGGCAGTTTTACCCGGGCCGCAGATGAAGAAGGTGTTTCAGCGTCTGCAGTGAGCAAACGAATTGACTGGCTAGAACAACAACTAGGCTTAACGCTATTTATTCGCACTACTCGCCAAGTCAATCTCACTGAGGCTGGGGAGCACTTTTTGCCGAAAGCTTCAATATGGCTTGCGCAGTTTGAATGTTTAACTGATCACGGACAAACGCTGAATCAAGCGCCATCAGGTAGCTTGAAAATCGCATCAACTCTCGCGGTAGGCAGCACCATCTTGATGCCAAATATCGCCTCATTTTTAGCTAAATATCCCAAGCTAAAAATTCATCTTAATGTCATCGCCCCTGGCGCACACCCAGATCTTAATCACGATTTAGTGATCACACGCTACTATGAAGCGTTTGACTCAGCCTCTCACAAAGGCAGCCGGCTCATTGACTACCAAATGCAAATCTTTGGTGCTCCTCACTATCTCAAACAGCATAACCCAATCGAATCTCTGGATGATCTCCGCCAACATAAAATGTTGTTAAGCAGTTACTACCATAAGCTAGGTGGGATTATTCTTGAAAATGGAGACACCTTCCAATTTGACAATTACAACTTCGTCTCTGATCAGTTAGACGCAATGCTGACTGCGGCCGTGCAAGGTTTGGGGCTGGTGTTTATTTCTCCTAGCTATGTGAAAAGAGAGCTTGACCAAGGTTTGCTCACACCTGTTTTACCTGAAGTGAAATCAGAAACAAAACAATTGTGGGCGTATTATCCGAAGGCAAACTACACCCCCTATAAAACTCAACTTTTTATTGATCACCTTAAAAAGCACCTTAAAGCAACAGAGTAGAGAAGAATGGCTTTCACATTTGTTCACAATTCAAGTACAAAAAATTCTCTAAAGATTTAGAGCCACATGCTAATTTAGGATATTTACTCAACTTTGTAGTACTAAACCGTGCTAACAGAGTATTTCGCTAAAAATAGAGCCACATACTATAACTTTAAAGGACTAACAATGAGTTTTAATCTCTTCACGAAAACCACACTGGCAACACTAGTCTCTGGGCTAGCTGCAATGAATGCACAAGCAAGCCAACCGCTCAGTTTAGATACCATCACCGATCCACAAATAGGTTGTGATACAAAAATTGAATTACTGATGGCAAATGCTGCCAGTGGCGTAAGTGACAGTTTATTGCCCGCTGAGACTATGTTAGAAGTGCTCAATACCCATTGCCAGCAACACCAACAAACTACAAATGAAACTGAACGAACCCCACCTGAGCTAAGAGCAATCCACTTGACCTCAAACTCAGTTAATGTCAACGACGGTGACAAAACCGTAGATATTACCTTGAGATTTTACGATGAAAGCGGTGTAAAATCCGCACGTGTTTATTTATCACCACCAACAGGCTTTAGTTGGGGTGGCAACAAATCAGCAGTAGCTTCTAATTGGCAGAAAATCGATGAGACTGGTGTGTATGAAAGTAAAGTCAGTTTTACTTTCACTGATGCCGACATCAATGGTAAATGGTTTTTAACCTTAGGCCACGTAACTGACGTAAATAACGCGGTTCGTTTTTGGCTTCGCGAGAGTGAAATTGAAGCCGCCGGCTTTAACCCATACATCGTCGTCTCAAATGATAAGGTCTCTGAAGGAGTTAATCCTGAGATCAAATCTATTGTGATTTCAGGCACTGAAGTTGATGTAAATACAGGCGATAAGACGGTTAACGTAACCGTAGAAGCTTACGACCAGTCGACTATGTCTAAAGGCGTAATTAGGGTTTCACCACCTAGCCAGTATAAATCACTTGCTATAAAACAGGCTGAGTCATCTGATTGGCTAGAAACCGACGTCGAAGGGGTGTATCGCTCAAATTATTCGTTTACCTTTACAGATAAGGCGTTGCCAGGTGAGTGGTTTGTTGCCTCTGCGATGCTCACTGATAGCAACGGAAATATGGGAGTTTACAACCGAGGACACTTTAATACACTAGGCTTACCTTCTGTCATCACTGTAAAAAATGAAACGGAACTAGATCTAGTACCACCCAGAATCAACCATATCGCTTTTTCATCTAATCAACTGGCATCAGCGAATGGTGAGCAAAACATAACGTTAACAGTCACAGCGTCGGATCTATCGGGGATGGCCAAAGGTTATTATGCTCTCAGAGCACCAGAAGGTTCTGACGCGGAAGATAAGCTTTTCACTATAGAGCAATGGCAACAAGGCAATAGTCAAAATGAGTTTGTTGGTACTAAAGGTTTGAGTTTCAGCAACGATGACTTGCAACAAGGTCAAGGTGTTTGGCAATTAGACGCTAGTACTCAAATAGACTCTGCGGGAATATATAGCCAAGGTGCTAAAGCGCGAGAGTTAACAACGTTAGGCGCTACGCCTTATATCTTTGTTGATGAAGAACAGATCAATAAAATTTCTGTTAGGGATATAACGGGAGCCAAGCAGGTAAAAATGGGGTCTAGCATCCCAGTTACGTTAGAAATAACTGAAAACACACTACCCAGTTTACCTAGTCAATTTCATCTTTACCTAGATTCTGAAGCCGCATTAAAGCTTGATTTCGAGTCAGTAGATAACGAATATACTACTAGCTGTGAAGCGTTAAGTAACCGTCACATATGTAGTTTTAGCAATGGCGCTGACATTAAATCAGTTCAAGTCTCGTTTAATGTAACGCCCAGCGAAGTAGGCGTATTTACGCCAACCGTCCGCTTCTCGTCAGAATTCCCTGAATTAGACTACACAGACAACAAAACCGCGTTTCAAGTAACAAGCTACGAACCAAAACTGTTTAATGTCGTGTTTAAGAATTGGGATGGTGGCGTGCTTGCTACTCAAACTATTGAAGAAAGTACTTCCGCGAATGCTCCTCAAGTTCCGCCCAGAGAAGGTTTCACATTCTCTGGATGGAATGGAGATTTTAGCAAAGTGGAGCAAGACCTTATCATTACTGCACAATTTGAAATTAATATGTATCAAGTTAAGTTCGTAGATTGGAATGGTACAGTCATCAAGGCCGTGGAAATCTCTCATGGGCAAGCAGCAACACCGCCTCTAGAGCCAAAACGAAATGGCTACGCATTTACTGGGTGGGATACTACTTTTGACAACGTCACCAGTGAACTAGTTGTTAAAGCGCAGTATAAAGCGAGTTCTAATCCAACGACTACCGATAAGGAAGATAAAGGTAGTTCCGGTGGTGCGTTCGGCTTTTTACTAGCGATGCTAAGCACGCTGTTGGCTTTTGTTAGACGCAGAACACCTGCATAACCTGCATACCTCATTTCAACAGCATAGCGACGCTTCGCTATGCTGTTTACCTTCACCAGATTGCATGAGAACCCATGTCTGGCATCTCAATGGCTCCACCTGCAGCCTGTACTGTGATTATGATGCGAAATAGTAATGCGGATAGCGTTGTTCCTAAAACACCCACACCGATAAACTATTGTTACAAATAATCCCCCCTGTTTTGGCGCTGACTCTCCATATGTTGCTAAACTGAGCACAACAATAATAATCAAGTTTTTGGAGTAGCCATGTCATTACAAAAATGGGGAGGAGTCGCTGCACTCACAGAAGCGGCAACTTATTTGTTTGGCTTTGTATTATTTTTTGGAGTATTGGACTCCAGTGGACATAATACCCCAGCGCTTTACCTAGATTTTTTCATCCAAAATCGCGACACCTTTTTCCTCGGCTATATTGTCATTGGGATTATTTTCAGCTTCACGCTTATCGTATTGGTACAAGCCATGCAGCAGCGCTTGAGTAAAGCCTCTCCTGAGCTGATGAAATTTGCTAGCATAGTGGGTTATATATGGGCCGCAATTGTACTTGCAAGTACCATGGTTTTTTTAACCAGCATTGCAGCAATTGCAAAATTTTATGAGATCGATCCAGCACTTGCCCTAACGGTTAATCGCACCATCTCGATAGTGGTAGATGCGCTTGGCGGTGGTATCGAGTTGGTCGGTGCAATATGGGTACTAGCGGTTAGCTATGTTGGCATTAAACATAACGTTTTTAGTCCACTGTTGCATTATTGGGGGTTGTTGGTCAGTATTGCAGGAATCCTTACATTGTTTTCTGGCCTTTCTTCTTTCTCAGCAAACCCATTTTTTGACGTGACCACTGCTATCTTCGGGTTGGGGCAAATCCTATGGTTTATCGTATTAGGTGTGATGTTATTGAGAGATGAAACACCAGCATAGGCGCATAACCACAGCTGGATAATATCTCCAAGGGGCAATTGCAAAATTATTGCCAGAACCACGCGTTTACTCTGGTTCTGGTAATACTGGAGGCGTACTATCCATATAAGTCAAAAAGTTAGCCCAAAGAGTATGGGTTCTAGTTTTTACTAATTCCTTACGACACTCGAGTGCCATCACGCCACGAATAGTGCCTTCTCGCCATTGGGTATATACCGCGCCGCAGTGTGCATCGAGATAGCTTTGCCACGCCAACTGCGAGGCTTTAATCGCTTCCACCAGTTGCACATCAAAGGCATTATGCTCAAGGCTTTTTTGGTAGTAACGTTCAAGTATTTCAGTTCTCGCGTTAAGCTCGCTCATTGCACACTCGTTGATGTCTATGGTTGAGATAGGGTTTTCACACACATCTCCTCCCGCCAACGCGATTTGGCAATTTAATAAAAACAATGCAGCCGCTATCAATCTCATGATATTTCCTTTTGTATTTAACCTTTAATGAGTTTCAACATATTACCGATGGAATCGAGGTTAATTCCACCCATCAGCTCTGGATTATTCAACGCATAGAGGTAATCTTCTATCAAGGTGCAATCAATCTCGTCACGCAGTTCAACAAACCCAGCCCAATTTTCGAGGTCATCTTCGTCAATTTCACCGCTGAGATATTTTGCTAATACCACGCTTAACATCGCCTTGCTGATAGCGAGCGATACTGCACTGTTATCGCTCAATAATATATTTAATGCCTGTTCTTTGTGTGGGCCGAATGTAACAAACTCGGCCAGTGCTTGTTGCTTATTCATGATTTTTCTCCAGCTCTGCGACCAAAGCAAATAACTCACTCAGCCCCGCTTGCTGTTGCTCGACTTCTTGCGCCGCAAAGCCTAAGCGAATATGACTTAAACTACTAGCCTTACCGAGAGTAAATTCAGGCTCACATTGTACGTAAATCCCTTTTTCAAGTGCTTTTTCAGATAATCTCGAGACGTCGCGTTTGCTGTTTACCCAATACGCCATGCCGCCTTGTGGCACTTCAAAGTCAATATCTAACTTGGCTTTAAGCTCGCTTAGATGCTGCGCCATCGCCTGATGGCGTCCTTGATAGGCTTTGGTCATGCGGCGTAAATGGCGCTCAAACCCTCCCTCTTCCATCCAGTCAGCCACAGCCAACTGGGTAAGGGCATCATTTTTGTGATTAAGTAGCTGCTTACGTGCCACCAATTGCGCAAGCACATCTGCCCGCGCACTCATATAACCCACACGAGCACCGGCAAACATGATTTTTGAGAAAGTAGAAATATAAATCACAATACCACTTGGGTCACTTGCCGCCATTGGCTGTAACGGCGGGCAGAGATAATGAAACTCATGGTCGTAATCGTCTTCAATAATAAACACGCCATACTGCTGGCACAGCTGATAAATCGCCATGCGCCTCGGTACAGATAAAGTCACTGTCGTGGGGTATTGATGTAGAGGAGTTAAATACAACAGCTTCACCTTGTTTTGTTCAAGGCAGCGCGCCAAAGCCTCCACTTTAATGCCTTCTGCATCTTGTGCTAATGCAAAAACTTCAGCCCCTGCATTGGTAAAGGCGTGTCGCGCAGGTGGATAACCAAGCATTTCGATGGCAACACCATCACCTGGATTAACAAATGCATTTGCCACCAATGAGAGCGCTTCTTGGGAGCCATTACAAATCAGTAAATCATCACATACCAGTCCCCTCGCTCTGCGCAAATACCCCTGAATTTGGGATTTCAGTAACTCGCACCCCGCAATGTCTGAATAGTGAAAATGACTGACATTGGTTTTGCGGCACGCCTTTACCAAAAACCGCTTAAACTCATCATAGGGAAAAGCATGAAGGTCCGGTAAGCCCCCTGCAAAACTATAGCGGTAGGCCGTACGCTTAGTGCTGCTTACTGGGGTCAGTATTTTAGCAAATTGCGGTACGATTTGTGGTGTAGCAGGCACTTTTGTGTCTATCTGTTGGCTACTGAAAATAGGTAGTTCAGTATTGACTCGATAGCCGCTGCGCTCTTTAACCACAAGCCAGCCTTCAGCTACCAAGTTTTGTAGCGCATTCATCACCGTGTGCCGATTCATACCATGTAACTCAGCCAGCTTTCGGGCAGAAGGAAGTTTGTCACCGGGTGTGAGCTTACCTTCAGTAATGGCACTGCGTAAAACATCTGCTAAGCGTTTATGTTTAGCATCTTGAGACTGTGTTTTTGGGCTAATAGAAATCAAGTCTGGTCTAATTAAATTATTAAATCTGGTTGTTTTATATCAACCAAAATCAGCGCAATATGCAAGCATTAAAAACACAGAATGAATGGAAAATTGATGCTTTCAAAACAAACGCTAGAATCCAATCGCGTTAAGCTCACTCCGCTTGAAGCCGCGCATTTACCTGAGTTATTGGCTCGAGGCAAAAAAACTGAGATCTGGAAATGGGTATTTAATAATTATTGTCGCGATCAAAAAACCATAGAGCAATGGTTTTACGGCTCTGCGCAATTTGACGAAAGCGAACAACTTGTTGTTGCAATCATAGATAAAGACTCAGGTAAACTGGCTGGTAATAGCCGCTTGTTTAGACTTGATAAACTCAACTTAAGTGCCGAAATCGGCCATACTTTTATTGGTACTGAATTTCAACGTACGCATGTTAATACCCACGCCAAATACCTGTTGCTCAAATATGCCTTTGAAGCGATTGGACTGGTGCGTGTGCAATTTCAAACGCATGAATGTAATCATAAGTCTCGTAATGCCATCGCTCGACTCGGTGCCCATTTTGAAGGCTTGTCGTTAAAAGATAGACGCCTGCCCGACGGAAGTTACCGTAATACAGCACGATTTGCCATCACTGATGAGATGTGGCCTGAAGTGAAAGCGAGGTTGGAGGAAAAGTTATGAGCTACCCAAGAAACTACTACATTGAAAGCAATCCAAACATACTCAGCTCTGTGATCACAAAACACCCGCTGGCCACGCTGACGGTGATCCAGGAAGGCAAGATAAAGACGGTTTTTGTACCGCTAACATTAAGTGATGACCATGCTTATTTGCTCGGACACGCTACAAAAGACAACCCGATTTTTCACACAGGTGGTGTTATTCAAGCAGTTTTCCACTGTGAAGATCATTACCTCTCACCCACGGTTATCCCTGCCATTAAGCTCCCCACGTGGTTGTACGCAAATGTGGTAGTTGAAGGTGAGCTCGCACTTATTGCTACTGATGATGAAAAATACGCGTCAATGCAAGCGCAGATAATGCATTTTGAGCAGTTTTCAAATAGTAATTGGCAACTTGATAGCGTGCCTGCTAATCAACGCCAATCGCTGTTTAACGCCATTAACTTTTTCAAGATTAAAATCAATACGATGCATGGCGCTTTTAAGTTAAGCCAAAACCAGTCGAGTGACATTCGCGCTAAAATCAAAACACATTTAACGCCATCCAAACCAATGTTAGCTAGTTATGTGTGTTAATTACTAAACTCATACTGCATTCATGGTTGAAGTGCTTGAATCTTACAGACCAGCAAGCAATTTCTATTTCAATGCGTTATTTCAAAAACCTAATAACAAAATTTATTTTGATGATGCAGAAGTGGCCCGGCCTAATGGCGCTGCTGGCTTTTTGCAGTGGTATAGCGAGCTTTATTTTAGTTGAACGTAAAGAGTCGTTTTCACAGATCATCGCTCTGCTTTTACTCACCAGTTGGCTGTGGCTTATTATTGATAACTGGCTTCGCGACCAAGTGGAGCAACGTTTTGGTATTGTGTTGTCACCCAACTTTATGCGCTTTGCCCTACAAATGGTGCAACAGGAAAGCCTATTCTTCGCACTGCCTTTTTTCTTGGCTGCCACAACATGGAATCATCCACAGGCCGCGTTTACCTGCTTAATTGCACTCTGCGCGTTTATCTCCGTTGTGGACCCGATATATTACAAAAAGCTAGCCCGGCACAATGTGCTGTTTATGGTATTCCACAATTTTGCTTTGTTTGTTGTGATTTCAGTTACGCTACCTATTTTGCTTCACCTGACAACCGACCAAAGTATACAAATAGCGCTAGTCACCGCCATTATTCTTACCCTACCGAGTCTTGGTAATGTCATGCCACATGCAAGATGGTGGCGTTTTCCCTTATTGGCTCTGCTGCTAAGTGCACTTAGCGCTGGTTTGTGGCAGTTACGTAGCTGGGTTCCCCCGGCGGCCTTACGACTCACCGACATTACGCTGGCTTATGAAGTTGATAGGCAGCAACGAAAGCCAATGAACAGTATCCAGCACCTCGATACCCATTCGCTTCACGAACAAGGCTTGTATAGTTGGAGCGCGGTAAAAGCACCACGGGGACTAAACGAAAAGATCTTTCACGTGTGGGTACACAACAAGCAAGTGGTTGACCGAATCCCCTTAAATATTAGCGGTGGACGCGAGGAAGGCTATCGAGCTTGGAGCCATAAGAGCAACTTTCCCGCCGACTCAACAGGTAAGTGGGAGGTGCACGTTGTCACCAGTTCAGGACAACTGATTGGCCTAACAAAATTTACTGTATCTCCTTAGGAAATTTTTAAGGAATTACAATCAATTATCGAAATCTAGGCGCGGTGATAGTGTTATTATGATATGGTTAAGCGTCTCTTTTCTTATTCAAGGAAGTCTATGACTGATTTTTCCGTTTTACCGGACGAAAACTCGAAGCGATTTGTTGCTGTGCTCAATAAAAAAGTTGAACTTGGTCGACTTTTTAATGCGCTTGGCCATATGACCGCTGGGCTCATTGACCAAATTGGTAATACTGATGAGCTCTGCTTTTTACCGTATCGAGACAAAGATGGCGGCATTCACCCTTCGATTTCGCACTACCCTTTTATTGTGCTTAAAGCAGATAACAGTAATAAAATCAGAAAAGTGCGAGCAGAGCTTGTGGCTCGTAACATCCCCTTTACCGACTTTACAAATACCATGATTGTTGGCACATCCGAACAGCAAGTAAGCGCCACCGCTGAAACACCAGAGCAAGACTTAGAGTACTTTGGCATTTGCATGTTTGGCGATAGCGCGGAGCTTAAAGAATTTACAGGGAAATTCAGCTTGTTTAAATAACCTGAGGTTTATTTTTGGTATCACTTACTTTGGTTGTAGTTTAGGTTTAATTTATGAAACGATTTTCAAGTATTGCGTTGGTCATTGTTGTATTACTGGTCATCCTTAATATGAGTAATTTGCCTTGGGAGTTAAGATTTGCAGCGCCTCAGCATAATTACCTTTTCGTTATGATACTGGCCATCATCTTGCCCGCTTCAGTGTTGTTGTGGTCGTTATGTCGACGCACCAAGTTACTCAAAGTGTCTGGTTTCTTAGTCGCTTTGGCAGCAGCAGTGCCGAGTTTCATCGTATTCATCTTTGCCGCTGGTGATTATTCCGAGATCAAACAAAGCGGCGTTGACAACTCCTTTGCCGAACTTAATCGACTGAATGTCAATGACGATAACTATGTGCTTTACCGAACCGACCGCGGAGCCACCACCTCATATGGTTTAGTTTTACGCTTAGAGCGAGAAATCGGATTTGGTATTCATGCAGTAAAGGTCGTTCACAGCAAATACAAAGCCGCAGAAGGTCAGCTGGAGTTGCTTTCTGAGAGCCAAATAAAAATGCAGATCCAGCCTTATGATACGCAAGACCAAATGGAAGTGGTGGTGTTAGATATTTAACATGCTTTCAAGGCCGCAGCGTAAAGCACATGATAAAAGCGACAAAATCGCTGTGTAAAACAGCTCCTACCCTGTAGTGAAGTCATGCTTGTAGGAGGCGATTCACTCGCCGAGCAGTTTATGTTTTCTAACGAATTTTCGCTGAAGAAATCTCCTCATTTCACCAGCCAAAAATTCAATATAAAAACAACAAGATCGCTGTGTAAAACAGCTCCTGCTACGTAGCGTAAATAGGCTTGTAGGAGGCGATTCACTCGCCGAGCAGTTTATGTTTTCTAACGAATTTTTGATGAAAAATCCCCCTCATCTCACCAGCCAAAAATTCAATATAAAAACAACAAAGTCGCTGTGTAAAACATCTCCTACCTCAAGGTGAAACCAAGCAAAAAGCCGATACTGGCTTTTTGCTCTTCACATTTAACACTGTTAAATAATAGTCTTACGGGTTCTTAGGCGATTAAAGTTGACGTAAACCTCTTTACCACAGTCTAATTTAACTGTGAAACCCGAATACTCCTCTTTGATTTCAATGAGTTTTTCGTAATTCTCTTGGAAGTAGGTTTGCGTCGGGATGGATGCGTCTTTAAAGCTGATAAACGCGCCGTATGCCCCTTCTATGGTGGTGTCGCGGCTAACTTCAATCCAATCAAGTGCACGGTTTACATAACGGTATACTGGATTTGCTTGACCAAGGCGTTTGCTGTCGTAACTGCCGTCGTATTTTAACTCGGTATTCCACCAAGTTTGGTATTGAATGGTGTACTGCGCAGTAGTATAAGGAAAGGCAACACGCTCCTTAGCATCATCCCAAGTATCATTGGCATAAAACTTACCCGCAATGGCACCTAGAGTGACATAACTAAATAGTCCAAGTGGGGCATTTTGTGCAAACAGTAAAGGCGATGTAAGTGAACGCAATAGCGCCAACTTGCCTTGTTCGGTAAGACCAGACTCACGCACTAGCTTCGAGGTGATCTTGTGTGGCGCTGGGGCGTCGAAGTCTGGTGTAAATGGTTCGCCATCAAGACTTGCGGCAAGCGTCCCTTTTAACCCCAGTTTTTTGAGATTAGCCAAAGAGTTTCGCGACCAGTCAGACATCAATGCTTCGCTATAATTCTGCTTTGTATCCGTGCCCGTCACCTGCACTTTAGCAGTGGGAAAATACTGCTTAGCAAACTGAAGTAGCGCCTTTTCTGAGCCTTGCCAATAACCATACATGGTGCTTGGGTGCTTTAACGTTTTTTCGTAACCAGATGATTTTTCACACTCGCTAACATCTGGGATAGCGTTGATTTTTAGGTTAGTACCAACTAAGTTCTCGGTATCCTTTCCCGTATCGTTAATCGCATCTTCCCACCGGCTGAGCAGCTGCCAAGTTGCTAAGTCTGTAGAGCCAACCGCCTCATTATTCCAGTTAATTTCAAAGCGGTGGATTTCGTCAGGTAGCTCAAAAGCTTTGACTCTAAACTCCGTCACTATTCCATAACTTAACGCCCCGCCTCCGCGTAGTGCCCATAAGAGATCTTCATTTTCAGTCTCAGATACCTCAACTCTCGAACCATCTTGCAAAATAACAGTCGCACCAACGAGTGACTCACAGCACATCCCTTTTGCTCGCGTCCACGGGCCCCAGCCACCGCCTTGAATATACCCAGCTAACCCAACCGTGGCACAGGTGCCGTGCGGAATGGTTAACGGCGGAATATCCTTGTAACCAGATTCCGCAAGCTTTGGAACTAATTGATAAAAGCGATATCCAGAGCCAATATGAGCAATATAGTCATCGCCTTCTTTCTCAATGGAGAAGTCTTTTAAACCGCTTAAATCCAGTAGCACCACATCTGTGCCACTACACTCCCCTTCGTGATCATGGCCACCAGAGCGCACCCGAATGGGTAAGTTAAACGCTATCGCCTCTTGATAGGCGCGCATTACATCATCGGTGTTATTACACATCACAATCACCGAGGGCGAAAACTGAAATCGTGTGTTAAAGATAAGCGCTTTAGCTTGATATTCTCTAAAGCGCTCCATCGAAGTATCCCCCGTTGGCAATAAAGTAAGCAACTGCTTTGCAGAAAAGCCATGCTTACTTTCTAACGCGAGTATAAATCCTTGTGTCGCGCGCCAATAGCGGTCGATACGCTTTTGTGCTTCTTCTAACTGATATTCAGGGATTGGTTTATTGGATTGTTTAGGCATTGTTGTTTCCTTGCGCTGTGCTATTTCCACATGGACAGTCGTCCACTTTGTTACCCGTAATGGCTTCGGCGAGATCTTGTATCGCCGGTGCGAGATCTTTTTTATCAATATTGACTTTAATGAGGTACGGCTTACATGGGTTTTCATGAAGCGCAGCAAAAACCTCATTTAGATCCGCGACGGTCTCTACATTCAAATATTCAACAGAATACGCATTCGCTAATGATTTATAGTCCCAATGATGCAAATCATCAAATGGTGCAAACGCGCCCGCAGGAGTAAACGCACAAATATCAACAAACGACTGCTCAATTGCATACACTTGGTTACTCATTACAAACACCGCAGTATTGAGTTTATTATGGCTAATGGTAGACAGTGTTTGGCACATCATCATAAACCCACCGTCGCCTGCAACCACAACACTACGTCGATTGTCAGCCAAAGCTGTGCCAAGTGAACAACCGGTTTCATGACCTAACGACCCCCAAGCCGCGTCACTAATAAAGCGACTTTCTTCAATACCAGTTAAACGAGCCGCCATATAAAGCGAAGAGCTTTCACCTAAAATAAGGTTGAAGTCACGCACCTTTTGGCATTGGGCTAACTGCTTTTGGTATGTGCAAAAGAAGTTTTCGTAGCTGATGGTATCGCAATCTCGTACGGGACTTTTCAAGTAGGGGTTTTCCGGCAACGAGCAAAGCGCATGATGCTGCATCGGGTAATGCTCAATATACACCGTTAAATCATCAATAAACTGTGCTAAATCGATACCACCAAAACGCTCGCAGTTACCAATTCTTGCTTCGCCCATATTCACGCGGATCAATTCGTTGTCTTGCGTTTTTAACATGGTCAGGTAGTCATCAGTGAATATTGCCCCCAACGCTAAAATGCAATCTCGTTTGCTAACAAAGTCAAACGTTTCAGGCCATGACGCTTCACCCGCATAGGTGCCAACAAACAGCTCCTTCCCGAGCCCTTGCGCCTCACTTAATACTGATTTGGCTAGCGTGGTCGTGGTATACGGAATATTGAGATTACAGAGCAAGTTTTCGACTTCCCTTTGTATGCCGAGCCTCGTGATCTCTATACCTAATAATACCAATGGCTTCTCAGCTTCTTTGAGTCGGTTGATTACTTTATCGAGTAAATTTGCCATCATCGTAGGATTAGATGCAGGTCTTGGGATCACTAAATGGCCATCTGGTTTATCACAAGCTGCGCCCCACACGTTTTGCCATGCTTCTAGATAAATAGGCCGTTTTTCACTCATGGCAAGGCGTAACGCATTGTCAATAATGTCAGGAGCAGAAGCAGGATCCGAAAGAATTTCACTGGCGACAGTGACATTTTCAAACACCTTTTTATCAGCGCTATAGTCGCCGGTAGAGTGATGAAATAACACGCCTGTTTCTTCAATATCTACACGGTTTTCAGCCGATGGGCTTGCCGATATAACGACAACAGGATTACGCTCGACATAAGCGCCGGCGATGGCGTTTAATACGCTGAACGTGCCAACGCCGTATTGCACAGACACCGCGCCAATACCTCGGTATCTTGCATATCCATCCGCCGCGTAGCCTGCCCCTAGTTCGGTTACATCGCCCACAGCGTCAATACCTGGAAAGTTGTCCAGTGCGGTCATAAACTCTTGCACATAGTCACCAGGCACTTGAAATACCTTATCTAGGCCCAACTGCTTTAACCGCCACAGTAAATGGTCGGCAACCGTAAAATTAGCGGTACTCATGATTAATACCTCGATAAGCGAACTCAGTGACTTCGTCTAGCGTGTCTGAATTGGCATTTGGCTGCTGCGCTGAATGCTGACACGAGCAGCCACCTTTACGGCAATCTACTGGTAAGTAGTTGTGGTGTGACTCAAGCCACTGTTCATACTGTGCTTTGTCTTTAGATAACCACTTCGGTGTTGGTAAAGCAAAGAACTCAGCCAATGTTGATTCAGCCGTATTTAACGCTCCTTCAACCCAGCCTTGTTCATAGGAGTACGCTTCGCCAACAATATAGATTTCTTCACTCGCAACAGGGTGGCGCATTCTGCACATGATCTCATCGAGACGATAGTTGGCTTTCCACTCATGCCAGCCACCGCCATAAGGGTCATCCCCCCACTCTTGGTAGATTGCAGAATATGGCATTGGGAGCGCTTTTTGATTATGTAACGCTTGAATTTGGCGATGTGCCGCTTCAACCATCCCAGTGGTAATTTGATACTGGTTTTTAGGTACTATCTCATTTTCGGTATAGCCTTGTGCACCATAGGCTGGCATATAGCCTTGGTAATGCTCGCCCTTTTCTAAACCTTTCCAGTAAGGGATAGTGCCAATATCATTGTAAGAAGCCATTAGCAGCGAGTTGGTATTAGGCTCACCATAGGTATGCTCTACTTTACATACCCGTTCGCCTTTTTCGTTGGTCTCGTATTCAAGGCATTCTTTTTGATCGCATTCCGTGCCCATGTAATAAGTTTGACGGATTGGTAAGTCAGTGACAGAGCGACCAGCAACAAGGCCCAAACTGCGCCACCAAGGTTGCTCGTAAGCCATAAACATCTTAATCGCTTTTTGGATAAGCACAGACGGAATGTTTTCTTTTAACCAAGGGTCGTCAAAGAACGGCGATTCAATCAGCTCAAGCGAGCGCCTTGGCATAGCCAAAATAAGCCGCTTCACTTTAACGCTGTACGCTGGAGCATCTTTATCAACCACTTTCCCACTGCTGTTCACTTGTGTTGGTTGAAAGGTGAGTTCATAACGAAACTCGCCACAATGATGCAGCTCAATTTTTGCAAGTCGATGCAACATATTAACGCGCTTACAGCGGTCAAGGCAGCCCGGTGCCGCTGCAAACTCTTCACATAACTTCAGCGGTAACGCCTGAAAACCATCTTTGAGGGTCTTAAATACTGTATCATCGCTATATTCAGTGGCAGGCAACTGAGTAACCGCACTGGCATTCGCCACATTAGCATCGTAGCCCCCCGCTTCTTTCATAAAAAGGTATGCTTCGTTACTCAACACATGCTCAAGCAAGTTCCAAAAGCCAAAGCGCCAGATTTCCTTGCCAAACACTTTGACTTTCATCTGCTCTGCAAGAGACATATCGGCAAAGCCCGGACAGATGAGGTTCATGACTTTAACTTGAAGATCTTCCGGCCCATAGCCTCGCTCTGTTTCTTCAAGCTTGTATGGGATTTTGTCTGGACACTCGGCGAAATCACGATATCTAAAATATTGTCCGCGCAGGTAAAAGAGGTTGTTTTCACTACCTGCTTCAGGGGAGCTTTCTGCATTTGAAGGGTATAACGGCAGCTTTGAGCCCATTGGGAAGTCTTTGGTTTGGAGCTTTAGCTCATCCACCAGCGTACTCACCATCACATGATCATCAGGAATAAAGCGCATGCCACCAAGCTCAGCCACGACGTTGGGTAACCCCGGAAGCGTGCGACTGTACAAACGACCACCGATACGATCGCTATACTCAAATAAGCCTATGCGATGTGTATCACCAAGCTCTTGTTGCAGACGCCATGCACTATAGACACCTGATACACCGCCACCCACAATGGCAATATCTAGTTCTTTATTCATTTTAATATGCTCCTTTAAGCTATTACTTTAAAAGCATATTTAAGGGTGGTGATTTTATCTATTACACCGAGTTACAACAGATTACAGAGACATTACAGCAACTACAAAAATAGCCAGTCTTCAATGATGAAGACTGGCTATTTAACGTTTGCTTATTCTAACCTTCGGCTACTTTGGGCTATTTTGGCAAAGCCCATCTAAAATTGGACAGTTTGCATTTTCGTCACCATTACAGTTGTCCGACAGTTGTTTCAAAGTCTCACGCATTTGCTGAAGTTCATTGATTTTATGCTCAATCTCATTCAAATGATGCTGCGCTATCGATTTGACTTCACGGCTAGTACGATCTGGGTTTTGTAACAAATCGAGCAAAGATTGGATCTGCGCAATAGGAAACCCCAGTTTTCGTGCTTGCTTTATCACACCTAGCAATTGTAATTGTTGTGAATCGTACAGCCGGTAGCCTGCTTCACTTCTTTTGCTGCACTTTAGTAGCCCGCTCGCTTCGTAATGGCGGATCATTTTTGCCGAGAGTCCTGTACGCTGCGCGGCTTCGCCGATTGTGATCAGTTTTTCCATGACGTTTACTCCTTTGGTTGCCAACGTTGCAATAACAACGCATTGCTAATGACTAGTAAACTACTGGTCGCCATCGCCGCACCTGCAAAAATAGGGCTAAGGTAACCCAGTGCTGCCAATGGAATGCCAATGACATTAAAGATAAATGCCCAAAATAGATTTTGCTTGATTTTGCGATAGGTTAATTTTGCCATCGCTAAAGCAGATGCCACTAAGCTTGGCTCGCCACGCATCAGCGTCATTGCCGATGCGCTTACCGCCACTTCCGTACCGGTTGCCATTGCGATACCCAGATCAGCCTGTGCCAGCGCAGGGGCATCATTGATCCCGTCGCCGACCATTGCCACACAGTAACCTTGCTGTTGGGCATTAGCAATATACTCAGCTTTGTGCTCTGGCAGAACTTGCGCTTTATAATCGTCCAGTTCTAGCAATTTAGCGTTGTACTGTGCACTACTTTGGCTGTCTCCAGTCAACATTGCAACTTTAATCCCTTGCTGCCTAAGCTGTTTGACCGCGGTATAGGCATGAGCTTTAAGCTCGTCAGTAAAGTAGAATAGCGCCAAAAACTCGCAGCTCAGTTCACTATTTTGGCTCACTAACCAAGATAAAGAAGCGCCGGGTATTTCTTCTGGTAGCGCAGGCAAAGTTAAGCCTAACTCTTGCATCCAAAAGCCGCTCCCCAAATAGACTGTTTGATCTTGGTATTGTGCTTTAACGCCTCTACCTGCTACCACTTTAAAGTCGCTTACAGGAAGTAATGACAATTGCTTTTCTTGTGCTTTATTGACCACCGCCTTGGCAAGCGGGTGTTCGCTGTATTGCTGTAACGATGCCGCCAGCTGTAACACATCGTCTTGATGATACGTAAAAGTGTGCATATTGCTAAGCTCAGGTTTGCCCATCGTAAGCGTGCCCGTTTTATCAAAAATCACCATATCGATGGCAGTTGCTTGCTCCAGTGCACCGGCATCCTTTACTAAGATCCCATAGCGCGCGGCAGTGCCTGTACCTGCCATAATCGCGGCAGGTGTTGCTAAACCAAGCGCACACGGGCAAGCAATAACAAGAACCGCCACCGCATTCAGAATACCTGTTGGCCAATCTCCAGTACTTAGCCCCCATGCAAAAAATGTAATGATTGCAATCACCAATACCGCTGGTACAAATATCGCACTCACTTTATCCACCAACGCTTGCACTGGTGCTTTCGCGCCTTGTGCTTGTTCTACCAAACGAATAATTTTTGCCAAAGTTGATTCCGCGCCAACACTGGTTGCATCCACTTCAAGCACGCCATCAAGATTCACCGAACCACCAGTAACTTTATCTGTTTGTGCTTTATAAACAGGCACGCTTTCACCGCTGATAAGCGCTTCATCTACCTGTGAGTGACCTTCAACTACAACGCCGTCAACCGGTATACGCTCACCAGGTTTGATCAATAGTCGTTCGCCACTTTTTACTGCCCCAGCAGGGACTTCTTGCCAACTGTTATCACGCCAGACCATAGCCGATGTTGGCCTTAAGCTTTCAAGCGCTTTAAGGGCGCTGGTTGTACGTCGCTTGGCTCGGTGTTCAAGATACTTGCCCAACAGCACCAAACTCAACACGGCACTGCTGCTTTCGAAGTATAAATGTGGAGCGCCATGCTCACCGCTGAATGTCCACCACAAATACAGCGACAGGCCATACGCCGCACTGGTGCCGATGGCCACCAGCAAATCCATATTCCCCGTTCCCGCTTTTATTGCTCCCCATCCGGCACGATAAAAACGCGCACCAAAATAAAACTGAACAGGCGTGGCCAATGCCCATTGCATCCACGCCGGGAGCATCCAGTTTTGGTTAAACAACATGGCAAACATGGGTAACACCATAGGTAAGGTGAGCGTCAGTGACGCCACTGCCGGGAACCAATCAGCGCGATAAAAGGGAATTGCTGCCACTTGTTCGCTTGACTCATCAGGGTCTGCTTGTGGCTGTACCACAGTGTAACCGGCGTCGTTAAGCTTGGCTTCGATTTCAGCGAACGGTAACTCTGCCACTAAAGTTAAGGTTAGCTTTTCAGTCGCTAAATTGACCTCGGCTTTAATTACCTGCGGTAATGTTTGCGCCGCCTTTTCCACTCGGCTCACACAAGACGCGCAAGTCATGCCTTTAACTTGATATTGCACTTCATTGGTATTGACCTTGTAGCCTGCATCTTTTACCGCACTGACCAACGCCGACACTTCCGCACTGCCCTCAACAGACACCGCTTCCAAGGCTAAGTTAACACTGGCACTGACAACGCCAGACACTTTCTCTAAGGCTTTCTCAACTCGGCCAACGCACGAGGCGCATGTCATGCCTGATACATTAAATTTTATTACCTTGTCCATTTCTATCTCCGCAAACGCGTTCATTCTCATTGTTGGACACTAACCCTTACCCTTATGGTAAGGTCAAACAAAATTGTTCATTTATCTAACAGAAGAAAAAAGAGTTTTCATAGATAAATAACCTGAGGTTTAGATAAGAAATAGATGAACTCATTGCCTTTAAGAGAAATAATGACTTCTTTCTCACCTAGCCAGTAAGTTTTAGGGATAACACGGCGAATTTACACACCAAAGGAGAAGACGACGTTATCGCTATTATTGGCGACGCAGGCTATATCAACGAAAGCTTTGCCTAACTCCCAGAACTTATCAATCCAAATCGACCCAAACCACTTTGCATTAGTAAGGTGGTTTATCCACTCACTTCCACCTTCATTGCCACTCTCACTTATTTTATACAGCTCACGTTAATAAACACTCACAATAATTCACACTTTGACAAAGCGCAGACAATGCGGAACAATTACGCCGTTTGTATTAGATAAAACCAATACAACTGCGACTAAAGGAATAATTTAAGGACAACACAATGAGCTTTATCGGCGCCGGTGCAGGCAACGAAGCCCAGAGCGTGCAATACAATGTCGACGCGCAAACTGCCAAATTACGAACCTCAGGTTCTGCTTCTTGGCGGCACAACAATCCAGCCCTACTGCCATTAAATATTAGTGCAAAGCGAAATCAAGCGCTGGGACAGGCCTATCGTATTGCAATATTCCCCGACCGTGCTGCGGGAGAGCAAGCCTTTTTAGAAGAAATCGAAAGAGCCAAATACGGCGATTTTACCTTAGGCCAAATGGTCAATGCGTTTATTCCTGACTACATCATCGACCCGCCACAATGGGATGAACAAAACCAAACGGCTGTTCTACCGCATATTGAGCCAATAACGGGAATGGATGTTAATCTGCCAATTAGCGACCCACAAGCATTCTTAGACTTGGTAACCCTTAAACTGGGTTGGCAAGTAGGAACTGAGAGTGATGTTGCCAGAGACTTTGAAGCCGAAGCCAGACAAGCGTCTATCGTTTCAAATACCAATGTTCTCATTAACGGCAGAACCGCTGTACATAGTGGCAGCGGCGGTGTGTTAAGCACAGTAGACGTTTGTTTGACTAAGATAGGCAAAGTGGTTGTGCCTATTCCTTATGGCAACATCGCCCGCTCATCAGACGCCGCAAGCGTTGCCAGCTCAGTAAAAATTCAAGGTAACGGTGCGGCCAATATCAAGTCTAACTTTTCAAAAAGTACGGGAGACCAACCCGGTAATAAAAAAGGTATCGCTAGTCGAACATTGGGTAAAAAAGCGGAGTTTCTGCAAGGCAGCTTTGATGTTTACATCGAGGGAAAACCGGCGGTTCGGCAGGGAGATTTAATGGTATCTAATAATAAAAATACGCCCCCCGCACCTTTGAGCCAACCCGGCGGTGCCACTCCTGCAGGCCTTGATGTAGTAATCGGCGCAGAGCCATTAAGCCAAGACGGTACGAATAAGATCAATATAAAAGTGTCGGGTAGTAGCAAACCTAGCGATGAAGAGGTGAAGATAGGATGAGCCACACTTTACCAACCAAAACCAATGCTAACGGTAATTTTAGAGAACTTGTTTTTGAGGGCTATGCAAGCGACAAAGAAGTGGTCTCTTTGATGCTCAAAGACACCTCGGTTGATGGCACGAAAGAAGGCTATTATAAGGTCCCCCTTTACACTTCAAATACGGTAGACCAACAAAGCAGCGATGCCGACATTGAGCTGGTGCACATTTATCCATTTTTATACGACACGCCAGAACAGCAACTACAATCGGCCTCTCCGGTAACCAGCGGGTTTATCTATATTTATGTCGATGGCTATTTATGGCGTGAACTACAAGTTATCGAACCCGAAGACTTTGACGCTCCGGCGCTATTTTCAGATGTGAATTTGTATTGGCAAAAAGGTTTTTTAAGTTGGAAAAAGTCGGCCAATAAGCCAAACTCACGACCGCAAGGCACACGTGCAGCAACCTGTAAACCAACCAGCAGCATTCTCGTCCCGCATAAACTAAATGGCAACGAAGTAAGCGTAGAAATCGCATGGTCTGAAGTTCAGTGGTCGTGGGAGCAGATCTTGTTGTTTGGCGGGTTTAATGAACAGGATCCGCGCTTAAATACCGGCACACCACTCGCTGACGAAGAAAGACATTGCCCCGCCCCAAGAGATGCAGCTGTGCTCAGAGCACAGCGCATGACTAAGCTAGATAATTTGGGACAATTTGCCACAGGCTATAACGACCAAGGCAAAGTAGTTAACACCCCGACACTCCATCAAAAACTGCACCTTCCAGAACGCGATAAAATCGCCCAAGTGCCGATTTTTGACGGGATCCATGTGGCTCGAATGTATGTGGTGAAAATTCAAAATTTGGTGGTTGAAATTGAAGCGCTTATGAACCACCTCTCTGGTGTAAACAGCGAAACAGGTGAAATCGACTATCAGCAACGTAATAAATACGAGCTTGCAGTTTACATGCTGCAAACTTTCTATCTGCAAACAGATGCCGTTTTAGATAAAGACATAGAAATACAGTCATCTGGTGAAAAACTAGTCGAATCGGATGAAGACGCCATCGACTTTGCCAACAAACTTAAAGAGTGGCGAACAGAATGCTTAGATGAAGAGGCCTTTTTTGAGTTTTTGCAGGAAAAAACATTTCGAGAACTTGCAGAAAATATAGCGGAGCTCACTGATGAACTCATTAACTTTCTCGATCAAGAATCCTTAGCCGCTGGATTTACCGAGTGCTTTAAGGATTATGCGCATCAAACTGACTTAAGGTTTTTTGAAGCCTATGACTTACTCACCGATTTATTTTTGGTTTTGAAGCCCCATCCGGCAGCACAAATAGCCCAAATTAATAGAGACAAAGAGTTTTGGCACACGCTAAGTAGCGGCCACCGAGGACAAGACTTTATTCTGCAATGTCTAGATCAACACCCAAGCAAACCAGGAAAAGAAATTGCGCAGTTTTTATTTCCAAAACCTACGGGAAATAAGCTAAGTGAATACGAAAAGCGTGACTTTAACCGCTTTGAGCTTAAGCTTGCGAGCGCAAAAATAGAAAAGATCCATAAACAAGAGGAATTAATAGATTGGAATGAAGGAGAACAATTAGGCAGGCGGCTTTCTCAGGTGATTTTTGGTTTAGCCGTTAGCGTATTTGAGATCCCCGATATCGCCCATAAACTTTCGAGTCACGAAGGGACGTTAGGCCAACAAAAATCCGCGACTCAAGCAGCCACAAACGCGACTCAACAGCAGTATGAACAAACTCAAAAAGCACTGAAAGAGGCCGAACTTGCAAGAGATGAAGCGCTTGATGAGCTGACAAAAAAAGAAGCTGAGTATGAACAACGAAAGTCTGAACTATCGCGTTTGACTCCTGAAGAGCATCAGCTCAAAGCTGCAGAATTAGACGCAAAGATACAAGTTGAAAGAGCAAGATTACGACGCCTTGAGACCAAGTTTGCAGCAGCAAAAGCGTCGGTTACACGAGCTCAAAAACAAGTATCTACCTTCGTAAAGGTCAATAATGCATGGCACAAATACCCTTTTGCAAAATTGATTGATGCAAAAGCGGATGTATTACAGCCACTGATGCGATTAGTAGATATCTCAACACCTGGGCACCTTGTTGAAGTCGAAATGAGGGTCTCCGATTATATAAATGGTAACTTTCCTAAAGGTTACATGCCGCTTGACCCCAAATCTCGCCAGCTTTCTGCCGAGAAGCAAGTGAAAGAATTAAACCAGGTGATACGAGCTAACAGAAAGCGAAACGTCAATATAAAATACGGAGGCGCCAGCCATAAGGTGTCTCTGGAAGATGTTTTAAACTTGAATAAACGCCTTGAACTTCTAATTCAATCGTTAGATAGAGCACAAACAACCACCTTTATTGAAAGTAAAGAGAAAGTCATTGCCTATTTGGTTAAAGCAACTGGTGCCGATTTGTCTGCTGAAGCCTCAGCAGCAAGGGCAAAACAAATTTATGATGACACAGTACAAAATACAAAACACTATTCAACCGAGTTAGAAACCCAACACACCACTATCAAAAATCTCGCAGAGCGCACAGCAAACCTAGAGAAATGGCAAAATAAAGTCGTTACCGAGGCCGCATCCAGCCAGTCGCTAAAAAGAGGGATGGTGGGTGTATTAGGCGCTTTATATATCTTTGAAATTGCAAATGTGAGGCAGGTCATTTCAAGTTATGATTTTAAATTTGATAGAAAATTTGCAGACTTAGTTGGAACCGCTTCAGATCTAGCTGCAATTCATTATTCAGTGCATTCTGCAATTACACAAATGCGGTCCGGTTTGCTAAGTCCACGACAATATGCCGCCTTTGAACACCATAGACGTGTCTTTGGAAGTCAAAGCGCACAACAAAAATATGGGCCAACCTTTTCGAGTAAAGCGTCGTTAATGAAATGGACGAGTAGATTAAATTTACTTGCCTCAGCATACAGTGCGACCATATCTGCTTCTGATGCTTATTATGCCTATAAGCGGGGCGATGTGTGGGCAACCACAGGAAACTTACTTGTGACAGCAGGCTTTGCGGGAATGGCCATTGATAGCCTGCCTATGGTGTTGGCCAAATATTCTCGTGCCGCAGTTATGTTACAATTTGGCAGAGTGAGCATCTATGGTCTGATAGCGGTGCTTATAGGCTACGGTATTCTCTATTTAATCCATAAAGATCCGCTCAAAAACTGGTTAACCGTCTGCCCTTGGGGTAAAAATGCCTTTGAAGGTGGTGAAAAAAAGCTACTAGCAGACAACCCAACCTATTCTTGGCAAACTCACCCAGAGTACGCTCTGCATGCACTTTACGACGCGCTATTTGCCCCATCTATTATGGCTGAATCCCAGGTGATGCAGCTCAACACCTTTTCACGTGTTGCTGATAAAATATCAAAACGTGGTAAATTTCATATCGTAAACTTTAATATGCAGGTTCCAGGGCATATTCCTGCATCTCAACTGAGTTATTTAGACCTAGAGTTTGATATTAAGCCCGTTGCCTCTAATAAACCATGGCAATCATTGCTAAGTACAGCGGCAAAGGGGCAAGCCTCCACCGCAATCGACCACTTCTGGGAACATGTCAAAATTAACGTTAGCCCTCAGTTTACCGGGTTTCAGCTGCAATTCGACGAAACCGCGCTGTACCCCTATTTTGATAAACTAAAGTGCACAAAGTTAGAGCTTCGTATGCGCTGCAAGAAGTACCCGCTTGGTAAGGGTAAAACCATTAGCCCAAACTCTAGTCAAGAGTTTAGGCTACCAGCTCCGAAGCGAGATCAAGATGGCAATATTTCAGAAGCACGGCTTTGGAGTGAACAAACCGTAGAGGTAGAGGTCGATGACTATGGTTTAAGTGCAGCAGGGTTGCTACAGAGGCTATTAAACTAGAAGGTCAAATAATGAGAGAAAATCTAAAAACGTTTACAGCCCTATCTGCTATTTTACTTAGAAAAATAGTAAGTAAGGTAATGGAAACCGAGGCAGCGCCCAAAGCATCTAAAGAGATAAAAGAACATACAGAGGACAATTTACCACCCATTGATTTTGGTCGGCCGGTGGAAGAGACTCCGCTACTACCAATAGCAGACTCAGTTCCAAGACGTAAAAAGGTAAAGGGGGGATTTGAGCGAGTACCTGTAAAGTTAAACAGTCGATTCTTGCTGTCGCAAAATAGCCTTATGGCCTCAAACAAAAGTATTAAGTTAGTGAGTGTTGACCTTGATCGTATCGATAAGCTTTCAAATGCAGCTTTTGCTTATATGGCAATATTAGTTGTGGCGATCTGCTATTGGAGTTATTTTCATAATCCTGATCCAAGATTTCTCTGGTTAGGTGGTACGCTCAGCGTACTGGCTACACTTATATTCATTCGTACTTCTCATATAAGACGCACTTCAGCTGAAGTACTCCGTGTTGATTTCTTTCGCCATAGTGGCCTTGTTACCTTTCCCGTTGGTAACAATGTTAGTACCTTTTCGTTAGCGTTAGATGAGGTTGATTTGTATATCGGTAAAGTTTCCGCAGGTCGAGGGGTGCAGTTTAACATGGCCTATTTGGTACCAAAGCGTTACCCCAAACACCTTCGCCATCAACCTATATACCCTGTCGACTGGGAGCCAAGAGACTTAGAAGATAGCATGGAGCTGTGGAGTGAAATCCATCGTTTTTTGGATAACACACAACCTATACCTGCATCCTTTTACAAAGGCTGGCAAGAGGTAATCGAAAGCAGTGACTTTACGGAGCAAGATAAAATAATCATATTAGGCGAAGATTTAGTAAAACAAGCCCCTTTTTACGATTTAGAAAACGACCGTCCGTTAGACAAAGTGATTTGGTAGCAATAAAGCAATGAAAGCACACCACAAGGAAGTCAGCCCTCCCCATAACCGCATCTGGAAAAAAGTGGTGGCCTTGCTCGCTTTAGGTTTTCAAAAAATTGTAAGTAAGGTCATGGAAACTGAAGTAGCTCCCAAAACACCACAAGAGATAAAAGAGCATACAGAGGACAATCTACCACCCATTGATTTTGGTCGACCGGTGGAAGAAACTCCACTACTACCAATAGCAGACTCAGTACCAAGACGTAAAAAAGTAAAAGGGGGGTTTAAGCGAGTACCAGTTCAGCTAAACAGTCGATTCATGCTTTCGCAAAATAACTTAATGGCCTCAAACAAAGATATCAAGCTGGTGAGTGTCGATCTTGATCGAATAGATAAATTATCTAATGCTGCATTTGCGTACATGGCAACAATATGTGCATTTATCACCTTATATTTTTATCTTGCTACCAGAGAAGTCGTTTACATCAAGGTCGTTGCTGTATTGCTGAGCATCGCCATCCCGATCTTCATTCATGTTGGCTACGTAAAACGCACTTCAGCTGAAGTACTCCGTGTTGATTTCTTTCGCCATAGTGGCCTTGTTACCTTTCCCATTGGTAACAATGTTAGCACCTTTTCGTTAGCGTTAGATGATGTTGATTTGTACATCGGTAAAGTTTCTGCAGGTAGAGGGGTGCAGTTTAACATGGCCTATTTGGTACCAAAGCGCTACCCCAAACATCTTCGCCATCAACCTATGTACCCTGTCGACTGGGAGCCAAGAGACTTAGAAGATAGCATGGAGCTGTGGAGTGAAATCCATCGTTTTATGGATAACACACAACCTATACCTGCATCCTTTTACAAAGGCTGGCAAGAGGTAATCGAAAGCAGTGACTTTACGGAGCAAGATAAAATAATCATATTAGGCGAAGATTTAGTAAAACAAGCCCCTTTTTACGATTTAGAAAACGACCGTCCGTTAGACAAAGTGATTTGGTAGCAATAAAGCAATGAAAGCACACCACAAGGAAGTCAGCCCTACCCATAACCGCAGTTGGAAAAAAGTGGTGGCCTTGCTCGCTTTAGGTCTTCAAAAAATTGTAAGTAAGGTTATGGAAACCGAGGGCAAAAAGGAGACGCAAATGTTAACTCCTTCGACACCCGTAGATAAGGTAGTGCATGATCGGCCAATAGAAGAAACACCGCTGCTAAAAATAGAGGACTCGACACCACGAGACTTTAACATTAGTAAAGGGATGCTGAAAGTGAGTCCTGCGGTATCTACTCGTACTCAACCAGTCCAACAAAATAACCTCTTTTCTTCGAATAGGCGAGTAGCGCTTGGTGGTGCCGATTTTTCACGAACTGGTAAATTAGCAAACATTGTATTTGCCTATATGGCATCCATCATCGCGCTACTTTCAATTATTTTTTATTTCGGTAGTGGTGATAGTTTGTATTTATGGCTCACCACGGGACTACTAGCATTTGCTTTGCCCCTGTTTGTCTATGTTTACCGTGTTAAACACTATACTTCTGAAGTGCTACGGGTCGACTTCTTCCGAAATACTGGCCTTGTCACTTTTCCCATTGGCAATAACGAAGGGAGCTTCTCGTTAACACTTGATGAAGTTGAACTGTATATTGTAAAGGTCTCCTCGGGGAAAGGTGTGAGGCATAACTTGGCGTTTTTAGCCCCACTGCGATACCCAAAAACACTTAAGCGCCAAACGCTTTATTCCACCGATTGGGAGCCAAAGGACATGGATAGCAGCGTGCAGCTGTGGAGTGAAATCCACCGTTTTATGGATACCACTCAGCCCATACCAAGTTCGTTTTATAAAGGTTGGCAAGAAACGATAGAAAGCCCCTATCTTGACCACCAAGACCATATTCAAATATTAGGCGAAGATTTAGTAAAACAAGCGCCTTTTTATGACCTAAAAAATAACCGTCTACTAGATAAAGTGTTTTGGTAGCAATAAAACAATGAAAGCACACCACAAGGAAGTCAGCCCTACCCATAACCGCAGTTGGAAAAAAGTGGTGGCCTTGCTCGCTTTAGGTCTGCAAAAAATAGTAAAAATGGTGATGGAAACTGAGGGTAAAAAGGAGACGCAAACGTTAACTCCCTCGGCGCCTGTAGATAAGGTAGTGCATGATCGGCCAATAGAAAAAACACCGCTGCTAAAAATAGAAGACTCGATACCACGAGACTTTAACATTAGTAAAGGCATGCAAAAGGTGGCTGAAAATAGTAAAGCAGACTTTGTCTTGCAAGAGAATAACGTGCTCTCATCGAACCAACGTATCGCATTAGGCGGAGCTGACTTTGCGCGAGCAGGGAAACTTGCGAATGTCGTTTTTGCTTATATGGCCTCAATATTTGCGCTTGTTTGCCTCCCCGTATACTTGAAAGAGTCTGAGCCTCATATTCTTTACCTTATGATTGGGTTAGTGGCGTTTGCAAGCTTCGTTTTTTATAGAGTTCACAGAATTAAACACTATACTTCTGAAGTGCTACGGGTCGACTTCTTCCGAAATACCGGCCTCGTCACATTTCCCATTGGCAATAATGAAGGGAGCTTCTCGTTAACACTTGGTGAAGTTGAACTGTATATTGTAAAGGTCTCCTCGGGTAAAGGTGTGAGGCATAACTTGGCGTTTTTAGCCCCACTGCGATACCCAAAAACACTTAAGCGCCAGACACTTTATTCAACCGATTGGGAGCCAAAGGATATGGACGGCAGCGTGCAGCTGTGGAGTGAAATCCACCGTTTTATGGATACCACTCAGCCCATACCAAGTTCGTTTTATAAAGGTTGGCAAGAAACGATAGAAAGCCCCTATCTTGACCACCAAGACCATATTCAAATATTAGGCGAAGATTTAGTAAAACAAGCCCCCTTTTATGACCTAAAAAATAACCGCCCAATAGATAAAGAGTTTTGGTAATACTCGAATTAATCTCTATAACAAGGAGTTTTTGTGGCAATAAAAAAGTTATTTAAGAAATGCGTTGAGCATATTCTAGATGAAGGAACGCCTACTCGTGCAATCAGTGATGTGAGTGTTAATAATCAACAACCCAAATATGGCCAAGTCTATCAACAGCAACATGCACAGAAAGTGACACGTAACGGACAGCAAGTTACGATGACAAAATCTCAAGTTTCAACAAAGCGAGAGCCCAACCCAGTCGCTGAATTTTTGATTAAAGCCATTGTTATTTTGATAGGCATCTTTGCAGTTGGTGCTTTATGTTTCGATGCATATTATTTAAATAAACGAGGCGACAATGCAGCAGTCGGCTTAATGATGGCAGCCGTTGGTGTGATGTATGGGTATCACTTTATTATGGCAAAGCTTAGCGATTACACTCAGCTTGTAAAGACATCCCGTTTTGTAGGATGGGGCTTAAATGTAGCAGGTACGTTTTATAGCCTGTTTATCTTTGCTGATTTGCTGTCTGACTTTCGCGGGCACTCAGAGGATCAAGTAGCCCTTATCATGGCTTTCATCAATATCGTTTTTATAGGACTTTTGTTCTTTCTAATGCATAAGATAAAGCAACCCATAAAGCAAATTGATTAAACTCCTTGAAATAGTAAGCCACCGCAAAAATCGGTGGCTTACTATTATGAGCCTGAGCGCATTCAGGAAACCTGATTTACTGACTCTTTTGCATTAACTGTAAATAGTTGTTGTAAATATGGCTTACTTGCATCGTTGATTTACCTGCACTTATACCATGGCAACTAAAGCAGTTAGACGACTTAATTTGTGGCTCACTGCCTGTTACATCACTATCGATGGAAGTTTGGGTATAAGTTTCCATAGTGATATTGGCAACCGCCAATGAGCCGCGTAACGCCTCGTTGGCTCCCTTACCCACAATATCGCCACTAATGCCATTTGCAAAATCGTAATCTTGCGTGCTCAGCCAGATTGATCCGGAGTAAAAGTAGTTACTCCAAACGGGATTCTTTTGTTCCAGTTTTACATTCACTAAGCTATTTAGTTCAGTAATATTATTGAAGTTAGTTTCATCTTGAGCTTGTTGTGTCTGACTCCCCACCAGCTCAGGGTTATTACCAGCTATATATGGATTGCCGTTTGGCACGCCGTATTGATATAACCGAAACGTGTTGGTCGTAGTTTCAGAAGCTGGATACGTTAAATGTGCATTTTGCACTTCCGTTCCGCCCCGATAAAATAGCAGATCATGACTGTTACTCACTACTTTATCTTGCTGTAAGTAAGCCGTGCTTTTCTTAAACTTTCCCTCAGAGCTATAGTAATCTGGTGCACTCAATTTATGCTCGAACGTCGCCCAAATAAACTCTGGGTGATTCTCAACCACACCGACAACATGCATGCCAACGAGCGCCACTTCTCCCGTACCGCTATATTTATTGTCTTTTTGGTAAACCGCTTTACGAATATAAAAATGCTCAGCTAAATCAAGCTTTGGATAGACTTGCTGCAGCGCTTTGACATCCATCCAAGCAACCTTTAACTCAACCGACCCCACAGCAAATTCAGCTTTGCTATCTGCTTTAGGGTGGGAGGTTGCTGACTTCATATAAGTATCGTTAACGTGGATCGAATAATGTACGGGCGTCCCACCAAACTTGCTGTAAATAACGCCATCTGATCCAGCTTGATTTATATCTTCAAGGATCAACACATTTGCGGGGCGAAGTCCGGTTGGATTTAATAAATCATTCCAAGGGGCAAAATAAGGTTTTAGCGCATTATCAACCTGCCAAAACCCAGAACCAAACATCAACAAGCCACCAGGAGCACGCTTGTCAGGCTGCGTTAAATAGAGAAACTTATTCCACGACCACTGATGAAAATCGCAGTTTGTCGAAAGATCTTTACCATCTTTAAATGCAAACGGACTATTTGCACCTTCAGAAGGATTTGGCACAGGGCTGCCAAACCAATCGTTATTCGGTTTACAAGAAGTATCATTCGAGTAAGCAAGCGCACTTGGCGCAGCCAATGTACTTGTAGCAAGCAATAATGATATTCCAAGTAGTTGAAGTTTAGTGCGTGTAATTGATGACGGTAGCATGATGCTTTCCTTAAGATGTAAAACTCCTGTTAAATCTAGTTCATCAAAACGGAAGTTATCAATTACACAGTATTACATTTAATCTGTATTTCACCCTTTTTAAATGCTTAAAACCGCATGTTTATCGCCTGCTGATCCGTTACTTACTGCGGTGAGCGAAGCTAAAGCTTTGCTCTGGCACCAGCTGACCGCTTAAATCGTTTGGCGTTGAGTAAAACGACACATTTAACATGTCTTTTTGGTTGTCTAATTCGATATGCGCAAAGCCCCAAGTAAAAGCTTTATTCCAGACTAGCTCGTACTCTGGGTAACGCTTTTCTTGATAGTTAGCAAGCGGTGTATGCGTGCCGCGCATTTTTGATGCGGCGCCGCTGATAATAAGTGGTAAATTAGGCTTTGTGTTTCCAGGGAGTACACGTGAGCAGTCGTCCGTTAACAGTTCCAAATCATGCTCATGGCCTGCAATATATGCATCTGCGTACTCACATAGTTCGGGTAAGATTAAGCGGCGTAATACATGAGCTTCATCGTACTTGGTGCCACCAATAGACCAAAGTACATGGTGTCCATATACAATTTTCCATTTTGCGGTTGAGTTTTTAAGCCCATTTGCAAGCCAAGCCAATTGCCTGTGATCTTCCCCATTGACAGGTTGCTCGTGCTTCTCAATGTCTTCCACTTCAGCTTGTCCGCTTGCCAGTGCACTCGCCAGTCCCTGTTCACTACCGTCCGGTTTTAGTGGAATTTCGTAATAATGCTGGCCAGAGAGCAACATATTGGTATCAAGTACAAAAAACTCGACATTATTGCCTGTCTCACCAAAGGTGTAGCTGTAATAACCTTTGCCATCCATGTGAAAATTAGCTTGCTTAGCCATCCACTCGGTCTGTAATTTCACGCCGCGACGAGACGTCTTCCAATCGTGGTTGCCTAATGCTGAGTACACGACCAACTCTGGGTTTTGAATAAGGAGCGGCTTTAGCGGCCCTAAAATCAAGTCATCCATACGCTTTTGGTCGTCCTTGCCATCGTTAGCCGCCGCTCCATCAGGATAGATATTATCACCAAGCTGAATAGCAAAGTCGCATGGCTTTTTCTCACACAAAGAGGCCATTGCCTGTCCAACCACCAACGCACCGGTTTCCTCCGTTGCGGTTTCGGTTCCCGGATAAACATAGATAGGCGCATGATTAAACTCTTCGAGCGGGCGATGCTCTTCTAACCAATCCGCCTTTTCAGCAGCAATAAACTCAGCCTTATTTTTAGGCGATTTAATGTGCTTTGTTTTTGGATAATCTGGGTGATAGCCGCCATCACCAAAGGCCAGAAAGTTAATATTTTCTGCGGCTTGCGCTGTGCTACTAAGCGCGAATAGTAATGCTATTGATGTTATTTTCATTGTTACCGACGCAGTGTTACCACTGCATCCTCCTGCATATAAATAAGGTGGATGTCCTTTTAATACATCCTATACCTAAGACCCTAGCTCGATACGGTGGCTGTCCTTTTAATACATCCTTCCTTTCAATACATCTTTTTGCTTTTACAAGTTGCTTTTACAAGGACACCCACCTCTACTTCTCTCTTAGAAAGACGTTACCGTTACTCCAAGCTCAAATGAACGCCCATAGGTTTCGTATTGGTAGTTGTAACGAGTGTCGCCTTGATAAATGCTCATCGGCTCGTCGGTTAAATTGATCGCGTTGAAATAAAGCTGAGTTTGCTCGGTATAAAAGTACTTCATGCTGAAATCGAGTTGCAGATGGTCGTCTTGGAAAACGCGCTGCTTGTTTTCTTCAAACAAAAAGCTTTTGCTCTTGTACGACGCACTTAACCTTGCGCTTATTTGGCTATTTTCATAACCAAACATCAGGTTGCCCACGGTGTCGGATTGGTTTGGTAGATTGTCATCAGCGTCAATAAATGTACCATTAGCTGAGAGCATCAAACCGTTTTGAAAGTTCTTCGTGTATGCAAGCTCCACCCCTGTCAGTTCAGCGGCGCCGCCATTAACGCTTTGAATAACTTCTTTATAGCCTTGCCACTGACCGTTATCTTGCACCTCGGCTTTGGCAATAAAATTATCGATGTTTTTGTGAAAAACGCCCGCAGATAACACGCCAATCGCACCGGGGTAATATTCTACCGAGAAGTCATAGTTTGTTGACTTGTATGGGTCTAAGTCTGGGTTTCCGACTTCGGCTTTACGCTCAATTTCAACTTCGCCATCATCTTCTGTGGTCTCTGTTTCTATGATTTGAAATGCTGCTGCATCTTCAAAGCTTGGACGCGCAAGAGTTTGTGTATAGGCAAAGCGGGTGATCAGTTTGTCGCTGATTTCATAGCGTAATGTTAAATTTGGTAATAAATGGTCGTAGCTATCTTCAACTTGCCATTGGTTGATCTCGACGCGCTCAACGTCATTCACTTCATCATTAATGAGTTCAACACGATTACCACTCGTTGCATAATCTGTGTCTTCGTATCTAAAGCCTGCAATAACATTGAGTTTATCAATGTCGACCGTCAGCATCGCGTAGAGCGCGGTGACGGTTTCTTCACTGGTGTATGAGCGACCTTGTGTTTCAATGTCAGTTTCAAGCTGGTTTAGCTCAAGGGCACTGCGATTACTGTAGAAGTAGTCGCGGATCTGGCCGCGACTTAAACCCGGACCAAAGGCCCCAAGCTCATACTCAGGCTCATTGGCGGCAAAGTCTTTCGCCGTTAGATCATCAAAGCCGCCGTCATATAGCTTGGCGTCAACGCGGTTAAACTTTTCACGGTCGGCATATTTACCACCAAATTTAATTTGCGCATTGTGACCAAGTAAAGTGAAGTCTTTAGTTAAGTCCAGTCTAAAGCTAGTATTTTCATCTTCACTTAGGTTGTTCTCCCAGACAATTTCATCGATTTCAAAATTGCTAAGCTGCTGAGAAGCTTCATCCGCTGCAAGCGTGGGTGTCTTACCATCCAGTACATACCCTAACGCAAAATCTTCTCCAGCAAATGAAGTATCCAAGCGATTTGGCTCGCTTTCATCTGATTTCGAGTAGCCAATGCTGTATTCAATAAACCAATCCTGCACTAAGTTTTCGCCGCCCAAAACCACAGATAAAATGCTTTGCTCTTCATATCTGTCTTTGGTATCTCTATCCATTTCTGCACCTGAGAAATAGGCCGCATTTTGACTTAGCTCATCGGCAAATACATCGCCTTTGTCAAACTTGTACTCATTGCGTTGACGAAATTCATCGTCAGAAAACTTGCTGTAGAGCGTGCGTAAGTAGTATTTGTTAAACCCTTTGTGATGCACATCAAGATTCAGTGCCGCCCCTAAACGCTCTCGCGTAATACGATAGTGGCGCTGCTCCATTTCCTCAGCACCAAAAAAGCTCACTTCTTCTTCTGAGTTCACATCGTCCATTTCTAGTTCCATCCAGCCGCCATCGGTTTCCATATTATGAGAACCAAACTCACGCTCAAACCAAGATACCGCCGTTGCAACCCCAACTTCCACCTCTTTGCCTGCGGCATAAATATCGGTGAAGCTAAACGACGCTTTTGGGCTGGTCTCGCTCACCTGTTCATTGTGTGACGCTTGTAACGTCACGCTGTAGCTCTGCCCTTCTCGGTCAAAAGCACTGAGGCTTTTTACTTCGATGCTACCACCCACCGCTGATGCGTCCATATCTGGTGTGACCGTTTTGCTCACCTCTAGGCTTTGCACTAATTCACTTGGGATGACATCCATCGCCACCGAGCGCACGCCCGCTTCAGGAGAAGGCACGTTGGCACCATTGATGGTCACGTTGTTGAGATTTGGGTCGATCCCACGAATTGCCACAAAACGGCCTTCACCTTGATCTCGTTGAATAGAAAGTCCAGGCAGACGTTGCAGTGCTTCTGCTGCGTTTTGATCCGGCAACTGACCGATGGAATCCGCGCTGACGATCGACTTAAGTGACAGGGCATTTTTTTGTCGGTTTAGTGCACCTGCTTGTCCGGCTCTTTGCCCAACAACAATAATATCGTCCATTTGGCCCGTTTGAGAACCAAGCTGTACTTGAACATCGGTGACTTGGTTATCAGTAATTGTGATGCTTTTAGTCACGGTTTCAGCGCCAAGATAACTTATCTCAAGCGTATAATTACCCGCTGGGACATTCGTTGCGGTAAAGCGACCATCTCGCTCAGAGATAAGGGTTCTATCTAATTCTTTGATCACCACTTTAGCCCCTTGAAAGTGGCTCTTTTTCGATACGGAACTGACTTGCCCTGTTAGGGTGTTAGCATTTGCAGCTGAGCTTAACGTCAGTCCAGCGCAGATCATCGCAACGGCAGAAAGTGTAAAGCTAGTCGGTAGATTTTTTTTCATTATTTGCTCGCACAGGTTGAGTAGAATTTTAGCGCCCCGCTAAAACGTCGCGGCTACCCTAGTGCGAAAACGTGACGCTTTTATTTCACTTGAGTGCGCTGCAGCCTATAACAGGGCGTTTATGCCAGCCGAACGCGTAAATTTGAGCCGATATGACCCCCCCCCAGCCCTTAGAATTTTGGCAACGATATTTAACCTGAACTCTGAATAACAATCGGTTTGCTAGCTGCTGTTATGCAAAAGTATTGCGGTTTTTGTCATAAAAACATCGCCTTTACTGAGCTAAATTGACCCTATCAGCACCAAGCGCAAGTTTTTACTATATCGCTTTAAATTTTGACTAGACGACAAACATGAAACTTCAGCCTTTTTTACTGCATCAATCGCGGTGGTTGCTACTGGTGGTACTTACACTGGTTGCCATTACCATCACAGCCTATACCTCTGTATTGCGACCACTGTCGGACGTCAATTGGCTCGATAGCGTTGGTGAAGGTGGCCTCACGCTGATGACACTGATTTGGATAGCGGTGACCTTGCTCACTCGACCAAAAGGACTCGTCACTAACCTACTGTTTGCAGGGTTGAGTGCCATGTATGTTTCTATGCTGTGGGATTTTTTAGATGAGATGGTGGTGTTCACGCCCCATTATTTAACCAGTTTTGAAGCGATCCCTGCTTGCTTTGGCATGGTGCTGATGAGTATTTCAGCCTATTACTGGTATAAAGAACAAAGCATATTCAATCAAACCTTGATGAAAAAAGAGCGTTTTTATCGTGACCACAGCATGACCGACTTTGTCACCGGCCTCTACAGCGTAGAGTATATGCAAAATCAAGTTCGCCACGAACAATCTCGCCTTGCCAATGGCAATAGCCCATTTTGCTTAACACTATTCGATATTTGTGATTTTGCCGCTTACGCTCGCCAGCATGGTATGCAAAAAAGTAATCAGTTACTACGCGATATTGCCGATATGCTCTCTTTGAGCATGCGAGAGAGTGATCTGCTATGTCGCTTTGCAGCGGATAAATTTGTGGTCGTTCACCCACAAACCAACCATATTCAAGCCCAAGCTTTTGCCAACCGTACGGCCGAATTTATCGCCCGCCATGCCAACTATGATGACGGTGAAAACCAGCCGCAATATAGTGCAGTGAGATGGAGCTGTATCGAAGTTGATGACAAACACTGTGAATTTGAACCTTTGATAGCAGCGCTTGTGAACGAGCTGAATCAGACCAAGGTAGCTGCGGCTTAATGTCCTATTTTGAGTGCCAAACAAAACAACTTGCGAGTCGCTATTTTGCACTCCCCTTGGTGGAGTTGGCTTCCCAGCGCGGTGTACATGCAGACGTCATTTTGAAAGGCAGTAAATTGTTTTATACCGATCTGCACGCTAACCCAACCTTCATTAGTTATGAGCAGTTTGAAACAATAGTAAGCAACCTTGTCAGTCAGACGAGCTGTCAGGAAGTCAGTTTTATTTACGGCCAATACCTACTTAATACCCTAATCAGTCACCATGCCGAGCTGCTATTTAATTGCCACAATATACAGCAATTACTCAAAGTACTTCTGCTTAAAGGTTTGGATATACTGCCTTTTTACCACGTTAGAAAACTCCAGACAGAAACAAGCTGCCATTTACTGTTCTCACCCGCCATTGCAGAAGGTAAGCCTGCGGTCACGCGATTTTTATGTGAAACAATGGCAAGCCTTTGTTGTGGCTACCTTAAGTGGCGCAGCCCAGAAACCACATTAACATTGCAGTTTCCGTATACAAAGCCAAAACAAGTCGCGCAATACCTGAGCCATATACACCTAGCTTACAGCTTTGATCACAGTGATTTTGCCGTAGTAATGAGTCACCAAGCTTTAGCTCAGCAACAAATTGGCACTTTTCCTTATTTAGTGGCTCGGCAGTTAAAAGCCTTGCCCTCACCACAGCGTGGATTTCTCGCCCAGCTGCACCGCTTACAGTTAAAATATCCTAAATATCATAGTGAGCAAATCGCCGAAATAATGGGCATGAGCGCTGCAACTTTTAAACGCAAACTCAAGCTGCATCAGACTACTTTTATTAACGAAAAAGACAGACTGCATCGTCAACAAGCCATGTTTTATGTGACTGAGCAAGGCTATTCCAATGAACAAATTGCAACCGCTTTACAGTTTAGCGACATCACTAATTTTCGCCGTGCATTTAAGCGATGGACGGGATTAACGCCTTCCTATTTTCGTAAGATTTAACTTTATCCCTCATTTTTTCTTCTACACTGAAATGGATCTTGCGGTTACTAGGTCTTTTATAACGTGACTGCGTTTCGATCCTTGGCCGAAGCTAAGCACGTTAATAGATAACAAAGAGGATTAAAAACATGAAAGCATTAACGGGCGCTGCAATGGCGATGATGGTAGCGGGTTTGGTCGGTTGTAATAGCACAGAGAACAATTCTACAAGCGCACAGCAATGGTGATGCAGTTACTGCAAAAAGGGCTTAACTTGGGATAGTTTAGTGGCTTTAAAGTTGCTATATAACCGCGATATTCAACAAATCGGCATAGAAAATGAGGAGCAAAGAGAAGCTAAAGCTGTATCAACTAGGTTTAATAATAAGCATGGTTTTCACCTTAGTTGGTTTTGTCCTTGTTAACAATTCAAAAGTCAAAAACCAAACCTAAATGTAAAGATAAATTAACAAAAATCACATACACTATACTCATTTGGAATTTTTACAGCCTATTTATTCCCCTTTCCTTGTAGTATTACCTCTCCCTAAAATAAAAATTAACCACATGTATTTATTGGTAAAATATAAAAAGCAGGAGCAAACCTCTCGCTTATCTGGCCTGCTAATCTATGCATTAAAATACGCATTGTAAATTTTTTTTGTATTTTTTGTTTATTTTTTAAGCTTTACTTCTATCCTAGTGTAACCAGTCGAAATTATGTGCAATTTTTATTTAGCTGGCGTTGCTCATTATCTCAAAACAAACGCAATCAAGCGTTGAACTTTGGTGAATAACGCGTCTACAGCAGCTAGATAAGTTCATAACCTTGAGATTGGTAAACACAATTAAACAAAACAACATGCAAGGAACAACAAAATGCGTAAATTAAGTGCTATTAGTTTTGCAGTATTAGCGGGTTTGACTTCAGTCAACGCACAAGCCGCTAAAATACTTAGCGTAGAGTCAAACAAAGCAATCGATGATCAGTATATTGTGGTATTCACAACACCTTCTGTTTTAAATGTCAAAGACAGTAAAGCGGTTGCAGCCTTCGCTAATAAGCAAGCTAAAGCGTTACAGAATAAACATAACGTAAGCATTACAAAAGAGTTTGGTGGCGTGCTAAACGGTGTGGTCATTAATGCATCGGCAAAGCAACTAAAAGGTTTGCTTAATAACCCAAATATTGACTATATCGAACAAGACCAAGTGGTTACAGTGACTCCAGCTATCACAGCAAGCGGCGACCAAGCTAATCCAACTTGGGGTCTAGATCGCGTCGATCAACGTAATCTACCGCTAAACTCAAACTACCATTATGATTTTGATGGAACTGGCGTAACGGCCTATGTTATCGATACGGGTGTTCGCATTAGTCACAATGAATTTGGTAACCGTGCATCACATGGTTATGACTTTGTTGATAATGACAATGATGCAACAGACTGTAACGGTCATGGTACCCATGTTGCAGGCACAATTGGTGGCGGTGAATATGGGGTAGCGAAAAACGTCAATATCGTTGGCGTAAGAGTATTGGGTTGTAACGGCTCGGGTTCATATTCAGGCGTTATCTCTGGTATCGATTGGGTTAAAAACAATGCATCAGGCCCATCCGTTGCTAACATGAGTTTGGGTGGTGGCGTTTCTCAAGCTGTTGATGACGCAGTAAATAACGCAGTTGCCTCGGGCGTTAGCTTTGTTGTTGCGGCGGGTAATGACAATAGCAATGCCTGTAATTACTCACCAGCACGTGCAGCCAATGCAATCACTGTGGGTTCAACCACAAGCAGCGATGCCCGCTCTAGTTTCTCAAACTATGGTAACTGTCTAGACATTTATGCACCGGGTTCAAGCATCACCTCAGCTTGGTATAACTCAGATACATCAACCAATACCATCAGCGGTACATCGATGGCCGCTCCACACGTTGCGGGTGCTGTTGCGCTATATTTGGATGAAAACCCAAGTCTAAGCCCGTCACAAATTGATAGCTTGCTGAGCCAACGCTCATCAAAAGGTAAAGTCTCTAACCCACAAAGCGGTTCACCTAACGAGCTACTTTATACACTAGCTGATGGCACTGATCCGGATCCGGACCCAGATCCAATCACAGAGCTAGTTAACGGCCAAGGCGTCAGTGCATCTGGTGCATCTGGTCAGCAAACTTTCTATAAGTTGGTTGTTCCAGCAGGCGCTAGCGCACTGAACTTCTCACTTGCTGGTGGTACTGGCGATGCCGACCTGTATGTACAGCAAGGCTCTCAACCAACGCTGAATAGTTACGCTTGCCGCCCGTATCTGGATGGTAACAATGAATCATGCGATTTCACCAATCCGACTGCAGGTGATTGGTATGTGATGCTAAATGGTTACGCTGCGTATGCAAATGCGACCCTCACAGGTACTTACTCATCTGATCCAGGTGGCTGTGGTAGTAATTGCTTAGAAAATGGCATCCCAGTAAGTGGTCTAGCTGGTGCATCTGGCCAAGAGTTGCTATACACCATTGATGTTCCAGCAAATGTAACATTAACAGTTGCAAGCTCTGGTGGTTCTGGCGATGCAGACTTGTATGTTCGTAAAGGTGCGGCACCTACGACATCAACCTATGACTGTCGTCCGTTCTTAAATGGTAACAACGAATCTTGTAGTTTAAGTTCAGGCCAAGGTGCAACCTATTACATCAAGTTACGTGGCTACTCTAGCTTCTCTGGTGTAACACTTGTTGCAAGCTACTAATTGGCTTTATTACAAATAAATCTCATTTCGTTTGGGGTTTATTGAAAAAACAAGTACAGTGGTGGCTCGTTTGAGCCGCCATTTTTGTTTTTAATGAGTATTGTATTAGATCTCTACAGCCAATTATTACATCAAGGGTTTTATGACCATGTATCTGACGGTGAACTACACACCGAAGTGCCACTCATCTGTAGTAGTATCTCGCAAGTAAAGCTCGATGGTATTATTTACCATCGCACTGCGCAAACTGCGGCGATGATGCCTGAAAACTATGGTAGTTTGATCCTTATCTCAGAAGGAAATGGTTGGTGGTTGACTGAACAATCTTTACAGCGTGCTGATCTAACACAGTTAATTTATCTTGAAGCAAATCAAAAACATGTGTTTCACCTTCCTACACAATACCACGCCGTTAGCTTCAACTTTCCAATCAATTGGCTCGCATCTCGAACGGGCAAGCGGCTTTTGCATGGACAAGCACTGACAATTCCCTCTGGTCTAACAACATTACTCAAAAGCGCCTTAACCGCCGCAACGCTAAATTTAACAGCGGCAAAATGGCTTGAAGATGAAATTGTACTGCATCTAAGTGCTTGCCAGCCGACTCAATTACCAACATCGCCGCTGGCGGAGTTAAAACGGCTCATCTCCACACATGCAAGTGATGAAGCATTTTGTATCGATATGCTTTGTGAGCATTCTGGCTGGTCAAAACGTTATATTCACAAACTCTTTGCCGCATCTGATCTGAGTGCCAGTGAATATCTGATCCGCACTAGGCTCACTCACGCTTATTTTGAGTTACTCAATAGTTCCGCATCCTTAAATCAAATTGCTATTGATAGCGGATTTAAAAATCAGGCGCACTTCAGCCGTCGTTTTAAACATTTATTTTCTCTTTCTCCCAAACAAATTTCACAACGAGTGCACTCTTAGACAAAACTGAACCGTGCAAAATATATATAATAAGAATCACTCTCATTATCCATAGTAGTAGAACAATGAAAATTAACACGCTCTATGCTGCAGTGTGCCTCTCACTGCTTTCTCAAACCACAAGTGCCAATGAAAACCAAAAAGATGAGTTAGAAAGAATAGAAGTTCAGGGCAGTCAATATAAAAGTACCGGAACAAAGTCGTCTTTAGCACCAATCAACGCGCCCTTTTCTATTTCTCATATAGATCAAGATACCCTGCAACTACGCCAAGCTGACTCGGTCAATGCTGCGTTACGCTATGTTTCTGGTATCACACCAGAAAGCCGCAGCACGGTCACCATTTTTGACCAATACACTATTCGCGGTTTTGAATCTTATCGAAACTATTACGATGGCCTAGAACTACAATCCAATAACCTTTGGAATTTATATCCTCAAGTTGATGCCTTTGCCACCGACACCATTGAGGTGCTAAAAGGCCCAGCGTCAGTACTTTACGGCTCAGCCCCGCCAGGTGGCATGGTGAATCAAATCGCAAAGCTTGCCAATGGCACTGAGCAAACACAGGTTCGCCTGAGAGTCGGTAGCAGAGCGCTCAAAGAAATCGGCGTTGATCATGGAGGTGTGATCACCGATGAGCTGAGCTATCGTGCCATTGCGCTATCAAGAACAAGTGATGGCCAGCAAAAAACAACTGAAGAAGAACGCACTGTATTTGCACCATCACTGCGCTGGCAACCGAGCCATGATACGGCTTTAACTGCACAGCTTTATTACCAAGACGATCCCAAAGCCATACCGTCCACTCCCTTACATAGCGTTGGTACGCTCACGCGTGCAAGTTACGGTTATCTAGATGCCGATGCATTTGCAGGCGATATCAATTGGTCTAATTTTGATAGAACAACGCTAATGGCAGGGCTAAAGCTGGAACACAATTTGTCCGACAATTGGGCTTTGTTTGCCAACTGGCGTTACACCGATGCAGAAGGCCTACAGCAAAATACCTACAACCAAAACTTAATTGCAGATAGCGATACCATACTTGCCCGTGCAGCATATAAAACCGATGAAACGCAACATGGCTATGTTTTAGACAACCAATTGTCTACTCACTTTACCGTTGGCAATTCATCACACCACTTGCTCTTGGGTTTTGAATACAAAACCTTAAGCTCAACCGTAGGGTATTGGGATACTCTCGGGACAGGCACACCAAACATTAATCTAGCAGCGCCCAATTATGCAGCCTTTGATGTAGGCGCTTTGCCACTTAACTTCTATACCGAAGCGCACGATATTGAACAGAGTAACCGTGCGTTTTACGTCCAAGACGAAGTGACAATATCAGCGCTAACCCTCTTGGCAGGTCTTAGATACGACAGTTTCACAAGTGATGTTACTGCTGATAAAAACTACGCTGGCACCGAGTGGCAAACGGAATCAACTATTGATGACACCCAACTCACCGGGAGGATTGCCGCACTTTATCAGCTGGATTCTGGTTGGCGACCTTACGTAAGCTATAGTCAGTCATTTGAGCCCGTTGCAGGAGAAGATAGCGTAACTCAACAAGCCTTCAAACCAACTGAAGCAGAACAATGGGAACTTGGCGTTAAATATCAATCTCGCGATACACAGCTAACATTTGCGCTATTCGATCTCACCAAGCAGAACGAAATCATTAACAGCAAAGACTTTGTCACGAAAACTCAAGCCGGTGAAATCCAGTCCAAAGGTATTGAGCTTGAGGCTTCTCACACCTTTAACGAACAAGTTGATGTGCAGTTCAATGCCACGCATCTGGACCAGAAAGTCACTAAAAACGAATTAGATCAAGATTTGGTGGGGAAACGCTTAGTGTGGGTTGCAGATAACACCGCATCGCTTTGGTTGAACTATTATCCAAGCCTGCTAGACGCACTTAAAGTAAGTGTTGGTGCTCGGTATGTTGGCGAGAGTTATGTTGGCAAATACAACTCAGATACCGTGCCATCCTATACCTTATTCGACATCGCCTTTGATTATGAACTCAGCGAGCAAGCCAGGCTCACCTTTAGCATTAGTAACCTCAGTGACAAGCGATACGTTGGTGCATGCTATGACGAAAGTAACTGCTGGATGGGTGCTGAGCGTAAAGCCGATATCGGTCTTCACTACCGCTTTTAGTCACTCATCTAGGAGAGCTTACGGAAGGACATAGACTGAAAGATTTAAACGGACACCCACCTTAATGCGCCTGCAAGCATTAAGGTGGGTGTCCTTGTTAATTCAACTTGTTAATTCAGCCTGTTTATTCATCCCTTTATTCATTCTCATTTAGCTTTAACTCAAAGGAAAACAATGCGTAAAACACTATTTAAATGGCACAGTGCAATGGCATTAATCGCGATACTGCCGCTCGCCGTTATGTCAATCACGGGTAGCATGTTGGTGTTTAAATTCGAGATAGACAGCCTATTACTTCCAAAGCAAGCAACATTGACTTATCAGGACCAAGGCGTCCAACGTCAGCCCATGAAGGTGCTCGTTAATTATGTCGCAGACACCCATCCAAATTATGAAATTGGTAGCTGGGAAATATTCGATGATGGCTACGAAGCTGATAGAGTCTATTTATTAAAGCATGGCACAGACACATGGTTTAAAACGTATCTAGATCCTTACGCGGGAAAAATGCTAAGCGAGCCTGTGGGTATTCACAGCGACTTTACCGATTTTATTCTTCACCTACATTACACCTTACTACTCGATGATGTGAGTAAAACCTTTCCACACATGGGTGTCGTTATCGGTTTAGCTGTGGCTATACTTTTTACCCTGCTCGGTGTTTCCGGTTTAGTGATATATCGGCGCTTTTGGCGGCGATTCTTTAGCTTTAGGCGACAAGCTCCTCAGCTCGTCATGATGAGCGACCTGCATAAGGTAATTGGCATTTGGAGTGCGCCAGTATTGCTCGCGCTCGGTATTACTGGCGTTTACTTTAATGCAGTGGAGTATTACCACGAGGCTTTTGAACACCAAGAAGATGAGCACCATATTGTCAGCCACGCAATGTTTAATCACTCATTAGATTTTGATGCCATGATGACCCAAAGCCATCGTGCGGTTAACGGACTTAAACCAACCTACTGGCTATTTCCATTTGAGCCAGAGCAAACCAACATTACCATTTTTGGTAGCGTCGCCGATGCCAACCCGTTCATTAGTAACTATGCAGCAACGGTTAGTTTTGACGCGCAGTCTGGTATACAAACCTTTGCCTACGATATTCGAACGGCGTCTACTGTAGACAGGGTAATCGACAGTTTTAGAAAACTTCACTTTGGCCACTTTGCAGGGCTTACCAGTAAAATAATTTGGTGCATTATGGGACTCGCCCCCGTATTGCTTGGCTTTACTGGGTTATATTTATGGTGGCAAAGAAAGCGTAAGAAACCCAAGAGTAAGAAAAACCGGCAACTCGCCCTAAGCTGACGGTTCAAGTTTCAATCCAGATCCGTTATTGTCGTTATTATCAGCAAATAACGAGCAATCACTATGAAACAACTTGGGCTAATTGGTGGTATGAGTTGGGAGTCAACACAAAGCTACTACCAGCTTATCAATCAAACCGTTAAAGCAAAGCTTGGCGGACTACACAGTGCTAAGCTTTGCTTGTATAGCGTCGACTTTGCCGAAATTGCAGAGCTTCAAGCAGCTGGTGATTGGCAGAAAATGACGACCATTTTGGCAGGTGCTGCTACTTCATTGAAGCTTGCCGGCTCAGATGCCATTGTGATCTGTACCAACACCATGCATAAAATTTCAGATGAAATTAGCGCAGCGTCAGGATTGCCTGTACTGCATATTGCCGACGCAACCGCGAAGCGACTTAAAAATGACGGCATAAAACGCATTGCGCTGTTAGGTACGAGATTTACGATGCAGCAAGACTTTTATAAAGCACGATTACAAGATCTTCACGGCATTGAGGTCATAACACCTGATGGGGACCAACAAGCTTTAGTTCACCACATAATTTATGACGAATTATGTCGCGGTGAAGTCAACGCGAGCTCAAGGCAAACTTATCTAGACATCATCGATGCACTCTATCAACAAGGGGCTGAAGGGGTTATTTTAGGTTGCACAGAAATCGGTTTGCTCGTTCAACAAGTGCATACTCAAGTCCCTCTTTATGACACAACCAAACTTCATGCCGAAGCCGTTGTAGAGTGGTCACTCGGGGCTACATCTTGCTTTATTCATGAGTAATATCAAATTTTGTTGTAATTAAAAAATAACAACGAAATCGCTATTGTCGCGATTACTTGGCTACTATAGAATTAAATCTCACTTATTCTAATTAAATCAGGGATGTATTATGACCCAATACGACGAATATAAAGTTATCCATGTAGTTGAAGGTGGCTGCGGCACACTGTTACTTGGCTCAAGTGGATTACCGTTAAAAAAACTTGAAGCAACTTTAAACATGGAAGCGCAAGATGGCTGGCAGCTTGTTTTCCAAGTTATCGAAAACAAACGTTTTCTGCTATTTTGGAGCCGTGAAGCCGTGATCTTAACACTTGGTCGTAAACGTGCTTAAACGCTTTGCTCTGTCTGCCATTCGCCGCTATCAAGCGAATGGTGGAGCAAAAACCCACTTCAATATAAGTTGTAACTTTACGCCGTCATGCTCTGAATATACCTATCAAGCAATCGAAAAATACGGCTTCTTTAAAGGCGTGCGTATCGGCTTTTGTCGTATCAAGCGCTGTAATGACCCAGATTGTATTGAAGTAAAGTCAGACCCCCTACCGTGACCAATCCTAGGAGTTTGCATGGACGAAATAGCATTAAGAGAACAAGAAGAATCGTTAAGAAACCAAGTTGCTCAGCTAAGTCCTGAAGCGCGCAAGCAGTACTACCAACTTGAAGAACAGCTAGTAAAAGATCCTGATACTTACGCCGTACTCAATTACTTTTTTGCCGCAGGTTTACATCACTTTTATCTGGGTAAAACAGCACGAGGTGTAATTAACCTCACCTTAATGCTATTGGGGCTTGTATTTATTCTCTTTTATGGCTGGGTTCTGCTAATTTTAGTGTGTTTAATTGAGCTACCTCAGTTATTTAACAGCCAAAAAATAGTGAGAAAATACAACATCGATGTAATGCGAGAAGTACTAGATGAGCTCAAAGATACACAACAGAGTCAAACAATCTAAAGAAACGCAGTGGCTTTGGATTATAGCGGCCACAGTAGTGGTCGTTTTATTTAGTGGTTATCAGTTTTATACCAAAGGCGTGCCGTACTTCGCTGAAGAGATCTCGGCCTCATTGCCCAAACAAATCTACCAAATCATCGACGAAGGAAGCCTAAACGAGCTAGATAACTCGGAATTCTCGGAGTCAAAGCTAAGTGAAATCAAACAGCAAGAGACTCGCGCTTTATTTGTCTCACTGCTTGGCACCAATGCATCGAGTGAACGTGAATTTAAACTTGAATTTAGGCAGTGGAAAGATAAAGCCAACGCCATGGCATTGGCCGATGGTAGCATTGTGATCACCGATAACATGGTCGAACTGGCATCTACTCAGCAAGAGCTTAGCGCAGTATTACTCCACGAGATTGGTCATGTCGAGCATAATCACGTCATGGAATCTCTTGTGAGCTCGTCTATCGTATTTGTCAGTTTGAGTGTCGTACTGGGCGATATCTCTGCGCTCTCAGATCTTATGATGCAGGGCGCAATGTTAGGTATCAACCAAAATTACTCTCAGGAAGCTGAACTCGAGGCTGATTTGTACGCGCATAACAAGCTAATGGCGCTGTATGGTAATAGTGACGCAATGATCTCTATATTCGAAAAACTCGCCAAGGAAAGCGATGAACAGCATAGTTGGTTAAGCACACACCCAAGTTTTGAACAACGCATCGAGCAGCTCAAACAAAACCCGTGATCCTTAAAGGTTAAAATGGGTGTCTTATTAAATTCTGCTCAGTAGAAACTTTAAAAACAGCTTTTAAAAAGAAGCTTTTAAAAAGACACCCACCTATTTAACCTGAGGTTTGGATAAGGAATGTTCCAACTCATTGTTGCTAAAGCACAACTTAGTTTTTTCCTTGTCTAGCCAGAGAGTTTTAGGGAAAACACCGCTTCCGCGTCCTGCTCTCGCTAAGGTACCTACATCCTGTAGGCAAGGCGAATTTACGCGCCAATAGCTGGCTATTGGAAGTGAATTCAACGCAGTTAGCACTAAAACTGGCTGCTAGAAAGGCATTAATTATCCACAGCTCAGGTTATTTAGTATTTCGTTTGTTAAATTGGCTAAGGCAATCTACTCTTAAGATACATTCAAAGGATTGAAGGTATCTAATATGGCCACTGCACGCTGCCGACAAATTTGTCTATCAGAAACCAAATATTATCACTGTATTTCTCGCTGTGTTAGGCAAGCCTACCTTTGCGGTCAGGATATAGCCACTGGGCGTTCTTACGAGCATCGCAGAGATTGGGTCGAAGAAAAGCTACTCGCCCTTAAAAAAACGTTTTGCATTGATGTCTGTGCATATGCGGTTATGAATAACCACACTCATATAGTTCTGCACGTTGATATTCAAAAAGCCAAACGTCTAACTGACAAAGCTATTATCATTCGCTGGCACAAGCAGTTTAAAGGCAATTGGCTCACACATAAGTTTATTCGTAATGAGCCATTATCAGATGCGGAAAGATCAATACTTGATAACACTATCAATATATATCGATCACGCATAACCTGTATAAGCTGGTTTATGAGAACTCTTAATGAGTATATTGCACGACGAGCAAATCGAGAAGACCAATGCACAGGTCGGTTTTGGGAAGGGCGCTTCAAATCACAAGCACTACTTGATGAAGCTGCACTTGCTGCGTGCATGGCTTATGTTGATCTAAATCCCATTCGCGCTAACCTAGCTAAGCTACCTGAAGAATCTAAATACACGAGTGTAAAAAAGCGTATTGAATTAGCCAAACAAGGTAAGCAACCTCGCTCACTATTCCGATTTGCTGGCAATCCGAGAAAGCATATGCCTAAAGGTATACCGCTTGAGCTGTCATCATATCTCGAACTGGTCGAACTCACAGGGCGTTGCATAAGAAGTGACAAAATAGGTTGCATTATAAACAAACAACCGATTTTAGACAGGTTAAATCTAACCTCTAAGAACTGGATAACCCTGACAACACAATTTAGTACTGTGATCCATGGAGCTGCAGGTAGCTCAGCAGCAAAGCAAAAATATTGTGATTCACTCTCAATTCAACGGCGTTCGAATATCTCCAATTGTTTAGCACTTTTTGGTTAATCATCAAATTAATTAATAATTGAGAGCCTAGACCAATTGCACCTTAGCGAGAAGCAATATAGCTTGCTTATTCATGCATCCATAATGCAGGCCAATCATAAACTTCAGAAATGGCTCTAGAGATTTCATGGATTAATTGAAAGCCATTGTCTGAGTTTGTCATAACGACAAAACCTCGGCCAACACTAGCAAAAGACACAGCATAGCAAGTATACCCGGCATTCCCACCACTATGTCTAAATCTATAAGCGTTACCTTCTCCATCGAGTCCTATTCCTGTACCACCAGCACCGGGAACTCTAGTAAGCATGACTTTCGCAAGATGTGGAGATAATAAGCTTTCTTCATCACCACGATAGGACTTACCTAGAGCAATCATAAATAATGCTAAATCAGAAGGAGTACTCCATAACCCCGCAGCTGCCTTTTCAGGATATAGCCGATAACCTCCAGCGATCATATTTGCTTGTAAATCATGACCTTTAGCAACTCTATATTGAGGCAGATTCAGCGACGCTAACTCAAAAGAGCTGTTATTCATGTTTAGGGGCTTTAATACCTGCTTTTCCATTAACTCAGAGAATGACAGCCCACTACTATCTTCCATCAACAGTTGCAAAACTGTCATGCCACCACCTGAATAAAATTCAGACTTCCCAGGTGTTTGAAACACTCTAACTGATGGGGAATTACTCAACTCACTCCCTTGTAAAACCTGTACGAGCGAAGGAGTTTTTTGGTTTCTGCCATAACCAGCGAACCCTTGTACATTGAGCCCTGAGGTGTGACTCATAATTCGACTGGGTGTCACTTTATTTTCTTTAGTAAATTTATTATTGGGGACCTGCCAGCGTGTAAGCTTACTGTTTACATCTTCATGTAGTCCAAAACGACCTAGCTCTATCATCTTAAAAGCACCAAAGCTCGTTACAGCTTTAGAAATGGAAGCAGCCTGAAACAGCGTATCCGGCGTTACATTCACTTTTGAGTACTCATCTGTAACGCCGTAACCTTTCGACCAAAGAATATGATTATTATCAAAAACAGTAATGCTAACAGCAGGGACGCGGTATGTGCTCATTCTGGATTGAAGTGTACTCGCTGTTTCACTACTCACCCCGTTATCATTAATTTCGCGAATACTCTGCTCGAATACTCGTTGTTTATTTACATAATCTGGTGCTACAGCTTTCAACTTTTGTTCTGCACAGCTCGCCACAGTAACCAGAGCTGCCAGCAGTGTGATTTTCATGACTCTCATATATCGGCCTATTCAAACACTAAAATATTATTGTCGTATTGAGGCCGTAAAAAGTTTGCTTTGACGACAATTAAGTTTCAAACATCAAACTAACTGTAGCGCCTGTATTGTTGGCATATGCAGACACCCACTTTATCGTCACAGTTTAATAATGGGTGTCTTTTTAACGTTTTCTCTCCGAGGAAAGCGACGAGCAACATAGTTGGATAAACACATACCCCTGCGATTAACAGTGATTATTTCCTTTTACTGTACAACCCTATTACATTTTTTAACTTGTCATCCCTGTTTCTAAATCGGAGAATCTGCTTTTAAATGAAGCACGGGTAAAAAATGAAATCAACCAAATCTTCTCTGTTACTTATAACCGCAGCCAGTGTCAGCACATTTCTTACGGCTTGTACATCTGAGACAGAATCTGATCTGTTGAAAACAAACGCAATTAGTGCTGATATATCAATAACTTCAAATGGGGAGAGAGCCCGAATTGTGGCCGAGCTAAACGTCGGGGACTCGTTCGGCTCTAATGTAAACTTAAGCGAAGGTGATACGCTAAGAGCGATCGTAAATGGCCAGACGATCCAATTGGCTAAAGATACTGACATTCTTGATATTGATTACGAGGGCAGATCCTCAGTTGTAACTGGTAACAGCCTATATACTATCCAGTTAAATCGCAAGAAAGAAGCAAATGCTTCAGCGTCTGTTGAGCTTCCTTTAGGCTTTCTGGTGCTTACCCCCGAAGCAGAGAAAACTTTTCGATATGATGAAAATATTGAAATTCATATTGATGGAATAGACTCAGCTAGTGAAACATCTCTTATCGTTAACTATGCATGTTCAAATAATACGGGGGGGTTAGTGACAGGCTCTTTCTCAACACAGTTTGGAAGCTCGACAAGCAATACATTCAATGCAAAAAGCGCTGGCTTCATAGATCTAGAACAGATTTCAACTTCAAAACCATGTGAATTTGACATGGAAATTCAGAGAGTTAGAACAGGTCATTTTAACGGTGAACTTAAAGAAAATAGCTTGATTAGAGGTATCCAATCAAGAGTTATTAAAGATCTGAAATTTACTTTCTAGTTTACATAATTTTTAAGTCGCTATACGTATTTCAAAAAAGGTGGAATAAGTCCACCTTGACCCAAAACCTGAGTTCATATTGGATAATAAACAGCCTTTCTTAACTTTTTAGTATCGCTACGCCACAGGCTTTTATAATCAGCGCTCATTTATCGTCTCCGATACACTTCACTTATATAAAATTATTCCCTACAATGTGCAGCAGTTTCGAGTTGAGATTATTATGTGTAAGGGAATGTCAAAACTACTTATTATGATGACAATCTTGGTTGCCTTTGTTGGGCAAGCATTAGCATCACCCTTTTTTGTATCTGATGATGACATTATTATCACGCAATCAATCACACTTGAATCTCAAAACGAATACCAGCAAGGTGCAGATGATTGTTGTGACACAGATTGCTGTGAGAACGATTGCATTTGCCCAGAAAACGCCTGTGCAACCTTTGCATACATTCCTATAAACCCTATTGCCTCAGAACTCATTCGTTTTGGTGGTCCTGTACGATCGACTCAGACTCCAGATATTCATAGTATTGTGACCTCATTCTATCGGCCTCCTATTTTACCGCTTAGGCTACAGCCAAACTAAATTCTTACTAAAAATTTAATTTATATGCTGCGAAAGTTATACCAATTGACTTAATTAAGCGGTTTATTTTGAGGCGAAAAAATCTTGTCGATAACACAGCTACCGCGCCCTGCTATCGCCAAGGTATCTACACCCATGTGGGCAAGACGAAAATATTATTATTTAGTCGTTCTAAATAATAAGCCTTTAACGTAGCTCGCGTCAGGTTTTTTCCTCAATTTGAGCTGGTATTAAACTAATAAAAAACTTCACAGTGTTTTGCATTACCTGAGGTAAAACATGCTTAATCAATATTCAAAGGTGGCGCTGGCTATCTTACTTGGCCCGTCTGTATCTTATGCAGGAGAACACCAACATCATGACGAACATAACCAGAATAAAATAGAGAGAATTCAAGTAACCGCGTCACGACTTGGTCGGATCGTGAACGAATCGGCAACTAGAACTGAAATTATCAATAATGAAGAAATCCAAGAAAAAGCCTTAATGCGGCCCGGAAATATTTCTATGCTAGTTGCTGAAACTGGCGGTGTACGAGTACAAAATACCTCTCCGGCTTTAGGCAGTGCCAACATAAGATTGCAAAGCCTGTATGGTCGCTATACCCAGCTACTTAGTGATGGTTTGCCATTATATGGTGGACAAACTGCGTCAATTGGGTTGCTTCAAATCCCTCCAACCGACTTAGCCAATGTTGAAATTATCAAAGGATCAGCTTCTTCTTTGTATGGTGGGTCAGCCTTAGGCGGGGTGATTAATCTTATCTCTCGTACACCAGGGGATGAATTTGAAGGTGAAGTGCTACTCAATGCAACATCAAAAAGTGGTCAAGATATTACCTCCTATTTTGCAACCCCACTGACCCCAAGTACTCGTGCGTCAATTACTCTGGGACTTCATCATCAAGCTCAGCAAGATTTAGATGAGGATGGCTGGCTTGATATAGCAGGCTATGAGCGCGCGACCGTTCGCCCACGTTTTTATTGGGAAGATGAAGACGGTGCCAACCTTTATTGGACGTTTGGTGCGATGAAAGAAAATCGTGAAGGTGGTACGCAACAAACGGATACATTACCTACTGGCGAATCATTTCCTCAACACCAAGACTCATTAAGGTTAGATAGCGGTTTTATTTTCGACCAACCACTTAGTGAAGAAATAAACCTCAGTGTTCGTGGTTCAGCTATGCATCAGGAGCATGACCATGTTTATGGGCTGACTCAAGAAACAGATAACCATGAAAGTTACTTATTTGAATCTAGTGTATCGGGTTATCGTGAAGCTATTGCTTGGCTTGTTGGAATAGCTTATCAGTCTGACCGCTTTGAGTCTGATGACTTTTCAGAGTTTAACTATAACTATCAAGTACCTGGGTTATTTTCACAGATAGACTATGACACAGAAAAAGACGTTTCAATATCATTGAGCGCCAGAACCGATTGGCACAGTGAATACGGCACTCAGTTTAGTCCACGCGCATCCATTTTGTACAATCCAAACAGCTGGACAATTCGCGGATCCTACGGTCAAGGCTTCTTTGCGCCGACACCTTTTATTGAAGATATTGAAGACAGTGGCCTGTCTCGCCTTGAGCCTTTAAGTAACTTAAAGGAGGAACTGGCGACTACAGCGTCTATTGATCTCAGCTATATATTTGATGACATTGAAACAAGTGTCACCCTGTTTGCCTCGGATGTCGACAATGTCACTGAGCTTGAGATCATCGAAGCCCAAAGCCCGAATACAAATAACCACGTTCGATTAGTGAATAACCCAGGCCAGACCGAAATTCGTGGCGCAGAATTGCTTTTGCGATACCGCTGGCATGACATCAAAATAACTGGAAGCTATTTATATACTGACGCAACAAAACTTAGCGGATTAGGCACTGGCCGAACTCCCTTAACCCTAACACCAACACATTCTGCTGGTGCAGTAATTATGTGGGAAAAGCATGGCAGTCACCTACTAGGTTTTGAAGCTTATTATACTGGTACACAGCATCTCGAAAATAACCCTTACCGTGATAGAAGCGACGCTTACTGGCACTTAGGCTTACTTGGTCAAATCACTCTTGGTAGCGTAAGTTACTTCTTAAATGCAGAGAACTTGCTCAATGTTCGGCAAACTAAAGAAGAGCCAATATTGCTAACCCAACAGGCTCCAAGTGGACGATGGACAACTGATATTTGGTCTCGTAACGATGGATTTACGGTCAATGCAGGGATCCGCATTAAATTTGGTCATTAATTATTTCTGAGCTTTGCTGAAACGATACAATTTCATGTTGGCATATGCAGACACCCACTCTAGCGTCACAGTTTAAAAATGGGTGTCTTTTTAACTTATCATTTTAACTTATCACCTCAAAAGATAAGTGGGTGTCTCTTTAGCCGTACTTGCCCTTTAGCTGTACTTTAGCGTAGAAAAGCAAAAACCAAAGTGGAGCGAGTCCACTTTGGTTTAAGATAAACAGAACTAGCAATTACTGCTCAGTAGCCCTTTTTTAGTCTTCTAGTATCGCTTTGTACAAAACGATATTTCTTTGCAAGTGCTCTTTCCTTGTCTCTCTTATCTTTTAGGCTGGCGTTGTTTCTTTGATGTTCACTTCTTAGTTTTATGAAGTTGTTGAAGCGCCTAACTTCAAGTTCGCCACTCTCTATCGCTTGCTGAACAGCACATCCGGGCTCATTTTGATGTGAGCAATCACTGAAGCGGCAAGCGCTTTCTAACACTTCAATTTCTGCAAATGTTTTACTAATCCCTTGTTGGCAATCGGCTAGTTGGATCTCCCTCATTCCTGGTGTGTCGAGCAACACTGAGCCATTGTCCATAAAATGTAACGAGCGAGAGGTTGTCGTGTGCCGCCCTTTTGCATCATCTTCACGGATTGAACCGGTGAGCTGCTCTTTACACTCTAACAGCGTGTTCACCAAGCTGGACTTACCCACACCAGAAGAACCTACAAATGACAACGTTTTTCCCACGCTACACCAAGCTTTTAGGCACTCAACGGAGCTCGGCTCCAACGCATTAATCGCTTCGACTGTCAAAAATGGATCCAACTCCTGAACGAGTTGTACTTGCTGTTGCCAACAATCGACCAAATCCTTCTTGGTCAAAACAACAATTGGCTCCACTTGAGCTTCGTTAGCCAGTGCTAAGTAACGTTCGATCCGGTTTAGATTAAAATCCTGATTTAGCGAGCAAACAATAAACAGGCTATCGATATTTGCGGCTATCAATTGCTCCGCGACTTTACTGCCCGCAGCTTTCCTTGAAATAACCGATTTGCGGGATAATAGCCTAATAAATTGATAATTCTCATCCAACAAAACCCAATCACCAACCGTCATACTAGGCAGTGATACATGAGTAGCTAAAGAAATTTGTCGTGATTGCAACTGGATTAAATAATTACTTCTGTGGTGCGCTATCACGCGGCCAAGATTTGATGATTCTAGTTCTGTTAGTGTCAGTTGCTGTTGAAAAAATGCTTGCCAACCAAGCAGTGTTGGCGAATAAGATGTATTCATTATAAAATCTCAAAAATGCAGAAAGACTGCAAAAATCAAGCAGGGTTAATGAATATCATTGACCCCGGATAAGCCCATTAGGCATCACACCGGGTAAAAGGAGTAAAAAATTTAGAAAAGACGAAAGTTAAAGTCTACTAATCACACCTAGCTACAACTTTTACCGGGTGGCTCAATAAAACAATCATCAAATTCTCCTTAAACTTTTTTTGAATATCACCGTAGAGTAGCACTGAAGATAAGCTAGGTAAACTACGTATTTTGCGATATCCGGACTAAGCCATTTGCAGTATGAAAAATGTTTTCAAACTAATAACACCTTCCAATTTAGCCACATCGTAAAAGAAAACATCGTTTATTTAATCTTTTTTTAACACAACTCACCTAACATAGGTAAGACCCAGCCTTTGGAACTAAGTTTATAAATCAAACCAATCCAAAAGCAGTAAGCATAACAATTCTAAAGCTAGGTAAAAAGCCTGTATTTGATGTGGGTTGTGGGTGCCAAGGTCTATAAAAACATACTTTCTAATATAAAAGGATTATTTCTATGAAATTTCATTCAATCGCCGCAGTAGTAAGCTTAGCGTTATGTAGTGCAACATTTACTGTTGGTGCTACTGAACAAGAAGAAAAAACCGCGACAATCGGTGAGCAGATTTTAGATAAAGTAAAAAGTAAATTACTATCGGGGTTTGGTTCACTTTTAGCTGATGCTGTATTTGGTTCTGGTGGACCACAATACGTTATGCTGAGCGAAGAGAGCCTGCAGGCAATACAAGAGCGCGTTAGAGAAGAAATTGTACGTGATGCGGAGTTCGACTTTCTTTCTGAGTTTAGAAGCGTTGAAGCAAGCTTAAAACACTATGGCGATACCGTAAAATACAATGGAGAAGACCCTGTATTACTTGGTGGATTATTACTAAAAGCTAACGATCTGATAAATCACCGAGCTTTAAATAGTAGCTACAATGATGACTTTTTCTACCTTGCAGACACCTATGCCTTAGCAGCATCGGTTGTAGTGGCAGTGTATACTGAGCGTTATTTGGCTGGCATGGTGCCAAAAACAACCGTCGTTACCGCAGCTAAAAATCTAGCGGATCAGTTAAGCATAATGCTGGCACAGAAAAAGCAGGCGGACTTGCCACTTAGAAGCGGCTGTGAAGCACCTGACCCTTATTCTCAAATCGTTGAATATAAATGCTGGCTTAAAGACCCGTATGGTAACTATTTAGCATCGTACGTGGTAGAGCCACAATATCCAGATGATGTTGAATACTGGAATCGCAAAAAATCCCAAGCTGAAACAGAATACAGGCAAACCAAATTTAACAAAATTCAGGCTGTTATTGATCAACTAAGAAGCCTATAAAAAGCCGATGGAGTAAGATGGTTTAGTTACCTCTAAACCATCTTACTTTTGTTATCAAAGGGTAACACATTGCCACTGATTACTTGTTTTACAACGCCAGCATTAAAATCTCTTTCGCCTTCGCTAAATCAATATCGCCGTGCTCACCTAGTGCCGTCATGCCGTTCTTTTCTAGATTAGCGATAACTTCTTGTACTGCTTTTTCGTCTAATTGATAATCCGCTAAACGGGTTTGCACCGCCATCGACTCAAAAAAGTCTTGAACTGCTTTTATTGTTTGGTCAATTTGCTGCGCTTCGTCTGCGGCTGTAATACCAAATACACGCTCACCAAGTTGCTTGATTTTCTCGGCTTTTTTGTCTCGTTGCACATACATCACCGCAGGTAATACAATCGCAAGCGTTTGCGCGTGGTCAAGGTTATACAATGCCGTTAGCTCGTGACCAATCATATGGGTTGACCAATCCTGTGGTACGCCTTGACCAATAAGGCCATTTAGCGCCATAGTTGCAGACCACATAACGTTTGCTCTTACATCATAATTGTTAGGCTCGCTTAATGCCTTTGGCCCTTCGCTGATAAGCGTTTGTAAAATACCTTCTGCAAATCTGTCTTGCAGTGGCGCATTTACTGAATAAGTTAAATACTGCTCAATCACGTGAACAAACGCATCCACTACCCCATTACTCACTTGGCGAGGCGGCAGTGAATAGGTGTATTCTGGGTCAAGTACCGCAAACTGCGGCTGCACTGTTGGTGACGAAAACGCACGCTTTTGCGAAGTTGCCTTTTTTGTAACCACTGAGTTGCCGTTACTCTCAGAGCCTGTAGCAGGTAAAGTGAGCACAGCACCAATCGGTAATGGATTGCTAAAGCTTGCGCCTTTTACCAAAATGTCCCAAGGCTCACCGTCAAAATTCACGGCTGCCGCCACAAACTTTGCGCCGTCGATAACGCTGCCGCCGCCAACCGCAAGAATAAAATTCACATTATTTTGCTTTGCCGTCGCGACCGCTTGCATTAGCGTTTCATATGTTGGGTTTGGCTCCACACCACCAAATTCCACAACCTCAACACCTGTCAATGCATTCATAGCTTGGTCGTATACACCATTGTTTTTAATCGAGCCGCCGCCGTACAGTAGCAACACCTTTGCAGCCTCTGGTAATCGTGAGGTGATTTCACTCATTTGGCCTTTACCAAAAAGAATTTCGGTTTGATTTTTAAATACAAAATTAAGCATGCTCAATTCCTTACTGTTTAATATTCGGTTCTTCCGCTAACATTTCTAGCAGCTTTTCTGCTAGTAATGTGTCTGAAAACGGGTTTTGCCCTGTAATTAGCTCTCTATCAACAACCACTTTTGGCTGCCATGCATTTGCAAACTGCATTTTTCCTCCAGCCTGAGACATCGCGGCTGCTGGGTAAAAGTTGAGTTTTTCGCCATTTAACGTGCTTTCAAATACTTGTTCTTCTGGGTTCGAAAATATCGTCATTTGATATCCGTCATAAATCCAGTTTTTCGCTTGAACAGGTGACTGTGTTGTTAAACTCTGATAATACGCTTTTGGTTCACTTTGTGCCGAAAGCAACGTAATTGGGCCGTGGCAAATCGCAGCTGTTGGTTTATTCTCGCGGTTAAAATGGCGCAAAATTTCACCCACCTGCGGATTATTCGCCAAATCAATTAACGGTGCGTGTCCGCCTGGAATAAATACCGCATCAAATTCGTCTAGCCCCGCAGCAAGGATCTCGCTAAAACTTGCGGTATCATTAAGATCTGGCAGGTTAGCAATAAATTTTTTGATGCTTTGTAATTTAGTCTCATCACCGCCGAAGTAATTAACCGACACTGATTTTTGATCAACAGCAGGGGCATTGCCTTTTGGTGTTGCTAATATCAGTTTATATCCAGCATCCACTAAAGCCTTTGCAGGTATACCGAACTCATTGAGGTAGTAACCTGTTTCTATTGTCTCACCACTGGCAAGTTCCATAGAGGTTTCGCTCGAAAGTAACACTAATACTTCACCTTCACTTGCATTAGCGCTAAGCGCAAGTGCTGAACCCAACAACGATGACACCCACACTATCGTATTCAGTATACTCTTTTTCATCCCGGCTCCTCATACCAGTTCAATATCGACGAGTTTAGGCGATTTGCGGACACAGGAGAATTCGGATAAATTGGTAGGAGCAATCAGAATATTTATGGCTTAAGTAATTTATGTCTCATCTCACCCAACTAAAAACCTTTGTGGAAGTATACCGCTGCAAAAATATCACCAAAGCAGCGGCCAACTTGGGGATGTCGCAGCCAGCTGTCACGGCACATATTCAAACCATGGAAGCGGTCGTAGGAAAAGCCCTGTTTGAACGCCAAGCAAGAGGGGTAAAGCCAACGCCAACAGCACATGACTTAGCGCTGCAGGTATCTGGTCATATCGATATTTTAGAGCAGAAGATCACCTCAATTCGGGCGCGCTCCAACGCGGTGTTTGGCACACTAAATATTGCTGGCCCCGCGGAGTATTTAAGCTTTGTCTCCGGTCCACAAATCGCCAACTTATTGCAAGCGGGCAACATTAACGTGGTACTTCATATTGGCAATAAAATTAACATTTTCGACGCACTAATAAACGACACCGCCGACATCGCCATTGCCGCCTCTGCGCCAGATCCCACAAGCTTTGACTATTTAGTTCTAGACAAAGAGCAATTGTGGCTAGTGATGAACCGTTTAGAGGGCAGAGAAATTCAAGACAGCGATATTACCGCCGACTTACTCTCAAGCTATAATGTCGTCACGTACGATCAAGACTTACCTTTGGTTAGACAATACTTTGACCGTGTATTTAATGCGGGCTGCAACTCTAATGTCATCGCTATTTGCCCAGACATTAGAGCAATTGCTAACATCATTCGCTCTGGAATAGGTTACTCCGTCCTCCCCGATTATCTCTGCCGAGATCTCATAAAAGCAGGTGAACTGATCCAACTTGGCCCTGTAGGCCCTGAAAACAATATCTATCTAGTATGGAAAAAGGGCGCGTTAAAACACCCACGCATTGCTTTTGCAAAAGATGTGATCTCCGCCTTTGCTAATATTAATTATCTTTCGAATTAAAAAGTTGTAAAAAAATTATTTTCCGCAGATTTCTGCTGAGAATTCCTGTTACCTTGCTGTAAATTAAAAGAGACGGGTTGGAGCATCAATGGACTATCAAAGCCAATATCGTGACTTAACTATTTATTACGACGCACTAAAAAAAGCAACAAAGCAAAGTGAAGCGGTACCAGACACCACAGAAAAATGGCTGGCACTCGTAGAAACGACCTTATTTGAATTACAAGAGCTTGCCCATATGGAAAAGGCTTATATGCAAAAATCAAGAACGATGAATAACCTAATTGAGTTGGTATATTCCAGCGCCCCAAGCATGGACTAGTAACTAAGGGTTATTGCTGTTGAGTTTTGCATTGACAAGAGTGCTACTACTAGCACTCTTTTTTTCGCTAGAAATAGAGTTAAACAGATTTAAAGTTTGAAAATTAGCTGCACATACTTTACGACGCGGATAACCTGCGAAAATTCATGTGTGTTAGGTGTACTATTGGTACACCTTCAATGTAGTAAAGATCTCCTCGGACAGTTCTGCAAACACACCGTGGATCCGCTCAGATAGCGCTTTTACATTATCGAAATCAGGGTCAGCAAGCATTAAAATTTCAAAGATTGACCACTCAGGCATAACATCTTGATCCACCCACCTAACCCCCTGTAACTTTGCCCAATAATCAATCTGAACATCCTTTGTTTGCCCAAGGAGCCAAAGTTCGAATTGCACTTCTTGATGGTTCAACACAACTGCCAATTTGAGCTTGTGTTTTTTAAGGTAATCGTTTTGCAGATAAAAGTATGTAAAGTCAATATATCCGTGTAACACGTTTGCGACTGTAAACTGGCCTTTATACTGCTTACTGAATTCAGCCCTGAGACTTTGAACAATAGAGACGAGATCCTTATAGGTTCTCTGCAGTTCGCCACTTGCAAATGCCATTTTATAGGCTGGAATTCGAGCACGAAGACTTTTATTAGACATGTTGTCCTCTGAGTTTTTCAGGCACATAGCAAAATGACCCACACACGAAGCTAGCATTGCAAGGAGCCTGAGTCATCATTAGATTGCCAATATCATATCAAACAATCAAAGTCGAATGACGCTTCATATATCCCAAGCTCAAAAATCAAGAAGCAAAAATCAATGACACCCACCACAAATTTCAAGCCTTCATTTTCCTAACTTCAATGCAATTAGTGATGGGTGTCACCAATCCATCCTTTAGTCATTGACGCCATAGTCTCTTGTATGCGTTCTAATTCAGCTCTATTTCGGGGTGATCTTTAATACCATACATTTCTTCCATTATCTTTTTATAAAACTCTAATGGAGGCATATTCATTTCAGCCCTCCTTTCATCCACTTTATCAACTTCTGAGATTGGCATGAAAGTGACTTTACCATTTTTAATATCTGCTTGTGTGCCGTACAGTTGCTTTTGCCCCCTATGTATAAGTACGCGATCGGTCAATAATGCGACTTCTTGTCCTGATACGCCTTCATTATTTAAATATGCTCTCTTTAAGATTGGAAGCATTCTTTCTTGAAACTCAGTATCTGACGAGTGCTGTATTATAAGAAATGCTGCTCCAACCCCCTCCTTTCCGACCTCAGCATGTGTTAGCCATTGTCGTTTGCTTAATATTGCTTTGAGTTTTTCAGTATTCTGATGATCAACTGATGATAATTTAGCATGAAGCTCTTTTGGAGCTTTATCCCAACCGGCATCTCCTAACTGTTTTCGTACAGCCTGATCCTGTTTTGCCATTTCAATGAGTTGAGCTTGCAATGGCAAATTTATCTCAGCTGAAACAAAACAAGGAAGAAAGTAGAGTAAAAAAAGTAACCGCATTTTCAAATTCCATTTAAGCATATAACAACCTACTAGTGTAAATTCTGAATATCTCACTTATCCACAAGAGATAAAATCGCAATCATCAAGAAAATTTTATTTAATAATTTTAGCAAGCTACCAGTCAAACATAGTTACCAAATCGCTCAAATCGCTGACACCCACCACTTAATTTGCACCTTCCTAACAAAAATCACTGACACCCACCACAAATTTCAAGCCTTCATTTTCCTAACGTCAATGCAATTAGTGATGGGTATCACCAATCCATCCTTAATACATTTTGCATAGTGGTATCAACCTTAGCCGAGTTCTTTATTTGATTCAATCGTTTACTCTAAACGTCACTGTCATTTTTTTACTGTGTTTTATGAGGCTATAAGGCTGGTCTCTGTGGCTTTTTGAGGTTTAAAATGAGCTACACTTCTTAGTGTATTATTTTTTGCAACTTTTCTAGATTATGCACCAAGCAATACAACTTCCATTGCGCATTCACTTTCCCTTGCCCTCGTAATGTGAGTTTATTCATTCCTTTATTCACTATGATGTTGCCGAACACAGGTTCGATACACCTAAGTCGCTTGCTGTATTATCGCCGCCTCTAATTTAGTAGTGGTAACGACACGAAATTATCGTTATCGCTTGATCATCAACTGCATAAACAAGCCTGTTAGTGTCATCAATACGACGAGACCAAAAACCAGATAAACTCTCTTTCAACGGCTCTGGTTTACCGATGCCCTCAAATGGGGAGCGCTTAACATCATTGATGAGTTTGTTGATGCGCTTGAGTGTTTTCTTGTCTTGAGTTTGCCAATACAGATAGTCATCCCAAGCGTCATCAGTCCACGACAGTAAACGTTGACTACTACTCATCAATTAACTCTCGTGCTGTTGTTTTACCAGCACGGTACTGTGCAATCGAACGATTTAAGTGTTCAGCGTTTTGAGGAGAGCGTAGTAAGTGAACAGTCTCCATAAGGCTATTGTAGTAATCTAAAGACATAACCACAGCATCCTCAGAGTCACGACGTGTAATGACTGTTGTATCTGCGTCGTTAACTACACCGTCTAGAACAGCTTTAAGACTATTTCTAGCTTCAGTAAAAGATACAATTCTCATAAGAACCTCTACATGTACATTTAATGGAACAAGTATAGTCTTCACCATTCTACTTGTACAGTAAATTGAGCATGTAATATTGATAAGGTAACCAACACTCCTCTCACCGGAATTTTGGGAGCGGAGTAAGTGAAATTTCCGAGTGTGGTGGCTTGTTACATTACGTCATCATCTGCATTCAAAGCCATCTTTAAGAAGCTAGGCATTCTTGGATCTGTGAATTGAAAGCACCCCCTCGCGGGCTTATACAGAATTGTCTTTTCACTCCCTTTGGTTAATTTTGTTAGTCTTCGGCTTAAAGTCTGCGAATCAACGATGACACCAAATTTACTTTTTAATTTTTCTCTTAACTCAGAGCTACGAAATTCAGGTGTATTACAATAAGAAGCTGTAAGAAGCAGGAACTTATACTCCTGTGGAGTGTTTAATACGCGAAGTGTAGACTCAAGCATTCTTTGTAATGCTCCCTCAGAATCCTTCACCGCTTCATTGAGTGCACTTTTGAGTACATCTTTTGTTATATGCTTATTGCCTCTAACGATTGCAGCCTCACCACATTTTAAGCTAATTAAATGAGTGAAGTGGGGGTATCCAGCACTTATATCTACTATTTTTTCGACAACGCTATCATCAGGGCGAAGATTTAAAGAATTCATGCCATTAAGAATTATCTTCTTAAGGTCTTCGTCGCACATTCGTTGCAATGAAACTTCTTTTAAGCATCTTTCTACTGAAGGATGACCAGCTGTTAACTCTTCCCCAGTAGCCGCTATACCTACCACCACCAATTTGAAATTGGACTTATGATCGCTAAGCAATTTAATAAGTTCTGCAATTTTTTTCTTATCGGATTCATCTTGAAGTGCGTCAGCTTCGTCAATAAGCATAATTCCTGAAAGGGACTTTAAGTGCTTCGCAACCCAAGATGGAGAGTCAGGTTTAAATGTGGTTACTATTGTAGTTTTTGTTTCCCTTTTAGAGGACAGGTCAGCCTTTGCGAAAACTGCATTTAATACTGCGCCACCACCTTGATTATGCGTTTGAGTTGCTTCTCTGAACGACAAATCAATCCCACATTTTTCAAGTGCTTCAACAAAAATAGAAGAGAAACTATCTCCAGAATCACAACGTTTCTCAAAAAAATGCCCGCGCTGAATTTTATGTAAAATTAGTTTACAAGTAGTTTTCGCAAGAGATGTTTTCCCAACACCGCGATCACCGTAAAGAAGGATATGCTGGCCGGGAGAATTAATAACGCTGACTAATCTTGTTGCTTCATCTTCACGCCCAAAAAAATGAGATATTTCGTCAATCGGAATATGAGGCGTAAAAACATTTCTTATACCACTTTTAATAATTAAAGCCTCGTTATCGAGACCAAAACTTCCATTTGCCAACTTGATGCTCCTTTAGAAATTTAACAGCTAATTAGTATAAATTCTTTAATATCTCACTTATCCACAAGAGAAAAATCGCAATATTCAAGAAACTTTATTTAATAATTTTAGCAAATTACCAGTCAAACATTGTCATTCAACATACGAATTACCTGAAAAAACGAGTTATAACTTATCTGCGAGAAAAATTACTGACACCCACAAATTTCAAATATGGCTGGGTGTCATAACCTTAAGCTGATACCCTTCGTTCTGTAGTGTTAGTTATGGTGGGTGCCCACGTTAGTTCTGCTTCCTCAGCTTTGACGTTAATAGTAATGGGTGTCACTTATTTTCTTCTTTCCTTATTTTCTTCTTATTTTGTGTTCTTATTTTGTGTTCTTATTTTTGTTTTTTTGCTGTTCTTTAAAAAGAACATATATGTTAAGTAACAGGCGAAACAGAGTTACTGCTATTGCTTTTCCATAACCACATGCACGCGCCAAGACAAAAGCCGAGAAAAAGTGTTTGTAGCTGCAATGCTATAGGGTCTTTAATAACTTGCATAGAATAGTAAGCCGCTGAATTAATAACTACGTCACTTATCATTATTATCAAAGTTAAAATTATCCCCAGATTTCTATTCTTTAGCAGAATATAAATAGCTAAAAAATCAATAACACCAAGGGATGTCCAGTATAAATTCACCCAATTTGGTGCAAACTTATATGGTAGAAGTCCAAAGTATACATTGTCAAAAATATGGGTGACACCACCAAGAGCAAGACACAGTGAAATAATTGCGATACAAAACTTTTCCATAAAGCTAAACTTATCCAGTTTTTCTGATTTTATACTAAAAAAGCACAAACCTACTGTTGCGCCCCTATTTCGTTAATTTATTAGGAGCGACTATTGTCAATATTATGACCGCAATTATAACATCTTTCTTTAGGCAACCTATACCTATACCATCCCAGTATTACTTGATTTCTTCGGCACTTTTGGCACGAGTAAAAAATAGCTTTTAACACAAGTAAAACACCAACAAGCATTGAACCGATATAAAAAGGGTTAGTAAAGAAGTTATCAATCGTACCCCTATGAAATTGAAAACCTATAATACAGGCTACGAGTAGAGCCAAATGAATCTTAAACTGTAAACTACGCTTCAATTTAACTCCTAAAAATTGAGCCGAAAAATCACTGACACCCACCGCAGACGATTTTGTGTGCTTTTGCAAAGTAATCTATGATTTAACGCTATCCTCAAAGGGTTGAGGAGACCAAACTATAGCAGCAACTCATAAACGAAAAATCTGTATAATCGACATCAGATACTACCATTATTACTCAACATGTTCAGCCGATCTTGATACTTGATTACGTGCGATATAACCGATATAAAGTACCGCGACACACAGCAACATAGGCACTGATTTTAAGTAAGCAAAATAGTCATAAAAAAAGGTTACTTCCCAGAACGCCTTTGCGGTTTCTTCGTTTATACCTAAATGCTCCAGATTGCGCAGAAAGTTCTCCATCAAGGCAAAAAAATCTATTAACGCTAAGGTCAAAACTAAGAAATGTAATGGCCCCTCCGCATAGTTTTTTTCAAACACAGAGGCACTTCTTCCTCGGGTAAGCAACACCGCAAAAGCCATCCGATGTTTTAGCAAAAAAAGTAATAAAAGGCTGAGTGAGAGCTGGATGAAGAATGCACAAGAGTTTCCTATAAAATTGTTATCCACTATCGGATAAATAAAGTTCTCTAGTGTATATACAGCTACCGTTGAACACAAAAATACCGCTACAAAGCAAAGCGTCAACAGCTGACTATTTTTGTCTTTGTAAGCGTAAAAGAACAAAACTAACAATAAGATAAATAAAGTGGACTCAAAAATAATTACGCCAAAAGCCGATCCCAAGATTAGCGTAAGAATACTGCCCTTGTCCTTCATGTTGTCTGGATACAGTCGTGAGAGCGCTTCGGTATCATCCAAAATATCAGCGAGTTTAACTCTGCAGAGGTCAGCAAACTTCATTAACGTACCAAGCTTGAAGGAGCTAACACCATTGAGATAGTTGTCTAGCGTTCGCATGCCAATCCCGAGGTGGCGACATATATCTTCTCGCGACATCCCGCGTTTATGCTTAAGACCCTTTATTAATAGTCCTATACGCTGGCTTACTTCGTACTCTTCTGGCGTTTGCATCGCCTCGCGATCCTTCTATATAAACTGTTATTAATACTGAATTCGTTATTGCTAAAGTTACAGTGTAGCTCTAACTTGTAGCGGAGCATTTCTTCGCGCGATAAACCCTACATAAAGTAAAGCGATACAGAGAAAAGCTGGGATCGTCTTGAGATATTCAAAATAATCATAAAAGAAGGTAACCTCCCAAAAAGTTTTAGCTAGCTCCTCACTCATACCTAAGCGATCCAAGTTGCGCAGAAAATTTTCCATGAGGGCCAAAAAATCGATAAGCACTAACGTCATTGCCAAAAAATAAATTGGGGCTTCTATGCCATTTTTTTCGAATACAGATGCAGATCTTCCCTGAGTTAAAAATACACTAATCATCATTCTATGTTTAAGTAAAAACAGTAACATGAGGCTAAGAGTTAACTGCAACCCAAAAGCATAAATATTCTCGAAAAAATAGCTTTCAACAGCAGGGAAAATAATGAACCTTAAGAGGTATGCGACAACGACCTCAAGTGCAAAAATAAAAAGGAAAATGCCTGTGATAGTTTGACTATTCTTATCTTTGTAACAGCAACAAAACAAAAGTAATAGAAGGAGGAATACGATAGATTCGAAAATAAGAAAATACCCAGCAATAGATCCCAAGATAAGCGTAAGAATACTCCCTTTGTCCTTCATATTGTCTGGATATAGTCGTGAGAGCGCTTCGGTATCATCCAAAATATCGGCAAGCTTGACTCTACATAAGTCAGCAAACTTCATTAACGTACCAAGCTTGAAGGAACTAACGCCATTAAGGTAGTTGTCTAGCGTTCGCATGCCAATCCCGAGGTGGCGACATATATCTTCTCGAGACATCCCGCGTTTATGCTTTAGACCTTTTATTAGCAGCCCTATGCGCTGGCTTACTTCGTACTCTTCTGGCGTTTGCATCAGCCCGCCGTCTCCTTATTCCGTGATTTACTTATCGACTTATTACTACGTACTTTGAGGCTGCTGCGTATTTCTTTTCCGTGCGAGTATTCCTGCATAGAGGAGTACTAAACTGAGTAAGATCGGCGGGGCTTTAATGTATTCGTAATAATCATAAAAGAAAGTTAATTCCCAGAATGTTTTAGCGAAATCTTCATCCATACCTATATGCTCTAAGTTACGAATAAAATTTTCCATCAATGCGCAAAAATCAATGAGCGCTATCATCATTGCTAGGAAGCACAGAGGTGCCTCTATAGGGTTTTTCTCGAAGACATCTTCAGACTTGCCTCGCGTGATAAATACAGCAAATTTCATTCTATATTTAAGTAAAATGAATAAAAGTAAGCTTAAAGACAAGTTAGTTGAGAAAGCATAAATATTTTGATAGAAGACATTAGTAACCACGGGAAAAAGAACAAAATGCAGCCAGTAGTTAGCGACATTCGTTAATATATAAACAGTGACAAAAATTGCGACCATGCATTGACTGTTTTTGTCCTTATATGAATAGAAAAGCAGCGCTATTAATAAAAGCAAGAAAACCGACTCGAAAAGCATAGCGGTTGTACCTAAGCCAAAAAGCAATGTAAGAATACTGCTTTTGTCCTTCATATTGTCTGGATACAGTCGTGAGAGCGCTTCGGTATCATCTAAAATATCGGCGAGTTTAACTCTGCAGAGATCGGCAAACTTCATTAACGTACCAAGCTTGAAGGAGCTAACGCCATTAAGATAGTTGTCTAGCGTTCGCATGCCAATCCCGAGGTGGCGACATATATCTTCTCGCGACATCCCGCGTTTATGCTTAAGACCTTTTATTAGCAGTCCTATGCGCTGGCTTACTTCGTACTCTTCTGGCGTTTGCATCGCCCCACATTTCCCTTTAAAAAAACCACAAAATTAACCCAAACATTACATTTTGTTTAATATAAAGACAAGTAAATGTTCAAGTCGAATGGTGTAAAAGTGGTACAGACTTTAAATGAGTGAGAGCAATATATAAACTATACTTTGTTAGAAGAATAAAGCGCTTGTATTCTCTCTAATTGTGGCAGGAGTTGAAATGTAAAATTTGAACGCAGTATCTAAGAGATACTAGATACTGCGTTTATAAATACTTTCAGCTAACCTTGAACAGGTTGTCTCTTAGTTCGGACAATCAGTCCAACGTACAAAAGTGTGATACATAACAGAATAGGCACCCCTTTAAGGTATTCGAAATAATCATAGAAGAATCTCACTTCCCAAAATATCTTTGCTGTTTCCTCACTAACTCCCAAACGCTCTAAATTTCGAAGAAAATTTTCCATAAGTGCCATGAAATCGATAAACACAAGAATTAAGACTAGAAAATATAGAGGTCCTTCTGCATAATTCTTTTCGAAAACCGATGCAGACTTACCTTTAGTTATCAAAACTCCGACTGTCATTCTATATTTTAATAGAAAGAGTAAAATAAGATTTACTGCTAATTGAAGCCCAAAAGCATAAATATTCTCATAGTAATAACTTTCTACCGCAGGAAATATAAAATACTTCAACCCTATTGCTACAAAAACTTCCAAAACATAAACAGCCGCAAATATTAATGTTAACATTTGACTATTTTGATCTTTTTTCGAAAAGCACGCCAATATAAAAAGCATAGCACAGACTATTGATTCAAAAACACCGAACTGTACGACTGATACAAATATCAATGCTGAAACACATGTTAACAATGATAAACCAAACAAACTTCTCATATTAATAACCCTAACCATCTGATCCTTGGTCTGCTTTTTCTACCTGTGAATCTTTTACACCACCACCTTTACCAATAGCAGCTCCGCTAACTAATTTACACAATGAACGACTAAGATCTATTTTTATTGGCTTTTTCTGTGCAGCCTTCATTGTTCTTTTCCTCACTTTTTTCTCCATACAGGCCAGAGAGCTTATCTGTATCTTCTAAAATGTCTGATAACTTTACTTTACAGATTTCAGCAAACCGAAGCAATGTCCCAAGCTTAAAGGAGCTAGAGCCATTTAAATAGTTATCAAGGGTCCTGTCACCCACACCTAAACGCCGGCTAACCTCTTCTCGGGTCATCCCTTTTTTGCGCTTTAGCCCCCGTATCAGTCGGCCGATACGTTGGCTTACCTCGTATTCTTCTGGCGTCTGCATCGCCCCACCATATCTCTCAATCACCCCAACCAAGTTAACCAAAAGTTTACATCCAGTTAAATATAAAGACAAGTAGATGACAGTACTATTTTTAGGTGCACACTCGCAAAACAACCCAAAACAGAAACAAACTTATCATTATATTTGAATTTTTGGTATCAATTGATTCAAGCAACCCTCACTAAACCTGCTTATTTGTTGTTTTGCAGACCATTAAAATCAATAATTAAAAACACACAGACTTCTCTATTTTTATGTGAAAATCTTCATATTATTGTGTAGGCGCAGCATTTGCTTTATTTAAAACCTGCTTACGGCGCGCTGTTATTCCTGCGTATAAAACAAACATGCAGAGCAGATAAGGCACGGCCTTTATATAAGCAAAGTAATCAAACATAAAGGTCAGCTCCCAAAATGGTTTGGCAACTTCTTCATTTATACCTAAATGCTCTAGGTTACGGATAAAGTTTTCCATCAATGCGGCAAAATCAATCAAAGCTAACGTACATGCGAGTGCATAAAGCGGCGCGTCTACTTGGTTCTTCTCAAAAATGCTGGCTGAATTCCCTTTGGTAAACCACGCACCTAAAAACATTCTGTATTTGATCATTAACGCCAGCAGTAAACTCAGTAAAAGTTGAGTTGCAAAAGCATAGATATTTTCAATGTAATAGCTTTCAATAGCTGGGATCAATACAAATTTAAGCCAGTAAACAACGGCGATTTCTAACGAAAAAGCAAATATAAAAATTGCAACAATGCTTTGGCTATTCTTGTCATTACGCGCATAAAAAAATAACAAGATCAGTAGTGCAATGAAGATAACTTCAAATACTAAAACGCTGACAATAGAACTCATAAATAGTAAAAAGATATTGCCTTTGTCTTTAAAATTCTCAGGATACAAGCGCTTCAGCGCGTCGGTATCATCCAAAATATCAGCCAGCTTTACCTTGCAAAGATCCGCAAACTTTAACAATGTCCCAAGTTTAAATGAGCTCACCCCGTTTAAGTAATTGTCTAACGTGCGCGAACCTATACCTAAACGTTTACAGACATCTTCTCGGGTCATACCTCTGGTACGCTTTAACCCAAGTATTAACCTACCTATCCGCTGGCTTACCTCATATTCCTCTGGCGTTTGCATCTGTCCACCATTGTTTTACGTTAGCTCCCTTGAAATTAACCCAAACATTACATTTAGTTAAATATAAAGACAAGCTTCTCTCGATAAATTGCAATGAAAAAAACAATAAAGCACTCAATACTTCACCAACTTTACGTAATTTGAAACATTTTCATCGTTTTTCACGCTTAACCGTTCTTTAAAGCCAAACCTTATTGAGGGTACACCCCTCATAGCCCTAAGTAATCCGCAGCCGGCGTATTAAAAAGATCGCTGGATAAACCAGCTCCTACGAGGTGGTGTATCGCTGGGTAAACCAGCTCCTACGCGGAGGTGTATCGCTGAGTAAACCAGCTCCTACGCGAGGTGTATCGCTGGGTGAACCAGCTCCTATGCGGTGGTGTATCGCTGGGTAAAACAGCTCCTACGCGGAGGCGTATCGTTGGGTAAACCAGATCCTACGCGGAGGTGTATCGCTGAGTAAACCAGCTCCTACGCGGGGTGTATCGCTGGGTAAACCAGCTCCTACGCGGAGGTGTATCGCTGGGTGAACCAGCTCCTACGCGGGGTGTATCGCTGGGTGAACCAGCTCCTATGCGGTGGTGTGGAGTCAGTATAAAGTGCTTTGTGCAGCGGTTGGTGCCTCATAAAGATCGCTGGGTAAACCAGCTCCTACATGGAGGTGTATCGCAGAGTAAACCAGCTGCAATATTAAAAGGTGATTGTTATGCTTTACAAAAAAGTACAGTTGTTCTATTTTAATAAAAGTACAAGTGTTCTTTTTTAGAGGTCAGGATGAAATTCAGCTACTTTAACGACAAAGACGGCTCGCTTATTACCAAGATAAGTCGGGGTGTTACAGGGCTTATGTGCACGCTTGCGCCACCTATTACTTCGAGGTTAGGTCAGGTACTACTGATGAGTCCGCATGGTAAGCGTCAATATCAGTTTAAAAATAAAAAACCCAATGGTGAGTTCAATATTCTGACCTCGCTTGGTCGCGTTCATGTAAACGTGTTTGGCCTTGGCCCGAAGACCGTTGTATTAAGTCATGGTTGGGCCGATAACAGCAGTTGCTTTGATACTTTGATCCCTGAACTCGTAGCAGCGGGATTTTGCGTTGTGGCGATTGATCATGTTGGTCATGGACAATCTCATGGTAAGCAAGCCCATTTGCTGGCTTTTGTTGAAGCACTGGATACCCTGATTGAGAAGCTAGAAGCCGATCGCCATGATATCGTGGCTTTGGTGGGGCATTCTATGGGCGCTGTGGCGCTGATGAACTTACCGGATTATCGCCTAGAAAATCGTGTGGTTATAAATGTTGCAACTCCCGTGCAGTTTTTTGAGCTGATGTTTGAGCGCGTTTCGCAAGCGGGCATTTCTGAAAAAATGCTGCACCAAGTGTTAGGCGCTATCACCACAAGATATGGCACGCATTGGCATTTGATCCGAGATAAATTCCACGACGGTGTACTTAAGTTTAAGCCGACATTTATTCACGATACCGAGGACCGATTTGCGCCATTTGAACACGTAGAGTCGCTTATCGCTGCCACTCCTGAGCGTTTAATCCAAACCTCAGGCCTTGGACATCGCCGCATTTTAGGCGATACTGGCGTTATTCAACGTATTACTCAAAGAATAACTGCATAAGTGATGAATAAAGGCGAGAGAACGAGACAAACCATTTTAGAGCAAGGTATGCGCTTTAGTAGCCAATATGGCTTAATAGAAGTCACTATTGGTTCTATGGCAAAGCTTTGTGGCTTGTCTCGCAGCGGGCTTATCTCGCATTTTGACAGTAAAGAAGATATGCAGTTGGCGATCCTCGATTACTGTGAAGATCAATTTATGCTGCATGTCGTCGCACCGGCACGGCACCAAGATCCCCTAGTGCAACTCAAAATGCTCTTTTCTATTTGGGCAGACTGGACTCGCGAATTATTTAATGAACCACATTCAACTTGCCCGTTTATCAAAGCGTTGGTTGAATTTAATTGCCATACAGACAGTCCTATTCATACCAAAGTTACCGAGCAACATAACCGATTATTTAGCTATATTAAGCATAAAATTGTGCAAGGGATAGAAAGTGGTATTTTTCATCCTGAGCTTGATGCGCAGTGCGCGGCGTACGAGCTATACAACTTGTATCTAGGCCATGCGATAGCGAAAAATACGGTACTAACAGAACATGCCAGCGAGTTGTTTAAACGTAATATTGAGCACTTACTTGAAAGTTATCAAGCTGATCCAAAAACACGGAGCGCATCTGCATGATTGAAATAATCTCTACCCCAACCCGCGATATTGTTGAGCAGCTTACTGAGCTATACATCGCGACCTTTTCAGCGCCACCACGCAATGAAGAAATAGACCAAGCAGCTATTCGCTTGCTTATGGAAAAGGAAATCGAAGAAGGCGAAGTACGTGTTATTTTTGATGACTCAACACAGCAACTTATAGGCAGTTTGTCGCTAGTGCCAATCGCGCATTTTAAAGATAAAGCGCGCTTTGATCTTACGTCAGGCCTATACATTTCGAACTTTATGGTTGATGCGAATATTCGCGGCAAAGGAATTGGCAAGCAATTACTACAAGACACCTTAGCCGCTACTCGCCAACCTATCCACACTCGTTGTCGAGTAGATGCCTTAGCAGTGAATCATTTATTTCAGCGCCATGGCTTTAAATTGGTTGCTAATTACACAACAATTATGAATAACTCGGTTGCGGCGCGTAATATCTACACCTATCAAGCTGAATAATCTGCGGATAATCCCTGGATTGTCATTGTTGATTAATACATTCACTCTTATACTTTGCCAAAGAGTCGTCGTGTAGAGTAATGAGATGCTGAGGTTTTTTTCGATTGAACACGGTGTAATTTCCGAAATGGAACCAAGCGCCGACACCCCGATTGAAATAGCAATCAAAAACGCCCATTGGATAGATACTATTAATCCCACTGAGGAGGAGCGAGTTGCTCTGGCAAACACGCTAAATATTACCCTTCCTGGTGCGGATGACGTAGAGGAAATCGAAGCCTCTTCGCGCTGTTTTATCGACAGCGAAGGTCTGCATGTACACGCTTTATTTATGTCTCCCAATGACGGGCGTTTTAATACGGTGACCGTGGCCTGCTTATTACAAAAAAACTGCTTATTAACCATTCGTGATGACGAGCTTGCGGATTTTAGGTTGCTGCGACTGCGTGCGCGTAAAGGGCAAGTGGCGTGCGATAACCCAAAACAGCTGTTAGTGACTTTATTCGACCAAAAAGTCGAAAACCACGCGGATATGCTTGAGGATATGCACCACCAGCTTGAAAAGCTCAGTGCCTATGTGCTTGAGGAAGAAGACTCAGATCTAGAAGAAGCTGTTAGTCGTATTTCAAGGCTAGAAGATGCCAACGGTAAAGTGCGCTTATGTTTGATGGATACGCAGCGCAATATCTCGTTTTTAATGCGTCATGTGGGGGTGCAATCTGAGGAGCGAGAAACGCTACGGGAAGTCACACGAGATATCGAAACCCTAATGTCGCACTGCGCCTTTCTCTTCGATAAAGTGAATTTTTTGATGGACTCTACGCAGGGTTTTATCAATATCGAACAAAACCAAATTATTAAAACCTTCTCCATTGCCTCTGTCGTATTTTTGCCACCCACTGTGGTTGCCAGTGTGTATGGGATGAATTTTAATAATATGCCAGAGCTAAACTGGGCTTGGGGCTATCCTTTTGCCATTGCTATTATGCTGCTCTCTGGTTTTGCGCCTTATTTATTCTTTAAACACAAAGGTTGGCTGTAAACTTTGGTTAATCTAGAGGTGTAGCTTCATTTCAAGCAGGCAAGGTGTAAATCCCGCTTTTTCATAAGCGCGAATTGCTGCGGCATTACTACTGTATACATCAAGGTAGAAGTCGTTGACGTTTTGGGTTTTACACCAAGCGATTAAGTGCTCCATGATCGCTTGATTCAAACCTTTACCACGATGCTCAGGTGTTACATACATAAACCCAAGATAACCATGCTGCGTGTGCTGTAGCTGCTGTTTAGATGCTCTTATTTGCACATACCCTGTTGCCACTATTTGCTCTGATACTTCACCAACAACCACTAACGTATTCGAACAAGTGAGTAATTTTTCAAAATCGTAGTATTTGGCGTCTTGTGATTTGATTGTTGAGTTATACGGACGCTCCGCTTCGATCACTTGCTGTTCTAAATCTAGAAGTGTAGTTAACCTGAGCTGCGGATAATTAATGCCTTTCTAGCAGCCAGTTTTAGCGCTAACTGCGTTGAATTCACTTCCAATAGCCAGCTATTGGTGCGTAAATTCGCCTTGCCTACAGGATGTAGGTACCTTAGCGAGAGCAGGACGCGGAAGCGGTGTTTTCCCTAAAACTCTCTGGCTAGACAAGGAAAAAACTAAGTTGTGCTTTAGCAACAATGAGTTGGAACATTCCTTATCCAAACCTCAGGTTAGTTAAGTCGTTGATGGTGGCTGGTCTAATTATCATATTTTTTCCTTAAAAAAAGCCACCTTAGCTTAACTAAGGTGGCAAAGCCACTATCTACAGTGTTAAAAATTGTCAGGGACTACATGAGGTTAAGTATTAATGGTCGTGAGATTCCTCTGCAGTAATACCAAGCCATACTAGTTTTTCTGGTACGTAATCTAGCTCAAATGTGTCTACCAGTTTGGCTTCTTCTAAATCAAACTTTTTAATTTGTTTTGCGATTGGGTCGCTCACATATACCGCTTGCTCTGAATGAGAAAATGTAATTTGGAAGCCGTGACCTTCTGGCATCGTAGTTAAATCAGCATCACTTACTTGTACTTCACCTGCAGCTTCAAAATGGTGTTCACCATCATGCTCATGACCGGCAAAAATGCTGAGTTTACCTGCGGTATCCATCACCACAACATGCTCACCCGCAAAGCTAAATCCAAAACTCGCAATGCGATAGTTATCACTTACTTGCCATTCAAGCTTCTCGATATGGCCGTGCTCTGGGTCAACCATCAGCACATCATTACCTGCTGATGCGATAAATTGCTCTGCATCATGGTGGCCTTTGAGGGTGCCAATTCGCTGCCCGTCAGCAAAGTAATCTGGATTAGCTAGTTTTACTGCACTAAAGCTTTCGCCTTGCTGAGTGATAACCGCAACACCATCACCACAACCAAATGCCACTGCTTCTTCATTTTGTGCGCTGCCGTGAAGTGCTGGACAGCTTACGTTAAATACCTGCTCTTGATGAAAATGGTCACCATGCGCATGATACAAACCAATTTGCGAGGGTAGAGAAGTTTCGGTTTGAGGGTCTCTGATCGTGCTAATTAGAAATTCGCCTCGAGCTTGCGCCGCACCGTGCATGTAAGTGTTGTAATGTAATGCAGCGACTTCGCTTTGCTCGCCGCTAATATGCGCTTCACTAAACATCGCGGCACTGGCATTTTGTTGGCTGTCTTTGTCGCCATCTGAGAACACAGCAATACCAGACTCACCGACAGTCACGTGTGTTGGCTTCACTGATTCTAAATGGAACGAAGCAAGTGCAGGCGACTCTTCGTGAGTATGGTGATGGTCGCCATGCTCCTCTTCATATAAACCACCGTCAATAAACTCCACTAAACCTTGGTCACGTTGTACCAAGACAGCAAAGCGGTGATTTTCAGAGCTATATACATATTTTGGATAGTGTGTAACGCCAATCGAGTCGATAAGTGATTTATCCGCCGTTGAGTACACATTCACAACGTTACTTTCTGCGCTAGTGACTAACAGGCGACCATTTGCGTCTGTGATCGCATCTCCATGATCATGATCATGATCATCATGACCATCGTCATCATTGCCATTATCTTGTGCTGGCGGGTCTACTTTTACAATTGTGTGCTCAGTACCACCACATGCAGAAAGAAGAATTGCGGAAATGGCAACTGCCAAAAGTTTACCTTTTAATACCATGAGAGAGATCCTATTTTTATTTATGTTATACCATAACTTTAAATATGTTATCTTATAACAAAACTAAAAACAACACCTCGACTAATCACCTATTGACTATTTTGCACGCAAACCCAATAGTGAAGTATGAAATCCACTTGGCATTACCAGACAAAAGACACTCTCAAGATAACAAATGCCTTGATGTAACACTCCGGCTATATAAAAAGGACTACTTAATGGACTATTTGGTTGCTATCACTTTATTTGCTATTGCGTCTTCCGTAACGCCCGGGCCAAACAATATTATGGTAATGACGTCTGGCGTTAATTTTGGCTTACAGAGGAGCATCCCCCTGTTAAGCGGTATTTGTGTTGGCTTTTCGATCATGCTGTTGCTGGTTGGCTTGGGTTTTGCGCAGCTTTTTGAGCTATTTCCTAGTTTGCACTTTATTTTAAAGTGCATTGGCGTCATTTATCTTCTATACCTTGCCTACCTTGTCGCGATGTCTTCACCCACGACTGATGCAGACTCAACCCCTCAACCTTTTTCGTTTTTAAAAGGCGCGCTATTTCAGTGGGTAAACGCAAAAGCATGGATTGTGGCAATAGGTGCTATTTCAACTTATACCTCCACTGGCGCAGATTTTATGAGTCAAAACTTGATGATCACCATTGTCTTTCTGTTGGTGTCATTTCCTTGTGTTGGGATCTGGTTGGTGTTTGGTTCATCGCTGAAACATGTATTAAAAAATGAGCAAAGTCGTAGATGGTTTAATTTTGTGATGGCTGCATTACTTGTGCTTTCAGTAATGCCAATTGTGCTGGAGATCTTTGCAGGATAATACCCTGCAAAGATTACCGTGTTATTGTTACTTGTTGTCCGCTTTTTACCGACGGGCGATCACCCACACTGCATGCACAATTCCTGGTATATAACCCAACAATGTCAGCAAAATATTTAACCAAAAAGCCCCGCCAAGACCGACTTGTAAAAATACACCAAGTGGTGGAAGCAGAATTGCAATGATGATCCTCAATAAATCCATTGTTCTCTCCTAAAAGTTATAGACGCTTTCATCCTGCATGGGTTATGCCAACTCAAAGGAATGCCTTTTGCATTAACCCAATAACAGTATAGGAGATAAAAAATGCCAGATTGGATTAATCTTGATTTAGCACTCATTTGGTATCACTTTTACCAAATTGTTTTTGCGTTTTTACTTACATTACCTTTAGCTATTAATAGAGAAAGTCGCTCTGATAGCGCGGGGCTTAGAACATTCCCATTAGTCGCTATTTCCTGTTGTGCTTTTATTTTAACAAGTATGGATGTATTTGAGTCACATGAAGCACAAGCGAGAGTCATGTACGGTGTCATTACTGGAATTGGTTTTATTGGTGGCGGTTCAATTGTGAAAAACGATAATTCCACACATGGCACAGCAACTGCTGCAGGTATCTGGTTAACCGGGGCAATAGGGATCTCTAGTGCATATCAGCGATATGAAATCGCAATTGTATTAAGCGCGGTGGGCTTTATGGTATTTCGCTTACTTGAGCCTTATAAAAAGCCATCCAGCTCCCAATAAGTTTACATTGAACCTTTAGTCCGCTTGCTCGTCACTTGACGTTTGAGCTCTAGCTTTTCACCAAAAAAGTATTCGTAAACGATAACTGAAGTAAAATAGAAGAATCCGAACACACTGATATCAATTAGCAATTTGCCAAAATCGAAAGGCTCTTCAAAAAGTAAATATTCAAAATCAGTGATGTAAAAGACTAATTTAGTTAAAAAAAGTGCGGGTAAAAGAGAAATGATAAATTTCAAATTAATGTCCTTTTAATTTGCGTGACCTACAATCCATAATGAAGTCTAACTGATTTATTCAGAGATTGCACGCAGTATACAATTTATTTCGATAATTTACAAAGAGTTACTATGTAAGCCCCATATTAGCTGAGCGAGCGCCCAGCTAATATGAACATATCAAAATTTAATGATAGTGGAAACCGCTTCCTCGTTTGCCGTTTCAATAGACATTTTCAGCTCACGATTTTGCCAATCAATGTCTATCAAGCCGTAGTTACTTCCCGATTTATTAATCAAATGGCGGTTAGATGTTGTCAACTTTGCGATATCTTTGCTAACTACGCCAACTCGTCCCGTTGGGATATTAGCACCAGCTGGCGCACAGTTGCCCCATTCACCCTCAATACCTTTTTGGTTATCATCCACTTGGGTATAACACCAAGGCTTATCATTGTCTCGCGTGATACAACCTTGATAGGTAATGCCTGCATATTTGAACGGTAGCTGACATGCTTTGGCAAAATTGCCATCCCCTTTGTCGTCTGCGTAAATAGGTAATCTTAATGGATTTTTAATATGATAAGGCCAGTTTTGACCAAAACCCGATGCCGTCACTTCGTAGACGTTAACTGCTTGACCATATGTGCTGCTTGCGGGAATAGTCTTTTGCAAAAGCTCTCCCCAATGTTGATCGCCAGACAAAAACACAACGGCTTTAGTCTTACCTTCGTTCACTGATTTCTGTACTAACCTAAGCAAACGTTCCCTTTGTGCTGGCATTTCAGCCCAAGACTCATAACTAGTACCAGACATATTTGTTTCTTCTAATGACGCGATGGCAGCATTAAATGTTTTGCCGTCTCCATAAGCACAGTAGTTAGTTTTACTTCTGCCTTGATGCAGCGGAGGCAGTACTTGAATGCCGCTTGCAATGAGCTTGATTTCTGATGGCTTTTGTAACTCTTGCTCAAGCCATTGCCACTGCGCCTCTCCCAATATAGTGCTACTTTCCCCCTCACACGTTCCGTAACTTGAGAAGGTTGGAGAGCGGAAGTAACGGGCATCTAATGTGATCACATGCGTGGTTTCGCCCGATCCCCCCAACATTTTTGCTTCATAAATACCAGCTTGACCATTCAGTCTTGGATCTGTTTTATCGACATCAAAGTGACGCAAATATTCTTTTTGTGCGTTTACTCTCTTTGGATAATGTTTGCCTTCATTGTTCCAACCAAAATCATGGTCATCCCAAGTCGCCATCACAGGGATCTTAGCCTCTAAAAACTTGCGATATTCACTATTATTCTTTTTATCATCATACTTCTGGCGCATCACCGCCATATCAGTGGTATCTGCGTAGATATTGTCCCCTAACCAAAGAAACAGATCCGGTTGTTGGCCAATTAACTTAGCGAGCGCTTCTGGCATATCTCCTTTGGTTTTGAAACATGAACCTAACGCAACTCTATCTAATCGTTTACTTTGTAGGGGTTGAGTGTGAGCTAAAAGCGTTGGCGGCGCTTCTGGTTGACATTCTTCCCAACCGCCCTCTTCGACATAACACCAAGGTGCGGTGTGATTTCGGGTTGTACAGCCATAAAACTTTTCACCTTGATACTCAGATGGCGTTTTACATGCTTTTCCGGTTACCGTTTTGAATTCTGGGATGGTTTCTGTTCTGACATGACCCCATGTTGCGCCTTCGATGCTTTGTTTTAAATAGCACCACTGGGAACCTGAATTATTTTTATCCGTTGTCCCTTGATACTGTGCGGCTAGATAGTTAAAGGTGGATTTACAAGACTCGTAGTGAACTTCAGGTTCTGCACTGGCGACGCTGCTCATGAGCATCAACACGGCTGGCGTGAGAGTATAAGTTTTCATCGTTTCCTCGGTATTTGAATGTTGGCATCCTTGCTAGTTTTCCTTGCGGGAACGGAGTCTAATCCGGCAATGTTAAATTTTAGTTTAATATTTATTTCAAGTTCACATTTACTTCCGCATTCATGAAATAATACGAAAGTGGCTCAATAAATGAGCCATAACGAGGCCTTATGGCAAGTGATTGATAAGCCAATCAATAAATACTTGGATCCGAGCTCTTTTTGGTGAATAGGGATCAAATAACACATAGCGTTGCCATACCACAGGGTGAGGGGTATCAAAAAGCTGCACAATAAGGCCAGCTTGTTGAAAGTCTAAAAATAGCTCTTTGGAGACGATTGCAACACCTTGGCCTTTAAGCGCTGCACTCAATGCCATGTCATTAGAAGAGACTCGAGTGTGTGGGCCTTTGGCACAAATACTTGAACCGCATATCCCCTGAGACTCAAACCATTGCTCCCAGCTTACTTTATCATCGTCGTGGTGAATAAGATTGCACCTTGCTAAATCATTCGGAGACTTAATTTGCAGCGATTCTTTGTAGCTTGGTGAACAAACAGGGTAGTTGCTATCTTCCCCAAGATATAACTGCTCAAGTCCGGCGGGGCAGGCTAACTCTCGCTTGGTAGAAAACCGGATCGCGATATCAATATGATTTAAACGAATATCTTCAAAGCGATTAGAGCCAAGCACGCGAATTTGGATGTCGTCATGAGACTCGTAAAACGAGCACAGGTTAGGCATTAGCCATAAAGAGCAAAAAGACTGGGTTGACGTGATAGTCAAGCTACCAGCCAATTCTTGTGTTTGAATTTGGTTCAATCCCCCAATAATGCGCTTAAACGCACTTTGAGTAGACATTAACAACACTTCGCCGGCTTCAGTTAAGTGCATATTGCGGCCTTTTCTTACAAAAAGCTTAACTGCAAGTGCATTTTCTAATTGCCGCATTTGTTGGCTTACTGCCGCTTGCGTAATGTTCAATTCGAGTGCAGCTTGAGTGTAACTTTGGAGCCGAGCTGCACTCTCAAAACAGCGTAATGCACTTAAGTGCCTTAACCTCTTATCCATAAGCTCAACTTATATTAATTGTAATTAACTATCGTTGGTATCCTGCCATATTTTGACCCAAGATACAGTCATAAATTACTTAACCTAAACGCAGTTTATTCACTACTACGACAGGAGCAACAATGAATTATTGTAAACCAAAGCCAAAGTCACAGTTATTACACTGGTTAACTATAATCGGGGCCTATCTGAAGTTAGAACACATAGTGAAACATAAGTAGTTTCAATATGTGGGAACATTCCTTATCCAAACCTCAGGTTAATTAAGTACGGTGGAGTCTGTTACAATTTTTGTTACACAAAAAGTCGGCTAATCCACCTCTTCAATTTATTGATATTACTTAATATTTAAAATATTAGCCCGATAGTAAACCTTTACCCCCACTCTTTTTGCAACAAGTTTTGTTAAAGTAAAAGGAACATTGCGCTAACTATCTATGCTTTTATCACACCAAGTGACAACATACAGAGCATTGATTCGCAAGATAAATCAACAATAACAAAATGAATAAAGGATTTTTATGCTATCTAGGTCTTTAATATGCAGTGCTATTTTGCTGTCTATCAGCGCTTCAGCTCAGGCCCAATCAAATGCTGAACTTCATCGTCTAGCCACCGTGGCTAAACCTATAGAGCAAGCGGTCACATTTAACTTAGACCCTTCTAAAGAGCGTTTTTCAGGACACACGACTATAAAACTTGAGGTGCTCAAAGCCACCCAATTTATTGAGCTCAACGGATTAGACTATGCGATAGATACCGCTGAACTAGTCGGAAAAACGTCGTGTGAGCTCAGAGATAAAATGCTCGAAACCGGTAAAGTGAGATTGAGTTGCGAAAAAACACTGCAACCCGGTCGCTACACGCTTACTATCGACTATACCGCCCCTTTCAACCGTAATAGCGTCGGTCTCTACAAAACCATAGACAACGGCGTGCCTTACTTATTTACACAGTTTCAGATGAGTGATGCAAGAAGAGCAATGCCTACATTTGATGAGCCTGAGTATAAAATCCCATTTCAGCTCACTATTACAGCCCCAGACGATCAAAAAGTATTCGCCAACACGCCTGTTTTAGAGACCAAAAAGTCGAATGGTATGACCACCCATTACTTCGACAAGACGCCACCTCTTCCTTCTTACTTAGTCGCCTTATCCGTTGGTCCATTCGAAGTACTTGATGTTAAAGGGATGTCGGTTCCGGGTAACATTATTACCCCACAAAAGAAATCAAATCTTGCCGCTTATTCCATCGAAAACACGCCCAAGATACTCAAAGCACTTGAAGACTATTTTGACTTACCCTATGTCTATAAAAAACTAGACCAAGTTGCAGTCCCTGAATTTCCGTTCGGCGCAATGGAGAATGCAGGCCTGGTGACTTATCGTGAGGATATACTACTTATTGACCCTGCAACGTCAACACAACAAGCTCAAACCTCACATGTGAATGTTATCGCTCACGAACTTGCACACCAATGGTATGGCAACCTAGTTACGATGAAATGGTGGAATGACCTGTGGTTAAACGAGGCGTTTGCCACTTGGATGGCTGCAAAGATCACCCAGCAGCTATTTCCTGAACTAGAAACAAATTTATCCCTATCTCAACACAATGCAATGCCCTATGATGCTCAAGCAACCACCTCACCGATCCGTAAACCGGTTATTACAGAGTCTGATGTAACAGACGGCTTGGGTCTTGCGTACAGCAAAGGTAGCGCGGTACTTTACATGGTTGAGCAGTGGCTTGGGGAAGAGGTATTTAAGCAAGGCATGCGCAATTATATCCGTAAATTTGCTTATAAGAATGCAGAAGCCAAAGATCTATGGAATGAGCTGGGTAAAGTATCTAATAAAGATGTAGCGACAGTGCTAGACTCATTTGTATCACAAGCTTCATTTCCACTTTTGACGATTAAGTTAGATGGCCAGAATGCCACCGTGTCGCAACAACGTTTTGTAATAAAAGGACAAGAAGCAGCAACACAAACTTGGCATATCCCCATCACACTGCGCTATGGTAGAGGTGACAAAACAGCCACTAAGACAATACTTCTAGACTCCAAGGCGCAACAGATTAAATTAGACTTTGAGCCTGAGTGGATCTTACCAAACGACAACGCGACAGGTTATTATCGCTGGGATCTTTCTGAGTCTCAACTCGCAAGCCTAATATCACATGCCCCAAACAAGCTAAACGAGCGGGAGAGATTAGACTTACTAAGCAATGTTGACGCGCTGATGGAGTCTGGAAAAATAAACGCCAATGCGTTGATGTTAACGCTCAGTGAGTTTATTAACGACACTCATCCCAAAGTAGCAAAGGCCGCTCTTACTCAATTACTATCACAACATAAACAGTATGAAGACGATTCAAATAAGTTACTTTGGAAGAAACTTTATACCACTTATGTTGAGCCTGCGTTTTCTCGATATGGACTTGAGGCAAATGCAAATGAACCAGCTGCCACATCGGAAATACGTGCAGCATTGGTCAGAGCACTGGCTTTCGAGACAAAGCATCAAACCATTATTAAGCATGCAAAAAAGCAAGCGAGTTTATATTTAACGTCACCTGATAAAGTCGACCCCTACTTGGCTAGAAGCTTCCTGCAAATTGCCGCTTACTACGGTGATGCTGAGCTGTTGAAGTCATACAAAAAAGTATTTGAAACCACCAATAACCCAACTCAACGTACTAATCTATTGCTTGCAATGGGTTATTTTGGTCCACAAGAACTGCAACAACAAGTACTAGATTATGCGCTAAGCGAGCATGTAACGGCCTCCGACTTTAATTACATATTAAGCGGGAATGGTAAAGGCGATGAGCGAAAAGCGCTTTATCAAAAGTGGTTTTATCAGCACTTTGAGCGCTTAAAGGAACGCTTCCCTCCTTTTGCAAAGCCACAGCTACCTTTTTACCTATTTACGTATTGTGACGCGGATGCATTAAAACAAGCTCAGCAGTTTTTTGAACCGATGCAAAAAGAAGTAGAAGGTTTAAGTAAATCACTTAAGCAGCTGGAACTGGCAACAAATACCTGCATCATGCAAAAGCAAAGAGAGCTAGCTTCAGTCAATCAATTTTTGAATAATCTGTAAAAGACTCCAACCAGTTGTGGCGCTTTTGGCTTTTGCCGAGCGCCACTATTTTTTAGGATAAATATGTTACGCCCACTTTTATTATTATTATGTCTGCCATTCGTTTTGGCCGCTGAAACCGTAATTGATCCAGCTCGTGATAGAGCAATTCCAGTAGAAACTCATTTGCCAACCGACACCAACCCCTGTTCAAAAGCGGCACCTTGTCCTGTTGCACTGCTAAGCGCCGGCTATGGTGTCTCACATACTGACTATCAATTTTTGGTCAAGACGCTAAACCGAGCTGGATATTTGGTTATTACTGTAGGCCATGAGCTTGCAACTGATCCTCCTCTTTCCGTCGAGGGGAACTTATACGAAACACGCGCAGAAAACTGGCAACGGGGCGCTGATACGCTGGTGTTTATTCACGATTACTTTAAGCCAAAGTTCACCACCTTTGATTTTGAGCATATCCTCTTAATTGGCCATTCTAATGGCGGCGACATTTCAGCATGGTTAATCAATCACGGGGCTAAATTTGTAAACCAAATCATTACGCTAGATCATCGCAGAGTGCCATTACCGAGAAGCCTTGATGTAAAGGTATTGTCGATACGAGCAAGTGACTTTCCAGCGGACAAAGGGGTGTTGCCAAGTCGCACTGAAAAGCACAAATATCAGGATTGTGTTGTCACGATAGCGAACGCAAAACACAATGACATGACTGACGAAGGTCCGAGCTGGCTAACCGACAAAATAGCACAAATTTTGGCTGATCATTTGGCTGGTATACCTTGCTTAGAGAATGAAAAAGCAAACGACCAATAGTCTAGTCGCGAAATGCAGAAAGGGAAGCGGGTAAATCTCACACCCCTTTCTGTTTATGTGTTCTGCTTGAGCTGAGCTTTATTTAATTTCAGCCACAGGCATTGATAGCGGTTTTACACACATAAAATATGCCCAAGCAATCAATATGATTTGCAGTGGTGCTCTAATTAGCAAATAAACTGGTCCCCACTGATGTCCTCCCAGGCCAACGCTGTTGAGCGCGGCATACACATTTGCGGGAAAAAACAGCATAAAAATGGCAATTGCCGCTTTTGCTGCAGGTAATTGGTATTTTGGTATAAATAACAGAATCGCTACTACGAGTTCGATGACACCAGTGAAGTACACCAAAGGAAGCCTATACGGCATCCAACTAGGTAACATTTCTACCATCCCTTGTGCTTTTACGATATGACCAATAAAAAAGAACATAAATGCGATACCGAGACCCCAACAGGCAAGCGATGTGATCTCTACCTGTACGTCTCTTATCTTTGAATAGATAACACCGAACAATAACGGGCCGCAAAGTAACAGTATAATGATGATTGGTGTAACCATGGTTTATGCCTTATCCCCTAACATTGTTAGCGGCTAAAAAGCCATCTAATTACGCCAATCATGTCACGTGATGTTCCTAAAAACAATAAAGGTCAGCAGGCCCTAGATTTTGCTGACCTTTAGCTCACCACTTTCATCAACTCCGCTTTAGTCTTGCCGATATCAAACTGCTCAACCATCTCTCGCAATTCATTGGCTTTACTCAACAATGACAGCCCCGATGCATTCGTCATCTCTACCAAGGTATTGTTTTGCTGAGTAATACCGTCAATTTGTTTAATCGCTAGATTAATTTGCTCAATACCACTCGATTGCGTATTGCAAGCCTCAGCGATCGTTTGCACTTGCGATGCAAGTCCATATACACTTTCCACAATGGTTTTTAGCGTTTCACCAGATTCTGAAGCCAGCTTAGACCCTTGCTCCACTTTGACGTTACTGCTTCCCAACAGCTCAGAGATATCCTTTGAGGCACTTGCACTACGCAGCGCTAAATTTCTTACTTCTGAGGCAACGACCGCAAAACCTTTTCCTTTTTCTCCCGCTCGTGCAGCTTCAACAGAGGCGTTCAGCGCTAATAAGTTAGTTTGAAACGCAATGGAATCAATAACCTCAATGACTGTGAGTATTTCTTTGGCACTCTTACTAATCTCGGTCATTGCCTCAATCGTTGACTCAACAACCTTTCCACCTTGCTGTGCTTGCTGGTTAACTTCTATAGCCAACTGATTAGCAGATTGCGCATTATTGGCGTTTGAGTGCACGGTTTCGGTGATTTCACCGACTGATACTCGTGTTTCTTCAATAGATGCGGCTTGAGAAGAGGACCGCTCACTTAACTCTTCAATACCCGTGGTGATCTGCTGTACCGAGACAGTGATGGATTCCGCCATGGCCAGCAGCTTTTGCATCATATTGGCTAAGTTGCCAACGCTGGTATTCACAGATTGTTTCAACAGCGCAAAATCACCTGCATAGCTTTTTTCAACTTGGCGAGTTAAATTGCCTTGAGATAGCCCATCCATCACATTCATGCACTCCTTAAGCGGCGCTTCTATCGAGTCCAGCGTTTCATTCATGGCTGTGATTATACTGGCGTATGCGCCGTGGTGTTTACTGGCATCAGCTCTATGTTGTAAGTCTCCCTCACTGGCCGCTTCAGCAAGCTTTTCGGCATCGATTAGCATCAATTTTATCGCACCAACACAAGCGAAGAGGCTTTGATAGATGCTATCAAATTCTCCTTTATAACCATCATTCGTGAATGCGGGTAACTCTCCTTTTGCGATACTTTCTAGATATCCACTTGTAAGTGCAACGGGTTTAGAGACCGCGTCAAGTGTTTCATTAACACCACGAATGATTTTTCGAAATTCACCTTGGTGTTTAGCCTCATCCGCCCGAGTAGAAAGCCTCCCCTCTCCTGCAGCGGCAACTAAACTGTAAGTATCTTCAATAAGTAACGAAAGCGAAGACGTGGCACGTTGTAAGGCCATATGTATTTGCGCAAATTCGCCCTTAAACTCACCGTTAATCTGCTCAGGAATTTCTCCTTTTGAAAGCGAAGTAAGATATTGTTTTGTTTGACTAATAGGTTGCTCAACAGCATCAAGTAGTTTGTTAAGTCCGCTGGCTATTAATTTCATGGAGCCAACGTATCCCTCAAGGCTTAGACGTTCACTTAGTTTGCCATCGGAAGCTGATTTAATGAGCTGTTCAACCTGTTGCTCCGCACGCCTTGTCTGACTTAAATCCTTAAATTCAAATACCGTACCTAACACCCTACCACTTTGATCGGAGACCGGGTTGGCGGTTGCCGCAATGATTATGTCACCTACGCACCACTCCCACTCTAACTGGCGTACTAATTGACCCGAGGCTTGGTGTAGTGCTTTAGAGCTGTGAAGTAAAGCTTCGGGAATTGGATGATTAACGATTTCAGTAGGCACGCTTAGCGCAGTGCGGTAACGATCAAATAGAGACTCACATTGTGCGTTTACGTAGATCACTTGATTACTGTCATCACATAAAAGCACGGGCGCGGCCACGTTATTTAGCGCATAACGGATCCGTAAGTTTTCTTTTGCTTGTAGCTCTAGCTTTTGGGTCGCATCAAGTAAGCTAGTTTGCATTTGCCGTAGATTTGTCAGTAAGTTACCTATTTCATCGTCACTGTGTACAACGACTTTGTTGTCTAATCGACCACTCGCAATTGCCTTTGCCACATCAGATGCACGGCGGATTGGACGAGTGATTAAATGCTGCATATACCAAGTCAGTAATCCTAAAGTCACAAGCGCAACAACGATGAGTCCTAGGGTACTAAAAAAGATAAGTTGGTTTTTTGTTGCGACAATTTCACTCGTTCTCGTGTCTACTAACGCGTTAATTTGCTCATTAATTTCAAGTAGGTACACACTTGCTTGGCGGTCTATTCCACTCACTGAGGCATCAGCAAGGTTAATATCAAAGCCTGAACTTTTGAATAGATCCACCGCTTCACGATATTTTTGTCCTAAGGTGAGGTGCTCTTTTTGATATTCACGCAACTTATTTTCTAGGGTAGGTGGTAATGTATAGGCTGAAACAATTGAACTGAGTTGTTTTTGTACCTCAGCTTCTTTGGTTTCAAATCTTGACCAATATTTATTTAGCTGGGCAGGATCTCTTCCTCTAATGAGTACATTTTTCCACTCTTGTACTTGGGTTTTGAAATCATCGAGCACTATGTTTATTTGCTCGCGAGCAGCCAATTCATTGTCTATCATGTTGTCATACTGTTCCGCTACGCGTTTCATCACCAAAACAGTAACCATCGCCCCGATGAGCATTACCACTAAACCCGCTGTTACCGCAGAAATAAGTTTTGCCTTTACACTTTTCATTCTGAGTATCCCTAATTATGAAAAGATTGTTACATAAAGATAGAACAGGAATAGTGGTGCCACAAATCAATGCACTATTAAGGATGAAAAACCGTTATTGCACTTTGATTTACAATGTAAAACTTATGACATTCGTCATCATCACAGAGTCACAAATATCTGCTAGGATAGGTTCGCAATAGTATAAAGGAATAATACCTGCAGAGCAGGTTTTTAGCGGAGTAAGTAGATGTCGGCGTTTTTTCGCTATCCGACGGCTTGGTTAGTAACAACCATTTTCACTTGGTTAGCCGTTGCAATACCAAGTTTGGTTTATGCTCAGCAAAAAGCACAATGGCTGCCTTGGGTACAGCATATCGGTGTTTTGATCCTCGTGCTTTTATGTATCAATGAATCCGAAAAATACTATGGCTACAAGGTTAGATATTCGATGCTGTTTGTATTGGCGCTTTTGATCCAGTCAATTAACCTTACCTCCCCCGCCGCAATTCATCTCATTTACAACGTAAAACTCGTTGGGATCCTTGCTTTTTATGTTCCTTTGAGCTTTGCGCTTGGGTATATCCTAGTTACCTCTTGCTTGTATGTTGCGTCGCAATACTTTTTTTGGGGACATGGCTTTGAATATCTCAACGCAGTGTTATTTGCCTGTTTTCAGTTATTTGCGTACGTGGTGTGTAAAAGAATGCAAAAGGAACAAGAAGCCAAAGAAGCGCTACAACTCGCCCACAGTCAGCTATCTGCAACGCAGTCTCTGCTAAGCCAAAGTATTGCTAAACAAGAGCGGCTTCAATTAGCACGAGAGTTACATGACGACGTTGGACATCAAATAACCAGTCTGATTGTAAATTTAGATGTCGCAAGACGAACTGCAGCGGCACCATTGACCGAGCTATTAGATAGCTGCTATTTGCAAGCTAAAGACACCCTAAAATGTATTCGCGATTTAGTCAGCGACAAGCGTAGCAACGAGCATATCGATCTCCATGATGCTTTGCTGAGGCTTACTGAATCTATCCCTCGTCTTAACATTGAACTCGACTATGAACATCACCCATTACTCGAGAAACTAAGTTATGCCAATTGCATTCTAAAATGCTGCCAAGAGGCCATCACTAATACCTTGAAGCACGCCAAGGCGGATAAAATGCAAGTACGAGTGTATTGTCAACAAGGATTAAAAGTACAAATAAGCGATAACGGCATTACCTTAAATAGTATTCGATTTGGAAATGGTCTGGCTGGTATGCAGGAGCGGATCCAAGAACTCGGCGGCAGTCTTGATGTGTCAACTCATCAAGGCGTAACATTAACTATCCATTTTGGGACGACAAATGGCTAAAATATCAGTTTACCTAGTCGATGATCAGGCGCTTGTGCGCCAAGGTATGCAAGCACTCCTTTCGCTGAGTGGTGACATTATTTGTTCTGGAAGCTGTGGCAGCGGCAGTGAGTTCATTCAACAGGTTCAATCAAACCAAATTACAGCTGACATTGTGCTTTTAGATATGCGAATGCCTGAGCTAGATGGTGTTGATGTGCTCACCGAGCTTTTGCCTTTGGCTATAAACTTTAAAGTCATTATCCTCACTACCTTCAACGATACTGCAAAGCTAAAATTAGCCCTAGAACTTGGTGCTAAAGGCTGCCTTCTTAAGGACGTGGACTTAGAAGAGTTAATTGATGCCGTTCGACAAGTCCATCAAGGTGAACTCATCATCCAAGACGAGCTTGCTGAGACCCTACTAAAACCTGACCCCACTTTAGATAAGCTCACCACACGAGAAAAGGATATTTTAAAACTAATCGCGAAAGGATATTCCAATAAGGAAATCGCCAATACGTTATATAAAGCGGAAGGTACCATCCGTAACTCGGTTTCTTGCTTGCTCGCAAAACTGCAAGTACGAGACAGAACGCAAGCAACATTAAAAGCTAAAGCGCTCGGCTTCGGAGATTGATATTGCTACACTGCCATATCGCCATTTTTGGAGCCGTTTTTGAACAACCCAAATTTACCACTAGTTTATCACGCTAATTACTCATTCAATTTTGATCCAAAACACCGCTTCGTGATGAGTAAATTTGCGCGTCTATACCAAGAAGTAGATGCATTAAGGCTCATTCATAACAATGTTTATAGCCCAGAGCCCGGCAACCCATCGCCACTTGAAAGCGTGCACTGCGAGCAATATATTTGGGACTTATGGCGTAATCAACTCGACGCTAAAATGATGCGCCGTATAGGTCTACCTTGGTCAGAGCAGCTTATGGCACGTACTTTTACTGCGCCTCTTGGAACGCTAAAAACTGCAGAGCTTGCGCTTCAACACGGTATTGCATGCCATTTAGCCGGTGGCACGCACCACGCACATTATGATTTTGGCTCTGGTTTTTGCATGGTAAACGATCTCGCCTTTACGACCACACATCTGCTCAACAATAATCAGATCACCAATGCCTTAATCTTTGACTTGGATGTTCATCAAGGTGACGGCACCGCCGCCATGTTGAAGCACAACCCGTATGTTTATACCTGCTCAATCCACTGTGAGAAAAACTTCCCATTCCGTAAACATGCTAGCGATTTAGATATTGGCTTAGAAATAGGGATCAGTGACACACACTACCTCGAAATTGTTGCACATACGCTTGAGTCATTATTGATTGACCTAAATCCAGATATCGTGCTGTACGACGCTGGTGTCGATGTTTGGCAAGGTGATAACTTAGGTAAATTAGATATCTCATGGCTTGGCATTGCGAAACGAGATGCACTGGTGCTGACCTTATGTCAAAAGCATGGTGTCCCTGTCGCAACCGTGATTGGTGGCGGATACGATAAAGATCACCAAAGATTAGCAAAGCGCCACGCGATTGTGGTGCAGCAAGCTGCAAAACTTTAAAAAATGATGATCTTTTTATTTTGCTCATTCGTTTATCATTATGAAGGGTTTGATTGGTGTAACACCTTTAGTTAATTTCCCCTTCACCATGGCACTGATTAGGCGCACCGTGTGGTGCGCTTTTCTCTTTACTCTCCTAAAAAACACTTTCACCAATATTTAAAAAACATTTAGTTTACATGAACGGTTCACTCTGTTAACGTACCCACTTCGCTAACTAAAACAAGGAATTAGTATGAAAACCAAACTTGCGATTATCGCTTCATTATTCGCGGCGAACTCAGCGTACGCTACTGTGGAGTTGTATTCAGGTGCAAATAACTGTGCTTTAGACAGTAAACTGGAGGCTGCTGCTTTCACTAAACATGCAAATGCGGTTGGTAACTTAGAAGCGTTAACACAAAAACACAGCGAACAAGCGGGTGCCACGGGAAATGGCTACTTTATTTTCAATCCTGCCTACTTAAGAACAGAGCGTTACTTCAACTGTAGTGTGCCGCTAAATGCTAATATAGGCCAATTTACGCTAACCGTTCATGGAACCACTAAAGGACTAACTGGTACTAATGCCTTTTGTTTGGTTTCAAAAATTCGTAAAGTGAGCGACGGCGGTATCGATAAATGGTTCAAGTTTAGAGAGACAGGTAAAGGTTTCTATTGGACTGATATATCTGATCCAAACGTAACAGAAGAGCAATTTGTTAGCCATACCACCACTTTAGACAATAACTACGAAAGTGGCGCTGTTTTGGACCTCAAGTGCAGAACAACGTGGGATAAAGGCAGCGTGGCAGTTGGTCAAATTGAGCTTAGCTACTAATATTGATTAGTACCCTATCACTATGGGCAACCTTTCCCTGAGGATTGCCCATTATGGCCCAACAAACTCTTGATTGTGCTTCGCCAGCGCACGCCTAATTCTCTCTATTAACATAGGTTCTGTATCCTTGCTAAATGCCATACAGCCACGCTGTTGTGTAGCTTTGGTTACTTCTATCAGAGGTACAACCTCATCATAATTGAGCCCGGCCGCCTTAAGTTCTTCACTCATGATATATTCCGTTGACATTACAAGATCTATCCGCCCTTTGAAAAAGAGTTTGTAAAAGCTTTTTGAATCTGCGGCAACAACCAAGTGCTCTCCCTGAGCGAAGCCATGTTGGATTAAGAAATCATAATAAAGATTTCCCTTCACAACTGCGGACGTGTACTGCTTGGCATCTTCCAATGAAGCAACTTGAATATCTTTACGCGTTTTCAGTTTGAAGAAATACACGCCTACAGGGCGGATCAAAGGGCATGCCCATTCGTAGTCAGCTTCACGCTCGGCAGTACGATAAATCGAATAAATCATTGTGTTTGGTCGCTCTTTGGCAATTTTCATCGCCCGTACCCAAGGGTAAACTTTTATCTCGTAGTCAACCTCGGCTTCTGCAAGCACCTCCCTCACCTTTTTTGTTGCTCTCCCAACAACCTCGCCTTTGTCATTGGTGAAGTTGTATGGCTTCCACTCTTCGGTCACCACCAGTAGCTCTTTTGCAGAGGCACTTAAACTCGTTAAAGAGAGTATAATCAGGCTATAAATCGCTAATTTTATTATATAAGCCAATATTTCTTCTCCGCTTTTTGCAATTCTACCTTAACTCATGCACCATATTAAAAATATAAAGTTTCTAGAACATCAATATGAAAAGCATAGTACTATTTATCCTACTCGTCGCTTGCAGTTTTACTAGCATGGCGAATGAACAAACAACTTCAAAAAAGCCGACAGAAAACCAACAACAACAGGCTTTGTCGCAATTACAAGAGCCCATGTATAGGCCCTTAATTGAGCGTTATATTCTTGATGAATTAAGAGCTGTCAGAGAAGATCAAATGCGCTTAAGAGCTGATATTGAAAAGAAAATCAGTCACTCTCAGCTAGATACTGCAGATCGCGCGATTACCTACACCACAGATACCATCAACAATGTGCTCTTTTTGATCACAGCGGCCGCGTCCATCTTAGTGGTTGTTGGTTGGACTTCTTTTAGAGATATTAAGAGTAAAGTAGAAGATATCGTTAGCCTGCGCGTTGGCACGATCACCGATGAATATGAAAAGCGCCTTCAGGTTATTGAAGAAAAATTACGCGAACGCTCTGAAGAAATCCTCAATAACCAGAAGAAAATATCCATAACGAATGAAGTACACTCTCTGTGGATGCGGGCAAATCTTGAGAGTGACATGAACTCTAAAATTGAGATCTACGATGAGATCCTAAATCGCAAACCTGAAGATGTAGAGGCAATTGCCTACAAAGCTGATGCTTTATTAGAGCTTGGTCAAACCAACACGGCAATTGCTTTGTGTAATCAAGCGCTAGAAATAGACAGTGACTATGGTTATGCCTATTGGCAACGAGCATGTGCTTACTCGATGCTTTACAAGCACGCAGATGCGATGGCCGACATCCGTATGGCTTTGGAATATGCGCCTAACTTAAAGAACGAGCTGCAACACGAGCCAGCGTTTGCGAGTCTTGCAGACAACCAAAGCTTTAACGAGCTGGTGAATAGTTAAGTTGTTTTAGCAGCTCGACTTGTAATTGAGAAATCGCGTCGAGCTGCTTTTTAGAGATAATCAACGGATTTTCAATTTGATGGATGGCGGCACCTTGTAAATTAAAGTGCTTTTTCAGCTCAGTCATCATCGTACTGTCGTAAAAAAGGGCAGCCAAAGAGCCATCTTCAAGCACTTTTGTTAAACCATACTCTAGGCGTTTATAAAGTTTAATATCTTCTTTGCGGACATAGAAGTACACCATTGAAGGATAGAGCAACAGGTTCTTTTCGCCATAAGTCACTTGCTTGTTATCGAACGCCTTGAGCTCAGGTACTACTTCAATGACACCTCGTGGAAAGATCTTACCGGCACTATTTGCGAGCACTCGATAACTTGCCAAGCCATCAACATATTTTTCTACCGTAAAACCTGCCTTTTCAAAAATATGAACATCAGGCCAATCCTGCCCTAAAACAACGTTGAACTTTTGTAGCTCTGATAACGATAAATGCACATTAAGCTTGCCGCTGTCAGCCACATTCATAGCCAGTACTCTTATACCAAAGCTGCCAAACGCTATGGGAATGGCCACAGGCTTTGCCTGAGTGTCTCTAGCGGCTGTTGAAACCGTCCAAAACACATCGACATTGTGCTTTAGCAATTCCTTAAATTGTCGTGATTGATTAATTGGTAAATCAATCGGCTCTATCCAATACTCGCCATAACGTTCGCGTGACTTATCCAATGCTAACCGCAAGACTGACAAAAAATATTGGTTCTGCGGCGTGCCATTTTCTTCTGCTGCGTCCACGACCCTAATGACCTTAGGCTCTGCAGACACAGTGTTCGCGGTTACCAGCAGCAACAAGCACAAGAGATAAATAACACGAACGTGCATAGGTTCACCAATATTGCTCAACGGTGATCTGTCCAGGTTTGGCTCGCCTGTGGCGTTCATATCCCATACTCTGCAACTGAGCACTTAATTGTTTCACCATTTCGGGGTTACCACAGAGCATAAAATGGCTACTATCAGGAAACTGCTTATAGCCTAGGTGAGTTAATAATTGCTTATTTTCTATCAGTTCGGTGACACGGCCCTGACAACCGAGCTCTGGTTTTTCCCGTGTGACGAGCGGCACATAAGTAAAGCCGTCTCTTTGTTGTTGTAACTGTTCGAGCTGTTCACGGTAACACAAGTCTGCATTTAGGCGTACACCATGAATAAGGATCACCCGCTTAACCTTCTGCCATACTTCGCCTTCTCTGAGCATAGACAAAAATGGGCCTACCGCCGTACCTGTACTTATCATCCAAAGCGTATCGCAAGGTGATAGCTCATCTAGTGTAAAAAAACCGTTTGCTTGGTAAGTTACATCGAGCTCATCACCGACTTGTAGCTGATGTAAAGGCACAGAAAGGTTTCCGTCGGGTACTTCGACTAACAATACTTCATGAATTGGTTCTGACGGCGGGTTTACAAAAGAATATGCTCGCGCAATGCGCTTTCCCCCTTGTTGCAAACTCAATTTAGTATATTGACCAGCCTTAAACGGTGCGATATCCGCTTCAAATTTGATACTAAATAATGTGGGCGTCCAATGTGTGATTTCGACGATTTCTCCTTTTACCCATTGCGACATTATTTCTCCAAAACTCACAAGCCGTATTTATTTAACGATAACATAACCATGGCAAAAAAATTGGCTTTGTCAAAGTTTCGGGCACCAGTGTTTTCCCAATTCAACAGGAAGCGGATCTCTGAGGATGACCTGTGAAGTGACTTTCGGCAGCGACAGATTAAACTTGTCGATATGCGCATTCACCATGGACGCATATCCTGCATTCGCAGCGCCTAGCGAATAGGCTTTCATTGTTGTCGACACGGTTAAGGCTTGTTTGTTTTGCTCTAGCTGTTGTACCAGCTCCCTTAACCAACCAAGGTAAAGCTGATTATCTTCTATTAGGGCAGGTTCCGCTGCAATATTAGCAAGCGCTTTGCGATAGCTGGAGAAGTCTGAGTTAAGTACGTATATCCCAAGACTATTGATTGATACCTGCTTCACAGCTCTATAGTTTTCATCTTCTGCGTAATGGATCGCCGCATCAACAAAGTAGCTCAGCGCCTCATCGGTTTCGCCCGTTGCAAATGTTGCATTGCCAAGCGCAGTTAACAGCCCTGCTTGCATAAAGCTTGGTAACATTTCTCTATCCACGCTTTTTAAGAGATTGTAGCCAATCGCGGGTTGTTCAAGGCGCGTGTACGCAATCGCGATGTTCACTTTAAGTGCAGACTTATGCTGGAAGCTGGCTGGAGCGTTCATTGCACATCGATAATGCCAGATAGCTTGTTCATTCTGGTTACGGCGACGATAGCCAACACCAATATTAGTCAGAATCTTCGCCCTGTCTTCGTCCGCCAAAGTCTTAAAGGGTGGTGCTTTAAGCGTATCTAGCGCTTTAATAAAAATGGCATTATTAAATGTACTGGCACTCGCTCTAATCGCAAGATAATGAAGTTGATATAAATCTTGAACTGGAAGATCCTCCCGAGCAATCGCGTTTTGGTATACCTTAAGCGCTTCATCTGGCGCGTTTTTAACCAGAGATTCAAATGCATCTAAGTCAACTTCGGCATTCGCCATCAACGCAAAAAAGCCCAGAGCAAGAATCGTCATCACCTAACACCAATACCTTATCATTAGAAAACTCTACCACCTTTGTGTACTTTAAACTAGTCGAAGGAATTTTGGATGGGCCAAGATCAAAAAAAAAGCCGCTTCAAGCGGCTTTTTTGGGTGTGATTCGCGTTGTTTTAGGCGTGTCTCCAAAACTCTGCGATTACGTTACCAAGGAACTTTTCAAATCGTATTAAATTGACTCTAGCGCAATTTTAACCATTTCATTGAACGTGCTTTGACGTTCTTCTGGTGGCGTTGCCTCACCAGTAATAACATGATCACTTACTGTGAATAGTGCCATCGCTTTTGCACCATATTCAGCCGCTACACCGTATAAACCAGCTGTTTCCATATCAACAGCCATTACGCCTAGCTTGTCTAATTCTCTATAAAATTCGCCATCGGCTTGATAGAAAGTATCTGTAGTGAAAACATTACCAACTTTTGCTTCAATACCTAAACGGCGAGCAGCGTTTACGCCATTTTCTAATAAACCAAAATCAGCAATTGCAGCGAAGTCATAGCCACGTACACGAGCACGATTCACATTTGAGTCTGTGCTTGCGCCTTGTGCAAAGATCACATCGCGGATCTTGATGTCTTGACTAATACCACCACATGTACCGATGCGGATCAGGTTCTTAACACCAAAGCTAACAATAAGCTCACGAGCGTAGATTGACATAGATGGAATACCCATGCCTGAACCCATAATGCTAACTGGCTTACCATTGTAAGTACCAGTAAAACCAAACATGTTGCGAACGTCAGTTACCTGACGAGCATCTTCCAAAAAGTTTTCTGCAATGTATTTTGCTCTTAGTGGATCGCCCGGCATTAATACCGTTTCTGCAAAATCACCTGGCTTTGCGCTAATGTGTGGAGTGCTCATATTGTTTCCTTTAGTTAGGCTTTTATCTCGGCCTTAAAGCCTTCACCGTACTGCGTTGCATCTAAATCAAACCACTGGGCAAGCGTTTGACCTATGTCAGCAAAACTTTGTCTTTCTCCTAACGGAGTATTGTTCATACCCGGTGTATACGCCAATACAGGCACGTACTCTCGCGTATGATCTGTGCCTTCTGCGGTTGGGTCACAACCATGGTCGGCAGTCACTAAAAGCAAGTCATCAGCTTTTAGTTTGGCAATAATTTCAGGTAAAAATGCGTCAAACTCAGCAAGTGCTTCTGCATATCCCACTGCATTTCTGCGGTGACCAAACTTTTCATCGAAGTCGACTAAGTTGGTGAAGATAAGACTATGGTCTGGTGCTGTGTCCATCACTTCGCTTGTCTTTGCTAGCAGATTCAAAAGACCAGGCGCTTTGTGCTTTTGCGTGATCCCTTGATGCGCATAAATATCTGCAATTTTACCAATACTAATTACTTCGCCACCGTCATTGGCTAGCTTATCTAGCACAGTCGGCGAAGGCGGTAATACCGAATAGTCTCGGCGGTTACCAGTACGAATAAAGTCGGCACTTGAAGTGCCTATAAATGGCCGCGCAATCACTCGTCCTATATTCATTTCATCAAGCAGTGCCCGTGCGATTTCACATACTTGATAAAGCTTGTCAAGTCCGAACGATTGTTCATGAGCGGCTATTTGAAAGACGCTATCAACTGAGGTGTAGCAAATCGGCTTACCGCTTTGCATGTGTTCTTCACCCAGCTGTTCTAAAATCGTTGTGCCCGACGCGTAACAGTTACCCAAAATACCTGGGATGTCTGCACGTTTGCACAACTCATCTATAAATTCTTGTGGGAAGCATGGGTTAGTATTTGGGAAGTAACCCCACTCAAACAATACTGGCACCCCAGCCATTTCCCAGTGGCCAGACGGCGTATCTTTACCACTCGATAATTCTTTTGCATATCCCCAAGCAGCACTTGGCTCTATGGTTTGCGCCACGGCGCAGGTTTCTTTACCTGCAGCTTCACATGCTGCAATAAGGCCTAGTTTAGAAAGATTAGGTAAGCCTAACGCTTGTCCTTTTTCTTCTTTATACGCCTGTAATAAATGAGCGAGAGTATTCGCGCCTACGTCACCAAACTTTTCTGCGTCCGGTGCTGCGCCAATGCCTAGGCTATCCGCCATTAAAATGATTGCTCTTGCCATAGATACCTCTCTATACTGCTCAGGCTGTTATTTATTCTTAAATACATGGTTACCTTAAGCGTTGGTTACTTTATGTTTGGTTAAAAAAATCGTACAGGACATAAGTCCGCTGTCATAAAATAGTCACAAAATTCACGAAAAGCTGCGATCTTGCTAATTTGGCTCTGTCGCCCTTAAGCGGACATAAGTCCTGTTTTGAGTCCGCTAAACCCGTTAAATTTGCTCATTAAGCGAGGCAAAAGAGATTAATCGTGTCTTTTTTGCTATTGTGATCTTCCAACATAAACAACTGCTGGGTGTGAACTTTAGTGACACGAACTATTATAGCCATAGCTGGCGCATCTGCGTCTGGTAAGTCTCTTTTTAGTCAAACGATCTACAACGAATTAGTGAATGAGCTTGCCTCAGGCACTATCGCGGTAATCGAAGAGGACGCCTATTATAAAGATCAATCGCATTTACCTATAGAGCATCGTACTCAAACGAATTATGATCATCCTGATGCGTTTGAACACGAGTTGTTACGCGAGCATTTAACTAAGCTTCGCCTAGGTGAATCCGTAGAGGTTCCTACCTACGATTACGGACAGCATACACGTAGTGATAAAACCCGAATAGTAAACCCTGCTAAGATACTAATCGTCGAGGGTATATTACTACTGAGCGATCCTGCATTAAGTGAAGAGTTTGATATCAAGGTGTTCATTGATACACCTTTGGATATTTGTTTGCTGCGTCGCATGCAAAGAGATATAGAGCACAGAGGAAGAAGTCTGTCATCTGTGGTAGAACAATATCAGGCGACGGTAAGACCGATGTTTTATCAGTTTATCGAGCCATCCAAGCATAATGCCGACTTGGTTGTGACCCGTGGCGGTATGAATCGCGTTGCGATTGATATTATTAAAAGTAAAATAAAATATTTGCTACAAGAATAACGGGAAATTGGCATGACAACAATTATGAGCTTAGTGGGCATGATGATGCTCCTAGGCGTAGCATTTGCGTGTTCGACAAATCGCAGTGCTATTAATAAGCGTACCGTAGGCGTTGCATTTTTACTGCAAGTCCTTATTGGTGGCTTTGTACTCTTTATTGAAGCGGGTAAAAATGTATTAGCTTCAATGTCTAGCGCGGTTGCCAAAGTGATTAGCTATGCTAATGACGGTATCGGTTTCTTGTTCGGGCCATTAGCCAAACAAGACTCGCTAGGGTTTATCTTTGCGATTCAGGTATTACCAGTGATCGTGTTCTTCTCAGCGCTCGTTGCTGTGTTGTATCACCTTGGTATTATGAACTGGATCATTAAAATTTTGGGTGGTGGCTTGCAAAAGTTACTACAAACGTCACGACCAGAGTCGCTTTCAGCTACGGCAAATATTTTTGTCGGCCAAACGGAAGCCCCTTTGATCGTAAAACCGTTTATTCCAAAAATGACGCAATCAGAGTTGTTTGCAGTTATGGTGGGCGGTTTGGCGACGGTGGCAGGCTCTGTTATGGCGGGCTATGTGGCGATTGGTGTTGAGCTTAAATACCTCATTGCCGCGAGCTTTATGGCAGCTCCTGGTGGTTTCTTAATGGCAAAAATGATTGTACCAGAAACCGAGAAGCCACACGAAAACCTATCTGATGTAGATAGTGGTGATGATAAACCAGTAAACGTAATTGATGCGGCAGCATCTGGTGCATCAAGCGGTATGCACTTGGCACTGAACGTAGGTGCAATGCTACTTGCGTTTGTGGCACTTATTGCGCTACTAAACGGTTTACTAGGCAGTATTGGTGGAATTTTTGATTACCCAACACTGACGCTACAAGAAATTTTAGGCTACGTCTTTGCCCCTGTTGCTTGGCTACTTGGGGTACCTTGGTCGGAAGCCGTGACGGCAGGTAGTTTTATCGGCCAAAAATTGGTAGTTAACGAGTTTGTTGCCTACCTAGATTATATGAATTATCGCGATACGTTGAGCACGCACACTCAAGCGATTGTCACATTTGCTTTATGTGGATTTGCTAACTTATCGTCGATTGCCATCTTACTAGGCGGACTTGGTGGTATGGCCCCAAGTCGTAGAAAGGATATCGCTCGCCTAGGGCTCAGAGCAGTGTTAGCAGGGTCTATGGCTAACCTCATGAGTGCAGCAATTGCAGGTTTCTTCCTCTCGCTAGCTTAGAAACTTATTGAGATAAGCCGCAGTTGCAAAACAATTGGTTGGTTGCTTTAAGGGGTTAAAGTGACCACACTAACTTGAACGATACTTCACCAAAGGGCCTTTTAGGCCCTTTTATCGTTTCTCAGAAACGCTTTTTTGACAGCACCATGTTGAGGGGCCGTCACTTCTCACCTACAGCTCCTTCATCGCTTTTGGTGGAAATATCTTTTCTTGTAACCCAGTTACTAAACTGACTCCAAGCAAAACTAAAATACTGCCAAGGATTGTGTTAGCACCTATTTGCTCTTGCAAAAAGAGATGTCCCCATAAAATCCCAAACACAGGAATTAAAAAGGTAACAGATAAAGCAGACGCCGCGCCGAGATCTTCGACTAACTTAAAATAGAGAATATAGGCAACGCCTGTACATAATATGCCAAGCCCAACCACCGCACTTATCACCGTAGAGTCAGGCGTTTCTCTCATTGGCATAAACCAAATAAAAGGCAATACCAATAGCGCAGAGCCCCATAAGTTCCCATGGGCATGATTGAATGCGCTCATTTTTGGTGCCGTTTTGGTGTAATGAGAGGCCACCGCATAGCTCAGAGTCGCACACAGGGTTGCAATAATAGGTAACCATGCACCCTCGTCCAATACAGTGCTATCCAACCCGACTAGTGTGATAACACCTGCAATCCCAAATCCACATCCTAGCCACACCGACTTTTGAGTCGGCACTTTTAACCAAAACACACTGATTAACACCCCCCAAAATGGTGCGGTTGAATTTAAAATTGAGAGCATGGAAGCATCAAGCGTTTGCACGGCATAAGCGAATAACATAAAAGGTAACGCTGAGTTAAACAGTCCGAGGATTAAAAAGTGCTTTTTGTACTGCCAAAAATGTAAATTACGCTTTAATACTAAAGCAACCGCGGCGAGCGTTAACGCACCAAATAAGACTCGAAATTCAATGAGTACAGCAGGACCAAGGACACCGGCAGCCACCTTCATAAATAAAAATGAGCCACCCCAAATTGCGGCAAGTAACACTAAACCAAGAAACCCTTTCACTCCATACTCCAAGGTTAATATTAATGGAGCTTTACCTTACGCCGATATATAAATACAGCACAAGCCATTTTTGGTACTGTCATTAGGATGTGTTTAACTTTCTTTGAGAAAGAGGGAAAGGCTAAAACTTAAGGTATAGAATGAGACTCGCTTTTTACGCAATGATAGTCGCTTTGCTTATCCTCACAGGATGTAGCAAAAGGCAGACTCTAGAGCCAACAGAGCAAATACAATTGACTCAGTTGCCGGTTAGTCTCGCCCAACTTTCAAATGACGCGGCGCTAACCTTATTACTCATTGACGATCATTTGCTACAAGTATGGGATAACCAAAGCCAACAGTTGATTAAACAAATTGAAGGAAGTAAATACCAACTTACTTTTCGCGATGCTTTAATAGCGCCGAGCAAGCGCAGTATTCTGAGTATTTCAGACACCCAACTTAACATCTGGCAATTACACTCAAACGAAGTTGTCAGTTATCCATTACCTGAACTTGACTCATTCATTCGCGTTACCAAGGCTCTGTGGTCCAGTGACGAGCAGTTTATCGCCCTTGGCTACAATGACGGCAGCATACTACTTTTGAGTTTAGATGAGCAGATCATCACCAGAATAAACCTTCATGAAAGTAGCATTACACATTTGATTTTTAACCGGAGTTTAACCTCGCTCTACTCAGCTTCTTTAGACGGCCACGCTAAAAAGCTTGAGTTAACTAGTAAAGAAGTCACTGTAGATTATGAGCTGCCTCATCGTATTACCAGTTTGGCATTATCACAAAATGAAAACTGGCTGTTCGTATCAGACGCCCTGCAAGACCAAAAATTCATTGATACGCGCACAGGTCAAGCAGTGTTATCTCTATCCTATCCTCAGCGCTTCAAGTTTTTTCGTAGTGCGCAATTCGTCGCTGACGACAAATTTCTGCTAACCACCTCTTCCAAGGAATATATATCGTTATGGGAATTAACGTCGGGAAAAGAGATTGTCAGTTGGCCAATTGCACAACTGAATTTGGGCAGCACCGTTTATGATGTACACATCTCCGATAGCAATATGCTCACGACGATAAGTTCAGATGGAGTACTAGAAAAGTGGGCCTTAACACCTATATTGTTTGATTATTAGAGACAAAAAAAGGTAGCATTCATCGATATTAAAAAATAATAAATACATCTATGGATCACGCAAATTTTGACAATCAATCGCACTGTTTAAATTGTCACACTCAACTTGTTGGCGAGTACTGCTCAGGTTGCGGACAGAAAAAAGCCTCAAGACTGACCTTTAAACACTTACGCATTTTGCTTCAAAGCGCACTGCTTGAACTCGAATCCCCTTTTTTTAAGTTGCTTTTTGGATTATTACTTAGACCTTTTAAGACTATTCTTGGATATTTGAATGGGCAGAGAAGCCGCTTTGGTAATCCCTTCAAGTTTAGTTTTATTCTACTCACCGTGATCGTGCTTGCCTCACATCTACTTGAAATCAGTTTCATATCCAGCAGTCAACTTTTGGAATCGAAAGATCAGCTCAAATGGCAATCTGAAATCGCACTTTATGAGGCAACTCATGTTTATCGCGTCTTTATCCTGGCATTTTTACTCGGATTAGCCTCTAAGCTAGTGTATCGCTCTGTGCCCTACACAATGCTGGAGTACGCTATAGGACACCTACTCATTCTAACCTTAAGCGTCCTGCTATTCTCAATTCCACTACTGCTTGGTATCTTCGGCGAGCAGCTTTACGCAATTTTTTCGCTCTTATTTTCTGGTTTGTACAGCATAATACTTAACTATAAAATGGCGGAACATGAGTTGGTAAAGTGGAGAAATTGGGGTAAGGCAGTCCTAGCCTATGCAATAGGCTCGTCACTATTTTCTTTTATTCTCACATTTTTATTTGGGGTATACAGTGGTTTTACTCACAAAATTTGATCTGTATGTGAGTTATTTAGCTAGGGCTAGACAAGCCTGAGTTTGTCTAGCCCTAGCCATTAATGTTACTGTTTTAGCTGTGCTTTTGCAGCCTCAACCTTTTCAAAATCAAGACCTAATTCGTTAACTGCTTCTTTGATCAATGCAGGATTTTGCATTACCAAGCCCATCAACTGTTGAAGCTTTTCGGGTGGAATTCCTAGTTGCTGAATAGTCGCCATCGCCATCATTGGATTTTCAGTCAGCTGGGTAAATACCGCTTGGATCTGTTCATCCGAAATATTGTGCTCTTTAAGTAATGCAATGATTGGGTTCATCTTGTTTCCTAACTATTTTTTACTAATCGTGCGGCGTAAAAACCGTCAAATTCTGAATTTACTCCTGGAAGTAAACGTAGTGAGTCTTCTAACTGCCAATTGGGGTTATTTGCCAAAAAGCGTTCAACCTGCTGCTCATTTTCAGAAGGAAGAATTGAACAAGTTGCATACACCAGTTTGCCGCCCACCTTACACATTTGACTGTAACGCGCTAGAATATCGGTTTGCAAAGCAATAAGTGTGTCTAAATTTTGCGAATTCAAGTGCCACTTTGCATCTGGATTCCGCTTTAATACACCAAGACCAGAGCACGGCACATCCAATAGCACGCGATCAAACTTCTCTTTTTGGCGCTTAATGGTTTTATTGTTTTGAATAACGCGCGTTTCAGCAACATGCACACCAGCACGTTTCGCTCGTTGTTTCAGCGTTTCAAGCTTATGTTCATGGATATCCATAGACAACAAGCGACCTTTATTCTCCATTAGCGCCGCTATATGCAAACTCTTACCACCAGCGCCTGCACAGGCATCAACCACTTTATGACCGGGCTGTATTTCTAAAAAAGGCACGATTTGCTGAGAACCTGCATCTTGCATTTCAAACCAACCCGCCTGAAATGCTTGAGAGCGGAACAGATGGCTATTGGACTCAACTTTTAGCGCGACATGAGAATCAAGCGCAACCTGTGAAACCTTGATCCCTTCTTTTGCCAGAGAATCTGTTACTGTCGCAATATCGCTTTTTAGGCTATTGACTCGCAAATATTGTTGAGCACTTTGATTTAGCGCGGATGCAACCGCAGGCCACTGCTCACCCAGTTGCTCATTCGCAACCTCGTTTAACCAATCTGGTAAAGATAAGCGAACAGCTTGAGGCGCCTGCTCAATTAAGCTTTGCAGCTTTTCCAGATTATAACGCTCGGTATCCACCCACTCTGGAAGCGGCTGCGCTGTAACAACTTGGCAAGTTAACCAGTAGCCAAAGCCATCTAGCGGCATTTCTTCATGCTCAAGTAGGTAAGCCAGTAACCGTTTAAAGCGGAAGATATGGTAATAGTTACTCACCACATACTGCCTTTCATCAAGGCTCCACTGAGGGTTGTTCTGTAGTAATTGAGTTAATGCTTTATCGGCATGAAGAGAAGTATCTAGCACATGTTCAATGCACTCAGACAGAGTTTGGACTAACGAGCGAGTTACAGACACGATATGGTCTCGATTATTGCTAAAACACTATTTTAGCGCGCATACCAAGGGGCTTCAATTGGAGTTTATGATATTAGCTGAAATTAAGGTAATGAATCGAAGTACACAACAATATGCGACTTCGATTCATTTTTACATTATTACAGCGAGTCGATTATCGGCTTAAATATCCAATACGGTTGAGCTCATCAGCTCGGTGACGCAATGGGTCCTGAATACGGCACATCCCCTGCCCTTGTTCAATAAACTTAGCGAGCGTCTCGTTTCCTTGATAGCCGCCAGAATCATTACAAGAGTCTGGTAGTAGTCTTGTTTTTAACACCTGAGGGTCAAAAGTGCTCACACCCGTTTCAGTAGCAAGCTTGACCTGCTCATTTATCGCGTATGATGTTGCAACTGGTGTTGTCCAAGAGGAGCCATACAAGGCTTGCTCTACACCATAGCGCATACCAAGTACATCAGGTTCCATTTTAGGCGTACTATTTTTTGCCGTGCTGTCGTATGGGTCATAGCCGACATTAATATACAAATCTATGCTTTCATTGCCCACAAAACTGTCTGGCTGCTCTATATAAACCTGTTGCCACTCAGATTTTCCAAATGGCTGAATTGTCGTGTTTTTTGCTGAAGTTGAATACTGATAAACCCGAATTCGATTGCTAAATTGCATGAGATCCAAGTCATCATTGCTTGTCACAGCATCAATGTTACCAGCATGAAATGCAAGCGCGCTGGGTGAGCTAAATATTGCCTCATAAACAGGCTTCAAAGCATATAAAAACTCTGTAGCTTTTGCGTTATTCAGCTCTCCCGAACACGCATTCTGCTGCCATGCGATATACACATCTTGCAGCGTAAAGCCGCCCGAATAGTTAATAAATTCAACTTCGTTCGCTTCAATAATATCAGCAGTTAACGAGCTTGCTGCACTGGTCATGAAACGAGAAAATTCACTGACATCTTGCGCACAGAGCGCGTTTTTATGCTGAATAAAAGGTGAGAAAGACTCAGTATCAATAGCAACAAACTCTGCCTCAGGGTTATGCTGAGCAAGATAACCAAATACCTTAGTGCCGTGACTATTAAAATTACGCTTCGTGACTCTATCTGCTTTATCAGCAGGCACTACTGCCCTATATTTAATAGCGAGATCAAATAACCACGCGGCGGGTAGAAATGCAGGCTGCGGAGAGTCAAATTTTTCATTCGTAAAGGTAAACTGATTGACCTCTGTTAATAGTTTAACTCCCAGCTTTGAAAGGTTTACCTCTGGATTATCCGCGATAAAAGTTTTGGATTGAGGGTCATATTTAAACGCAGCCTTAACTCGAGAGCGGTATCTAAGCGCCGTATGAAAGTCCATTCCATAATCTAAAACTAGCAATGTTTGCGATGATTTTGTCCGAGATTGATCAAACACACCATCATTAAACTTTACATTAACGATATCGCACATTTCATGGGTCGCTGTCGTATCTGTACAGTTTATGCCTTGCGAGGTCATTACTTCGATTGCATCTGCGACGTACTGTTTGCCCTGCTGTTCAATTGCGTCCATAAACACACTGGGATCGGGCTCAACTATAACTGGATCTGGTGGCGGTTTAATTGGATCCGGTATAGGATCATTTGAATCACTCCCTCCACCGCAACCAGAAATAAATAACAAAGACGAAACGGCAAATAAAGTACCTGTTATTTTAACCATAAAACCTATCCTTAGAATGGTGCTCGATACATTATATTTTGCCTACTAAGCAAAATATTCAACCATAACAAATTAACAAATTAACAAATTAACAAATTAACAAAAATTTTCTTAGAGACTATATCATGGATTGTCAAACAGGCACTATAACGTAACAAATTAGTACAAAGTCCTAATTAGCTACTCAGGACGGGAGCGAACTGTAAATTGACGAGTATTGGGCTTTTATGATCTGATTGAGCATCGCAATTTTTTAGGTCGTTACAATGAGCATCATTGCACATTTAGGCTGGATTGAAGACCCTAGAACTGATGTTAATATTAAAGAACCTGATGTAATGGTCTTGTCAACATATTAACTTTGATTGCCATATTTAGTGGCGCTGACGGATGGAAATCAATTCAAAAGTTTGGTGAGCTGCAACTGGATTGGCTAAGGCATCATTGTTCCTTTGAAAATGACATTCCAAAACGTCATTGTGTTGCTAATATAATCAGAGCATTAGATGCAGATACTTTACTCGAGGCACTGTTAAAATGGATTAATTCTCGTCGAGAAGCACCTCAAAAGCCACACATAGCAATTGATAGATGCTTCGAGGATGCTGGAAAGACAATGTGTACAATGCGCTAAATGTGGTTAGTGCATTTGATGTTGATAATGGGCTAGCCTTATTTCAACAAGTTGCGCAACATCAAGGTAAAAAGACCGTTTAGCTGCGAAACGAAGAAGAACAGATTGGAAAGGTGATTTTAGGACGGAGTTACTCTTTGGTTAATCTGTGAGCAAAAGGGAATCCCATCCAAGCACCTTAGCCACAACGAAGTTACATATAAAAAACAACAAAATGTACATCAATAAAAACTCAATTAAGCGAAACAAAGAACAAATTTGGGAATTTTTTTCAAAAACTTGAAAAACACAACATACAGTTTTTTAAATATTAAAAACTATAAAAAAACCAAAAACCATCAAAAAACAATTAATAAAAACAAAAAATTAAATAAATAACAATAAAATTTCAGTAGTAATAAGACGGGGTGTTTTTAAAAAATAAATAGAACTAAAAGTAATACAAGGTGAGTTTTAGGAAAAAATAAATCTATTAAGAATAGAGGCGGGAAACCCGCCAACACTATCTAGTTAACAGCCAACCAAGGGCCAGAGCCATCGGCAGCAGGTATATTGCCTTTAGTCCACCACTTGGCTTCGTAGATCACACCATTGTAGCTCGCTCTATCACCTTTTAAGTAAACCTTGTCGGCATCCCAAGCGGGTACACCGTCAACAGGCGGTTCGGTAGGATTGGTTGGTAAATCATCGACAACTCGTACTTCAGGCCAGCTTGCGTGTGATTGATAAAAGTTTGTCACGCATTTCTCGTAGTCTCCTGGCACAAGCGCTGAATAAGCCGTTTGATACCCCACGAGTTTACACTCAAATGAATATCCTCCGGGGCGATCTGCATAATAAGCCCAATCACCTTCCCAATTGGTGTAGAGGACATCAGTTGCGCCGTCAAGATTTAAGCTTCCGTATGGTGTTTGCTGCCAACAGGTATTTTCTTCATCGGCTTCAATCGTGATGTTGTAATAATGCGAAAGCCCTTCCCAATAACGAATGCGGTTAACGGGCTGACCCTTGTCTTTATTTTGCGCGCCACACTCAATACCGCCATTGATAATATTAATCGTGGTACCAAAGCCATAACCAATCCCAGCCTCACTTTCACGCAAGGATGGCGTCCAAGTTCTATCAATAACGTGTAACATTGCAGGTTTTGGCGCTTGCGGCGTTAAGAAAAACCAAATTGCAGACGCTAAATTTAGCCAAGAGTCAGCCACTAAGCCCGGATTGTTTAATAACACCGTTGCATCACCGTTAAACATGACTTCACTGAACGCGCCGTAGTTGAAGTGATATGAAAGCTGCTTAGCGCCTCGGCCAAAATATCCTTGTCCCGCCCCACATGGCCAGCGGCGATTTTGCCAGTCATTTTGTCCACACCCTGTGGTATAACCAACTTGTCCTTCTGACCAACCCATTTCACGCACATGCACCAAAGCTTGTTGCCATTCTTCTAACCCGAGAGGGTTATCAGAAATGTTGTCTTTGGCAATATGCCCCCCTGTTTCTTGGGCAAAATGCGCAAAAGCAGTCACAATAGAGCGTTTACAAATTGCATCGGCGTCTCGGCCATCAGTATAGTCGCCGCAAAATGCGGGAAATTTACCAATGGCACGTAAAAAGCGAGTGTAGGTGTATTCAGGTGCCGCCATTTGCGTAAGAAATTGCCACTGGGTTTGACCAAATACCCGTTCAGCTCTTTTTACATTATCAGGGTTACTGGCAAGGCCCGGCGAAATTCCCTCTACAACTGTATTGTCTCTTGTTTCCAGTGCTTTAGACCAAATAGCATACATAGGGTTGTTGGTTTTCGCGCTCTCGGCATTCTTCAATTCTATTCGAGAAATAATATAACCATTGGGGTTTTGTGGATCGGGCTGCGGATTCATGGCCATTACTTGACTTGCAGTTATGGCAAGCGAAACTGCAGTCGCTAGTTTTAGAGTATTCATACTTTTCCTTTACATGTTGTTGTTAATAATGAGACTCATCAATTCAACAATTATTAACAAAATGACATCGCTGTCAAATTTTGTTCACTTTTTATTCTTACAACATATGTAATAACGTTTACTCAAATCGATGAACCTTAGCGTTTTTGGTACATAATCTAACGTGGTATGCTAGCCAAAACGCCTCACAGTAAATAACAACAATAGAGCAGCCTATGAAAATTATTCCTTTACAACCAGAACATTTCGAGCGTGTTATCGCACTTGGTAATCTCGTTCATGGTGATAATTATCTTGATGACGCAAGCATTGAACAAATGCACCAAAAAGGCTGTAAAAACGGTATTAATGCTTCCTTTGTTGCCCTAAACGATGAAGGCGAATTACTCGGTTTTAGAACATCATATAGCGCCGGACAATGGCCTATAGATAGGTGGAGTTCACCGTCTTTGTGGCCTGTTGATCAAAATGATATGGCATATTTTAAATGTATCGCGGTATCACCGAACGCACAGGGCCAAGGTATTGGACCCCAATTACTAAAACACGCAATAACAGCATTAACACAACAAGGCGCGAGAGCTGGCGTTGCACATCTTTGGAAACAAAGCCCAGGTAACGGTGCCGTTAAATACTTCACTAAGGCCGGTGGCAAACTGATCAAAGTCCATGATGATAAGTGGTTAGACGACTGTATCTATCACGGCTATGTCTGTACTATTTGTGGTACTGAATGCCATTGCCAAGCAGCAGAAATGGTATTGGAGTTTTAAGATGTCAGGGTTTGATCCACTCACTCAGCCACATTGCCAAGGCCAAGCTTTTGCCAATAGCTACTGGGCTGCAACCTGCCCTATAGGTACCCCCACCCCTTCGCTAGATAAATCATTACAAGTAGATATCGCTGTGATCGGTGGTGGTTTTACGGGCTTACTTACCGCCTACCATTTGGCAACCACTCATCACCAAAGCGTTGCCCTATTTGAAGCCAATCAAGTTGGCTTTGGCGCGAGCGCGAGAAATGCGGGATTTGTGCTACCAAGTACGGGACGGCTTGGTTATGCGCAACTGGCCAAAAAGTATGGTCTGGATGTCAGTAAAGCCATATATCAAGAGTACAACAACGCCGTTGCTTTGGTCCGTGAACATATCGACGCCAATCACATTGATTGCAATGTGCAAGCATCTGGCTATTTGAAAGTTGCACACAATCAGCAAGCATTTTCGCTACTAAAAGCGCAGTCCGAATTTCTCACTGCAACCATGGGTAGCAAGAGCCATCAGTTACTGTCTCAGCAACAACTGACCGAAACCTATATGCACAACCAGCAAGGGTTTGGCGCATTGCGATTTGACAACGCGTTTGGTGTTCACCCTTTGAAGCTGTTACTAGGTTACAAGGCTTTAGCACAGCAAGCTGGTGTGCAACTTTATGAAAATAGTTTGGTCACTCATTACCAGAACCAAAATGGCAACCACCAGCTAGAAGTGAATGGCCACAGAGTCTCGGCGAACAAAGTCGTGATCGCAGCAAATGCCTACGCTCAACGACATTTTTCGCCATTAACTCAAGGACGTTACCTGCCTATTTTAAGTAGTATTATCGTGACTGAACCACTCAGCGATGAGCAACTTGCTGTCAATGGCTTAATGACAGAGCAAGTCGTCATGGATACCAGACGGCTTAAATACTACTATCGTCGCCTTCCCGACAATCGCATTTTATTTGGTGGACGAGGTGCGGTGTTTGGCCACGATCAGGATAACGCTAAATACCAACACAACTTGCGTTCAGCGCTTAACGATTGCTTTCCTAACCTCAATGCTAAAGTTCATTACTTCTGGAGTGGCTATATTGCCGCCGCACTTGATGATCTCCCCCATATCTACAGTGAAAATAACACTGGATATGTGCTCGGATATTGTGGCTCAGGTGTGGCATTTAGTGCTCAGGCAAGCATTCGTCTTGCTGAAAAATTAATGGGTCATAAAGTGCCTGATTTACCCATCTATACAAAGCCGCTGCCTAAATTTCCAATGCCACAATTAAGAAGAGTGGGCCAACTAGCGTATTACCAATATGCGCAAATAATGGATAAGGTAACGTAATGCCCAACGCCACAATTCGCCCAGCTGTACCCTCTGATGCATTAAAGCTTGCCGCGCTATCGATTCAGGTTTGGTTCGATACCTATGCAGTCCAAGGACTCCGACAAGAATACGCAGAATATGCGCTTTCTACCTTTACAGAAACCTACTTTATATCTTTGCTACAGCAAGAAGAGATCAGCATTTACATCGCAACGCATCAAGGTGCGATACAAGGTTATATTCAAGCTAACCGTCACTCGAGATACCACCAGCAAGATCTTGGCTTTGAAGTAGAGAGACTCTATGTGCTAGGCCGGTTTCAAGGATGTGGGATAGGTCGGCGGTTACTTTCTCATATGGTAGACAAACTTGGCGAGCGGTACTGGCTCTATACTTGGGTCGAGAACGAATCAAATCGATTTTACGAAAAACTGGGACTGGCGCTGATTGGTAAACACCGTTTTCAATTTCATCAATGGGAAATTGAGAATAATGTCTACCACGCACCGGGGATTAGTCATACTGCGCTTTAATCTTTAGGATTTCTGGTAGGTTTTCATCGAGCAATTCAACTAACTTTGGGTCAAAGTGCTTACCACTTTCAGAATGAATGAAGGCCAATGCCTTTTCGATAGGCCAAGCCTCTTTATATGGGCGCTTTGAAGTAAGCGCATCAAACACGTCCGCAAGCGCACAGATCCGTCCTTCAAGTGAGATTTCTTCCCCTTTTAATCCTTTTGGATAACCGCTTCCATCAAATTTCTCGTGGTGCTCCATCGCCATTAAATATGCAAGCTTGACGAGTTTTGAATCAGAGTCCGCAAGTATGTTTGCACCCAGCTCAGCATGTTGTTTCATCACCTCATATTCTTCGGCATCTAAACGTCCAGGTTTCAGCAAAATGCTGTCGGCAATACCGACCTTGCCAATATCGTGCATCGGGGCGGCGAGCATCAAATCTTCCGCATACGCTTCCGGTAAACCGCAAGCTTTAGCAAGCACAAAGCAGTAGCGGCTCATTCTTGCAATATGTTGGCCTGTTTCATTGTCTTTGTATTCCGCCGCCTGACCGAGCCGCTGCATCAGTTCAACGTATGCACTTTTAAGCTCAGTAGCACTGACTAAAGACAAGTGCGTCTTCACTCGCGCTCTAGTTATCGCAGGGCTGATAGGCTTTGTAATGTAATCAACACCACCTAACTCAAAGCCTCGAGCTTCGTCAAACTCTTCACTCAAGGCAGTCACAAAAATCACCGGGATCCTCGCTGTGGTAGGGTCTTCTTTTAATTTGGAGCAAACCTCAAAGCCTGTCATTTCTGGCATCATAACATCGAGTAAAATTAAGTTAGGTAGTTCCTTATCTACTAGCTCCAGCGCCAATTTTCCAGACTTTGCAAACTTCATACGATAATGATTACCCAGCGTTTGCTTTAAAATTTGTAGGTTCGTTGCTTCATCGTCAACGGCTAGGATCAGAGGCTTGTGGTCATTTATCATTACACATCAGTACTCATTAATTGTGCGAGAATTTCCTCCGCACGTTCAAATTCAAAATCATCCAATGCATGTTTCAACGCCTCTACCTGGCTTCGGTACGTAAGGGGCGCGCTCTCTAACAATGCGTCAAGCACATCATCCTCGACTTGCGCCTCATCTATCATCTCTTTTACTTGTGGCAAGTTTTGCTTAAACAAAAAAACGTCCCCCTCACTCAACGCGTTGGTTACAACTTCTTCATCACTCAGTCCAACCACGTCGTCTAGTTTTTCAATAATGAGCGCCATTTTAGCTCTCAAGCGCTCGTCAATTTCCTTCTTACCCTCTATCTGCTCAAGCAGAGCAAAAAGTGTCTCCAACGCCAAGTTTCCAGCAACGCCTTTGATGGTGTGAATATTCTGTAGTACATCATTCGTAAACTGACCTTCGTGGGCAAAAAGCGCTACCACTTCTTCTCTTTTACCATCCCAAAAACGCGCCAATTCTTTTAAAAATCGAGCTTCACTGCCCCACAAATTTATCGCTCTGGCTCTATTTATAAGCTGTTTGTTGCTGGTTTGTCTTACTCCAATCGCCGTATGAGCAATATTGATATTGAGTGTCTCAGCAATGGTGCGAGTTAAATCTTCTATCACCACCGGCTTTGAAGCAAATGCAGCCATACCAGCAGCTTTTGCAGCCGCTCTATCCTCGCCCAACACACTCGCGGTGAGTGCGATTACCGGTGTCTCTTGTTGCCTATTTTCTCGTTCATATGCTTTGATAGTGCGCGTCGCCTCAAGTCCATCACAACCCGGCATATGAATATCCATTAGAATAAGATCGTATTGTTGCGCTTTTGCTTTTTCGATGGCCTCAAGCCCATCCCCTGCGACCTCTATACTATGACCTTGCTTTTCAAGTAATAAGCTCAACAATTCGGTATTTTGTTGAATATCATCGGCAACCAAGATATTTAATGGGGGAAGTTCGACATGAACATCTTGCGCTATTGTGAATGCCGCGATTTTCTTAAGAGGCACAGTAAAGTAGAAAGTAGACCCTTTTCCAAGCTCACTGTGAGCCCATATTTTTCCACCCATTAACTCGACTAGCTGGCGACTAATGGTCGTCCCAAGGCCTGTACCACCAAAGCGGCGACTCATGCTCTCATCGGCCTGTTCAAAGGGATTGAAAATTGAATCTAGTCTATCGTTGGCAATCCCTATACCTGTGTCCGCAATTTTAAACAGTACATAATCGTCATGAGATGACTCAACGCTAAGCTCTACACTGCCCTGTGCAGTAAACTTTATGGCATTACCCAATAAATTGACCAATACCTGCCGTAAGCGGTCGGAAGCACCATGATAAGTTTGATGCAAACTGTGACTCATCGTGAGATCTAGTTTTAAGCCCTTTTTCTTTGCTTGATACCAAAACGTCGATACCACGTTGTCGAGTAGCTCAGAAATACAGAAATCATTCTCAATCAGGTCGAGCTTGCCTTGGTCCAGCTTAGCGGAGTCTAAAATATCGTTAAGCAAGTGCAGTAGCGCCTTTGCACTCGTAAGTATCGTATTTACATGCTTACTTTGATCAGGTTTCAGCTCAGACTCTCTCAGTACTTCACTAAATCCTAAAATGGCATTCATCGGTGTGCGAATTTCATGACTCATGTTCGCTAAAAACGCTTGCTTGGACGCTGCTGCGCTTTCAGCAATGCTTTTTGCACCACGTAGTTCGTCTTCCATGTTCTTGCGCTCGCTAATATCAAGTAATACGCCCGCAATGCCCTCAACTTTACCCGCTTGATCGTATTCAAATGAACCTTTATCCAGCACCCACTTGGTATGGCCTGATTTGTGTAATATTCGATATTCCTGCGAGTAACTCGCTTTGCCGCATTGCAGTGCTTGTTCAACCACATCGTGCGTTAAGCTTTTGTCATCTTCAATAATCAAGCTGGCAAAATGAACTTGCCCAGAAATAAATTCTTCTGCTCGGTAGCCTGTAAGCTGCTCGACAATGGGACTTACGAACGATATCGTCCATTTGCTATCAATCCGGCAACGAAATGCCACGCCAGGCATGTTATTTAGCAGCGTCCGATGACGCGATTCCTGCTCAATCAGTGCTTCTTCCATTTGCTTTTGCGCTGTTAAGTCAGTGATAAAACCCACATAAAACGCGCTTTGGTCTTTTAACTCAACCTCTCCTATTCCCAGCCGAATAGGTACCAGATGCCCGTGCTTGTGTAGCGCCTTGATTTCACGGCCAACCCCCTTAAATTGTTCAAGGTAAGTGCTGTCGAATGATACTTTCGTTTGCGCTTCTTTAGGTAAAAACACAGCAACATTGCGACCAAGCGTTTCTCGCTCAGACCATCCTAAAATTCGTTCAACTAACGGGTTACAGCTTTTAATGATACCATCACCATTGATAGTGATGATCCCATCAACGGCTGTTTCTAGGATAGCCGCAAGCCTAGATTCATTAGCGGCTTTGTCTGCAGCCACTGAGCGGTACTTGCTCGCGGTATGAATAAGCGCAGATAAAGCGCTAATGATCATACTGACAGCAGCAATAAACAATGCAAGCGATTGAGTATGCTGCTCTTGCATTTCTTGGCTGATAATTGGTGAGTCAGATACAAATTTTGCCGCCTGCATGCCCGTGTAATGCATTCCTGACACCGATGCCCCGAGTGCCAAAGCGCCTAGCCATCTTACAACACTGATATTGTTATCACTGACATAATCACGCAGTTTACTTCTCGCTTGAATTGCGATGAAGGCAAGTGACACAGCGACAACAATTGATAAACCAAAAAGTGCGGGGTCGTAACCCAGCATAGGGCCAAGCTGCATGGCTTCCATACCGCTATAGTGCATGGTGCCAATGCCCGCCCCCAAAATGACCGCGGCGAGCCCCTTTACTGCAAGTGTGACATTTGGTCGAGTTATCAAATCAAACGAAACCCAACAACCTAAGAAAGCGGGGAAGATGGACGCCGCAGTAAGCCAAGGATCGTAGTCCACTTCAACACAAAGTGAAAACGCTAACATGCCAATGAAGTGCATACTCCAAATACCACCAGCCATGGCCACAGCACCGCCAAATTTTGCGAGTCGATTTATACGGCTATTTTGGTTTTGCTCAGCAAAGTCGATCTGGATAAGCGTAAAAAATGAGGCGATAACAGCCACAAGCACAGATAACGCTACAAGCGTAGCATCATAAGTTCCGTTGAGTAGCAACTCTGGTGCGGGATCGGTTACAAAAAACGTATTTAACATAGCAACACGGATAGTAAGATATTCCTAGAGTCTAGCTTTCTAGGACTGAGTTTGACAGAAAAAATCGCTGTTAAAACAAGATTTCAGGATAAATTCATGTTTAATGTGGGCTAATACTATCTCACTAGGAAGTTTAAAGACAATATAGGTACAAGTTAATCGGTATAGCCAATGCGGGCTATTCGTATCCGACTAGCTCAGCGTACCCTTCACCGGTATAGCCACCGGACACTTTTACTCTTCCTTCCCAATACGGGATAGTCAGCTGGTTTCTCGCATCACGATTGATACTTTCGATCAGAATAACAGGACTGTGCTTTAGCCGTAGTTGCCATTTAAATGGATAGCTTACTCCATCTAATGAAACCTGCTCCAAAACACTTAATTGAATATCCTTATGCGCTATTTCTGTCGCGCTACCCTCAGCTGTAATTTCAGTGCCTCGGCAATCTTTGTAGACTTGTTGGCTATCACGAATGCAAAATACCATTAGTGCGCCGTTCGATCTGTCTTGACCTCGAATACTAAACCAATCCCAGCCGCTTTGTGCCTTACTGATAAACGAGGAAGACCATTCCCTATCGAGCCACGCGTCACCGCTGACTTGATGTGTGTCACCTTGAAAAGTAAGCTCACCAGAGACGCTTAAAAAAGGATAGCTGTAGTACATGGAAGCGTGGCCGTCGGACGTTTTTTCACTGTAGCCATTGTTCCCATGTAGCACTATCGGACTTTTTCTCAGTGTTAAATTAACACTGTTTTTTTCTTCCTCAGCATGAAGCGTTAACGGAAAAAATGTTTCCGTCGCGCTGCGCAAATGCCAGTTATCTAATTGCGTGATAAATGGGTCAGCTTGAATTTTTACTTGCCCTGCTCTTCCGTATCGTTCGAAGGATTGGTGCCTGGTATTATCTTGAATTGCAAAATGCGCAAAGTATAACTCACCATCCCACCATGGACTGACATATTGAACGCTGACAACTGAGGTTCTAAATAACGTCCATTGAACACCAAATTCTTGCCCTGAATCACTTTTTAAGTTTGCAGTAACATACCACCATTCAATGCCTTGATCAGGATGGCTACCGTGATCACGCGGAAAACTTAACCGATATACGGGAGAGACCGGATCGCCCGACTGAAGATTGAAAAAATCACGTTTTGAAGCAGGTGCTTCTGACAGCTCCGGAGTGCAGCCGACTCCCACCATTAACAGTAATAAAACGATAAGATAATTAGTCTTCATACAACAGATCCGCAGTATCGTGACGACTCAGTTTGAGTAGAGGTAGTACACTAACCAGCAAAGCTAAACTAAAAATGAGGGTGATAAAGACCGCGATCTCAAGATAAGGTAATAGAAAAGGGATCGTCCAACCGAAGCCAATTGGCATCACAAATTTAAGTAATATCCACCCGAGCATTCCCCCGAGTATCGTCGCCAACACTAAACTCACAAGCAGAATAACAGCGCTCTGCCCTAATTTAATAGCAAATGCTTGCCAAGTGGTAACGCCTAATGTTTTTAAGATGGCCAAAGGTTGAATTTGCTTAGCGCCGAGAGTCAGTAATGATACCCACAACCCAAATAGCGCGATAGCAACTATCATTAAATTTAACGCGTGCGTTGCGTAAAACGTATGTTCAAACAAACGCGTAGCGTATTGTTTAAAGCGCTGATTTTGAAACACTTGTGAGTCGTTTAAATGGAATTGCTGCATGACCTTTTGCTTAAATAAAGCGGTATCAATATCTGGCTTTAGAACAATTGAAAAACCATATGCTTCATAGTTAAGCCCGGCGTTTTCAATTGCGTCACTAACAGCGACGAACACCGCGCGCTGTTCGCCATAATCGTAATAAAAACCCGTTATCTCACAGTTAATATGCTTTTTGCCTTGTTGCAAACGAATACGCTGACCCAACTTTACGCCATACAATAATTTGCTTGGCTCGTTGGCAAGGCACCCACTCACATTTTTATTCGCATCATAGTAAAGCACTTCGTTATTAGGTACAGCTCCCGCAAGCAGCGTAAGATTGTAGTGATGTTCGCCAGAGCGACCGAAGCTTATCAAGCTCGCTGATTGAGTGCCTTGTTGATGTGAGCCCAGGCCATAACTTATCTCTGCACGCCAAAATACACCGGCCTTTTCAATATCCTTTTGGCTTAAGAGCCATTGATATTGCACATCAGAGACTTCACTGGGCCGCACATATAGATCTGCGCTAAGGCGATCATCTAAATGGATCTGCAAAGCTGAGCTAAAACTACTCACCATAATTTGCAACCCTACGGAAGTGCCAACCGCAAGCAACACAGCATAAACACTGATTGCAAGTACTCTGATCTGCTCGACACTGTCTGCTTTCATCCATTTGACTAATGGATGCTGAGTTGGAATACCTTTAAACGCAGCCCACAGTGCCACTGGTGTTATCATAAAAAAGAGCAACAGTAAGCAAACGCACAACCCAAGCGCATGAAATGGCGCTTCGCTACCAAGATAAAAATACCCAGCGGCCGTAACCAATAGACTTCCACTCACTATTTTACTCTGCCAAGATTTATAAAAAGTAAGAGGCTTTACTTGGCAATATGCCACACTTGCAAGTACCAAAAGGTTTAACACAAATGCTTGCAGCACGACTAACCAACTGAAATTAACCGGTAAACGCCTATCTAATGCAAATAGGCTCTCTAACGCCATAGAGATCTCGCTCACCAATAAGTTCGCCCCTAGGAAAGCCACACCTGCGCCCACCAATGCAGCAATCAAGCTTAAGACGAGCACCTCAATGACTACCGCTGCGACTACATTTGCTTGAATACATCCAAGTAGTGTGAGTTGCTGATGTAGTTTTTTTCTTGCGTGCAGACAAAGCTTTATAGCGTTAAAACTTAAAAAAGCGCCAACCACGTAGCCTAGGAATGCAAGCGCTTGCAGGTTGAAGAAAAACGCCTTCGACAACGAGTCGAAAGACTGCGCTTGTGCACTTTGCAACTGTGCTTTATCACCAATAATCTGCCTAACTTTTGCCTCATCCAATACTGCATTTGAGATCTCTATATAACTAATTCGACCTGCTGAATTCAGTAAATGGTCAACTAATGCAATATCGGCTATTGCAACATCGCCAGTAAGTTCCGATAAAACAGCGAAATGCACATCCGTATCAAGAAGCTTGATCACTTCATGCCTTCTGAGCGACAAATGTTGGGCCATCTCCTCAGATACGTAAATTGTATTAAATCCGAATTGTAATGGTGCAGTTTGATTGCCTGACTTATCTCCCTGTGATTGCACTTTAGGTAGAGAAAGCCATTTCAAAGTATTAACCCCTTTAATGCGAAGCCTGTTCTCACTGGGCACGACCAGCACACCTTCCAAAACTGGCTCAGCGGATACGACTCCTGCGTTTCGCAGCGCCGTCCATACATCTCCAGTCAACATCTCGCGGCCTACGCTTGGCCGAACAAAGTGACTAATTGGATTATTTATAAGTGCGCTGGTTTGCTGGTAACGATCCGTTGCTTCTTGATTTAGTCCTTGAATTGAGCCAAGTAAAGCACTACCCAAAGATAAGCCAAAAACGAATAACAAAAACAACCAAAGATGCCTTTTATAGAACTGCATAAACACCGTGAGTACCAGCCTAATTTCTGATAACGCGCTCAGCCGTTCCATCGTTTTAGCCATAAGCACGGTTGTTTTGAATGGTGATTTTTCTATCTAGGCTGTCAGCAAGGTGTTGGCTGTGTGTAACCATAAGCAAGTTAACGCCTTGCTCTTCACACAGCTCACGCAGAAGTAATACCACTTCTTCGCTTTTCGCAGCATCTAAGTTTCCCGTCGGCTCATCGGCCAGCAATAACTTAGGCTTGTTGATCATGGCACGTGCGATACCAACTCGCTGCTGCTCACCACCTGACAATTGCTGAGGCAAGGCCGTTAATTTATGTAAAATCCCCAAACGCTCTGCCAGCGCATCAACATCGCTTTGCTTTGGGTTCAATTGATTGAGCTGTGCTTGAAAAACAATATTGTCGTAGACGGATAAAGGTGCAAGCAATTGATAGTGTTGAAATATCATCCCTAACTTGCGACGGTAGAGCGCCTGTTCAATATCATTAAACTGAGTAATATCCCGGCCATCAATAATAATACTGCCGCTATCGGGCTTTAACAAACCACCAATCAGATGGATAAGTGTCGTTTTACCCGACCCGCTATCACCAACAATAGCGACCTGTTCTTTAGCAGCAATACTGAGACTAAGCTTATCTAATACAGCTCGATTCACTTCACCATCACGACGCGTGAAGACTAAACTTTGAACTTCTACCACTGTATGCACATTCCTTTACTACTATGTGGACGCTACGCAACGTACCTTCCTCATTAAGTAACCAAAATTTTTTATTTCTCGTGTAAGCACAGATTAGTTGTCAGTTTATTACCAAGGAATAGCGTCACCGCTATAGTCGTAAAAGCCACCGCTTTGTGCATCCACAAAGTGTGATAACACGGAGTAGATCCCATTTGCAGACTCGTCCGGGGTAATTAACGCGTTGGGGCCCCCCATTTCCGTTTGAACCCAACCAGGATGAAGCGCAACAGTTCGGATCCCCTCACTCAGTAAATCATTAGACAAGCTCTTTACCACTGAGTTTAGCGCAGCCTTCGAACTGCGATAGATATAGCCGCCACCTTTGGTATTCATGGTGTGACTGCCGACCTTAGAGGAAATGGCCGCAAAAATCTTTTCATTACCGTTGCAAAGATGGGTGTAAAATAGTTCAGCAAGTCGCATGGTGGAAAAGACATTAACCTCCATAACTTCTCGCCACGCTTCTATATCGGTTTCACCAAACGCATAGTCTTTCGGCCCATATATACCCGCGTTGTTGATAACGATATCTATAGCTACAGGCGCCAGTTTCTCGCTTAATTCTTCCATCTGGTCGTAATTGGTCACATCTAAGGCAAACACTTGGAGCTCAGGAAAAGTTGGCGCGAGAGAGTTAAGTTCTGAAGCAATAAGCGGGTCTCGACAAGTTGCTAATACGTGCCAGCCAGCCTGCAGATAGGTTTTAGTTAACGCAAGTCCAATACCGCGGTTTGCACCAGTGATCAGTATTTTTTTCACAGTCGAAGCTCCTAAGCCGTTATGACAAAAGCCAATGGTGTTAATTCACTATACTGATGATAGGTTGAATAATCCACTTTTTGCAGATGTGACTAGCATCTCGAGCCACAATGCAAAAATCATGAATTTAATTCAACTTTAGTCAGTCTCGCTCTTTAAGCCAATTCAGTGCATCTTCTTTATCATCAAAATACTTCACTTTACCAGTAACAAACCAGTTACCTATTGTTGCAGCAAGTCGATGCCAATTTTTACCGCCATATATTGCTACTTTGGCAAATTCAGTGCTATGCTCAAAGGCGAATTGGAAGTCATCCCACATGGCTCTTGGCTCCAAGCCTTCAAAATCAGTCGCATCAAGAAATGCATAGATTTTAGGCGATGTTACCGCTTTCAGTGCACTCTCGATTATTGGTGTAATAACAACATAATCTTCATGAGTGAGTTTACCTGTAGGCTTAAGTGTGAGATAAATATTATCTCCAAAGCGCTCAGTGCCTATTGATATACCGTGAAATGAATTTTTCATTTTCACTTCCTTTATGTTTATCTCATAAACAAAAAGCATAATTAAGTCTCAGCTTTTTTGCCAATATCCAAACTTTTTTCATTATTGTCAGCTTCCGTTCAGATTTCTAATACTACCATGCGCGCCGTTGAGTCGATGTAGCTCAATATATGGAAATTAAAGGGATGACTATGAAAAAACTACTATCTATCGCAGCTGTTTCACTACTTGTTTCAGCAGCAGCTCAGGCTAACACTGGTAACGTACAAAAAGAGTGGTTCAACACCGCTAGTTATACAGATTATGATGGCTCTGACAACAGCGCACTGATGCTTTCTTCTCGCTATTTCTTCGCACCTCAAGAATCAGTAGGCGTATGGGATGACTTTGGCTACCTTGATACGGACAGCAATGTAGGCGTAAGTTACTTTAACGATGATTATTCAAATGCTTTCTCAGCGCGTGGTGAAGGCTTCATTACTAAAGAATGGTTTGTAACTGGTAGCATCGCTGATCTTGGTGAGGCTGACGACCATTACTCTGTCGGTTTTGGTTACTTATACAACGACAACCTAAAACTAAGCGTTCGCCACGAAGAGTTTGAAATTGGTGACGTAACTTGGTTCAAAGCTGAGTACAACCACGAACTAAATTCTACAGATTACATTGGTTTCACTGTTGAAACTGAAGACGAATTTGATTATCTAAACCTAAGTGCACGTTACTTCATGCACGTAGGTGGTGAAAGCTACTTCACAATCGACGTAGAGCACAACCGTGTTGATACAGATTTTGAAGATGACTCTGTAACAAACGTACTTGCAAACTACTACTTCACTCGCAACTTTGCGCTTGGTCTAGGTTCATATGATTCAGACTTAGCAGTAGAAGCTAAATACTTCTTCAACGACACTTACTACCTTAAAGGCAGTGTGGTTGACACAGACGGCGGTGAAACAAGCAACCTAACTTTTGTTGCTCAGTTCTAAATCAACACATGATTGAGGTACATCTGTACCTCCCCCAACTACTCAACATCTCATCGCGACCACACTCCGCGGTGGGGTGTTTTTTCACATTTTGAAACAAGCTACTCATCTAAATTGGGTGCATTTCACTTATCAATCGTTATTATGTATCAAAATAATAACGGAAATGCCTATATTATGATGAAGATAAAAACACTCGTGCTCGCCATTGCTGCGGCAGCCGCGCCTTTTGTTTCGGCGTATCAGACCGAAGATACTCGCCTACTCCGCTTTCCAGATATCCACAAAGATAAAGTCACTTTTGTATATGCTGGCGACATATATATTGCAGATACCAACACAGGTAAAAGTCAGCGTCTAACAGACCATATTGGTTTTGAGACCTTCCCTAAGTTCTCTCCAGATGGCAGCAAAATCGCTTTTGCCGCCGAGTATAATGGCAGCCGCCAAATCTATGTGATCAATGCTGATGGTTCAGGATTAAAGCAACTCACTTACTACAACGATGTTGGTCAAATGCCTCCTCGCGGTGGGTTCGACTATCGCGTGATGGACTGGACACCCGATGGTAAACATATCGTTTTTAGAGCAAATCGCACACCATGGGGCAAACGTATGGGTCGCCCGTATATGGTACCAGTAGAAGGTGGACTTGAGCAGCCGATGGCCATTCCAGAAACGGGTGGTGGTATGCTTTCCGCTGATGGTAGCAAGTATGTTTACACACCAATCGACAGAGAGTTTAGAACTTGGAAGCGCTCTCGTGGTGGTCGAGCTCAGGATGTATGGATTTACGACCTTGAAAACAATACGTCCAAACAACTCACCACTGACAAAGCCACCGATCAACAACCAACTTGGGTGAATGACAGTATTTACTTTGTGTCTGATCGTGACTACACGCTCAACCTTTATAAATATCGCGATGGCAAGTCACCGGTTAAAATGACTGACCACAAAGACTTTGACGTGCTGTGGCCTTCAGCCGGGCCAGATGCCATTGTCTACGAAAATGGCGGTTACTTATATCGCTTTGACGAAGCGACAAAAACAACTAAAAAGCTAAAAATCGATGTAGCAGGTGTACGTCAATATGCCATGCCATATAGTAAAAACGTTAGCGACTTTATTGATTCTATGGATATATCACACGATGGTAAGCGTGCATTGTTTACTGCCCGTGGTGAGTTATTCTCAGTCCCAGTAAAACAGGGTCCAACTCGTAACCTCTCTTACACACCAGAAGGTCGTGAAATTGAAGCAAGCTGGTCACCGAATGGCCGTTATATTGCCTACATGAGCGATAAAACAGGTGAATATGAGATCTATCTCAAAGATAGAGCAAATAACAACAAAACCATCCAGTTAACTGACAATGGTACCATCTGGCGCTTTACACCAATTTGGTCCGCTGATAACAGCAAACTACTCTTCGCAGATAAAAACCACACGCTATGGTGGGTTGATGCGAAATCTGGCGATATGCATAAAATTGACACCGCCAAATACGACGAAGATGGTCTAACTGAATATACTTGGTCGCCAAACAGTGAAGATATTGTTTTTGTTAAAAACAATGAAAACCGCTACGCCTCGCTTTGGCACTATAACACTGAGGATAAAAAGGTCACTCGACTGACTGACAACATGACCAGTGAGCGTAACCCTACTTTCTCTCCTGACGGTAACTACATTTATTTCACTTCTGAGCGCGACTATAACCTCACCTTTAGCAGCTATGAATTTGATTATATGTTTAATAATGCCACGCGCATTTATAGCGTTGCGGTGAATAGTCAGATCAAGCCGCTTAATGCCTTTGAAAGTGATGAGTTAAGCATTCAATCAGACGATGAAACGAAAAAGGACAGCGACAAACAAGCAAATCGCATTGAGGCCAACGGCTTTATGTCACGGGTTGTATCACTCTCAGCCCCAGCAGGTAATTACGGTTCGCTTACAGGTGTTGAAGGAGGCGTACTAACCTTAACAGGCGGTGCACTAAAGCTCCTCGGCACAGAGCCAGATAGCAAACTAGAAACCGTCGCCGAAGGCGTAAGCAGTTATAAGGTTGCTGCTGGCGGTAAGCACCTGATCGCTCGCGCTGGTAACAACTTCAGTGTAATTGCACCAAAGCCAAAGCAAGATTTAAAAGCCAGTCAGCTTGATTTATCTAAGATGACACTGAAAATCGACCCGAAAGTTGAATGGCAACAAATGTATGTAGAAGGCTGGCGCACATTACGCGACTGGTTCTACGACGAACATCACCATGGTCAAGATTGGGATGCTATCTTGGAGAAGTATCAACCACTTGCCAGCGCTGTCGCACACCGTAGCGACTTAGACTATGTACTCAGTGAAATTGCGGGTGAAATCAACGCAGGTCACATCTACGTACAATCTGGTGATGCGCCAACAGCCGAGCGCAAAAAGCATGGTTTACTTGGCGCAGAAATAAGCGCTCATCAGTCTGGCTACGTTAAAATTGAGCGTATCTACAAAGGTGAGAACTGGCATGAAGACTACCGTTCACCACTCAATGAAACCGGCGTGAATGCCAATGAGGGTGATTACATCATCTCGGTAAATGGTCGCTCGGTAAAAGACGTGGTTAACTTTTACGAGCTACTTGAAAACACCCAAGGCGAGCAAGTTGAGTTGGTATTGAGTAAATCACCAAGCGCTGATGATAGCTGGAAAACCACGGTAAAACCTGTTGCCAGCGAACAAGGCTTGCGTTACATGGCATGGGTTCAATCACGTGCTGACTACGTGGATAAATTATCAAACGGTAAGATTGGCTACGTTCACCTACCAAATACTCATTATGATGGTAACCGTTCATTATTTAAGAACTTTATGCCACAAACGAGCAAAGATGCGCTGATCATCGACGACCGTTATAACGGCGGCGGCTTTATCCCTGAGCACATGATCACTTGGCTTGCTCGTAAGCCACTTAACTATTGGAAACGCCGTGGTGTTGAGCCAACAAAAACTCCACAATTTGCCCACGATGGTCCAAAAGCCATGCTTATCAATGGTTATTCAAGTTCGGGTGGTGATGCCCTACCTTACTACTTCCGTCAGGCAGGTCTTGGCAAACTGATTGGTACTCGCACTTGGGGTGGCCTTATCGGTATCTCGGGGAATCCAAGTCTTGTTGACGGAGGTCAGGTTATCGCTGCAACCTTCCGAATTCTAGATAACGAAGGCAATTGGATCATCGAAAACGAGGGTGTGAGCCCTGATATCGAAGTGATCGATAGACCAGAGCTTGTTCATGCCGGTAAAGACCCTTCTGTCGAGCGTGCAGTGAAGGAGCTGTTGAAAGAGTTAAAAGATAGCCCGAAGAAAACACTGACAGTGCCTCCTGCGCCGTCTAAGTTCTAATTCCTATAAAAATATAAAAGGCTGAGCAATCAGCCTTTTATATTTTCGAACAATCTTTATTCCTACCTCTACGCGATAGATCTCCCAAAAATTGTACGAGTAGCTTTGTTGTTTCATTTGTCGGCGTTGATGCAAGTAAATGATGCTGATAGTTAGGTATAAAAAACTGTTGTGCACAGTGATTTTTTAATACCAGCTTGCTTGACTCTGGAAGTACATCATCTTTACCTGAATTAATTACTAATAGATTTTCATAATAATTAACAACTTCGAGTCCATCAGAGAAGTACTCTTGCAAATCATTTTCAATTAAATATGACTCTATCACCTTATCGATTAATCCTTGCGGCAAGTACTCAATATATGAAACCGTTTTTGAGGCAGCAACATTTAAGTCTTCCCTAATTAAAAATGGTGCCACACCAATCAAATTGCTAGGGTTATACTTTTGAGCTATATGCAATGCCGGTAGAAAGCCCATAGAAAATCCGACAACATTGACTGACTTATAATTAGAGGATAATTCAGGATAATAGTCGACCAATTTACTACCAAACGAAAATGTAGTTTCATCAACGCTTTTCAAGTCCATTACAATGACATCTGATCCCAATGAGGAAAACCAAATCGCGTAGGAAGTCAGTAGTGATTTATCCACGGCAAAACCGGGGATCAAGAGAGTTAGCTGCCCGCTCAAGTCGAGAGCCCGAGCTTGCTCTTCTCTCACTATTTTGTAACCGGCACTGATACCATTAATTTCAACATTCATATCAATGTCATCCTTGATTGAAATATCACTTGGATAAAAGTCATAAGTCAACGTGTACTCACCTTTTTTTAATTTCCTTTCAATTTTTTTGACATTTATCAACTCTGTGTCGATAACTAGTTTTAACTCATATTTCAATGATTTACTCATAACACTTCGACCTATTGAAGTGCAACCAGAACTAATAAGAAAAAATAAAACAACAATTAAAATTGATCTTTTTGCACACATTAACTAATCTCCTCCTTGCAGTACTAATTTCATATTAAAAAGGATATTTTATGAATTGTAAATTTAGAAACTCAATTATCGCTGCAAATTTATTAGTTGCACTAATCCGGATGTAAAATGACAGCGAATGCAGAGCACGCTCAAGGCAGAGTGTCTATTCAATGCCAAGTTATTATTGGTGGTTCCTCTTCATCCAACTCAATTATTCAAACTTTTGCACCAGAAATTTTCGATCAATATGGTCGAATTAACCTTTCAAATATAGATGCATCCAAGTTAGAGTTTGAAATAAATAATTTATATAATATAAATCACATTAAAGATAACCGTATTCTTATCATTTTGAAGTCAGGTCAAAGTATTTTGGCTCGTAAATGGTTTGATGTATATAAAGCTGACTCGATGTATAGGTTGAATAGCCCTCAATTATTTTCAAACTGGGCTATGACCTATGAAGCGGTGGCGGATGGTTTCGACATAAACTTTGCTCCAAAACCTCGGATAATTACGGCACCGAGTAGCTTTTCAGTCAAAGGTAAGTATCGAAGCGCACCTCTTTTCGAATCGCCACAGGTACAGTTTGAAGGTTGTGAACGTTTGCCTGAATTCCCAGTACCGGATCCTGGTTACTATTGCGAACGGTAAGACTTGCTAGCTAAATTCAGTGAGTAATTATTGATTACTCACTTCTAATAACGATCTACGTTTAGACACAACATATAATCCCCACCCCGTAATCTTGTGTAATCGCCTTTTTTTACTTTTACAGCTACTTTCTAAAGAGAGTGGTGTTTTCACCTGAACCAATCACTTAACTTTATTAACTTAATTGCAATAGTTCGACATATATATCCAATACTACAGGCTATTAGGCGAAAAAATGCAGCAAGTCCACCGTCATCAAGGAGCAAGCTATGAATGTGCAGAATAAAGAGAGTCAGCCTTTAAAAATAAACAAAGAGCTCAACACCAACATCATCCTCAGCAGTACACAAAAGAAGCAAATAAAAGCACGCGCAAGCAAATACAAGAACGCTGATTTATCTTGCCTTAGGGCAATAGCACAAGCCGCAATAAATGTAGAATTATTCACTATCCCTTTATACATGACAGGCCTTTATTCCATTCAAGGCACCCATGCGATCGCTGATTCATCAAACCTTTATCCAGGACGTTATTGGCCAGGACTTGGTCCAACAGCTGGATATATCCCGGAAGAGCGCCGTAGTCAATATGACGTTGATCTCGCGCCGTTATTCGATATAAATACGTTAGTTAGTGATAGTAAACCCAGCGATTTGTCGGATAAGTTTAGATTAACTATCAATCAGCAAGTTTTTAATGGCGTATATAGTGTTTTCATTGAAGAAATGCTCCATTTACAGCTTGCTTCCAATATGGCAAGTAAGTTGGGACTCACACCAAGCTTTACAAGTCCGGCATTGATTGATGAAAACTATGGTTGGAAATGCTACAACAACCAAAGTGGTATTCCACATATTTTGGACTTTGCTGACTGTACCAAAGACTTGTCGCAACTGAGCCCTGAGATTCAAGCTTACTTCAAACAAATTTTCCCAGGTAAAACGTTACAAGATCTACGCGTTAATGCCACTGAACTCAACAAAGAGCAGACACTACTCTTTATGTTGATTGAAGAAACGGAAGAAAACGCAAAGAAAATTATCCAAGAGCAATATTTAGAACCAAACAAAGACACAAAACGGCCAAAATATTTTGAGCAGGCACCTTATGACTGGTGGAAACCAGATTACACTGAGAAAAACCTGCCGCTGTTTGGCTCGATTGGACACATGTACCTCAGCTATTGGGATTATATCCAGATCCAGTATGACGATGGCACAAGCTTGCTCGACTATGCAACCATTCAGCGCGACTATTTTAATGAGCGCCCTGGTAATAAAGATTATCAGCCACAATTCCCAGGTATTAAGGGCTCTCTCAACGTAAAAGAAGATCATACTGTATTAAAAGAAGCGTTAATGAATAATGTAAATGCCATTACTGATCAAGGTGAAGGTGATGGTGTGGCAGAAATGATTTGTAAACGCTGGGCTGATGAGAAATGGGCACAAAACCTCCTAGCAGCGAAAGCGGATGAAGCGGATGATCCCCACCTCAGCACCGTAGAAGAGAAGTTTCAACCTAGTGCAGAAGCATTGAAGGCGGATTATCCCGCAAGCTGCGGTGAGGGTCCAATTTCCGGTTCGGCGTGTGCGCGGATCACTAATAAATACAAAGATCACTTTCAAATATTTACCGATACCATGAGGCTCATTGTCGACTTTGAGAAGTCTTCAAGTCAACCAGACGAACGTTACATGACTTGGTCAACTTGGTTTGCTGAGGGTAATAGCTGGAATGAGGCGTTATTGGACCCCAACGGCGATGATGAAGCAGCTAAGCAAAACCCAAATCTACCTTGCGTCAGCAGTGTAGTAAAAGCGCTTAACAACCTTAAACTCTCATCAAATATTGGCAATACGCATCAATTATTCAGTCAATCTGCGGTAGGCACAATTAAAGGTCTAACTACTGCACTTGATCGTTATTGGTCTGGTAAAACCAGTGAATTTCCGGGCCCTGCGATGGGTGGCTCTGGCGATAGGATCTCGATTTGCTGGGCAACCACGGGAATTGCGCCGGATTTAGTAACGGGTATCGCCCCACAAAATCCGAACGCCCTTTATCATGCCTGCCAAGGAATGAGCTATACCAACATAGGTTCGAATGACTTACCACCTCCTGAGGTATATCACAGTTGTAAAGGCAGTAATGATTGTAAAGCACAAGGTGGTTGCGGCTTTGTTCATAGCACAACGCCCGGCGGTAGCTGTGGTGGTAGCGTATCAACAGGGCCAAAAAGTGCCCCTGCTGATAATAAGTGTAATAACTTGGGTGGGTGTGCCGTGCCTATATCAGCCTCTCAACTCTTCCCTGAACTTTCTGGTGAAGACCAAGAATACGATATGCAACTATTTAAGTTTAACTTAAAAGATAACACCTTCTCTGCTATTGATTACACTTATCCGAAAGGCCAACAAGCCCCAACAGATCAATCTGCAGATCATGTGCTTATGCCTTATAAACAAGGGGATGCCGTATACGATATTGCTTGGCAAGCATACTGCAATGCCAATGGTTTATTGAACGAAGATGGCGAACCTAAAGAGAAGCCAAAACCTTCAGATATTCGTCTAGCACTTCCTCCATCAACTTGATAGGAAAGATAGCATGACAAATCCAATTCGGACGCAGCAGCTTGCTGCGTCCGCTATCGAAAAACTAACCGACTTAGGGTTTGGTGTTGGCCTGAGAAGCCAGCACTATCCCTTTATCATGTCTCAATTGGAACGCGGAGCATCGCTTGATGTTGACTGGTTTGAAATCATCAGTGAAAACTATATAGATAATCACGGCTATGGTCGGCATGTGCTCGCTCAGTTAAAGGAACAATACCCGCTAGTGATGCATGGTGTGTCAATGAATATTGGTAGCAGCGACCCTCTTAACTTTGAATACTTAGGCAAGCTCAAGGAGTTAAGTGAATTCGTTCAGCCACAGCTTATTTCCGATCATTTGTGTTGGACAGGCGTTGCTGGTTTGAATAGTCACGATCTCCTACCTATGCCATTAACTGACGAAAGCCTACAACACGTTATCAACCGTGTTGACCAAGTACAGGATTTTTTAGAGCGACCTTTGGTGCTTGAGAACCCATCAACATACCTTGAATTTCAACATTCAACCCTCACTGAAAGCGAGTTCTTTAGTGAGTTAGTCACCGCAACAGGCTGCGGCATGCTATTGGATGTAAACAACGTCTTTGTTAGTAGCTTTAACCATGGTTTTGACGCTGAAGCGTTTATTCGTCAACTCCCCCATGAGCACATCGTTCAAATCCATCTAGCCGGTCCTAGCGACTGCGGTGATTGTTTGATAGACACCCATGACCAACCAGTGCCCGCCAAGGTTTGGCAGCTTTACCAACTGGCGCAGCAGTTAACGGGTGGCGTGTCTACCTTACTTGAATGGGATGCCAATATCCCCAGCTTTCCTGAACTCGTTGATGAGTTAAGCAAAGCAAAACTGGTACTGGCAGGGCATATTCCAAAGCAAGATACAGTTACTAACACCAACGCGCTGTCAACTCCAATCGTCAAAGAGCGAGCAGAATTAACATAATGAAAACGCCAGACTTAACGCAAACTCAGCAGTGGCTTAGCACCGTTTTAATGGTGCGAGGCGACCTACCACAAAAACTCAATACCGCTGCAAATCCGCAAGGTTTAACGCTGCATGACTGTGTAAAAAGTAGTAAAACACTGGGAGCCATGAGAAGAGTAGACATCTATGCTGCAGGCTATGTGATGCGTTTAGTCGAATGTCTTCGAGGAGAGTTTGCACTACTTCGCCAGTTTATGGGCGACGAAGTATTCGACACCTTCGCCAAAGCCTTTATCGTCACCTTACCCTCTAAGTCTTGGACACTACATCAACTAGGCTCGCGCTTCGCTGATTTTTTAGCACACACAAAACCCACCGGTGATTTTAATGCCCACCAGCAAGCTATGTTTAGCTTGCCTTCAGAGCTGGCTAAGTTTGAAAGAGCCAAAGCGCTTGCACTGTTAAAACCAGGACCGGAAACCGAGCAATCAACTGCAGTAATAAACGAGATTGAGCTCCTTTGCGGTATCGCAGAAAATTTTGTCATTTCGGTGCCAGAATCAGTACAGCTTATTCAAACCGATTACCCTTTGCTGCCGCTTATAACCCAGCTTGAGCAAGCAAAGCCGTACACCTTGCCAACGCCTGAGCAAACGCATATTGCAATATCGCGCCAACAATATCGCATCAAAATGAGTGTATTGAATGACTGGCAAGCAGACTTATTACTACATCTGAGAAACAAACCGCTACGCTATCAAGAAGCGGTAACCTACAGCGCTAACCACCTAAACTTGGATCAACAAGCGCTGCAATCGCGGTTAGCAGTTTGGCTGCCAAGCGCTAGTAATATGGGGCTGTTTACGTTACAAAATGAACCAGTGCCCCAGTGATCCAATTTTCTAAATAATGGCTCAGTTAATAAAGTGAAATAAACCTTGATGGGTTATTTTTATATCCAATACAAGATAGACTAGCTGTATCGACTGCTGCTCCTAAATAATAATGATAACAATCAATAACCGTAAGCTAGACTTAGCCACGGGTGAACTTACCTACCTTGATGAGACAATCAAATTAGAGGCTAAGGTGCTGGCAGTACTTGAAATACTGTATCAACATCGTGGCACGCTTGTTACGCAAGAGCACCTACTTAATTCTGTATGGCAAAATACCGTCGTCGCCCCAAATGCCCTTCAACGATGCATCGCTCAGCTTAGAAAACTACTTGGAGATAGTGATAAACGTATTATCCAGACTTTTCATAAAAAGGGCTATCGTTTACAGGTTGGGGAGCAGCATACTAATTTAAGCCAAAAGCTGAGAACCTGTGCTCTCTATTTCGCTGGTTTCATCATCCTCTTCGGTATATTGTTTAGCTATTCAACTATGCCAAAAGCTAATTTCCAACTTTCAGAGGTTACACCTGTAAGTTACGGATTGGAGTTGGAAAGCACTGCGACACTCACCTCAGGTAGAAGGTTATTATATGTGGCCAGAACACCGCAAGCAGCGGAACTAAAAGTAAAGGATTTGGATTTCCAAACAACTAAGTTAGTTACCCGTGCATTGGATTTTGTTGGCAAACCTCAGCTTAACAAAGAGGGTAAAAAAGCAGTACTCATTGAAACACGCAAAACAAAATCACAAGCTAAGTGTCATCAAGCTATCGTCGTGTTACCAAGATTTGCTGCCAGAAAAGTGATCTCTCCTTGCTTAAATAACGAAGTGCGGCAAGCCTACTGGGTTGGTCATCAAGTGTTACTTATCGCCAATAACGAGTATGCCCTTTTTACTCCGCACTCAGACTCAGTCACATTTACTTCTTTACCTATAGCAGCAACAATTTTAGCGTCCTCATTTAATGAGGATCAACTTACTTTACTCACCCAAGATCCAGATGAAGAGGCTTATCTCTCTAGTTATATGATTAGCAAAGAAAACGAGCTTTTTCTTCTTCAACAAGAAAAATTGTCTGATGTAGAATTAGACCGTTCGTTGATGTTAGTAGAAGGGCCAGATACAACACACATACTTTCAACCGCATCTGCGCTCTATATTTTTCAAAACCTCAAGCTTGTACAAGCCATTCCGGCAATCGGCTCAGAATCGTTTTACATCACTGAATACATTAAAGGTAATAGCTATTTAGCGACACTAGTTCGAGAACAAAAGCAGATTAATATTCAAGACAACCTCTCTACAAGCCGACTTACAATCAGCCACTACGACGAGCTATCAGGGCAATTCCAACCAAGTGGAAATGCCATTGCATTTCTCTCTAATCGTACAGGCACCAATGAAGTTTGGTTAAAGCAAGAACAGCAAGAGATCCCGCTCACCCATAACAAACATATTTCGTCTTTTGTTTGGACAGCCGATGGTAAACAATTGTGGGCAGCATCAAAACAAAGTTTACTGAAAATCAATTTAGTCACTGGCGTTGAAGTTTTTCCTGCTTTATTTGAAAAGCAAATTATAATGCAATCAATTGAAATAAAAGGAAGTAACTACCTTCTCATCAATGATCTTGGCGATGAACAGCTAGTACTTTTCGACCCTGTAACCAACCATAAACAGCCACTTTATCAGGGGCAGGTTCACTGGGCACAAATACAGCAAAACGGTACTGTCTATATAGCCACACCAGATGAGCCAAACTTAAAAGTACTCGTCAACAATTCGCTCAAACCACAGCCAATAACAAACAAAATCACATTGCATTGGCGTTTTTACCTACGTGGGAATGAGCTGATTATTCCCGACAAACAGGCGACTATCTGGCGCTATAACATCAACACGCAAGTTTTGGATACATTGGGCAAATCCGACGAGCAGACTCGCTTGATCACAGATGTTCAACTACATCCTTTTAAGGTTTTAGCTGACTCACCAAAAACACTTAGCGCAAACCAAGTTAAAGTAAAAATAACAGAACCAGAAAACCGCTAATATAAAGGTGGCTCACACATGTGCGCCACCTTTATATTACTCTTAATAACGCTAAAGCCGAGACAATACTTGTTCAATATACTGCTTGGCTTCTTCATTTTTTTGCTCTGTTGCTAGCAGCAAGGCACGCTTTAGCTGAAGTGTTGCTTGTGTTGTATCGCCCGCATTCAAAAGAGTCTGTCCATAACGTAAATTGTAAATTACAGAGTTAGGCATAGTCGCAAGTAGTTCATCAAGCACGTTTTTTCCAAGTGCTGTATTGCCTTGCGCGAATAAATATTGCCCTAGAGCAAGCTGATTGGCCTTAATATCAATCGAGTACCCATAGCGCTGTTCTAGTTTTTGGTGATATTCTCGCAACCCCTTTAGACCTAATTTTTCAAATTGAGCATAATCTTGAAGCTTTATTGCACCAAGAATATGTTGTAATCCATGTCTTAGCGCTAGCTGTGCGCCAACATGATAATGATATTGACTTAAGTCTTCTAGCATCAGGTGTTGGTGTCGTTTTGAAACGGCGAGCGCAGCAAAAAACGGTCTATTTTCATCAAAGCTGCCAAGGCTGATATATAGGTTATTGGTAAGTTCGCCCTTGGTGATGCTGTCACTAATATCCTCTTTTAGTAGCTTGGGGAGGTGATTCCAAATTGGCGCAGACAATATTGCACCTTGGAAATACCCGGGCATTTCTCCTAATAAATTCAAGGCAATCGCCGCCCTGCTTGAGTACCCTTCAATGACTTTAAACGGCGAAAGATTAAATTGCCGTATTAATGTTGGTTCAACTTCACTTGCTAACACGCGGGCTAGCAAGGCAAAATACGCTTGGTCAGATAACTTGTCAGCCCCAGCAAAACTCAATTTGGGCACTCGCACGATCACAAGTTGCGGGATAGGTGAAAAACTAGTGTGACTCAGCCAGTCCACTTCAGCTTTCAGTACATCAAAACGGCTCTCTCCCGCAGTTGTATAAAGCGTTGAGTATGGCTCTTTTCGGTTAACATCAAAATCAAAAGGCAAATATATTTGTACATCAACAGGCCCTCCCACTAACTTTGAACTCACAGTGATATGCTGTAATTTTGAGGCTATCTGAGCGTGAGTAACTAACGCAAACAACGCGCAATTTAACCACATCAAACTTTTTAAAAGTATTTTCATGCTTTTCTCCATTTTTGGGTAAGCTTATGAAATAAAAACTTTTAAAACTTGATGCATTGCTTATTTTTAATTGATGAATTGCTGATGTGGATCTATCGGAGTTTGTTAGAGGCTAAATATCAGGTGCTAACAAACATGGTTACCTAAGTCGCAACGTTTAGCACAGTGACTATGGTTGTAAAAAGTGATGCTACTAAGGCTTATTAATTTCGCGTATACACGTTAAGCAACGGAAACTTGTTCTCACCGAAAGCCAGTGTGAGTGAAAGCGTTTCTCCGCCATCAAAGCTTTCAGAAAGCTTCATCGGCGCGATCCTTTGCCCGTTAGCTGTTAGTGCCAGCAGGTGTTTTTGTGTTAATGTCCGACGCCCGCTCGATTGATTTTTAATCGTGATCATTGCCCAGCGTTCACCGTTTTCGTTGCTCATCAGTACCGCGTTAAGTACCTTGAAGTCACTGATATCTGGGTAAATATTGGCATCATTCGGAAAAGCCAGTTCCATATTGTTAGGCACTACACTATCAATCGTTAACGCTTCTTCAGCTGCCTGTGTATTCACAGCCAACATAAGTAACCAAAAACCACTTATTATCCTTTTAATCATTTAATTTTTCCTTCTATTTTCCTTTGACTAATTCAACTTTTGGGCACAACAATACTAGCACAGCACCAAGGTTACACTGCAAAACAAAAATGCCAGACTACACACTGTGCGATCTGGCATTTTCTTAACTAGTAGTGACATCAATTATAAAGTTTCTTCTAACCACTTGAAGAATTCACGCTGCCAGACTATCCCGTTTTGCGGTGTCAGTACCCAGTGGTTTTCTTCAGGGAAATAAAGAAAACGGCTTTTCAAGCCTCGTAGTTTAGCAGCTTGGAAAGCTTGCATCCCTTGGCTCAGCGGTACACGGTAGTCTTTACCACCATGGATCACGAACATAGGCGCATCCCACTTATCCACATAGCTGATTGGGTTAAACTGATTGTATGCTTTGCTGATGGCCGCATTGTTTTGCTCCCAGTACGCGCCACCCAATTCGTTGTTCACAAAGAACATTTCTTCGGTTGTGCCGTACATACTGCGCAAATCAAAAATGCCACAGTGCGCGATAAAAGTTTTGAAGCGGCCATCATGATTGCCAGCTAAGTAAAACGCAGAATAACCACCAAAACTTGCACCAACTGCCGCGATACGTTTGTTGTCAACGTATGACTCTTTCGCAACATCGTCGATTGCGTCAAGGTAATCTTGCATTACCTTACCACCCCAATCTTGGCTGATATCTTTGTTCCATTTCACACCGTGCCCTGGCATACCACGGCGGTTTGGCGCAACCACAATGTAGCCTTGTGATGCCATCACTTGGAAGTTCCAGCGGAAGGAATAAAACTGAGATAACGGCGACTGTGGACCACCTTGAAGGTATAACAGCGTTGGATATTGCTTACGCTTATCAAAATTAGGTGGGTAGATAACCCAAGTTAGCATGTCTTCGCCGTCTTTTGTCTTCACCATTCGCTTTTCAACGTTAGGTAAATCCAAATCAGCATAAAACGCCTCGTTCACATTTGTCAGCGCAACAAGCTTTTTGCTATTCAGATCAAAGCGGAAGATCTCTTTTGCTTGATTCATGCTATTACGAGTAACAACTAACTGATCATCTAAGGCAGCGACAATGCTATTTACATCAAACATGCCCTTAGTTAGCTGCTTAATTTTTGGATTGGCTTTGGTTTTGCTGCTCACCGCTACTTGAAATAGCTGGATTGTCCCGTCAATTGGTGCAATAAAATAAATATGCTTGCCATCGTGACTCCACTCAAAACTGCTTACCGTGCCGTCCCAATGCGCAGTTAAGTTGACTTCTCTGTCACCCAACTTAACGATAATGTCATTTTTATCCGCCTCGTTACCCGCTTCATCCATACGTAAGAAAGCCAGCAACCCTGTCGATGAGAACTCAGGGCTTTTATCATAACCCAAGTTTTGCTCGGTTAGATTGGTGGTTTTCTTACTGGCTAAGTTATAACGATAAATATCTGTGTTGGTGCTGCTCGCATATTCTGCGCCAGTCAGCTTTTTACTGACGTAGTAGATATTTTCACCTTTAGGGCCCCAAACATAATCGCTTGAACCACCAAATGGTGACGTCGGACTATCAAAAGGCATCCCTTTCATGATGTCGACTTTTTCTTCAGTAGTCAGGTCCTGATAGAACACATGTTTAACACTGCCGTCTTTCCAGGTATCCCAATGGCGGTAATTTAAATCATCAAATACATAAGCATCTGCTTGCGTAAGTGCTTTATGTCTATCCGTCGCCAACACAGCTTCAACATTGACGGTGTCATGAAATAGTTTTTTGCTGCCATCTGGCGAAATGTTGTCGTCTGACAATATCCCTTGATACGCGCTTAAAAGCTGGGACACCCCACCCTTTAACGGCACTTGATAAACTTTGCTATCAAAGTCATTGTTTTCAACACTAGGCGTTGTAACTCGATAAATCACATGGGTTTTGTCTTTAGATAACCCAAGCGCACTCACGCGCTTTACTTGCCAAAGCTTGTCAGGGGTCATTACCTCTTTGGCAACCAACCCAAAACTTGGTGCTAATCCTAAGCTAGCACATAAAAGAATTCGCAACATCGCGAAATGCCTCCAATAATCAAATCCCACCTAGACTACATAAAGCGGGAAGAACTTAAAAGCATTCGCGATAAGATACTTTCGTCTCTAGCGCAAGTCACGAGCAAGCAGCAGAAGTTGCTCAAAATAAATTTACGTTGTGCTGTAAGTTGGCAATTCGGTATTTTCTGGGTGTTTGGTTAAACAATTTCTTAAACGCTTGCACAAACGCAGAGTCAGAAGCGTACCCCAACTCGATAGCAATTTCCTGTATGCTCTTTTGCGACTCTAACAATTGCAAAGATAAAACTAACCTCACATTTTGTCTCCACCGTGAAAATGATTGGGAAAACTCTCTTGAGCACAATCGCGACAAAGTGCGCTCAGAAGCGCCCACTTTTGTTGCCCACTCCTTTAACGTAAATGGTAAATCCGGTTGCTCTTTAAGCTGTAAGAAAATGGATAAAAGACGTTTATCGGTAGGTATGAGCAAAGGTATTTCATAACGGTTTGCGATCTCGATCTGATCTCGCAATACCGTTAGCAAATGTGTGATATTGGACTCTGCTTGAGTGAGCGTCTCGTTTTCAAATAGAAGCAGTATTAATGCTTTAATAAATGGCGTTACCAGACAGGATTTTGGTTTGTCTCCATACTGAACATATTTGTCGGGATTAAGGTAAATCGCCAAAAACTGTGTATTTGTAATCGCTATGGATTTATGCACTGTATTTGCGGGTATGTAGAGCATGCCATTGTGAGGAACAATCCCGCTTTTATCGCCGATACTTGATTGCAGCAGCCCCTGCAAAGGAAACACAATTTGATGCCACAAATGTGAGTGAAAGTCATCAATATAACCAGAAGCCATATTCGTCGTTTTGGTTATGATTTGTTTATTAGGAGAACCTTTGATGAGGTCATTAGCTTGCATCTTGGCGACTTATCAACATTAAACGTCTGTTAGTATAAATTACGCCATCCAAATTTAATATACCATCTACAGCCTATCGTTAATTAAAAGGCACAAAGATGCATATTCACTTTATCGTTCATGAACATTTTGAAGCGCCCGGCGCCTATGAATCGTGGGCAAATAAACGCGGCCATACCATTACCTACTCGCGAGTTTATCAAGGAGAACCGCTCCCAAAAAATGCCAAAAACCTAGATTTTTTGATTGTAATGGGAGGACCTCAAAATCCGTCGACAACTATTGAGCAATGCCCACACTTCGATACAAAAGGTGAGCAAGAAGTCATCTTGAACTCGATTACCGCCGGAAAAGTTGTGCTTGGTATATGCCTAGGGTCGCAACTCATTGGTGAAGCGTTAGGTGCAACATTTGAACCTAGCCCTGAACGTGAAATAGGAAAATACCCGATAACCTTGACGGAAGCTGGGATGACACATCCATTATTTAGTCATTTTGGAAAAGTGTTGAATGTCGGTCATTGGCATAATGATATGCCGGGGCTCACCAATGGATCACAAGTGATTGCATATAGCGCGGGGTGCCCAAGGCAAATTGTCGCCTATCGCGACTTAGTATACGGCTTTCAGTGCCATATGGAATTTACCAAAGATGTCGTCGCATTACTGATTGAAAATGACGACCTCAGTGACGCTTTACAGTATCGATTTGTAGATGAGCCAGACGTTTTACTGAGTCATAACTATGACGAAATGAACCAAAAACTGCACGACTTTTTAGACAAGTTAGAAAGCTTTTATAAATCATAAAAATGAGTGTTCATCATACTATTTAACCTGAGATTTGAATCAGATAGCCAAGAGCGGAATTAGAACATCTTTTTCTGTTAAAAGTAAATGCAGACGCCTGGGATGGACGGGAAATGTCTAATTTATCAATGTCAAATCAATGCACTCTGGCTGTAGAAAGCTTGAGGTTAGTTTCATAAAAATCCACTTAAATATAAAGAGATAGTCTGTTGTATCTAAAGTTAGAACTTGCGTATAACGGCGACTGATTCGAAAATTCCTAAATTTACATAACAAGCGTTTTGTTAAATACAAAAACTGTATTAGAATTGCTCCATTGACGAGCACTGGCTGTTTAGGTTCAGGCTGAAGCCTGTGTTCGATGTTAGAACAACTTTACTGGGGGAACCCGATGAAAAATTTTCCAAACCTGTTAAAGGTAATCTTTCTCCTTTTCGGATCTGTTGTATTGCTTGTTGGATGTGAACAAGCCCAACCTGATGTCCAAAAGCAAGTGTCTAGGCCAGTTAAACTGTTTGCTGTGGAGCAAACCGCAACAAGCTCAACTTACCGCTATCCAGGCAGTGTGTCTTCTGTTAAAGAGACTATTTTGGCATTTGAAGTTCCGGGAAAAGTGATTGATTTACATATCAAAGAAGGAGACTTTGTCAAAAAAGGTACGGTATTAGCGGAATTGGACGATCGTGACTATAAAGCACAGCTAGACAGTGCTAAGTCAGATCTTTCCGTTGTTAATGCAGATTATCAAAGGTATAAAAAAGCGCTAAAAGCAAATGCTGTTACTGCTCAGACGCTGCAACAGGCTAAAAGGAACCTTGACGTCGCATTATCGGCTTTTAATCAAGCAGATAAGGCGTTAATGGAAACTAAGTTAATAGCACCATTTTCCGGGCGCATAGTGACAAGGGATATTGAGCCCTTTGCTACTGTGCATGCCAAGCAACCGATCATGCAAATCAATAGTGAAGCTGGGTATGAAATGGTAGTAAGTGTGCCTGAATCCATTTGGGCGCAAGGGGAAAGAGTCAAATCTGCCGCTGATATTAATCTTGAAAATCAATTAGTTGTTTCACTGAGTGCATTTCCCGATGAACGGTTTGAAGGCACTATTACCGAATTTTCTGGGCAGGCAGATACCGTCACTAGAACTTATAAAGTCAGAGTTGCCTTTAGCGTACCAGACAATGTATCTGTTAGCTCAGGTATGACCGGCCATGCTATTTATACCGAGCTTAATGAGCAGAAAAATACACTCTTAATTCCACTGGATGCCGTTGTAGGTAATAGCGATAACTCTGCCTTTGTTTGGCTTTATGATCAGATACAAGGGAAAGTGACCAAACAACCCATTACAGTTGGCAATATCACAGATAAAACAGCTCACGTTGTTTCTGGGTTAAAGTCTGGCGATGTAATAGCAGTATCCGGCGTGCATAGCTTATATGACGGCTACCCTGTTTACCCTATGAAGGATTAAATCATGAGTATTGCAGCCGTAGCTATAAATAACAGAGTTGTGACGCTGGTTTTAACCGTAGTTATGCTCATTTCTGGCCTGTACATTTTTAATGGTATGAGTCGCTTGGAAGATCCTGAATTCACCATAAAAGATGCATTAATCATCACGCCCTACAGCGGTGCTTCAGCCTTGGAGGTCGAGCAGGAAGTAACAGAGTTACTTGAAAAAGCAGTGCAGCAGTTGGGTGAATTAGACAAGGTAACTTCAAAATCCGAACGGGGTTTATCAACGATAACGGTAACTATTAAAGAGAACTATAACAAGGAAACCTTGCCGCAAGTCTGGAACAAATTAAGGCAGAAAATAGATGACGTGAAACCGTATTTACCGCCAGGTGCGGGTCCTTCGTTAGTGATGGATGATTATGGTGACGTTTACAGTATTTTTATGGTTGTTACTGGTGATGGTTACAGCTTTAAAGAACTAAAAACCTACGTTGACAACCTCCAGCAGCAACTATTGCTTGTTGATAATGTGGGAAAAATAACCACTTTCGGTGAGAAACGGGAAGCGATATATATTGAGTTTAATCGCGCCCGTATGGCGCAGTTAGGTATGTCGCCCGATGTAATCACGGCGCAATTAAGCAGCAAAGGTCTGGTGGTTGATGCAGGTAAAGCGCATGTCGGCAGCGCTAACCTTGCTATTTCCACAACAGGTGCTTTTACGCAGGTTAGTGATTTTGAGAAACTCCTGATTACCCATGAGACGAAACAGTTTTACCTGGGCGACATTGCTCAGGTAAGCAGAGGTTATGAATCGCCAAGTTCGCAGCTTATTTACTATGATGGCAAAGCCGGTATCGGTTTAGGCATTTCTACCGTTTCTGGCGGCAATGTTGTAGAGATGGGGGAAGCTGTTTTAGCTAAGTTGTCGGCGTTAGAAGTTGAGCGACCAGCAGGGATTGAGTTGGGCTACGTTTCGCTACAATCAGAGGGCGTTAAAGAAGCCATCTCTGGCTTTACGTCAAGCCTGGCGGAGGCTGTGGTCATTGTTATCGTGGTTTTACTGTTCTTTATGGGACTACGAAGCGGCCTACTCATCGGCTTTGTATTAATTCTAACTATCGCGGGTTCATTCATCTTCCTTGCTCCTATGGGCGTAGCGTTAGAGCGTATTTCTCTTGGAGCCTTAATCATTGCGCTCGGTATGTTGGTTGATAATGCTATTGTAATTGTCGATGGCGTGTTGATAAGAATGCAAAAAGGAGAAAGTGCTAAAAGTGCCTCCCCGAAAGTGGTGAATCAATCGGCTTTGCCGCTATTAGGTGCTACTTTAATTGCAATATTGGCTTTTGCTGCCATAGGTACTTCTAATGATGCGACAGGTGAGTATTGTCGCTCATTATTCCAGGTGGTAATGGTATCTTTGTTGTTAAGTTGGGTAATCGCTGTTACCGTCACCCCGCTGCTATGCGTGATGTTTTTAAAAGCGCCAGAAATCAACGACCCAGCAAACCCATACCAAGGCACGTTTTACACCAAATACCGAAACTTCTTAGCATATTGTATCAGGCGCAGGTATTTAAGCTCTGCATCTGTGATCGGCGTTTTTGTGCTGTCTTTGTGGGGCTTTTCGTTTGTTCAGCAGAACTTTTTCCCCAGTTCAACGCGCGCTCAATTTATGGTTGATCTCTGGTTGCCACAGGGAACACACATAGAAGACACACAGAAAAATGCTCAATCAGTTGAAAAATACTTATCGCAATTAGCCAATATTGAGCACGTGACGACAACCGTTGGCGAAGGTGCGCTGAGATTTCTGCTGACATATCAGCCACAGCAGCCCAATAGCAGCTATGCTCAATTTTTAGTCGATGTTAACGATTACAACACAATTAAAACGTTAATTCCTAAAATTGAAACAGATCTATTACAACAATTCCCGAATGCGCTAGTTTATGCCTCACCTTTTGAACTTGGCACTGGCACAATTGGCAAAATCCAAGCAAGGATCAGCGGGCCTAATACTGACGTTTTAAGAGAAACATCCGATAAAGTATTTGAGGTGTTCTCTAAAGAAAGTAACGCCAAAGGAGTCAGAACTGATTGGCGAAACAAGCAGTTGTACATTGAAGCAGTGCTTGCTGAAGAGCAGGCAAATGCCAACGGCATTAACCGGGCAATGGTAGCCGAAGCCATCAAAGAAGCTTTTGAAGGCGTTACAACCGGCGTATACAGAGAAAACAATTTACTGCTGCCAATTATTGTCAGGGCTGAAGCAATAGAGCGCTCAGACATCACTAACATAGACAATCTACAAATCTGGAGCCCTAATGCGCAAAAAATGATCCCGCTAAGGCAGGTTCTGCTGGGCTTTGAAACCAAGCTTGAAGATGGCTTAATTCTCAGAAGAAACCGTGAGAGAACCATCACTATTTTCGCTGATCCGATAACAGGCACAGCATCCGAGCTGTTTGCCATGTTAAAACCGAAAGTAGAAGCTATCCCATTGCCTTCTGGTTATACCCTGGAATGGGGTGGTGAATATGAAGACGCCAGCAAAGCAGAGCAGGGGCTGGCATCGAGTATTCCTGTGTTTATATTAGCGATGATCTTAATAACGATAGTCATCTTTAACTCGTTAAAACAAACCTTAGTTATCTGGTTATGTGTTCCGCTTGCTTTAATAGGTGTGACAGCTGGCATGTTGGCAACCAATCAGCCTTTTGGCTTTATGGCATTGTTAGGCTTTTTAAGTCTGATTGGCATGCTTATAAAAAATGCCATAGTGTTGGTCGAGGAAATTAACTTAGAGCAAAGCGAGGGAAAACCTCTGATAGACTCGATATTAAATTCCGGTGTAAGCAGGCTACGCCCTGTTGCTATGGCAGCGCTTACCACAGCTTTAGGCATGATCCCGCTTATTTTTGATGCATTTTTTGTCTCTATGGCAGTAACCATTATTGCCGGTTTGATATTTGCAACCGCGCTAACAATGATAGTGTTGCCAATTTTATATGCGCTGATTTTTAAAGCGAAAAACCCTTAGCACAATATTCGGAACGTAGTGTTGACCGTGTGGCATGCATCACACGGTCATTGCAGGTCTAAGCAAAGTGATTATACCTTTTTTAAACTGAGTTATTTTGTCTGCAGACAGCCTGTTGGGATATATGGATCGCATTATCATCAGGCCATCTCCCATAGCACTGAGCTGTTCAGCTAGTATGTCAGCAGGAATGTCATTTCTGATTTGCTGAGTTTTTTGACCATTTTCTATGAAAAGCTGTAGTTGTGAAATGAAAACGTCATAACGCTTTTGCGCGTAATTAACAAAGGATTCATCCTCAGCAGCATAAGACTGGATTTGTAAAAATGCTTTCCAAAGGTTGCCGTCGTCATTATAAGTCCAGCTAACCCATTCTTCTATCGCCCGCTCTACATCAAAGTCAGTATTCCTTGCCAGTAATAGTGTAAACCGTCTAAATAATTCATCAGATATTCCCTTCATTAACTCACTTTTATTAGCAAAATAATAGGTAATCGCACCGGTAGTTACCTTGGCTTTATTGGCAAGATTACGCATTGATAAACCTGCATAACCTTCATTGGCGAGCAAATCAATCGCAATATTCAACAATTCATAGCGTTTTTCATCATGATCTCCGGCAGGACGTCCGCGCGAAGGTTTGGCAACTTTGGTGGTCTTCATACCTATCCATTTTAATAAAATTATTCGTAAAAAATTTCAATGACACCCGCTAAACGTTTGGTCTACACTTTTGACTAAAGTCTTAAATTAAACCTTCTTAACAGAGTACAAAATTTGTTTCCAACAATTTTCGCATCAGAACCCAAAGGTAGCAACAGGGACTTCAGCAATGGCAAATAGCAATAAATCATCTTTAGCTGCCGTATTTGACATGATCAAGCTTGAATCAAACGCGGTATATCTACAGAAAAAATTTCTTGACCACCGAATTTACACTGTAGCGATATTACTGTTATTAATTCCGCTAGGATTTACTGAAGGGTTGTTCGACTATAAGAATCAACCAACAGTAGAAGATGAGCTATTCCACCTCAGACTGTACCTGTTTTTACTCATCATACCTGCAATTTCAGTTTATAAAACTAAAAGCTTTAAAATAACCACAATAATCATTACCTTAACAACAGCCGCTCTCGCTTTTCATGCAGTAAAAGCAGCTGAGATATTGGGGGAGGAAGCTCTGCATACAGTAACTACGGTAGCGGTTTTTCCATTTCTTATATTTTTTATCCTGATTAGCGTGTCTGTTTATATTCAAATCACTTTTTTAGTTTTGGCTTTTTTGTTTGTTATTTACTTCAAGCTTGCACAGTCAACGAGTGACGTATTGCACGACACGTATTTTCAAATAGCATTTCAGTACAGCCTAGCGGCGTTGTTTGTCATGCTGATATTTTCGTGGAGTTATTATCGTCGTTTTTGTCTAGAGCTTGCTTTAGAAAAAGGCTCAAAAACCGATCCTTTAACCGGCGTAGCAAACCGCAGGCATTTCGACATTGTGCTTAAAACAGAGGTTAACCGAAATGCCCGTTCAGGGAGCAATTGTGCCCTCATTTTATTAGACATTGATCATTTTAAGCGTATCAACGATACCTATGGCCACCCGACTGGTGACCGCGTTATCTGTTGCCTTGCAGATACCTGCGTTACTCTCTCCCGGCAAATTGATTTAGTCGCGAGACTCGGCGGGGAAGAATTTGCAATTATTCTGCCCAACACCAAAATTGAAGACGCAAAAAATCTTGCTGAGCGGATCAGACTACACGTCGAAAATATCGAAGTAAAAAGTGACTCGGAAGAGCCTGTAAAATGGACTATAAGCCTTGGAATATCCGCTTGGCATGCTAGCCAACAAACCAATCAAACAAAAGAATGTTCAGCTGAGAAAATGATTCAGCAGGCAGACACAGCGCTTTATGAAGCCAAGAATAGCGGACGCAACAACACTGTATTGTACAAGTAGAGCTAACTAAATCATCAGGTCTAAGGTCTGGATACGACTCCAATTTGCCCATAGATTAATCAAAAAGTAACTCCGTCCTTAAGTTACCGTTCCAAGCCGCTCCTCTTCGTTTCGCTGCTAAACTGCCTTTTTACCTTGATGCCGCCTCATTATGTTTGATACTAACATCGGGTCTAAGCACCTCAATCCACTCTAAATGCGTGATAGAACAAGTCAATGACCCCCAACCCCAACCACAATTCGCATCTATATTATGATGGGTGGGTGTCTTCCATTCGCTTATATGAAAAACAACAACTTAAACAGCATTTAAATATTTAAAAATACTTTACCCATCTCGCTGATGTTTTTCGTTTATAGCCTGCAAACCATTTACATAATGGGTATAAAAGCGCGCTTAAAAACATTGCGAATAGCCATATCTGCCAAACATGATAAAAGCCAAAATATGCAGTTTGACTGCTACCATAGTGCTGATTCGCACCAAATAGCCATTGTGCCAATATACTAAGAACAAGTAGCGCGTATAGGTGCGTAATGTAGAAAAACATCGGCGCTGACCCTAATACTCGAACCGGCTCTAATACTCTGAGCGCATTAGTCTCTAAAAACGCTAATACGAATGCACCAACTCCCAAGGTAAGTAAAATAAAATCGAGAGACGGCGGATATTTAGTAAAGTTAAAAAAGTCCATTGTAGTGAGAAGTGTTGTTGCCTGTTGAGACCAATCAAGTGTTTCTCCGTATAGATTTAATCCTCTTAAAACCAGTAACCCGACTAATAGCGCAGCTCCGCTTTGCAATAAAATGGTTTTACGTGCTTGCGATGACACTGAGCCTGAAAATAAAGGCCCTACCGCATAGCCGCACAAGATAACGCCAATCCAAGGTAAAACTGGATAAGACGCTTTTACGTTAACAACAGCATCTGTTACTAAATAACCTCGGTCATGCAGAATAGTCCAAACGGTATAACCTATTTCGTTCGGTGCAAACTCGATGGGCGACAATAAATTATGACCAGCAACAATACTTACACCCAATATTACAATCACCCTGCGGGGTAAAGCGACCATCAGTGCCAATACCACCATACTGACGCCAATTGCCCAAATAACTTGCAAGTACAGTGTTTGATACGCGCCAAACCAAGAAAAATTAACCAGTGTCATTTCAAGTAAAATTAAAAATAGGCCACGCTTTAAAAGAAATGATTGGGCCGACCGCTTTGCACCATTCGCGGGGTTTTCATACAACCAAGCCGATAAACCTGTCAAAAAGACAAAAATAGGCGCACAAAAATGGGCACTTAAACGGGTAAAATACAGATCTGGACTCGTGGTATGAATGTCCATTGGATCAAGAACTGGTACATGCAAGAAAAACCGCTCTCTCACATGGTCAACCAACATAAATAGCATCACGATGCCACGCAGTATATCGATAGAAGACAACCGTGTTTTACTGTTTTGAAGATTATTCATTACACTCTTTCTCGTGTTAAAAACGAAAAAACAGTCTAAGTAAAATGACTCAGACTATTATTCTCTCGACAAGCAGAAGACTTAAAATATGCTAAGACTTTACGCTCGTATTAGGGATCAAAACTGATACTTCACACTTGCGCTGTATGTTGTAGGTGATCCCGGCATGGTCCATAGTTTGTGATAGGAGTTTTCAAAATAGGTCTTATCAAACAGGTTGTTGATGTCCAGTTTCACACTTACCTTGTCATTTAATTCAACCGATGCCGATAAATTAACTAGCGTATAGGATGGCAAAATGAAGTTTGCGTCTGTTGTTTCGCCCAGACGATCACCCACATAATTCACGGTTGCCCCAAGATAGGATTCTTTTCCTAAAAGTGTGGTGTAATGCTTCAGTGAAACATGACCAATATGGTCTGCAACATTAATCAAACGTGAGCCTTTGGGAATAGGCACGCCCCAGTCTGCATTAATCACATCATTTGCGGTTTTTGCGTCGGTATAAGCATAAGCAAGCGCGAGCACAGTATCGTCGGTTAATTCAGTCGTTAATTGAAATTCAATACCTTGGCTTTCTACTTCGCCCAAGGTTGCCGATAAGCCGGTGTCAGGTTCAGCGGTAAGCATATTGGTTTTTTGCGCATCAAAAAGTGCAATGCTACCCGAGAAACGATCCGCAACACCTTGCCATTTAGCGCCAATCTCAAATGATTTAGTTTCCTCTGGTTCAAACGCATTACGATCAGAATCTAAACCTGGATTTGGCCTAAACCCTTCTGCGTAACTTGTGTACAGATTAACTTTGTCATTCGCGTTATAAATAAAACCCAAGCGTGGCGTAAACTCGGTTTGCTCTTGGCTTTGCGCTTCATCACTACGAAGGTTAAGAATGTCTTGCTCAAATTTATCAACACGGACACCCACTAATACTTTCGATTTTTCGGTCAGTTCGATCAAGTTTTGAGCATAAATACCAAGACCTTTTTGGTTTTCTTCGGTCAACGTTTTTAATACAGGTTCTGGTTGTGTTTGCGTGTAGTCCGGGTTATTTGGGTTAATGCTATAGGTGGTATCGCCCGACCCCCATGCCGTACGCCATACTTTATAATCAGTATCAATGTCAAAATTATAGTGATCAACGCCCACTAGAATATTGTGCTTTACACTACCTAATTCAATTTCACCACTGAGTTCAATACGCGCAGAAACATCCAAAGCCTGGTAGTCTCGAGCACGTCTTTGACGAGAAAGTAGGCTCGCGTCTGTGTATATCAGCTGTCGACCATCTGATAATTCAGTATCTGAAGATACACCTTCAAATGAAGAATCTCGATAAGCAAACCCGGTGAGTATGTGCCAATCATCGCTTACCTTATGATTTAACACTAACTGATGACCTAAGGCTTCAACTTGGTGCGCACCATCACGAATATCACCATAAAAAGCGTCCGTGTTAACGTCATCAAAGTTATTATTTAGAATATACACACCTCTATCCAACGGCTTTTTCTGATCGAGTACTTCCATTTCATAGCTCAGACTCGTGTCATCAGAAATATTCCACAGTACCGACGGCGATAAGTGCAAGCTATTGATTGAAACATGGTTCCTATGTGTGTCTGAATCTTCATATGCGCCATTTAGTCGATAAGCAGTTTCTTTGGTAGCTGAGTTTGTGTAATCAAATTCAAACTGTTTTTTACTGTAATTACCAAACGTTGCTTGAATATAACCTTGCTCTTCGAACTGAGGCTTTTTGGTAATGATATTGATAGTGCCACCGGGCTCCCCTTGCCCATATAACGCAGAGCCTGGACCTTTCATGACTTCAATGCTTTCGATATTGGCTGTACTTCTATTGCCGTTGTAGCCTCGAGAATTAAAACCATTGACAAGATAACCTGATGGATTATTTTCATCACCCGAGAAACCACGGATAGCAAAGCTATCAAACATGCCTCCAGAGTTATTTTGCCTAACAACACTCGGTGTGAGTTCTAACGCTTCCATAAAGCGAGTAATACTTTCGCTTTCAAGCAGTTCTGAGCTAATGGTATCGACTGCTTGAGGTGTTTGAACTAAAGGTACATTACCACGATAGGGCTGCCGAAACTGTTTAATCTCTATATGCTCTATCTCCCCGTTTGGGCTACGATTTGAAGCTGATTCTTGCGCAGTGGTGCCATTAGCCACCAAAATGAGGGAGAGTAGTAATTTTTTGTTCACTGGTATCTCTATTTTCTGGAATTTAAATTTTGATACAATATAACATACCGCCGCGTATTATTGTTATTTAATAAATTGTCAATTGACGCTTTTTTTGTGTATTTGGTCGAAAGCTCTCACTTGCTTGAGCGCGCAGCACTGACACTTGGTAGTATTTTCCTCATGCTGTTTGTGCTGTTACAAGGCGGGAATATTTACGGTAAAACGGTGGCATGGTGACACTTTAGCTCAGTGATGCCGAAAGTAAGGTCGGTATTTAATGTGACGAAGTGCCCACCATCACTTCACTTTATTCTCATCACATTCGCTGCAATGAATTTAAGCTTAGCTATGCTAGAAAGGCTACGCAAAAACGTAACCCGTGCACCAAGAGAATAGGCTCGGTTCCCAGCACACCTTTGTTTTCTGCATTTGTACGCGCTACTTTTACGTTACACACTAGCCAAATTATTATTAGGCACAAATCATGGGGAATATTTAAGCGTTGACCACTTTGATTGGGGTATTGTATTGGCCTACAAAATGAATTAGCCACTAAAAACACGTTGATCCATCACCTTGGTTGCAGTATTTGTAAAAAGCGACCGAGAACAGTTAAAAATAGCTGGAAATATAGTATTGGCGCCTCACATCCATGCTAATACTATATTTCCATTATTACCGCACACCTTGCTACAACAGACCCGAAATAGAATTTACTAAACCTTGAACTAGCTTAGGTCGAGCCTCAACAAATTCTAGATTTACTTTATTCGCTGTAGAAACGATCCGTGTTTGATACTTTTTACGGTCGGTCACCTCGTTTGAAGTCACCGATTTATAGCCTGAGTTACCTTGCTTTAGTTTAGCTCTATTACCTTCTTGTACTTCGACACCCGATTTCGCGCGCTCAGAAACCTGTAAGTCAGTAACAATATTAAAATAAACGTCTTCCACCATTGCATCAGCAACAAAGCCCGCAGCTGCGCCAAGCAAGCCTGCAGCAGCTTGTCCTCGACCACTACCAAACTGAACACCAACAATAGCACCCGCTACAGCCCCACCATAGCCTTGGGCTAAAATTCCTCGATTTTCATCAGCGGTTGTTCTGCCAGCTTTGAGAATATTCGCTTGGATCCAAAAGTGCGCTGCATCTGGGTCATTAACAACCTTGTAGCCTTTTGACAATAATGCAGTTTGTATCTCGTTAGCGATGACTAAATCCTGCTTATCCGATGTGTTTCTGAGTTGCAAAAACACTGTGCGCTTGTCCTGACTGACTGGATCTAGAAATATAGAGTCGCTCATTTTAGTTTCAACTCTTAAATCTCGCTTTTTCACCGCAGTGTGCATCGCATTACACCCAGCCAGCTGCACTAACAGAAAGAGCAAACAAAGCAGTAAAGGCAAATTCCAAACGCCTGATATAGATTTTCCTGTAGATTGTTGTGATATAGTGCCGTGTTCCATGTCCATAACCCTTTTGATTTTATTAACACCTAGTTAATTTATTCAATGAACCGATACTGAACAAGGTGGAAATTTCGACCCTGTCTCATGCTGTTTTTTTCACGCATTCTTATTTTTTCAAAGCAACTTGATCTCGCTCAAATACATAAGGATGGTTATGGATCTGCATAAATACATTCCTCTACGCACAACCCTAATTACGTTGTTAACAGGCGCTTTAGTCGCATGTGGTGGGGACTCAGATAACGATATAAATAAACCAACGAACAGCCTACCGATTGCTCAAGCAGGAGAAAATCAAACGGTCGATGAAAAGGCAACCGTCACATTACACGGTAGTGGCACAGATAACGATGGGGTGATTAAAAGCTACCAGTGGCAGCAACTTTCAGGCCCCCCAGTTTTGCTATCGGACCAAAGCAACGCAATTTCCTCATTTGTGGCTCCAGATGTCACAGAAAACGAGGAGTTAAGCTTCGAATTAACAGTTATTGATGATGAAGGAGGAAGTGCTACTGATCAGGTAGTTGTCACCGTAAACAACCTGAACAACATAACGATTCAATTGCAAGTACCTCAGAGCATCGCGAAAGGGTCGTGGGCACAATTAAAAGCAGATATATCGAGTGCCGTTGAAATTGACAGCATCGTGTGGGAAGAATCAACAGATATAGAGCTTAACATTGATAACGATAAACCTGATTTTGCTTCACTAAAAATCCCTGAAGACTACACTGGAGATAACCTTGAGTTTACGGTCACAGTCTCAGATAAATCAGGCTACTCTATCTCTGCAAGCGCCAATGTAGAAGTTGCTGAAGCAATAGATTTTGTTGACTACACAGGTGACCATGATGAGCAACCGCTTGAAGATGCTGAAGTCATCGCTACATTAGACCCGAGCAGCGAATTGAAGCCGGCAACAAGAGCCGTTGACGGTTACACAACCTTTATCGTTGATGGCCAATCGGGAGTAGAAATTACCCCAGAGATGGGTAGGCTCACACTCACCGCAGGTGCGTTAAGCGACATACAAGTCGGTGATATTATAGTCGGTGTCACCACTGATGGCGACACCGGGTTTATGCGTGAGGTTCTTGATATTAATGGTAATATTTTAACTACCTCGCAAGCACCATTACACAAAGCTTTTCCAGATGCAGACGTTAAACTAGACCTTGTTATCACGAACCAAGCTGCAACACTTAATCAGTCGATTTCAACTGCTAATAATACAGTACAGTCGAGTGTAGATGTTCCTATCTTAACGTTCTCAAGAACACTGCAACAAAAACTAAGCCCTGAAGTCACGTCTGTTGTAGAACTAAAGATGAACTCAAGCGCTCAGATAGGAATAGAGTTTTCAATTATTCGTGGTGAGGTAACTCACTTTTCTACAATTGCTCAAGCAGATTACCTCACGAATACTTATCTAAAAGCGAACTACAGTTACAAAGGAGGCCTGAATAAAAGCAAGGTATTCAATCCCATTATTAACAAAAATGTTAAGCTATTCGTGGGGCCTATTCCTTTATTTTTAAACGTCAAATTACACCCACAACTTGGCGCTAATGTTATTGTTGCTGGTAAAGCAAATTTAAAGATGGGTATTAGTGCATCAGGAAACTATAGAACCGGATTCAAATATCAAAACGAAAAACTGAGCCCAGTTCACAGCTTTGTGCCTGTCATATCTCAAATTGGACCTGAATACGAACTATCAGGTGAAACATCAGCAAAAGTAAAAGCAGAGCTACAGTTTATGCTTTCTGCTTACGAGTTGTCTGTACCATTACCATTTGGGAATAAGATAGAGTTAGATGGCCCTGGAGCAGGGTTAGCAATGGGCCCATATGCAAAATATGCTGCTAAAGCAAACTACAAAAGCGCAAATCATGAGCCAAATTGTAAACTTGAACTCTCAGTAGGATTAGGAGTTAATGCCAACCTAGATTACGGCTTTGTAGGCGATATTCTTGGGCTGACAAGTAAAGCTAAGAAGAAAAAGATTCCTCTTTATGATTTGGAGCAACCAATTTGGGGCTCTGAAGTATGCCCATTTGAGACTCAATTCAATACGCTTACAGGTGCTATCTCCGACGTTGACGGTAGCCCCATATCAGACGCTGATGTGTCACTAACAAGCGTAAGCACTGGCCTTTCTCAACAATTATCATCCGATACCAGTGGCGCCTTTAGTTCTCCACCACTCGCAGTTGGTGATTATCATGTGATCGCTTCTAAATCGGGTTTTCAACCAGAGCGCATTACAATCACTGTTACCGAGGACACCAACCAACCAGTTCAATTAATTCTGCTCAGTGGTGAGCCCGTAGATGGTAGCAACCCAATTGACGACAACCTAGGCAACCCGCGCAAGCAGGCTCGTGTCACAGGAGACCCAAACTTACGTACGTTTGACGGCTTAAACTATGGATTTAATGGCGTTGGTGAGTATATCTTAGCCAAGTCCAATATCGACACTTTTGAGATTCAGGGCCGTTATGTCGCAGTCCCTGGCAATCAACACGTGTCTTTCAATGCCGCTGTCGCCGCAAATGTCGCAGGAACAAGAGTCACCTTTTACCCCAATGATGAAGGCCTTGCCGTGCTTATTGATGGTCAATTACAAACATTGAATAACGGTGCTAGTGAGCTTTCTAATCAAGCAAGTATCTTTAAACAAAATAATCGTCATTACGAAATAACTTGGCCAGACACCTCATTACTAAAAGTGTATCGGCGGGGTGAATTTGTCGAGACAGAAGTGCTTTTACCAAACTCTCGTGCAGGCAGCGTTAATGGGTTACTTGGATACTTTGATGGCAACGTCGACAATGACTTAACGGATGCTAACGGCAATCAAATTGAAGACAAAGGTAACTTCAATCAACTTTATGATATTTACGGCAATAGTTGGCGTGTAACATCCGAATCCTCTTTGTTCGACTACTTCAATGATGAGACCCCTGAAAGCTTCGTTGACCTTAACTTTCCACGAACATTGTTAACTCAAGCGAGGTTAGAGGCACAAATTGGTAGTGCGGAATATCAACGGGTTAAAGAATTGTGCCAAAAGTATGTAAGCATAAAAAGCAGGCTTGAAGCATGTATCATAGATGTTGCTTTAACAGGAAACGAAAGCGATTTAAGCGCTTATCGCGCAATTTCGGAGCCAACATCTGAGTTAACATTAAAAGTTCCACCACAAATCACAATATTGTCTCCAACACCTGGCGCAATTTTGAGTAGTAACATCTTAATAGAAGGCAAGATTGAAACAGTTCAATCAAGTATCGCCAAATTATTTATTTCTATAAATGGAGAGGCTAAAAGAGACATTACCTTTGCGCTTAATAGTGGCAGTTTCGCACTCACTCAACCAGCGGAGTCTTTTGTTCAAGGTGAAAACAACATTATACTCTATGCGACAGATAGTCAGGGGAGCCGAGCAAATTCAATTATTGGTTTTACGTTTGACAGTAACGTCGCACCTGCAGCTGGTGGAGATTTAATCGTATTCAATGATGTCAATATTCTAGATAATGAGCGGATTTACAAAGCTGATAACACGCAATTTGCGAAAAACCTAGCCAGTTTTTCAGGAAACAGCCTCCGTGCCCAAGGTTCTAAAATAGTCCTAGATCGATCTCATGATTCTCGCTGCAGTTGGTCATGCCAATCTATTAATTACCTGTACAGTACTTGGGAAGATTTAGGCTTTGAAGTTATTACATATCAGTCTCTAGAAGATTGGGATCTTGATGACCCACAAATAAAACTTATCGTACTCTGGACTCCACTTAACTCATATTCTCCGGATGAAGTCAGTCGCTTAAAACAATTTGCTGCACAGGGGGGAAGAATTGTATTTGTCGGTGAGCACGAGCTGTTCTATGGGCTAAAAGGCATTGAAGTTGAAAACAACTTCCTTATCAGTATGGGGGCATTTATGCGTAATATTGGAAAAGATGTATACGGCGGCAACCATTATTTTGATGTCGGTGAAGATAACCAACATCAAACAGTTCAGAATGTAGAAACTTTGGTATTCAACAGAGTATCCCTACTCTCTCTCGGTCCAAACGACTACCCTTTGGTGAAGAGTGCCGATGGTTTAGACGTAATAGCAGGAGTTGCACGTATTGATATCAATAATCAATCCAATGAACGCCAACAATATTACTTTATGCTACACCAGAGTAATAAGCCCAAAAACCCGCCATCACCTATCGTAAGTGATCGCTCAACAAACTAAAATAAAGCAGGCCCACTCATGCACAATTTGATGAGTGGGCCATAAAACCTAGCCATAGTTGACTTAATTAGAGACCACAGCTAAACCACCAGACGTTAATAAACCAGATTAACAGGGCTAAATTAAACTTGGCTGTTGTATGTGTGTTAAAAAGCGGACGTTTGGTACTAACTCGCCTTCGCCCCAAAACAAGCTAGAAAACTTTGCTCAACGGGGTATCATCGGTTCTGAGCGAATACTGCTTAGTCAGCATAAATTTGACGATATGGTTTAAAAATGGCGAACGAGTTCTCATTGAGTTAGCTCTAAAAGTTGACTGTATTTATATACAGTTTCGCCGTATTTCTCCTATAGTCAAGAAAACGACCCTCTGGGTCGTTTTTATCCTTTTCATAATGATGAAAAATATCTGTATAGCAACAAGTTAGTTATTATGATAAAACTGGTACAATGAGATTAATGACCCATGACTCGGTAGAGAAACGACCCATTGGGTCGATATTAAATTGTTATACATCATGAATAGAGAGTGTGCATATGGAATGGGTTTATGAAAATAAAGATTGGCTTTTTAGTGGTGTGGCGATTGCAGTGCCAATTGCGATTATTGGATGGCTGATTTCTTCTCGTAAAAATAAACAAGTTCAAAAAGGTGGAGATAATTCAACCAATATACAAGTAGGCGGAAGTTTAAATATAGGCGGTAAAAAGGATGCTGAGTAAACAGAACCAAAAAGGCGGGGATAACTCAACAAATATTCAAGCTGAAACTATGGTCATGCAAGTCGGTATAGATGAAAAGCGTGCAAGAGAAGTGTTTCAAGAAATGAACTTGCAGTTAAGGAAAGAATATACTCAAGAAGCATTAGATATTGCCAATGCTAGAGTCTCTGAGTTCGAAAATAGCTTAATGCCTAAAATGGAACAAGTTGAAGGGGCTCTGGAGGCTTTTGCTGACCCAAGTTTTCAGTTGTTAGTAGTTGAAGCACAAAAGACAGCAGCCTCAACAGAAAGGCCTGCTGATTATGACTTACTGTCCGAACTACTCGTGCATAGGTTTAAAAAAGGAGACGATCGTATCGCTAGGGCTGGTATTCATCTAGCGGTAGATATTGTCGATAAAATCTCTGACGAAGCACTACTGGGTTTGACCGTTGCTCATGCTGTAAGCAGTTTTTTACCTTCAACAGGTGATGCTCATCGCGGTTTGGATGTACTAAATGCTTTATTCGGGAAGATTTTTTACGGAACTTTACCCAAAGGTCAAGAGTGGCTAGATCATCTTGATATATTAAACGCCGTAAGGTTGAGCACTTTTGGTCAACTTAAAAAGATTCAACAGTTCTATCCTGAAGCTCTATCTGGCTACGTTGATACAGGAATAGAAAACGAATCTGAGAATCATAATCGAGCTATAGAAATATTCAAAAAGAATAATTTACCTCAAGGTTTACTTGTTGAACATTGCTTCAACTCTAGTTTTCTTAGACTGCCTGTATCCAACCGACAACAAATAGATTCAATAACTTTGCAGCAACAAATAATCCATCAAGGTCAAATGATATTGGTTCCGGTAAAGTTATCGCCTGAGCAAGTTGATGCTATCAAATCGGTATACGACCTTTATTCTAACGACGAAAGCGAAAGGCAAAAAAATATTAAATCATTTATGGTGGAATGGGATAAAAGACCTAATTTAAAAGTACTAAAAGACTGGTGGGATGATATTCCAATGATTCTTAATATAACATCAGCAGGCAAAGTTCTTGCTCACTCTAATGCTCAACGGTGCGATAATACACTTCCACCAATGAGTTAATGATGTATAACAAAGCATTTAAGAGTGATTCGCAACGCTTGGTGGTTTCGCTTCGCTCAAGTATAGCCAAGCGCCGCTCACACCTTAATGCGGCGTTAGCTGCTCCATCGTAGCATTGTGCTTAAATTGAATATACAAAAGGAAATATAAGATTGGAAAATGTGTCAAACAACCAGATGATTATCGTAGTTGGGATGGTTGCCATTTGGTTGCTTAGTTTATTCTTTGAACAGTCTAGGTATTTTCATAGAAAGCTTTTCAGAAAAGTTCTTTATGAAAATACAGTAGTCAGAACTATAAGAAACAGGTTTTTACAAGTATTCTTGCCAGGTTTGACAGGTGCATATTTCATTACATTAGATGTATGGGGAGAGCAATGGGATATAATAAAAAACCACACAGATAAGCATGAAGTCGCATTTTCAATCTTAATTGTTGTTTCATTGCTAGCTTTACTAATCCGAGGCATTGCGGATTGGTATGAAGAACAATCTGGGGATGCTTACAAAAAGTTTCTTGAAGGCTTTGCATTGCTTACCACAAGGGTGGTACAAAAAAAGTTAGATAGATTTAAAGACGAATCTGGGAAGTTAAAGCCAAACGGAAATACTTTCAAACAAATCACTCAACCTAAAGAGCAGATAAACTTAATTTTAGGTGAAATTGAATCGCTATTACTAAATAATTTTTCCCTTAAACGTAATCAAATCTGCATAACAATAATGCACAATGATCCCCAAAGTGACACTTGGTATTACGAATACGAGACTAATCGAAATTGGAAGCACACAAAAGCGATCAAGCTGATCGAAGGGAAGTCTGCTGCCGCTGAGTGTCTTTCGATTGGAGAGCCTGTTTTCCACGCATGTAAAAGACTAGCCCACAAAAAGGGAAAATACTACTTGTCCGAAAGGGATGGTCGTACCGGAGATGGTAGTGTTTTTTGCTATCCAGCTTTCACTGTTAACAGTGATTATAGAGATAACTACATTATTTCAATTGTAACTTACGGTCGTAGGCTATGTGACCCTTTGGATGAACAGCAATCAGAAGCAATATCAGAAATTTTCTCGGATATTTGCCGAAGAATAGATTTAGAACTTACACTAAACTCAATTAAGAAGTGGCAGTATGAGTTTCACACAAACAAATCTAGGAGTGTGGCATGAATCAAGTCATAAACTTTATTGTAAAAATATTTAATAACGATATAAGTGATAGAGAGTTGCAGTTAAAAAATGACCGAGAATATGTAATTCAATTTGCAACTTCTATCAAGAAAGCTCGCAAAGACATACAGGTACGAGATTACTCAGTTAGTCGAGAAGAGCAGCTAACAAGCAAATCCAGCGGACTAGCTAAAGCTAGCCGCTGATTTGGGCGTTATGTGATTTATTAAATAAGAGGCCAGAATTGAATAACAAGGTTTGGTTCCAATTAGTAAAACAATGGAAAGAGTCTGGAAGAGGGGAGTACGGACTTACTTTTCCATTTTTAGTTGGTGCGTTGGCAAGAATTCAAGATCGAGAACCAACAGAAGAATTTATTACGGAGTTGTTTGCATCGATTATTGATAACCCGGTTGCTGGTTTTTATGGAGAAGTTAGGTGGTGTGGGAACATTGATGAGCCTGTCATTTCAGTAAATCCACTTGAACGGCTAGCAACTGTTATTATCAAAGATAGCTTCAAGCATGGTGAAGTAACCACTTTAGCGTTTACTACCGATCTTATGAATATGTTTCATCTGAACTGCAAGGATGCTAATGAATGCTTAGGTCAGCTCATTGAGCTTACTAATAATATAACCCAAAAATCAGTATTCTCGAAAAATGCAGGTTCGTTTACAGACTTCACTGAAGATGACTTGAATTTCATTTCGGAAGTATCTGGAGTAAAAATCACATAACAAGCAATTCAATAGGGATAAAAAACTTGCGGGCTATTCGCTTCGCTCAATTTTAGCCCACAGTTTTTTACCCGTTAATCGGGCGTTAGGTGTTTCGAGGTTTTTGATGATTCTGCCAACCTATGAAAGAGATCATTATCAATTGGATAATGGAGAAGAATTAAATAAGGAATATCCAGACACATTCTGGATCCCTGAAAAAGAAGACAGGGAATCTCTTAAAGTAGGCGATTTGGTAAAGCTAATTTTCAGCATGGAAGAGAACATAGGTTCTGACGAAGTTTCGGTTGAACGTATGTGGGTAGAAATTACAGACGTTTACCCTAATTACTATAAGGGCAAATTAGATAATGATCCTGCCGGCAGTGATTGTGTGCAGTGCGGACAACTTGTCACTTTTCAAGCTTGTCATGTAATAGATATTTACGAAGAAAACACCTAACAAGTGCCTAAACCAAGGACGTAAAACAGCAGGCTTGCGCTCCTTCGTCGCTAATTATAGCCTGCTATTTTGCGCCGGTTAGGCAAGCGTTAAACTCCAGAGGAGGCTATGTTGAGTAATCAATCAGAAGGTAAAGACTTTTTGACTTGGTGGAAAGAGGACTTTGAACCGGCGTTGATGGCAACTCGCAAAGCCTTAGAACCCCATATTCAGCAGTGGCGTCAAATTGCACTGGCTGTAAACAAGGCATTGAATGAGTTTGTTGAAGAGCATAGGGAGAGCATTGAACTTTGGACTCAGTTTGCAAAAATATATCCCCAACTCGAACCCTATATAAATAACATTTCTTCTGGGCTCAATGATCCGGACTTTGAAATTGCAAACGATGTAATTGAGTTGGCTCATATCTTCGCAGCTATCGATTTGCAAAAAGATCCGAGTGCAGCATCCATCCTTGATGTTATTTCCAGTGAAGCGTTTCAAAATTCTCTCATCGACTTCTACAGCAGCATGAGTTTGGATGCTGATCGGTTGCCTTTGATCAAAGAGGCTTTAGATTTACACAACAGCGAAAAGTATGCCGGTAGTATTTGCCTGCTCTATGGTCAAATTGAAGGAGTGTTAACCGAGTCGTTTGAAAAAGCGAATTACATAATAATAAATCAGAAAAAAATAAATCCGGTAAAAATTGATGGTTCCGTAAATAATAAATCTAACCTCACGGGGCTAGTGCCAAAGCTTGAGCACGCAATAACCCGGCAAGATCAGCTTCAATCATATTACTCAAAAATAAAAACCTACGAACTTGTTGCGGGTGACGCCGAAGAAACTATTCCAAAAACAAGAAATAAAATTCTTCATGGTGGAGATTTAGGGTTTAATACCGAAAAACGAAGCGCCCAACTAATACTGTGGTTGTACTCCACAATATTGCAGGTTCGAGTGCTAGGAATTTAATAAGGTCAGGCACGGCGCCGACCTTCGGCTCTAAATTGTTTTTGTCCATAAATAAGTTAGCATTAATATCCACTCCTCGCTCAGAGGAGCCTGCCATATTGAAGATAAACTCGTCCGTTAGTACGATAAATCAGATATGAAATACTAGCGTTAAATCAACTAAAGTAGTGCCCTAGCGAATAGAGCAATTTATCTTTTGGCACATTTCCATGCTTTTTTCTAAACTTATCAATTACTTTTGCAGCGTAGCGATAGGTTATTCCAATATGATCTTCAATTTGCTTCATCGGTTTCCCCGAAACCAAGTATCGCATCACTTGACGCTCTGTATCGCTCATTTTTATATAATTGTCGTATAACTCGGCAACTAAGTTTGGATCTGAGAAGATTTTGCTGTTCAACGCCGAGCAAAATAACCCGATTTGTTCTTCATTTTCCTGTACCAGATGATTAAAGTCTTTATCACTTAAATTGCTATACAAAGTAACACAAGCGTAGCCTCTGTGGTCACACATGAGCGGGACGACAAAACCGTTATTGAGACCAAATTCGTTTTTTGCATGGGTCAAGGTAGCAACTTGTAACTCTGTGGGGTTGAAACCATGTAGGTCCCGCCACCAGTTTATTGGCTCTCGATGACCAGCAAGTATTTTAGCTACGAAGATATCTGTCTCAGGCTTAAAAATTTCATTTTCCTGATAGTACTTTAAATAATCGAGAGGGGCGTTTTCGGTGGCTAGTATGATAGGCATTTGGTTCAAGTGTTTAACAAATTCATGGCTTGGCAAAAAACCATAAATTGCGCTATCAAATCCGATATGTGATATGGCACGATAAAAACTTGCAGTGTATTCTGCTTGATTCGAAGCATTCAACAAATCGACTAGATCTTGATAGCGCATTTTTATTTTCCTACTTTTTAGCTACGATTAAATTCATTGCACCATGAAAGTGAGTGCAGTCTCGGTTTGTTACAGACAGTCCAGCTTGTTCTAGCCAACCTTCAACTTTATCTAAAGTATAAAACGAATGTTGGTATTGTGTGACAAATTGTAAATTCAATCTCTTAAAGTCTGCAACAGCAGGATTGCCACTAAATTGCGATTCATACAACTCAATCATCATTTCCATGTGAGATTTTGTCATGTTTTCATTGGGGTTTGCGATAATTAACAGACCACCCGGAGCAAGTAAGTTATAGCAGTGTTTAAAAACCAAAGACGGATTATCCATCGCGTAAACACTGTTTATTAATGTAATCACGTCGTATTGATGCGTATTAACAAACTCTTCTAGTTGGACATGAAATGCTTGAAATCGCTGTGGTTCTTTCAGTCTCTGCAAATTGGCGTTGGCTTTTTGCACCATATCAAGAGATGTATCGACGCCGTGATAAGTAGAAACCTCACCATTAACAAAAGCGGCTAAGTTTCCATTTCCACATCCAGCATCCAGTACAACTCCTGACAACAGCGGAGCAATTGTATTATAAAGTTCAACCTGTGGTGGAGTAATAATAGAGTCAAATGCACTACTATATTCATCCCAATGAGATTTATTCATAATTTCCCTTTTAATTAGACTATCACTCTTATTAAAGCAAGATGATAAGTTTCGATTTAGGAAGCGAAGGCCCCTTTGCTTTATCTCTTTCGTTTCAACAACTAGAGCAGATATTTTTCTATCAACCCCAATATCATAGTTGCAATCACTTTTAATCAGTATAGCGTTAAATAACTTTTTATAAAAATCAACATTTCCTCTCAGGATAAAAAACAACCGCTCATAACCCATCTGTTGTGCTTTATCTAATAACAGGCCATAAACGACTCTGGTAATTGCGACATCTTTACTCGATATACTAAGCTGGCCGACAACTGCATCCTTTTTAGGGTCAAAGTCATCGCTTAATGATGCCCTTACTTCTTTCCAAACATCTTCATCTTCATACGCACTGCTCAGTCCAAAAGTCGCTATTGGATTATGTGGAACTTGGCTTATATCACTAAGTAGGTATAGAGAAATACCTTTACCTAAGATTTTATCTTTAGTAACTCTGATAGCTGGAAAGTTTTCCACATAGTTTTCTTTCAACGTTTTAACTGCGACATCAATATTATTTAAATTACATGCTTCTATTTTAAAAGACATAGTAAATTCCTCTCATTCTGCTTTTAAAGGAGAGGTAAAATCTGTCTGCAGCCAGAGTTCACCTTACATCAGGCGTTTGCTTGTTTGCCCGATAGACATAAGGTTAAGGCGATAATGGCAGATGCCAGAGGCCGATATTTGGAAAATTCACAAACCAATAAGCTATTTAATATCAATTAGTTAATGGATTAGGAAAGAAATAGGAAATAGATTGGAAGTAAAGCAAGGTGCTACTTGTAGCACTTGATATAAAAGGATCTCAAATTAGCTCTGTATTTTTACAAACGTCAGTTACAGACAACCCTCTGCCAGTTCTTTAGTCAGCAATCGTTTTGTTTGAAAGTTTTACAGGTAAATATTGTAGTTCGATGTAATGGTTGAACTTAAACACCGTAAACCAAAGGCTCGCAGTATTTGAGGGTGCTTCAATGAGCTATTGCTAACTCGTCGAATAATGAACAAAAGTTCTCTCGATTTTCACTTCTGTTGATGGGGAGTATGCAGCAGCGCTGAGTGCGCTGCCCATTGGCTTAGTTGAAAGTTAGCCCAATAAATAAGCAACTCAGATTAGATAACACTACCATTGTTATTTGCTTTCACTTCAAGCTTTACTACCTCACCTAACTCCTCGAGCCACTTAGGCGAGTTAGAAACTCTGGAACTCAAGTAGTCAAGTAACTGAGCTTTCATCACAGTTGTTGCTTCATATTGAGTATGAAACTGTTGTTTTTTCAGCGCTTCAAGGTGGGAATCCAATGCATTTCTCAAAACATTAGGGTCCAAATCTAAAGCTTCATTAAAAAGAACGATGTATTTTTCTCTCGCTCTTTGAATATTATCTTGAGTATTACGGTAATTCTTGACCAAGTTCGCCTTTGGATTTTCTTTGGTTGACAGATAGTTACCAAGGATCTCAAGCTGTTTCAAATCATTCGAAAGGTCCGCTGCAAGAGCTGAAAGGTTACTTACCAAAAGGCTGCTTTTTTCCACTAAGTCTTTGTTTACTCCAGCTTCGACAATCATCACGATATGTGACGGCTGCCCTTTCACATTTTTCAGCTTAATGTAAAACATTTCATTGTTTTCATAGACATCGGAGTCAGGAATAATAGGAATATTTATTGATTTTTGCACTTCACCAGGCTGGAACTGTAAAGCAATATCAAGGGCTCGATAGTCCTCAGCTGCTTTTGCAGTACCATCTTCTGTTATCAACTCTATCTGTTGTACTAAATCAATGCCTGTTGTTCGATGAAGAGTAACTTCCACAACGGCATTAGACTCTTGAACTTCAGTCTTCACACCAGAAAAAGTAATATTTTCATATTCTTTAGGAAAAAAATATGGATAAGATAGCGCTGCCAATGTTGATAAACAAAGTACCCAACTAAAGGAAGTGACAAACGAAAAATGCCAACGCGCAAACAGTAATGGCTGAGCACAAACACCACACTTGTTGGCATATGATTTAGTAAATAACTTATGCGCCCGAGCATTGCTGCAGTGTTCTATATTGTTGCAATAATATTGTGCTTTTATTGGTTTAATCGACATCTACATTACTCAAAGTATCATATCTATTTCTTGTGCTAGTGATTCAAGCTCACTCTCTAGCTGGTTTAGCATTTGCTGTTGTCGTGATTCGCTTGCCGCTTCCTGAAATTGTCTCAATACCTCCTCTCGACTCAGGCCGAGCCATGGGTAACGTGTTTTCAGCTGGCTAATTTTTGTCTGATTAATATGTTCAAGACCTTTGTATGTTTCTATCTTATCCAGCAACGCATCATGGCTTGCAATTAAAGCGTTTAACTTCTCACTTTGTATTACTATCAACTGTGTTAGTTGTACCTTGTCACTTTCAAGCTCTTGATTTTCTTCTTCAATCGCATTCATTTGAGCTTCGATATCCACTACTCTTCGGTTTAGCTGTGCCTGTCGTTGCTTTGCTTTTTCTTCGCTCCATCCATACAACCCACCAGTTGTCGGATCACCTGTCGTCTTACAACCTGCTAGCAAAGACAAAAACAAGCAATATATAACCCGCTTCAGCATTAATATAATTTCCGTCTATCTAATGAAGCTAGCTGGGCTTGCATGACTTCTAGCTCGTTCTTTTCAGCAAGAAGTTGTTGAATAACCGTTTCACTATGTGAGGCTAATTGCACAGAAACGGTTTCTCTTTCTTGTGCCAGCACGTCCTTTTGGTACTGAATTTCTTCAGTCAATATCTCGACTAACTTAGCTGACTTGGAAACTGCTTTAGACAGGCTATCTTTTTGCGTTTCTAAGCTACTATACTCAGCACTGCGTTTTTGAGACTCTGCCTCAATGCTTTCTAACTGCGCGGTATAACCTTCTATTTCCAAATGAATTTTTTCTCTTTCATTTTTTGCTGCGATAAGTTTCTCTTGTGCCCCTTTAATCACATCTTGCATATATAACTCAGTATTAGCGTAATCCTGCTTCTTCTTAACCACACTCTTGGCATAAAGATCACCGGCAACAGCACCAATCAATGCACCAATCATAGCGGCTTGCTTATTGTCACCTAACACCAAACCAAGCGCACCACCAATGAGTGCACCTGTCGATGCTCCCTCAGCTCGAGTTTGAGTGTCGTCAGTCATTGCACACCCGGATAGCAAAGCTGTCATGATTGAAGCAGCAACAAGGTTTTTTCTACTTTTCATCGTTCGTTTCCCATTGGTTATTGGATTTAGTAAGTACATCAGCTAATTCTTCGATATCGCTCGAGGCATGGCTGTTAGGGGCTGGCAGTAGCTCTTCTATGGTCGACTCTTTAGTATTTAAATGACGGTAATCATTTTCGATACGCTCTTTTTCGTCTAGTAAGTCCTCAAAATCATCGCTGTCGCGCAGGAAACTCAATCTTCTTTCTGTAACTTCGTCCGCAAGCTTTTGCTTTTCGTCTTTGCTTTGTTTTAAATCAACTAAACGCTGCTCTAAACGCATACTATCGACATCGGCAATTGATTTGAGCTTACGATCTCGACTATCAAGCTGCGCTTGGATCAGGCTTTCGTCTTTAATTTCTAGTCTTTCAATCAGTAGATCCATTCCTCGGCTGCGCCTCAACAGAGCCGATACCTCACAGAGCAATTCATCTTGTAACTTTGCGTTATACTCGCGTTTATTCACCCAAAGCGTAATGGAAGGGATAAGTAATGTTGATGCCTTGAAAAGCCTAATAACTTCCTGTTTTATATCTTCTAGTTCATTCTCAATCGCCAATTTTTTACAGACTCTATCGTCATTCCCTTTAAGGGCGGTGTTGGTATGACGCTCAGGAGAATCAATTCGGTAACCAAAATCCCATTTTTCAAACGTTTCCCAACTATGTTCACCACCGGCGTCACTGACGACTAGACCGAGCACTTCAAATGCACCACTGAATGAATACTCGGCACCAATCCCGTCTTGTCCACCAAAAAAATGCTTAAATTGGATTGGTATTTTTTTACCTCTTAGCTCTTCAAGCCTCATGGCATCTTCAGATTCAACTGCCATAAGTGACTTAATACTTACCACCAAGCCATGTTGTTCACTTAATCGTTTGCCAATTTCATCTTCAAGTTGAGGCCGGATTAATTCTTCAAACTGACTTAATGCTTTGTAATGATTAAACTTGTCATTCAACATCACTTCTTTGCAAATGTCGTGTACTAATACTTTTATTCTGTCGAGAATTTGCGCTTGCGTTATTGCTAACAAATCAATCTGATTGTCGTTTTCACTACTTGCAAATAAGTGACGGTATTTCTCAAACTCTCCTTCTTTCGCCTTAACTTCCATGCGAATATTTAACCGTACACGGCTACCAAACATCCCCGTTTTAAATGCGCCATCTTCTTTATCAAACGTGAGCATCAACCCATTTAATAACCTCAGCGGAGCAATGTTTGGTAATGTATGAAATGAATTAAGTTCATAACCAATCGCAGTAGCTTGTTGCTTAACACTATTTTTAACCTGATCGGAGATAGAGACGTCTTGACTCGTTGCCGTTTTGAAGTTGCTCAGCAGATCCATTTCAGATTTGCCCAAAATATGCTGACGGATTGCTCTCTCAATACCCGCCTTCATGTGTGCTACCACCCCCTCGATATCGCTAATTTCAGACTTGCGATAGGCTTGATAGTTATTCAATGTCATTTGACATTCGGACGTTACTTCTAAGCCCGTTTCTTTTATCTTGGTACTATATTTAAATTCGGCATATCGCTCTGGTGCATTACGCAACGTAAAGCCAATATTAAAATCCATTCCTTTTAATTCTTGCTGCATTTGCTCGCACACCGAAGTGTTTAATTCACTGCTTTCTCCACGCTGTAGCTCTTGCTGATAAAACTCATCCAATAAGTTGCTATTTTGTGAGTCCAAGCATTTCTTATACATTTTCGACATGCAGTGATGCAGGTGCTTATCTATTAAATTAAATAATCCTTTTTCCGGCGTGCCCGACATACTCAAGATTTCGACTAACTTATGTGCTTCAGTTTGATCTGTAATTTTAAGCTGAAAGGTAGCGTAAAACTCTAGTGCAATCTCACTTGCACCTTCATGCCATTCAAATGGAATTTTGCTAATGACGATTGGTTTTGTATGAGATTTAACAAAGAAATATTCATAATGTTTCTTATTAAATAAATCAGATAGCAAACCTTGCTTGGTTACGATTTGGTTGGTTTTCTTATTCCAAGTGACAACAAATCCTTCTCCATGAACTCTCGGATTGTGAAAGTTAGTATCGACTTTTCTGATTAAGTTGCTCAAATTAGAGATGCTTTCATGCATGGTAGGATTCTCTTCTAGGTTTTTTAAATTGTTTAATAGCTTCGCTTAACACGCCTTTTTTTAGCTTTAGTAGCATCCTCAACTCTTTATCTGATATACAATTTCTGTACTGCTCTACCGCCTTATCTCGCTGAATTCTTAAATCTGCTTTAATTTGCTCGTACTGTTTTCTGGTGCAAGCAATGGCAAACAATTGATTCAATCGTTTGAATTTTTCATTTAACTCCGTAAGCATCATGTCGTAATGCTCATATTCGCTTTCATCGGTGATATATTGCGCTTGGAGCAGCGTTTGCTTTATATAAATTGATGTGGTTAAAAATGCTGTGATGTTTCTCTTCTTTAGACTTTCGCTCAAACTTGGCATCGCGAGCAATTGGTAAATTAACTCTTCCGCCCCCTCTTCAAACATTAACGTAATCAAGTAGGAGGTAGCCTTATCATCAACTTGGTTATTTCCCTCTAACACACGATGCATAAGACTAAAAACAAAAAGTCTCACAATCATTAAAGTTAAAACACACTTCTCACTATCGGAAGGTATACTTTTTAGTATTTTTAATAAGTGAAAGGAGTCGCTATATAAATACCCTGAAAAATAGTAGCGAAGCAGCGCAAAGCTAGGACATTTCTTACTCTTATCCAACCCAAGCTCATAGCTTTTAGAAAATATATACTCTAATGACAAAACTTCAGACTCACTTTCAAATTCAATTGAATAGGCTAGAGTATTAAACAAAAAATAGAGGTGATTTTTGAAATCACACACCATCTCTTTAAGCTTATTTTCATAGGTTGATTTAAATACTGGCACCCAGTTGTCAATATGAATTTCTAAGTCTGAAATAGATATTAAATCTTTCTCTTTCTTTTCCACTTGCCCTAGTAGTTGATAAATAAATTCATCGATGGCTATTTTGAATCTATCTTGATAAGAGAGCGCCCTAACAAATGAGATAAAATGAATTATTTTTGAATTTGGACACTGACGATAACGTTCAAATAATTTTAATAGGTAGTCACTGTTAATAGTAATTACCCCGACTTCAGAAAGCTTTAAGTAGAAGTAGGCGAGGTCTGAAAAAAGTGCATCTATGTCAATGAGTTCATTTGTTATATCCTGATCAAAAATGACTTCCTCAATAATTGGCGAGAGTACAGCTAGTTGGAATGGATTGTTTGTAAGCAACTTTTCTCGATATACGCTTGCCTGCTTAATCGAACTTAGCCTGATACAACAAATACCTAAGCCCGACGGTGATGTGAGCTCAAGCCCAGCTAATTTTAAAAACGCATCAGGATCTTGCTGCCAACGAGCATAAGCATGAGTTAACGCTTCGACTCCTTCTCCTATTTCTTTAGCTTGTTTTAATTTATGGTCAAATGCCTTAGCAATTGCATTTTGAAACAACACCAGTGGCATATTGTTAAACCAACAAGTTAGTGTAATAACTAAACAGTCCAACCAATCGTCGTTATCTAGTGCTGCCACAGGTAATGGGTCATGTGTAAAGTGAACTGCAGGCTGCCAATAACCAAGCATAGAACTTACAGAGTTGAAACGCAGGTATTCCTGGATCCTTCTAGGACAGTCACTATCGCCTTTACTATCCAATACCATAAGCAGCGTCGCCTTACGTGCTTTTAGTTTAGACGTTAGTGCATTTAGATTTTCACGGGTTTCGATAAAGCGCTCGAAGCTTTCTAGGTCTTCTATTGGTTGCCTAATAACATAAGCGTGTTGACTTTCTACGTAAGGAAATCTTGCTTCTAAATACTCAGTCATTCGACATGAATTGTGACGTATGTAGTAAGATGATATGTCGGTGTGCTGTAAAGCAGCAGCGATAGCCTCTGAGAGATAAAAGGCATTCTCGTTATTTTTTCCAATAATCAGCCAATTGTGACAAACGAGGAAGTTGTTAAGTTCGGCTAACTTGATGTCATCTAAAATGACCTCATTACTCGCAATTTTTGGAAACGTTCTTAACTGAAGTGCTTCATACTTCAATGGTTTCTTGTCAGCGTTTGAAAAATAGTTATTGACCTGAACATCTCTGTTCCCTTGGATCACGGCCTCTTCAAACGTACTACTATCAAACTGGCTCAGTTGCTGAGGAACATCATTCTCATATGCATTGGTTTCGATGCCAATGCTTGAACCAGCTTCCGCTTCCTTTGGATCCGCACTCATATAAAATCACTTTTAAATATAAAAAAGAAGTAATTAAACCTTAATAGCTTCTAAAAACGAGCACTTCGTTATAGAGATACAAGCTTCTTAACTAGCTTACATTTTCAGGGTTAAGCCACCCCTTATCAGAATTTAAGATTACCTTTAATCTTTAGCACCAAAATTAAGCGTAATATCCCTATTACCAGTGATAACATTTGGGCCATTCGCCCCGCCGTTAAAGGTGCACCCTTGAAACTGAGTATTGCTTTGCTGGCCATTTTGATTTGTAGGGTCTGAGTGGTGGTTGTTTTGTTGATTTTCTATTCGCTTTTGGTGGTATTCCAGCGCTTCTTCAGGCTCAATATTAAGCGCAGTCAATAGATTCTTTAGCTTACTTACCGTCGATGACGAGAGTGGCGCTAAACTGGCTAAGTAGCCTTCCGTCTTATAATTGCGAAGACTTCTATCACTCATGTAAGCACTGTCTGTAACTTGCTGCTCGGACAGTCCGTTTTGATTAATCTTCTCAACAATCAGCTGCCTTAAGGACTCTAATTGCACCTCATCCGCAAAGTTATAAACTTGTTCCATTTCGCGCTCCTTACCCTTAGGCATATCAAAAATCTCGCTTACAGATCTAAAAACCACATTTAGATTACATTTCTATACAATTAGAACACAATTTTCAAATCTATTTTCACTTTGTTACTTAAATATAAATTATGAAGGTAACTACCATTCGGTAACTTGCATCATTGTGAATATCAATGACCATTACTTGGCACTGAAATAAAATTATTTAAAATCATACCGATACTAGCTAACTAACTGTTCTGCACATTTATCAATCGGACTTTGTCAGCGAAACCAGACGCAAATTCATTGCCGAACAAGTCTGTCAAGGTAGAAATAACCACCCCTATCGCTTGGCACAAAATTGCAGAAATATCATTCCTGGATGCAATGCGGGTTTGAATTGGCAACCTTCTATAATTTGCAATTTACTGAAGGCTGTTCACAAAGCTCACTGCCCCTATCTAGACATCAAAGCTTAGCAACGTAATAAATAACTCACTTATAAAACCACTATAAATTTCCGTTCCCATTCCGTTTTTATTCCTTATTTTTCCTTCACAATCATACAGTTAAATGAAAACCTATAAATACCAAAACACATCAGATGGGGTGAATATGAAAAAGCTTATTGAAATTTTTAAGAAAACAAATCAACAAAGACAGATAGGAGAATCAAAGATGACTAAAACTACATTGTTAAGAAATGGTTTCTGCCAATATTCTTTGCCAAATTTAAACGTTGGTTCACGACAAGATATTGAGTCGTTACTGAAGCAGGTAGAACCTGAATTAGGCTTAGACACCTATATTCCATCCGGCCAAAATGCAAGAGGTATCGTGCGCTATACCGTCAAGGACGCTAACACTCACCTTATCAGCCCCGAAAATAGACAAGGAGGCCAATACTATGTTTACGGCTTGTCCCAACAACTAAACCCGGACGCAGGGGGTAAACAAAGATGGTTCAAAGCAATAACACATTGCACTGACGGTACATTGATTTGCAACCACCCAGTAATAGCAGCGCTGACTGAATTTTTGATCCAACATTCAATTCCAGCACCGTCGTACCATGTTGAGCATCAGTTTATTGGCTATTATCCGACACCTCATGCGGATTGCTTAGTAACCCCAAATACGCTTCATTTCGACGGGTTAAGTCATCAAACGATTACCTCAATCCTTACGCTGGCCAGAGAGAATGTATCAGGCGGGGAGTTTGTGATAGCTGACGGTGTCGCGGTAAACACCCCTATAGATAATGTCAGTACCCAAGATCTTCGGCTCTTTGCTGAATTACCAGTGGGGTCAGGAGTGATTATGGACGAGTGTCAACGTGGTACTTCCCGCCCACTTTGCCATAGTGCAATGGCGACAAGAATGGAGAATGTGCAGCAAAATACCGTCTCTAAACGAATAATTTTGGTCTCAGAAGTCACGCCTATTTGGCACTAGAAAACCAAAGGGCTCTTTTATAGAGCCCTTTTCAATTTAGCTGATTGTAGAGGATAGCTTTTCTATAGCTCAAGTATTACGCCGCAACCCGTCCTTTATGGATCAATCGCTCACATAGCGCCTGCCACTCATCGGTTTGTTTTTTGCCTTCAATTCGGCGACCAAACAGCGTTAATACAGTCTCGCGATTGGCATCAAAAAACTCAATAGAGGTAACCACAGTATTGCCGTTATCCGTGGGTTTTCTGACCACGAACGCGCGGGTTAGGTCGTCTGCTTTTATATGCAGGCTAAACTCAGGATCTAATACGTTAAACCAAGGGCCAACTTGTTTGAGGTTTTCAACCTTTCCAGAGAAGATCTGTACCGCACCTGGATTGCCAACGAATACCATAATCTCTTGCTTAAACATGTTTGCTTGCTGAAATATATCTGCAAGGTCAAAGCTTTGTAGCTCAAAGCTCCATGGTGAGCCAACGATTTCAAGGGCCTGCAAGCGTTCAAGGTTGTATGTCTCTAAAAGCTTTGGAAAATGATGGACATCATTTAACTCGCCCCACTGCGACCTAAAATCATCTAGTTGCGCAGTACTCAAGTCCCTAATATTAGTATCTAGGACTTCAAAAGGCGTTACATCCAACTTGTGACTATGTGTTAGCTGGTAGCGTGCTTTAAGGTTCACAAACTCGTTAAAGTCGGCGTCTGCAGTCATATATACCTTATGTACAGCCCGACCATTTTCATCGAAAAATTGAAAACTAGTATGCTTATCCGTTTCAACAAGAAATACACTTTTCCATTTGTGCAAGAAAAGCCGCAGATCAATCCCTCCTGGATTGATGGCCACGGCACTAAGTTTGTTACTGTGCCCTGTAACATAGAGCTTTTCATACAAACCAGTTATCTCGCTCACCACAGAGCCATTTCTAGTCAAAGCCATCACTTTTCCAAGCTTTTTAAATCCTTTTAATAAATCCGCGATTTTATGCTCATCTAATCTGGTAACTCGAGACGTAACAGGCTCATCCAGCTGTGCGTTTAGCAACTCAGCTTCACTCACACCTAGCTGCATAGCCGCAACAATGGGCCTAATGTTAGGCTCTCCGATTAGTAGCATTTTATAATCTTGAATAAGTTGTTCCATATTTCCTCCACAAGGAACCTAGCTTAACCACCCATTTGGCAAAGAAAGAAAACAAGTTGTTGATTTACAGTGCTCACATATATAGACGCAACATCATCCGATCAAACCATGTACCAACTTTGCAAATACCATGAAACCCAAAACAAATGAAAATGAGAATTAATATCAAAAATGATACTAGCAATTTATTTCGTCTAATGAAAGTCCACACAGATTAAAACATTTCTACTCAATCAAAAGCACTCGTGTTCAATTGAATATGCAGGCTGGCATACCAACTCGCTTAATTCAGCTTCCAATTTTGAGGCGAGAGAATCTTGTCGATAACACCGCTACCGCCAAGGTACCTACATCCATGTAGGCAGGGCGAAAATTTTGCTATTCAGTTGTTCTAAATGAGAAATTTTTAACGCCGTTAGCGTCAGATTTGCTCCTTAAAATTGAGCAAGTATTAAGGCTAATTGGTACTAGTTACCTCCTAAATTGATGCGCCTTTTACGGGGCGTAAACACAAAATGGCAAGACTAAACAAAATAATAGCAAGCAGCGCCATTGCGGCCGCACCAAGGCTGTAAGCAAAACCTGCGACGGCAGACCAAATCGCCACACCAATGTGCATCATGCTCATGGCCAGTGAGATAAGTACACCACGATGTGCAGGCGAAAGTCCTGAAATATATGCCTGTAATGCCGGTGAACCAATGCCGCCAGCCAATGCCCAAAGTGTCATCAAAAAGTATAACGGTATGAGAGAGATACCTTGATACCAATAAAGACCGCTACTGGCAATGAGGCAAACGACCAATGACGCACGCATGACCTGCCGCCCACTTTCAAAGTGGGTTGCGAGTTTTGGCATCATCAGGTTTCCAGCAACACTCACTAAGCCTAATAAGGCATACAGTACACCAATAAACCACACTGACAGTGCTTGTGTATCTCGTAAATGCTGCCCAACCAAATTGAACAAACCAATACCACCACCTAAACCGATACACATGGTAAGTAATGCGCCAACAACACCGGGGATTTGCCATAGCTTGACTGATATCTTGGTGCCTTCTCCAGCTTTGTCACTTGGGATCGCACGGCGGTTTACGGTAAGTAATAACGCCACAACCCAAGTGGCGATCCCGAGTGCAACAAAAGCCGCTCGCCACGACATTAAATGCGTTAAAAACGCGCCAAACGCAGGACTTGAGATCATGCCAAGAGTTAAGCCTGCTTGCACCCAACCGATCCGTTTGAGCGCATCTCCACCAGAGCTTGCCGCGATGGCAAACGCAATCGGGAGCATGCCAGCACTGGCAATCCCCGTGATCACACGAGCAACTAAGCCCCACTCAAATGAAGTGACAAGCCCTGTCGCGATGGAGGCACCACCAAAAACCACGATTGCAGGTAAGATGATAGCGCGGTGCCCTGCTTTATCCGAGAGCGCCCCAAATAGTGGAGCCACAATCGCTAGGGCAACGCTGTAAGTGGTAATAAACAGTGTAACTCGCTCAGGCTTTACACCTAATTCGAGTCCAATAGGTTCAAGAATAGGCCCAAGCATCAGCTCATCGGCCCCGACTAAAAACGCAATAAAGGCGAGTAATAAAGTCAATAACATCTCTTTACCCCATTTTTGCGCAGCAAACGTTTACCTTGCAGGTGTTCAGCAAAGCAAAAGAAATAAAGCTAAAATTAAGCTTGTGTTTGTATGAGCCACTACCTGACGTCATCAGGTCATTTAAAAGCAAATTCATTAAATTACATCCATAAAACAACGGGAGGTCGACAGTTATGCCGACCTCCCGTTTCAAAAAACTTTGAAAATGTGTGCCACTGAATTTCGGGCACAAAAAAGCCGGCGATGAAGTATCATCGCCGGCTTCGTCTTTCCAATCATCAGATACACTGCCGCCGCCCACCTTTATTCAAGTAGTCGCCAATGTCTCTGATGAAGATTTAGAAAGTAAGCTCCGAGCAACACTTCATCGTGTTAATGCGCGGAGCAAAGCCTTCTAACAAAATTCTTAAATAGGATGTAAAACATCGTGGAAAGATCCAAATTAAAATCGCGCGCCAATGTATACGATGTCGATTAAGTAGTCAATAATCCAAACCAAGATACGTCAACACAGCGGTGTGCTACCCCTTATCCCTAAGCGCAAAGCGGTAAACACCAGCAATTAGCAAACAGATGGTTATAGGTAACCACAGCGCCTGAAAGTGAAACTTGTTGTAAAGCCAAGCGCCCAACACGCCACCTGCCACAAACCCTGAAATGATCAACACAAACAGTTTTGTTTTTCTGGTATCCAAAGGCTCGCCTCTAAACAATGCCCCAATCATCAGTCCTAAGTCGGTGAATATTCCTGTTACATGGGTTGTCCTCACTACAGCTCCACTGTACGTGGTGGCCAATGCGTTTTGCAGTCCACAAGCGGCTGAGGCAAAAAAGTGGCCGTAAAATGAGCCTTGCATCAGTAAGACGAGAGACACGGTAAGCAAAATAGCTTCAAGTATCAGCGCGGTATCGTAATGCTTGCCAAGGGTTAATGTAGTGCCATGCAGCAAAAACCCCGCAAGTGCAGAGCCAAGCAAGAACGCGAGTAACACTCCAAATAAGTGCAGGGTTTCTTTAAGGCTGCCACCTAAAAAACTAGTTCCGAGCATAGTCGCAGTGCCGGATAAATGAGAAACGGATTGGTGCTCAAAGCTAAGCAGGCCGATTGCATTCACAAATCCTGCAACGAGAGCCAATATAAAAGCGCCGATCTCAACCCATTTTGGTAACTTAGAGATCATCTCTTTGCCATTGGGTGATCAGGGTTTAGTTGCAGTAAGTCCCAGCGGTTGCCATAGAGATCCTCAAATACAGCAACCGTGCCATAATCTTGCTCTTGCGGCTCGCGAATAAACCGAATGCCAATAGATGTCATGCGCTCATAATCACGCCAGAAATCATCGGTATTTAAAAATAAAAATACCCGCCCACCAGCTTGATCACCAATAAATTCCTGCTGCTCTGGCGTAGAAGCTCTGGCAAGTAGTAACGCAGTACCATGAGAATTAGGTGGTGCCACCACCACCCAACGTTTATCTTGCTCGGGTTGATAGGTGTCTTCTATTAATTCAAAACCTAGTTTATTGACGTAGAAGTCGATGGCTTCATCGTAGTCTTTGACGACGAGCGCAATATTGACAATATTTTGTTTCATGATGAGGGCAACCCATAGCCTCTTGCCATAAGTGCAGCAAGTAGCGGTAAAACTAAAAGTAACAGCATTTCTAGCCTTTTAATGACGATAATACGCTGGGGCACAAATAAATTATCTTTTGTTGTATTACGGTGCTTCAATAAAAACACAGTCGGAATGATAGACAGCAAAGCGATTAACAAAAATAGTCCGACTTTGGCATGGAAAATCGGATTTTTAGTGTAGAACTCACAGGGCTTGCCAACTACAAACCACAACGTTAACCCCGCGCCAAGTGTTACCAGCGCACTGACACCATACAAGCCATCAACTACCGCTAACCGCTTAATACTCTGACTACTCATTGATTTAGAGAGTAACACGTTTTCAATCGCGAGCGTCGATGCCAAAAATAAAATACCGATAAAATGAATATATCTAACGACTATTTCTTCCATGCTGTGCCCCAATTACCATTTTAGCCTTGATAAAGTGTGTTGTTTTCTTCTAAAAAGTTCACCAAAGGCAAAAACAGGGGCTGCGGCAATTCATCAAGCGAGAACCACTGCCATTGTTTGCATTTATTTGGCTCTTTAACTTCTGCATCATGAGTATCGCACCTTGCCATGACAAACAGAGTGACATAATGTTTCTGCTCATTGGCAAAATAATCATTAGTAAAACCAAGCTTTTCAACGTTTACAACATCTAGCCCCGTTTCTTCATGCACCTCTCTTATCGCGCATGCCTCAATGTCCTCTCCATACTCTAAATGGCCACCAGGGGTTGCCCAAGTATGTGCGCCATGAGCGCCGATGCGCTCACCAAGCAAAATTTTATTATCGTGCATTATTACCACGCCAACCCCGACGCGTACGACTTGATCCATTATTTTTCCTTTAACTGTTACTGCAAATATTGACTCGCTGAACTTATTATTCAGGGTGATTTAAACACCCCGAGCTCAGCAAGTTTAGCTTCTAGTACCTTAGTGCTTCATTTTCATCACGGAGCGTCGTTTTTTCCGTACCTGACATCAACTTACTCCCCGGTAATGGGGCGTCATCAAAGGTCAGCGCTATTTCTTTCGCCCCGACATAAAAGGCAGAATAAGTAGAGAAAGGATACACAACCAAATCGTTTTCAACTTTCGTTCCTTGTAAATTTTTAACTCGCAGTGTACCGCAAACCTTCTCTTTAGTACTGCCTTCGCACTCAGACTTTTACGTTAAGCTCGCCAAGATTTCAAGCGCATGTTTTCTATCACTTAGCTCGTATAAATCGTTGGTAAAAATAAACTCATCGACCGCTAACTCACGTTTAATCATGCTGAGTTTATGGTGGACAGTCGCGGGGCTTCCAACCACAGATAGGCCTAAAAAGCTTTCAACTTGCATTTGCTCTTGGGCATTCCATAGACCCTCCATCGAATCAACGGGGGGTTTCAACCATAACGCCTGGCCTCGCATCAACGCTAGGATACGTTGCTTTGACGTGGTAGCTAAATACTGCGCTTGTTCGTCGGTATCGGCTGCAACTACCGGTAAGCCAAGCGTTACATAAGGTTTATCTAACACCTTTGATGGTTGGAAATCGCGGCGATAAAGCGCGATAGCATCATGCACGAATCGTGGCGCAAAGTGACCCGCAAATGCATAAGGTAAACCTCGCTTTGCGGCGAGCTGGGCACTATAAAGACTCGAACCAAGCAACCAGATTGGTACCTTGGTGTTTTCGCCCGGAATGGCCCGCACCGAGGATCTACCGTCATAAGGACCGAGCAAGGCTTGTAATTCAGCGACTTCGTCATCAAATTGTTCTGCACGTCTGTCATCGCGACGCAGTGCTCGGCTGGTAATAGGATCGCTACCAGGCGCGCGCCCTAATCCCAAATCAATGCGTCCAGGATAGAGGCTTTCTAAGGTGCCAAACTGCTCAGCGACGACTAACGGTGGATGGTTTGGCAACATCACGCCACCCGCCCCTACCCGAATATTGTGAGTGTGTCCGGCAATATGCCCTATCAATACGGAGGTTGCTGCGCAGACGATGCCACGCATATTATGATGTTCAGCCATCCAAAAGCGTTTAAAGCCAAGTTCATCCGCTTTTTGCGCATAAGCCACGCTGTTAGCGAGGGTTTGTGAAACGGTATCTTGCTCTTTCATCGGGCTTAATTCGAGCAAAGAAAATGGCATGTTAGCAAGTGAAGTCATAACAATCCTTAACGGTTTGAGTTAGACCATAGAGTAAGGGTTGCTACTTCTATTTCAATCCGAAATCCCGCACTACATTGTTGCTGATTTTCGACTATCGCTATTTTGGCGATAACAAGCCAGTTTCACCTGTGATTTGATGGCTGTGTAATAGAGCTTTCAGATCCTGTCCACTTTAATCAGCCAACCATTTATACATAACATAGCTATCTACCAAACCCAATTTCCCGTGTTTATATGCCTTGGGAATGGTGCCCACAATGGTAAAACCAAGCTTTTGCCATAGTTTAATCGCCAGTTCATTGGTCGATACCACACTATTAAATTGCATGGCTTCGAATCCCAGCGCTAATGCTTGTTGCTGGGAATGTTCGCACATCAGCCGTGCAATTCCCTTACCACGAGCCAAACTCGACACCATGTAACCACAGTTACATATGTGGCTACTCGGACCCATCGCATTTTGTCGCAAATAATAGCTGCCAAGTACTTGCCCATTTTCAACATATGCAAAAGCTTTGAGCGGCGTTTCACACCAAAGTAAAAATGCCTGATCTATACTCATATTTGAGTCAAATGCATACGTTTCTTGCGCTTGGATCACTTCTGAAAACGTTGGCCAAAACGACTCAAAATCTTCCCGAGTTATCTCTCTTATCATCCCATTTCCTCTAAACGTCATACCTGATAGCAATTAACCCAATTCTTGCAAATATACTCATTCTACTAACCTCACACCACTTTTGTTTTAGGGAACCCGAGACGAATACTTGTCGAATCATTAGTTTTTCACGCTAATAGTTACTGACTTACCACTCCTGTAATGCACTGTAACTTTCTGTAATGTATTTAGCCTTTTTCAAAGCCTAGTATGAAACAGTAGATTGATGAGAAACCACTCATCAAAAGGATATTTAATTTTCTTGTGAGGTTGTTATGTGTACTAGAGCTTTTAATAACTGGAATAGAGCATATTTGGCTACTGCCAGAAATATGGACTGGATGTTTATATTACCTACCAGCTTGTTTGTACTTGAAAAAGGACTAAAAAAATCGGGGCTTGAGCCAGTTTCTGAGCTAGAGGCAATAGCAAGCGAGAAAACTCGCAACCCACTTACGTGGACATCTTCCTATAGTAGTGTGGTCGCTATGGTAGGAGATGATTGCAGCGGCTGGGCAGCCTCCGATGGCATGAACTCTATGGGGCTTGTCGCAAATGTATTGTACGACTCAGGCGCGACGTACGGTAAATCAGCATGCAAAAGTAAAAAGCAGCTGAGCGTACTGAGATGGTTGCAATATGTATTAGACAAATTTGTACTCGTCAAGGAAGTCGTTGACGTATTCAGCAAACAAGAAATTCAGATCGTTGGTGCAGAAGTACCTAACAGCGAAGGTAAAACCGCAGCATTGCATTTGATAGTGTCGGATATCAGTGGCGATTCAGCCATTATCGAAGTTGAGAATGGGGTTTTTAAGATCCATCACAGCGCTGACTATCGCGTTGTTACCAATGAACCAAGTTATGAAGATCAGCTAAGGATTAATGATTATTGGCTGTGGCAATGGAGTGATAAAAACAGTCAGCCGAGCCATACGATCCCTGGCGGTCCATACTCAACCGATAGATTCGAGCGCGCTGCGTTTTATCTTAATCACTTAGATTTACCAAACGATGAGCATGATGCCCTTGCACAGGCTCGCTCGGTTGCTGCAAGTGCATCAGTACCCCTTGGCTATAATTTTACAAGCAGTGCCAGCCCAAATATATCTAATACCTTGTGGACAACCGTTGCAGCACATAGGAGCCAAACCTATTACTTTTGCAATGCTCGCACGCCTCATGTTGCTTGGGTGGAATTGGCAAACTTTAACTTTGAATCGCCAGTCAGTGCCTTCACACTGATAAGCGAAGATCCATCTGGGGAATACATCAATAGCACCAGAAATGGCAAGTTAAACAAGCATTTTGAACCAACCGAAGATCCGTTCAAAAAGTAAGATTAGCAGATTTTTGAGCCAAACACGCCATAGCTCGTTTTGGCTCAAAAGTACTTAATTCACCGCCATATTCACAGCCATCACTAACAGTAGCACAGCAAATACCTTTTTAATCGTGGCAACAGGCAAATGATGCGTGGCTTTAGCTCCCATTGGAGCAGTGAACCAAGACGTGCACACAATTCCTAACAGGGCTGGCAAATAAACAAATCCGGCGAAACCATCCGAAAGTGCAAAGTGCGCACTGCCCGAGCTAATGTAGCCAACGGAACCAAAGAGCGCGATAACAATGCCACATGCAGAAGCGCATCCTATGGCCTTTTTCATATCAACAGAGAAAAACGTCAACAGCGGTACCAATAGCGCTCCACCGCCAATGCCTATCATGGCAGATAAACCACCTGTGATCGTCGTTAATACCGTAAGTATGCCTTTATTTGGCAGCTGCCTTTGGGTTGAGCTCTCATTTTTACTGCTATAAAACATTTTTATTGCTATCAATACCACACTTACTGCAAATACAATGCGCACTGCGTTTTCGGGTAATAGCGCAGCCAAAAAACCACTGATAAGCGCGCCTAGTGCAACGCCCGTCATTATCCACGGCGCTAAATCCCACGGTACATTGCCATTTTTATGATGCGCGATTGCCGATGAGGTAGAAGTAAATAAAATGGATGCCAGCGATGTCGCTACAGCGGCTATCACCACTTGCTCCGGCGGTAACACGTTAAAGTACAATAAAATACTGCTCAGCACCGGAACAATAACCAGCCCACCGCCAATACCTAACAATCCGGCTAAAAAGCCGACAACACTACCGAGTAGTGCACAATACACAAACAACAATATCAACTCACTCATTCCACTTATCTCTTCTTTTAATTGAGGCGCAATCACCTAAGTGAGCAATATGGCCGTTGCTTTTAGCCTTTGTGCCACCTAAGCGCTGCGAGTATAACAACATAACGCTTTGCCATTGGTGCTTTTGACTTAGATAAGCCTTGAATATTCCTCACGTTTTACTTGAAACAAATGCAACTTAGACATTTAGCAGTCTAGACTTTCGGATTTCCAAAGAGTTTTACTCTACAATTGCTCATATTTTCTGCATATGCGACTCAATAAGCGGCATCTATTTTTGTAACTCATGAATCAGACTCATGTTTTATGTGAAATAAAACCGTTTTTCTTCATCTTGTGATCCACGTATAAATCTTACATCACTTAATGTTCGGCACTCTCACTGCGTCCCCGTGGATATCTGTTTATCGCAGTGAAACGTAATTACCGAGCGCGTTAGCATTAGAATTGGATACCTGAAGAACATGAATAACGAGTTTACTTTCACTATTAAGAGCATTCGTCTTGACGAGAATTACCATCCGTCAAACAGCACGCGGATCACCACCAACTTTGCTAACTTAGCAAGAGGCGAAAGCCGCCAGCAAAACTTACGCAATGCCTTAAAGATGATTGATAATCGCTTTAACGCATTGGCTAGCTGGGATAACCCAAAAGGCGACCGTTATTCTGTTGAGCTTGAGATAGTCTCGGTTGATATGGATATTGCAGGCAGTGGGCAAACTTTCCCGTCAATTGAAGTGTTAAAAACCAATATTGTTGACCACAAAACCAATGAACGCATTGAGGGAATTGTTGGTAACAACTTCTCATCTTACGTACGTGACTACGACTTTAGCGTGCTATTACTTGATCATAATAAAGATCAACCTAAATTCAGCATCCCAGCTAACTTTGGCGACTTACATGGTAAGCTATTTAAATACTTTGTCGATTCAGAAGCTTACAAGAGTCACTTTAGTAAGCCACCGGTGATTTGCCTAAGTGTATCTGATAACAAAACCTATCACCGCACTGAAAATCAGCACCCTGTGCTTGGCTTTGAATATCAGCCAAATGAGTCATCATTAACTGAGCAATATTTCAAAAAGATGGGCTTACAGGTGCGCTACTTTATGCCACCAAATAGCGTTGCACCTTTGGCTTTTTACTTCTTTGGTGACTTACTGAATGACTACACCAATCTGGAGTTGATCAGCACCATCAGCACCATGGAAACATTCCAAAAGATCTACCGCCCTGAGATTTACAACGCCAATGCGGTTGCAGGCAAGTGCTATCAGCCAAACTTGAAAAACCTAGATCATTCATTAACGCAGATTGTTTATGACCGCGAAGAGCGCAGCCAGTTGGCGATTGCACAAGGTCGATTTGCCGAAGAGCATTTCATCAAGCCTTACCAAACCGTACTTGAGCAGTGGTCTGCAAATTACGCTTTATAATCAACGGGAATATGGAACAGCATTTATTATGAAAACACTATTACCAACGTCTACTGCTGGCAGTTTACCTAAGCCCGCTTGGCTTGCTCAGCCAGAAACCCTATGGTCACCTTGGAAACTAGAGGGCGACGAGCTTATTGATGGCAAAAACGATGCGCTACGTATTGCTTTGCAAGAGCAACAACTTGCAGGGATTGATATCGTGAGTGACGGCGAACAAACCCGTCAACACTTTGTAACCACTTTTATTGAACACCTAAGCGGTGTGGACTTTGAGAAGCGTCAAACCGTAAAAATTCGCGACCGCTATGATGCCAGCGTTCCAACCGTGGTGGGCCCTGTATCTCGCCAAAAGCCGGTTTTTGTTGAAGATGCCAAGTTTTTACGCGGCCAAACAGACAAACCTATCAAATGGGCATTGCCAGGTCCGATGACGATGATAGATACGCTGTATGATGACCACTACAAAAGCCGTGAAAAGCTAGCGTGGGAATTTGCTAAGATCCTTAATCAAGAAGCCAAAGAGCTGGAAGCCGCTGGAGTCGATATCATTCAATTCGACGAACCGGCGTTTAATGTCTTTTTTGATGAGGTCAACGACTGGGGCATTGCGGCGCTTGAACGTGCTATTGAAGGACTCAAATGCGAAACCGCAGTGCATATCTGTTACGGTTACGGCATTAAAGCTAACACCGATTGGAAAAAGACCTTAGGATCAGAATGGCGTCAATATGAAGAGGCATTTCCTAAGCTACAAAAATCCAATATCGATATCATCTCTTTAGAGTGCCATAACTCTCACGTGCCAATCGACTTGTTAGCGTTGATCCGTGGTAAAAAAGTGATGGTTGGTGCGATTGATGTTGCAACCAACACCATCGAAACGCCAGAAGAAGTTGCCAACACACTACGCAAAGCGCTTGAGTTTGTTGACGCCGACAAACTCTACCCATGCACTAACTGCGGTATGGCACCACTTTCTCGTGAAGTGGCAAGAGGTAAGCTCGCTGCATTGAGCGCAGGGGCTGAACTTGTGCGCCAAGAGCTATTAGCCAAAAAATCAGCTTGATAAATACTGAATTAACAATAGTTTTAGCTGCTAAATAAAACCTAAATTATGTGCCGCCTTCAAGGAATGATAGGTGGTGCGGCTTTACAACCTTAATCAGTGTTCAGTACGACGGTTTATTACTTAAACTCACCAGGTAACTTCTACTCGCTCTTGTTATCATTGGAGCATCCATATAATTTATTCTCTAATTTATAAGTTAAACCATCAAGCCTAATGCAACCAAGAAATAAGGTTTATACTTGCTAAACAGGTGTTAGTATCTACAAGCTAATGACACAATAAGGATATCATTTGTATGAAAACTATTGCACTCCTATTGCTTTTACTCTGTGTACATAACGCCCAGAGTAAAGCGCGGGATCTAGATACCGAAAGAAATTTGTATGTTCAAACTACAACTCTAAAAGCACTTAGTCTGGATGACGTACAAAAAAGTACATTACGTGCCATAATCCAGAACGCAGAACTAGACAAAAGAATAGATGCTGAATACGAGGATGGTGCTAAATACGCTATCGGAGATACAAGCCGGTCAATCCCCTACACGGGCAATGAAATACTTCACATAACAATAAATAATGAAATGAATTCTGAGAGCTTCACCTTAAAACCAACTTATTTAGCCTATGGTAGTGATTTAATTTTAAGGTCAATCAGTTTTGAATCACAAGAGAAAAGAGCCAGAACCAAAGCCAGACTAATCTTATTTTTGGAAGATGGCGGGAAATCTGCACCCACTCAACTCTATTATGAGCTTGTTATTAAAACGGAAGGAAAAGAAATATACATGGAGCTCTCAAAAGATTGGCAAATCATTAAAGCAATTGAAACAAAACAAAAAAGACGTCCGTTTTTGGGCAATGACGTAATGGAAGTAAGTGGCTTCTTACCCGACCAAGCTCAGGAGATAATACGATAATCTTAAGTAGCTTACCGTTAATTAACGGCTGGGAAGTAAAGGTGCTATATAAACCCAGAAAGAGCATTTGAAACTCTAAAGGGCAAGAAATATTCTCATTGCTTACGAACATCTACTAAAAATATTATCAATTTTCATTTGCTTTCATACACTTAATAAATCCGCTATTTCCCCCTTCACCTAACACACTTTTTTGACTTGAAAAGTACGGATAAAATGGCCTTCTCATAAGTCAGTTTGTTTTCAATCTGAAATTTAGATAAAAGAGAAGCTAACTCATTATTTTTAAAGTTAGCCTCAAATCACCTCCTTGTCTCACTAAAAAGCACCCACCAAAGATTATCTCATCAGGTAAAATCCCATGTAATCAAGGCGATTATATCTATTTGATCCTATACTCACATTGGCGCTTGTGCGTTTGTAAAACAGACAAAGTAACTGGATTGCTATAAGCGCACATTTATTTAATTATTTATGGCTTTTTATCGTTTTACTTAGAATAAGCAACTCGAGAAGGTAGACTACGATGGCGCGGTTCCAGATCCCCAGCGAACAAATCGGATCAATTCCTCGAAACCCCTGTTTAATAAGCGCTTACAGGGACTATAAGCAAGGAAAGATAAGTTACGCAGTTTTAAACGAAATTGCAGAGCGTGAAACACAACAAGTGATAAAAGAGCTCGAAGCGATTGGTTGTCAGATCGTCAGTGATGGCGAGCAAAGAAAGTTTGATGGTTTTGCTCACTATTGCTTACACGATTCACCTTGCTACTCAGATCAGGGCTTGCTCGTTGATTTTAACGATGGTCACTCTCGGGTCTTTGCGCCACACCTTAAAGTACCGCCATTTCGCTATCAACATACGGCGGATGAATTTCTCGCTTTCGCACTCAAACACGCAACTGTGCCCGTCAAACAAGCCGTTATTTCTCCTTCAATGTTGAGCTTAGTTTATCCATCTCACGGGATTGAAAATTACGATCACGAAAGTTTTATCAGTGATTTGATAACTGAGCATGTTGGCGAAGTAAAACGCTGCTTAGCACTGGGTGCACACAAAGTACAAATTGACTTTACAGAAGCGAGGCTGTCTTTAAAACTAGACCCGTCAGGTCAGACCCTCAAGTCCTTTGTTGAGTTAATCAATAAATGTCTCGCCCAATTTAGTGATAGCGAAAGGCAACGAATTGGTATTCATACCTGTCCGGGTGCTGATATTGATGCAACCCATAGCGCCGACATTGACTATAAATATCTGCTGCCTACGCTTTTCGACATTAATGCAGGAAGCTTCTACGTTGCACTTAGAGGTGAAGAGAACCCCAAGAAAACCCTGAAGCTGATAGGCAGCATCCTCAAGCCCTTCCAACGTGTATTTATTGGCGTGATTAACCCGAACAGTAGTGAAATTGAGAGCCCAAGATCCGTACGAGATCTCGTGTTACTGGCGAGTGAATTTATTCCTATTCCACAGCTAGGCACTTGTGATGATTGTGGTTTTTCGCCATTCGCCGATGATAGTTCAACAACCAGAGAAATCGTATATGAAAAAATAAAATCGCGACTAGTCGGCACACAAATGGCCGAAGAAGCACTCAATACACGTGCGCAGAAAAATTGAATTAGCCAATGGGTTATGCATGAGCGAAGTATTTCCACCTAAATCAGATGACGCAGATCTAATTGCTAAACTTGAAGATGAAGTTCTGGCATTAGAAATAGAAAACCACAAGCTGCAACAAAGGTTACGTGAGAACGAATACGATAGAAAAGCTCTGCTGGATATTCAAAAGCTTGCTAATGTCGGTACGTGGCGGCTTAACCACCTAACATACAGCGTTAAAATGAGCGATAAACTTGCTGCCATGCTCGGTATTGATGGCGAAGCCATTACACAGTGGGACGACTTTATCAATGCACTAGATCCAAGCGCCGAGCTAGCAATAAAACAGCAGCTCCACAATGTTTTTGTTCACGGTGGAAGCACCACATTTGAGCATGTTGTAACTAGAGCTGACGGCTCCACACTTTATGTAAGACACCACTGTGAAACGCTACTAAACGGCATTGGCCAACCACTTAATTCAATTGGCCTGATGCTGGATGTCACACAAGATAAAGTCAAGGCCGTGCAATTGGAAGTGCTATCGAATAAGGATGAACTAACCAATTTATACAATCGTAGAAAAATGAATCAGGCACTACACGAGGAAACGACAGAGTGCTTAACTAAAGGCCTTCCCCTTAGCACGATTATTCTAGACTTAGATCTATTTAAACAAGTGAACGATAGGTTTGGCCACCATATCGGCGATGAAGTGTTGGTGCTCGTGTCGCAGGAAATTCAAAATAGTCTAAGGTCAACGGACATCGCATCTCGTTGGGGAGGTGAAGAGTTTCTTATCTTGTGCCCCAACACCTATCTCAACGATGCACAGAAAGTAGCAGAGCGGATCCGTAAAGCGATTGAAGCCATTCAATTATCCTGCCCACACAAGATCACAGCCAGTTTTGGCGTAGGCAGTTTACAAGATGGTCAAGACCTATCTGAGATGCTAAAGCGAGTTGACTCAGCCCTATACCAAGCGAAAAAAGCAGGTAGAAACTGCATACGAGTAGAGCCTGAATAGCGCAAATGCATACTTAATACGGTTATTGACACTATTTAACCTGAGGTTTGGATATTATCGTGAAAAATCCTTATGTTAGGTACGTCACTCATATGACAGTTTTACGTTATTGTTGCGTCATGATCAGAGCGCCACGTAGATCATACCAAAATCAAGTTAATGAACGACGGATAATTCACAGGTACGCATTGTATCCAGCAGAACTATTCTTTGTCTCTCGTAAACAACCTTCTTACACTCCCCTTCATTTGATACACCGAGTTTTTATTTCATTCTATCGCGTATTAGGTGACATTGAATTACACCTGAATAACTATGAAGCCCACATAAAAATTATATTGAAGGTGGCGATATGCCTTTTGAATTGAAACGGACGCTTATTTGCACTTTACTGGCTTGCGCTGCATTGCCAGCACTAGCACAAACTGAGGTGGGATTACAGGCTAAAGACATTTTTGAACTGGAATATGCAAACGACCCACAAATATCCCCAGATGGTACTCAAGTTGTCTATGTGCGTAACAATAATGACGTGATGAAAGATGCTAAGCGACAAAACCTGTGGCTGGTCGATACGAAATCAGGCGCACAATCACCACTCTTCTCTGATGAAAACAATTACAGTCAACCTCGCTGGTCGCCGGATGGTAGCAAAATCGCCTTTGTGAGCAATGTATCTGGCAGCACACAAATTCATGTGCATTATCTTGCTCAAAACCGTACGGCACTACTTACACAGTTGCAATCTGGGATCAGTGGCTTAACTTGGTCACCAGATGGCAAATGGCTGGCTTTTAGCCAAAAGGTTGCTGAAAAGCCAGCAGTCATTGCCAAGATGCCAGAAAAACCAAAAGGCGCGAAGTGGTCCGACTCTGCCATTGTTATCGACAAAGCCTACTACCAAGCAGATGGCCGAGGCCTTATCAAACCGGGCTATCGCCAGATCTTCGTGTTACCGAGTGAAGGCGGCACGCCACGCCAATTAACCTCTGGTAATTATCACCATAGTGGGAAACTCGCGTGGCGAGCAGATGCTAAGGCCATTGTATTTTCAGCAAACCGTATTGCAGACTGGGAATACAAGCGCCTAGAAGGCGACTTATTCGAAGTTGATTTTAACCGTAATATCACCCAGCTTACGTCGGCTCCTGGTCGTGAGTACGCACCTAGTTTTTCCGAAAATGGTAAACAGCTGGCTTATCTTAGTGCATCGAATGCGCTAAACCCTTACCGTAATAGCAAGCTGAATATCATGGATTGGCAGGACAAAACCTCCCACATGATTGCCAAAGACTTCGACCGCTCAATCCAAAACCCAACTTGGATTAGCAGTGATAGACTGGCGATGACGTACGATGACCACGGCAAGCGAAAGCTCGCGAGCATCACCACAAAAGGCAAAATTACCGACATCACAGATACGCTCTCAGGCACAACCCTTGGTCGCCCTTATCTAAGCGGTGAATTTAGTGCTAACTTTGATGGAGAAATTGCCTTTACTCAGGGTTCGAGTGAGCGCCCTGCTGACATCGCAATCACGACAAGAAAAGGCAAAGTAGCGCAATTAACCCGCCTTAACGAAGACCTACTTGCACATAAAACCCTTGGTAAAGTGCATGAGATCACGTATAGCTCGTCGTTCGACGGGGAGAAAATTCAGGGCTGGTATATTACGCCACCAAATTTTGACCCAAACAAAAAATATCCATTACTACTAGAAATTCACGGTGGTCCACACTTAGCCTACGGCCCCCATTTCTCAGCAGAATTACAGCGTTATGCCGCCGAAGGTTATGTGGTATTTTACGACAATCACAGAGGCAGCAGCTCTTACGGCGAGCGCTTTGCGATGTTGCTCAAGTACAAATACAGCTCGAAAGAAGACTTTGCCGATCATAACTCAGGGGTAGACGCTATGCTTGAGAAAGGCTTTATCGACAAAGATAATCTGTTTATTGCTGGCGGCTCTGCAGGTGGTATCGCAACAGCCTACGCAATTGGCTTAACTAACCGTTTCAACGCTGCTGTTGTCGTAAAGCCTGTGATCAACTGGCTGAGTAAAGTACTTACCGCTGACAGTGGCCTTGGTCAAATTCCAACGCAATTCCCAGGTATGCCATGGGAGCATATGGAACACTATTGGCAACGCTCACCGCTTTCGCTCGTTGGCAACGTAACCACCCCAACCATGCTAATGACGGGTGAAGAAGACTTGCGCACGCCAATGGCCGAAACCGAACAGTTCTACCAAGCACTTAAGCTGCGTAAAATTGATTCTGTACTGGTCAAAATTCCAGGTGCGCCACATGGAATTGCAGGCCGTCCTTCTCGGATGATCAGTAAGATTGAACATACCCTAGCTTGGTTTGAAAAATATAAGAAGTAAACGTCATTTGCTTATTTCGATAACCTGGCTTGAGGTCTACAGGCCACATTACTCATGTGTCCTGTAGACCCCTCCCTCTGAAAAATGACACTATTTTAGAGAGACATAAAAGCACTTAGTCTCATCTTGTATGCTTGCTCCGCATAAAATTAATGTGGTGCGTGTCTTTGTTATTTTCTTTTGTTATTTTTCTATCACTTTATATACCCATAGCGCTCAGCAGGATGATGTGTCCATGCTGTGCGCAACCATGAGTGGTTTTACCTACACCAAACATGCTCATGAATAGTATTCAGTAGAAGATTGCTTGATAATTGGGGGTGGGGTGGTGTTCGAGCTTTAAAACCATTTGAATTAGAAAGCTAGTAAATTATATTACAATGTATAATAATATTAGCCCAAAACCTCGCAACTAGCAGAAATTTAATTTATATAAAAAATAAATAAAAAAGGATTAAGAGTGGAAGTCATAAAAAACGCTCCAATTAGTAAATCTGTTGGGTGGATACTATTAGCTAGTTGTCTTGAACGGTTAGCTTATTATGGGGTGAGAGCCTTCATTGTTCTGTTTTTAATGGACCAAAATGGTGGGGCTGGTTGGGACCAATCTAAGACGCTTGATTTTTACGGTCAGTTCACTATGTACGTTTATCTGGCAACATTTATTGGAGGTCTTTTATCAGATTTTTTGTTAGGAGCGTTTAAGTCTACCTTATTGGGCATTTTATTAATGTTTTTTGGATATTTAAGTTTAGGATTCGTAGAGAGCCAACACCTTTTATATTCGGCTGGATTGATTGCGTTAGGCTCTGGATTCTTCAATCCTAACATTCCAACAATAATAGCCCACCAATTGAAAAAAATGCCGAGCAAACTCGATAGCGTTTTTACAGGACAATATCTGGTGATAAATCTGGGCGCATTTATAGGGCCCATGACAATAGGTATTTTGGTTGAAAACGTGAGTTGGTCAGTAGCCTTCATAATGGCTGCGGCAGTTAGCGCGCTTGTATTTATCATCATGTATAGTCAGCGTTCAGCAGTGCCACGGCAAAGCCATAAAGCAAATGTAGCCACCCAAAATCAAGGCAGTAACTTTTTTAGTGGAGTTGGCTTAGTAATTGTCATTTTCTTATTGTCGACTTTATTTTGGTCTTATTTTGAAATTGGTGGCGGAAATCTATATCAAGCATTTCCTCAGATAATGAGTGGGTTGGGTTTTTCGATAAATGCTAAGACAGTTATCGCTACTTGTGTTGTATGTTTTACTTTGTGGTGGTTTTTTAAAGTCAGCTCTTGGTATAAGGTCGCACTTGGTTTTATTATATTTTCATTAAGTTGGCATCTACTTAATTACAGCATTACAAAAAATTCAAGTGTAAAAGACTTCATCATTTTTGTGATGATACTTCAAGCTATTGCGGAGGTATTTTGCTCGGCAATATTTATGTCAATTATTGCTAAACATGGATTCAAGCCATTACTAAGTACAAGCTATGCCATATTTTTCTTTGCTACTTCGCTAGCTAGTTACTTTGCAGGTCAATATAGTGATTCATACTCTACTTTTGCACCGTTTGGTTGGGTATGTTTGATTGTTGGAGGTGTTTTGGTAACACTTCAATTATCATATAATAAATATGTGACTATGCAGTCCCAAGTAGAATAATGGCGGACACCCACGACAAACTTTAACCGTTTTTTCTCTTTCTTTGAGGTGGGTGTCTTAATCTTCTTTGGTCTACTATCGTTCTTTACTTTTTAGCGTGCTTGCACCCGATACCGAACCTTATTGCTCGTTCCAACATTATTCGTTAATTGTAATATGCCTTTTGTTATACCAGTTGGTATAGTAAATGTAAGACTAGATGGTGTATGAGTTGAAGGAACAAGTGTTTTATTTCCCATTATGATGCGGGTTTTATCATCAAACCCCACTCCCTTAAGCTCATATTGCTCACCTTCTTGAACTTTGATTGAGGCATATCCAAATATTAACGGTGAACCCGCTTTGTATGGGCTTAATCGCACTTCATTAGAACGCTTATTTCGAGTGTAAATAAATGCCTTATATTTGCGAAATGGTAGATTGAGCTCAAAGATTAGCTCTGAGTTAGTGTGCGATGTTGGCGCGATATTATAAATTTCTTCACCGTTATAGATAACCACTTTTGGGTTCTCCAGCCCGGCAAAGTCATCACCAGTAAATACAACACTATCGCCGATACGATAAATTCGAGGTAATGAATAGCCATTGTAATAACCGGCTTGAGAGGATATTTGTACACTCGGTGAATCGCTTAATCTAAAGCCTCGCACTCGCTCATACGGCTCGGCGTCATAAATATCTAACACTTTGTCGCCATCATTATCGAGATCGATAAAATCCTCAACCCCGTCTTTGTCAGAGTCTTCCGGCCATCCTTTCGCGTTGAGTTTTTCGTCGGCATCCGCTATGCCGTCATTATCAGAATCAAGATCCAAAAAGTTTAATTTATCATCTTGATCTGCATTTCCTGAGCCTTCGCGCTCATCACTAATGCCGTCGCCATCACTGTCTAAGTCTAATAAGTTAATTACCCCGTTATTGTCCTCATCGAGTGTAGCACCTTGCTTTACATAATATTCATAGAAGTCATGGATAGAGTCTCTATCGGTATCAATACGAGTTGGTTCAACTCCAATTGCATATTCTGCATGATCATCAATACCGTCGGTGTCCTTATCTTTAAATACGTAAATTTCATAGGAATAGTCCGGCGCGCCACCCGAAAAATCATCAATGACGCTCAAATTGAATTTTCCGTCATGGGGTATTTTAGTCAGGATATGCGCCATTTTGAGTGCGCTATGGGTATGGATCTGCGATGAGTTGATCACAAAACCACCTTGCTCGGAAAAATACACTTTAGGCTTAAAATTATCGGAGCTATAGGTAATGCGAGCTGAGATATAGTCGCCCTTGTTTGCACCAAATTGGTACAAATCACCATTATCACCCGCATTTGAAATAACCCCTTTTACTTTAAACGGAAGTTGATGCGCAACTTTTACCGCATTGCTGGGGTTATCATTAGGTTCAATCTCGACAATTTCGGGATAACGAGCGCGTTGACTGTCAAATGGAAACTCATCATGCTCGTCTAACACACCATCACCATCTTCATCTTTGTTCTGCCAAGTTCCCTTAGCTGGGTCGAACGAACCATTATGTGGAGTTGCAAACACAATTGTACTAACCAGTGCAAGTGCCAATAAAATGCATCGTGATGTCATAAACAATCCTTATTAATGTTGTTTTTTTATTAAAGTCTTTCAAATTTTTCACACTGCGACCCGCTTCATACTTGTACTCTTTCACTAATTATTTTGAATACATTACACTGGGTGTCTTCGTTTTTTGCTTGTTACTTTCAGCACTCAACTCCCACCCCGCTCTACGCTAAAACTGACTTTTGCACCACCGCTTGAGTTATTGCCTAGTTTGAGTTGTCCACCGTGGTTTTCAATAATAATGCGAGAGAGCATAAGGCCTATGCCGTTGCCATCAGCTTTGGTGGTGTAAAATGCTTCAGCAGCTTCGTTTAGATTGGAAAAACCGGGGCCAGTATCTGTGACCGTAAACGCTAACTTGTATGCATCGGGGATGATGTTGAGTGTGACTTCTGGCGAAGGTGTGCACGCTTCTTGGGCATTGTTAATAAGATGGCAAAGCACCTGTTTGATTTGACTCGTATCAAAAAAACCGAGCAGGTCCGCTGTGCTTTCTACCTTTAGCTGAGGGTAGATACTTTGTAGCTGAGTGCAAAACTCACTGAGTGCAACAATCTGCTTATGCGCAGGAGGTAATTTGGCAAGTGAGGCATAGTTGCCCATAAAAGATTTAAGGTAATTGGCGCGCTCGTTGATGAGTGACAGCCCACTAGTAAACCTTTCTAAATCTAACTCACGGTCTAGGCGCTTGGTTAGGCTGCGAGCTATCGTACCAATCGGCGCTATGGTGTTATTGATCTCGTGACTTAAAATACGGACAAACCGCTGTAAGGCGTCTTTTTCTTGTTGATATAAAATACTATCGAGCTGTTTTAAAACCAGTAAAGTGTGAGGTTTATTGGCAATGTAGCAGCTGTCGTGTTCAAGCAAAAAAGCATGCTCGGTACCATCAAGCATCACCGTAACCTTTCCTTGTTTTTGCTGAGTTTGTAATGACTGAAACCAGCGCCAGGCATCGTCTTTGTAACAGTCAAAAAAGGTGCGCTCAGCGTAGCTGTTGGCAAATGCAACGCTTTGTTTGTCAAACACGATAAGTGCACAATCAAGCTTTTCAATGATTTGCTTTAGCAGGTCGCTTTGCTCTGCCAGCGCTCGCTGATCGGCTTGCATGGTTTGTGCAAGCGCGTTTAAGTGTTCCACCGTTGAATATAATTGTGCGTCTTTGCCATGTGCCGCTCTTAGAGCATAATCGCCTTGGCGAAGCGATATCAACAAGGTATCAATGAGATTAATAGTGTTTTGTCTTGTAGAGCTATATTTATAAGTAAGCAGTGCAAAACACAGCGCAAATACCAAATCTAGCAATATAACGAGTGCAACCGGGTAATTGTGCACAAGGAGCAGAACGTTAGCAATAACGAGTAGTAATGCACTTAACAACCAGTGTCCAAATCGATAAAACAAGCTTGCTTATCTCCTACTCATATTTATCCATTTTGCGATACCACGCACTGCGCGATAGTCCCAAGCTCTTCGCCGCTTTTGATACATTACCACCGTGAAATTCCAGTCTTTTAAATAGTGCTTGCTCAATAATTTCATCCAGCGTTAAATCGTGATTTTCTGATGTGCTCACAGTAGCAGTATTCACCGATTGCAACGCTGAGTGCGGTGTGGGACTGAGCGCCAAATCGCTGGCAAATACTCGGGCGTTTGAACATGTAAATACCACGCGCTCCATCATATGTTTAAGCTCTCTTACATTGCCAGGAAAGTCATAAGCACTCAGTGCTTTAGCAGCACAAGGCATAATGATTGGTGGTGGTTTTTTGTAATCTTGACTAAAGCGCATTAAAAAACGCTCTGCTAATGGCAAGATATCCTCTGGGCACGCTCTTAAAGGCGGTATTTCTACTTCTATAGTATTTAATCGATAATATAAATCTTGGCGAAACTGGTTATTGGCAATCGCTTCATTGAGTTGGCAGTTGGTGGCAGAAATTATTCTCGCAGTATTATCCAAAACTTTGTGACTGCCAACCGCCGCGTACTTCCGCTCTTCTAGCACTTGAAGCAACTTTGCTTGAGATTGCAAAGATAAATTGGCAATTTCATCTAAAAACAACGAGCCATTACTTGCGAGTGTAAATGCACCCACTCGATCTGCTTTCGCATCAGTAAATGCCCCCTTTTTATGGCCAAATAACTCAGAGTTAAATAGCTCGTCGCTCACTGCCCCCATATTAATCGAAATAAAACTGCCACCAGCACGACTTGAATGCTCGTGTACATACTGTGCGTAATAGCTCTTTCCTGTGCCATTTTCACCGGTCAGCAAGATGTTCATATCGCTTTGTGCCAACTGGGTGAGCTGTGTCAGCACACGCTGTTTTTTCTCACTTTGCGTAACAAAGTTGATCGTTTGTTGGGGCTGTTTAAGGCGTTCGTTTTCAGCAGATAGCCGCGCTAAATGTTGTCTGTCAGCTCGCTTCTCGATTTGTACTTTGATGCTATGAGCAAGGCGCTCATCATCCCATGGCTTTTCAATGAAATCGGCCGCTCCTTGCTTTAGGGCAGTAACGGCAAGGTCTAATGTCGCCCAACCAGTCATCACCACAATGGGTAAAAGCGGATCTATTTGAATGAGCTTAGCAATCGCCGCCAACCCTTCTTTGCCACTGGTGGTGTCATGGGTAAAGTTCATATCCAATAGCACCAAGTCCACTTCCTGTGTACTGACATAATCAAATGCTGCCTCTGGTGTCACCACACCGTGACAGGCGTAGCCTTCATCCTCAAGTAAAAACTTCAGACTCGCCTGAATATCAAGCGAGTCGTCTACTATTAACACCTTTTTCAAATTATTATTCCATTCTTAAGCTAACCGCAGGTTGGACTTTTATGCTGCGTTTCACCGGGATATAAAGCGCAAGGCATACCGCAACAAATACCAGTAGCAAAGTAATGCTACCCGCACCAAACATAACACTAAACGGCACAATACCACGGAAAAAGTCTACAGCAAGATAACACAAGATATAGAAAATTAATGCAGAAATAGTCAGCCCTGTAACGGTATGGGTTAGATTTTTCTTGATAAATAACAACATGATCTGGCGATCTTTGGAGCCAAGCGCACGGCGGATGCCTATTTCATAGCTAGATTGATTAATATTACTAAGGCCCATGGCATAAATGCCGATTAAAGAAAGCGTTAAGGCAAATCCACCCACAATCAAAAACACATAAATGATGCTAGTGAATGCCCCCATCATAGAGCGATGGTTGTCGTAGTGATCAAAAACATAGCTAGTTTCGAGCTTACTTGAAAGTCTACCTAACACGCGATAGAACGCTTCGTAACTTTGGCTTGGCGGCAGTTCAGTGACGAATTTAACCGCCATTGCGTTATCCTTTGGCGCATATTGACGAAAACTAAAATAGACCTCATGACGACGTTCACTGGCGACAACGCTCATTTCATCCACTGCTATGCCAATTATTTTAGCACTTGGCCATTTTGCATCGCGTAACATCAGTGAGCGTCCTAATACATCCTCACTGCCAAACAAAGCCTTTGCGAGAGACTGACTAATGATCACCACGGGTGCCGCTTCTGTGTTGTCTTGTGCGGTAAAGTTTCTGCCGCTTTGCAGTTCGCGCTTGAAAAGATGAGTTACAGCTTCAATATTTATGATTTTATCGGTGTAGACTTCGCCTTCGCTTGTTTGCACATCAAGTTCAATCTCACGCTGATACACGCGCCCTTCTTTAAAAGCAGGATCCAGTGTCAGACCCACAACCAACGCGCTTGCCATTTCGACTGCTTTATCACTCGAAAATTCGTTTTCAGCTTGAAATTGCAGCTCAGTGGAATGCACCCCTTTGAGAGTCTCTCCGTCGATGTTTCCCGCCATAGAGTACATCACATAACCTATGGTGCTCGACGCCATCAACATAAAGCTCACTAAAGTCACCTGCAAAGACAATAGCCGTTTTGACATCAATCCAGCCTGTTTGCCGGTTGCACCTCGCGTGCCGTCTCGCAGTACATCATTGATGTTAAAGTTAGCGGTTTTCACTGCAGGTAACAGCACAGCAATAGTAAATACAAAGCTTATCAACAACAATGACACCAAGATAGTGATGGTATTTAATTGCCAATACCACCAGTACGGCATTTTGCCACCAATCATCATATTAATAACAAAGTTCAGTGCCCGCAAACCGAGATCCGTTAGCAATAGCGCCACTACCCAACTGCTAAAGCAGTAAATAAAGCCCTCACAGGCATGCTGCTGAACAACTCTTAATTTTTTCGCACCAATCGCGGCACGAATAGCCGATTCTTTTTGTCTCTCGATTATTTTGGCAAAGAGTAAGTTACTAATGTTGATTGAGGAAATAAGCAAAATAAGTACGATACCTATCATAAATAGGGTAAATACAAATATCGCCTCACCATCAGTGTTGTATTCTACTAAAGTCATTGATTCAACTCGAACTGTTTTATCCACCTCGAGCTCTGACTGACTAGCGCGTTGCTTTGCATAGTCAGTGAAGAATAAACTTAAGCGTTGCTCCAGCTTAGACTCTACCACCTCGTTTGGCATCTTATAAATAATATCAATAGCATCAGCAGGTGCTGCGTTATTACCTTTAAGCGGTAGCCAGAGTTTAGAAAATATCGGGAAGTTATTACGTTTGGGCATCACGCCGATTATCTCGTAGGGCTTTTGATCAACGATCATCGTACGCCCAATAACATCTTCGCTACCTTGGAATAAATGCGACCATAGATAGTCTGAAATCACGACTACATCTTGAGCTGATCCCACAAAGTCCTCAGCGGTATAAAATCGCCCGAGCTCAGGCTTAATATCCATAAACTGGAAAAAGCGCTCATCAACATAGGAGCCTCGATAATGATTTCCTCGCTCAGCGTCACTTACCCAAACACTCACAGGTGCAATATAAAGCCACTCCTCAAGTTGCTTAACTTCATCAAGTTCTCGTAGTTGTGGCAGCATGCTATATTCAAATCGATTTTGCGTGCTGATAGGGTTGCGAACCTTGAAGATCCTGATTTCAGAGCTGCCATTCCCTACTTGGCTATGTGAGAATGCCACGGTATAAATATAATTAAAGCCAATCAATGATATGGTCAAACTACCAACCATAATAAACATCATCAATAACGTAAATCGCATTGATTTTGCGATGTTTCTCAGCGCATAGCGAAAATCTAAAAGTAATCCCATACTAAGCTCCAACGACTTTACTTACACGGTCAAGCTGCTTTTTATCTCGTAAAATATTGCCATCAAGCATTGAGATCACCCGGCTGGCGTAGGTCGTTGATTCAATATCATGCGTTACCATACATATCGTTTTGCCAGCAGCATGAAGCTCGCTCAACAACCCTAGCACTTGCTGGGCATTGTTTGAGTCTAAGTTACCAGTCGGCTCATCGGCGAGAATGAGGTCGGGGCTGTTAATCAACGCTCTTGCAACTGCGGCCCGCTGTTGCTGACCACCTGAAAGTTGAGAGGGAAAATGATTGACTCGGTTTTCTAACCCCACCATCGCCAGTGCATCTTTGGCTTTTTGCTCCATTTCTTTTTGGCTAATGCCGCCGATATAAGTCAGCGGTAACATGACATTTTCAAGTACATTTAAATCACTGATAAGATTAAATGCCTGAAAAATAAAGCCTATATGGTTAGCGCGAATATGAGCACGCTCGTCTGAGCTCAAATTAAATGCTTGGTTACCGCTGATAAAATACTCGCCGTTACTTGGCTCATCAATCAGGCCCAAAATTGACAGTAACGTAGACTTGCCGCACCCCGAAGGTCCCGTGATAGCCACAAACTCGCCGGGCTCTACCACGAGATTAATACCGTCTAGTGCTTGAGTTGCAATTTCATCCGTCTGAAACCGCTTTTTGATGTTATTAAGTTGAATGACTGAGTTCATAATAGTGTCCTGTTAACGCACTAGCACTTGGCTATCTTGAGTATACTTTTCCATATCGGAAATAATGATAGTTTGATTTTTATTAAGGCCTTCAAGCACTTCGATGTAGTTTACCGAACGCTGACCAAATTTAACCGTTTTTTTCGTCGCGAGATGTTTATTAACAACAAACACGCTCGCTTGATTATTTGCAATGACATTAGCCGGCATTGCGACGAATATAGCCTCGGGTTTATAGCTCGTTACAATAACCCCTTCAATGTTGAGTTTATCTCTGGCCTCTCTTGGCAAAGCGCCTTCAATGCTCAGCTCCACTTCAACTTGGCTATTGGTGACCTTTGGGGAAACACGTTTTACGATGGCGTTAAAACGCGAAGTGTATGTATCGATTGTAGCCGACTGCCCAACTTGTACATGCGGCGCATCTAGTTCCGCGATGTTTATCTTAGCAACCAGCAAACGCGGATCTGCCACCTCTGCAACTGAACTGGTATTAGACAATTGCATGCCCACTTCAATCAGCACATCCTGAATTTGTCCAGTGATTGGCGAGCGCACATCAAGCGCTGCGATATTCTCTTCAAGTAGCTTAATTTCGGATCGTAGGCTTGCTTGCTCAGCCAGCTGCGCTTTGGCTTTTGCCTGCTGTACTTGTTGCTGAGTGGCAACCCTAGCTTGCTGTAACTCCACTTGCTTTTGACTACGCTGCATTGCAAACTCGCTGCGTTGATGATCAAGCATAGAGATAGTGCTATTGCCCTTTTCTATTAAGGTTTTTTGCGCCTGCCACTGAATTTTGTCTGCTTTATAACCCAACAAAGCATCATGATGTGCGGTGTGGGCCTCTTGCACTTTGGCCTTTAACTCTGCAAGTTCGGCCTCATGTTGTGCTGAAATTTTGGTAAGTTGGCTATGTTTTTGAATGAGCGCTTCGCGCAGTGATGGGTTTTCAAGCCGAGCAAGTAGCGTACCTTGAGTGACCATTTCACCCGGTTTAACCAGCACTTCAACTACTTTGCCGCCACTACTACTGGTAACCAAATGGCGTTTCTCCAATGCAAGACTACCAAGTCCCTTAACACTGAGTTCAAACTCGCCCTGTTGGACTGTAGCAACGATTAACTCTTCTTGGAAAACCACGTTTGATGCACTTTGGGTATACGCTTTGGCAAAAAACACCAAACCGACCACAAGTAGCACAATTACAAGCAACGCGAGCTTCTTAATCGGCATGCGCTTTGTTTTCGCCAGTTTTATATCCATACTTTGTACTCCACTTTGAGAATACAGTTGATGAATCAAATTTCAGGCCAAACTTTTTCTAATTATAAATCAATGCCATAGAACTAAATTAAGATAATACCCGATAAAACATGTCTCGAAAATGAGACACGAATACAGTAATGACTGTGCCAAAAGCGAGACAAAAGCTGAGCTATTTTTGCTTTGTCATTCTAGAGAGGTCAATTCCTATTATATTTCTGAGCGTGTTGCTGTTTGCGCCTCGTACAATGCGCTAAGACTTTGAGCTTTTCATCTTCGCTGTAACTTGTCCAGCGGGTGATTTCGTCCAACGTTCTAAAGCAGCCTAAGCACACATCTTTATCATCCAAACAGCACTTTCTGATGCAAGGAGATTGGACCAAATTACAACTTGAGTGTGACATCGCTGCTCCTTTAAATAGATTTACTCAAAATAACTTGCCGGAAAACAAGACTCTCTCTTTTTGCCTTTAAAATGATGGCAGACCTCTCCCGTTTCGGTATTAACTAAAAAGGAATGGTCAATATCCTTAAAGTAAAGCCAAATAAACTCCATGTCTTCTTCTAAGAAGTGTTGTTCAAAAGTGGGCTCATCAAAATGCGCCGCTAGCGCATCTATATCTGTTATTTCATCGTAGCTAACGGCATAGACAGCTAGGCTCGTGAACGTGGCTAAAACAAAAAATACCTTAACTAGGCCAATATGCATCTTGTTACCTTTAGTCATTTTATTGGACGAAATACATCATCTTCATCAATCAATATACAAACTGGGTGGGGCTATCCCCACCACATACGCACGACCTGTTGCGCGTCGTTTAACTCAATATTAAGTCGCTGAGGTTGATGATCTTGGGTAAGCATATCTCCAGATTGGTACACTCTAACCACCTTACCAACGATTGTTTGTAGGGATTTTGAATAATCAATATCTTGCACCATTTAACCCTTATTTATGCTGGAAGTTTAAAGCCAACGACGCACTCTCCTTTGATAGCGTAAATAGGCATCTCCAAAAGTTTGTTCCATCATTTTTTCTTCAAATCGAATGTACCATCTGTCGGCAATAAGTAAAAAAGCAGTCACAAACAAAAATGACACGAGTGCACCACCGATTAATACGGCATAGCCTAGTAATGCAATGACAAAACCTAGGTACATGGGATTGCGGGTATATTGAAATACCCCAGCCTCCACTAATTTATCAGGCTTATTGAAAGTCATAATATCGGTTTCTTCCCTCGCGAATATCATGCTGCCCGACTTTGCCAGTGCAAACCCCAAAGCAATCGGTATTAACCCTAACAGATTGAAAGGGTAATAAATAAAATGTGGTGCAGCAGTCAACCAACACACCACAGGCATCAATATGACAAATAAAAACAGTAAAATAGGAGGCAGTAGCTTTTTCATGATGTTATTCCTTACCTTTAGAACAATAATTAGAGATAAGGTAATGCGAATTTTGTTGCTATGCCTTAACCTATGTTAAGCCAAGCTCTTTTCTAATTCTCGACAGCGATACATCCGTGATCCCAAGGTACATTGCGATATGGCGCAAAGCAACCGAGCGGCTTAATGCTTGATTTTCTGTGATAAAGCGTAAGTACCTTTCCTTTGCACTTAACTGGAGTAACGCCGCTTCGCGTTTCTCTTTTTTAAGCACTAACTGTTCATAAATTTTGCGCACAAACCGTCCCCAGTTGAGGTTTTGCTCAGATACAGTGACTAAGTCAGCATAGCGAATTTCGGCAATAACACAGTCTGTTAGCGTTTGCGTTGAAAATGGACTCGGCTGTTCTTCTAGATAACAAGATAAACAAGAGAATGCCCCGCCCTTCTGTAGCAGAGATTTGTTCCGTTCATTACCCTTTTCATCTAGGTAGAAATAACGTCCATATCCATCTAATAAGAAATAAACACTCGAGATTTTCTCACCTTGTTCGAATAGCATCGTATCGGCTGTGATATGACCGATTTTTATATACGGAGCCATAAGAAGCCAATCCTCAAGTGAGAAATCCACCAACCGCCCATATACAGCTAACCATTTTTGATAATTTTCGTTACTTGATTTAGACATTAGTGTAAGTGCTTTTCGAATATTAACAGGATTTTATTGTCGTAAGGTATCGTATCGAACTGCTGATATCCAAGCTTTTGGTATATGTGCTGCGCTCGCGTATTATCTGCAAAAACATCTAGCCAAACTCGCGTTATACGCAACTCCTCTAACACGTATTTTTCCATCTGATTTATCGCTTCTTGCCCTATTCCCAATCCCTTTTTAGCAACCACAATCCGGCAAAATTCAACACTTTTCAGTTCTGGTTCAACGGCTAAAATTATAAAGCCAACTATTTCACTATCTGAGTGGATTGTTAAATAGTGTATGTTGGGCTCAGAAAATAACTGCTGATGAACAAGCAGCGAATTGCTCAAGATAAATTCCTTATAATCATCCGCATTCTCCATTTTGCTCAAAGCTGGAAGTTGTGTAAAAAACCCCTTGAACTAATGTGAGCATCTCATTCGCTTTTATAGTTAAGTAAGAGTTTTGAATTAAGTTCATTAATGAAAAGGCTATCCTGTAACCTCGATTCTTGCTCGATCAGCCACGCTTCAAAAACTTCTAATGTAGCTGACTGATAAAGTTGCGATAGCCAATCTTGGAGTGATATATCACAAGCCTCACATAAAGCTTGCTGACATAACCAAATATTTTCAGGCATTGCCACATTCTTACCATACTTGATGAGCTGAGAATGCTGAAAAGCACTTTTTATTCCGACAAGGCCAAGCTTCCCCTGTTCATCTATTGGTGCAAGGTGATTATCTTGCACAAAACGCGGCGATGCTGGGAAGTTGAATACGAACTCAGGAGATTCATAATTGGTGTACTCATATTTAACAATAGCGCCAGCAGATAAATTTGTCGCCTCACATGGAATAGTGAAAGGAATATTGAGGCTGCATTCATTTTCACCAAGGACATAATGGCCATAGACTATAATATCCGTTTGCAACTTAAAGCCATCTCCAGGCTGGTGGCTATCCGGGATAATCAACTCCCCACGTAATAACGTATCGTCACCACGGCTGAGCTTCTGTACCGAAGACTTCTGTAAGTTAAAAAATTCTCCAACGTGTATTTGCTCCCCTTTTCTATTTAACATTGCCGACAACGCGATAGACTCAGGGATCAAAATACCGTCTTCTTTTAGGTAGGGAAATAAGTGCTTGAAGATCCAAACTTGTGGCTCTCTTTTTAGTAATGCTGTCATCGTTTCTGAAATCACGATATCAAAGCTACATTTTTCTTCATCCTGCCATTTTAATGCATCACAACAAACCAAGCGTTCGATACGGTGCTCTACATCAAAAGCATCAATTAACTTTTTTACCGCAGCTATATTTTCTGGATGTATGTCAATCAGGGTTGCCCTAACAGGAAGGTTGGGATGTAGTGCTAACAATGGAAGCAGCAACGTGGCGTAAGGACCAGTGCCTGCGTATAAAATATGAACTTCAGATAACCCTTCTTGCTGTTTATCTTCGATAGCCGCTTTTACACCTTGCATAAAAATCAAACTGCGCAGCAGTTCTTGAGAGCATTTAGCTGCCTGAACAGGAGAAATAGCAACACCATATTCAGTATGAACACTACTCCAATCATTCATATCAAACTGAGTATCAACTCCACTCAGTGTACCAAAGAATTTGATAAACTCGTCAAACAAAGTTGTCAGTTCAGGAGACTCCTTATTTGCAGCGAAAATTCCTGTTAAACACCTGCTTTTAAAGCTATTTAGATCCATATGCTTTCCCATGATATAAAACGCTGTCGTATTAAGTACTTATTCTTATTTAAAGTATCATTTAAAGATAGAGTGTATATATTTGCAATAAAAACCTTAAATCAACTCACCGTGATCGGTTTTCTAGTTTGAATCAACAATATAAAAGTAGCGCTTAATTCATCATTTCGACAGCACCTACACCAGATCCAACATCAACACCTTCAAATGACTCACTATCTTGGTTACTACTAGCTGCACCACTGGCGCTGCTACGTAGAAGAAAATAACACCCTACTTTTTTGTAGTTAAGTAATGAATTGGCGAGCATTGTGCTCGCCATTTTTGTTTACTCTCATCTCATTCATTGTTTCGGATCAAGTTGTTTCTGGTTATAGCTGCTAAGCTACCATCGACTCAATCAAGGAGCAAAAAGATGAAAGCAGCGTTAGTGCACCAATTTAAACAACCGTTAGAAATTCAAGAAATTGAGAAACCGCAACTTACACAAGGATCGGTCATCGTTGAAATAGCCGCCTGTGGTGTTTGTCACACCGACTTACACGCCTGTCATGGTGACTGGCCAGTTAAGCCTAAATTACCACTAGTGCCTGGTCACGAAGGTGTGGGTACCGTTATCGCAAAAGCTGACGATGTTAAACACCTAGCCGTTGGTGATAGAGTGGGTGTACCTTGGCTTCATAGCGCCTGCGGTCATTGTGAACACTGCCTAAAAGGCGACGAAAACTTATGCCCGGAGCAGTTAAATAGTGGCTATTCCGTCGACGGCGGTTACGCACAGTACTGTAAAGCCGATGCCAACTACGTGGTAAAAATCCCCGAAGGCTTGTCATTTGTCGATGCCGCTCCTCTATTCTGTGCGGGCGTCACCACCTATAAAGCACTAAAAGTATCGAAAGCTAAACCCGGTGAATGGGTTGCCATTATTGGTGTAGGAGGCCTTGGTCACTTAGCAGTGCAATACGCCAAAGCAATGGGGCTGAATGTAGTTGCAGTTGACACTGGCGAATCAAAGTTAGCACTAGCAAAAGAGCTTGGCGCCGATTTATGTATCGACTTTAAGCAGAGCGATCCCGCAGAGTTGATGCAAAATAAGCTAGGAGGAGTCCAAGCCGTAGTTTGTACCGCGGTCTCAAAGCCTGCCTTTACGACATCATTTAACAGCGTGAAGCGAGGCGGTACTTGCGTGCTCGTTGGCTTACCACCAGAGGAAATGCCTATTCCTATATTTGATACCGTTCTTAAAGGTATCAGTGTTGTTGGCAGCATCGTTGGTACCCGTCAAGATCTCACTGAATGCTTGCAGTTTGCCGCTGAGGGCAAGGTAAAGGCCATTATTGAAACCAAGCCACTTGAGCAAATCAACGATATATTTGACGATATGCTCAATAGCGACATTAACGGCAGGATCGTACTAACTTTCGACTAGACCCATCGAGCAGCCAAATACTTGATAACCATTTGGCTGCTTTCTCACTTCGGCAAAGTGACAAAAGCCTAGAACGACCAACCAGAACGAGAGATGACAACGGCCAGAGAACAAATTGTTATTCCGAGCTTAGGTTAACTATACTTTGTGTATTCGAGTCTTAACAACGTTGAATACATGGCAGCCAGTCAAAACAACATACTTCACCCAAGTCAGTCGTTTAGCTTTAAGTACTTCTACCATATATCAGCGCTCTCCATGCTGCTTTTTTTTCTTTCTGTGGTGTTCACATTTTTAGCATTCGTCAATAAAGAAGCGCAAGAGCAAGAAATAGAAAGAAATTTTAATCTTGTTCGTTTATCCCAAGAGTTAAGACTCAGCTCAGATCAACTCACCATGATGGCGCGGGCTTATGCCGCCACAGGCAACCCTAAGTTTAAGCAATTTTTTGATGAGATCTTAACGATCCGTAACGGCACTTCCCCTCGCCCTAAGCATTTGCACCGCGTTTATTGGGACATGTTGCTGGTCAAAGAGGGTCAGGCGCCATTTGAAAAAGAAGCACCAAAAGCGCTGCTGACATTATTATTAGAAAACGGAGTTTCTACGGATGAATTAACTATGTTGCGAAATGCAGAGGATAAAAGTGAAGCACTCGTGTCACTTGAGCGTGAAGCCTTTGAATTAGTGGTAGCAGGGAAAAATCAACAGGCCCTCAAGATTTTGTACAGCGAGGCTTACCTCCAAAGTAAAGTACATATAATGACGCACATCAATGCCTTTTTAGAACGCAGAGAGCAGGATTTCAGCTCACTCCTTGCAAGCAGCAATAAAAAGGTAAAATCCTATTATGGTGCCGCGTTTGTTTGCTTTATCTTGCTATTACTTAGCCTCATCGCGTTGTACAACTCTCGTTCGGCCATCCGTAAAAGTATTATTGATTACCTAAATACGGAGGTAAAAAGCCAAACTGAAGAGTTAATAGAAAAAAACAAAGCACTTAATCACGCGATCAGTGAACTCAGTGAGACTCAAAAACGCCTGATAAACGCCGAAAAGTCAGCAACGCTGGTGCGATTGATCCCAGGACTTGCCCATGAGATTAACACGCCGATTGGCGTCGCCATGACCGCTTCCAGTAACCAACTATTGCTTGTTGAAGGGGTAAGACAAAGGGTAAATAAAAATGAAATAGCTAAGTCTGCTTTATTGCATTCGATAGAAAATATCGAAAGCTGTGCCAAGCTCGTCGTCAATAGTACCGAGCGGATAACCGGTATTATCGACAAGCTCAAAATCATCACCAATACTGGATTTGAAGGAGAAGTAAAGCCAGTTTACTTACAACCGCTTATCGCACACTGTGTGAGTGAGCTTGCCAATCAACACCCACATATTGATATTACCTTAGATATTCCCGAAGCACTTGCTATCACCGCCCCAGAGAGATTGTTACAGCAGATTTTCCAACCTGTAATAGAAAATGCGTTTTACCACGCCTTTGCTGATAACTCAGTGCAAAGCCCATGTGTGATTATATCGGCTCAAGCCTCAAAACTTGGATATACGATTAAAGTCACGGACAATGGCGGCGGTATTCCACATGAAATCAAAGATAAAGTATTTGATCCTTTTGTTGTCGGTAATCGCACACAAAAAGGCCTGGGCTTAGGGCTAAGTGTTGCGCTCGCTATTGTCACTCAGTATTTTAATGGCGTAATTGAGTGTGAAACAGAATCTAATTCCGGAACATGCATCATTATCAAGTTGCCGAGCTAGTCGCGCTAACGGACCCAGCCGATACTTAACAACACTCGAGTACCCGCTTCTACTTTTGAAACAGAATGCTCTGATTTATCAAAACCTGAACTAGGGATAACAACTTGTCCTCTAGCAGCTGTTATCCCTTACTACTGCGTTAAATTTGCTTGCAATAGGCCAGCTATTGACGCACAAATTTGCCTTGTATTAAGAAATAACTTCTGGCTAGAGTGATATTACGCTTTTGAACTTAGGTATTTTAGTGAATTATCTAACTTCTTATCCCGAGTTCAGGTTCAAAAGTTTGATGCGACTGCTGCTATAGAGCGGATCTTTACACTTAAATTCACCGCCTAACTTCGCCCGCTTTAAAACAATATTTAGCCTGAAATGCTTCCCTGAAACGACTTTATCGGTGTGCGGTGGTACTTCGCATCCAGTCGGAAACTTCAGTAAATACATATCAAACTTAACCGGCCACATCGCGGTTGCTAGTAACATTTTTTGATAGCCGGACTGTTGTCTGCCAAGTTGCCAGCGAAAATACTTTGCTTTACTTTCCATAAATGCACACTTTAAGCTTCATTATTATTGTGGCAATGCTTTGTAAATAGAATACAGAGGAACAACGCACTGCCACTCTTCCTGAGAAATAGAGTACACAGCTTGGTTGAAGCACTCGTTCCGATAAACACCTGCACGACGTAATATGCCATCAAAACACGCACCAAGTTGCTCAACCAACCGGCGTACTAAATCATTACGCTCGTCGACTCTAAATTCAACCAAAGCGAAACCTAGCGTATTCAAATACTCTGTCACGAATAAACAAAACACCTTGTCGAACAGAGTATCGTGGATAAACCAACTCTCTTCTACCAGCACTTTTTTGGCCGCTGAGTCATCGACTGTAATTAAGATCATGCCAAGCATTTCGCGCGTTTGAGTTTGCCGCACACAAATACAGTGCTTTGATTTATCTTCAGCTGCTTGTAAAAAAGGTACTAGCACTCTTTGTTGTCGTAACTTTAATAACTCTTCGGCATCGTACTCTTCACCATATCTAAGCGAAAACAGACGCTCCAACCGTTGATATTCACCCGCTCTTAACGTTCTCAAAGCAAATGCCGAGTCCGAAAATTCAACACGGATGTCACTTATGGGGACGTTGTTTTCATCTGGTGGGGCGATCATTGGCTTTTCTGAGTGACGGTTGCATAACTCAGATTATTACATCTATTCAAGTCTAAAAGCTATGCCTGTGACTTCCCATCAACCTCAAACGACAAATAGCCCGTAAAGAACAAGCACAATCAAAGTCAACGCAAAGCCAACTCGGATCCGCTTGAGTACTGCCTCACCATTCAGTGTTTTAAAAATCACACCACCTAATACCAGCCACATTGTGTCGACCACTATCGCCACCACGTAGCACACGCTAGCAGCAAGTAGCGTAGCAACTAGGTTTGAGCTTGCCGGCACCGAAGCCGTCGCAAAAATAGCGATACAAGCCGCGTAGGCTTTGGGGTTGAGGAGGTTAAGAATAAACCCATCTTTAAAGCTCGGTAGCTGCGCACCTGCACTGCCAAGCGCCGCGTTGTTTGCTGCAATTTTGTAGGCAACATAAATTAAGTAGGCGGCTGCAAGCCATTTGAGTACAAGCGTCACCTGAGGCTGACTCACCAGTAACCCTGCAATTCCAGTGGCTGCAAAGATCACCGCAACAAGCAATCCTGCCAAAATACCTGCTAAGAATGGGAAGCCTTTTTTAACACCTTGACTCGCCCCCGTTGCAGCCAGCGCAAGTGGCGCTGGACCGGGAGAGCCAAGCAACACCGCGGTTGTGATTGCCACAGAAAGTAAAGCTTCAAACATCATATCGTCCTTATGAATTTCAAGTCTGCATGGTGGAAATCAAAGAAAAAGCCGAATGACAGGCACACTTTAACGACCAAGCAACAACTCGGGAGTTTTCTTATGTAGAGAATAAGGCTCTTGGGAACAGAGCCTTTAATTTAGTATGGAGCTACGCCTCTGGGATGCGAACTCGGCCTTCCATTAGCACGCGAGCGCTGCGGCTCATGACGGCTTTTTTAGCTTGCCAACGACCAGACTCTTGTAGTGCTTCAGCGCCAACCTTTAAGGTGCCTGACGGATGTCCAAAGGTCACGGAGTTAAGATCACCACCACCAGCGGCTTCGTTAACTAGGGTGCCAGGAATTGCCGCCGCGGTTGCTATCGCCACTGCGGCAGTTCCCATCATCGCATGGTGCAACTTACCCATAGATAAGGCGCGAACGTTTAAGTCGATGGTATTGGCTTCTACCGCTTTACCGCTCGATGCTGCATAAGATTTAGCAGGTGCAACGAAGGCAATTTTTGGGGTATGTTGGCGAACTTTCGCTTCGTCAATATGACCTATTAAACCCATTTTAACTGCGCCATAAGCACGGATCTTTTCAAATCGCTCTAGTGCACCTGAGTCTCCATTAATCACTTCTTGTAACTCTGTACCTTCATAACCTAAATCGGAAGCACGGAAGAAAAGCGTTGGGATCCCGGCACTTATCATGGTCACTTCAAAGGTGCCTTCATCAGGCACAGTTAACGTATCGACGAGATTGCCCGACGGAAACATATCAACATCTGGGTCGCTTGGATCCATAAACTCAACCACCACTTCTGCTGCTGGGAAAGTTACGCCATCCAGTTCAAAGTCGCCCGTCTCTTGCACTTCTCCATTGCTGATTGGAACATGCGCCACTATGGTTTTGCTAATATTCGCCTGCCAGATTTTAACGACAGCAACACCGTTCTCTGGCACTTTATTCGCGTCGACTAAGCCATTGCTGATTGCAAATGCCCCCACCGCAGCCGTTAAATTGCCACAGTTTCCGCTCCAATCAATAAATGGTTTGTCGATAGCAACCTGACCAAATAAGTAGTCCACGTCATGGTCGGCTTTGTCGCTTTTACTTAAGATCACGGTTTTGCTGGTACTGGAAGTTGCACCGCCCATGCCATCGGTATGTTTACCATAGGGATCTGGGCTGCCAATCACACGTAGCAGCAAGTTATCTCGCGCTTCACCAGGTTGCTGCGCGTACTCGGGTAAATCTGTTAAATTAAAGAACACCCCTTTAGAGGTGCCGCCACGCATATAAGTGGCGGGAATTTTAATTTGCGGCTTAAATTGACTCATGGTTATACGCCTTCCGCTTCGAGGAAGTCTTGAGCGAAGCGCTGCAGTACACCACCTGCAGAGTAAATAGACACTTCTTCAAAGGTATCTAATCGACAAGTCACAGGCACCTCTAGACGCTCACCACTTTGACGGTTAATCACGAGAGTTAATGTAGCACCTGGTGCCGGTTCACCCTCAACGTCATAGGTTTCTGTACCATCGAGCTCAAGCGTTTTACGGGTAGTGCCCGCTTTAAACTCAAGCGGTAGTACACCCATACCGATTAAGTTAGTACGGTGAATACGCTCAAACCCTTCCGCTGTGATAACTTCAACTCCAGCCAAACGCACACCTTTTGCAGCCCAGTCACGAGACGAGCCTTGGCCGTAATCTGCGCCAGCAACGATGATCAGCGGCTGTTTACGCTCCATATAGGTTTCGATGGCTTCCCACATTCTGGTGACTTTGCCTTCAGGCTCAACACGCGCCAGTGAACCTTGTACTACTTCACCGTTTTCTACCACCATTTCGTTTAACAGTTTGGGGTTGGCGAATGTCGCACGCTGCGCCGTTAAGTGATCACCTCGGTGTGTCGCGTATGAGTTGAAATCTTCCTCTGGTAAGCCCATTTTGGCCAGATATTCACCCGCCGCACTGCTTGCTAAAATCGCATTCGATGGCGATAAATGGTCAGTCGTGATGTTGTCCCCTAAAATCGCTAATGGACGCATACCTTTCATGGTACGCTCACTCGCAAGTGCCCCTTCCCAATAAGGAGGGCGACGAATATAGGTACTCGTTGGACGCCACTGATAGAGTGGGTCGTTGTCTTCACCATAGTCTACCGTGAGGTCAAACATTGGCTCATAAACGGCGCGGAACTGCTCTGGTTTTACGCTTTCTTTGATCACCGCATCGATTTCTTCATCGCTTGGCCAGATATCTTTAAGCGTGACTGGATTGCCCTCTTGGTCGCGACCTAAGACACCATTTTCAATATCAAAGCGCACGGTGCCTGCAATTGCATAAGCCACAACCAACGGTGGTGAAGCTAAGAAGGCTTGTTTTGCGTAAGGGTGAATTCGACCGTCAAAGTTACGGTTACCCGATAACACTGCCGTTGAGTATAAATCACGGTCAATCACTTCTTGTTGAATTTTCGGATCAAGTGCACCACTCATGCCATTACAAGTCGTACAAGCAAAAGCAACGACACCAAAACCGAGCTGCTCAAGCTCAGGTAGAAGCTTTGCCTCTTCCATATAAGAACGTACCGCTTTTGACCCCGGTGCAAAAGACGTTTTCACCCAAGGTTTACGAGCAAGGCCTAATTTATTGGCATTACGTGCTAGCAAGCCTGCGGCAACTACGTTGCGTGGGTTACTGGTATTTGTACAGCTGGTGATAGCAGCGATGATCACCGCGCCATCTGGCATCAAGCCATCTTTTGGCGCTTCAATCTCTTTAACGATACCTTGATTAGCAAGGTCGTTAGTTGCAACGCGGCGATGCGGATTTGAAGGACCGGCAATATTACGCGTCACCGTCGACAAATCAAACTTAAGTACACGCTCGTACTGCACGTTTTCTAGGGAATCAGCCCAAAGTCCTGTTAGCTTAGCGTATTTTTCCACCAGCTTGATCTGCTCGTCATCACGGCCTGTGAGCTTCAAATAATCAATGGTTTGCTCATCGATGTAGAACATGGCCGCGGTTGCGCCATACTCTGGTGTCATGTTTGAAATTGTCGCACGGTCACCTAAATTAAGGTCTTGCGTACCTTCACCAAAGAACTCTAAGTAGCTAGAAACGACGCGCTCTTTACGTAAAAACTCAGTGATCGCCAGTACGATATCTGTTGCGGTGATCCCCGGTTGGCGTTTGCCAATGATTTCAACCCCAACAATATCCGGCAATCGCATGTAGGAAGCACGGCCAAGCATCACGCTTTCTGCTTCAAGGCCACCCACACCAACGGCAATAACACCAAGTGCATCAACGTGTGGCGTGTGGCTGTCGGTGCCAACAAGCGTATCAGGGAAGGCAACACCGTCGCGCGCTTGAATAACTGGCGACATTTTTTCTAAGTTGATTTGGTGCAAAATACCGTTGCCTGGCGGGATCACATCAACGTTTTTAAATGCCGTTTTGGTCCAGTTGATAAAATGAAAACGGTCGTCATTTCGACGGTCTTCAATCGCGCGGTTTTTCTCAAATGCATCTTCTTCATAACCGGCGTGCTCTACTGCCAAGCTGTGATCCACAATCAGTTGAGTCGGTACGACTGGGTTGACTTTAGCCGGATCGCCGCCTTTTTCAGCGATAGCATCACGCAAACCCGCAAGGTCGACTAGCGCAGTTTGACCCAAAATATCATGGCAAACCACACGAGCAGGAAACCACGGAAAGTCCAAATCGCGACGACGCTCGATAATTTGTTCAAGATAATCATTGAGTTTTTCAGGCTCAGCGCGGCGTACTAAGTTTTCAGCAAGGACGCGTGAGGTGTAAGGTAAAGTCTCGTAGCTACCTGGTTTGATGGCTTCTACCGCTTCTTTTGTATCGTAATAGCAAAGCTCAGAATCAGGTAAACGTTTACGGAATTGAGTATTCATAACAACTTCCAACAATCGGTGACGGAGAACAGGCGGCCATGGCGACCGCCAGAATAGATTCGAACAGTGTTCGATTAACGCTCAGAAATGGCAGGAACTGGACGTAGCTCCTCGCCGGTGTATTCCGCCGATGGACGAATGATACGGTTATCTGCGCGCTGCTCCATAACGTGTGCAGCCCAACCAGTTAAGCGTGACATAACAAAGATTGGTGTGAACAATTTAGTCGGGATCTTCATAAAGTTATAAGCTGATGCATGGAAGAAATCGGCATTACAGAATAGTTTTTTCTCGCGCCACATGACTTCTTCACAGCGTACAGATACAGGGTAAAGTACCGTATCACCCACATCTGCCGCTAGTTTTTCAGACCAACGTTTGATGATTTCGTTACGAGGGTCACACTCTGAATAGATAGCGTGGCCAAAGCCCATGATCTTTTCTTTACGCTCTAGCATGCCCATCATTTCTTGCTCTGCGTGATCCGCAGATTCAAAGCGCTCAATCATTTCCATTGCCGCTTCGTTTGCACCACCGTGAAGCGGGCCACGTAGAGAGCCGATCGCACCAGTAATACAAGAATGCATATCAGAAAGCGTTGAGGCACAAACACGGGCAGTAAAGGTTGATGCGTTAAATTCGTGTTCTGCATAAAGGATAAGTGATACATGCATCACACGCTCATGTAGCTCACTTGGTTTTTCGCCGTGCAATAAGTGTAAGAAGTGTGCACCGATTGAGTCGTCATCCGTCTCTACATCGATACGAGCGCCATCATGGCTAAAGCGATACCAGTAACAAATAATGCTTGGGAAACTTGCTAGCATGCGATCGGTTACTTTACCTTGCTCATCAAAGCTTGCTTCACCTTCTAGGTTGCCAAGCATTGAACAACCCGTACGTAATACGTCCATTGGGTGTGCGTCAGCAGGAATACGTTCTAATACTTCTTTTAATGCCTGCGGCAAACCGCGCATTGCTTTTAGCTCGCTTTTATAAGCGTCTAGTTCAGCTTGATTTGGTAAGTTACCTTTAAGGATAAGGTGAGCCACCTCTTCAAACTGACAATTTTCAGCTAGATCCTTTACATCGTAGCCACGATAAGTCAAACCTGAGCCCGACTTACCTACCGTTGATAGTGCTGTTTTTCCTGCTACTTGACCACGAAGGCCCGCGCCACTTAGTACTTTAGCCATATTATTGTCTCCTGAATTTTTTACCTGCTGGGTATTGATATTTTGTGCTGCTGAGCACCCCTCAACAGCTTTAATTTCTTACTTATTTTTACCTTCGGCGAATAATGCATCGAGCTTTTGCTCATAATCGTGATAGCCAAGGTAATCATACAAATCCATTCGGGTTTGCATGGTATCGAGTACCGCTTTTTGGTCCCCATTTTCTAAAATAGACTGATACACTAGCTCCGCCGCTTTGTTCATCGCTCTGAACGCACTCAATGGGTAAAGCACCATATCTACGCCCCACTCACCCAGCTCAGCTTTGTTCCAAAGTTCTGTCTTACCAAACTCAGTGATATTCGCGAGGATGGGCACATCAAGTGCTTCGCTGAATGCGCGATAGTGTTCTTCAGTTTGTACCGCTTCTGCAAAAATGCCATCAGCGCCTGCTGCAACATAAGCTTTTGCACGTTCAATTGCCGCTTCTAGCCCTTCTTGTGCAAAAGAATCTGTTCTTGCCATAATGAAAAAGTCAGGATCGGTGCGCGCATCAACTGCGGCTTTAATACGGTCAACCATTTCTTCGGTCGACACGATCTCTTTATTTGGACGGTGACCACAGCGTTTTTGCGCTACTTGATCTTCCATATGTACCGCAGCTGCACCTGCTTTTTCCATATCTCGGATGGTTTTTGCAATATTGAATGCGCCGCCCCATCCAGTATCAATGTCGACCATTAAAGGTAGATCACAAGCCGAGGTAATGCGACTTACATCTGCAATTACATCATTTAGAGATGTCATTCCTAAGTCAGGTAAACCATAAGATGCATTAGCAACGCCACCACCAGAAAGATAGATAGCTTGATGACCGATTTTCTTTGCCATCATCGCGCTATATGCGTTGATAGTGCCGACGATTTGAAGCGGTTTGTTGGCTTTTAATGCTTCACGAAATTTTTTTCCTGCGCTCATGATGATGTTCTCTCTTAAAAGTGTGATTGATTGCTTGCTAACTTGGTTGCGATATTATTTTTAGAATATTGAATATGTCGACGCATCAGTATTTCTGCCAGTTCAGGATCGCGGTTACTGATCGCACGAACGATATGTTTATGCTCGTCAAATGCCGTAGTGACGCGGGGGCCGGCCATCCCTAACTGCACGCGATACATACGTACCAAGTGGTACAGTCCATTGACTAGCATTGAGATAAGGCTCGCATTTTTACTGCCAAGAATAATGCGGTAATGAAAATCGAGATCACCCGCTTCTTGATAATAAGAATGTTGGTTTTTGACTTCATCGAATTGACTCGACAACAAACCTTCTAAGTCTTGAATTTCACTGTCAGTCATGTGCTGCGCTGCAAGCCTTGCCGCCATCCCTTCTAGTGCTTCACGGATCTGATAAAGCTCCATTAACCCTTCCGGTGTGAGAGTAACAACCCGCGCCCCGACATTGGCTTTACGTTCAACTAAATGACATGACTCCAAGCGATTAATTGCCTCGCGAACAACCGCTCTGCTGACCTCATACTTTGTCGACAATTCCATTTCGCTGAGCTTAGAACCTGCCGCTATTTCCCCTTCTACAATTTCCTTACGCATACGAAAGAATGCTTTATCAGAAGAAGTAACCGCTTGCTCGTCAAAAAAGCTCATCATTAGTTAGCCAGTCTTAGTAATTTAAGTTGTAGACAATATAGTGCTGGTTGACGCGCACGTCAACCAGCCTCGCCGCAAATTGTCGACAATTTTCAATATAAGCAATATTCACCATATTTATAGCTTGTGACAAATAATCACTCTCATGTATTTATCTCGATACGGTATCAGGAAAGGATTAATTGCATCGCTTAAAAATCATGCATATTATGAAGATACCTTTACTTTAGCCTGAAGATTGCGATGCGGTGTTTTCAAATAGTAATACTTTCCCTGCTGCTAAAAAGCGGCTTAGCGCAGGCGAACACCTATACCGTACTGGTCTATCACGGTGCTAATCCTCCTTACTATTTTGAAGAGCAGGGAAAACCCAAAGGTATTTTTGTCGACATTTTTCAAGAGTTGGCAAAACTGACTTCACACCAATTTGAGTTTATGCCGCTCTCTGTCGCCAGAGGACAGCGCTATTTCGACCAAGGAAAAATAGATATTGAACCTGGGATCAATAAAGTATGGCGGGCCGAAGCAGACGTTCCGGGGATTTACAGCATCGACTATGCCTTCTCAACCGAAGTACTGCTTGGGTATCAATCTCGCTGTGTAGGCAAGCATAGGCCTGAGCAGTTTTACGGCGCATTGGTCGGCAAAGTAAGAGGATATCGTTACGATAATTTTGAAGCGCACTTAGGCGAAGACAAGATCGTAGTTTATGAAAATGTATCGGAGAAAGAACTGCTCGCACAGCTTGGACATGAGCGTTTAGACTACATCATGATTGGCTCGGTGACAGCAGACTACTATATTTCACAACAACCAAAGTATCGCAAATTTCAGTCTTGCTATGAAATAAGCCGATTACCCGTACATATGCGCTTGCAGCCTCATCTAACTGAGCTACAAACGGAAATAAATATCGCCTTGCGACGAATGGTTAATGACGGAAAAATAAAATCCATCTATGCTAAATATAGATTAACGCATTAACGTGTGGAGTTGTTTAGTAATGACGAATGCTGTTGTTGGACGTCTACTACTTTTTATTTTGCTGAATAGCCCGTTGCCCTTATGGGCTAAATTGCAGGTTGTTACGGAACTTTCTCCACCCAATCAAACCATAGAAAACCACCAAGTTGCAGGTTCAAGTACCGATCTGGTCAAAGCGATTTTAAAAGCAGCTGAACTCGAGGGACAGTTTTCTATTTACCCTTGGGCTAGAGCTTTTAAATTAGCGCAGCATGACAAACATACCTTAATTTATAGCATCGCAAAGACCCCCGCGAGAGAAGACAGCTTTCATTGGATTGGTCCTGTTGCTGTATTTCATTTAGGTTTTGTTACCAATCGCTATCGCGAGGACATAAAAATTCAATCACTTGAGGATGCCAGGCAATACAAAATAGCGGTTCAGCGTGGTGATATCGCAGAAGGCACACTTAAAGCACTCGGGTTTAACTTTGTTCAAACCAGCGACATCGAAAAGTCATATGAATTACTCGTCACAAACCGTGTTGATTTAGTGATTGATGACCCGCGTTATATCAAAACCATGGCCTCGGAGCTTAACCTTCCAGCCGACCACTTTACCTTTTTATACGATGTGGAAGCACTCTCGGTAAAAGGTTACCTTGCAACGAACAACCAGCTTCCGTTAGCGATCGTTGAGAGACTACGTAGTGCATTTACTAAGATAAGTAAAACAGAAGCTTACCGACGCGTTTTAGAGCTGTAGCTAAACCCAATTGCTTTAGTTCAAAATACTCTCACGTATCTTGATTGGTGTAGGTAGCAATTAACCGTCGATGCTTTTCACAAAACCAATACCAAGCAAGTAGCTCATCTTATAAAAAAGAGATAACATTTCAGCCTAAACCTGCCGATTACAGTAACGATTAGAAAGGAAAAACAGTGATTGAACGAATTGACACCAAACAACGAATGAGCCGTATTGTAAAACACAATGGTACTGTTTATTTATGTGGCCAAGTGTGTAAAGACGCAGAACAAGGAATTAAGGAACAAACTGAAACCATGCTTGAGAAAGTTGATGAGCTACTTATTCAAGCAGGCAGCGACCGCAAACACATTCTTTCTGCGACAATTTATATTAAAGACATGAAATATTTTGCAGCAATGAACGAGGTATGGGATGCATGGGTGCCTGAAGGTTATGCACCAGCTCGCGCTTGCGTAGAAGCGAGCATGGCCCGTGATGCATTGCTTGTTGAGATTTCGGTGGTTGCTGCAGAAATCTAGTCTAAAAAATATAAGCCTAGTTTAGAAAAGGCTGACTGTTAATCTGTCAGATTTGGTTTTTAGATATTGATCAAATTTGACAGCCGTATTTGACGCAGCAGTGTAAGGTGGTAATGATACCACCTAAAGTAGTGTCCGGATTTATTGAACCACAACAGTGGGTGTCTTTGGTTTATTGTTATGGCGCTGAACTCAAAGCTAGTTCTTGTATGTCAATTAGGTCAACTTCCCTACCCAATATTCGCTTATACTCTACGAGATGATGTACTGGAATAACTGGCAGTTCGATGTCTTGATAGTATTTTACCACTGACTCTGAAAAGTGGATTTCAAGCTCATGCCAAGAGCCATCTAGAGCCGACTGTATCTTCGTATTTTGAGATAAACCGATTTCAATTTTCTGATTTTGGTAAACCAACTGGAAATACTCTAGATCCCAACCGAACTCTGCATAATGACTTAACGGTTTAGATATGAACTGCGATACGCGAGCTAAGACCTTATTTGCGTCGGAGTTGTGGATATAAAGGTCTATATCAGCGATTTCACGACTGCCACCATGAATCGTTGCAGCTAGCCCACCGACAATTTGATACTCAACACCCTCAGAATCCAAGAGTTCTTTGAGCCATTTCAAGGCTACTTTCACTTTATTACTCATCTAATTCCCTTAGCTGAATTTTGCCCTGCGCCATAACGCCGCGTTAAGGTGTGAACAACGCCACCATCCAACCTAAACCATTATGCCGTAAACACTAAAGCTGATACAAACCGAAATGCCAAGCGGTGAGAATCACTCTTAAACGCCTTGTTATGTGAATTGTCGATTGAAGCGCCGAACTTTTGTACGCATATTTTTCATAGGTGATGACGTATTAAACTGAATCATGCGCCCTAGAGTCCATTGCTCATACCATGCTACACCATACAACTCATAGTCACTTAAACTGGAAATAAGTAAAAGTATCTCGTTAACCGTAGACTCTAGCTCAACAAGCAGATCATCGTATTTCCAGTCACGATATTCTTCGTGGAAACTTTCGGCGAGTAACCCCAGTTGATTCCATTTATAACCAGTTTCAGGGAAATCCACATGCTGATTTTGAGATTTTAGCCGATACCATTTAAGAACGAGTTTTCCCCAACCAATCAAGTAAGCCACTGTATCACTAACGCTAACGATTGTACCTTTGACGTTTCCCTCGACGCCAGATTTACGAGCTTTGCTTTCTGGAATTGAGCGATAGTCAGCCATTAGTTTTGGAAATATTGACTTTATGGCTAGCTCTAATTCATCCTTATTTCTAGGTACGGAAGACATTTTGACCTCCATTCACATAGACATAATGACTCCCACACGGTGCTAGCCTCCGCATTTTCGTGGGTTAGCTTAAAGCCAGAGCCATAATTAGTTTGTCAAATAACTAAATAGCAGAGGCTAGCATGACTAAACATAACATACTTTTCATTGGCTTAGATACTCATAAAGAGTTCATTGAAGTTGCCTACATTGAAGACAATCGAGGCGCACAACCCATTCATTTCGGTCGTATTTCTTCAGCTAAAGTCACCATTAAAAAGCTTATCAGGCAATTTGAATCTAAATACCCTAACACTACGCTCCATTTCGTTTATGAAGCTGGCCCCTGTGGTTACTGGATTTACCGCTTAATTACTTCTCTTGGACATTGCTGTTACGTAGTTGCCCCATCGCTTATTCCTAAAAAACCTGGCGAGCGTATAAAAACTGACAAACGTGATGCACTTAAACTAGCTAAATTACTTAAGTCTGAAGACTTAACCCCTATTTATGTACCTGAGCCGGAAGATGAAGCTATTCGTGATTTATCTCGTGCTCGAGAAGTTGCGATGAAAGATTTAAAAGATGCAAAGTACCAGCTAAAAGCACTGCTTCTTCGAAACAATATCAACTATGCAGGCACGGCAAACTGGTCTCTCAAACACTTACGTTGGCTCACAGAACTAGTATTGCCACATCCTGCACAACAAATCGTTTTACAAGAGTTTATTCAAACTATAAACGAGCGAACTGCACGATTAGAGCGACTCGACAATGAGCTCTCTCATCATGTTTATCAATGGCGTTACTACCCTGTAGTTAAAGCAATCCAAGCTATGCGCGGCGTTCGCTTACTCGTGGCCGCTGGTATTGTCGCTGAGCTTGGTGATTTAACCCGCTTCGACCATCCGCGAAAACTCATGAGTTATCTTGGGCTCATTCCGAGTGAACACTCGAGTGGTGGTAAAAGGCATATTGGCGCAATTACTAAATGTGGCAATGGTCGTGCAAGGCGCTTATTAGTCGAAGGTGCTCACAGTTACCGTCATGCAGCCAACATATCGACTGAGTTACAAAAACGACAAGAAGGCTTACCAAAGCAACTTATTGATATTGCATGGAAAGCACAAATAAGGCTCTGTAAACGTTATAAAAAGCTTATAAATAAAGGCAAGCATTACAACCTCGTTGTCACCGCCATTGCCCGTGAAATGATTGCTTATATCTGGGCAATCGCAAAACAGGTTGTGCTCTCATCGGTAAATCCCAAATTAAGATTATCCAGAGTACCAGATTAAAATGAACGAATTAGAGTTAATGTATTGGGTCAAGCATCGGGTGTGGCACAACCACCGACGGCGTTAGGATGGCAATGCTGCTAACACAGCATTGAACCACGAACATAGACTGAAAACAGGTGCCACGTCGAGTTAAGTAAGGTCTGCTCTGCTCATGAAAATGAGTAACCAACGAATACCAGCAAGAAAACCGACGAAATTACTTGCTTCACCCTATGCATTAACTCTCTCTAATTCGAGTTTAGAAGTTATGGCTTAAAGTTAGGCAAGGATCAGTGTGTGTAACTTGACAGTGGGAGTCATACCAACGCCGCAATATGAGGCGTACAAATACATGGCTATACTTAGCGACGAAGGAGCGCAAGCCAAGCTTTTTGCGTCCTTTGTTGAGGCGTTTGTTATAAGTGCATTCACCCATTTAGTAATTTATCTTTAAAATAATGATCAAATGAATCCTGTTTGCCGTCGAAAATAGCTAAGTATTCAGGAGTGTCAAAAATACTGTTAAGTATTATTCGCAAATATTCATCACACTTTTTACTCATATTTGGGAGAGTTTGCTCTTTATTTGTTTTTAATGTATCTCCATGAATCACTTTAGATCTTACGTTATAGAAAGACTTGATTTCATCATAAACTACAATTGGATCATGACCGTATTGCTTCAAGAACCATGCAACTCGCTCAGATAGCTTGTGAGACAATTCGGAACTATCCGTTGAAAAAAGGCTTTCTAGAGCACTACAATATTGAGCCAATTTTACAGCAGGATGTCGCTCTCTTGATGCCGCTTTTATAAATCTCAGACTTCTACCTAAACGCGAAAAATTAGTGTTTGTGAATGAATCTTTAAATGTGGAATTTGAACTAAATAAATACGCTTGTATTTGCTCGCTTTTTTTATTCCATTGCTTTAATTGTTCAATCGAAAAATCAACAGTTTGCATTGATTCCCCAGTGCTAAGAAATGTAGAGAAAACTAAGCTGTTTTTGGTCCACTCTTCTGATGATTGGTCTGTTAAACTACAGAAAGCCACTTCACAAACCACTGTATTATCTTTAATAAACCAAAGGTCACTTAATAAATATTCAAGCCAAACAAGCCATGTAAATAATGCTTCATGACTACTTTCACCTTGCGCAAAGAAAGAATCATTTATCTCGCCACATATGATATTTTCAGCATTTCTAAAATGTTCATACTCAATTAAACCAGCAATCTCTTTGAATTTTTTCGTTATAATTTTCTCAATCAGAAGCTTATTGTTAGTAATGCTAATACCAGGCATTAATTCTAACCATTCTTCGATTGGCTCAGATACAGTCATAAACCTGAGGGTTGATATAAATCTATAGTTTTTCATTGCACCCAACGTATCAGCACTTATAACAGCTTATTAGCATGAATTCCTGAATATCTCACTTATCCACAAGAGAAATGAATACAACATTCAAGCTAACTTTATTTAATATTTTTAGTAAGTTACCAGCCAAACTTTGTCATTTCAACATGCAAATTACCTGAAAAAACGAGTTGGGACTTATCCGAGCCACAAATTGGCTCGCTAAGAACAAGTTGCAAATAGCTAACATATTAAAAATACTAAGTTTTAAATGGCACTTACGAGATATCCGAGCCTTTTTATTTCTCGTTATTGATCTTTTCTTAAAACATTAGGCAGCTTACCTTGCAATTTTGTTACCTGTCACTTAAAACTGTATAAATAAACAGTGAACAAAGGATTCAAAATGCCTAGATCACCATTTTTAGAGTCTGTTAGGCTAGAGCTTAGAACAAAACGCTATAGCATCAGAACAGAGAAGTCCTACCTATTTTGGATTAAGTCCTACATTTTGTTTAATGATAAAAAGCACCCTGAGCAAATGGGCAATCAAGAAGTTGAGCGTTTTTTAAACCACCTTGCGGTCAACAAGCAAGTTAGTAGCGCAACGCAAAACCAAGCGTTGTGTGCCCTTATTTTTTTATATCGCTATGTGATACAGCGGGAAATTCAAGGGTTAAAATACACGCTAACTAAAAAAGAGCAAGCAATCCCATGTGTACTAACTCATGAAGAGGCAATGATGATTATCTCTAAGCTACATGGCAAGTATCAATTAGTCGCATCTCTTCTTTATGGTTGTGGGCTCAGAATAAACGAAGCCTTACACCTGAGAATAAAAGATATCAACTTTACTAATAGCACTCTATTTGTATTTAGAGGAAAGGGCAAAAAAGACCGATATACGCTGCTGCCCAAGTCATTGCATTCGCAATTAACGGCGCAAATCGAATATGCAACCATGGTACATCAGCAAGATATAAAAGCGGGCTTTGGTTTTACATCTTTGCCTGTATCTCTTATCAAAAAATATAAAAATGCAGCTAAAGATCTTTCATGGCAGTACCTTTTTCCTTCCACTACTCGCTGTCAGCACCCCCATGATGGCTATATTTGCCGGCATCACATACACGAAACCGCTTTTAGAAAACAGCTAAGGAGCGCCGTTAAGCAATGCAATATCCCAAAACAAGTTAAAGCTCATACTTTCCGACACACGTTTGCAACACAACTATTAATCAACGGAACCGATATCAGAACTGTTCAGGAGCTTTTGGGCCACACTGATATTCGTACAACTGAAAGATATACTCATGTTATTGGCACAAGATTTGGCACCACCCTCAGCCCACTGGAGCAACTTCAAAACTCCATAACCTCTGAACACTTACCCACTTAAGTATTTGCTTTTTTCACAAATTTCGCCGTAACCATCATTTCACCTACGCCATCAACCTTGCAGTCAAGTTCGTGGTCTTTTTTATCCAGCACACGCCTTACCAAAGCCTTGGTGCCAATCTTAATGACTTGTGAGCTGCCTTTAATCTTAAGATCTTTAATCACAGTGACTTTATCGCCATCCACTAATAGTGTGCCATTGGCATCTTTTACTTGAATGTCGTCCTCGGTAGCAGTCGCGTTTGGATCCCATTCGTAAGCACATTCAGGGCATATTAGCTGACTTTGATCTTGATAAACATATTCAGAATTGCACTTGGGGCAAGGTGGTAAAGACATAATTAACCGTATCACTTTTAAGACTGTGTATCATGGACATATGATACTGTAAAAGTGACTGGAGCGTCCTCTATATTCTTCTTTAACTCGCTATTGAATTAAGAATAGCTACCCAAAATGTTGCGGCACGATAATTGCTCAATTATTGTTCTACATTTCATCATATAAAGGATTACCTATGCTTGTTAGCCAAACCCAGGAGGTTGGATCACCAGAAACTTATAGCAGCCATAGCCCGCATCAACCAAAAGAGGCTGAAGCAGTACAGAAAGACACCCGAGTCTCTATTAGCCAAACCGCAAACAGTGCCGAACATAATTGGCAAACTATTGCCTCTAACTACAACGTTCACAACATTTCAGCGGCGGAAGTACGGGCTATGTCCCGAGAACTATTCGAAGGAGGATTTATTGATTCAGGCCAAATGATGGCTATCGGCGCGCCAATATCAATAACTGAAAATCCTCACGAAAAAATCAATTTACTTGGTGATATGAAGCGTACATTTGAAATCTCAGCAGCTAGCGGCGGGCTCAATAAAACATCGCGAGAAATTTATGCTTCGGCGATCAATACGCTTGAACATCTCGCCAAGACACACAGAAATACAATGCTAATTTGAGGGGTTAATCTGTCTAGCCGCGCTATACCAGTTTGTTCATTATTCAGTCAACCCGAGGGAGCAAATAGCAATATTTTAGGCACAAAAAAAGCAAGCCTTAGCTTGCTTTTTCTTCATCAATTAAGCGATTAAAGCTTAACGATGTTCTCAGCTTGAGGACCTTTCTGGCCGTCAGTTACTGTGAATTCTACTCTCTCGCCTTCAGCAAGTGTACGGAAACCGTCACCTTTGATTGCGCTGAAGTGTGCGAACACGTCAGGGCCATTTTCTTGAGCGATGAAACCAAAACCTTTAGACTCGTTAAACCACTTAACGGTACCTGTAAGAGTGTTAGACATAATACTAATCCTGATATAAAAACAAAAACCAATGCTGCGCATTGATGAGCTATGCCCATGTGGGCGCATAGACCTAAATTTGTAGAGTGGATAAAACTTCAGGACGGTACTACTACAAGCAAACACTTATACAACAACGTAATGGAGATTTTAAAACACTGACTCAAATTCTGTCTATGAACATCATATAGGGATTCCGCCCTAAGTCAATGTATTTTTAATCATCAATATGACTTGCTAATGACAAATATCAATATTTTTTTCACGGCTTTTTCAACACCCTATTTTTTAAACACATTATTCCCCTAACCCTGTGTAAATAATAGAGATTGCAATAAAATATTCATAAAGCTAGAGAGACTTTTTTGACTCTAATTCCCGAATTAATTGCACCACTTGCTCGACAACCACTTGCGGGGCTTTCATAGGTACGGTGTGGTCGCTTCCCTTGGCAATAATTAGCTCAGAATCACAATGTGATGCCAATGCTTCTTGTCCTTCTCGCCATGCTTTAACATCGCGCTGAGTTGGATCAAATGGTCTTTGGGCAACGATAACACGACATGGTATATGATCAGGTGCTTGATGCGCCCGAACACTCGCAACGGTTTCACTTAGCGCTTGAGTTTCTCGGCGCAGAGCTTCACCGAAGGTATTTTCTGGCAGAGTACTCAAGGGTTTAAGTAGCTTATCCTGCGCTAAGGCATGGGTTTTATCGATGAAGTAAACGGTCACAGGGTCAACATACAACAAGCCTGCAACTTGCTCTGGATAATAGGTGATGTAGTTTTGCATTACATAGTATGCGTATGAATGACCAACATAAATAAATGGCGGCCGAATATCAAGCGTTCTCAACACTTCACGAAGATTGCGATTATCTGTATCAATACTATAGGCTCTGCGGCTAAGCTCGCTTTTGCCATAACCTTCACGGTTATAGGCCACCAATGCATTGGGTACTTGCTGCGCGAGACCCATCATTACTGGTGTCCAATAAATGGCAGGCGCTGCAGAGCCACTTTCAAAAACAACGGCAGGTTCATTGCCCGCAACATGATAAACCTGCAAAGATACTTTGTTCGCAACCACGATGTGCTCTTGAATATCGCGTTCAAGCGCAATCTGTGCATAAGCACTATTAACGAACAACAACCCCAATAAAGTTAGCGTGCGATACATATCGTTTCCTTGATATCTATAGTTCGACTCTAAAGTTAGCAGCTAGATGCACCATAAGCTAATGACATTTTTGCTGCATCTCCCCTTTATTTAAACAAAGTAAAAGCGGCGCTTAAAACTCAAATTCCAATGCGAGTCTAAAGCTATGATCTTTGCCGGATTGGCTGATCTCCGAAATAAAACCCGCTTCCCATTTCAGCTGTTTTTGACCTTCGAATCGATGCAATCCGATAAAACCCGGACCAACACCAAAAAAGTCTTCTCCGACATAGACTTCAATTGCAGGCTGAAAAGCACTATACAAGCGGTAGCGCAGTTGCGCTCTAAACTCAGATTCCCATTCATCCTCAATGTCCTTACCCCACTCCCTCACCAAAAATGCATTCATGGTAAGGCTCGTGCGGCCAAATTCCTTCTCAAATAAAAACCCTGCGGTAGCTTCATAGGCATCGAATTTATGGCGTTTTTCAAGCTCGAACAACATGCCTATATCCGCCCAGTAGCGCCCTTGCTCTACAAATTGCCACCGCGACTCTAGCTCGTAAGCTGCCAAGTCAAAATTGCCCTCATCGTCACGCTCACCTATTGCGTAACCTTCGATGGTCATTGTCTCGGTGAGGCTCCAACCAAGTCCTAAACGCTGTGCCAACACATTCCCTTGCTCGGTTTGGCGAGATAGTAGTCGCCACTCCAACTCACGTTCAAGCGGTAAAACGTATGGATGATAAACTTTGTCCACCACCATACCATCCGCTTTTGCACTAAACGCTACAATCCCAAAAAAACTCACCAGCAGCGCGAGTAAAACATTATTTCGCATGCGCTGTTCTCCAATATGTACATCCCAAGAACGTAATCAACGCGCCTCCAAACCCTGCAAGCGTCGCAGCATTTGGTGTTGCTTCATACCCCACTAATACTCTTAGCACTCGACCAACAACACTGTGTTCGTCCACAATTTGTCGCAAGTCAATTTCAAGTCTGGCGGCACTAATTAAGTCCACTTGAAGCGCCAAGTCCAATGCAATCGACACCTTACTCGCACCGTGTAAAGCCAATAACAATAGCAACAACCAAGGTAAGTGCTTACTCTTCAACCAATCAAGGAAAAAGAAGAGTAGAATAGAAAAGCTCAAACAGATCCCCACACCGAGCGAGGTGCCAATAGCGAGGGTTTGACCATCCGCTGGCTTTGAGTAAGAGAACGCAAAGCTTGCCAAATGGTGCAAATACAGTACCACGGCTAATCCAAAGGCCAAGGCAGCAAGTGCCGTACGTCCGGTGCGTTTTGTTGCAATCATTAAGCAAAATAAACTGAGTAGCAGTCCTATTTGCAATAACTCGAACCCGCGATAATCAAAACTCGAGGCTATTTCTCCACCCAAAAACCATATGCCAAAACAGCCGACTAGCCCCGCACTCAACGCGATGAGTGTCGTTTTAAGTGGTAAAGCAGCATTGGTACATTGTGCTAATAGTACCCAAAGTACAGTTACTGGTAATAATTGGTTCACGCTCACCACCACCGCATTAAGAAGCATTGTTTGGATCCTTCACGATAACGATACCTTGTGCTGTATTTGGTGAAAATTCACCAAAAAAACTATATTCACCGGGTGCTAGCGGGCCGATATAAATCACACTTTTACGGTTTGGAAAGAGCACTTTTTCACGATTAAGATCAAAACTGTCAAACTCTTCAACCTGAGGGTCTTGATTTTCGATGATGAGCTTTACTTTACGATTTGCAGGAACCTCAACTTGTGCAGGTGTAAACAAATGATTTTTAAGAATAATGGTATAACTTTCTTCCGCCCACAAGGCGAAACTACAGGTCGCCAAAGGCAAACCAAGCGCGAAAGACAGCGAAGAGACCTTAGTCCTTAGCATCCAGCCCCCTCGGTAAATTTACACAAACTCTAAGCCCGCCTAAATGACTACGAGCAAAAGAGATATCTGCATGGTAAATTGTAATTATATGATTGACTATCGCCATTCCTAAACCTGCCCCTTTTTCCCCTGAAGGGTGTTTATCTCCACCAACGCGATAAAATCTGTCAAAAATTCGTTCTATTTCCGCATCTGACATACCACAACCCGAATCATCGATTTGCCATACAACCCGCTGCGCATGCTGCTGAATTTTTACTTCTATGTCACCTTCAATTGGCGTGTATTTAATCGCATTACCAATTAGATTAGAAAATAATGTGGTTAATGTGAACTCACAGCCCTCTAAGGTCGCTTCTGATCCCTCTAAGCTGATATTTTGTGATTTTTGTTCAATTCTCGGGTAACAGTTAGCAATCAAGTCTTGAGTTAATACCACTAAGTCTTGCTGCGCAAATTGCTTATGCCACAGTTCTGGCTCTGTACGCGCTAACGTCAGCATTTGCTCAACCACATGGTTTAGCTGCTCAAGCCCTTTTGACATAGCAATGGCACTGGGATGCTTAGTATCGTGCGTTAAATTATGCAGGTGGATTTTTAAGCTTGCGATCGGCGTTTTTAACTCATGAGCGGCATCGGAAGCAAAATAACGCTCTTTAAGATACGCGACTTCAACTTTTTGAAAGAGGTCATTTAGCGTCGCGATAACGATTGCCACTTCCGCTTTGTCGCTTTGCACTGCCAGCTGCGTAAAGTCTTTGGGGTTACGTCGTCTAAGCTCTCTAGAAAGATCTCGTAAAGGCTTTAACGCCGTATAAATAATCCATGCGATAAACACCGCAAGAAACGGCATAATCACCACCAGCGGCGTCATTGCGGAGACAATCATGCCTTCAGCAAGGGCAAAACGCTTTTGTACCGGCTCTGCTACCAGTATTTGCCTTTCGCCAAACGCTTCACTGAAGGTTCTGAGTCTAGTTGCTCCCACATTTTGGGTGCTAAACCCAGCATGATATTTAAGCTTGTTCTTGTACTTAGCAAGTAACTCACTGCCCGCAACAACTTGATTGTGTTCAAGCACTAAAAAGTAAAATGCGTTGTTACCCGCAGCACTGGGCAAGGTAGTCGCAGTAACTTGAGCATTAACGAGTGTTGCGATGGACTCTAAATGGCTGTCTAATTGTGCTTGTGCCATCGCCATGCTGGAGTGATAACCCCGTAGCAGCGCCATGGATGCAGTCAGCACCAAAGCTGACACTAAAATTAGGGTCAACTTTCTCGTTATTGAAGCACCTCCAAGCGAGCTTCTCGTGCCCACTAAGCCCCCTTGCCAACCACGTAGCCAATGCCACGCAGTGTTTTGATAAATCCATCGGGCATTTTCTTGCGGAGGTGGTGAATATGCACCTCAATAGCATTAGAGCCCAAAGCTTCTCCCCAATCATAGAGCTTAGATTCTAACTGAGTTTTAGACAGCACACGGCCGCTGTTTTCCATCAGCGCCTTGAGTAGCATATATTCTTTACGAGGTAATTCTTGAGCGCTACCACTTACAAGCACCTCGTGACTGGCAAGATCTAACACGACATCGTTGCAGCTCAAGGTGCTGCTCACTTGTTTGGTGAAGCGTCGACCAATCACCCGTAAACGCGCAAACAGTTCTTTTGGCTCAAACGGCTTAGCCAAATAGTCATCAGCCCCTAAATCCAGCCCTGCAATTTTATCATCAAGACTATTTCTCGCCGTTAGAATGAGCACAGCGGTTTGCGATTTGGTTTTTTTTAGCGCCCTGAGTACCGCTAAACCATCTCCGTCGGGTAGACCTAGGTCAAGCACCACCAGCTCAAATTCACCAGATTCAACAAAACTGATTGCTTGTCTTTGCGTCGGCGCATGCTCAATGGCATACCCTTCTTTTTTGAGTGATGCGATAAGCCCCTGTGCCAGTAGCTCATCATCTTCTACAAGTAATAGCCTCATTTATTCCTTCTTTTTAGCTTTTTTTCGACTTTCGCCAGTAGCTGTGCCACTTCTTCTTGACGGTATTCATCGGCTTTTTCTCTACCTGGACGGCTTGGCGCATTCTGCGCTTTTTTTAAGTGCGCAAGTGCGGCACTATAATCACGTTCGTCATATAAAAACTGTGCATAGAAATAGTTTACATCAATTCCTGCCGGATTGATCGCTAATGATTCTTGGAACAGCTTTTTCGCCTTTTTATCGCTGCCAAACCCAATTGGCCAGCCTGGGACCTGAGTATAGAGCGTGCCTAAACTCGTTAATGCAGAACCAGACAGTGCGTTTTTATCAAGTTCAATGGCTTTTTCGAATGAGGCTTTTGCATCTTTGGCAAGACCAAGCGCCCCCAAGCCACCTTTCGCTCCAGCAAAGCTCGACTGCACAATACCACGCCAGATGTAAGCTTCAGCGCGATCTGGATATTGTTCAACAAATGCCACGCACTGCTTAACCAGCTCTTCAAATGCTTTTTCTTGGGCATCGCCCTCGGTTTCATAATTTACCGTTACCCATTTAGTTTGGACTTGGCTAAGATCATCGTCAAATGCTGCCCAAGCACCTTGACTGAATACCAGTAATGTTGCTGAAGCTAACAAGGTTTTTAGTGCGTTCATCGTAATGACTCCTTAGTGGAAAAAATGGTTTGGATGGTTTTCACTTTTTTGATTAATGCGTTATCAACAAGCTCTGGTAGCAAGCCATTGAGTCTCGCAAAAAACCGTTCAGGAAAACCAATGGCAGCACGTTTGGTGTTGCTATGGAGCAATTTCATAAAGGCTTGTGCGACGACCTCTGGCGAGTCCATCTGATTGCCTAGTGCATGGTTTACAGCTGTCGCGCGGTCGTCATTCATTTCAGTTGTGGTTGCGCGTGGCGCGAGATATTTAACCGCTACTTGGTTATCGAGCTCCCGCGTCAGTGCCTCTGTAAAACCACGCAAACCGAACTTGCTTGCGCAATAACTGCTTTGATATGGAAAGCCGATAGAGCCAAACGCTGAACCTAGGTTAACTATGGTGCCATGACTTGAGATCAGTTGTGGTAAACAGGCTTGACTAACTAGCATGGGCGCCAATAAATTCGTCTCCATCTGCTTTTTTAAGTCAGTTGGTAAAATTTCAGCAAACCCAGCCATGGTGTTAATGCCCGCGTTGTTGACGAGTAAGTCAACCCCACCCATAGTCGCCGCTTTTCTCGCGATTTGTGTCGCAGCGTCCTCAGCGGTGATATCCAAAGCAAGATAATCGTGCTCTCCGGATAACCCTGCTATCACCTGCTTTAATTTTTCGCTGTCTCGACCAATCAGCAAACAACGCCAATTATGCATGGCCAACTGTTTACTAATGGCCCGACCGATCCCCCGAGATCCCCCGGTGATAACGGCAAGTTTTGTTGCTTTCATCAACCTACCTCCGCAAATTCAACACCTGCAGGCACCGCTTCAATATTGCGGAATATGTCGCCGTACAAGCGATAAAACTGTTTAGCGCTGTGAATAATGATCGCTTGCTCTTTTTCACAGCTGATCTTGTTCATCAGCCCTGCAAAAAAGTCAATATGCTCAACATCTAACCCGCCATGAGATGTTAAATAGGAAAATGCGCTACGAGGCAGACCAAGTTTATTCGCAATTTGACGAGCTGCATCATCGGCAAGTGCGATGGAAGTGCCCTCAAGCACATTAACCATGCCAAAAAAGCTCAATGGATGTTTACGAGCGATACTGTCGTACGCATAAGACACCATCATTTCAGTTGCGAAGCTTGGCATGCTATGACGTATTACTTCTTTATCCACACCACAGGCGGCAATATCATTAAGGATCCACTCTTGGTGTCCCATTTCTTCTTCGATGTAATGCCCTATCGCTTCTCGCAACCATTCTTTACTGTCATCTAGTCTTGCGCCACACGCCATAAGGAGTGGTACTGTGTGCTTTACGTGATGAAACGCCTGCTGTAAAAATGAAACGTATTGGCCTTTGGTGATCTGACCATGAAAAACATCATGAATAATGGGTGCGCTTAGTAGATATTGGCGCGCTTGTTCCGTTTCGGATTGTAGGGTTTGGTAAAAGTTACTCATTGTCGTTTTCCTTTTAAACCGAAGCTACGGGCTCTGCCGCTTCGTATTGATTCTGGGAGTAAAGCGCTGAAATTTGCTGCGCGAAATTAGCTAAAATCACGTCGCGTTTAGGTCTCCCGTTCGCGGTAAGCATGCCGTTACCTACCGAAAAGGCTTCCTCTACGCGCACATAACATTTTATTTGGGCGTAATCAGGGAGTTGCTGGTTGGCAAGCTCAATGGCGTTATCAATCACAGCAGCTGTTAGTTGTGTCGGGGTGTAAATAAGCGCCGTTAAAAATGGCTTGCCATCACCCACCACCACGCATTGCAGTAAAGGTACATAAGCAAGCAAAACGGACTCCGGCCACTCGGGAGAAATATTGCGTCCAAAGCTATTGATCAGAAGATTTTTTAGCCGACCTTCGATGACAAAATGCTGCTCACGCTTGGACACTCTGTCGCCAGTTTTTAACCACGCATCTTGGGCTATCGCTTCGCCGCCTAAGTAACCTAAAAAGTTATTACCTTTGATCTCTAGCTCATCTGCCACAATACGTGCCTGAATATGAGGCAGTAACTTACCAACGCTGCCATCTTGCTCACCAGTATTCAGTGCAACAACAGACCCCGACTCGGAAAGCCCATACCCTTGAAACACAGGTAAGCCCAGCCGTTTAGCTTGCTGTAGCAGTTCAGTGTCAACTTTAGCGCCACCGACCGCAATAAAGCGTAAACTTGCAGGGGGTTGCCACCCTTGCTGTGCAGCGCTTATCAGGCAACGCAGTAGCTCTGGCACTAAAATTAAGCTATTTGGTTGTACTTCACTTATCTTTTGCAGCAACTTTTGTGGATATAGCAACTGGCTCCCCGAAAAGCCTAGCGACGCAAGTTCGGTTACCTCAACCATGCCACCACTGAGTAGCGGCGCATACACACCCGCGATGTTTTCTAGCAACACAGGTAGCGGCAATAAACATAAGTGCTTAGGCCGATTAAGTGCGATGGTTTCGCATAAACTGCTCGCCACGACAAGCTGGTTTTCAACCGACAGACATACGCCTTTTGGTTCGCCTGTTGAACCTGAGGTATAAGTTATCTTTTGCGTTTTAGGAAAATAGATTCCCGTGCTTTCACACCTAGTTTGATATACATAGATTGCTTGACCATAGACATCTAACACCGAATATTCAGCGCTATTTTCAAGCTTGGTATCGCTGATCAACCAGTTTGCTTTTGACTGCTCAAGGGTGTGTTCAACTTGCGCTGTGGTAAAGAAATGAGGTACTGGAATAGACACTTTATTCGCTTGTAATAGTGCAAAATCTACCAATAACCAAGCGATAGAGTTGTCTAGAGAGACCGCAACACTCTCGCCACTCATCACAATAAAGCGCTCAGCCAATGCTTGCGTGTAAGACTTTACCTCAGCAAAAGTGAGACGAGTTTGCCCTTGTTGTAAAATCACATCACTGTCTTGATGTGGCAGTTTTTTTAAGAAATCACACATATAAAAATGCCTCTTTTAAGCTCGCGACTTCCACCTCGAGTCCTTGTAGTAAGTGTTGATACATTTCAGTGTTTGTGATCACCTGCTGGGCTTGATGTAAATCGACCGAACAAACCATGGGAGCACATTGGTAATAGCTGCCATAATCTTTGGCTGAGGCGATAGTGCCGTGTGCCAAAGAAATCTTGTTAACCTCGACTTGGCATAACTTCATCAATGCACGCACTTGTTTGGTTGCCGTAAACACCAAGTAGCGGATGTCACTCTCAAGCAGTGCTTGAGTCAGTACAATGAAGTGGCTTAACGTTGCCATTCGGCCGGTTGAGAACAAATTGCCAAGTTCTGCGATATGATTACGCTCTGAAACCGTTGAGAGACACTGCTCTACCGCACGATTAAGATACTGCTCCACAAATAATGCGTCTTTGGCTGCAAATCTAAGACCTAAAAAGCAATCGCTTTGACGGTAGTTTAAATGGCTTAAAAGGGGATAATACTCATGAATGTCAGCGCCAAAAGCATGGGCAAAACCACTGTGGATAGCGTGCTCCAATTCAGCGCGCGCACCGCAAGTCTTGTTTGCCCATCTAAGACGACTTTGTGAGTTTGTTGCTTGTAGTGCTTCACCCATCGTTTTCACACCTTTCCTGTTCTGATGTAAAAACTTTAAAAAGCGAAAATTAAGAAAACCTTAAGCTTGAAAAAGGGAGGAAAAATTTTTCTAGATACGCATTCCAGTTTTAAAACGCTTGCTTTCGGCTAATCACAAATACGGCAACGAGCGAGACCAAAATAAACAGTGCGGCGAGTAAAAAGGTCATTGAAAATGCCATATTCAGCTGTGCAGGGCTTGCCAAGGTCGCACTCTTGACCTGCAACAACACGCTAAATACACCACCAAGTAATGAGGCTCCGGTCATTAGCCCTAAGTTTTTACATAAATTAATGAGCCCTGATCCCATGCCCTTTTCTTTTTCGGCTACTGTCGTCATCACAAAGGTATGGTGAGCCGCTAGAAACAACTGCCTTCCGGGAGTTAACACAAATAACGCGACAACATAGCCATAAAGTCCAAATAATGAAGGTAGGATTGCAAAGCTAATTGTCCCAATGAGGACCATCAGCAAGCCCAAAAACATGGCAAACGCGATGCCAAAATGATCAACCACCTCGCCTGACGGATAACCAGCGACAGCAGCAATACAAGGCCCGATAGACACAATAAGACCAACCGTAACCGGGCTTAGCCCTAACGCATAAGTGAGATAAAAAGGCCCGACAACTAATGTCGACATCGCGATGGCGTCAACTATAAAGCTCACGATTAACGAGGTGTTGCGTAGCTTGTGTTTCAGAAAAGCCAAACTCACAAGTGGAAATTGAGCACGCTTTTGGCTTTGTACAAAACAGTAGATAAAAGCCACTGAAAATAAGAAAAATACGCTATGCAAGACAAGACTAAACGAACTACTCGATGGCATAGCCAACACATAAAATAGGCATGACGCCGACAGCCACACACTTCCAATAACATCAAAACGTTGTAGCTCAGGTGGATTTGCGACATCATCAGGCAGAAATCTTGCTATTAAAAAGTAAGCTGCACCACCAAGCAATATCATCAACCAAAAAGTGAACTGCCATGATAACCACTCTAGCATTGCGCCACTTAGCAATGGCCCCAGTGCCGTGCCAATCGCAGCGGTAGTACCGAGTAGCCCCATTGCAAGTCCAACTTTACGCTTTGGCATCGCAACGCTTGCCAGTGCAAATACTTGAGATAATAACAGCGCAGCACCAATGCCTTGGAACAGCCTAGCAGCAATCAACATCCAAAGGTTTACGCTCAGCCCAGCGACAATGGAGCCCACACAAAAGACGCTGATCCCAATGCGAAGTGCCCTTTTTCGGCCAACGCTATCTCCAACAGCGCCAGCACCAAGAATAAACGCGGTAAGCGAAAGCAAATATGCCACAACGACCCAATTCACCAATGCCTGCCCCACGCCAAACTCCTCAGCAAGTGTTGGCAACAAGACATTGATACTACTCATGCCAAGCGTTGGCAAAATGAGTACCACAGCCAAGCTGAACAACACCCGCTTTTGTCCGGCTCCCAGCGCAGTTTGATCCTCTGTATTTACCGTATCTTCTAACATGCGTTACCACTCCTACCATTGCGCCATGCTAATAAGAGGTGACTGTACTACTTCAAGTGAACTTGAGGTCAAGAGTGTGGTTGGGTTTGAAGCTTGATTGGCTTAACTGGATTAATTGGATCAACAGCAAAGCCTTAGATAGTTTTAGCGAATCGAAAGCCAGTAACTTAATGTGCTGAGCAGCAGTGATTGGACCTCCGCCACAGCACTTTGATTATGAGATCCCTAAAACCTTGTCGCTATGTTATTTATCACATTTTGAAACTGTGATTGTTGTCCAACAACCTCTATTTTATGAATTACTTGCGCTTCAAGAACAAACACTATCCCGTGTGTTTCCTCTTTGTTGTAACTACTAAATATCGTAATTTCTTGAATAGATTTTTGTTGGACATTCTGTATTTGATAGGTGCTTGCGATCTCTTCTGAAAGTACCTGGAGCCAAGCAGGCAAGTTCATTCTTGAATCGACCTCAAACAAACTCCGTATAAATTGATGTTCATGCCCAGATAAATCAACAGCAGGTACAAACTTTTGCGGATCTAAAGTTTCGTGAAGTAATTTACTGTCTTTAAACGCTAACACTAACGTTTCAGACACATGCGAAATAGTGATAGGTGAGTCAACCTTTAACTTGACGACCTTCGATAAGATAAGCTCTTGAGCGCTAACCTGCATGCCCCAAAGCAATAGAAAAGTTGCAAATATCATCCTTATCATGCGTTGTTCCTTTCAATTTATTTTATGTGATTGCCGCAAAGCGATTTAGCTTTCAGAGATCTCATTGCAAGCAACTCGCTTTTGATTGCATAAACGGCAAATAGCCTAGAGCACGTAAATTAACTTTACCTTAGTGCTGTTACCTCACAAACTTGATTGCACCAGTCACATTTCTTATCAATCATATTTCCCAGCTAATTTGCAATATTTTTGGCGTCATAGCATGACAATAACCATTTGTTTTTATTTATTTTAATCTGGTGAGCGTGCAGATATTTTTGAGGGAGCGAGCGTCGTATGAAAATAGGTACATTTATTGATGCATTGAAAAGAAAGTTTCAGTATGATGATTTATTGGCCACTTTGGAAATAATAATAAATAAGGAATAATGATGAAATACCTTGCCATTTTTTTGCTCATGTTTACCTCTTTTCAGAACCATGCGGTTGTCAAAAGACATGATGTTGACCCTGACTTGTATAAGGTTAACAGCATTCCGCAGTTTTATGTTGATATGCCATTTCAAGGCGGTTCGGTGTTAATCGATAAGCATTGGTTATTGGCACCAGCTCACGTCATTTATACGTTTATGTATGACTACCAAGACAAACCTATCATGGTACATGGCGTTGAAAATCAAATCGCACAAATCATTATTCACCCGGATTACAAAAAGGTAGAAGGTGATTGGAGTGAAGGCGACCCGGCACCGCTTATGGAGCAGCTAAATAACGCCAAAGACATTGCGTTAATTCGCTTAAGTAAGCCTGTGACACACATTCAACCCATCGCTATATATGAGGGAAATGAAGAATTAGGCATGGAAATAACCGGGTTTGGTCGCGGCGCTATCGGAACGGGAATAACGGGTGAAGAGCACGACTCTGAGGGACCAAGCTTAACTACCTATGCATGGTACCAAGTCACCAAATTTTTCTCAGATTGGGCTTTCACTCAAGACGACTATCAAATGCATGTTTACAACAACGTGATCACAGAAGCAAAAGCACACTGGCTCAGATTCACCTTCGAACAAGGAGCCGATGCGCTACCGTTAGAAGGCACTATAGGCTCAGGAGATAGCGGCGGCGCAGCAATCATTTATCAAGGCTCAACTCCGGTATTGGTTGGATTAGCTGCATGGAGAGAAATTGAAGGCGATTTGGAAAATTATACTTTAGGAAAATACGGTTCAACCGCAGTATTAACGCGTGTATCTTATTACCAAGATTGGATAAATAAGCATATCAATAAAGGCCAGTAGCAGGTAAAGCGCGTCTAAAAGCAAACCATAAGACGGTTGCTAAATTTACGAAGGTAATAAGGTATGTTGATCGTTGTGATAAAACAGCCACTGCGACTAAAAGCTTACAGGAATGGTTTGCCAAGTAGTGACAAGTCTTTGTTAAATTTAAGCTTGTCTCTGCTTCCCTTTGAGCTTTAATAAACAATAGCAAGCTAAATGATAGGCTCTTTGGCGTCATTGTATTGTAGTTTATCATTTACAGCCTCATTCTGCTCCAATACATCATGTCTAAAGTACCTAGCCGACAGCACTTTTCTATTGGCAACACCCAGCTTGTCGTAAATGTTTCCACAATGAAACTTCACGGTATTTGATGAAACATGCAGCTCAAATGCAATGTCTTTATAGGACTTCCCTGATAATAAAAGTAGTAATACATCACGCTCTCGGCTTGATAATTTAGAAAAACAGCAAGACACACCCACCTCCTTGATCACATAAAAATTACCTTTAAACTCAACATTAACATTCAAATGCTTTCATCTCAATAAAAACAACCCTTCATTTACTTTCATATTGATAGCAGCTGTTATCTGAAGCGGTATACATCAAACAATTTTCGGCGCAACAGCATCACTCGCAACTCCTCAGCAGCTATAACCATTTGGCAAAAGTTGGTCGCCTCAAAACTACCCACTTAGATAGTTTCATTTAACTTACGTACTGATAAATTAAAAGTTCAGCATTAAGGTACAAAAGTAAACATTATTAACTTTTAAGGCCAATAAGAGCTGATTGATATGACAACGTCACTACGAATGAATTACGAAGTAATGCCTCCAGACATAGACTTCTGTAATTCGAGATATTAATAACAATCTTTTACAAGGAAAGCTCATGATAGAAAAAAGTAATTTATTCAACCAACTACAACAACACGAGGGAAAGGTAACAGAAAGCCCACTAGTGACTAAGCTACTAGAGCCTGAAGTATTACCTTCCATTTCAGGTGGAAACTACGCCCAGTGTGGTGGCTCAAATCCTGGCTATGGACAAAATGGAGGAAGTTACGACCAGAGAAATGATGGGAGTGGTTACACTCAAGGTTCTGGAAGTTACAGCCAGCGCTGTTCATAAGTATAAATCTATGCCCATGTAATGCAAAAGCATGGGCTACTTTTAGCCTAAAAATAGAAAGAGATAATAATGCTAAAGTCTATAGATAGATTGCAGGTTATATTAAAAGTATCTGAAAGATGTAATTTAGCATGTACATATTGCTATTATTTTTTTGGTGGCGATGATTCTTACAAAGATAGACCTGCATTAATTTCAGGCAAAACTGTTGATGACTTAATTGACTTCCTCCTTCGTTCATTAAAAGAAATAAAGATTTCTGTTATCGAGATAGCTTTACATGGTGGGGAGCCTTTGATGCTTCCGCTTAAAAAGTTTTCAGATTTATGTGAAAAACTAAGTAAAGGGCTGTCTGAGCATACCCAGTTGAAGTTATCAGTACAAACTAATGTAACTCTAGTTACTGAAGAGTGGATTACGCTCTTCGAGAAATATCAGGTGAGTCCAGGCTTAAGTATTGATGGCCCAAAGAGCTTCAATGATAAATTCAGAATCGACCACAATGGTAAAGGCTCTTATGACAAAATAAAGGCGGGCACTGAACTTATAACCAAGGCTGCCTCCGAAGGACGACTTACTCAGCCTGGTGTCATTAGCGTATTAAATGGCACCTTTGACTATAAAAAAATCACTGAGCACTTAGTTGAAGATTTAAATATAAAAAATTTAAGCTTCTTATTCCCAGATATAAGTCATGACGACCCATTCCCTAACAATACAACAATCAATGATTATAAAAAAGCAGTGCTCGATATTTTTAATCTTTGGAGAGAAACTAATAATTTTTCAACACGTCAAATTGAAGACAAATTTAGAATATTTCAAAAGAGGGAAGGAGGAGACAATAGACCATATGATCGAAAAGAAATAATAAACAATCAAATAATTTGTATTCAATCAGATGGAACGATAACCATTGATGATTCATTCATTCCAACGAGTGAATGGCGAAAAATGGCGCCAACAAGCAACGTAAAAGAAACCACATTAAGATCATTTTTGGAACACGAAATTTTTAAAGAGATAGATAAAATTTACAAAGAAACACCTGAAGGCTGTAAAGACTGTGTATGGGAGAAGCTCTGCAGAGGCGGAGACTTAGAAAATAGATACAGTAAAAACAACGGGTTTAATAACCCATCCGTGTTTTGCGAGGCAATAAGTGCATTATATTTTGAAATTACTCAGCATTTAGTCTCCAATGGCTATCCTAAAGATGAAATCCTTAAAATTATAGAAGGGAAGTAAAATGATTAAGATTTTTATATTTTTTAGTTCGATGATACTTTCATTCTCTAGTTTCGCAAAAGAGAGCTGTACTTTTCCTGTAAAGTTAATACTTAAACAAAGCCCAAAAGGATTGCAGGTCGAATATCGAGCTAGCAAACCTTACACTGCATTGAAACTCAACGCATCGAAAGAAACAGAATCTGCATTTTTAAATATTAACCAGAGGGAAAATATAGCTCATCATAGTAGTAACATAGTTCTAATGAATGAGAAAGGCTTAACTACCTCATTCCTTCTATCCCCCTTAAATAAGTATATTAACGCAACATACGCGCCATACGTGAATTTAGGAGACTCTCATGGCGTATTCATGACCGCAATCACTCCAATTGCAATGAAAATAAAGCCAGATGATGAATGGGAAAGTTTAGAAGAAAATTGCATCACTTTTTTCGCAGAAAAAGACAAAAAACTGGTAAGTGTAGAGAAGAAAAATAACTTTTTAATATTTAACTTTAACGAAGAATCAGTGCTCGTCAGTAAGAAAAGTAAATTCAACTTCATCTTCAATGATAATCTACCACAATGGCTAAGTGATCTGATAACTGAAAATTTCAAAAAGTTTCACAGTTATTACAGTAAAGAATTAGCACTATCAAATGATAAAAAGTTAACCATTGTTGCAAGCTTCGAGAGTCCAGAGTCTGATTTTTATGATGGCGGAGTGCATAATGGTAACACTTTTGTCTTAAGGTTTGGTGGTAAACGTTACCTCAATTTTAGCCCTGCTATTGCTCAACACCTAGAACAATTTATCGCTCACGAAGTATTCCATATTTGGACAAGTAATGACAGTCATGAACCTCACTGGCTTAGCGAAGGTGGTGCTGAATTCGCAGCAAATATAGCCAAGCTCAATTTAAAGCTCATCGATAGGGAGCAGTTTGACACACAAAATAATCTTCAAAAGCTCACCTGTTCGCTTGAGCATAGCTATAAGGTAATACCGGGAACGCAGTATTGGCCAGGCCGCTATAGCTGCGGACATGCATTTTTACATCACTTAATTGGGGAAAAACAATTTTTTCACTACTGGCGACAAAAACTTCTTAACACTCGAGAAAATAGTCTCAATCACTTCGTGAGTAATATATCTCCTGAAAGTAAAATGGCGTTAGGTGCGCTCACTTCTGGCAACTCAACTCCCCCACCCGAAGAAGCGATAATAAAAAGCTATCAGCAGCTAATCGGTGAAATAATAATTAATAAATCCACTCCTAACCACATATTAAAAAAAGCAATTTTTAGGCATTTTATGACGTCGGCATGTGATGGCTTTTTTTCATTCGAAACTCGCGAAGAGCGAGTAAGAATATACCAACATTCCAGTTGCCCATCGAGTTTCGAAAAAGCAAACGGATACATCGAAAAGATAAATTCGCTGGATATTCGAAGCGACGGATATTTGCTTTTAGATAGCTATAATAAGTCATGCTCTACGAGAGGTGTCCTAACTGTTGAAGGGAAAGAATTTTCTGCAGATTTACCATGCAAATTTTCACCTTCTATCTTTAAGAACTTTCGAATCCAATAAAAACAACAAAATAATGGAAGAACACAAATGATATTGCATGTACTAGCCCCCCCTCATACCGTAACAACAAATCAGGACTATCTGTTTTGCGCCTTCACGCAAAAAGTCGTCAAATTCTGCAAAATGATGAAACCTTTTTTTAAGATCATTCATTATGGTCATGAACGATCAGAGGTTGACTGCCATGAACATGTAACTGTGATGACCGACGACATTTTAACTAAAGCATACGGCGGTAAAAGTTGGCAAGATAGTTATTGCAATCACAGCACATTGGACATCGCTCATCATAAATTTAAACAAAATGTTCAACGAGAACTAGAAATTAGAGTTGAAGCTGGAGACGCTATTTTATGCTTTTGGGGTAATAGTATGGAAGAAGCGGTATCCATGTTCGAGGAAAAATGTTTCATCATAGAACCAGGCATCGGCTACGATGGCAAGGGATGTTTTGCTCCTTTTAAAATATTCGAGTCATATGCTCATATGAGCTATGTTTACGGTCAATTGGGGATAACACATCCCAAACGTTACGACGCAGTAATACCAAACTATTTTGATTGTGATGATTTCGAATACTGTGAAGCTAAAGATAACTATTTTTTATATCTTGGTAGGATGGATCCCAATAAAGGTTTAGTAATAGCTGTTGAAGCAACGAGAAAAGCCAACGCTAAGCTTATTGTCGCTGGTCCGGGAGATATCAATCACCTAAGTTATAAAACAATTCCAAGCCATGTTGAGTTTGTGGGTTATGCTGATTTAAATAAAAGAAAGCATTTACTTAAAAAGGCCAAAGCTCTCTTTCTGCCAACTATTGTTCTTGAAGTGTTTGGGGGCGTTATGATCGAAGCCATGTTGAGTGGTACACCTGTAATTTCTAGTGATTGGGGCGGCATTCCAGAAAATAATCTACATGGCCTCACAGGATTTAGGTGTCGTAACGAAGAGCAGTTTTACTGGGCAACCAAAAATATAGATAAAATTTCTTCAAAACATTGTAGAGAATGGGCTGAAAACAACTACTCAATGGAACGCGTTGCAAAAATGTATTCAAGCTACTTAATAAGTCTAAAAAGAAACTTTAGACATCAAACTAGAGAGCAAACGTTGCAACAAGATTACTCAGAGTTAGCAGAATTAGACTGGCTTAATAAGTACTATCCAGCAATAGAGTCATAAGTTAAGCCTAGCCAATTTAACTTAATCTTGACTTCGGATAAGAATTTAAAAAATCAAAGGAACGAATAGCTCACTTCCTGACCAGTTCATTCGACCAAAAGAAACGAGCGTGAATAAGTTAGTTGAAACCTATTGCGAGGGTCTGTCACGTCATTCGCGCCAAGAGAAATAAGGTATTTGAAAGCATTGCTCAGGATAGCAAAGGCACCATGGTCTGATCGTTTAGATTTACACTGCATTTGATCGTCAATCACATAGGTGAAATTGTGGCGTTGAAGCTAACAAATGTAGATGATCGAAAGCTGGTGACAGAAATGGCCTACACGCTCTTTCGCAAACTCTACGGTTACAGAAGTTACAATGTAGGGTTTGTTCAGATGAGTTGGTTGAGATAAACGCTAACTTTTCTATATTAGCTTTTGGTTCATTCCTTGAACTTTGCAACTCAGGTAAGCAAGGTAATAAATGTTTTTCCAGAAGGTTAGATAGAGCAAAGCTCTTGCAAACATTGACCCAATTACCTGCTTGTAATGTTGTTATGGAATCATGGTCAACGTCTCATTATTGGGGGCGGTACTGCTTACAAGCTGGGCACCAAGTTCAGCTTATCCCTGCGCAACATGTTACCCCTTTTGTCCGTGGCAATAAAAACGATAAAAATGATTGTATGGCGATTTATGAAGCGAGCCTTCGACCTAACATTCGCTTTGTTCCTGTAAAAACAGAGCATCAACAAGCAACCCTAGCACTACATCGCTATCGGGAACGGCTCATACATAATCGAACCGCCTGCATCAACCAAACATGTGGTTTGTTACTTGAATTTGGCATCGTCATCAAGAAGAGCTTAAAGTCTTTTCGTGCAACCATTGCTGATCTGCTCAACCGTAATTTACATGGAGCTTTAAATCTACTCCTCAGAGACGTTTATGAAGAAATGCAAAAGTTAGACGTCAATATTAAAAATGTAGAGGCACAATTTAAGCAGTTTAATGAACAGAGCCAAGCTGCTCAAATTATCCAATCCATCCCCGGAATTGGGATTATCAACGCATCGGCATTGAGTGCCACAATAGATAAAGGGCAAGCATTTTCTAATAAAAAGGAGTTGGCTGTGTGGCTTGGGATCACACCACGTCAATATGCTTCGGGTGAAACCAATAAGATGGGAGGGATCACCAAACGAGGTGATCGTTATCTAAGAAAACAACTCATTCATGGTGCCCGTACAGTGGTCAATCATGCGCACAAAAAGCAGGATGATTTAAACAAATGGATCAACGCATTGGTAGAACGTCGCGGTAAAAATAAAGCGGTGGTGGCCACGGCCCACCGACTTGGCTCGCTTAATGTGGATATTGCTACAAAGAAATGAACCTTATAAAGCCCAATATACACAAAGTGAGGCGCAATCATGACTCAAATTATGGCTATTAAGGAGCCCGGTCGTGACAAGGGCCTCGAGCCCGAGTGGGTGTTTATGAGCCCTTGATAGCCATATTCTCATTGCTGTAAACATAACGATGAACAAAAGGTCAAACCTACCTAGTTAAACCCGTTATAGGCAAGGCATTCAATGCCGCGTGGGTGTATTCTACTTTTTGGGTGGCTAGGTTCGAAACTCATTAGGGGCGCTGAAAGTCAGTTAAGCCCGAATATATGTCAGAGCAGCACCTTATTTAGGGTGACTCAAAGTGACTGTTTATCAATACATACAAATAGTAAATGAGAGATAAATAAAAGAAGCAACAAGGCTGTTAAAACAACCTTGTTGGATGAGTATTACTTGACAGCAGCTGAGCGTCCATATATGTCACTTATTTTCTTTACCTAGCTAGTTTTTAAAGTGTCGGTTAAGTTATTACGGCTTAGCCGTGCTTCGAGTTGCCAAAAAGTAAGTTTTGAAGTCGATAAAGGCCGACTTACTGTGAAGGAAGGGCTGTAAATTTCACTAAATTTATCCCACTTGATGTTGCTTTGTTTAAGCACATTGCCCATGCAAGTGGATGAAAGCTGTAGTGCATTTGATGGCAGACAAAACACCATGTTGTCACAAACAAGTAGCGATACTTTCAGGCTATTTGCTTTGATATATTGAATCGTGAGCATCAAATGGCCTAAGTGCAGTATTTCATTATGCTCAAGCGTGTCACTATTACTTAAATCTAACGCGGCATTGTTTGGTGTATTTATTAAACACGCTTTTGCTAGCATCAATTGCCCTGTAAATCGCAGCACTAACTTGTTAACCCAACTTAGTTGTAAACTTGCATCACGGGCGATTAGCCACCACTGTATTTCGCACGGGCAGTTTTCAAGTCGCTCAACCATATAGTCGTGTTTTTTCTGATCAGAAATACCCAATGCAATCACCGCACAATAAGGCGTTAACGTATCTCTAATCAGATAAGCAATTAGCTGGTTATCATAAACTATCTCAATTACACCTAATGACTCAGCCATAGCACTTTTCCTCCGAGCCATTTTCCTTCGAAAGCAAGGGGATATTCTCAATATCAATACGCTGATTAAGCGTTAGTGTATCCGGCGCAATATGGCTAGCAATCACCACGATACCGGTTTTGCTCAACTGATTGATAAGCTTAACCATAAGTGAAATATTGTAATTATCGAGCGCTTCAAACGGTTCATCTAGTAGCACCACATCGGGCTTAAATAATAACGCTCGTGCGAGGTTAAGCCGCTGTCTTTCGCCACCAGAGAGCTGTCTGCCACCCGAGCCTAGCCATTGCGTTAATACGCCTAGGTAAGACAGATTAACGTCATTGAGTACCTGCTTTTGTATGTCTTGCTCTATTTCATGACCTAAAGAAAGGTTTTCAGCTAAGGTGCCATCTAATACGGGTGATGATTGCCCGCAGTACACAATGCGCTCGTGTAGTTTGCCTAATTGTTGGACGATGTTGCCTTGGTTAAACGTGATGCTGCCTTGAAATGGCTGTAGTCCCGCAATTGCTTTTAATAGGGAAGACTTACCAGTCCCAGAGCTGCCCTCAAATAAATAGCAACCGGCATTATTTATTTCGATTGAAATGGGAAATCGTTGCACGCTGCAAGCGGTTACATTATCGAGGCTCAGCGTATGAATCGCTTGGCTATGTCGGGTAATTTTTGGTGACGATGATTGTGCTTGCTTCTGTGGCTGTTTATCGACAGTCTTTGCGACAGCTTTTTTAGCATTATCTTGCTTGGCTTGAATAAAATCTACCAGCCCTGTTTGCGATTGCAGTAGCTTGCCCAGCCAATCGTTAATGCTTAGCAATAACATGGGCACTAAAATAAACAATGCATTTTGCGATGCCGCGCCAGCATACTGCTTAAAAAGCAGATATAAAGCTAAAATGGCGAAAAGCTGTAAACAGAGTTGGCCGTAAAACATCGCCTTTTGCTGTGTTTGTTGTGCTTTTAACAGCTTAGAGGTTGATGCAAATTGGTTGTCTAACAGCTCAGTTTGAAGATGCCAAAGCGGTGAGCTGTGTAACTTATCGTCAAATACAGTGACAAAGCGCTCTTTTTGTTTGGCAATTTTGACCGCTTGTTTTAAGCCAAACACAATGAGCAGCGCATAAACTATAATAAAAGCAATCGTTACACACAGCACATAAATAAGATGACTTGGAATAAGCAAGTAAACACTAACATTTAACAACAGTAAGGTAATAAACATCGCAGCATTTTGGTTTACCCAAGCAATCCAAAGCGCAGCTTGTTGCTCTGTGGTGGTGCTCATTGCCTCAACCTGCGCGCTGTTTTTAACCTGTTCAAGCAAGCTTAAGTTATTCAAACTTGTTGCAAATAGCGTCATTCGTTTGGCTTGTAACGATTTAAAAAAGCCACTGTGACCAACTAATAGTGCCGCATAGCCAGATGCAATTCGAATAAGCGCTAAGGCCCGAATAATAACTGCGGGTAACATGTAATTTAAGCTACTGCCCATCACACTTGCCGCGGCAATAAACCAACTTGAAACCAGCAATAACCCCATTGCCGCTAGGCTATAAGCCACACTCAGTAGCAGCGCCAAGAAGTTGGTTTTTAATGTATTAGTTTGCATGACAAAGCACCTCGCCAAACTCGTTGATGTGCCAAATATGACTAAACCAGCGCTGTGACTGCGGCTTATGACATGCCCAAATAACGGTTTTATCTTTTAGAACCGTTTCAATTAAACAACAGAGTCGCAAATGTTGCGCGTCACTTAAAAACGCAGTGGGTTCGTCGAGTAAATAAAGGTCGGCATCGCACGATAATAGCCTTGCTAAACTCAAGCGCTGTTTTTCACCGCCAGAAAGTGGCGGACACTCGTCCATAGGCGTATTAAGTCCCTGTTTTAAATTTTTATACCAAGCCATTAGCTCAACTTTTTCTAACATTGTAAAAAGCGCTTTATCAGAGATTGGTCTGTTGAGCGTTAAGTTGTCGCGCACAGTGCCGCGTAAAATACAGGGAGATTGTGTCAGCAGCGCCACTTTTTGTGTGGTTTGGTGGCTTGCTTGGCGCTGTTTGCTAAGCGCTTCAAATAACAGTGTTTTCCCAGCACCTGAGGGAGCACTTAACCAAATATGCTGGCCACGTTCAACAAATAAATGCTTTGCAAAAACCACCGTATTAACGACCTGAAAGTCATGCCAATCAATGCTAGGAGAAAGTGATATATCAGAACTTTTTTGACTGTTACAAAGCACACTAGCCAGCTCTGATGCCGCAACTTGGGCTGCGGCTTTTTGATGGTATAAATTGCCTAACTGTTTAAGTTCGCTAAACACCATAGGCACAGCAATGAGTAAAAATAACCCATCTGCAAACACCAGTTTGGGCCCTAAGTTTATCTCTTCTAATAGGTTAAACCCGACATAAACGGCAATTAGCGCCATCGACAGCGTCGAAAAAAAATCTAAAACAGTTTGGTTTAAAAAAGCCACTTGAAGCACTTTCATGGTGCTGGAATTAAGCGTGTTTGAACTTTGCTCAAGGTGCTGTGTTTGTTGCCTATTGGCAGAAAATACATTGATCAATTCAATGTTGCTAAGGCGATTGGCAAACATACTGCCTAAACGCTCAAATGCCACAAAATAGGTGTTATGCAAGTGCTTTGTGCCTTTGCCTATGATGATCATAAAAAGCGGCACCACAGGCAAACACACTAATAAAATAATAAATACAAACCAGTTCACATAAGCAATCACGCCAAGCAATAACAAAGGCGCAAATACAGCAAACCATTTTTGCAATTGAAATTCACTGATAAACTTCACCATCGCATGAAGGTGCTCGGTGCTTAGTTGCTGCCAGTAAAAATGACTATGTTGACGAACCAACGCGTGCTGCCCTTGCTTAAAAGCGCCATGTAACTGCGCTTCTAAATCGGCCAAGCTACTTGCTTGTAATGCCATTAGGCGGTTATGAGCAAAAAGGTTAAGAATCAAGCTTGAAACTAATGCCCCCACTAATACATTGAGCGTCCATTCATAGTGTGTGTTTGCGCTAAAAAAGTGACTTATAACCAGACTACTTGCATCACTTGCGAGCAATCTGGCCATTAAAAAGCTAAATGCTGCGAAAGCCGTCAGCTGACATAAGAAGGCAGAGCTTTTGAGTGCTAACACACCCAGCAGCGCATTTTTTACTTTGTGCTGCTGGCTATGTAACAGCTCGGTAGCGGCGACCTCCATGTCGCCAGTTGCTGCGTGATTGTGTTTAATCATCGCTGGTGTCGTCTCTGTCCATGTCTTCGGTGGCTTCTAGCCACATCGCATTAATAATGCCGAAAGAACACGCTAATAAAACACCTAAAATCCAAGTGAAATACCACATAAGCCACTCCTTAATAAATTGTGTGTGGTTTATCTAAATCTTGCGCTTTAATGCGCCCGCGCATCACATAAAAACTGTATGCGGTGTAACTCAATACAATTGGCACAAAAATACAGGCAACGATAAACATGGTTTTGAGCGTTAAATAACTCGATGTGGCATCCCACACTGTTAAACTCGCGTTTGGCATGCTGCTACTTGGCATAAGGAACGGGAACATAGCAGCGCCTGCGGTTAAAATAATGCCTGCCATCATCAATGACGACATTAAAAACGCCCAGCCACCGCGCTGTTGCTTGCTAAACCACGCTGAGCCAAGCCCCGCCAAAATGCCAAGTACAGGGGCAATTAGCATCCACGAGTAAGTGCTGTAATTGTTAAGCCACGCGCCCGATACTGCTTCAACCGTTTTGGTCAGTGGGTTTGATGTCGCCATAGGGTCAACGCTAGAGGTGATCACATAACCGTCAAGATTGGCAACGACCACACCCGCTAACATAAAGAGCAACACAGTCACTAATGACAAATAGAACGACACAATGCGTGCGCGCGCGAGTAAATTTCCTTCGGTTTTAAGTTGTAACCAGTTAGCGCCATGAGTCAGCAACATAGCGACCGATACCAGCCCTGCTAAAATGGCAAACGGATTAAGCAAACCAAAAAAACTGCCGGTGTAAGTTGGGCGCAAAGTATTATCAAACTCAAATGGTACGCCTAGTAGTAAATTACCGAACGCCACACCAAAGATAAGCGCGGGTACTAAACCGCCACAAAATAGTGCCCAGTCCCACGCTGTACGCCAGGTTTTACTCGGTAACTTACTGCGATAGTCAAAGCCGATTGGGCGCATCCATAAGGCAATAAGTGTTAGCGCTAAAGCGATATAAAACCCCGAAAATGCTGCCGCATAAATCAGCGGCCAAGCCGCAAAAATTGCGCCGCCAGCAGTAATAAACCACACTTGGTTACCATCCCAATGGGGGCCAATGGTGTTGATCATCACGCGACGATCTTCGTCGCTTTTGCCTACTAACGTAAGCAGTGCGCCCACACCTAAATCAAACCCGTCGGTAATGGCGAAGCCAATCAGCAATACGCCTACTAAGCCCCACCATACTAAGCGTAAAAATTCATAATCAATCATGATTGTGCTCCTTCAGCCGATAGTTGCGCATTGCCATCGAAAGGTGTGCTTTGCTTTTCTGGCACAGGCCCTTTTTTGGCGTATTTCTTCATCAAGTAGAAGCCAATAACAAACATCACCGCATAAAAACTGGTGTAAGCAATTAAGGTAAACCACACTTCACCCACGCTTAAGTTTGATACCGAAGCATGCACAGGCAGCACTTCGGCAATTGACCACGGCTGGCGACCAAACTCTGCGACAAACCAACCCGCTTCAGAGGCAATCCAAGGCAGAGGTAAAGAGAACAGCGCCAGTTTTAACAACCATTTAGGTTTGGTGATTTGATGTTTAGTGCTGTAGTAAAATGCAGCGGCAAAAACGAATAGCATAATAAAGCCCGAGAACACCATTATTCTAAAACTCCAGAAAAGTGGTGCAACAGGTGGAATGCTGTAATTTACCGCTTTTTCGATGGCTTCTTCACTTGGGCTGACAAAGTCATTGGTAAATGGCTCTAATAACATGGCATAGCCCAAGTCTTTTTTATGTGCTTCAAACAGCGCCATTTGCGCTTCAGTTGCGTTACCACTGCGCACGGTATCGAGTAAATTTTTAGCAATCAATCCAGATAAAATACGCTCACGATGCAGCACTTTGTGCTCTTTAATGCCCATCACCTCTTCATCAAGCGAGCGCGTCGCGATAATGCCCATCAGCCAAGGGATGCGCACCGCATATTCGGATTTTTCTTTTTCATCGTTGGGGATAGCAAAAAGCGTAAATGGTGCAGGTGCTGGGTGGGTATCGTATTCGGCTTCAACTGCCGCGAGTTTTACTTTTTGTACATCGCCAAGCTCATAGCCACTTTCATCACCGAGCACGATCACCGATAAAATTGACGCTAAACCAAAACTTGCAGCAATCGCAAATGAGCGACGCGCAAAGGCAATATGCTTATGTTTTAAAAGGTAATAGCTTGAAATAGCTAACACAAACATTGCGCCTGTTACATAACCTGCAGAAACCGTATGCACAAATTTAACTTGCGCAACGGGATTAAACATCACCTCAGCAAAACTGGTCATTTCCATACGCATCGACTCGAAGTTGAACTCTGCACCTACTGGGTGCTGCATCCAGCCATTGGCAATTAAGATCCAAAGCGCCGAAAAATTAGAGCCTAACGCCACAAGCCAGGTTGCCATAAGGTGCCTGACCTTTGACATTTTATCCCAGCCAAAAAAGAACAAGCCAACGAACGTGGATTCTAAGAAAAACGCCATTAACCCTTCAATTGCCAATGGCGCACCAAAAATATCACCCACATAATGCGAGTAATATGCCCAGTTCATACCAAACTGGAACTCCATCGTTAAACCCGTTGCCACACCTAGGGCGAAGTTAATACCAAATAACTTTCCCCAAAACTTAGTCATGGTCTTATAGATTTCTTTGCCCGTCATCACATAAACCGATTCCATAATGGCCAGCATAAAACTCAGGCCCAAGGTCAGCGGTACAAATATGAAGTGGAACATGGCGGTGAGTGCAAATTGCCAACGAGACAATTCGACCAATGCTTCATTCATTTCGAACTCCTTTAGATTAGGTTACTTCCTGATATGGCAGAAAACATACCAATCTTGGGTATAGTCAAAAAATAAATAATGCATTGTTTTTAATAGTTAATTTTACATTTCAAAAATTCATTCGATAAAGATAAACTTACCAATCGACATTTTTGTCAGACAAATTGAATGTGAAGACATTTTTGTCACGGTTATTTTTTTACAGTACACTCATTTTTAGTAAAACGGTAACGAACTAACTTGGGCAAGTGTGCGATATGGCAAATTCGGTGATCCAAGGTTTAATCAATATTATTGATAAACCAGCAATTTTTATTGACCTAAACTATGTCATTGTGGCAGTGAATAACGCCTATCGTGATACCTATCAAACACCGATTGAGCTGGGTAAAAGTACCTGCTTTGCCATATCGCATAAGGCCAGTAAACCCTGCGATCAGATGGGTGAAGCTTGCCCCATGCTAGAGTGCAAAAAAACCAATAAGCCAACCAGTGTCGTGCATATTCACGATACCCATTTAGGTAAGCAATATTGCGATATTGTGATGAAGCCTATTTTTGACGAAAACGATATATTAATGGGCTTTGTTGAGATCCTCGATAAAATCGATTTTGCCTCAGTAAAAGCGCAAAAGAATAAAATGCTTGGTCAGTCTGACGCCTTTAAAGCACTAATCAATAAAGTAAACCGCGCTGCCAAAACCGAAATTTCGGTATTATTACAAGGCGAAACCGGCACAGGTAAAGAGTTAGTTGCTCGCGCGTTGCACGATGCAAGTAGGCGTAAAGATAAACCGTTTATTGTAATTGAATGCTCCGGCTTACCCGAGCAGTTATTTGAGTCTGAGTTATTTGGTCACGAAAAAGGCGCGTTTACTGGCGCCACAAGCCAAAAGAAAGGCTTGGTCGAAATTGTTGAAGGTGGCACTTTGTTTTTTGATGAAATTGGTGATGTACCACTCAATATGCAAGTAAAACTGCTGCGATTAATTGAAACACAAAGCTTTCGTGCGGTTGGCAGCCTAAGACAAAAACGCACAGACTTTCGATTAGTCTGTGCAAGCCATAAAAACCTGTTAGAAATGGTTGAAAAAGGCGAGTTTAGAAAAGATTTATACTATCGGATCGCCACTTTCCCGATAAATTTACCGTCCCTGAAAGCCCGTCAAGCTGACATCGCGTTATTAGCTAAGTTCTTTTTAAAACACTCTGAATTTAAAGACAAACAATTCAGTGAAGCGGCACTTAAAAAGCTCGCGCAATATGCCTACCCCGGTAATATTCGAGAGCTAAAAAGTATTGTATTACAAGCAGCTATTTTGGCCGATGACGATGTCATTTACGACACCGACATCCCTTTCGAAAACACAGCTAATTTGCAGCATACAGCAAAGCCTAACGCAGATTTAGCACAACTGAATTATGACAAGGTATTTGATGTAATATCGTTAGAGCAGGCCGAGCAAAGCTACTTAAAAAAAGCGATCGAACATTTCCAAGGTAGCACCGAAGAGCTGGCCCTTAAATTTGGTGTCAGTAGCCGCACCTTGTATCGCAAACTCACTAAATATGGTTTGTCGCTTACTAGCAAAAACAGTTAATACATTCTCAGTGATAGCTAAAAATCTACAGAGCTTTGAGACCTGGGGTCAAGTTTTGCACCGTGCATGATATAGATGCCCGCCGTCAGCTTTTGGCACAGAGCCATCCTTCGGCTCTAAAACGAGCTGTTGAACAACCGAGATTTGAGCGACGACACTTAAACCAACGATCGCCTTGCGTTTATACGAACCACTACACCTCACTCAAATACTGGATCATCCGTCCTGAGTGTTTCTCTTCTTTAAAGTCACAACTGGTTAGACGATATTGAACTAAGTTATCTGTTAAGCAGCGGGTGCCGTGGATATCGCCGGGTAGAAACTCTCAACAACCGCCGGCTTTGAACGTGTTTGTTCCTCGGGATACGAAGTGGGTTTCGCCGCTTGCTAATTGTGATGGGTGTCACTTATTTTTTAGCTGGATATAGCAACGGCGCAGCAATCATTTATCAAGGCTCAACACCGGTATTGGTTGGATTAGCAGCGTGGAAAGAAATTGAGGGTGATTTGGAAATTTACTTTAGGCAAATACGGTTCAACCGCAGTATTAACACGTGTATCTTATTACCAAGATTGGATAAATAAGCATATCAATAAAGGCCAGTAGCAGGTAAAGCGCGTCTAAAAAGCAGACCATAAAACGGTTGCAAAATTTACCAGAGTCTTAGTTTTTATTTGCTGTAAGCTTCAACCGTCCATAGCTAGAAGCGGAGGTTTTATGGATTACAAAACATTTTTCCCTTGTGAAAATTTATCTTCATTTATCAATTGCTTTTGGACACTGGAGATTACTGCAGATAAAGGTGCCGCAAAGCAACGCATTGTCCCCGACGGCTGCATTGAACTGGCCTTTATATTGGGCGACGATATTAAGCGCTATACATCAGAACATGACTACATACTGCAACCGCGCGCAATGGTGCTTGGACAAACCGTTTCACCTTTTTATATTCAACCAACCGGATACGTTCACACCTTTGCAGCCAGCTTTTTTCCTTATGCCTTTTCCCACTTTATTTCGAAACCTATAAAAAACTTAATAAATAAGGAAACATCGATTTACGAATTATTTAAGCACGATGAGGCCGCGAAGCTTGAAAGCGATATCATCCAAGCGCGAAACACAAGCCAAAGGATTGAGATTTTAGAGGCCTTTCTCCTTCACAAGCTTAGCGACCCGCGGACAATTGAGCACATTATAAAAACAACGGTAGACATTATCTTTGCACAAAATGGCGATATATCGGTTAATGCAATCACCAAATCAAGTCCCAATAAAAGGCGCCAACTAGAGCGGAAGTTTTTAGACCTTGTCGGTATTAGTCCAAAACATTTAAGTAAACTTGTACGCTTGCAAAGCGCTTTAACACTCCTCATAAATCGTGAAGACAACCTCACTAACATCGCGTACAAAAGCAATTATTATGATCAGTCTCACTTTATTAAGGACTTTAAAGCGCTCACGGGGGTAAACCCGCGAGCGTTTCTCGATGACGAAAGCATGACGCTTTCACGGCTTTTCTATAAATAGTCCTGTCGCTTTTTTACAATTAATTGTTGTCTCCCCACGCTATCTTAAAGTCGAACTCGTTGAACCTTAAACGAGTCCAGCCTAGTCACCAATAGCTAGCCGACACACATAGAAAATAAGGACGACAACATGCACAGCTTCGCATCAATTTTTGAAATTCCAGCAACCGACATAACGCGCGCCGTAAAATTCTACGGCCGCATTTTTGCTGTCTCCATTGAAACCATAGATATATCTGAAATGACAATGGCACTCTTCCCGTACGAGGGGCAGTCTACCGTAGGTGTGATTGTTCAAGGCGAAGGCTACACTCCTTCCAGCACTGGCGTTACTCTGTATTTAAACGCAGGTGAAGACCTACAACGAGTGCTATCAAAAGTAGAAGAAAACGGTGGGAAAATACTGACCCCCAAAACCCCACATGCAGACGAAATCGGCTTCTTCGCGTTATTTTTAGATACAGAAGGCAATCGATTAGGCCTGCACTCACCGAAATGAATTCGGTAATATTTTCGTTGTGCACAACCAGACAACTACGACCGAAAACGAATAAATTAAGTTTCGTCGGCACGAATGACAGCGGAACTACGAAAGAGTGGCTATATTTGCTTTACGGTGTTTGGTCGAAGCAACCGACAACAAGCATAACCTTGACTCAACTAATTGACTCGGTGTATTCAAGTGCCAATAAGAGTACCGTCAGGATTGGATATTCGAAAGGACGCAAATAAGAACCCATTATAAGAATTTGGGATTTTTGGAGGATTTTAAGGTGAATTGGAAATCTTTTAGTGCATTTTTACAAAACGTTTTTATACCTCTCATTACGGTCACAATAGCTGCGATGGTAGCTATTTTAAATTTTTCGGTCTCAAATTTAGATCGAGAGTTGAAGGAGCAGGTTGCTGCCGTAGATATTGCAATTAAAGAGGCGCGCGATGAGCGTGAGAGGATAAATGCCGAACGAGAATTTAATTTCAAAATTTATGATCTCGTTCAGCTATCTTTAGAAGAAAACAACGAGCGAAAGCAGGAAGTAGCGAAGCAGTTTGTTTTAGTTATGGTGGATGGTGAATTAAGAAGCCGCTTGTTAGGCGTTTTAGAAGCAGGCGGGACACCAATGATCAAGCAAGAAACTGCAAAAATAATTGCAAAAGAGAAAGAATTTCAAATAGAAGAAGATAGTAATTTAAGAACAGACAGAAGCGTTAAACCTTCTTTTGATTGGGAAGATTGGGATTATGATATCTTTTGGTGTTCGACATCTGGAGCTAGCGCTAAAGAACAAGCAGAGTTTATAAAGCAACAACTTGAGATGGAAGGAGCAAAAGGCAGAGTCAGGGTTAGAGAGCTATTTTCGTCCGTAAATGCTCGATCGGGATACAGAATCTCAGGTTATGCAATTAGACGTAGTGAAAATGAAATAGTCCAAGCTAATGCTTTAGAAAAACTGGCCGAAAGTGTTCTATTAGAAAAAGGCTATCCTGCAGTGTTCAAGCAGCAACTAACTAGCCAAAAAACAAGGTGGTACATTAGTGCTTTTGTATGCCCATGACATGAAAGCGTAGAAACCACTCACCTGAATTTAAAGCCAAAGTGGCATTAGCCAATGAGAAAGAGGATAAAACGATCGCTCAGTTGATCACAGTGAAGTCTAACACTATTTGCGCTTATGCTGGATAAAATAACTTTATAGTTTGTGAGCCCTTTAACTGGACATTGCATAAAGCACCAAGCAATATACTGCTCTTGATTTTTTGAGTACTACCTTACGTAACAGTCTATTCATCAAACGCAACAAAGCCTATAAACGTAAAAATTTGAGAATATTAGCAATTCAAAAATAAGAAGCATCATGGAAATAATTAGAAGCAAAACATTCACTGCACAACGCGCTTGGGGCGCAAAAGACATCGCCAATATGAATGGTATTACAACCCGCCTGCATTGGACTGATCAGCCTTATAAGTGGCATGTTAATGACGGTGAAGAAGTCTTTGTCGTGTTAGACGGCGAGGTTGACATGTTTTACAAAGAGAATGGCGTTGAGCAATCAGCCCTATTGCAAACTGGTGATATCTTTTATGCTTCAATTGGCACTGAGCATGTTGCCCACCCTCGTGGCGAGGCGAGAATTTTGGTCATAGAATCCGAAGGTAGCGTATAAGGTTAGGGTCGGTGTTAAACACCGATATCCGTTAAACTGGATAAGTCTAAACTTGAACTGTCAGAAGCGGAGATTCATTTAGGGTGCTCATAAAGTCGACCTAGCAGCAAGAGAGCTCAGTGACGCTCGGCATAGCCGCTTCGTCACATTTGAGCCATTAGTTAACTACGCTCTTCTATTTGATCAACATCAGCAAAACAACAATTGCGAATTAGTGGGAAAAATTATTTTGCTTTATCCATTGTATCGCAATATCTAGAGGCTCTGCTTTATTAGTATTGTGGCCTAGCGATGGAAATAATACATATTCAAAAGGCTTGCCTTTAGCTTTCATCCTATTCAGTTGCTCGATACACATTTTGACTGGGACCTGTATGTCCTGCTCTCCGAAGAGCCAGAGCCCAGGTATCGATAAAGAATTCAAAGAAATTTTCGGGTCCGTTGCTTTAAAATCATATCTGTCAGGATCATTTAAAGTATGTTCACGCGATTCTTCATCAGTATGAGTTTTCCAAAAGTCTTCTCTACCATTTGTATAAAACTGAAATCTAAGTTGTTCCAGAGTTGTGATTGTAGGGCTACTGAAGAGAACCATAAACTCTACTGATTGATTATTGAATGCGGCAATTGGAATAATCCAGCCAGCCTGACTCGCACCAATAAGTCCAATCGATAACTCTTTGTCATAGCCATGAACCACATCTACCGCAGCACTTGCATCTTTCGCAAGCAAAGTTAAATTATCAACACTTATATTATTGGTTCCCACCTGAGGCCCTACGTAAACGCCACCAGATTCACCAACCCCACGCTTGTCGTACGTCAAAACTAGTAAGTCTCTCTTAGCCAGTGACTGTGCTAACTTAGTCATTCGTGGGACAGGATCAGAGCCGTGCACTAGTACTACTGCTGCTCGTGCATCTTTAGGTATATACATGCTCCCTGATAATTGTACACCTTCGCTTTCAAAAACGACCTCTTCTACAATAGTAACGTCATTTGATTGGTGTTTTTCTTCGTTGAGAGTGTGACTTTGGTCTCTATTGTTTGTAGTACAACCTGACGCAAAAATTAGTAAAAACAAAAAATATCCGAGGTTTCTCATTTTTTAATCCATAATGAAATTAAAGAAACCTTGAGACAGCAAGGTTTGCGCCAACATAAAAACCAATAATTTCATAATGTTAACATTCTCATTTTCGACTAGAGTACTCAATATGACCACTAATTAGTTATACTGACCATCTATTGAAAACCCGTGTGAAATTGGTCGTTTTTTGAAAATGTAAGCCCATGCCTAAATGAACTACACGAAGGGATATTTTGAATGCCTGTTCATTGCTCAAATCTGACCCTTAGTTCATTTATGTTAACGGATTTTGTAGCATAAATGAGTTAGTTGAACACCTGCTATGCAGCATCGAAGACTCTCCCAAGAAGAGCGCCGACAGTCTCAAATTCGCTCTTAGCAGCCATAACTCCCTTCAAAACGGCATGATTAGATGTCAGCGACGACAATTAAACCCACTATCGCCTTGAATTTTTGCAAACCACTACACCTCACTCAAATACTGGATCATCCGTCCTGAGCGTTTCTCTTCTTTAAAGTCACAACTGGTTAAACGATATTGAACGAAGTTAACTGTTAAGCAGCGGGTGTCGTGGATATCACCGGGTAGAAACACTCGGCAATCGCTGGCTTTGAGCGTGTCTGTTCCTCGGGATACAGATTGGGTTTCGCCGTTTGCTAATTGTGATGAGTCTCACTTATTTTGCCTCCCACAAAGCTATCTGCACTGCGAATTAGGAGGCTATGCTGATAGCTTTTATAACCCTTGCAAATAGCTTCATCGTAAAAAGCGTATAAGATCTCACAAGCAACTTATTCCCCCCCTCCATCACACCCGAAAAGCATAAGCTGATATGCAATGTGCCGACAGGATGTCGGCCAAGTCTTGTCTGGCATCATGGACGTGCCTTACAAGACGGTTGCACTATATCGGCTTAGGATTTGAGGATTGAGTGTGATGCTGGGGCGACGTTTTCTTGGTTCGTTCTTTTTCGTCGTTTAAAAAGAATGAACGAGAAGCGCATGGATGCGCTTTGATATTAAACATGGAGGTTTATGTTGCTAACGGCTGGTAGCTCGAAATGTATCGTGAAGTCAGCCCGTCCTCCTGACAGGTTTCGACGCCCATCCATGGGCTACGACATACTTTTCTTTGATGCCCAAAGAATCGTTGCGCAAAAGAAAGGGCACTCCCAACATCACACTGACTCCTCAAGCAAATTGCCAATATGAACGTCACCGCTGTGTAAGGGCCATCCTTGCCCCTGTCACAGCTTTTCACGCATCCACGCGCTGAAATGACTCATTGGCAATTTACTTTCGGGTGTGATGAGGGAGACATACTGTGCTGAAAATTTTTTTTGGTGCTTGCAGGCAAATTTGCTGCTTTTGAGAGAAAAACTAGAACTCGCAGCCAAAACTAACCCCCCCTTAACCACACCAGAAAAACATAACTTCTCGGCGGGTGAACCGCCTCCCACAAAACTATTTAGACTGTTAATTAGGAGGCTATGCTGATAGCTTTTATAACCCTTGCAAATAGCTTCATCGTAAAAAGCGTATAAGATCTCACAAGCAACTTATTCCCCCCTCCATCACACCCGAAAAGCATAAGCTGATATGCAATGTGCCGACAGGATGTCGGCCAAGTCTTGTCTGGCATCATGGATGTGCCTTACAAGACGGTTGCACTATATCGGCTTAGGGTTTGAGGATTAAGTGTGATGCTGGGGCGACGTTTTCTTGGTTCGTTCTTTTTCGTCGTTTAAAAAGAATGAACGAGAAGAGCATGGATGCGCTTTGATATTAAACATGGAGGTTTATGTTGCTAACGGCTGGTAGCTCGAAATGTATCGTGAAGTCAGCCCGTCCTCCTGACAGGTTTCGACGCCCATCCATGGGCTACGACTTACTTTTCTTTGATGCCCAAAGAACAAGTATGCAAAAGAAAGGGCACTCCCGACATCACACTGACTCCTCAAGTAAATTGCCAATATGAACGTCACCACTGTGTAAGAGCCATCCTTGGCCCTGTCACAGTTTTTCACGCATCCATGCGTTGAAATGACTCATTGACAATTTACTTTCGGGTGTGATGAGGGAGGAAAACGGTGCTGATAGTATTGTTTGCTGCTTGCAGGCAAATTTGCTGCTTCAGGAGATAAAACCAGAACTAACAGACAGCGCGATTCCCCCTCCATCACACCCGAAAAGCATAAGCCGATATGCAATGTGCCGACAGGATGTCGGCCAAGTCTTGTCTGGCATCATGGACGTGCCTTACAAGACGGTTGCACTATATCGGCTTAGGATTTGAGGATTGAGTGTGATGCTGGGGCGACGTTTTCTTGGTTCGTTCTTTTTCGTCGTTTAAAAAGAATGAACGAGAAGCGCATAGACGCGCTTTGATATTAACCAAGGAGGGATGCTTGATTAGGGCTGCTTTATAAAATCAAATAGTTAACCTGCCTAATTGCTCAGGCTAGCGACCTCAGTATGCGTAAAAAATATAATTGCTTATCAAGCCAAATTTAGGTGTAATGAATACATAATAAGCGCTGAGCAATGCAGGGAAAGCTTACATAACACTAGCTAAACTGATTACACTAGCTAGGAAAGTGAGAACCTCCAAAAAGCCTATTTTTTCTAAGTAAGTTATAGCATAAACAACACCAACTCGGACACACCGAGCAGGTAGCGACTCAGTCCAACAAGCGATTATGCAACACAAACTGCGTGTCGCATAAATACTAAAATGTTAGTTCTCTATCTTTATCGAGGTTTGGGTTTAATATGAAATGGATTGATGAATCAAAAGGGGTTTTAGATTATTTTTTCGCAGCAGTACCATTGCTTACATTGTTTTTCTTAATTACGGCATACTTTCATACAGTTCACCCTCGCTTTACAAAAGAAGATGAATTGAAAAAAGCAAGTATAGAAATAGCTACACTTAAGGAAAAACTTATATCATCAACTAAGAATAATTCTGACCTGAGCACTGCGATTAAATCATTAAGCTCCCAATTATCTAAAAATGAAGCCAAATTAAAACTTTTAGAACAAGAGTACTTACCTCTGCTTAGTGAAGCTGAAAAAGCTACCTATCTTAAAAACAGAGAATATTTATATTTTTCTAAACAAGAAGTAATAAATGAATTTACAAAAAGTGGGCAAAAATTAATATCAGAATCAGGTGATACAGTTGGCCCATCTACTATCAAAACAATTGATGTCAAAATTACCGGGGGGTTGAGTCCAGACCTTTACTTAGTTGATGCATGGTCATGTGGTAGCGGTGGTTGTATGGGGCCATTGTTTATATATTTTAATGGTGCTTATTGTTTTTCAGCGTGGGCTCACTCTAAGACTATAGATGCAATCAATAAAGTCTATGACCTGAAATGCTCGAAGTTTTCTGATGACGAACGAATACTTTTAAGTGATTTAGTTGGTTCCGAGAGCTAACTAGTCAATTATGGCATGGACGCAAAACGCATGGCTTGCGCTCCTTCGTCGCTAAGTATAGCCATGTATTTGTACGCCTCATATTGCGGCGTTGGTATGACTCCCACTGTCAAGTTACACACACTGATCCTTGCCTAACTTTAAGCCATAACTTCTAAACTCGAATTAGAGAGAGTTAATGCATAGGGTGAAGCAAGTAATTTCGTCGGTTTTCTTGCTGGTATTCGTTGGTTACTCATTTTCATGAGCAGAGCAGACCTTACTTAACTCGACGTGGCACCTGTTTTCAGTCTATGTTCGTGGTTCAATGCTGTGTTAGCAGCATTGCCATCCTAACGCCGTCGGTGGTTGTGCCACACCCGATGCTTGACCCAATACATTAACTCTAATTCGTTCATTTTAAGCTGGTACTCTGGATAATCTTAATTTGGGATTTACCGATGAGAGCACAACCTGTTTTGCGATTGCCCAGATATAAGCAATCATTTCACGGGCAATGGCGGTGACAACGAGGTTGTAATGCTTGCCTTTATTTATAAGCTTTTTATAACGTTTACAGAGCCTTATTTGTGCTTTCCATGCAATATCAATAAGTTGCTTTGGTAAGCCTTCTTGTCGTTTTTGTAACTCAGTCGATATGTTGGCTGCATGACGGTAACTGTGAGCACCTTCGACTAATAAGCGCCTTGCACGACCATTGCCACATTTAGTAATTGCGCCAATATGCCTTTTACCACCACTCGAGTGTTCACTCGGAATGAGCCCAAGATAACTCATGAGTTTTCGCGGATGGTCGAAGCGGGTTAAATCACCAAGCTCAGCGACAATACCAGCGGCCACGAGTAAGCGAACGCCGCGCATAGCTTGGATTGCTTTAACTACAGGGTAGTAACGCCATTGATAAACATGATGAGAGAGCTCATTGTCGAGTCGCTCTAATCGTGCAGTTCGCTCGTTTATAGTTTGAATAAACTCTTGTAAAACGATTTGTTGTGCAGGATGTGGCAATACTAGTTCTGTGAGCCAACGTAAGTGTTTGAGAGACCAGTTTGCCGTGCCTGCATAGTTGATATTGTTTCGAAGAAGCAGTGCTTTTAGCTGGTACTTTGCATCTTTTAAATCTTTCATCGCAACTTCTCGAGCACGAGATAAATCACGAATAGCTTCATCTTCCGGCTCAGGTACATAAATAGGGGTTAAGTCTTCAGACTTAAGTAATTTAGCTAGTTTAAGTGCATCACGTTTGTCAGTTTTTATACGCTCGCCAGGTTTTTTAGGAATAAGCGATGGGGCAACTACGTAACAGCAATGTCCAAGAGAAGTAATTAAGCGGTAAATCCAGTAACCACAGGGGCCAGCTTCATAAACGAAATGGAGCGTAGTGTTAGGGTATTTAGATTCAAATTGCCTGATAAGCTTTTTAATGGTGACTTTAGCTGAAGAAATACGACCGAAATGAATGGGTTGTGCGCCTCGATTGTCTTCAATGTAGGCAACTTCAATGAACTCTTTATGAGTATCTAAGCCAATGAAAAGTATGTTATGTTTAGTCATGCTAGCCTCTGCTATTTAGTTATTTGACAAACTAATTATGGCTCTGGCTTTAAGCTAACCCACGAAAATGCGGAGGCTAGCACCGTGTGGGAGTCATTATGTCTAGGTGTAAAGAGAGCTCTATGGGGACTTGGGTAACAACCAATACAGGTTTTCGATCTTTTTTAAGCGATAGAATCGGTTATAAATCTGGATTGGCGTTGAACAATACAGAGATGATCGAGCTCCTCGATAGTAACGATCCGCTTTTCGATATTTTCAAAAGACAGAATGAAGAACTTGTTCGAATTCGAACTGATCATATTGAAGATACTTTTCAAATTATGTTGTATCGCTTAGGCGTTACCACTCAAGAATTCGTGGGGCACGCCCCAACCATGCTCGACATGGAATTCATGCACTCTCCAAATAAGAGAGCTTTGTTCAAAAAAGTATTAAAGCAGCTTGGAGAGACTCATTTCGATCAGGGTAAGAATTCAATATTCGATGACTTCGATGAAGATGCATATTATGAATACATCCAAATGAATTTGGGTGTTGAGGCGCTGGAGATTGCACGTAGGTTGGTGAGTTTAACCAAGGAAAGCGAAGAAGCGAGTCCTTGGGATTGGCTTTCAGCAAGAGTGACCGAATGGCAGTCTCCAATTGAACTTAAAGGACTATTTGAAAGCGAATCGCTAGATGCTATGTATGGTACTTTTCTCGATCAAAGATATATCAACTATCTAGCAAGCAATTCTGACAAGCTATCTACGATGCACTGGAGAAAGTTTGAAGCCCTTACCGCTGAGTACTTTGATAGAAAAGGTTATAAGGTTCAGATTGGATCAGGAAGGAATGATGGCGGTATTGATGTAAGGGTTTGGAGCAAAGACTCTGAATTTGATCATCCACCAGTGCAGCTTATTCAATGTAAGCGAACGAAATCAAAAATCGATAAAGTCTTAGTTAAGTCGCTCTGGGCAGATGTAGTTGATGAGAACGCTAAAGGTGGGCTAGTTGTTACGACCTCCTCTTTTTCACCCGGCGCCAGTGAAGTCTGCAAGGTCAGAAACTATCCGATTCGAGAGGCTGGAAGAAAAACTGTAACTCAATGGCTAAACGAATTAAGAAAAACTGGAAAAGGGGTTTTCATGGGTGAGTGAGTCACCTAACACATATGAACCTTCTCCGGCCAAGTAAGCATAACGATTCTTTTTAGCTGCTTTTAAGCAGCTAAAAAGAATCGTTATGCTTAAATCTGTTCAACTTCGTTATGTCGGTTAGCCGTTAAAACCGTTTACGGCAAACCACTACACCTCCCTCAAATACTGGATCATCCGTCCTGAGCGTTTCTCTTCTTTAAAGTCACAACTGGTTAAACGATATTGAACGAAGTTATCTGTTAAGCAGCGGGTGTCGTGGATATCGCCAGGTAGAAACACTCGGCAATCGCCGGCTTTGAGTGTGTCTGTTCCTCGAGATACAAGGTGGGTTTCGCCGTTTGCTGTGGTGATGGGTTTGTAAGTTGTCATTTCCATTTCGCCGGATTGCACAGCATAAAATACCCAACCTGCGCCGTGATCATGGGGCGGGCGGTACGTGCCCTTTTCTTCGGCATGGACTAGCAGCATAAAACCATGGTCAGGGTCTTGGTAGAGTGTTTTTGATGCTAGTCTTTCACGCATAATGCTCGCAAGCCAAGGCTCGTGCGGTGGAGACTGAGTAAGTTCGCTTAACAACTCACGTACTGTCACTGTGGTGCTTGAATTTAGCCCGCTCCAGTTGGCTTTTATGTCATTGACGATTTTATCTAAGCTATTTTGCATTACCTCTGCCTCTTATCGTTTGTTCACTGTCATTCGTTTAAGAGGAGCATACAACTTCAAGTTCACTTTAAGTCAAGGAATAGAATTGCTCGAATAATAGCGGTGTCGCTTAAAACTGATAACTTAACGAAAGTTTGATGGTGCGACCAAAAATGGGTCTAGCGTAAAAGATGGCCTCTTGGTGGCTTAAATCATCCCTAGGATTGCCCTCAGTTAGCCCCATAGCATTGGTGAGGTTTTTAACCTCAAGCTGTGCGCTGAGCTGTTCATTAATTGCCAACTCGGTAAATAAGTCCCATGTTTGATAGGCCGGTAAGGCAAACCGATTGGCGATATCCGAATAGCGCTTACCAACATACGACCAGGTGATAGCCGCGGTAATAGGTCCTGCTTTGTATTCCGGCGTCAGTCGTAGTTGTAACTCCGGCGTTCGCGTTATTTGATTGCCATTAAATTCGCTTTGTGGCAATTGCTTAGGAATGCCGTAAAACCCAGCGTCTTGCCACACACCTATCGCTCTAAACTGCAAGGCCGGACTATATTGATAGTCAAATTCGAACTCCAGCCCTCGTGTTTGGGTATTGATTGAAACGGCTTGTTGGGTCGTAGCCGCACCACGGTACACCGTGAGCGGGAGCGGATCAAATTTGGTCTCAAATAACGCGCCACTAAACTGCCAATCAGCGGTTTGATAACGCAGTCCAACTTCACCTAACGCCAAGCGAATGGGTTGACCAAAATCTTGTTGTGCACGCTCCTCTTCACTTTTAGCCCACCCGCGGCCATTGCCGTAATTAATGAGCCGTGGCATTTCAAAGGCGTCGGAATAACGTGCAAATATCGCCATAGCGTCGCCGATTTGGTAATTTGCGCCAATACTGAGCGCATTTTGCGTAAAGGAATCACGTAAAGTGGTAGCTGGGAGGTAGTGAGAATAAGTGGCTTTTGATGAGTCGGTGTACGACTTTACCCCTTCAAGTAGCGTGCTGGTGAGATTCAGATGTTCATTACGAAGTGCCAAATCAACTCTAAGGTTTTCAGTGAGCTGCCAGTCAATATTGGCATACAGCGAATGTGATTGAGACAAGCCGCTACCGCTTAAATAAACGGGACCGGCGTAAGATAAAAAACCTTGCTCGGTAAAATTGGCAATCACATTTTCTTGCCCATCAACCAGTACGATGTCCAGCCGTTCTGGTTGATGCTTTACATCCGTTAGTAACGCGCCAAGCCATTTATCTAGTGGTAACTCGTCGAAATCACTTCGAGCGTAAATATGGCCGAGGGTCAGTGACCACTGCGCGTCGAGATAGTCCACACTAAAATGATTTACCAGCTGCTGTTGCCTGTAACGTGAATATAAAGGATAACTAGCGGTCACGAGACCATTACCATTAAGCGTTGCAGGGTTGGCAACTAAGGTGTTATCTGAATAACGTAAGTATCGAGGGCGCAATGCGCTATTTGCAAAGTGGCGTTTAAATTCGGTGATATCGGCGTGTTGTAATCGGCTTGTGGCGTCGACTATGGTTTGGTTGCCCAAATTCATTAAGGTATACAAGTCATTGTTTAAACTTGAAAATCGCGTACGATTGCTCAGGTTAACGTGTTCAAAAAGCGGCGTATTAAATAGTAAAGTGTAGCTATTTAGGCGTGTTTGCTGAGCGTCTTCTAAGTCACGCTGCACGCGTCCTTCCGGAGTGAAGAAGGTGAGCGACCTGAGATCGTCGCTCAGTAGCGTTCCATCGTCATAAGGCAGGCTCGCCAGCTCTCGAATTTCGCCGCTGTTTTGCATCACTAAAGGCGCGTAAAAGCTGGTTTTATCGTTTAAATGTTTATAGCTAAAATCAAGCTCAAATGCATCGGTTAACCAGCTCATGCGCGCACTCACTTGGCCCCCTAAGTCGCTTTGATAACCCGGCTCCCGAATACCGTCGGATATACGATAAAACCCGCCTACCGTATAAAACCATTCATCATTCAACGCTCCGCTAAACACGCCATCAAAACGAGTGTAGTCATAGCTCAATCCCTGACTCACTTTCACTAAATTAAAAGGATTTTCTGAGCCTCGCCTGCCGATATAGTTCACCATTGCCGCAGGCCCGTTCACAGTAAAAATACCGCTACTGCCGCCCCGCACCGCTTCAATGGCTTGATGGGTTAGGTCTGGACGTAAAAAAAAGTCCCCCCAAATACCGTCATAGGTCACGGGCAACCCATCTTCCATCAGGCTGATAAATCTAAACCCCTCGCCGCCTCTAAGTCCCCTTGGCGCAACATTATTATTCGTTTCGCCACCCGAGTCTTCAACCCAAAAGCCGGTGATATTTTTAAGCGCTTCTGCACTGGAATACGGCGTTTGTTTTTCAAGTTGTAGGCTTGCAAGCTGAGTGATTGAAATAGACGAGTTTAAAATGCTACGGTTTTTGCCGCTTACACCCGTTACGATAATACGCTCAAAGTGTTGTGCAGACTCAAGTTTTTTAGGAGTCACAAAAATACGCTGCTGCTCAGGGTCTAGGGAAAAGTCGTAGGCCGCTTGTTGAAAGCTGGTAAGCAAGACTTGTTCGAGGGTGTAGCGGCCAGTTACCTGCTCAACACTAATGTTATCTGGAATTTCGGCTGCACTTAACTGCCAGCCACTTTGCGCAGCAATATCGAGTAAACGCTGCTGCAAAGTCGCTTGAGGCAAGTTAAATTGATGATCCGTGGTAGCAAATGCAACGCCACCAAACCATATTAACCACGCTAACAGCGGGATTAATAGCTTGAATAACATAGTTTAAATCAATGTCTTTATTATTGTATAAACTTTGTACCACTTATATTGTGACTTTGCTATGACACTTTTAGCTAATTTGCGATTAGGGTGTATTCCTCGCCTTTTTGCATCACAGTGATTGGATAAATTTTTTCTAAACTGTTGAGCCAATCGCCTATTTCAGTGGTTAAAAAGGTGCCGTTGTAGGTCAGCTTTGCTAGGCGTTGATCGCTTAACTTCACTTTGATTTCGCTATATCGCGACACATCATTAAGCACATTGCCTAATTCTGCGTTTTGATACACTAAGTAGCCTTTTTGCCACGCCATGGTCAACGCTTCACCTTGGGCTTTACTACGGGTAACTTCGCCTTGCTGTGTAACTTCTACCGCTTGCCCTTGGGTCAATTTGATCGCTTGTTGCTGAGTCACAGCCACACGGCCCTCAAGCACATCGACTCTAATTGAAGCCGGATTGGCGCGAACATTAAACACTGTGCCTAGCGCCTCAACTTGGCTGTTTTGGTAGCGCACGATAAACGGTCGCTGTTTGTCTTTACTCACGCTAAACAGCGCCTCACCTTGGTACAACAGTAGTTCTCTTGAAGTGTTGCTGTAGCGAACAGCCAATTGGCTATTGGCCCCTAAATCAACCTGACTATTATCATCAAGCGTAATGGTGCGATGCTCATTGACCTTGGTTTGAAAGAACTCGCTGTACACTGTATCGACAGGGGCTGGCTTAGCACTGGCAACAGGTGCTTGCTGTAGTGGCTGCTCTGGTGCCATAAAAGTCACCAAACCAACCAGCAGTAAAGTCGCGGCAATCGCAAGATACCAAGGCTGAGCGAGGCGTTTGGATGGTGGCTTAATGTCAGTTACAGCCGTGGTGTTTTGTGCATCCAGCTGTGCAAGCTGCTGAGTAACATAGTCATCGTCAAGTTGGGCTGAAAGCGTCCAAAGCTCCAACATTTTGTTGAACACATCACTGTGTAGCGGATTTTCAGCTAGCCAAGCGTTTAGCGGCTGTGGATATTGAGTGCTGTCATGAGGTGAGATCTGCTGCTCGTCTAAGACTAATAACCAATCAGCGGCTTGTTCTTCAATTATTGCTAAATCGTCAGATAATGGAATCATGTTTATATCCTTAACACTCATGATCAAAGCTCATGCTGTAACTGCTGGTAGCAATGACGAACTGCACGTAATACATATTTTCTTACCATACTTGGGGATATCTGTAAGGTCAAAGCTATCTCCTCATAGCTTTGACCACGTATTTTATACAATAAAAAAGCCAGCCTACATTTGTCGGGTAAGCTTGCGAGAGACTTTTCCATTTCTTTAAGTAGCTCTTGGTTGTGGTGGTTTTGTTCAGGGTTAGCACTTGCGTAAGGTTGTGGCATTTGATCGCTATCGTGCTCACGGTCATCAAACGGGCTACGCGCTTTACGCCGCAGCTTATCAATGGCCAAATTGGTTGCAATTTTATACAAGTACGCGGCGATATAGTTGCTGACATTATCCTGCTCAAGTCCAAGCAATTTCACAAACGCCTCTTGGGCAACGTCTTCCGCCTCTCGTTTGTCTAACCCTTTGCCCATAATGTGGCGGATCAGCTTTTGCTGTTGTTTTAAAAACAACTCCTCTACCTGTTGACGACGTGCAAGGTCGTCGTTTGCAGCTACCGTAGTGGTATCGACTGCTTTACGCTTAAAAGATAATAACGGTGGCATGAATACGCATCCTACTCTTCCATTTGTGTTAGCGTGCAGCGAACCCATAAATTAATAGGTTCGCTGGCGTTGCTTAAACCAATTTGCTTAATTAACCGTTGCGACTCGGCTTACCTTGCCCGAATCACTCACCGTTCTGAGTTGTACTTTAGATGACGCGGTCAATGTCACAGGCCCTTCATAGCGATGCCATGTTACGCCTTGGTCAATCGAATACTCCGTAGCCATGCCAACAAACCGGGTATTGACGATTAACTTACCACCTTCAATCGCGCCTCCAGGTAATGGAATACGATAATTTACCCCGACCTGCTGTGGTATTTGAGCATTAATATCGACCACTTGGTAATAGTCCAATAGTGGTAGAGCGTATTGTCCTAAAGTGTTGGTAAAGGTGTGCCAAGCCTCGGTAGTCGCTGCGCCTTGCGCTGGCATATCTTGCACCCATGCACGCTCAGCGGCCCCCAGTAATTTCGGGAAAGTCATATAATCAAGAATTTCTGGTGACTTTTGGTTTTCGCCAAAAAGTTGCGCCTGAATACCTTGAACATTTTGTTTACCCGCTTCGCTCAGTAACACCCATTTTGGGTCCCACGGTACTGGGTTGCCCAGCTTGTCATGCTCGGCGTTAGCGTAGATATTAAACGGACGATATTCAAACGCCTTTTTGGTATCTGTGTAACCTGCCCAGTGATAGCCTATTTCATCAGGATGTTTGTTATACGCAAGGTCAAGATACAAGTTTGTCGCATGGGCCAGCACGACTTTGTGACCTTGGTTAGCAAACTTGTAGGCCTGATGCTCATTGCCCCAACCCCACACGTTATTCCAAAACACGGGGAATATCTCACCGTAACTAACATTACCCGTACCATTGTGCGACAACACATCGCCCCAAGTTGCCATATCAAAACCATGCTGATTGACTATCTGTTTCCAGCGTAAAAAGAAGTAGTCAAACAACTCTGCATCGGTTTTGCCCGCCGTAGCTGGGTTTTGATCGACCGCTGGAGATTGCGCCCACCATTCATTCGGACCTAAATGCGGCAGCTCGTCACCACCGCCATGCAGCCGAGTCAATGTCGCATCGGGCACGGCATCATAAATGGCGCGAGTTTCTTTCACCACATGGTTGAGGAAAGTAAAGGTGCTCTCAAGTGCTGGGTTCACAAAGTTGTCGGTATAAAATTGTGGGGTGTAATACTGCGACTGGTCGAGCGGATCAATCAATCTAAAACGATTTGCTTCAACTGGGTCGCTATCTTTATATTTGTTGTAGCGATATTCCATCGCTTTGATTGCTGCGCGCGCATGGGCTGGAAAATCATATTCGATGATCACATCAATATGACGGTCAGCGGCATACTGAAGAATTTCTTTAAAATCATTCACCGTGTAGTAGCCCCAGCCTTTACCGAGAAAGTTTTGCTGAGCAATTTCAAAGCCTTGATAACTAGGCGCGGTACCTAAGTTTGCAGCTGTTTCATCCGTGGGTTTATTTTCAATCCCATCTCCTGGCGCAAATCCATTGGCAGCTCCCATAAACGTATGCAGCATCGTACTTTCGCTCAGGTCATATCCCCGCTTTGCTCCAAACTCCGTGAGTTCAGGAATACCGGGAATTTCTAGTCGCCAACCTTCATCGTTGGCAAGGTTAATTTCAAATTTGTTTAACTTGTAAAAAGCCATTAAGTCTAACAACTTAAATACCGTTTCTTTGCTTTGGAAATTACGCGACACATCCAGCATCATGCCTCGATATTCAAACCGTGGTGCATCCAAAATAGTGCTAGCGGGTAGTACGGCATTGTCGGACAAAGTGGCTGAGTTTTTAGCCGTTTTATACACAGTTGTGGGGATCATTTGCCGGAGTGTTTGAATGCCATAAAACACCCCTTGGGCGTCACTTCCAGTAATGGTGATCCCCGAGAATGCATCGACCTCAAGCTTATAACCACTTAAGTCCGGCTGATTGTCTTGATTGGTATCGAGATTTGGGTCTAGCTGCAACTTGATAAGGTTCGGGCCATTTTGCACAGTGCTATTAATCGCAAATGTGCCACTCAGAATATCGCGCAGTGCCGTTTGTAAGAAGGTGGCTTCTTTAGCCAGTGAAGCTGGCGCTGAAATACTGGTTAATTGGCTCATCAAAGTTAAGAATTCATCATTCGGTGTTACCACTGAATGGGGCTGCGGAACCAAGCGATTTTTCAGCGGCAATGCCATGTGCGTCGCGCTGTTTTCGGCGAATCGGATGGCGGACGTTTGCACCGGCATATTATCGTTAACCGCTTGCTTTGTTTGTTTTGGATCGCTTGGGTTCATCATCACGTCCACCAGCACAGCTTGAGGCGCTTGACTATTGTAGCTAATGTGAAAACCCGACGGTGAGTCGTTTTTCAGCATTTGCCAATACTGTGCAACGATTTCAATAGTACGAGATTCACCCGGTTGAATGGGGGCAAAACCCGCTGTGGGCTTAAGTACAAAGTAATCACCACTTTTTGCGTCATCGGCATTTTCTAAACTTAGATTCTGTGCGGCGATATGCTGGCGCGCATACTGACCATTTGGATCTGAGTCTGGTAGTACGCTTGCAGGCGGCCTTACCGAGCTAAAATAAAGCGCCCAGCCAGACTCACCCAACGGCTCAAGACCATTATTAGTAATCGTCAAACTGCCAAGAAAGATATTCTCTCCAATGCCATGATCCACGACTTGCCAGCGTAATGCTAAGTTATCTGGGTGAGGATGTGCGACGCTATAGTGGCTCGCAGTCAACAAGGCTAAGCCTGACAGTGAGGCAGTAATTATCTGTTTTTTTGCAAACATGTTGGCTCCTAAAATATTGTTATTGTTCGGATAGAGCGCGTACTGCTGCCACTCTATCTATGTAAACGTTTGAGCCGAGGAAGTTGGGAATGGAATCATAAATAATGCCCTTGTTAACCTGAGCTTCGGATAATTAATGCCTTTCTAGCAGCCAGTTTTTGCGCTAACTGCGTTGAATTCACTTCCAATAGCCAGCTATTGGTGCGTAAATTCGTCTAGTTATCCCTAAAACTCTCTGGCTAGATAAGGAAATAATTTAATGTATTTTTAAAAACAATTAGTTAGCTCATTCCTTATCCAAACCTCAGGTTAATTACGTATTAGGGCTGGTGTGATTAATATACCGCTATTTCATCGATATACAGGGGAAGTTTGGGGATTTGAATATCGTCAGATTGCTTACTATTAATGGCCACCACCTTTAAAAAGCGCACACTTACAGGAGCAAACGACAACACCGACATGGGCCCACGCGGATTATTAACCTCAGCTAACGTCTGCCACTGCTGTTTATCACTTGAACCCAACACTTGAATATGTGTTGGCGGGTGCAGTTGTCTATGTCGCCCGCTGTCAAAGCCCAGCTTAACCTGCTGCACTTGCGTTGACGCATCTAAGTCAATAACCGCCTCAAGATCGGTATCGTAAAAAATCGCATAATCATCAACGCTGTAAAATTGATCATAAGCAAATTGACCATCCTGCAACTTAATCGCAGAGCCTTCGGCGGCTAGCGAGGCAAGCGTTATTTCTTTTCCAAGCGCTAAATGAGGTGAAAGCGTTAAACGCGCGTCGCCTACCAGTTGCCCTAAATCGCTTACATAACTGCGGGCGCGAAGCTGCGTTTCGTCAGTTATCACTAGCGGCTTTTGATATTGCTGCGATTGTAGCGTTGGCTCGCTGCCGTCTAAGGTATAGTAAATAGCCGTGTCGGCAATTTCAGAGGTGATGGTGGCGACGAGCCGCTGCCCGTTAACCTCGCTTGAAATAATAGGCTTATGGCTACTATAAGCGGTATTGAGGTGCATCTGCTGGTAGCGTTTTAAAAGCGCGGGTAAACGATATTGGCTGTAATCAGACCACGACTTTTGTGCTTTATCCGACCACAATGTTTCGGCCAGCGCACTCAAGCGCGGAAACAGCATATACTCGGCATGACGAGGGGTTTTTATATATTCAGTCCAAAGTGCACCTTGCGCACCAATAATAAAGGCTTGCTGCTCAGCGCTTAAGTGGCTGGGCTGTGGCTCATATTGATAAACGTTTTTTAGACTTGAAAGCCCGTGGATGGCTTTGGGCTCGTCAAGATTGCGCGATTGATAGGCATCAAAATAAATATATTGATAAGGACTCATGATCACCTGATGGCCCATTTTTGCAGCTTGGATGCCTCCTTCCGTGCCCCGCCAAGACATGATCACGGCGTCATCCGCCACCCCTCCTTCTAATATTTCATCCCAACCAATTACCGTTTTGCCAAGATTTTGGACGATTTTAGCGACCCGTTTAATAAAATAGCTTTGCACTTGCTCAGGTGTGGTTAACTGATGCTGTTGCATCAACTTTTTCACCTCGGGGCTTTCTAACCACTGCTTTTTTATCACCTCATCGCCACCAATGTGGATATATTGGCTCGGAAATAGCTCGGCAACCTCTTTGTATACAACACCAAGAAACGCAAACACGTCTTCACGGGGACAAAGCACATCTTCAAAAATCCCAAACTGCGGCTGCACCTTTACTGCGCGCTGGTGGCAAGATAACTCGGGATATGCGGCAAGCATCGCACTGCTATGCCCCGGAATATCGATTTCAGGGATCACTTCAATATGTCGCGCCTGCGCATACTCAATCACTTCCTTAATTTGCGCCTTGGTATAAAAGCCCGATACCGTTTTATTATCAAACAATGGTTGATAATCATAGGTATGGCCAACCACGGTATTAGGCCGTGTTGCCCCAATCTCGGTTAGTTTAGGGTACGCATCAATGGCGATTCGCCAGCCTTGATCATCGGTTAGGTGCCACTGAAAGACATTGAATTTATGCATCGCCAGCCAATCGATATAACGCTTCACGAACGCCACATCGAAAAAGTGCCGACTTACATCTAAATGCATGCCACGGTATGAGAATCGGGGCTGATCTTTTATTTCTACCGCAGGTATTGCCCAATTCGCCTGATTGATGGGCATACGCGACTCTATCTCAGCAGGGAGTAATTGTCGCAGTGACTGCATCCCCCAAAATAATCCGGTCGCAGTATTCGCTTGTATTTCAACCCCTTCAGGCGTCACGCTCAGCGCATATCCCTCTTGAGATAGCGGTATATCGACAATCTTAAAGGCAATACTATTTTTAGTTGTGCTATCAGCCTGAGACACTGGCAACTGATAGCCCGTAGGCGAGCGTAAAAAGGTCGCTAATTGCTGCGCAACGCGTTGAGCTTGCTGCTGGTTAAAGGTAATTTTACTGTCATGGGTAAGGTTAAAGTGACCATTACCAACACTAGCACTCAGTGGTTTTGGGGTGATCTGTAGCGCTGCACAAAGTGGTGTGAGCAACAAAGAAAACAGTAATAAACTGCTTTGCAAAAATGTATAAAAGACACTCTGGTTCATAAATAACTTCCTGAGAAAAGCCCGCTTTTAGCGGGCTTGAGTGAACTAATGAGCACTGGGCTGTGTGCAAATTAGCAAGGGAAATACTAGAAATTAAGCGTCAGCGAGGCGCTGATGGTGCGTCCTAAGATCGGCCGAGCATAGTAATAGTCGTATCCTGCTTGAACATCGTTGATGGCCCGCGGGTTTCCTTCGGTTAACCCGAGCTCATCACTGATATTTGTCGCTTTCACATGCAGCGCAACCGCGTCGGTAAAGCGATAATTCCCCCCCATATCGATTGTGGTGTAGGCAGGGAGCTCAAACTTATTCTCCCCATCTGAGTAACGCTCCCCTAAATGGTGAATAGTTAAATAGATATCACCATCGTCAAAGTAGTAGGTTGGCGTTAACCTAAGCTGCACTTTGGGTGTGCGCTTCACTTGCTTGCCTTCCCAATGTGCAAATGCTCCGGTAAATCCTTCCATTTTTGGGTCTTGCAACACGCCAGTCAGCTCAAGCTGTAAATTGTCATGCGCCTGCCACACTGTTTCAAACTCAAGACCATCGGTGACAGTGTCTATCGTTTGGTTCGCCACCTCGCCATTGCTGCCGGTAAAATTACGTTCCACTAAGTCATTAAATTTAGTTCTAAACAGGGTCAGTGACGCGCCAATTGAATCACCAGCATAGCGAGCACCCAACTCGCTAAAGGTTAAATTAACGCTGTCATTAAAGTCGGCATCAACCCCTGAGTGAATATTCTGACCAAAGCTCATTAACCTTGGCATTTCAAAGGCATCGGCATAACGACCAAATACTGACACATCATCCGAGAAGGTATAATTGAATCCCACCGTCCATGCGGTTTCGGTTTCGCTACGAGTTTTTGACAGAAATTTGTTTGACGGCATATCGACGTAATTGTTGGCAAGATTGTTATCTATGTCATTACCAGCGCTGTCAAAAGCGCCCGCAACAGGCTGTGCAAATGTGGTTGCGGAGGCGGTGCTATCTAGCTCCAACCACTCAACCCGCACACCACCGTCAATACGAAGGTTATCGGTTGCTTGATATTGTTCATTAATAAATAAAGAGTTGGAAGTACTGGTACCAAAAGCGGTTGCCTGACCCCAACCAGGAGCATAACCCGTTGAGCCGTGGTCGGTTAATTGACCAACCACTTGCTGATTGCTGTTAACTGCAACAATATCGAGTAATCGAGCATTGTCTTTTACTTCCGTTAAAAACTGCGATTCCCATTTATCAACTGGCAAGGAATCCGCATCTACATAGGCAAATAACCACCCGATGGTCAGCGTGTGCTGATCACCTTCATAGGTAAAATTGAGCTTATTAACAAATTGCTCAGCATCGTAGCGCGAGTAAAGCGGGTAGCTTGTGGTGACTAAGCCGTTTCCGTTTAAATTGCTAACATCTGTCAGTATTTCACCACTATCGACGTATCGATACCGTGCGGCAACGGCGCCATCACTGGCAAACTGGTCCAGCATATTTTGCACATCTTGCTGTCCAAGTCGGGTATTGGCATTGACGAGTGTCGAGTTATCGAAGTTAAGCAAAATATACATGTCGTTTTCAAACTGTGAGTAACGGCCAGCGGTATTTAGCAGCCAACGGTCGCTTAACTCCCAATCTAAGTGATAGCCCAGCGTACTAAACTTGGTATGCTGCCCATCTTTAAGGTCTCGTGTTTTATAGCTGCCATCAGGCTGTAAATAGTGTAAAAAGCGCTGACCATTACCAATCAAGGTGCCATGCTGTGGGTCAACACCAGCAATGCCTTTAGGGTCGCTTTGATCTCTAAGCGGAATAGGCACAAAGAAAGTGGTATGGTCATTGAGGTGTTTGGCAGACAGCGTGAGTTGGCCTTTGTCGAACTCACGCACTAAATTGAGTCGAAGTTGGCCGCCGTGATCTGCGGTAAACTCTGTGTCTCTTACGCCATCAGAACGACGATAAGAGCCACCGATCGACATTTTCCAGTTGTCACTAATGGGCGTGCCATAAAAAAACTCGCCGCGATACATGCCGTAATCGGCAGCGGTTAAGCGGATCGTTGCTTCTTCAATGTCATCCGGTTTACGGGTAATAAAGTTTACTAACGCCGCAGGGCCATTGGTAGTAAGTAGACCTGAGGTGCCCCCACGAACCGCTTCCATATGTTCAATCGTAATATCTTGACGCTGATAAAAATCAACCCAAACGCCGTCGTACACCACAGGTAGCCCGTCTTCTTCAACGCCGATGTAACGGAAACCTTCACCGCCACGTAGTCCTCTAGGCGCAACATTATTGTTGGTTTCACCACCTGAATCTTCAACCCAAAAGCCTGGCACGCTTTCCAGTAGATCCGCCGTACCTAGCGGTGCTTCTCGCGCCAACTGCTCAGCGTTTAATGTGGTCACTGAGACCGATGATTCCAATTTAGTCTGGCCGCGCCCACCGCTGCCAGTCACGACAATTCGCTCAAGGTCGAGTAGTTTCTTTTTTTCTGTAGTTTCTTGCGTCTCTTTCGCTTGTGCAACCGCAGTGTGCGAACCCAATAACGCGCCACTGATAGCAAGCGCAATAAGATGTTTGTTATAACGAGATGTATTATTGCTCATGGTATTCCCTTCATTCTTGTTGTTGGCAGAGCAAGTGAGTGAAGCTCTGTAAATCTATAAACGAACGAAGGGAAAGTTTTAGGAATATTTTTATTAAACTTAGCTCAATTTAAGTCTTTGAATGTCTTTTTGCGGTGGTAATCCAAATAATCGACTGTACTCACGGCTGAACTGCGACGGGCTCTCATAACCCACCACACCACTAGCTTGGTTGGCATCTAAACCATTAATCAACATTTGCTCTCGCGCTTCTTGTAAACGCAGGGTCTTAAGATACTGTAATGGGCTTGTGCCTGTGGTACTTTTGAAATGCTGCCGAAAAGAAGACGCACTCATGTGCACTCGCTCTGCCAGTTCATTGATTTCAATTGGTCGCATAAAGTTGGTTTTAAGCCAGCTCACAGCTTTTACAATTTGACTGCTTGCAGACCCCTCAAAAGCCAACCGAGTTAAGATCTCAGCATGCGGCCCCTGTAGCAATCTAATGACGATTTCCTTTTCAATAAGCGGCGCTAAGCTATCTCTTAAATTTGCGTCGTACTCAAGAGAAAATAATCGAGACAATGCATCGGTTAAGCCTGCATCAATATGATGTATTGAGATAGATTTGGAGACTGACTGCTTTGCGGGCTTACTTAAGTTGAGCTCCGCCGCAGTTTGCAAAATAAGGTTGTAATCGAGTTTAACAAGCATACCAACAAAGGGGTGATGGCGAGAGGCTTCGGTCACATGAGAAATGAGCGGTAAATCAAACGTCGTCAGCATAGCTTGGCCTGCGGAGCAAAACAAAATTTCGTTATCTATCGAGATTTGCTTTGTACCTTGAAGCACCACCGCCAAACTCAACGTATAAATACAATGTAATGGCTCTGTTGGGGCACTGCGAATATGCATGGAGAGCTTTTGTACTTGGCTCTCATGATCTCCGGACTTTTTACAACACAGCAGTACACACTGTGCCAGTGGCTTCACGAGTTCACGATAATCCTCAACCATTTAACCTCCCCCTTAGTGCTTACACATGCTTAGCTAAAAATGGAATAATTTGCTCCACGGCTAACGCAACGGCTTCTGGATGATCATAAAGATCGTAATGAGACCACTCTGATAATTCAACCAATTGCCTGTCTGCCGAAGCAAATGACTTCCCGTATATTGCCTTACCATCACGGTAAGCGCCAAACGCACCTACCTTTTGGCCAACAATGGCCATCATAGGCTGTGTCATCAACGTTTCAGCATATGCGAACGCGTCCCAACTTAAAATTTTGTGCGCGTGCGAAAACAACATCCGCGTTGCACCGCCCTCAGCTTGGCCTCGTTTTGTTTTGTAATACTCGGTCGCTTCAAAAACATCACGCTCCGTTAAGCCGTTTTGTTTAGCAAATTCTAGGCTTGGCGGTAGCAGCTCATTTACTTGCCCTTCAGCCCCCAATGCTTCCGCGGTACGCTGCTGTGATATCGCCTCAAGCGTACCTAAAGGATTAAATTCAAAGAAATCTTCACGGAATAAACGACCAAGGTTAACGGGCGTCACACCGATCGCGGCTTTTATCCTTTTCTCTGTAAGCGCTGAATTAAATACATAACCACCGCCGCCACAGATCCCAAGTGAAGCAATACGGTTTGCATCCACGAAATCTAAGGTAACAAGATAATCTATTGCATGGCTAATATCTTCAACTCGCTGATGCGGATCTTCCTTGTATCGCGGTAGTCCTCCCGAACGACCCTGAAAGCTGGCATCGTAAGCAATAACCACATAGCCAGCATCGGCCAGTGCTCGTCCGTAGATAGCACTCGACGTTTGCTCTTTACAGCTACCAAACGGATGTACTGACACTACCGCTGGGTATTTGTTCAAGGGATTAAAGTCATTTGGGGTTAGCATCAGTGCGGCGATATCCCAAGCCATGTCTCTATTTCTAAACGTAATTTCTTGCTGAACCATTGTTATCTCCAATTCCAAGTAACGAGTGGTAATTACCCTTTTACAGCCAAACCTAAAGCGTACGTTTGAAAAACGCTGTTAACACGCTTACGGCTTCATTGACTTGCGCTTCGCCATCGTACAATTCCATGTGGTTTGCTCCGTTAACAACATGCATGGCTTTGTCCGTTGAAGCCGCTCTTGCTATCAGGTCATCGCTCATCCATTTGCTACCTGCAACACTGCCAACTACCGCAAGTAGAGGTTGGGTAAGGAAGGCTTCAGACTTAAAAAAAGCATCGTATGTAATGATTTGAGTCAGGCTTCGCGCAGTTGCAAAACCTGGCGCAGTAGGGTGTGCGGCTCGCGCTGTATGATAGTATTCCCACGCTTGGCGAAGTTCTTCGTTAGGGGCATCCTCTTCTCTAAGGGGTGCTAAAGGGATTGTTGCTGTTTCATCGCTATTTGCATCAGCAGAGCGAGCGTCAGACCCCGCCTGAATATAAGGCATAGCAAGTGCATCAGCTACGCTATTATCCCAACCATTTCTAAACATTTGTCCAATATTTACCATACTAACCATACCAACCGCTTTAATTCTTTGGTCATTGATTGCTGCATTCGCCGAATAGCCAGCACCAGCACAAATTCCCATGACACCAACTCGATCGTTATCAACAAATGGCAGGGTCGTAAGGTAATCAATCACTGCACTGATATCTTCGGTACGCACATGTGGGTTTTCTAATTGACGAGGCTCACCCGTACTTTCCCCTTGATATGAAGCATCGTAGGCGATGGTAACGAACCCTTGCTCCGCCAATCTAGATGCATAGGTGCCAGCAGTTTGTTCCTTTACGCCACCACCGGGATGAGAAACAACAATGGCAGGATAAGTCTTCAACTCGTCAAACTCTGTAGGTAAATTGAGTAAACCTGAAAGCGTGATAGCTAAGCCATTTGTGTTTGGAAAAGTAACTTTGTTCATGTGAAACCCTCAAAAATAAATGTGACTAATGCGCTGATATACATTGCCAAGAACACTGCGCTTTGTTGCTATCTAGTATAGGTAAGCGTAATTATGAATGTTTGCCTAAAATGATGAGGTGTTTGTCTATTTCAACGAAAAGTACTTACATACCGCATAAACGATAAAGATTTGAGTTACTAGAATGTACCTAGTTTTGACCTAATCTGCGCCGTTCTATGCTCATATGGGTACTGAGAATCGGGGTGATCTCTGACTCTGGGGCAGGAGCAAAAAGGTGGTTGCCTTGGATAAGGTGACAGCCATTGAGATTAAGAGACTTAGCCTGCAACGCGGTCTCAACACCTACCGCTACACATTCTACATCCAAGCTCTTTGCCATCTGTACAATCAATTTTGCAATATCATTTTGTGAAGCAACCGACTGAGGGGTCGCAAGGAAAGCCGGTGGAATTTTAATGGTTTCAAACGTAAGTTTTTGCAAGTACAGCATGCTGGTATGCCCAACACCAAAATGATCAATCGAGATCCGCATACCGGTTTGCTCCAATTCCGCCATCACTTCCGGTGCTTTATCAAGTAGCTCTATCAGGTCAACTTCTTTGATTTCTATTTCAATTTGCCGAGATGGCAACTGATGTTGCGCAGCCTGCTCCATAAAGTTTTTTATTACAGTTTTATTGGTTAGTTCAGCAAGCGAAAAATTAAAGCTAACCACGAGATTATCGTACTCGTAAAACCATGTTTTCATCGCCTGAAAGGCCAGTGTTCTGAGCTGTTGCCCAATTTCTACCATTAGATCGCCATCACATGCCGCTTCAAAAAAGTCTTCAGGTACCAACAATTGGTCATCTTGCTGCCACCTTGCGAGCACTTCAAGTTTTTTAATCTTGCGGGTATGCGCATCGACAATAGGCTGGTAATAAGGAATAAATTCTCGATTATCTAATCCCTGAATGATCCGACTTTCTTGCACTAAACGCTGCTCCGACTCGTGATCTAGGCGTGCGTTATAAAATTGAAACTCCGTTTGTGTGGCTTTTTTAGCTCGATACATTGCGGTATCAGCATGCTTTAACAAAGCTTCCGTGTTGTCACCATCATCAGGGTAAATTGCAACGCCAGCACTCACCGTGGCTTTTAGACTAACTTGGCGCAAACAATATTGTCCATTAACGCTACTCAATACTTTGCTCACGACCTTACGTACGTATTTTTTATCTTGGATCCCGTCAATGAGTAACACAAATTCATCGCCCCCCATTCTGGCAACGGTGTCGCACCCTCGAATTTGCTGAGTTAATCGACTCGCAATTTCTTTGAGTAATAAGTCGCCATAATCGTGCCCCAGTGAGTCGTTGATTTTTTTGAATTTGTTGACGTCAATAAATACCAAAGCAAACTGGTGACTCATGCGCTTGGCTCGTTTACAAGCCTGCACTAAACGGTCATGCAGCAATAAGCGATTGGGTAACCCAGTTAATGCATCGTGATGAGCTAGGTGATTCATTTTTTTCGCCATCAATCTCGACTCTGTCACATCTTGAAAGACCATTACAGTGCCAAGGTAGCTGCCATCTTTAGCTATAATAGGAGAGAAGGAATCTTGGATAGCAAAGGTAAGACCAAGATGATTGGTGATGGAAGTGAGTTCAGGTAAACAAATGGTATGGCCTTGCTTTAGGCAAAGTTCAGGGAATTGATTCACCGAAGCTTTGGTTTCTTCGTGATACATAGACATCACATCATCAAATCGCCGCCCGACCACTTCTTCATTTAACATCGCGAGAATGGCTTCTGTGACTGGATTAATATAAGTGATCACGCCATTTACGTCTGTACAGATCACGCCATCACCAATAGAGCTCAGCGTCACTTCGAGCAATTCCTTTTCTTCTTCTAGTGCTTGAGCGAGGCGGTTTTCTCTGTTGCTAGTATTAAAATAACAGAGATACCCTGTAACGGTATCCGCGACTTTAATTGGTAAAGTAACAGGACTAATAACTTTGCCACTGTGTTTAGTCGTGCAATTACCATAACTTTGCATAACAAGCGCTTCGAACATGCTTGTTGCACCACTCTTCCCCTCGCTATGGATGTTACCGCTCACAGCGATTAAATTTTCAAGTTTTAACCCTATTACTGTGCTGCCAACACCCAGTATGGATTGCATTTGGTCATTGGCTTGTAGAATAACGCCATCGCTGTCTAACACCGCTTGTGGCACGGTAGAGTCATCATCAACCATAATTTTTTTAGTATCTTGAGCTTGCCACCAAAGCAGTGCTACAAACAAAAAAACTAAAGCGATGATGATGATAAAAGTCACTGGTGACAGTAAGAATAAGCCCAATTTATCGGCCATAAGCATGGTTAAGGAGAGTAAAATACCAACAACTAAGAATATCCGTCTCATTGCCTAATCAAACCTAAGTATGGTGAAGATGCATTTAGCGGTGTTTTGTAAAATGATTGCCCTTGCTATCGGCACTTCTACGCTGAATCTAAACTCGTTAGATAAGTCTATCGGCTGATTACGCAGTAAGCAGGTATCAAACACAAAGAGATGTTTGCATCAGTGTTTAATAACTATTGTTCACAATAGCAACGAATTCAAGTTTTTATCTGTTCTGAAAACGAAAGATTATTGCAGTAAAACTTCAGTATTTACGTGTGCTGTAAAGGGGCTTTACAGCACATCGCCTGGTTATTTAAGCTGAGGTTTGAATAAGGAATATGTCAACTAATTATTTTTAAACTCAAGTTATTTAGACCACACCGCAAATTCATTGCCGCTCGGCTCAATAAAGTGAAAGCGACGACCGCCAGGAAATTCAAATATAGCCTTGCTTATCTCTCCGCCCGCTTGCTCTACTTTGCTTTGCACGGCTTCCAATTCATCGCTGTACAACACTACGAGCGCTCCACCTTGCGCTTGTTTAGAAGACACATCGGCTCGGAAAAAGCCGCCATCAAGGCCTGAATTTGCAAACGCAATATAATCTGGCCCGTAAGATTCAAATTGCCAATCAAACACCTGCTCGAAGAAAGCTTGTGTTGCTACTAAGTCTTTTGCTGCTAATTCTACATAGTTTATATGGTTGTTCATTTTTTATTCCTTTTAAAATCTGTGCTTCATTTATGCTGTTATTGCCTAATAGAAAGCATTTTGTAGTCGCTTCTAAATCAATGTTAAAGTGTAGGCAATTTTATTCAGCGTTTATTATTGATTGTGCGATTATTATCTCTGCTCACTACTTTAGGAACTATCACATTCATGAGTTTCATCACTTCAGCTCACGCAACAGCAGCACAAGTGCCACTGACCACTTCGCAAATGCTTGGACAAAAGCTTATGCTCGATTTCCGCTATTACTGCGGTGAAAGCAAAAGGCCGAGTGGAGATTGTAGAGCAGCGATGACAACTTTACCGCCTGAGCTGTCCGAATTAATTAGTAAATACGACATCGGCGGCGCTATTTTGTTCGCCGAAAATGTGCAAAACACCGCGCAAATCGTCAGTCTAACCAATGCTTTGCAAAGTGCGGCACAACAAAGTAAAAGTCAACTTCCTTTATTTATTGCCATAGATCAAGAAGGTGGCCGTGTTGCGCGAATAAATCGTGAACAAGCAACGTCGTTTACCGGCAATATGAGTATTGGAGCAACCTATCCAAAACAGGGTGATACTTACGCAACCAAAGTGGCAAGCGCAATTGGAAAGGAGCTAAATAGCTTAGGGATCAACGTAAACTTCGCCCCAACGGTAGATGTGAACAGCAACCCGAACAACCCGGTGATCAATGTGCGTTCATTCTCGGAAAATCCAAAAGTGGTCGCCAAATTAGGTCTTGCTCAGGTAAAAGCATTTGAGGCCGCAGGCGTTCTCTCTGCGCTAAAGCATTTTCCTGGCCACGGTGATACACATGTTGATAGCCACACGGGACTACCTCGTGTTGATCACGACCGCGACAAAATTAACCAGCAAGATTTATTGCCCTTTGCCGAGATAATCAAAGCATCGCCTCCTGGCATGATAATGACTGCCCATATTCAATATCCGGCGCTCGACAACAGTAAAGTCGTCAACTCTCAAGGTGAGAGCATGATAAGGCCTGCGACTATGTCTTATCAGATCATGACACAACTACTGAGACACGAGTTGGGATACCAAGGCGTGACCGTCACCGATGCGCTAGATATGGCTGGGATCAGCGACTTTTTTAACCCAGTCGATGCTACAATTGAAACGTTTAATGCCGGCGTGGATATCGCGCTAATGCCTATTGCTATTCGCAATCGTGCAGACATCAAACGCTTTGAGCAATATATGGCTCAGCTAGCCGAAGCACTGGATACCAATAAACTAAACCAAGAACAACTTAGCAGTTCTATGGCGCGTATCGCTAAGCTCAAGACAAAGCTGCCAAAATCGAGCGCTTCTTTGGCCATTGCCAATTCAACACTGGGTAATCCAAGCCATCGTCGCTTAGAAGCAGAGCTTGCACTAGCGGCTATCACCGAAGTAAAAAATGATGGTGTATTGCCGCTCAGAGATAACGCACAAGTTGTTCACCTTATCATGCCTGACAGACAAAAATGTTTTGCACTGGAGCAAGCGTTACAAACATACAGCAAAAATTCGCTCACACTTTCTTGTACAAGCCTACAAGCCTACGACCCAAACATTGCACATGATGCAATTAAACAGGCCGACGTGATAATCGCCGCACATGCATCACCACCGCAAAGTGCGGTAGAAATTGGCGGCATGGATGATGTAAAAAAGTTACGAGAGCATGGGGTGGCGCGTAATGTACAACCTGAGGCGCTGAAAGCATTACTGCAATACGGTCAGAAACTGGGTAAAAAGCAGCTATTTATCAGCCTAAGAGCACCATACGAAATTAGTACCTTTGGCCCTCTTAGTAACGCAGTATTAGCAAGTTATGCTTATAATGTAGACGTAAATCATGATAAAAAAGTAGCTGGGCCTGCCTACACGGCGCTGGCCAAAGTGATTTTAGGAATAGCGAATGCGGAAGGTTCACTGCCTGTTACAGTAAACCACTAATTGGAGGAATCTATGGATCCCAGTGCTTCTTTAAGTGCACCACATGCAATAAGAAAATTGATCAAGGATGGTGATTATACGGGCCCTACTAAAGGGTTCGTGCCTGGGTTCACACAATGTAATGTGATTATTTTGCCACAAAGCGAAGCATATTCATTCTTTCGCTTTTGTGAGAGTAATCAATCTGTTTGCAAGCTAATTATTCCGCCCAGCGAGCCGGGTAATTTTAACTTTGACACTTTGGGGAAAGATATAGACATTCGCTACCACCTCCCCAAGTATCAGATTTTAAAGCATGGCCAGCTCGCCCAAGAATGCCATAATATAGAAGAGCACTGGCGCGACGATTTAGTTACCTTTGCTTTTGCCAGTTATCTTTCTTTTGATAACTTACTCGCGCAGTATGGAATAAACCCGCCATCGGCGAATCCAACCACGCCTTTACCACTCTACATCAGTAATTTGCCTTGCAATTCAGTAGATAAGTACGAGGCGAATCAAATATTGGCGATGCGCCCATTAACCAAGCAAAATCTTATTAGTGCCATTCAAGCGGCAACACTGAGCCGACTTCCCTATGCGTTGCCACTTCATTTTGGTGAACCTAATGAGGTTGGGATCAAAGATCTTAGCAAGCCTAATTTTGGCGAGCCATTGATTTGTAAAGAGGGGCAGCTTCCGGTTTTTTGGGGTTCCAGCCTAACAGCTCAGTTAGCCATAGCAAAAGCGGCACCTGAGTTTTGTATTATGAATAGTCCACACCATTTATTGGTGACAGATAGACAAGATTTAGAGCTTGCAGTAACGTAGTAGGAAATAAGCATGTTATTAAATTGCGACTTGGGTGAAAGCTTTGGCGCTTGGAAAATGGGGTTAGACGAACACGTAATGCCGCATATCGACATGGCCAATGTCGCTTGCGGTTTTCACGCAGGAGATCCTGATGTACTCGAGCAAACACTAAAGCTGGTCAACACGCATCAAGTGACGCTTGGCGCACATCCAAGCTATCCAGACCGCCAAGGGTTTGGCCGCCGCTCAATGCAACTCTCAGAGCAAGAGATCATCAACACCTTACATTACCAAATTGCCGCAATTGAAGGGATGGCAAAGGTGCAAGACTTGACGCTAAGTTATGTAAAACCACACGGCGCACTTTATAACGATATGATGAAGTCACAAAGGATATTAAGCTGTGTTATCAGGGCCATTTCACACTATCCAAGTGAGCTTAAGTTGATGGTGCTAGCCACTGCGCAACAAGCAAGTCACCAACAACTCGCCGACGACTATAACGTATCACTGATTTTTGAAGCCTTTGCCGATAGGCTTTACACCGATGAAGGCTTACTGACTCCCCGCTCTGAAGCGGGCGCAGTACATGACAAATCAGCACTACTTGCGCAAGTTAAGCAATTACACCAGCAAGGCAGTGTTACAACTGCAAGTGGGAAGTCACTTTCCTTACGTGCCGACACCTTATGCGTTCACGGTGACAACGAGGCGAGCATTGCCTTAATTGAAGAAATAAGAAACGTGATAAATCAATAATTTGTGATAGTCTGGCCGTACATGTTTAATAAGTGAAAGTTAACTAAGCGAAAGGACTTTACATGCAGCTCACAACAGAAAGACTTACCTTAAGACCTATACTTAATACAGATTGGCCGCTATGGTTAGAACTTCATCAACAACCAGATGTCATGCGTTTCATCGGTGAGATTACCGATGAAGCTACGCTGCGTGAAAAGTTTAACCGTGGTTTAAGCGCCGGACTTGGGCAGTGGCACAAAGAAGATAACACCTGGCTCACCTTAGTGATTGAAGAAACGGCCACAGCGACCCCAATCGGGCTACACGGATTTTTAAGTATGTGGGCCCCATTTCAACAGGCCGAGTTAGGTTTTATGCTTTCCCCCGAATTTCAAGGAAAGGGTTACGCCTTTGAAGCTTCTAAAGCCGTCATTGATTTTGCCTTGCACGAATGTAATTACCACAAGCTCATCGCCACCGTTACCCAAGGAAATCATGCCTCTCACCATTTACTCAAAAAACTAGGATTTGAGCTTGAAGGCACGCTAAAACATAACTTCCAAATTAACGGTGAGTGGGTAAATGACGAGAAGTTTGGGTTGCTTAAGTAATAACAGAGCGGTACTCACCAAATGAGGGCGGATCATTTGTTTTTAAAAACACTAGATCTCCCTCATTCTAACCACTCGCTATAGCTATAACATGGGTAACACTTACGCTTCTTAGCAAGTTAATCACTATTACGCTCAGAAGGCAGATCACTCATATATTCCACAAACTCAATTTCATATCCAGCTGGATCAATAAAGTAAACGTTTTTTCGGTGTGGATGCTGCGCCCCGACTTTATCGACCGCATAACCCGCTTCGGTTAGCCTATTAACGACACGCTCGATACTTTGAACCACATAGGCAAAATGTGCCAAGCCGACTTGGTGACCTTCGAGTGCTCTGTTGTGACCCTCACCGTGATCGCTAAACGCTATATAATGATAGTCATCACCAAAGTGCAGCCATGTTCGTGCTTTGCCGTACCACTCGCCTTGCCCTTTGCTTCTAACTTTCCAGTGAGGAAATGCGGCGCGATAAAAGTGAAGCACCTCTTCTAGGTCGCTAACTACCAAATTTACGTGTTCTAAGTACATATCATCCTCTTCATTATAAATTTCGTTAACTGCTGGCAACGATAAAACCGCAAGCTAAGTTGAGGTAAAGCACTTTTTATAGATTTTTAATTTGTTCACCGCAAAGAGTTGATTAAGCTGCAATATGGCGCATAGTGGAAATGATAATTAGAAACAGGATGAGTCATGAAATACTTTCTAGCAGGCGTCGCTATTGCAAGCTCAGCTTGCGCTGTGCAAGCCGCATCGCTTGAGCCAACCGATATATTTAATCTTGAATATGCTAATCAAATTGACATCACCAATGACGGTGACAAAGTCTTCTTCGTGCGCAACCGCATGGATATCAAAAGTGATAGAAAAGTCGGTAATATTTGGTCTGTAGACCTTGCTACCAATGCAATGCAGCCAGTTACCTCTGGATTGCACATGGATTATTCTCCTGTGCTGTCGCCTAGTAATGATCGCATCGCTTTTGTTTCTACTCGCGACGGTAGCAGCCAAATTTATGTGAAATGGTTAGCAACCGGTGCCATTGCCAAGATCAGCAATTTAGCTCATGGACCATCAGGACTACATTGGTCACCAGATGGTAAAAGCTTATACTTTAGCCAGTTTGTTCCCAGCCAAAAGGCACCACCGATATCTGTTACAGGAAAACCCAAGGGGGCAGAATGGGCAAAACCACCCGTATTTATCGATGAGGTATATTATCGCGCCGACGGTGCTGGTTATACCGAACCGGGCTTTAATCATATTTTCAAAATTGACGCCAACGGTGGCAACGCAAAACAGTTAACCTCAGGCAACTTTGATCATGGCGGCGAACTGAGTTTTGCTGATGACGCAAAGGCACTGTATTTTTCGGCTAATCGCCACAAGGATAACCAATTAAACCCAACCAACAGCGAAGTCTATAAGCTAGACCTAAACTCGCTTGAAATCACAGCGGTAACTGACCGAGTTGGCCCAGATAATCACCCAGAGGTGTCACCTAATGGCCGCTATCTGGCTTACCTTGGTTATGATGATAAAAAAACCAATTACGAGAATAGCCTACTCTATGTCAAAGATCTCAAATCAGGCGAAACCAAAACCTATGCAGCCGATTTAGATAGAAGCCTTGCCTCTATCACTTGGGCCGCCAACAGCCGTGGCGTCTATGTAAGTTACGACAGTGAAGGGAAAACCACACTTGGCTACCAGCCGCTAAAAGGGCGTTTTGAGCAGATAACGGATGCCATTGGTAGTGTTAGTTTTGGTCGCCCCTATTCAGGTGGTGACTATGCCATCAGTGATCGTGGACTAGTGGCTTTTACACTTGCAGATACCCAGCGCCCTGCCGATGTCGCAATTGTAAAACGCGGCGAGCCAAGACCAATTACAAAGCTTAACGAAGATGCCCTTGGCGATAAAACACTGGCAAAAGTTGAAGAAGTTTGGCTAAAGTCGACACATGATCAACTGCCAATTCAAGCTTGGGTCGCCTACCCTCCTGGGTTCGATAAATCTAAAAAGTATCCGCTCGTACTTGAGATCCACGGTGGCCCAGTTGCGAACTATGGCCCACATTTTAGCGCCGAAGTACAACTTTTTGCCGCCCAAGGCAGCGTCGTGCTTTACATGAATCCACGAGGCAGCGACTCCTACGGCAAAGAGTTTGCTCAAACTATCCACCATAACTACCCAAGCCATGACTTTGACGACCTAATGACAGGTGTCGATCACCTGATTGGCGAAGGCTATATAGACAAAGACCGCTTGTTTGTTACGGGCGGTTCAGGTGGCGGCGTACTCACTGCGTGGACTGTCGGTCACACGGATAGATTCGCAGCAGCGGTCGTGGCAAAGCCGGTGATTAACTGGTATAGCTTTGTATTAACTGCAGATTTCTATCCATTTTTTGCGGACTACTGGTTCCCAGGAAAACCATGGGAGCACATGGAACATTATATGAAACGCTCGCCTATTAGCTATGTGGGTAATGTAAAAACCCCAACCATGCTACTGACAGGTGAAGCGGATTATCGTACACCAATTTCAGAAACCGAGCAGTATTATCAGGCGCTTAAGCTACAAGGTGTAGAAACAGCTATGGTCAGAATTCCAGATGCCTCACACGGAATCACCAAAAGGCCATCCAACCTGCTAAACAAAGTGGCTTATATTCAGTGGTGGTTCGACAAGCACGATCCGAAGAAATAAACGGGATCCCAACCAAGCCGGGGCAGCCTTGCCTCGGTTTCTTTACTAATTTATCTAACTTGTTTATTGTTAAAGAAAATCCACAAAAATAGGGAATTCAATATGGATTATGTCTCTCTCAATCGTGCGGCATGGGAAGAACGAGCCAAGGCACATTTTGACTCTGAGTTTTATGACGTCAATCGCTTTTTGCAAGGTACCTCTTCGCTCAATCCCATTGAATGTGAGCTACTTGGTGATGTATCAGGCAAGAGTCTGCTTCACCTACAATGTCACTTCGGCTTAGATAGCCTGTCATTCGCAAGGCTGGGGGCTAAGGTAACAGGTGTCGACTTTTCGACAGAAGCCATTACCCGAGCAAATACATTGGCTCAGCAAACTGGGCTTGATGCCAGTTTTATCTGTCAGGATATCGCGCAATTTGGGCTTGAGAATACCACACAATTCGACATTGTCTTTGCATCCTATGGCACCATCTGCTGGTTGCAAGATTTATCTCAGTGGGCTGCCACTATTGCCCGTGCATTGAAGCCCGGCGGTCAGTTTTGTTTCGTGGAGTTTCACCCAAGCATTGACCTTCATTTGGGTTACCCTTATTTCCCACAAACTCAGCCTGATATTAGCGAAGAATCAACCTATACCGAAAACCACCAAGATAGCAAACAAACCATTGCGACTTGGCCACACTCAATCGCCGAAGTGATGCAGTCCTTAATGCAAGCTGGTCTTACAATTACCCACTTCGATGAGCACCCTTTTAGTCCATATAACTGCTTTGAAGGTTTAGAGGCAGTGTCTGGACAAGGCTTTCAGTTATTGAGTAAAGGGCATCAAGTTCCATTGCTATTTTCAATATTGGCGAATAAAGCGGAGTAGGACTCATTACTCCGCCGTATATTTTTTCATACCCAATACAATTACGAGACTATTAAGCACTATCTTTGTGCACCTAGCTAGCTACCAAAATTCAATATGATCTTACAAGCTTTCTGTTTTAAGCCAATTATTGCAAAAGACTAAATTAAAGTTTTACTTCAAAAATATTCTTGCTATAGAAAATAAATATAACACTTTGATAAGTTAGATTTTTTATCGATTTATTTTTCCGAACATACCAATTTGTTTTTCTGGATTTTCTCTTTTTAATTTGTGAACTAAAGTTTAACACGCAGTTTGAGACACACTTTAATTACGAGGGAAAACCCCATGAATAGAAAATCTAGAACGATGTTGTCTGCCGTAACGCTCGCAGTAACAACAACGCTATCAGCCCCGAGCTTTGCTGCAATGAGCGAAGCGAAAACCAACCAATTTTGGTGGCCAGAACAACTAAACCTAAGCCCATTAAGACAACACAGCCCAGAATCCAACCCTTATGGCGCAAGCTTTGACTATGCCGCTGAATTTAGCAAACTAGATCTTAAGCAAGTCAAAAAAGACATTGAGCAAACACTCACTGATTCGCAAGACTGGTGGCCTGCCGACTGGGGTCATTATGGTCCCTTTATGATCCGTATGGCATGGCATAGCGCTGGGGTCTATCGTGTACACGATGGCCGTGGTGGCTCGGCAGGTGGCCAACAACGTTTCGATCCGTTAAACAGCTGGCCTGATAACGCGAACTTAGACAAAGCAAGACGATTATTGTGGCCGATTAAACAAAAATACGGCCGTAGCCTATCGTGGGCAGACTTAATGGTCTTAGCAGGCAACGTTGCGCTTGAGTCAATGGGCTTTAAGACCTTTGGTTTCGCCGGTGGCCGTCAAGACGATTGGGAACCTGATTTAGTTTATTGGGGGCCAGAAGATGCTTTCTTAAAAGACGAGCGTCGTGACAAAAAAGGTAAACTAAAGGGCCCATTGGCAGCAGTTGAAATGGGACTTATTTATGTCAACCCTGAAGGCCCACACGGTAAACCAGACCCATTACTTGCCGCAAAAGATATTCGCATGTCATTTGGTCGCATGGCCATGAACGACGAAGAAGTGGTCGCACTTATCGCGGGTGGTCACACCTTTGGTAAAGCACATGGCGCGAAAAAGCCGTCTGATTGTGTGGGTAAAGAACCAGCCGCAGCAGAGATTGAAGCACAAGGCCTAGGTTGGAAAAATAAATGCGGCACGGGTAAAGGTGCAGACACCACAACAAGCGGTTTAGAAGGGGCTTGGACGGTCACACCAACTCAATGGTCAACCAATTATCTCGACAACCTAATGAACTTCAACTGGGTAATGACAAAAAGCCCAGCAGGTGCGACCCAATGGATCCCTGACAACAAAGCTGCGGCAAACCTAGTGCCAGACGCCCACATTGAAGGTAAACGCCACGCACCAATAATGTTCACCACGGATTTAGCATTAAAATTTGACCCTGAATATCGTAAGGTCATTGAACGCTTCCGCAAAGATCCAAAGCAATATGAGTTGGCGTTCGCGAAGGCTTGGTTCAAATTGACCCACCGTGATATGGGTCCAAGAGCCCGTTATGTGGGTTCAGAAGTACCAAGCGAAGTACTGACTTGGCAAGATCCAATTCCAAAAGCGGATTACAAGATGATTGATAACAAGGACATCAGCGCACTGAAAAAATCAATCTTGAACTCAGGTCTAACAAAGCAAGAACTGATCAGAACGGCATGGTCGGCAGCATCTAGCCACCGTGTTACTGATATGCGTGGTGGTGCAAACGGTGGCCGTTTACGCCTCGAGCCTCAGGTAAGTTGGGAGGTAAACAACCCTGACGAAGTAAACAAAGTGCTAGCTACATTGACGGACATTCAAACCCGCTTTAATAAGCGCGCTGGCAAAAAAGCAGTCTCTATTGCCGACTTGATTGTGTTAGGTGGTTCTGCAGCAGTTGAAAAAGCCGCAAACGACGCAGGTTACAAAGTAAATGTAGCGTTTAAACCGGGCCGTACCGATGCCTCACAAGCACAAACGGACGTCTTATCATTTAGCTATCTGGAGCCAAAGGCAGACGCGTTCCGTAACTATTACAGTGATGAAGCGTTTATGTCACCAACTGAAATGTTAGTAGACAAAGCCAATATGCTGGACTTATCTGTACCTGAAATGACGGTACTATTAGGCGGCCTGCGTAGCTTAGACGCAAACTACAAAGGCGCAGAGCACGGTGTATTTACTGACAAACCAGGTCAGTTGAGCAACGACTTCTTTGTTAACCTGCTAGATATGTCGACTAAATGGTCAAAAGTAGAGGGGCAAGAAGGCTTATACGAAGGTCGTGACCGTAAAACTGGAGAGATAAAATGGACGGCAACACCGGTTGATTTAATCTTTGGTTCTAACTCTGAACTTCGCGCAATTACCGAAGTCTATGCATCAGACGATGCCAAACAGAAGTTTGTAGACGATTTTATCGCCGCTTGGGTGAAGGTAATGCAACTAGACCGCTTTGACTTAAAATAAACCAATTAAGTAGCGCAAACAGGGCCTGATTTAGGCCCTGTTTTTTATTCGTGCTGCACATCTACTAAGGTCAAAATATAGCTAACATGCGTTTTCGCACCACATGCCCGCAGTGTTTTCACCAGACAATTTGTAAATTAGTTTCAGGTACTAGAGACCCTCGGGTAGACAAATATGGTTGATAATTTATCTTACTGGCCATGGGTAGTTGGCTTTATGCAACAGGTAGAGAGCCGATTCTTCAATTTAGTTGATGCACAAAAAATCGGCGCTTAGCGCGCCGAGTGAACTTAATGATCAATCATATCAGCCAAAATGATGGCTGCGTGGGTTTCCACCGCACCTGAATCGAAACCATACATGTGCCCATATTTGTTCGCTAGCTCGGAATGCACATTATTGATGATCTCTTCTTGCCAGCGTTTGAACCAAACGAAGTGGTTGCCGTCACTAAAAATTGGGGTGTAGGGCGCAACTTCTAATTGTTTACCGACTTCCGTTCTAACATCAGCAATGTATTCCAGCAGATCTTTTACGTCCTTTTTTGAGCCTATATTGCCATGGCCGCCATTAATAAAGTTCCAGTGCTTACTGAGCGGTTTCCTCAGAAGATTTTGTAGATCCACTTCGTAACCATGGAAATCTTCCGCTCCCGCGAAATTGTAAAACGGCAGTTGATCAGGGTTAATCATGTCAGCGAAATGCAGCACGCGATCGCTTGGAATTAGAATCATCGTGTTATCTGGTGTGTGACCAGAACCTTCTGGTGCCATCATCTTCAGCCTTATTGAGCCAAATTTGACCGTTCTAGCTCTTTTCAAATCGTACACTTCATTTGGTGCAGGAACTTTAGGGGTTCTCACACCGTTTTCGTTCAATTCAGCGTGAAGGTTGATCTTGTCAGCAACGGTTTGACTCGCGATAACACGGACACGCCCCACCCTTGGGTAATTTTTCTTAATTAAGTCAATAAGTTGATTACCTCCACCTACATGATCTAGGTGATAATGAGAGTACATAATAGCTGTGATCGGCTTATTGGTGATGGATTGAATACCTCGAAACAGCGCATCAATACGACCATCACCAAGAGGGTCAATCAGCAACACCGAGTCTTTGGACACCACAACGGTAGCGTTGTAGTAATTTACTCCGATCCAGTAGGTGTTTTTACCCAATTTCTGTACAGTGAATTTACTGTCATCAAACTGGCGTTCATAAAGGTTATTGATTTTTTGGCCGATTTTCAGCGAGTGCTTTGCTGATGGTTCAACTTCGATTTGAGCCGTTTCACCAGGGAATAAAATCGCGTGTTGGTTATTATGGTCATGGCCTAACGCACTGACATTAAAAGTAAACACTGCAGCAGCAATAGGGGTTAAAGCTAGGGTGGGTAGTTTCATTTTTCTCTCCTCAATAAGATGAAAAAAAGATAAAACAAAAACAAACATATCAAAAATGCATGTTTGTTATAGTATGTAGATCATTTACGCATAATTTTATACGGTGATGGCATGGGTGTACCTGAGTTGAATCTACGCAGTATTGACTTAAATCTGTTAACGATCTTAGAGAAGGTGTTGATCCACAAGCATATTAGTCAAGCCGCTCATGCATTAAACATGAGCCAGCCAGCAGTGAGCCGAGCCCTGATGCGCTTGCGAAAGCAATTTGGTGATCCATTGTTGGTAAAGGTGAAAAATGAGTACCGTTTAACTGCAAAAGGCGAGCGCCTTCGTAGCGAACTGGAGCTATCACTCACTACTATTCGTCATATGTTGGTGGATGATGAGTTTGACCCTCTGCAATACTCGGGCGTGTTCACTATAGGGGCGCTGGATTTCGAAATGATGATGATTGTGCCGAAATTGTTGGCGCGCTTGCAACAGCGAGCTCCAAATTTGAAATTACAAATTGTGTCTTACAACTCGTTTATACCGCTTCATGACTACTTGGAAAAGGTGGCGGATTTATTACTGTATTCCACAGATGAGACACCCACCAACGTATTTAAACAGCGTTTATTTAATGACAATTATGCCATAGTAATGTGTTGTCAGCATCAATGGGCTCATCAGCCTATGACGTTAGCGCGCTATTGCCAGAGCCGACATCTCATCGTTTCTGGTAATGGCTTGTGCAAAACGGATATGGATCATGAGCTAAAAAGGTTGGATGCTCAGCGAGAAGTAGTGGCATCTTTACCACATTTTTCGATGGTGCCGGAGTTATTGATTAACACGGATCTGATTGCCACTTTACCAAAGCGTCTGGTCACTCATTTAAGTAGACGTTATGACATCACGGTAGCCGATTTACCGTTCCACACTGCCGATTTTCAAGTTGAACAATTTTGGCATCTCATTCATCACAATAGCCCAATCCACCAGTGGGTGAGGCAGGAAATAAAAAGCTTGGTGGATGAAGAAATCGGTGAAACGGCGTGAGGCAACTTGATTGAATCGCCTCTTCACTCGATCTCTCAACTGAGCATTATCTTTATCGATAGCCCTGTTATTAAACGGCTAAACAGCGCCTCGCGCAGCTAGACATCCAGAGTTATTTTTAGGCAATGCTACAAAGCAAAGCCGAGATGCGAACTTATCCGTCACCACATCGCTTTGTGCTTTATCGCTACTGTTATAGAGGTGCAAGTGATTATTTTCGACAAAATAAAATCCCAATTGGTTTAATCGTGCCGCCCACCGAAACCCCGATGCTAAATCACACTTTATATAAACACTTAACTCTCGATATTGCATTTGCTGATCACCGCCCCACAGCAACTGATAAGGCACATTTGCGCGTTGTAAAGCCCCTTGCCAAAATCGTGATAAGCGCTGATTTTTATCTTCACAAAGTACGTTTCCATGTGGATTCCAAAGGCTCAAGATAGCGCCCCGTGTATCAAAGCGGGTTGGCCGTAACGGTTGAAAATATACTTGTAAATAAAGCTGCCACAGGTTTGGTTCAATTTTCATGTTTTACTGCTTGTTTGATTGTATTGACCAGTTATCAAGATGGGCTCATGGCTGCTGGTTCGGCTGCTCCATGTAACCGGCCTATACATCTTATCAATAACTAAAAAATTATCACTTAACCAATACAGCAACTCGCTTTTGCTCGTTCTCCGTGAAGGTTTGTTTGAGTAGTAACTCGACTCTTTCTTTTGCGATTTGGCTATCACCAAGCTCGGCTAGAATATTTTGCTTTTGCAGCATAAAGCTTTGTAGTTTTTGCTGCCAATGCTGTTGTTGCTTCTGGACTTCAAGTATACGAGTTGCGGCTTTATCGCCATATTCAGCACTTAGTTCGTTATAGTGTTTTTGCTGCCAGTTTGCGTTTAGGGTGTGTAACTGGGCTGAGGTTTGAAATAACACTTGTTCACGCTTTGGAAGCCCACTGATATGCGTCTCAATTAATTGCTGCTTTTGCGATTCAGATATAGATGCGTCTGACAAAATTTGCCAGCGACTCAAAGCTTGAGTATCCCACGCATTAGCATCTTCAAACCAAACTGCTATCACTTCATCCGTAAAAAATTGCCGCTGCAGTGCGTGTAGCAGCTCAACACGTTCTAGTAGATTAAGATGCGTATCCACATCAATTAAGGCCTGCTTAAATTGCACGTAGAGACCTGCAACTTCGTGAAGGCATTGTGGTAATAATTCCAGATAAGCTTGCCACTGCTCGGCTTGGTTATGGTTTTGTAGCTCAAAAAGCCAATCGTCGATTTGATGCTTATGCTGTTTATTAATGGTCTCACAATGTACGCTTACAGATGCACTCCTTGTGGGTTGTGGGACCTTATGCGCATCATTTTTCAGCTCAGATAACTCCGCGAACCGGGGAACATGACGCGGCGTCTCTTGCTGTTCACTCTCGATATAAACCAGCGACAGCATAGTCAAAATGATTAGCAAAAGGCCCCACTTTTTCATAGCGCCAAACCTTTTAAGCGGCGAATATGCTGGCGATAAACGGTTAATGGGTCTGTTTCGAACAAGTGATGAATACCAATGGTGTGGTTTACCTGATCTAAATGGTTCATTTTGAATTGGTTATTGATCACCTGACCTAAATTACTAGAACAAGCTGATACTAGGCCGTCGTTGGCCTCATCAAAAACTTGAGAGAACAGTGCAAGTGCGTTGTCAGCGGGGTCAAATACGTTGGTCCATGCTTTGCTGCCACTCCATGAAAAATAATGCACGCCATTGCTCGCTAGACTTTGCGTTTCGCCACAATAATGACTTGGCACACCCTCTGGGTATTTTTGGTTGAATGCTAATGTGCCAGCCGTGGTCAAAGCACCTAGTGCTTCGAGTGCGTCTTTTGGTGCGGTGGCTTTACCAGATAGCAAATCAATCAACCCCGCAAGGCCGTTAGCAAGCGACGCTAAAAACTGCTCCGAAAATGAACCATTGTCTACTACACCGCGAACAACATCAGCAAAACGGCTACCCCAGTTTACGCCACCAATACTAGTCGCTGAGGCCACCCACTCAGGTTTAACTGAGGCAACGTAGCGAATAGTTTGCGCACCTTGGCTGTGACCAATTAAATTAACTTTGTCTTTACCCGTTAATGCTCGAACCAACGCAACTTGCTCTAGTAGTTGCTCACCACGCAATTCTGAATTATGGGCTGATGATACTTCTGCAACATAAACCTGCCCACCTTCATCATGGATCACTTGTGGTACGCGATAAAAATAATCTACTCCGAGCAGATTATCAAAACCAAACAGACCGTGAACTAATACCACGGGATACTCTAATTCCTCACCGCTGTGGGCGGGAGAGGTAACGATCGATAGCAACCCAAGCAGGGCGCTGAGAATTAACCTTTTCATGTACTTGCTCCAATTATTACAATTTAGTAACAAATAAACTTTAGATTACAATGGTCAGAGGTCAAGCCAGAATAGTGTGAAAAATGAAATTTTGATGAATGTTACGTAAACAAAAGTAAATAATGGCAGTGTAAGTTAGTACCTAGGCCCAGAGGTTAGCACGCACAGGGTACCCCCAAAAGAAGCCAAAATACGGCTCCTTTCGCGAATTTCTAAAAATTAGATTCAATCGAGGGTAAGGTCTACAAGCAGTCAGCATGAGGATAAGTTGTGAGCTCACCTAAATGCACTTGGTAACTATTGCCGGTAATAGCTGTGGTACCGTAATACCCGGCATCAGAGCCAATAGTAAACGCCTCTGAAGCTGGGATCCCCGCTTTGATAAAGGCTTCAGCATCTGTTTTGGCATTACCATAAGCACGAACGACATCAATGCCCTGCGCCTTTAAGCGATTAATCTCCGCAGTTTTATATTCTGCTGTTTTAAACAAACTGGTTTCATTACTGAGTGATGTGCGTAGAAAGCCTTGCGGTAAGCCCATCCAATTTAACCAACCGCGCGTCCCTTTAGCATACCAATACACTCTGGCTGTTAAGAATACGGGCTGATAGCCCAAATCAAGATAGTGACGAACTAAATCATAGGCGCCATCTTTGGGGTCGGCATGATCTATTCCTGTATAGTCGCCTATTTGCTCGGCATCGGATTCGGTTAATGTGCCATCGATGTCAAACAGGACCGCTTGAGTACCTGGCTCAACAACCGTGACATAACCTTGTGCACCGGTGCCATCAGCTGGTACGCCTGCGTATATACGATACTGCCCTGCCGATAACTCGGGCAAGGTGATAAACGCCTTGCCATCGCCATTGGTGGTTTGCTCACCAAGATACTGCCAATTTGTGTCCGACTCAGCACGGTAGTAAAACTCCACCGACTCGAATTCCAAGTCTTTATGAGTGATGCTACCGTAGTCAAATTTAGCAGTGATCTGAGTTGTAGCACCGGCAGCGGTTACTTGATCGTGCACCATATGGTAACTCGGCAACCAAGATAAGTATTTGTTAAACGAGCTAGAAAAGCTACGCTTGACCATATTAGGTGCAGCATAATGGGTTTCTAATGCGGTAATACTTGGGCAAGTAGGGGTTGCCAGTGATGAAAAAGAGGCAAATAACGCTGCGGTTAAAATAGAATGTCTCATGCACGACTCCGTGTTTATTATTGTCATAACGAATACGTCACCCAAGCAAATAATCGACTTACGTAGGTAACAAAGAGCAAGGCACAACAGAGTTGGCCTTGTCATAAAACGCTAGAGCATAAACTCGAAATGTGTCAAATTTGTTAACTTAAATGTTTTATTTAACATTCCATAGATGTTCTACCATCTCTTGTGTACTGACTTCCATGCAACCTTGGCGGTTAACGCCTGCCCAAAGGGGGCTAAAATCGCCGCATCCTTGCTTTTCAGCAGCAGCGCGCAATGGCGTCAAAGCAGCTGATGCATATGGAAAAGTCGGTACGTCTTCGTTAATGAAGTTAAGATCTATCATTAGCCGATTTTCAATCCCACGGGCAGGGCGACCAGAAAACACATTGGTCACGGCAGACGGCTCAGCCAGTGATTTAAGTGCATCACGATGTACCAAAGAGGTGCTTGCTTCATCACACAGTAAGAAGCAAGTGCCGATTTGTGTTCCACAGGCACCCAATTCGTGCATCATAGTAACATCATGATGAGAAGCAATCCCCCCGGCAGCCACTACAGGCACAGATAGCGCATCACTAAGGATAGTTACCAATTGTCGAGTATGCAGTTGAGACTCAAGTTTTGTCTCGGTGAAGGTTGCCCTGTGCCCACCCGCTTCAATCCCTTGCGCTATCACAATGTCTGCACCATTTTCAGCTAACCATATTCCCTCTTCCAAGGTCGTTGCGGAAGACAAAATAGTCGTCCCCCACGATTTTACGAGCTCGACCAATTCAGTATCAGGAAGCCCAAAATGAAAACTGATCACGGGAGGTTTATAAGGCGCAATGGCCTCAGCCATTTCCCTATCAAATGGGCGTCTTAAGATCCCCATTTCATCAGTAGGTGTTAACTCAAGCTCATCGTAATATGAAGCCAGCTTTTTCTTCCACTTGTCTTGCTGATAAGGATCAGGCTCCGGCATCTCATGGCAAAAAAAGTTAAGGTTATATGGGCCTGAAGCATATGCTTTAAAATGCTCAATTTCTACAACGACCTGCTCTTTACTCAGCATCCCACAAGGGATTGAACCGAGTATTCCGGCATTGGTCGCTGCGACCGCTAAGCGCCAATTTTGCACACCTGCCATTGGCGCTTGGATCATAGGAATGGAGATATTAAGTAATCTGCTAAGCTGCATCACAAGGTCCTTGTTTTAGGCAAAACGACATAAAGCCGAAGGTGCTTTCCAGTGTGGGGAAGAAGCGCTTAACGGTCAATGATTGTGCGGCTAATAAAGCAAACTTTCTCTTGCCAAAACAACCATATTTGAAATAGTGTTTCTATAACAATACAAGGACGCCGTGATGAATATCTCTCTAAGAGCCATTGATAAACAAAACTACGAAGCCATTTGCGATTTAGATGTCAGCCCTGAGCAGCAAGATTTGGTAGCCTGCAACATGTTTTCCATCGTGGAATCAACATTTAATGATGGCTATACCACACGCGCAATTTATCAAGATGATGAAGCTGTTGGGATGCTAATGTGGGTACAAGAGAGTATAGAGCGCATCTCCATTTGGCGCTTTATGGTTGATCAGCAATTTCAGCAACAAGGGATTGGGCGTAAAGCGCTCACCCTCGCACTCGAAGAAATCAAGCAGACACCAAACCTTACCACCATAGAAATCTGTTATGTACCGAGCAACCCCGTTGCAAAATCGTTTTACGCGAGCTTTGGCTTTGAAGAAATTGGAATCAATGAAGAAGATGGTGAAATGCTAGCGGTGATCAAGCTACCTCTATAATAAGTTGTAATTAATGGTAATTTGCGCAAATGAAACATTAGGTTAAACTCACTTAAAAATGTAAGTTGGCCAATTAAAGGAATTACCATGCACGAGCATACTAAACGCATTTGTGATTTTCTCACCGAAATCCAGCTACCTTTTCGATTTCATGAAGTCGAGGAAAATACGTTTTTACCGGGTCTAAAAACGGTAATGGGCACGCTCTATATTGATAATGAGAAATTGCGATATCCAGGTGATATATTGCACGAAGCTGGCCATATCGCCGTATGCGAGCCAATATTCCGCGGCCAACTTCATGAAGATGTGTATAAAAATGGCCTAAAAAATGGCCGAGAGAAACAAGCCATGCAAGGCGAAGAAATGGCCGCCATTGCTTGGTCGGTTGCTGCCATCCAATATATTGGATTGCCTCTAGAGGTCGTATTACATAAGGATGGCTATAAAGGCGCTAGCGCTAGCTTCGTAATTGCTTTTAGGGAAGGAAACGGATTCGGCTACCCATTACTCAGTGCGTGGGATATGACTTGCCCAAAGCAAGGTTTTCCTAAAATGCAGCAATGGATCCGCGAGCTTCGTTGGATCAATGAATGAATTAAGTTAATCCATTCCCTATCTACACCTTAAGCTGTCTAGTAGCTCGAAATAAAAAAGCCCGACCACAAAGTCGAGCTTGGGGAGGCGTGGCGCTTTGGATTGCCACTTGCTTACTGATTAAATTCTTTCTCAGACAGTTTGCCATCTCCGTCGCTGTCGAGCTTATCAAAGATTGAAGCAAGAGATTCTGACAGTGACGCTTCACTTTTAGAAATAAAACCATCTTTGTCTAAGTCAAAATCGTTAAATTCTGCTGCCATTGCTGAGCCGGCAAAAAGTACTGTGGCGGCTGTAATTGCTGTTGCTAACTTTTTCATTGTGACCTCCTAGCCTTTAAAGTTAGAGAATTCAGAAGCACTTAGCTGACCATTTTTGTCTGCATCTAGCTTCTCGAACTGACCAAGTAGTGTTGATGATACTGATGCTTCTTGCTGGCTGATCTGCCCGTCTTTATCCTTGTCTACATCTTGAAATGACAAGGTTGCTGCCAGTGCCATCGTGCTCACCAATACACCTATGGTCGTTGCACATACCGTTCTAAGTTTCATAGCCATTCTCCTCACTATGCCCGTCTCTCATTGCGGCTCTAGTCGCAAATTAACCTTTAAAGTTAGAGAACTCAGTTTCGTTTAGTTCTCCGTCAGCGTTTACATCTAAGTCTTTAAACTGTTCGATAAGCGCTGTATTTACTTTTGCTTCGCTCATGCTAATAGCACCGTTGCCATCTGTGTCATAGCTTGCGAAATCTTCACCAGCAATAGTATTTGCTGAAGCCAATGTTAGACCTGTGATTGATATTGCGATAAGTACATTTTTCATCGTTCTGCTCCTAAAATTTCCTAAATATGATTTGCTTTTGGACGGCTTGATTAGCCTTGGTAATTTGCGAATTCAGACTCGCTTAACTCACCGTCGGCATTACTGTCTAGTTGCGTAAATTGCTCTGCAAGGGACTGATTTACTTTTGCCTCAGTCATGCTGATAGTGCCGTTACCGTCAGTATCATATTTAGTGAAATCTTCACCAGCTAATGCAGAAGCTGAAGCGAATGTTAAACCTGCAATTGAAAGTGCTGCTAATACGTTTTTCATGATAGTCCAATCCTTCTGTCGTTTTCGTAATGGTGTTAAAGGCAGTGGGCGCTACGCCCACCTAGCGATTAACCTTCGTAGTTCGCGTACTCAGATTTGCTTAGCTCGCCATCGGCATTAGTGTCTAAGTCTGCAAACTGCTCAGTTAACGAAGTGCTTACGCTTGCTTCAGTTACACTGATTGAACCGTTGCCATCAGTATCTAGTTTTTCAAAATCGCCACCAGCGAGTGCTGATGCTGAAACCATTGATAGACCTGCGATAGATAGTGCTGCTAGTACGTTTTTCATAATCTAATCCTTCAATTGTGTTATTTTTTGAGTCAGGCACGTGGCCTAACCCATTGTTAAACTCAGTGCTAAATTAGCCTTCGTAATTTGCGTATTCAGACTTACTTAGCTCACCATCTGCGTTAGTGTCTAGATCTGCAAACTGCTCAGTTAATGAAGCGCTCACACTTGCTTCTGCTACACTGATTGAACCGTTGCCATCAGTATCCAATTTTTCAAAATCGCCACCAGCTAGTGCTGATGCTGAAACCATTGATAAACCTGCGATTGATAGTGCTGCTAATACGTTTTTCATAATCTTTTCCTTAAATTGGGGTATATTTTAAACTCTGCTATTATGTCGTCGGCTTGTGACTAGCCTTCAAAGTTATCAAACTCAGACTGGCTTAATTGGCCGTCTTGGTCGGCGTCAAGGTCTTTAAACTGCGCCATCAAATTTGGATTTGCTTTTGATTCGCCTAGTGAGATGTAACCATCTCCATCAACATCGTATTTATCAAACTCAGAGTTTGCGTGAGCACCTACTGATGCGAAAGAAAGTACAGCTGCTGATAGTGCGATTGCTAAAGTTTTCATAATCAGTTCCTCTCATATTTCTAAACTTGTCGTTTCTGCTTCTCTACGTTGGTTTGTGTTGAAGCGAATGTTTTTTGCTTTCGAGATAACTATTCCAACTTTGATGCCAAAGTTTAAAAGAATATAAAAATCAACAAGTTAAAAACAAAGATGAATTTTCATTAAGGATGGATTCAGTGAGATTGTTGCCATTTAGCAACAGGAGATGTCGAGATAAAATTAAAACTTATTTATTTTCAATAAGTTAAACTGTCGCATAAAAGCAACACCTTAAAAAATTAGGATCTAAGTGCAGCCCAAAGCGGTTAAGTTTCATGCGACAATCATTCACATTCGGTATTGAGCAGAACCGCCAGAAAAAATTTTTATAAAAATATCGAAAATTTTTCCTTATCTTTCCTAAAAAATCAGAAAACAAATAAAAAGAATTAAAAATCAACACATTAAAATAGGTTTTCATCCCAAAGCAATTGCTATAAAAGTGACGGAGTGAGCAGGAAACTGACGAAAAACAGAAGTATTTTAAAAAAGTAGCAGAGGAAAAAGAGAGGTGTTGCTAAAAAGCAACATCCGCTAGATTGGTGTTAGATTACGAAGCGGTACCCAACCTTGCAGCTCTGACTTTTTACTTGAGCACCACACCCAACCATTGAGTTGGTTATGACCCAACAAGTGTTCACCTTGAACTACCGATAGTTCCTGAGCGGTATAGTCCATTAATGCAACACCTTGTTTGGGGTTGACTAAGCGAAACACTTGAGCAGGTACCCAACCAGACACTTGCTCCTCAGTTTCACAGAAAAACCAATTGTCCCACCCCTCTTCGCCTTCATATTCTTCACCAACGATCAATCTCGCACCTTGTTTAAACGTGATGGGGGTCGAAAATTCATTGATATGTTCCTTGATTACTTCGTATTCTATATCTAACTGCTTATTTTCCAAGTTTTAACTCCATATAGACAGACAGCGGATCCGATTTGTGATCACCGAATTCTTTTCTTTCGATAAAACCAAACTGCGCATATAACCTGAGGGCTTCTGGTTGCTTAACTCCGGTTTCTAACCGTATCAGTGGATATTGACGATTATCTGCAAAAGCGATTAACTCGGACAAGATTGCTTTTGATAAACCAAGACCGCGATGATTTGGCTTTACATACAGTCTTTTCAACTCACCATAGAGACAATCATGATGCTTTTCGACGATTGCGCCGCAAGCAATGATCTCGTCATGCTGGACAATGCCAATAAAATGCGCAGTAGGTGAGCATAACTCTTGCAATGCCGATAGCTGGTTGCTTTCAGCAGGGTATAGCGAATTCATCAGCGCATCGATTTCTGCTATTAATGTATCAAGCGATGGAAAACTCGCATCAAGTGCAACGATTTGCATTTATCATTCCTTGATTTTCGGTATTAATTAACTAGAGTCGAGGATTAAGCTGAACACCCAAGTGCAACTATTACTAAAAGTACTAAAGTTTGGTAAAGCTCAGCTTCTCACTCAGTTAGCCTTAATGTACGTCAGCCGTTAGACTGGCGCTTTAGCTCCTCTAGCATACGCTCATCGCCCATCAAGTTCTTGAGGATGGCTTTAACCTTAGGATCCGATGCATTTTCGTAGAGAGACAGCAAATCTTGTGCGATCCTTTGCTGCTGCTTTGGATCGGCGCCGGACTGGAAGTACTGTGACATCAACCCTTCTGCAGCGAGACTTTTCACGTAATCATTAGGCTCTTGCTCTAACATTTTCACAAACGATTGTGACAAACGCTCATCAACGATAGGTGTACGCGACACAAGCTCAAGCGCCTGTAGCCTCAACTTTTCATCACTCATGTTATGCGTCATATTGAGGATAGATTCTACTGCTTGATAATCATATTGCTCTAATTCATTGCGATTTAGCATAAACATGTTCATTTGCAGCTGACTCATTGCCGCTAAACGTTCTGCCGCCGGCAAACTGTTATTTAGAATTTTCTGTTTTAAGTCGTTGCTGATTTGACTTGCGTACTCAGGATCAGTTTTTATCCGCATTTCGTAGTCTTCGGGTAAGTCTTCATAAAAGCCATAAATGGGGTTTTCTGCTTTCATCTCGTCGATTTTCTGCTGTTCACGCTTTTCTATCAAAGAGAAGATTAAAGACTCAAACTCATCCGGCGCCTGCTCAGAGAGTAAATCTGATTTTTCCATCGACAACGCCTGTAACCTCGTTTCAAGTTTATTGATCCGAGCCATTAACTGAGCAATTTGTTCAGACTCGTCAGTTGAAATCTGAGTGCCCTGCGTATACTGAGTTGCATTATAGTGAGGCTGTTGAGTAGGACTCTGATACACGTGCGTTGCCACAGGAGAGGTTGCTAATTTGGTTTGAATGACATTAAACCCAGAAAAAGCCAATGCAAGAACTGAGCATGAAAGCGCTATATTGAGTTTAAGATTAGACATGAACGAGTTACCCTTATAAAAAGTAGCAATGTAATAGATCTGCAAGACAAATACTGTAAATGATTGTACTGTAAATTGATACAGCAAGAGGCAATTACGCAGATAATTATTACACTTTGCATAAGGTGAAAAACGAGCCTCTAAACAGCTTGTCATAATTGCCAACAAGGAATGACTGTGAATAATATACTGCAAACCGTCCACTATAAACCTATCACATTGCTTTTACTTGGCATTGCAACGGTTACGTCATTGCTTGGCAGCAGCCCACTTTGGCAAAGTCACCAAGCCTTATTTCAATGGATTTTACCATCAGCCGTACTACTTCTTGTGCTGCGATTAGGGTGGCATGTTCGTAAAACAAGCTTGGCTACTAGCCCCAGCAGTTTGCACAAAGACATAAAACTCTGTTGGATAGCCCTGCTCTTATGTACTTGCGGAGATATCGTCAACTTCAATTTCTTTGAGCTTTATCATCGTCAAGATCAAACCATAAGGCATGACTACTTGATCGACTCCATTTGGTTTTTTGCCCTTGGCTATGGGCTTTTACTTGGACTGCTTATTCGGTTTTTAAGGCGGGAATTTGCATTAACATTAGCAACCGCGACCGTATTGGTTGTGGTGTCTATTACGTTATCGTCGCTTAGCTATCAAATGATGTACCTACCCACGATAAGCCAATACTCCCTGCTGTTGAGCGCAAGTTATAGCTTATTAGTGACCTTGCTCGGTGTATTTGGTTTTTGGCTTATTATTCAAAACGTTAAATTCAACGAAAAAGCCAACTACGCAGTTGCAAGCGGCTTTATCCTAGCAATGCTAGCGGATGCTGTTATCGGTCAATTTTGGCTGTTCGCAAACCAAGGGGATGGCTACTTTCCTATTGCAAGGCACGTTAATTGGGTCATCTATATTGGTTCGCAAACGCTACTATTATTGTTTCCTGTTGCCATGATAAAAACTAATGTCGCGAGGTGTAAAGCATAGGCAATAAAAAGGCCGAACGATGTCGGCCTTAACTATTTGCGCAATATGCCGCGCTATATCGATAAGCGGCTTATCTTTTGACAATCGCATTGTGGTAAACGTTTTGTACGTCATCCACATCTTCAAGCATATTGATTAGCTTTTCGAATGTCTCGATTGCTTCTGGATCTTCAATTTCTACGTGAGTTTGCGGCACCCAAGTGATTTCGTCTACCTCAAACGTGATCCCCTCAAACGCTTCTGTCAGTGCAGTTTTCGCCTTGAAGTATTCAGTGTGAGGTGCGAAAACAGAAACTTGGCCGTCTTCAACTTCTACGTCAGTAACATCAACATCAGCCATCATTAGCGCTTCCAAAACTGACTCGTCGTCATCACCTGCAAATCCTAAGATTGCAAAGTGGTCAAACATATGCGCCACACAACCTGGGTTACCTAAGTTTGAACCAGTTTTGGTAAACGGTAAGCGAACATCTTTGATAGTACGGTTCATGTTGTCTGTTAAACAGTCAACGATGATCATGCTGTTGCCTGGACCGTAACCCTCGTAACGCGCTGGCGTGTAATCTTCACCTGCACCGCCTGCCGCTTTTTCGATTGCTTTATCAATAACGTGTGCAGGAACTTGATCTTTCTTTGCCTTGTCGATTAAACGACGTAGTGACAAGTTCGTTTCAGGATCTGCGCCGCCATTTTTAGCAACAACGTAAATCTCTTTTCCGTATTTTGAGTTTACTTTTGTTTTTGCCGCCGCCGTTTTTGCCATGGCGTTTTTGCGGACTTCAAATGCTCTGCCCATCTTAATGCTCGTTTTTATAAAAATTGGCGAAGATTTTACCAAGACATTTGAGTTACGGCTATACCCTTATTATCCGTGATGGTAATTTGCTTTAAGTCGCACGATTATATGCTTGTTTTGCGGCTATTTTGTGGCGGACCTAAGCAACTTTACTATAGTTAATATTGTTAAAATTTACCGCTACGGGTGGCTTATATATGATTACGTTTGGCTTGGGAAAAGCAAAAAAGCAAGATGGACAAGATACAGCGCTATTTCAACACTTTAAGGCAACAACCCCTTACTTAGAAGTGGATTATCAAACAGATATTTTTCAGGTTAGTCCAGCCTTTAACCGTTTACTCGAATACCCAGTTACCCACGAGCTGAAGTCACTCGCTTTTATATGTCACACCTCAGAAGATGCCGCCGTACTTAAGCGTGGACTCGCTAAACTTGAGCACCAAGCACATGCAAAGGTTGAGCTCTCTTTCAATACAGCGAATGACAACAAACCGAAGAAGTTGTTACTGGAGCTATCACGTACTCAAGAAGGCAGAATTTTAGTTATTGCGACTGACATCGGTCATTACCTCACCAACATTGCCAACATGAGTGCAAATTTACAAGCTTTATCAGCGTCCTTTGCGATTATTGAGTTCGACATGCACGGTAAAGTGCTGAGCGCGAATGACAACTTTTTGTCCGTTATGGGATACAGCTTAGAAGAAATACAAGACAAGCATCACAGTCTGTTTGTTAAGGATGACTACGCAGCCAGTGAGGAATATCAAGCATTTTGGCAACGCTTAAATAATGGCGAATTTTTTGAAGGTGAATTCGCAAGGCAAACAAAATCAGGTAAAACGATATGGATCCAAGCCACTTATAATCCAATTTTTGATGAACACAATAGACCTATCAAAGTCGTAAAATATGCCTCAGATATCACCGCACAAAAATCAAAAGCCGCTGACTTTCAAGGGCAAGTTGATGCCATCAAACAAACTCAAGCCGTTATTGAGTTTGACTCTTACGGCAACATAAAGACTGCAAACAGGCTATTTTTAAATGCGGTTGGTTACACATTAAGTGAAATACAAGGTCAACACCATCGACTCTTTGTGGCACAAGAAGAAGCTGAGAGCAGCGAATATCAAGACTTTTGGCACGCTTTACGACAAGGTAAACATCAATCAGGTGAGTTTAAACGTCTAACCAAATCAGGAAACATTCTGTGGATCCAAGCAACGTATACCCCCATCTATGACGAAAATGGCCAGTTGGACAAAATCGTCAAATATGCCTCCGATATTACTCAAGCAAAACTGGCGTCTTTCGACTTTGCCGGACAACTCAAAGCCATCAATCGCTCGCAAGCTGTTATCGAGTTTGATTTGCAAGGTAATATTTTAAAAGCAAATGAAAATTTCCTGTCTGTTATGGGCTACAAGAAAGAAGAAATCATTGGCAAGCATCACAGCATGTTCGTCGACAGCTTTTACGCGCAAAGCAGTGAATACAAAGCATTCTGGCAGCGTTTAAAACAGGGCCAATTTGAAGCCGGAGAGTTTCACCGTTTCGGCAAAGGTGGCAAAGCAATCTGGATTAGTGCCACCTACAACCCAATTTTAGACGAGCAAGGCAAGCCGATAAAAGTCGTTAAGTTCGCAACGGACATTACCGAGCAAAAGGCCACTGCTGCTGATTTTGATGGTCAGCTTCAAGCCATTCGTAAGTCACAAGCCGTCATTGAGTTTGCAATGGATGGTACTATTTTATGGGCCAATGAGTCATTCCTAGATACGATGGGGTACTCACTTGACGAAATCAAAGGTAAACATCACCGTATTTTTGCTACACACGAACAAGCCACTAGCTCTGAATACCAGCAATTTTGGCAAAAGCTCAACCGAGGTGAGTTCGACTCAGGACAATACTTAAGGTTGGCAAAACAAGGTCGAGAGGTATGGATCCAAGCGTCTTATAACCCTATCCTCGATCAACAAGGCCGCCCCTTTAAAGTCGTTAAATATGCAACGGATATCACAGAACAAAAACAAGCGGTTGAACATATTAAAGATGCTATCTTGGCAATGGAACAAGGTGATTTAAGACATAGGATCACCCACCGCTTAGGTGGCGAGTTCTCGGTGCTGCAACAAGCGATGAACGGATTATTCGACAAATTAAGTGATTTAGTTAACACCATAAACAACGGTGCAGAGCAAGTGTTTGATGTAGCTAAACAAATCGCGAATAACAACGAAGAACTCAATAGCCGCATTGAAAATCAAGCGGCGAGCTTAGAAGAAACCGCCGCTACTATGGAAGAGCTTACCGCTACGGTTAAAAAGAATGCGAGTAGCGCAAGCAATGCCGCAGAGAAAGCGACTATTGTTAGAGAAAAAGCACACTCAGGTAAAGCATCGATTGATGATGCCATTACCGCAGTAGGTAAAATCGAATCTTACAGCACGAAAATCTCTGACATTATCAGTGTCATTGACGAAATCGCTTTCCAAACCAACCTCTTAGCACTCAATGCTTCCGTTGAAGCAGCCCGGGCTGGTGAGGCTGGACGCGGATTTGCCGTGGTTGCCGGAGAGGTAAGAAACCTTGCTCAACGTAGTGCATCAGCGGCACGTGAAATCAAAGCATTGATCAAAAATAGCGTTGATGCTGTGGCGCAAGGCAGCAAACTTGTATACGAGTCTGGCACGACTTTCGATGAGCTAATGCAATCAATTGCCGAGGTGAGCAAAATGGTGGCTGACATAGATAACGCTGGGAAAGAGCAAGCTGAAGGGATAGCTGCGGTTTCCACCACCATCGCGCAAATGGATAATATTACTCAGCAGAACGTTACTCTGGTTGAAACAACATCTCGTTCAGGTAGAAATATGGAAAATCAAGCCAAACTACTTACCGATCAGGTTGCATTTTTTCAACTAGATGAATAGTTAAGGGCGCACTATCTACACAACCACATACAAGTAATTTATCTGAATATACCCGTTGTACCCTTCATGCATCGGGTATGTTATGCTCGTCCCGCTGGCCAATCTTCCTTTTGTTTATCGCTTTACCCATTTGGACTGTTTTATTAAACAAAAGGAAAAATGATGATAAGTCCAGTTACACCAAGCGATCACCAAGAACTACTGGCTGTTTGGGAAGACTCTGTGCGAGCCACTCATGATTTTATCACTGAGGCGGATATCGCTTATTTTAAACCTATTATTATTGAACAGGCGTTTCCAAACGTTACGCTGCACTGTGTAAAAAATAGCGATGCGAATATCGTCGGTTTTATCGGTATACATGACCGAAAGATCGAGATGTTGTTTGTACTGGCGAAATGCAGAGGACAAGGTGTCGGAACTGAGCTGCTTCACTTTGCGCTTGAAACACAAAATGTGCAGTTTGTTGATGTCAATGAGCAAAACCCCGAAGCCGTCGGCTTTTATGAAGCTAAAGGTTTTGAAGTGTATGAGCGCTCACCAACTGACGATATGGGAAAGCCTTACCCAATCCTACGAATGCGACTTCTAACGTCAGCTTAATTCAAATATGGGCCTACGCAACGGGCCCATAATTTATCTTTGTCTAGCCAGAGCACTTAGAAAACGCCTAGCATACTGATATTTAAATCAGAGAAATCGATACAATCACATTACATACAGTAAACGAGCAGTTGAAAGTAAACGCACTAAAGCTGTTTGCTTGGCAAGTATTAGTAACCCGAGCTAATCACTTTCATTAAGGCCGTCTCTTGATCGTTAAAAAACTTTGACCATTTACAATCATTTACTATTTAAATAAGAAGCACAATAAAATTTATCTCCATCTTTAAACTGGCTATTTTTCAATCTAAAGCCCCGCTTTTCAGTACAAAAACCAACCCAATCAAATTTATGTAATTAAAGTTAAATTGACAATCGCACACAAAATAAAATAAATGTAACAAAACAAAAACAAGGAGAGAAAAAATGATAAAACAGTTATTACTTACTTCCGCTCTATTCGGATTAGCAATTTGTTCGACTAATGCACTAGCAGATCAAGTGCTGTGCGCTGTAAGCCCTACGAGTACCCCTCAGGAAATGAAACCCGATTTTTGTGGGAGCCAAAGAGTAACATCCTCGAGACCCTACGTAAGCTTTCAATTTGAACCATCCAAACCTGTAGAGCATGTGACGTGGCGTTTCAGCACACCATTATCTGGTAGATGGGAGTGTGGTCCAAGCACTGAGTGTGTTTTTTATGATGATGGGCTCGACAGCTCACCTTTGAGAGATGCAACAGCGTGTGTCACCAGAGTACTTTACAAAGATGGCACATGGAAAAGTATGAACGAATGCGCAACTGCGATTTATAACTTAGGTTCTAGGTTCTAGAGCTCATCACAAACCAATAATAATTTGAATTATAAGGAATATAAAAATGAAAAAAACGATAATTTCAAGCACACTACTTTTACTCGCTACAACTACCTACTCACAGCAAGCTGAAGCAGCACACGTTGAGTGCCTGATCGGTGGAACTAGTACACAACAGTTTTTTGAACCCGACTTCTGTTCAGCGATGGCTAACACAGACCGTCCCTCCGTTGCATTTAGATTCATTGCAGACAAAGATGTTGCAGATGTGGTTTGGTCATATAGTGCATCCGCTACAGGGAGCTGGAACTGTGGTAGCAGTACATACTGTAGCTTCCGCGATAATGGCAGACAAAATAACGATTTGTTCTACAATGCTTCGGCCTGTGTAACAAAAGTACTTTATAAAGATGGGACGTGGGAAAATACAAACCATTGCGCTAATGGGCATTACTCAAAGCAGTCAAGCAATCCATTCTAAGGGGTTATGCGTATGAAATTTTCAATATCAGCCTTGGTATTTCTCACGACTTCTGTCTTTTCAGGCCACGCCTCAAGCTCAGAAAGTGTACAATGTGTAATTAGCCCTACGAGTACACCACAAGAGTGGCAAGATATGTGTGTAACTCATGATGTTATGTCACCAAAGCCTACTGTAAGCTTCCGTTTTCAATCGACAAAACCGATTGAGCAGGTTAGATGGAACTACAGTGCGTCCGCTACAGGCGTTTGGGATTGTGGTACAACACAATACTGTCAGTTTAAAGATAACGGTAGAGACTCGAGTAGTTTCAGAGATGCTAGAGCTTGCGTAACCCGAGTTTTATACAAAGATGGAACTTGGAAAGACACTAACGAATGCGCACAAGCTTTGTATGGAACTGGAAATCGTTCTAGATAGTGTCAATGGATAAAAATGAAGCTTTGCATTCATATAAAGCTTCATTTTTATTTACCAAACTAAGAAAATAAATTGGGGTAATCTACTTCAGCAAGTTGCATACTATTTGGCAGGCAATCATTTCTCATAAAAGTCATTAGTTCTGGGCGCTTCTCACATAGCAACACATCCAATGCTAAACGATTTTTTCCATACACACCTCGATGTATCATATTGGCTGAAAATACAAGAAGATCTCCGGCCTTTAGCGCTATAACCTCACTGTTAGGTAGATTGTTATGGTTTCGATACCCTGCCTGTTCTAACCTGACATTTAGCTCTTGAGGTAAGTCCCAACGTTTATGAGTACCCGGGATCAGCTCTATTCCTGGTTCATCTTCCAATGCTAACCGAAAATGAACAACTTCAGGCCCCAACAACAATGCTTGTTTTTGCTCCTCAATGGTTAAATGATATTGAGGATCTCGATGCCAATAATTTAGTTGGCTTGCATTCACGGGATTAAAGAATAGTTGAGTATTCATAAACCCAAACTCACGCGTGAATATCGTTGACGCGAGCTTAAAGAGTGAAGCAGAGGCAATAAATTTAAAAAGGACAAGCCTTTGCTGTTCGTCTAGATACTTTGGTGCGGTAAGATAAGCAGAATTGACTGCCTTATTTTGATAAAAGTCACTATTATCATTCTGCCAGGCTCGATGGAATGCTAAAACAACCTGCTTTATCTTATTAAGCTCAGTGGAGGATATAAACTTGGGTTTTAGAACGTAACCACACTCATCAAAATTATGAACCGACTTTCCCATCACTTATCGACCTCTGACATTGCAGAAAACTCTCCGATAACTAAACCAATTTCATTTTGCCTCATATCGTACTCTTCCATTTATGGAGTGTGTTTAACCTGAGGTTTGGATTACCAACATCATATATCATGGGGTTTATCTGGTGATATAAACAAGGTAATGTTGTTGCAAGAGTCATGAAACAATTGGCTTCAACCTTAGAGCATATAGTTTTAAAGCATCATTTACGGATTGCAGGCTGATTGCTTCGCTGTTTGACTCTAGCTTTTAAATTTTGCAATCACAGCGCGTCTAAAATGACTTCAGCCTTACTTACTTCAAATTGCTTAGGTTGTTCTACATTGAGCTTTGTCACAACACCATCTTCAATAATCATAGCGTAACGCTGCGAACGCACACCGCCAAATGCTGCGGTATCCATTTCGAGCCCCAACGCCTTGGTAAAGCTTGCATCGCCGTCTCCAAGCATCATAATTGCTTCTGCATTTTGTGCATCACCCCAAGCTTTCATTACGAAGGCATCGTTTACTGATATACATGCGATAATATCAACACCTTTTTCAACAAACTTATCTGCATTCACGACAAAACCAGGTAAATGAGATGCTGAGCAAGTTGGTGTAAAGGCACCAGGAACTGCGAAAAGTACAACTTTCTTACCTGAAAAAAGTGTCGTTACTTCATGATGAATCATACCGTCAGAGGTGAGCTCGCTCAGCTCTGCATGTGGTAATTTTTTTCCAACTTCAATCATTGTTTACGTCCTTAAAATTAGGGCTAAATGCCTATATTTTGTTACTTAACCAAAAGTCACTATTAGTGCTACATTTGGATTCGTTTTATATCCACTTGCGGGATTTCATAACCGGTAAATAGCAGCCATTGTTTTTCTGCTATGTATGTAAGACCGCGACTTCGGCTAAAGCTGCGCTCTGGAACTCGGATAATATCTTTGTGCGCATTATTGGCAAAGTCAAAATAGCTAATACGAAAATCACCACGCTGAACATACAAATAATAGAGCCCTGAATCAGAAACAGACCAACTTGCACTTGAGGCCAAATGTGCATTTTTAAATAAAAGCGTTTTGTCTCCAGTTGTAATCTCCATACGCCACATTTCTTGCGGTTCGCTTTTATATACATACAACACCCCATTATGTTCAACTACGGTGGTGCCCGCCGTTAACTTCACTGGTTCGCTTTTTGAATCAACAAAAACGCGAAATACATTATTACCATCAGAAATATAAATTGAGCTGCCATCTTGAGACCAACTGGGTTTACCGTGATATTTAAGCCCTGTTTCTAACCGTGTCACTTGTTGAGTAACCATGTCCAAAAGTTGAAGTTGACTTCCTTTATGTGACTTTGTCGTGAAAATCGCTTTAGTACCATCCGGGGACCAAGCAGGATGCATTGCCTGTAGTCCCAGCGCAGTCAGCTGTTTTCGTTGATCACCTTCCAAATTAGAAACCCAGATTTCATCAAATCCTGATTGATTGGACACGAAAAGTAAACGCTCCGATACCGATGAGTAACTGGGATAACGAAAACTAGTTTGTGACTGTAATAGTGGAAAGGGTGAACTGGCAACTTGCGCATTAAGGTCAAGCTTCATAATGGAGGTATTAATATTCCAATCATGAAAATACAAATATCCAGAACGACTAAAGCTTGGGTAACTTAGGCCATCAAATGGTAGCGTCCCTAACACTTTACCATCGAGCGCCAGTTTATATGCCGTACGAGCACCATGTTCAATCGATGATACAACTAAATAATCATCAGTTGGATGCCAGCTTATTCCCCGTAAATCGTCATGCCCGCTTAGTAGAGTAACTTCCTTCCCAGTCTCTAGACTTTTTAAATATAAATTCTCAAGCCCATTGGGTAGATTTCGACTAATCACTATTTGCTTGGCGTCGGGTGAAAGAGCTATGCTCTCAAGCTCACTCCCCTGACAATCTAACTCACAGCCCAACTCAGTTGCTGTTTTATCATTTAAATTCAATAAGGTTACTTTTGGGTTACCAGCTGGCTGCTTGGCGATAAATCCAAGGAGGTTTTTCTCTGCAGAATAAGTTAAAACGGTTGTTATGTCTGCAACACAGTTTGCTATTTTTGACTTTTTACCCGTCACTACATGTAACGATTTGATGGTACATTTCCCTGCATGTTTCTCTATATAAAATAAGGTTTGATTATCTCGGCTCCATACTGACACGGATGCATTTTCAGGACCATCAGTTAGCGCCTTGAGAGGGGCTTCTGGTTTCAGTAAGTTCTTTAAATATAACCCTGCATGGCTCCCAAACTTACGCCACGCAAATGCCAAGTATCGTTCATCCGGAGAGGTGCTAGGAAATAACTCACGACCTGGGAAGTCTGTTACTTCTTCAAGTTGTTGCTTAGGCTGGAAAACTTGAAAATAAAGAAAGGCAATAAATACAATCAATAATATTGCCACAACACCAACTGCTTGCGTCGATAAAGTCGAGCTTTGCTTAGTGGGTGTATCGCAGGCTTCTATAAAAATGGGTTCAATCTTTAATCTATATCCAGACTTTCTTATCGTTTCTATTATTTCGTAATCTTCCTTGTCACGCCCATCTTCGCTGGCGCTACTCAGTGCTTTGAAAGTTTTGCGAAGATGCCAAATGGCATTGGTAAGTGCTTTCTCTCCAACAAATAGATTCCCTCCCCAAACCTCTTTTATTATTTCTTCTCTCGCAACAACGTTCGGATAAGCACGCGCTAGTACCGTCAGCACTTCAATAAATTTTGGTTGCACGCAACATACCTGTCCTTTACTGGATAGTATATGCCCAACCGGATCAATATTGACATGTAGTAACTGATAAGTCGCGCTGTGCTGCATTTTTCCAACCATGAGTAAACACGATGTAAATCATACCTAAATTAGCGACCAAAAGACAAAATTAACGCGATAAACATCATGATAGAAATTCACTCCCACCCTCAAAAAACAATATAAACAATTGAATTTAATACTTATTTTTCAATAGATATTAAATAGAGATAAAAACGTCAAAGAATAGATGTCGAATTTATTGCGTGAACATTAGCGATAGTCACAATGGGTAAAATGAGAAGCCGTACTTTTTTGTAGTTTAATCAGCACAATAAGATACGTACTTCTTTCTTCAAGCCCCAAAAATAAACAACAATCAGAAATTAAAAAAGAGGGACTCCCGTGTCACCTAACAATAATATTAAATTACTCGCCCTATCTATCGCGCTCGCCTGCAGCAATATGGCAACTGCCGAAGAGCAACAAATCGACCGTCAGCAAGTTGAACAAAATAATGCGGTAGTTAAAGCACAAAATGAAGATAAATCACTAGAAAAGATCGTCGTCACCGGTTCTCGCATCAAACGTGATAGCTTTTCAGTGTCAACCCCTATCGCCACAATGGGAGCCGAGTCGCTAAATGATGCAGGTTTAGGTTCGCTTTCAGATATTCTTTTTGAAGAAATGCCCCAAGTGAGTGAGGGGACCGGTAATGGTAACTCGCAAAGCAGTGTGCAAAATACCGGACTTTCAACTATCGACTTGCGCGAATTGGGTGTTAGCCGAACACTGACTTTGATCGACGGAAGAAGAGTCGTATCCAACAGCTATTCGGGTAACTATGTCAGCCTATCAACCATCCCTAAAGGTATGGTTGAGCGAGTTGAAATTATCACTGGAGGCGCTTCTGCAGCGTATGGCTCCGATGCCATTGCAGGTGTCGTTAATATTATTACTCAACAAGACCAGGAAGGGGCAACATTTAGTGCCCGAGGCGGTGAAAGTACCGAAGGTGGCGCTCAGGAATACACAATAAGTGCGGACTACGGCACAACTTACCATGATGGCAGAGGCTACCTTTTCATTAGTACCTCATACGACGAAGAAAAAGGATTGAGCTACTGGGACAGGAAACGTGCTCAGCAACAAGATAGCTGGGATTATGATGATGATCGTATGTGCAATGTAATGCTCACAGCAAACTACGATCCAGATACCAAAAGCGCTTACCGTTGCATGAAAGATATTGATAAATCACAATGGACTAGTTTGAGCGACTCTATCCCTGGTGGTGTATTTGATGAGTCAAGTAGCACTAAGCCAAACTCAGGTTTTTGGTATGATGGCACAACCTTACGCGACGATTGGCAAGAAGAGCTCCATGGTATCCACATCAACCAGTTCACTATGTTGAGAGTACCGGACAAAGACCTCTCTGCGGCAGTAAAAACAGAGTATGAGTTTGACTCGGGTACTGAAGCTTACTTTCAAATGCAATACAGCCGAAATACCTCGCGCAACGTAAAGTCGCCTGAAAGCGAGGATGAATGTGATGCGATTGTTACCTATGATCCAAATAGCAGTCAATTTGGCTCAGACTGTATGGGTCGGATTCCTTATGATAACCCCTATATGCCAGAAGCAATTCGTGCAGAGGCTAGCTCCAAAGGCGTGAAGTGGGATCGGCTATTCACCGAAGTGGGAAATATAATCACTAGTAATGAGAGAACAACTATCAGATCTTGGGGTGGGTTACGTGGTTATATTTGGAATGACTGGGAGTGGGACGTTTCTGTTGGCTACGGCAAATTTAAGCAAGAGCAAACCCGCAGTAACGAAATTTACGTTGCACGAGTCAAACAAGCGCTAAATGCTGAACGCCTTGATGATGGTACGGTTCAGTGTAAAGATGAGCAAGCACGTAGCCAAGGCTGTGTACCAGTCAACCTTTTCGGCGAAGGCTCGATCACACCTGAAGCGGCGGATTATATTCGCGCTAATCCCGCTATTACGACTGATATAGACCAAGTGACTATTTCTGGCTTTATTACTGGTGATTTATTTGAACTTCCAGCAGGCGCCGTTGCTTCAGCTTTTGGTTTTGAATATCGAAAAGATACACAGAGCGTATCGACCAACGTGCCAAATGGTGGCGTAACGTTTAACTATGTGCCCACATTTGAAGGCGATGTCAGCGTTCGTGAAATCTTCGGTGAATTATCGTTACCGCTATTAAAAGACGCGCCAATGGCAAAATCGCTTAGCGCTGAGGTCTCTGCACGTATTGCAGATTACAGCTGGGCAAATACGGGATTAATCCAAAGCTACAAAGCAGGTTTCATTTACGAACCAATCGAAGGCTACTCTATTCGTGCTAATTGGGCTCGAGCAATGAGAGCTCCAACAATAACAGAGCTAATGTCACCACCTCGTGGAGACTATGATAGCTTTGATGATATCTGTGATGGTGTTACCGCGACGTCAACAGATGCAGGCCACGACAACTGCCGCAAAGATGCGGGAATACAAGCCGCTATCGCCGCTGACGGTACTTTTGAAGACGAAAATAACGGCTACTCACCCAACTCAGGAAATAGCGAGCTGTTTGAGGAAACCGCAGATACCATCACCATTGGTTTATCTTTAGCGCCTTCCTTTGCACCGGATTTTAGAATTGCGCTAGATTACTACGACATTCAAATTGATGATGCGGTAAGCTCACTTGCTAACGAAGACATCATTAAGTTCTGTTATGCATCATCAATGGAATTCGGTGACGGTAACGAGTTTTGTCGTGATGTTAAACGCGATGAAGAAGGCCAGATTTATGAAGTTAATCAACGTGTCATTAATACCGATGAGATCCGCACTAAAGGTTACGACATCGCACTCGAATATGTGTATGACGCTAGCGACTACGGTAGCTTTAAGGTGAAAGCAGACTGGACACATGTTATCGAATACTCAATCACCAGTACGGGTCCTGATGGACAATACGAAGACCTTTATGAAGGCTACCTCAGCACCGATATCTTTGAAGACAAAGGCGCTATTTCACTAACTTGGTATAAGAATGACTGGCGTGTACGCTTTAGCACAAAATATAAAGGTGCAGTGGAAGCCAGCCGTTCGAGATATGAAGACTGGCAAGCTGCTATCGAGAAGAATAATGAACGCTGTGCAACAGGCGAAACAACCTGTATAGCCAATCCAGAGCCCCTATGGCAAGGTGCACTGCCATCAGTAACGACTCATAGCTTAACGGTAAACTACAGCATGGAGCTAGGCGATAACCGCACTCTCTCTGTTTATGGTGGTGTGAATAACCTGTTCGACGAAAAAGGTCCGTTCATCGTCGGCGGTACAGGTAATTTTGATAGCGCCTATGGCTCAGGTGTTGGCCGTTTTGCGTTTATTGGAGCAAAATACCAGTTTTAGACTTCTGCATTGATCCGAGGGGCTACCACTGAGTAGCCCCTTATCTTTACAAACCAAAAAGTGTATCGCGTAACTTATCTGAGATTTTGTCAATCTCTGCATTGCATTGGTTGTAGCCTTGGCAATTAATAATTGCACTCATAACCATGTTTTTTGACGGCAGATACCAATTTAACGTCGCATACCCAATCTCAGCACCGTTATGATGATAAACAGGTTCATTTCCGACGTGCTCACTAAAGATACCCATGCTGTATTGCTGTCCGGTGACATCAGTATCCACCCATACGGATTCTCCTAGCAATTGCTCACGCACATTAGCGGGAATATCTGGGCTCGTTATCATGATTTTAAATAAGTCACCAAGATCCTTAGCCGTCGATACAATCGGTGCATCAGCCACACCAATATTGGCATAGTAAGGTTGCGTATTAATTTCATTGCCCTCATCATCAACAAAGTACCCTGATGCAATTTCACCAAACGCCTTTTCGATCCCTCCATAACTCATACTACTTAAGCCAAATGGTTCAAAGATATACTCACGCATCGCCTTTGAGTGATGCTCCCCCAAAACTTTATCCATAATTAGACCCGCCAATAAATATCCAGTATTAGAATATTTCCACGCAGCTCCGGGTTTGAAATTGGCGTCTTGATTGAGAGCAAACTGCAGTGCAAAGCTGTCCGTTTTTATTAAGTCTGGCTGTTGTAATACTGCAGCAAAAAATTCACCGTTAGCATCATTGAGATAATCATATAATCCAGCCGTATGATTGAGTAACTGCCGAACATACATTTCGTCACTGTTTTCTATCTGTTGTAAAAGTTCGTGAGACAAATAGTCACTTATCGGTGCATCTAGATCTAATAACTGTTGTTCATGCAACATCGCCATTAAGAGCGCAGTTACTTTTTTACCCGCACTGCCATTTGGGATCCTAGCGTCCGTGGTCATGGGTATCGTATTTTCTTTATCTGCTAACCCTGCAGCACCATAAAATTGAAGCGTAGGCGAGTCAATATAGAGCACAATACCAGGGATACCCGCTTCAACACTTTGTTCGAGCATCGCTTGAAAATCAACTTCGGCTACGGGAGGAGAGACAGGGCTCGGTTTAGGGTTAGACGTCGACTGACTATCATTACAGCCAAATAACGACAGTCCACCACACAATAATGTGACCAGTTTTAGTGTTCTCATGAGAAATACCTCGTTTCGTTTAAGTGATAAAACAATAACTAAGGTATGTACGCCATGCTGTCTCTGACTTTTTCAAAATGTATCAAACAGTAACGACTTCCTTTATTTTCATGCATAATGTCAGACCATTATGGAAGGCCAGAACAAGCTTGATACAATTCGATACAACTTGCAGAAAGTCGATACAGCTATACTCGCTTACACTCACTACAGTAACTAGCAAATTAATAACTAATAGAAATTGCTATGAAAACACATTTATTGATTGCAGCCTCACTTATGGCCGCAAGTGCAGCGCAGGCCAAAAGCACTGACGCAAAAAAAGAAGGTCACGGCTATTTGGCCATTGGTTACGGGATCAATTACAACAGCGATATTTACAATAATGCCGAGACCTCGCTTTCGCCCACTGTACATGGCGCCTACTATTTTAGTAATGGTCTATTTGTCGAGTTTCCAGGCCGCGCTGAGAAGTATGACCCAGCACTTGCACTCGGTTATCAGTTTTATGAAACAGAAAATTGGGAATTTGATGCCCTACTCTCAACCGCTCATGGGCGAATAAATTACCGTTTTGGCGGGACTCGCTATGAGCTAAACACTTCGTCTTATCTTGGGGTAAGAGCTACAGGGAATGTATTTGGCTTACAAATTAGAGCTATTGTTGCACCAAAAGTGATTAACTCAGATTATTCAGATGGTCGCTACGCTTCATTATGGATCTCTAAGCCTTGGCAATACAAAAACTGGCACTTTTATAGCGCAGTCGGTGCACAATACCGAAACTCGGCCATGTTAGATTATTACTACGGTGGCGCACCATTTAAAGATTACGATGCCAAAGGTGGGGCTAATCTTGGGGTAAAGCTCGGATTTTCACGAGCTTTAACAGAAAATTGGATAGTCGATGGCCACGTCAGCTACACCAAATATGCATCAGGTATTATGGATAGCCCTATCACTAAAGCAATTGTCAGTTTTAACGATAGAATTGAGCACGGTGAAAGCATTGGCCTGTCACTTAGCTACGTATTTTAAGGAGCTAAATATGAAAAAACGACTATTTGGCTTAGCCCTACTCGCTATGCAAACTCAAGCGAAAGAAGAAATTAAGGTCCCCGTATGGACCGTAAAACCAGGGCAATGTGTTGCGCTCGAACAAGGTCAGCAATGTTTTATCGACCTCTCAGTGACCTGGCAAACCTCTGTGACCGGTAACTTTTGTCTCCATGCCGATGAAAAAGAGCTGGTTTGTTGGCAGCAGCAAAAAACCGCGAGTTGGCAAGGCGAGATTTTAGTTGAGAAAGATTTGCTCATTACCTTAGAAGATAACAAGGATATTCTCGCAAGCTATGCTCTGCAATATGCTTGGGTGTTTAAACAACAAAAAAGTAACGCCGTGCGTTGGCGACTTTTCTAGGAGTAGTTGTGGTAGCCGAGTTAGTCCTAATAGAAGACGATAAAGAGTTGGCCCAGTGGCTGAGTGATTACCTCTCTACCAAAGGATTTTCAGTGCGGCTATATCATGATGGTCAAGACGGGCTGGAGCACGTTTTAGCCTCTCCCCCCGACTTGGTGATTTTAGATGGTATGCTGCCAAGTTTAGATGGCTTTGAAGTCTGCAAGCAACTGCGTCTGTCGCTCAGCATTCCAATATTAATGCTCACCGCACGGGATGAGGAAATTGACGAAATTATCGGCTTAGAAATGGGGGCTGACGACTACCTCAAAAAGCCTGTAAGAGGCCGGTTATTAGAAACTCGTATCAAAGCGCTATTAAGGCGTCATCAACCTCAACACCAAGCGCCCAAAGCAACACTTGAGTTTGGCACACTCTACATTAATAAAGAAGATAGGAACGTTACCCTTGCAAAGCAGCCAGTTAACTTATCCAGCAATGAGTTTGATGCGCTTTGGGTGCTTGCCAGTAAAGCCGGACAAATTGTTACCCGAGATGAGCTTACTAAAGCACTCAGAGGATTTGATTATGATGGGTTTGACCGCTCTATAGATTTGCGTATTTCACGACTGAGAAAGAAGCTAGGTGATGATGGCCAAAACCCATTTAAAATAAAGACGGTATGGGGTAAAGGATATCAGTTGGCGAAGGACGTGTGGTAATGTGGCGCTTTGTGTTTGCTTTACTGACCATCTTAACGCTTACAAGCGTTATCACAGGTCAGGTGTTTGATAAGCTTATCGCCGCATCCTCCGAGAGTAATGAAGCGCATTACGATCCACTTAGCACAACCGCACCAATTATTGCCGCAATGGCTAAAGACAACATACCTGAGTCACAAATTACTGCGCTTCCACTGCACCAAACAATAACCGCTCAACTTATACCAAGGGCCGACTATCCACTCCCTGCGAGTTTAAGCAGCACACTCTCACAACAGCGACTTATTTACCTCGAAAGCGAATCATCAGTAAGCGCTTGCATACTTACAAGCCAAGATAATATCTACATCCTGACAATGCCGAAGCAATTTCAGACTAAATATGGCCTGCTCATGACCTTGTTGTTTTACACTATCGTTCTGATTGTTGTCGTCGCCTTTTTATCCCCATTTATTGCTAGGCTGTTAAAGCTCAAAAATGCCGCACATCAGCTGGGTAAAGGCGAACTCAACGCCCGCGTGCAAGTCGGTACGGTATGGTACTTAAAGGATATTGAGCAAGCGTTTAATCAAATGGTACGACAAATAGCCGGGTTAATGACTGACATGAAGCTATTAAGCAGCGGACTTTCTCATGAACTACGTACGCCACTTGCAAGGGTAAGAATGGGGCTAGACACACTGGTTGAAACTCATGATGATGAGCTGCGGGCACAGTACGAAGATAGGATCAACCAAAACCTTGATGAAATGGAGCAAGTGATTGATGCTATTTTAGATTACGCAAGATTGCAGCACCGCCTTGACGACGTGGAACTTCAGCCTGTTGACTTGAATGCGATGGCTCACCAGTTAGCCAATAACGCCCACCATCATGACTTAACACTAAAACTTTCGTCAAAACCTTGCTGGATAATCGGTGAAGGTCAGTACTTACGCATGCTAATCAATAACTTATTATCTAACGCGATAAAATATGCCAACGCTAAAATATCACTAGAAACCCGAGTCGATAATGACAAGGTTAAGTTTATTATTGAAGACGACGGGATAGGTATAAGTAACGAGGTTCGAGACAAAGTGTTACTACCATTTTATCGCGACGATTCTCAATCACAATCAGGGTATGGAATTGGCTTAGCCTTTGTGCAACGTATAGTCACTCGTTTTGGTGGTACCATCGTAATTCAAAAAAGCCCCGCGCTGGGCGGGGCCAAAATCACTGTTTCGCTGATACAGACTCAGCAAAAGTAACGTTAACTCTGAAGCTGTGGTAAGCAGTGCTACAGTTCACCGCTTGGCAACGAAACAGTGTACAACAACCTAATATTCAAAGGGAGTTAGGATTAATGTGGTCCACTGTTGTCAGCAGGCGTTTGCCAATTACTCTGCCACACGTAGTTGCCATGGATATAAAGCAGTTTATCAGCCTGAATAAGCCCTCTATCTGCTTCGGTATACCCGAGTGCTTTGTCACTCTCTATGGGCGTTGCTACCTCGGCACGGCTACTCCCGCGATAACTGAGTGTTGAGTCCACGCCGTGGATAATTTCAAATGCGGCGAGATCGTTTTGGCTATACCAGTCATAACTACTTTCATTCACTTGCTCTGTATTCCAGTAAACAATCGGCAAAGTGAACCGAGTTACTGAGGCATTGTCTTTTAGCATGGCCAAAGCGCGATAATCATATTCCAGCGGTGTAAACCCCCCTGCAAATGTATGATCTTTTAATAGCTTGGGTTCAGCAGGATTTGCAACATCAAACAAACTCACTTTGGTGCCGGGCTGCACGTTTCCATCAGGGTCTCCAAGGTGCTGACCTACCCCAAGAAGCAAACCGTCACCAACAGGGTGCAAATAAGAAGAGAAACCGGGGATCTCTATACTTCCCGCGATTTTAGGCTGTGATGCGTCAGATAAGTCCAGAACGTAGAGAGGATCTATTTGTCTAAAGGTCACGATATAAGCTGTATCGTTAAAATATCTAACCGCATAAATATCTTCATCCACAAGCCCCGTATCCGGATTAACCTTGCCAATAGGGGTTGGATTTTGGCTATTTGGTAGCGTCGCCACAGTGTTGAGTTCATTCCCTTCTGGTTTGAGCATATACAACTTATGGCTATTACCGATATCTGTATCATACTGACTCGTTACTACGCGCAGAACGCCATCTTTTTCATCAAATCGAGTCGCAGCCATCGTCTCGCTGACACGAGCAAGTTGACCTTCCACCTCACCTGTTGCTTGGTATGTCACCCCTTCGTCCGTTAACAATAACTTATGTAATACTATGCCTGATGGATCCCAGATTGATGTGTTGACATCACCATCACTGCCATTAAACGAGTAATTGTAAAGATACACTGCTGTTGCAGACATATAAAAACCAAAGGTGCGCGTGCTGACGCAAGTTGTTTTCACCTCATCAGGATTGCGAATGTCAATTTCCGTGACTGTTGTTAAGCCATTATATCCATCTTGCGTGGTAGCATCTGCTGGCAAATAACAGCCATCTGCGGCAACCAGTGGCGCTACACTTCCTTGCTTTAAATTTCTAAATTGGGGTAATAAATCGTTAATGTTAGTATCCATTAAGCGATTGTAGCTTGCTACTTTGTCAGCGCTATTAAAACCATTGTAGCGTATAGTGTGGTCGGCGATAACATAGAGTTTGTCACCGATTAATCTGCTGCCAACTAATGAACCATCAATTTGAAAGCGTTTTTCGACCTCAGCCTGTGCGGGTAGGGATACGTTACTAAAAGCAAGCTCAATCACGCCTTGATAATTTACTTCAGGTTGAACATCCAGTTCAGACATACCATCAGCAAAGTCATACTCATAGTCCATTAATACGCTGATGAGTTGATTGTTTTTAAGGTAAAGATTTTGGCTTGCAAACTCTGAATCTGATACCGCTAATTCATTAACTTGTGTAGGGACATCCGTAGCCTCAGTATCCAAGATCCTAACGAAGGTTTTACTGTCTGTATCCGTGTATGCAACGCTGGTCGAGCCGCCGATAAATAAGTAACGGCCATCGAATTTAATCCGGTCGCTTTCTGATACCCCTTCAACCAGTTGATTGGTGCCTGAGTAAGGTGCATTATCTGTGGTTGCTGATGGATTTTCTAAATCATCGCCATTATTCAACCCACCGCTGGCAACGAAAATGCCGTTTTTGATAAACTGACTAAACTGAGCTGATGAAGCTGACTTCAACGGCGCAGAGCTATTATTAAGCGCGTTAAGTTCTGGTAATTTATCTTCATCATTGTCGTTACTACCACCACATGCGCAAAGGCTAGCGGCAAGCGGAAGACTGAGCCAAATTTTGCATCTCATGATATGTTTCCTTGTAAGTTAAGTGCCAACGTAAGCCTAAACTTTCACACTAAAATTTCTGTTATCTTCGCTACTTGTTTTGTTATTTAATGTTACCCTTTCTGGTAATTTGTACAGCGACTGGTAAATTACACTGGTAGTAATAATGCGCTTTGATTGACACCTCTAAAAAGCCAGTGCAAAGCCCAAATTCAGAACTGGAGTTCCAAGTTGAATAAGTTATTAATGGCCTTAACCTTGCTGGTTACCACTCAGGTAAATGCCACGGTGGTGCCATGTGACGCCAATGACAGCGAGTGTACGCCAGTCGATGAATGGCGATTTGGCATTGCGCTTGGCGGCGGCGTGATCTCCAACCCACTCCATGACGGTGAAAATATTCCCTTGGTTGTTGTGCCCTATATTAGTTATTACGGTGAACACCTCTTTCTTGATAATGGGACTTTGGGCTATACCTTTCACTACACTGATAAATTTGATCTTAGCTTGATCGGCACGTTTAATACCGAGCAGGCCTATTTCGAAAAATTTCACCCGAGTAATATATTCGTGCAAAAAATGGGGTTTGATGCCAGCAATGAGCTACCTGGCGGTGAATTTGCCGCAGAGCAAACCGCTATCTCCTTAGACGATATCGAATCGAGAAAATGGGCCATAGATGGCGGCGTTTTAGCCCACTGGATAATAAGTGATAGCGTAAAAATCAGCGCATCATGGCTCACCGATATCACCAACACTTATCAAGGTTACAATGCCGATGTTGGGGTTAGCTATCGTTTTAGGTTCAATAATTCACCTAACACTTATGTGTTTATTAAAGCGGGGCTAAAATGGAAAAGTCGACAACTGGTGGACTATTACTACGGCATAGACAAAGCGGATACACCGAATAGTGAGCTATGGTATAAAGGCAGTTCAAGCTTCCAGCCTTATGTTAGCTTTGCCTACTCTTATCCCGTAAGTGAGTCTTGGACCTTCAAATTTAACGCTAAATATCAGCAACTTGATAGCACAATGACAGATAGCCCGATAGTCGAGGATAGCTATACCGCGACGGTTTTTGTCGGGGGAAAATATGAATTTTAGGCTGTACTTAATCACAATTATAATTTTCAGCGCACCAAGTAAAGCTTTAACCAAACCCAACAATGGCATTAAATTAGAAATAAAACCTATTACATGTATGGTGAAACAAGCAGGGCAACGCTGCGAAATGACGGCAAAAATTGCTTGGCAATCGCCCGCTAAAATGGACCTCTGTTTATTTCAGGAAAAACAAAAATTACAATGCTGGGAGCAGGCCAAGGAGGCAAAATCAACACAAATTATCCATCTCTCAAAATCCATGCTCTTTACCCTAAAAGATGCTAAAAATAACGTTGTTGCAAAACAAAATATTGAAGTACACACAAGCGTCAACCAACAATATAGACGCAAACTCAGAAGCGATTGGAGTGTGTTTTAATGGCCAAGGTATTACTTGTCGAAGATGATGTAAAACTAGCGGAGTTAACCGCAAAGTTCTTAATCCATAATGGCTTTGAAGTCGTTCAATTACACAATGGTATTAACGCCATTAAAGCGATAGAAGCCGAAAAACCAGATATTTTAATTTTAGATATTATGCTTCCAGGCCTTGATGGTTTTTCTATTTGCAAAGCTGCACGCGGTGATTTTAAAGGGCCGGTTTTATTTCTTACCGCCAAAGATAGCGACTTCGACCATGTAAAAGGACTTGAAATTGGTGCTGATGATTACATTATCAAGCCCGTTGAGCCATATGTGCTACTTGCCCGCTTGAATGCGCTATTAAGACGCACACAAAATGATGAAGTTCAGTCTGACTCCATTACCTTAGGGGAATTACAAATAGATAAATCGGACCGTAAGGTCTACTTGGCAGGTGACGAAGTTGAACTAACCAGTTATGAATTTGATTTACTAAAGACATTGGCAGGCCATGCGGGCGAAACGCTGAGTCGAGACTATATCTATAAACATGTTGTTGGCCGCGAATATGACGGATTAGATAGAAGCGTTGATGTACGTATTAGCCGTTTACGTAAAAAACTTGGCGACAATCTAGAGCAACCTGCAAGGCTTATTACCGTGTGGGGCAAGGGCTACCTCTGCTCTAAGTCTGCTTGGGGCTAGTGTATTTGTGCTAAAACTATTGCTCAGCCTCTATTTGGCTGTGTTTACCAGCATTGTCGTTATTAACCAAGTGAGCGAAGCTATTTGGTCTCATTGGGTGCACTCCGCGCCCGATGAGTTACGACACGCAAAAGCAGTTGCTAATACGCTCAAAGCGAGTATTTCCTCACACAACTTACCCCAAGAGTCGGAAACCGTGAAAATACTCAACATGGACGATGTCGCTTGGCTTCCAGAGCAAGCCGGCACTTTAGTTCAAGGTGGTATTTTAACGAGCTTTGACGATGAAGGTAGCGCATGGCTGACTTTCAAAGTACCTGATTCAACATTACTGATGCAGCTAGGGCCATTAGCACCAGCCGCTTCAGCCGCCAATAAACAATGGGTCATCAAATTGCTTTCTTATGCCGTGCTCGCATTTTTACTTATGCTGTGGATACGGCCCTTGTGGCTTGATTTATTGCAACTGAGGTATATCACCGAAAATCTCACTCAAGGTCAACTGCCCAAAGCGACCCGACATTCCCGGTTTTCTGCTATTTCAAATTTAACCGAGCAGATCCGCGATTTGGCATCTCAAGTCGCAAGGCTAATTGAAAATCAAAAACTACTCGTTAATGCGGTTTCTCACGACCTGCGAACCCCACTTGCCAGACTCAAATTTGCTTTAGCCATGTTACCAGAGCAAAGCCGTGAGCAAGCAAACGATATGGCGGATGATGTGGTCGAAATGGAAGCCATGATTGATGAAATGCTAGCCTACGCACGGCTTGAATTTGAAGTAGATAAACTTGAGGTAACACCACTGGATCTTTGCGCGCTTGTCGACGACCAGATAAACAAACTCCGTAAGCTCACCGATAAACAAATAACTCTTAATAAAAAGAGCACGCAGGTTATCGTCTCAGGTAACGCTTACTACCTCTCTCGAGCCATTCAAAATATTGTGCAAAACGCCGATAAGTACGGTCGCTCAAACATCGAAATTAGTCTTGAATGTGACAAAAGCAACGCTTATCTTCATATTGAGGATGATGGCGATGGGATCCCTAAATCTCAGTGGGAATCGGTTTTTATTCCCTTCTCACGCTTAGATGAAAGTCGCAGCAAAGATAACGGTGGTTATGGCCTAGGGCTGGCTATCGTACGCAAAATCGCCACTTGGCATCGCGGCACTTGCCATGTTGGGTTCTCCGAACTCGGCGGTGCTAAATTCACTCTGACTTTGCCCCGCACTTCATCTTAAAACTCTTATCACACGCACACCTGCTGACCTATGTGCGTGTATTCAAGGCATATAGAAGTTGAAGGACGCTACCCTAAGGGATAACAACGGCTAAAGAGCAAGTTACTATCCCAAGTTTTGAGTGATTAAGCGCGAGTGCGAGCTGGGATCAGAGCGACTAATAATTGCATTCCTGCTATTAGTCCATACGGCAACCCAATCTCTATTTCATAAATAACAGTTCCAATAATCGGGCCAATTACAATACCCAGTCCTTGCGCCGCTGATATCGTTCCGGCAGCCGCGCCTTGCTCATCAGCCTCCACCGAATTGGCAGCCAAAGCAGAGACAGACGGATATATCCATCCCATACCAAAGCCAGCGACACCATAGCAAACCCAGAGCAAGATAGGCGCTGATGCAAAAATCGCAGACACAAATCCAGCGGCAGCGATGACTCCACCGAATTGAATTAGTCGCGCAGGCTGCCATTCAAGCTTCTGGAGTGCTACTTGCGCGATAATCAGTGCCACACCAACAGTCGCAAGTGCAATCCCTGCAGCACGTGCAGTGTCAGCAGGGTCAAGCTGAAGCCTATCAAGGACAAAAAAGCCAACTGTGATCTGCGCAACAGCCACACTAAAAGCTGCTATAAAAGCCACGGTAACAGGTCGACGTAGCCTTACATCCGTTAAACGAACGCGATTGTTGCTGGGTTTTGCATGTCGTTCGTACCTTGGCAGTACCCGCCAAAGAACAATCAGGGCAATAAGGGGCAACATTGCGGAAATATACAAAGGCATACTTAAGCTAAGAGGTCCAAGTAGCCCAACAAACCCAGGACCAATCACCATACCAGCCGCACTTGACGCACCAATCCCCGCCATCGCTGCCGCGCGTTGTTTAGGCACAACATGATCCGCGATTAAAGCGGCGCAAGTCGCAGGTACCGCAGCATAAAACATCCCAGCGAATCCACGTCCAACCACTATGCCTGCAAATGCAAGCACGGGCACTAATGCGGTCTGCATCGCAAAGTCGATAAAGACTGCTAAAAATGCATAGCTAATGACAAAACCTGTAAGCCCAAAGAGTATCACCGGGCGCCGACCTTTTCGGTCACTAAGGCTTCCCCAGAACCGTGCCATAATAACCCAAGCAACTCCAGCAACTGTCATCGCCGCGCCAATTTGCCATGCTTTGAGCCCAATCACATGGGCAATAGGACCTGCTAACGCAGTAAACCCCATCACAGCCATAGTGCAAACAAATGTCTCAAACATCAGCGGCTTCAGGCTAAATGCATCACCCGCCTCTGGCATCCCCTCATTGTTGACTAAATTGGTCATTTGGTTTCCTTTTGATGATGGCAATACAAACTCCTTTTACACAAATTGCATAGCCTGCGTATTCCAAAGATATGTATAGTGCCCCCTCTGCGCTAACAAGCGATGGTGACAACCCGACTCCACTACTTTACCTTGCTCAAGTACAATAATGTGATCAGCACCCTCTATACTAGAAAGCCGATGTGCAATGGTCACCACGGTACGATTGTGCAACAGGTTATTCATGGCGATGATTACCTCTGATTGAGTAATAGGATCAAGTGAGGCTGTGGCTTCATCAAGCAGTACAATAGGTGCATCTTTTAATAGTGCTCGGGCAATTGCAATACGCTGTCTTTGACCGCCAGATAGCAATAAACCACCATCGCCTACTCGGGTGTTTATGCCATTTGGTAACTTGTCGATAAACTCTAAGCAGTTAGCCGTTTTGCACGCATCTTTTACTTCTTCATCACTGGCATCTAGCCGACCAATACGAATGTTTTCAACAATACTGGCATCGATTAACTGAATATCTTGAAACACCATACTAACTAACTGATGCACGCCCTTGGAGCCAATATCTTTAAGATCTAGGCCACCGATTTTCACACAACCTGAATTAGGGTCAAAAAAGCGGGCACACAAATTTAATAATGTAGATTTGCCGCTACCAGATGCACCTACAATGGCCATTGTCGTGCCTTGCGGCACACTAAAACTCACGTCATCTATGACCTTTTTAGCCCCGTGTTGAAACGATACTCGTTCAAACTCTATATCAAAATTGCTTGGCAATTGGGGGTTATCTGGCTCTGCCAACACAGGCTCATTTAGAATAACCTCAAGCTTGCGCTCAGACTGCATAGCCTGACGTAAAACCGTTAGATATTCGCCAACTTCTTGAAGGGGTTCAAGTAGTTTGATTAGCAGCAGGGCAAATAGAATAGTGGTAAAATCTACGCCTGAAAAACGCTGCTCGGGTAAGGCTATGGCTAGCATTATCACAAACATACTGAGCACCATATTTAGCACTATGCGATAGGTTAATACGGGGCCGGCTCCCCACATTTCCACTTGTAGGCTATGCTGCTTTGTTTTCTCTAGCTGCTTGGCAAGATGGGACAACCATGTTTGTGCTTGGTCATATAACTTGAGGGTTTTTAACGCTTCAATATAATCGGTAATAGTGCTGGCACTTTGGCGATATGATTGCAGCTTAGCTTTAGCGACTTGCACAAACTTTCGTTTCGACACCTCCATTACCCAAAATGCTAAAGGCAATAGTATCAATGCACTAAGGGCATAAATAGGATTGATAAATAACATCACCACTAGACCAATCACAGGTGTCACCAAAGCAGAAATCAGATCGGGAGCGATATGGGAAAAAATACCTTCAATTTTCTTTATATCCTCAGTGAGCATTTCTAAAAACTCACTGCTATGGGTGCGTCGCACACGACCAAGAGGCAGATGTCGTACATGATTAATCAATTTAATACGATACGCATGAACAACCTGATAACTGCCTACAAAGCTTTGGTATTGGCCTATATATGCACATATCAGTTGCATCACAAAGCAACCACCTAGCGCCATCAAATAATCCATTGGTGTTGAAAGCCAAGGCATCATTTTTGGCGTGGTTAAAAACTGCTGTTGTAGCCAGTGGAAACATAACAGCAACGGTGTAATTGCCACACTGCGTTCCAATACTCGAAAAACAACGCCAGTATAAAAGCGCCACTTGCCAGAGCTTGCATGCTCTATCACACGACCAATACTCAATAATGCTTGTCTGTCCATTTAAATCTCATAATGTATAGGTTGGAAATTTGACGAGTCTTTCATCGGACTTTGTTGCTCTCCTTCGCTTTGTTGTAGCAACCAGCTGTGACGATAATAATCACAATTCGACAACAATTCGCCATGAGTTCCCTGTGAGACAATTTTCCCCTCTTTCAAGACAAGGATCTGACCGATATTTTCAAGACCTAAATACTTGTGGGTGATCACCAAGAAAGTGGTGTTTGGATAGTACGTTTGAATAGCCTGATAGAATTTAGATTGTGTCACATTATCCATTGCGGCCGCAGCTTCATCTAAAATCACCAAAGGGGGCTCGGCCACCAAAGCACGTGCAATAGCAATACGTTGTTTTTCTCCCCCAGACAAATTTTGTCCGCGTACTTGTACCTGGGTTTCGAGGCCATCAGGCAATTGACTTATCCAAAGCTTTAGTTGAGCGACCATAATGGCGCGCTCTATCGCATCGGAGCTAATATGGTTACGGCCAAACAAAATATTGTCTCGTAGGGTACCCTCAAATAAATAACACTCTTGCGTCACCACACTCATAAAGTGTGATCGGACACTGTCACTCATTAAACACACATCCTGCCCGAATAGTTGCACTTTACCTGATGAAGGAGACAATAAACCACATGCCAACATCGCAAGCGTGGATTTACCATTACCAGATGCACCGACTATAACATTCAATGAATTGGGTACTAGCTTAAAGTGCACGCCCGCCAAAACCTGATGAGATTGGTAAGCAAAATCCACGTGATGAAACTGCATCAGCGGCAACCTTTTATCAACTTTAACAGGTGTGCTAGCTGAATTAGAAAAGCGCGCCATGTAGATAGGCGTGATCCGTTTAACGCCAGCGAGCAGCTCGTTTGCTTCCATAAAAAAACGACTCACTTTGATGATTGGGTTAAGCATGCCAACAGCCAATAATATACTTAAAATAACCTGCTCAGTAGTGACACTTTGCGCACTATGTAAACTAATCGCTGCGGGTAGCAAGCAAACAAAAGATCCACTCAGCAATGCGGTGTATAACGTCCAGCCAGGTACCGTTTGGCCGGTGAGTTCGAGTACCAACTTTTGGTATTGATCCAACTTTCGATTTAAAACGGCAAATCGTTTACTGTCTAAATTATATAGCTTCATCAACGGCATATTTTTAACGTAGTCACTTAGTGTCGTGGTCAAATCCTCTGACACAAGGCTAAACCGCTCGTACTGACCTGCTGTTTTATGCATAAATAAACCACTAACAAAAAATGCTAGCGGCACAACAACAACCGCACTGAGTGCAAGCCGCCAATCTATAAATGCGATCACCGTAAAGACGACACAAGGTGTAAGGATTGCGTTAAACAACTCAACACTTTGATGGGCTATAAAGTTTTCAATATGCTCAACATCTTGCAATATATTTTGTTTTAAAACGGCGGGGTTTTGAGCACTGAGCCATAGCAACGACATATTTGCCAATTGGGTTGCGAGTGTCATTCTAACTTTAGTGAGCGCCTTAAAAGAGACTTGGTGGCTGAAGTAATAGGCGCCCATAGCACACCCAGATTTCAATAAAATCGCGCCACAAATCCCTGCAGCAATCCATAACAATTGTTCAATCGAAGCCGATAAAGGATTAAGTAAGGCTTGAATAGAAAGAAATAACAAATACACAGGCACGATTTCAAGCAAAGTGACAAGCACCATTAGGCTAAAAGCTATCAACATTTTGCCTTTATAAGGTGCACAGATAGCAAAAATAATTGACCAGGGACTGCAATGTCCCTCGGTTTCATGCGATTCAACACGCATATACCTACTCCTTTAAATGCGGTTAAAAATCTGTCGTATAAACTAACCCTAAGCGGTATTAAAATCGTGCAACAACGCAAATATGCTCTTGCCGATCCCATAGCTTTTAGAGATATCAGGTTTATTTCAACCAAACGTGCAACTTGAACAGCAGAGTCAATCATTAAAGACTAGAACAAATACCTAGTTTGTATCTCTGGTTTATGCTGCCACTTTTACCACACCGTGATTTATCTAAGCACAATAAAAAATAGCGCTAAGCCTATTGCAGCAACCCTGACAACGCTCCCCTCATCCGTTCAATATCCCCCAGATCGGAAATAAGTATAAGTTCTCTGATATCCACGCAAATTTTCCCGAAAAAATTACCGATAGGGGCATACAACAACTTTTTGGGGTGGGAACAAATTGTCCAAAAACATATTTTTTGGGCAAGAAAACTTCATGACAAATAACACTCGCAGTTGCCTCGACTCAAAAAATAAACCGCGACCGTGCTTCATAACCGGAGAATAATAGTGAAAACAACAACTGATACGCCAGTCCGACCGAAGGTTGAGCAAGACCTCTATATTGAAAAAAATATTTGGCAGCAACAAAGTCTTGGTTCCCTTGTCGCCGATTGGCGGTCTCAATTTTCAGATAACGTCGCCCTGATTGAAGGTGAAACTGAGCTCACTTACGCTCAATTTGAGCAACGCGTGGTAGCGCGCCGTGCTGGATTTTGCAATATCGGCTTAAAAGCCGGCGACCACGTGATGATGCAATTGCCTAATTCTCTCGATTTTGTAATTAGTTGCTTCGCAATGTTCCAATTAGGTGTCATCCCAATTTTAGCCATGCCCGCGCAGCGTGAGTCCGATATTGTAGCGTTGTGTGAACTCAGTAACCCTGTAGCATACGTAGTGCCAAGCAGTTATTTGGGTCACGATTATATTGCCATGGCCCAACGTATTGTGTCCAAATGTTCAAGTATTGAGCATGTCTTGGTCACGAGTGATACACCAAGCGATACCCCGTATACATCCCTTTCTCAGTTAGACAGCACCGAGCCCATGCAGGTTTCTAATATTGATCCAACATCCACGGCACTCATGTTGCTTTCTGGTGGTACTACAGGTACCCCTAAACTTATTCCACGCAGTCACAATGACTATTACTTCAATGCCAAAGCTTCTGCCAAGCTATGTCAATTTGATGAGCAAACCACTTATTTAGCGGTTTTACCAATCGCCCATAATTTCCCTTTGGCATGTCCCGGGATCATTGGCACGCTTTGTCAGGGTGGAACAGTGGTGCTGTGTCCAACACCTGGGCCAGACGAAGCGTTTCCACTTATAGAACAACACAAAGTTACTCACACCGCTTTGGTACCCGCTTTAACGAAACTATGGCTTGAGGCTAAACAATGGGATGAAACCGATATAAGTAGCCTGAAACTGTTACAAGTGGGTGGTGCTAAGTTCACTACCGAGCAAGCGACACAAGTGCCTGATGTACTTGGTTGTCAACTGCAACAAGTGTTTGGTATGGCCGAGGGATTACTGTGTTTCACCCGCCTGGATGATCCGTTAAATGAAGTGATGCATACCCAAGGTCGTCCACTTTGCGACCTCGATCAAATACGCATTGTTGACGAACAAGACAACCCCGTAGCACGAGGTAGCGTTGGTGAGCTACAAACCAAAGGTCCTTATACCATCGCGGGTTACTACAAAGCACAAGCACATAACCAAACAACCTTTACCGCCGATGGCTTTTACCGTACGGGTGATTTAGTACGTATGAACCAAGCTGGTAACCTAATTGTTGAAGGGCGGATCAAAGAACAGATTAACCGAGCAGGAGAAAAAATCGCTGTCGCAGAAATAGAACAACGCCTGCTCTCCCACCCCTATATTGATGAAGCCATACTAGTGCCCGTACCAGACGCATATCTTGGCGAACGTAGCTGTGCCTGCATTATTTCTAGTCAGCCTGTTACCCTCAGTGAAGTTTATCAACTACTGCAAGAACAGCAGGTTGCGCGCTTTAAATATCCAGATCAAATCATTTCGCTCAGCTTTTGGCCACTCACTGCTATAGGAAAGATAAATAAAAAAGCACTAATAAAACGTGCTGAAGATGAGTATGTAGAGACCACCATGAATCAGTTAAAACCAATACCCTATGTTGAAAAAACCATCTCTGTCCAGTCAACTTTAGCGCAGTTAGCCCCGAGTATTTCTGAGCTCAGTAATCATCCATTTAAAGCCGTATACGAGTGTAAATCTGCTTGGTCTGTTGGCCTTGGCAAAGTAGCTGAACTGCACTCTAACGGCAACGAAATAACCTTACAACAAGGTGAAAAGACAAAACACTTTAATGGCAAGCCTTTTCCCGAGCTGATGGCGCAGGCCCTGCAAAGTATTCAATTCGAAAACTGGCGCTTATATGGCGTAGCTAAGTTTGAACTAGCCAGCGTATTTCACGGTATTCAAACATGTACTGAGCATGAAAAGTCTTTGCAATTATTTGTGCCAAAACTAGAGGTACGCCTTGAAGCAAATAAAGCGACATTACGCGCGTTGACTGAGGCTGACCTCAAAGCGCTTGAAACATTAGTGTTAAAAGCAGATACATCATGCCTACAAACGGAAAGTACGGCTGCGCTTAAGCCTCTAAAAACACCACAGATCAACACGCAATATAAAGATGAATACAAAACATCGGTTGCTAAAGCCATCGAAGAAATTTGCAACAGGCAATATCAAAAAGTGATCTTGTCTCGCCGTATTCATGTACCAGACAGCATTTGCTTGAATAAGAGCTTCCGCTACGGCCGTTTACATAATTCGCCTGCACGCTCATTCCTCTACCAGCTAAACGACTTTTCAGTTGCAGGTTTCAGCCCAGAAACCCTACTTGAAGCCAGCAACAAGGGATATATCAGCACACAGCCCCTAGCTGGTACTCGCTCACTTGGTAACTCACCACAAGAAGAGCAGCAGCTGCGAGAAGAACTTCTTAACGACACCAAAGAAATAGCCGAGCACGCTGTATCAGTAAAATTAGCCCAAGAAGAATTGGAGCAAATATGTGAACCCAGTTCAATTTCGGTAAGTGAATTTATGGCTGTGCGCCGTCGCGGCAGTGTACAACACCTAGCCTCTCGCGTCTGCGGTCAACTAAGTAATGGTAAAAACCCATGGCATGCATTTCAAGCGCTCTTCCCTGCGGTTACGGCGTCAGGGATCCCAAAACGTGAGGCCATAGAAGCCATATTGCGCCTTGAACCAAATAGCAGAGATTGGTACAGCGGCTGTGTAATGATTGTAGATAATGACGGGTTTATAGACTCAGCTTTAGTGCTGCGTTCAATTTATCGCGCCAATAACAGTACATGGCTACAAGCTGGCGCTGGTGTCATTGATCAATCTAAGCCTGAGCGTGAATTGACAGAAACCATCGAAAAACTCAGTTGCATCGCCAACTACCTAATTGATGAAAAAACGTTAGAAGAGGCGCAGGGCTAACACATGGCACAGGTAAAGACCCCCCTAAATAAGAAACAGCTGTTAAAACATGTACAAGCGTTTGTGCAAACACCGCTTGAAGACAAGCTAGATGCCAACCTTATTGAACTTGGCTTAGACTCAATGCATATGATGCGTTTGGTCAATCAGTGGCGAAAACAAGGCGCAAAAGTGACCTTTTCAAAACTGATTGAACAACCAGTTCTTAGCGACTGGATAACACTTTTATGTACGCAAATTGATACTGATGTCGAAGTTACTGAAGCCCCTAAACTACCCGATATAGATCCCTACGCAGAGTTTGAGCTCACTGACGTGCAATATGCCTATTGGATTGGTCGCCAAGATGAGCAAGAGCTTGGTGGCGTCGGTTGTCACGCCTATCTGGAAATAGACAATCAAGACATCGATCCAATTAGGCTCGAACAAGCTTGGCATGCACTTTATCACTATCATCCCATGCTACGTGCGCAGTTTACTGAATCTGGTACCCAGCAAGTGCATTCACAGCTTCCCACTCCGGGGCTTGCAATTAACGACTTTAGGTCACTAACTCTTGATGAGGCAACTAAAGCGGCAGAACAAATCCGCAGCCGTCTATCACACCGAAAATTAGGTATTGAGTATGGTCAAACCCTTGGGCTGGAATTGAGTTTACTTCCCGAAGGAAAATGTCGGATCCACTTTGATGTAGACCTACTGATCGCTGACGTGCAGAGCTTAAATATCTTATTAAAAGATCTCGCGGTGCTTTATCATGGCGGTACACTCAACACGGATCCACACTGGAGCTTCGCAAAGTATCTAGCGTTTGAAAATGCACAAAATAAAGATAAGTTTGAAGCAGACAAAGCTTATTGGCAAACGCGTTTAGCAACTCTACCTTCGGGCCCACAGCTTCCCCTTCGTTGCGACCCTCGAGCGATCACTCGACCAACATTTTCTCGCCGTTTGCACACCTTGAGCCAGTACCAGTGGAAGACGCTTAAAAATACCGCACAACAGCATCAAGTGACGCCCGCTATGTTGCTCGTCACTAGTTATGCGTACGTACTTGCCAAATTTAGTACCGAGCAGAAATTCACACTGAACTTACCACTTTTTGATCGCAAGACTCAGCACCCAGGCATTGAAAACGTGGTTGCCGACTTCACCAATCTATTGCTTTTAGATTGTGATTTTAGTGAAGCTAAAGGTTTTATTGATCATACAAAAGCAATACAAAGCCAATTTCACCAAAACGTTGCACACAGTGATTATTCCGCAGTGCAAATCCAACGCGATTTAGTAAAACACGGTTATGCACAGGGTGTGAGCGCACCTATCGTATTTGCCTGTAACTTAGGCACCCCACTTCTGTCGCAACAAGACACGGTATTGGGTCAATTTAACTATATGATCTCGCAGACGCCGCAAGTGTGGTTAGACCATCAAGTGTATGAAGTTGATGAAGGTTTGATGCTGGCATGGGATGCTGTGGATGAGATTTTCCCAGAGTCGCTAATTGATTCCATGTTTGCAAGCTATGTTGCATTACTTGAAAACCTAGCGGCAAATAGCAGCGCATGGCACGCATTACATCTTATTGACCTGCCAGAGTATCAGCAAATCCAACGCAAAGCAGCCAATAACACCGATGCACCTTATACCCCACATACATTGCATGAAGCATTTTTTAGAGGTGCTCAGGTACACCCAGATAAGACTGCATTAATATTCAACACCGAACGGTTAAGCTATCGCACCGTCGCTGAAAAAGCGCTACGCATAGCCGCTTATTTGAAGCAACAAGGGCTGAATGGTGCAGAACCTGTAGCCGTAACATTACCCAGAAGCGCTGAGCAGATCATAGCGATACTTGGAGTACTGGCAGCCGGTGGCTGTTATGTGCCTATAGGACCTCACCAGCCTCAATCACGGCGAGAAAAGATCCATCGAACCGCAGAGGTCAAGCTAGCAATTGCTATTGGTGACGATCCAGAACATGACCCAGCAGTAAAATGTATTGATATTCAACAAGCGCTTTTAGCTGAGCCACTTGAATCAGCTGTTATCACAGACCCTGCAAATCCCGCCTATATCATATTCACCTCGGGCTCTACAGGTGAACCCAAAGGGGTTGAAATGAGTCATCAGGCCACTGCCAATACCATTTATCAGCTCAATAAAGACTATCAAATTGGCCAAGATAGCTGTGCGCTCGGGGTTTCAGCGCTTGATTTTGACCTTTCTGTATATGATATTTTTGGTTTGTTAAGTGTTGGCGGACAGCTAGTCGTTATTGATGAGCAGCAGCGCCGTGATGCACAAGCATGGCTTGAGCTGGTACATCAACACAAGGTAACTATTTGGAACTCTGTTCCGATATTGCTAGATATGCTTTTGACCACGGCGGAACAAGATAGCCGCCAACTGCACTTTGAGCAGGTGATGTTGTCTGGTGATTGGATAGGCTTAGACCTTCCTCCTCGGCTACAACATATCAGCGCCACCAATCCACCTATTATTGCAATGGGTGGCGCAACAGAAGCAGCTATTTGGTCAAACCGATGTGAAGTTCGCTCACCACTGCCACTGCATTGGCATTCAATCCCATACGGTAAACCTCTGCCAAACCAAAAATATCGCGTTGTTGATAAGCACGGTCAAGATTGCCCAGACTGGGTTCCTGGTGAGCTGTGGATTGGCGGTATTGGTCTAGCAACTTGTTATCGTGGTGATAGCATACAAACGGCAGCACGCTTCGTTGAGCAACATGGCGAGCGTTGGTATCGTACTGGCGACCAAGGTCGTTACTGGCCTGATGGCAACCTCGAGTTTTTAGGACGCATCGATCATCAAGTCAAAATACGCGGGCATCGTATTGAGTTGGGTGAAATTGATACAGCCCTTGCCAATATTAATGGTGTTCAGCGCGCTGTTACCGTGACCATTGGCGAGCCTAAAAGCCTAGCGAGTGTTGTGGTCTTAGCTGCTCAAAACACGTTAGATAACGCTGCCATACAACGCCAATTACACAAGCTACTGCCAGATTATATGGTGCCAAGCCATATCGAATTTGCACCGCAGCTGCCACTCAGTAGCAATGGTAAAATAGACCGAAAAGCACTTGTCAACCAGCTGGCTGCCACGCAGCAGCAGTGTGCGTTGAGTTTAACCGCGCCGCAAACAGACAACGAAAAATGCCTTGCCAATATATGGCGGTCTATACTGGGGGTTGAGCAAATCGGTCAGCAAAGCCATTTCTTCGAGTTAGGTGGAGATAGCTTAATTGCGACTCAGCTTATTGCAAAGCTCAAACAACAAGGTTTGGCATCTCCAAAACCACTGCCCGACTTATTCTCATCTCCTCAATTAAGCGCCTACGCAGCGCGTTTAGAAAGCATCGCGCCGATAACAAAACTCGAAATAGTGGCAGATCTAGATAATCGTTATGCACCATTCTCTCTCACCGAGGTACAACGTGCTTATTGGATGGGCCAAACACCGGGATTGCCGCTTAACTGCAGCACTTTGTATTTGCTAGAGTTGGAGGGAGAAAATGTCGATATTCAACGTATGGCAAAAGCTTGGGACCAACTGGTTGAGCACCATGAGATGCTGCGAGCAGTGATCACATCAGATGGTCAGCAACAACTGCTGTCTCATTTACCTGCGGTGTCTATTGCACAAGTGAGCTTGAAATCAGAAACCAATAATCACGCCAATGCTGCTCGGGATCATCTCCACCAGTTTTGGCGTAGAGTTTGTGAACAGGCGCTACAAAGCCACGACCAAAATGAGTCAGTGACGTTACCTAATCACCGTATTTGCGCCGTAAATTATGGTACTAATAAGACCCGTTTAGGGATCATTTTTGATTACTTAACGCTCGATGGATTTAGTATTAAATTGCTGCTAGATCAGCTTGCAAGCCTTTATAACGATCCCGCTTATCACTTGCCTGAGATTAATGTTTCGTTTAGAGACTACGTGATCCAAGTGCAACACAATGATGCAGAGCGTATAGCTGCACAAGCATACTGGCGAGAACAGATTAATACCTTACCACCTGCGCCACAATTACCACTGGCACAAGACCCACAAAATATTACTAAACCTGAATTTGTGCGCCGCGAAGCACAACTAGATGCGACTACTTGGCAAGCACTTAAAAATAAAGCGAGATCCTATGGCATTACCCCTTCAGTACTACTATTAACGGCCTACAGCAATGTGCTGAGACGCTGGAGCGAAGGTGATCACACGCTCAATTTAACCCTGTTTGACCGCCAAGACGTGCACGAGGATATCAATAAAGTGTTTGGTGACTTCACCACATTAGCCCCCATCGCATTTCGTAAAAATGTTGGTAACTCATTATTGGTACAAGCACAGGAAGCGCAGCTGCAAATTGCACAGGCCATTGAACACAAAGCAATTTCATCCATTTGGATCCAGCGCGAACAAGCTCGCCATAGCACACTCACATCAGCAGCGCTGCCTGTGGTATTTACCAGCACCTTGGGTCTTGGTGGCGGCTTGTTTGAAAACTCAAACGGCGATTTCCCCAAGATTGTACCTGGAGGTTTATCACAAACACCGCAAGTTTGGCTCGACCATCAATTATACGAATTTGATGGTTCACTTATTCTATCTTGGGATGCGGTGGATGCACTTTTCCCAGCCGGTATGATTGATGACATGTTCAACAGCTATGTTGGTGCGCTTGAAAAGCTGTGTCATAGCAGTTGGGAAGAGGAGATGTCCTTACCATTACCTGATGCACAAGCGCATACACGTCTCGCGGTAAATCACACCGGACGCCCACAAACACCACGCACTTTGCACCATGCTATTTTTGCGCACGCACAGCAAAACCCCGGCGACACGGCACTAGTATTTGAAAACTCGCATGTCAGTTATGCACAGCTATGTGAGCAAGCGCTCTGTATTGCAGCGCTATTGCAGCAACATCAGCTCGAACTAGCAGAACCTGTTGCAGTCACTTTGCCACGTGGCATAGATCAAATTGCGGCTATTTTGGGAGTTATGGCTGCGGGCGGCTGTTACGTGCCAATCGGGATCCATCAGCCTGCGAGTCGTCAGGCAAAAATACATCGTATAGCAGGGATCCGATTAGTGCTTACTGACAGTGATCACTTAGAAGTCGAATCCATCGAGTCAGTGATAAGGTTGGACGTGGCTACAGCAAGTACACCACAAGCAATGCCTATAGAAGTATCACCAGAACAACCTGCATACATTATTTTTACCTCGGGCTCGACTGGTGAACCAAAAGGGGTGGAAATGTGCCATCAGGCAACCGCAAACACCATAGATCAAATCAATCAACTCTATAAAATTGATAAACATAGCTGTGTATTAGCAGTGTCTGCAGTGGATTTCGACTTGTCGGTATACGATATCTTTGGCTTACTCGGTGTGGGGGGCCAAGTTGTGTTGCTCAGTGATGAAAACCGCCGCGATGCCAGCGAATGGTTACAGCTCGTGCACCAACATAATATCACTGTCTGGAACTCTGTACCCGTCCTGCTGGATATGTTGCTCATCGTTGCAGAGCAAGATGACAGGCAACTGCCTTTCAAACAAGTGATGTTGTCAGGTGATTGGATTGGCCTAGATATTCCACCGCGTTTACAAGCCAAAAACAAAGCCGAAGTTCCACTTATCGCTATGGGTGGCGCAACAGAAGCAGCTATTTGGTCGAATTTCTGTGAGGTAAAGGGCGACATTCCAGCTCACTGGAACTCCATTCCTTACGGTAAACCACTACCGAACCAAACCTACCGTGTCGTCGATGCCTACGGACGCGACTGCCCAGATTGGGTTGCAGGTGAGCTATGGATAGGTGGTGCAGGCCTTGCTAGTGCGTATCGGGGAGATCAAAAGCTCACAGCTGAGCGCTTTGTCAACCACGAAGGTACTCGTTGGTATCGTACCGGCGATAGAGGTAGATACTGGCCAGATGGCAACCTTGAGTTCTTAGGGCGTATAGATCACCAAGTGAAAGTACGCGGTCATCGTATTGAACTGGGTGAAATTGATACGGCTCTCGCCCGTATTAAAGGCATTTCTCGTGGAGTGGCATTAACCATTGGCGAGCCTAAAATGTTGGTTGCTGCACTGGTAATGGATGAAAGCACAGAACTGGCTCTCGATGCAGTAAAAACAGAACTTGCTCTTTCTTTGCCAGATTATATGGTACCGAGTCACTTCTTAGCCTTAAATGCACTGCCACTAAGCGCTAATGGGAAAGTAGATAGAAAACAACTTGCTACCCAGTTTGACGACCAACTTAGCGTTGAAGTGGCTGTAACAGCGCCACAAACAGATAACGAACTTCAAGTTGCACAGCTTTGGAAAGACTTACTTGGGGTTGCCAATGTTGGCCTAGAAAGCAGCTTTTTTGCACTCGGTGGCGATTCGCTGGTCGCGACCCAATTCCTAACTCAGCTCGCCCAACAAGGGTTGTCGACCAAGCAACCTTTACGCACTTTGTTTGCCAGCCCAACGCTTGGTGCATTTGCAGCAACACTTGAGATGCATGAAGCCACACAGTGCAAGCAAATTGTAGCTAGACCCGAACATCAGTTTGAACCATTTGCACTGACTGAAGTACAAAGTGCTTATTGGTTAGGCCAAACCCCGGGCTTCCCGCTTAATTGCGGCACTCACTACTTACTCGAACTCGATAGTTTAACGCTTGATACCGAGCGAATGATGCTCGCATGGAAAAAGCTGTATGCACGCCATGATATGTTGCGCGCCCAAGTGAGCGATAATAACCAACAGGTTGTGTTGCAGCAAAGCGGCATACCAAAATTGGATATCGATCCAATGACTTACACCTGTTTAGACCAAGCACGAACGCAAATTCACGCATGGTGGCAAACTAAAAATAGCCAACATTTACATGATGCGATAACGATTAAAGTTGCAAGGTATCAAGCGGGTGAAACTGAGCGTACGCGTCTTGCTTTGATGTTTAACTACATGACATTAGACGGCTATAGCATCATGCTGTTATTGCGCGAATTCGCTGCTTTATACCAAGCGCCAGATACTGAGCTAACGCCACTTTCCTCAACCTTTAGAGACTATGTCACCCAAGTTCAACATAGCCAGCAAGCCATAGATGAAGCCCAAGCATACTGGCAAGAACGTTTATCTACCTTGCCGGATGCTGCGGCACTACCACTGGCACAAGATCCACTGCAAATTGAACACAGCGAATTCTCTCGCCGCAGTGCAAGATTGCCAAAAGCCAAGTGGCAAGCCATTAAACAAGCGGCTCGCTCGCAAAATGTAACACCAAGTATTTTAGTGCTGAGTGCCTATGCGGAAGTACTCAGTCAGTACAGTGGTGGCCATCCACATACCTTAAATTTAACTCTATTTGATCGTCAAAATGTACATCCAGAAGTTGGCAGTATTGTTGGTGATTTTACGTCTCTGGCCCCCCTTGCTTACCACCCTGACGAGCACATCACAATTGCTCAACATGCAAAGCAACTACAAGAGCAACTTGCTGATGTACTTGATCACCGAGCAGTCTCATCTGTGTGGGTGCAAAGAGAGCGCAGCCGAACTATGGGGCGCACCGCAGCTGCATTGCCCATTGTCTTTACCAGTACATTAGGAATGGCTGACGACTTACTAGCAGACTCTTTCAATGAAGATTTACCACAATTTACCGATGGCGGATTGTCAGCAACCCCACAGGTTTGGCTTGATCATCAAATGTATGAGTTCAGAGGTGAGCTAATTCTATCTTGGGATGCCGTCGATGCACTGTTTCCAGCTGAGTTGCTAGACAATATGTTTAGCCGTTTCTTAACATTACTGGACGAAGTATCTATTTCAACGGATACAGCATTTAGCCACGCATTACCCAAATCTCAACAGTTGGTGCGAGACCGAGTAAACAGCACCAACGCTGAACAAACGCCTCGTACTTTACACCAAGCGATGTTTGACTATGCCCGTCAGCACCCCGATACCGTTGCGCTGATAGCTGATGAGCAAATAGTAACCTATGGCCAATTGGCAGATAAAGCACTGCGTATCGCCCACTTACTTACTCAACGAGGATTATCGCTAAGTGAAGCGGTGGCAGTGAGCTTGCCAAGAGGGGTAGATCAGGTTGCTGCCGTATTTGGCATTATGGCCGCTGGAGGCTGCTATGTGCCAATTGGTATTCATCAACCCACCAGCCGTCAAGCGAAAATTCATCGCACTGCGGGGATCCGTTGGATACTTACGAACGAAGCACACATCAACCAAGACGTTGAGCAGGGTGTCACTCGCCTCAATGTAACGGATGCAGAGGACTTTACGCCACTGGCAACCCCCTTGACAGTAGCAACAGATGCACCCGCATATGTGATCTTTACCTCAGGTTCTACCGGTGAACCCAAAGGGGTCGAAATGTGTCATCAAGCGACTGCAAATACCATTGACCAGCTAAATCGACACTATGCTATCAACAGCAATAGCCGAGTACTTGCTGTTTCTGCATTGGATTTTGATCTCTCGGTATACGATCTATTTGGCTTGTTAAGCGTTGGCGGCAGTGTTGTATTACTCAATGAGGCAAGCCGTAGAGACGCAGCTACGTGGCTTGAACTAGTGCATCAACATCATGTCACTACTTGGAATTCAGTGCCGATATTGCTCGACATGCTACTGGTCGTTGCTGAAAACGATGCACGCCCACTGCCATTTTCGCAAGTGATGCTATCGGGTGATTGGATTGGCCTAGATTTACCGCCAAGATTACAAGCCAAGACTCACTCACAGATCCCATTAATTGCCATGGGTGGTGCCACTGAAGCAGCCATTTGGTCAAACAGCTGTGAGGTAAAAGGTGAGTTGCCTGAACATTGGTCATCTATTCCATACGGTAAACCGCTCCCGAACCAAACATATCGTGTGGTAGACCCATGTGGCCGTGATTGTCCAGATTGGGTTGCAGGTGAACTGTGGATCGGCGGTATGGGCCTTGCCACTGCCTATCGAGGAGACAAAAAACTTACAGCTCAGCGCTTTGTGATGGCTGATGGTAAGCGTTGGTACCGCACGGGTGACCGCGGTCGTTACTGGCCGGATGGCAACCTCGAGTTCTTAGGCCGAATTGATCACCAAGTTAAGGTTCGCGGACATCGCATTGAGCTTGGTGAAATCGACGCCGCCTTGGCTCAGGTTAAAGGCTTAAGTCGCGGTGTTGCACTAACGATTGGTGAGCCGAAAAAGCTCGTTGCCGCCTTTGTTAAGGAAGCCCAAGCCACGCTAGATACACAGGTAATTACTGCACAACTGGAACAGCAACTTCCAGAATACATGGTGCCCAGCCATTTATTAGAACTTGAGACATTACCGCTAAGCGCCAACGGTAAAATTGACCGAAAGCAATTGCTCAATGAATTTATGGCATTGGAGCTAAAGCAAGCTGAGTTCGAGGCGCCTGAAGGTGAGCTTGAAGAACAGCTTGCAAAAATCTGGCAATCACTTTTAAAACGCCCTCAGCTCTCTCGCCACGACGACTTTTTTGCCATAGGTGGTGATAGCTTGAGCGCAACACAGCTTATCCAAACACTGCAACAACAACACATTATTCCAACATCTGTGTCACTTACAGCACTATTTAGCGCCCCAAGTATTGCCAGCTTCGCTAATGCCATAACACAAGCTTGGCGTGACCTAAGCGGCACAACCTCTGACACAGATGAACTATTTGAAGAGGGTACATTATGACAATCGCCAGTATTATCGCTGACTTCGAAAGCCGCGGCGTTTACCTGTGGGCCGATCAAGGCAACTTAAAATTTAAGGCCCCTGCTGGAGTAATGACAGCGGCACTAAAAACACAATTACAAGACAACAAAGCAGCGCTTATCGACTATTTAAGCGACCCTGTAATGGCAGCTATAGAGCCTAATTATGCAGACCGCTATCAGCCGTTTCCACTAACCGATTTACAGGTCGCTTACTTAGTTGGCCGTAACAATGCCGTTGAGTATGGTGGTGTTGGCTGTCATAGTTACATTGAGTTGGACCTACCGAATATTGATGCAAAACGCCTGCAAACGGCTTGGCACAAGTTAGTTGAGCGCCACGATATGCTACGCGCTATTATCAACCTTGATGGTACTCAACAAATTATCGCACAGGTTACGCCAAAAGCGATCCGCGTGCATGAATTTGCAGCGTTTGACCAGCAAACTCGTCAGCAAAAACTATTAGGCCTGCGTGAACAGTTGGCTCACCGCCACTATCAACCGGATAAATGGCCACAATATGACTTACACCTTAGCCAAACCGGTGAAGGGTCAATTCTACATTTTTCTATCGACTTGCTTATCGCCGATTTTGCTAGCATTCAAATTATGCTCGCCGAACTCGGTGAATTATATAACCATCCAGAGCGTGCTCTTGCGCCTCTGGGGGTTTCGTACAGAGATATTGTTATCGCACGCAAAGCCTTGTTAGAACATCCTAAAACAGCACAGCGCTATGAACAGCACAAAGCCTATTGGCTAGAACGCATTAAAACGCTGCCAGCCCCTCCCGAGCTACCAAGAGCAAAAAGTACAAGCAACGAGGAAAGCGTCGCGTTTTCTCGCTTACATTTTAAGTTAGACCCCACCCTTTGGCAGCGCCTTGGCGAACGAGCGGCAAGGCATAAACTAACACCTTCTAGCCTTGTATTAGCCGCATTTACAGAGGTAATTGGACGCTGGTCTCGCCATCCTAATTTTTGTTTAAACCTCACTATGTTGAATCGCGCCAATGTGCACCCAGATGTCCGTGGCGTGGTTGGCGACTTTATCGCAGTAAACGTGTTAGGGGTATCGCCAGATCCGCAAGCGGGTTTCGCCAAGCGGGCAAGTCAGTTACAGCAACAACTTTGGCGTGATTTGGAACACAGCGACTTTACTGGCGTTGAAGTATTACGAGCTATGAACCAAATACAGCAAAGCAATACCATAGTACCAATTGTCTACACTAGCACCCTTGGTTTGTCAGGTGATGAGTTAGACAGCAACCAATTTATGCATGATGCACAGTTGCGTTACGGAATTACTCAAACGCCGCAAGTCTGGCTTGATTGTCAAGCAACGGAGCGCAGTGGAGAGCTGATCGTAGATTGGGATATCCGCCAAGGGATTTTCCAAGCCGGTGTGATTGAGCAAGCACATCAAGCATTTTGTGAACTATTACACGAGCTGGCTAATAATGAAGCACTATGGCAGTCCACCAGCCCGGTGAGTTTGCCAAAGCAAACGCAACTACACATCACCGCGCTAAACGACACCAAAACAGAACAAGCTAAAGGATATTTGCACTCTGGATTTGCACGACATGTTCTAGATACCCCTGATCAAATTGCGGTGATCGACCAAAACGGCGAAATGAGTTACCAACAACTTGCACAGTTGGCACTTCAAATCAGGCTCACCTTTGTCGACTCGGTAAAACCGAACGACCATATTGCAATCGTATCAGACAAAAGCACACAACAAATTGCAGCAGTGTTTGCTGTATTGTTTGCCGATTGTGTGTATGTACCTATTGAGGCAAAACACCCGCTTGCTCGTCAGCAATCAATCATCGCTAACTCAGGTGCCAAAATCGTACTCACAGAGTTGCAATATGCTAACCTAGACTTTGGCTCTGATGTCACTGTTATTGCATTTGATCAATTACTACCGGCTATTCCGCAGCAGGACCTTCAAGGTTTATTGGAAATATTCACGCAACGTCGACAGCAGCAAATTTTTGTCGAAGCGCCAGCTTATGTAATATACACCTCCGGTACGACAGGTCAGCCAAAAGGGGTGCAGCTATCGCACGGCGCAGCACTGAATACCGTGCTGGAAATTAATCGCCTGTATGATATCAACCCGAAAGATAAAACCTTAGGACTGGTGAGCTACGGCTTTGATCTCTCAGTTTGGGATATCTTTGGTACACTCTCAGCAGGGGCGACTTTGGTATTACCAGCTCAAGAGCTGCGAGGAGATCCAAACCACTGGCATCAAGTGATAGCCAAGCATCAGGTCAGTCTGTGGAATTCGGTGCCTGCGCAAATGCAAATGCTGATGACCAGTTTGCCATGGGCGGAAGATCAGACGCTCAGTACACTTAGGCTGGCCATGCTTTCTGGCGATTGGATCCCTGTCCAACTTGCAAAGCAAGTAATCCAACAACTGCCTCATATTGACCTGAACAGCCAAGGTGGCCCTACAGAAACTGCGATTTGGTGTGTCCAGCACACTGTCAAAGACATCGCGGATGATGCTGCTTCAGTACCCTATGGTAAGCCACTAGCAAACCACCAAATTCACATTTTAAATGACCGACTAGAGCCTTGCCCAACTTGGGTCACCGGCGAAATGTATATTGCAGGTGATGGTTTGGCATTAGGGTATTTAAACGATAAACAAAAAACTGCTGAGCTATTTATTAAACATCCACAAACAGGTGAAAGGCTTTATCGCTCTGGCGATTTAGGCTGCATTATGGATGACGGCATCATTGCCATTCAAGGGCGCGAAGATGGCCAAGTCAAAATCAATGGTCATCGTATTGAGTTGGGTGAAATAGAGTCAACTATTGCCGCACACCCAGCTGTAAAAGACGTCGCGGTGGTCAATCTATCTACTGATGGTAACTTAGCTGCGGCACTGGTTGTCAAAGAAGTAACCGATAGCGAAATCATGTTCAGTGAGTTGGGCACCTTACTTAATGACAAGTTGCCTAAATACATGTTACCGACGCATTTCTTTACCTTAGACACACTTCCTCTTAGTCAAAACAGTAAAGTTGATAGAAAACAGCTTAAAGTACAACTGACGCAATTACAGCAGCAACTGACAACACAATATGAAGCACCATTTGACAATCATGTTGAGCAAACCGTGGCGCAAATCTGGCGTGATTTACTCAACGTGACGGAGGTATCGCGTCACGATGACTTTTTCCAACTTGGTGGTACCAGCTTAAATGCCATCAACCTGCTAAGCGCATTTCTAGCAGCAGGCTTTGATGCAGATATTGACCTGATTTTCAATCATGCCGTATTCAGCGAAATGTCCGAAGCACTGGCAAAAGCAAATGAAGCAAAACAAGCATGGCTTGAGAGTATTGATTTAAACAGCATGGCTACTGAAGCACTCGAAGGCCTTGCAGATGCCCTACCGTATGATTCGAATTCCGAACCAAAAACCCTATTTTTGACTGGCAGCACGGGGTATTTGGGTAGCTATGTTTTGCGCGAAATATTGGATACTACGGATTATCGTATTCTATGCTTGATGCGCTGTGATGATATTCAGCATGGATTCTCACGCTTAGAGCAGGCCGCTGCAGAAAAAGGCCTGCCTACAGCTATACCTCACGAGCGTATTCAGATAATCAGCGGTACGATGTCCGAGCCTTACTTTGGTTTAAGCAATACAGACTATCAAGCTCTAAGTGCACAAGTGGATGTGATAGTTCACAATGCATCGATCATTAACCTCATGGATCCGCTTTCTGCTCTTTACCCAACCAACGTCGAAGGCGCCCGTGAAATTATCCGCTTAGCAAGCTCGCATCAAGTGAAGCCAGTGCATTATATTTCTACTATCGGAGTACACCACGCGTTACCAAGTGATGTACCTCAGCCTGTGGTAGAACATACCCAAGTGGTGCCATGGCGTGAAGTGGAGTTAACGTATGAGCAGTCAAAAATTATGGCTGAAACCTTATTTACTGAAGCGAGAAGACACGGCGTACCAGTCAATATTTTACGTCCCGGAACCATCACTTGGGCAACCACAGAAACACCCTTTATTAATGATGATGCATTCTTAAAATTTTATCGTGCTTGCTTGAATATTCACGCCTATCCTGCGTCCGAGCTGGCGGTAAACATTGTTCCCGTAGACTATGTGGCAACCTGCATCACGGCCATAGTGAAAGGTGCGACGGGCCAAAACAGTAACTTCCACTTAGTGTCAGACCAAAGTACCGATGTTGCACAGATCTATAATTGGTTTAACGAACTCGGTTGCGATATTCAACCACTTGATTTTATAACATGGAAAGACAAACTCAATGACAACTTTGTGCGCAGCTTTGTTGAGCTTTACTTCAAGCAAGGTATGGACTCAGGTGGTCACCACCAATACGCCACAGATAACCTAAAATCCATATTGGCCCAATTCAGTCTCCCAAACTTTGCGGTCAGCCGCGATTACCTAAAGCCACTTACACAGAAGTACAACAATGCTTAATACCACATACACCAACAACAGTGCGTGTTACCGCATTTTTAAAGCACGCCCCAATGCCGCTAAACGGTTAATCATTTTGCCTCATGCAGGGGGCAGTGCAAGCTACTTTCGTCACTGGGCTAATATCGCCGACTCAGATTTAGAAGTCGTGGTTGTACAATATCCAGGTCGTGAAAACCGCATGGCTGAGCCTTTGATTTCGGACATGGATCGTTTGGTCGGCAACTTGGCCACAGGTCTTAAAGCAATACTCAACAAGCCTTATATCTTGTTTGGACATAGTATGGGCGGCGGTATCGCTTACGAACTTGCCAAGCGCATTCAGGCCTATCGCTATCCGCCTCCAACTCAACTGGTGGTGTCTGCTGTTGAAGGACCTAGTTGCCACCATGCGACCGAAGTACACAAAGCCCCCGATGAAGTCATGCTTAATGAGCTTAAACGTCTCAATGGTACGGAGATTGATCTCAATGCCCTTCCAGAGCTACTAGAGATGATGTTGCCGTTGCTGCGCAATGATTACCAGTTAATTGAGACTTATCAACCAAACCTCAATGCACCAAAATTGCAGCTTCCAATCTCCGTGATGCTCGGGTCAACTGATACCGAGCTCACCTACGAAGAAGCCCAAGCCTGGCAACAAGTGAGTAGTCAGCCCATCAACATTAAGGTCTACGAAGGTGGCCATTTCTACTTAGCCAATCATGTTGAGGCTATTTTGACCCATTTGGGCACGCTGTTCCCTGTACAAAAAACATGGTTGTGTGCACCTTAGTAATCAATCCCCCTTGAGGATAAAGTTTGTTCAAACTAGGAGCTGCCCCCCAGCTCCTTCTTCCAGCGCTGTTAAAAATTATCTCTTTTGGGGATTACAAATCCGATGTGGGTAGTGCTGGGTTTTTAAGCATTGCAAAATGTACCTATTAAACCAACCCAATTATTCGCAAGGAAACGCTAATGCGTCGCTTCATATTGCTATTTTGTGCATGTTTATCAACATTATCGTCTCTCAGCGTTAATGCTCAGTTTCCTGTCGTAGTGAAAGATGACCGCGACAAACTTGTTACTATTAACACTTCACCCAAAAAGGTCGCCGCGGTCTCAGTATTTGGTGCTGATTTACTCAGTGCTCTAGGTATGCAAGCTGTAGCGATCTCAACACTCAATCATCAGATGTCACCCTACCTCGGTGAGCAAACTAAACATATGCTAGATCTTGGTGAAATTCATGAGACGAACTTGGAAGTGTTGACTGCGCTAAAACCCGATCTCACCATCGGACTGCGTACCTACACCGAGCCATTTGAAGCCAAATTTGAGGAAATCAGTCCCTTTTTAGCTTATGACTTGGTCACCAAATCCGACTCAGATCGGGCTATAATCTCTGCGGCTAAAGCGCTGGGCAAGGAAGCAAAAGGTGCTGAATTAAACCGAGTATTTGCAGATCAGCTCAAGCATTTTGCAGCTACACCTCTAAAAGCACAATCTGTGGTGTTTTTGTGGCATTGGTCAGATGTACCTTATGCATTTTACGACCATCATTTTACCGTTGAAATGATGGCAACTCTCAAAGGTAAAAATAGCGTCGGCACCTCTCCACAGCCGGGCTTAAAAAAACTTGATTCCGCCCCGATCTCAATGGAGTCTTTGCTAAAGCTTAACCCTGATGTAATTATTTCCTTCAAAGGCGAACCTGGGCCCTTTAAATCACATCCAGTTTGGAAGCAGCTCAAAGCCGTTACCAATGGCCGCGCCTACCGAGTCGCAGACCATTACGTGATGCCCCACGGCCCAATTGCTAGAAGGCTCGTCTTACAAGAATTAGCGCATCTATTGCACCCTGACCAATTTGCCCCACCAAGCGACCTAGCTAATAAAGCACGGGCCACACCAATGCAATTTGGTCATTTATAGCAGGTAATGTAAGCACGCTATGATTAACTCAGAGAGACCTCGCTTCGCTACAACGCCCACTGGCTTATATCTAATCGGCGTATGTATGTTATTACTCAGCCTACTGCTGTCTTTAACAATCGGCGACTATCAGCTCACATTAAAAGAAGTTTGGTCAGTACTTATTAACCCATCAAAGTCACAAGCTAGTTTTGTCGTTTGGGAGCTGAGACTACCTCGTCTAACATTGGCTATCATTGCAGGTACAACACTTGGCATAGCAGGAGCCATTATTCAGGCAGTAACACAAAATGAGCTCGCATCCCCAAGCCTCGTCGGCGTTTCTTCTGGAGCCGCATTGGCTATTGTACTGGTCCTCACTTTTACCGGTTTAAGTACCTACTTCCAATTTATAGCGGGTATATTTGGCGGTGCTTTGGCGATGTCAGTCACACTATGGCTTTCTTGGAAGCAAAAACTAGAGCCTGTGAATCTTATTCTATCTGGTTTATGCGTTTCTCTGTTTTGCGCCGCCGCAACAACTTTGCTACTAATCTCGGTAAGCACTGACACTAGAGGGTTGTTTTATTGGTTGCTTGGCAGCGTTGCAAATCGCACTTGGCAACATGTCTCGTTATTAGCTCCTATCGCATTACTCGGTGTTATTTTATGTGCACTTTTAGCCCGTCCGCTCACCGTTTTACAACTCGATAGCGATGTCGTAAACAGTATTGGGGGAAGTGTAAAACGCTGGCGTATTCAAACGCTCACCGTTGCCGTTGTGCTAACATCTGCCACCGTGGCTGTTACGGGCCCCATCGCTTTTGTGGGGCTGGTTGCTCCTCACTTGTGCCGCACTTTACTGCCCAAGCACTTGGCTTATGAGTACCGCTATGTCTTATTTGGCAGCGCGCTAAGCGGTGCTGTGCTTGTCAGTCTGTCCGACTTACTGGCAAATTATCAGGAGATCCCTGTGGGTATACTATGCGTGCTGTTTGGTGGACCAAGCTTAGTTTGGCTCATCCAATCTCGCTATCAGCAGGCGTCTATATGAATCGAACAATGACTATGCCCGCTTGCCGAGAAATTAAGCCTTGGCCTTTTTATGGTCTATTAACCTCACTCATCGCGCTACTTATTTGCTTATTCTTTACCGCGCTATGTATGGGGTCTGTACCACTGTCGATGCAATCTGTTTGGCAGATACTAATTACCTCAATACCACAAAATAGTGATTCGAATATCCTATGGCAGCTGCGTTTACCTCGCTCATTGTTAGCCATGTTGGTTGGGATCCATTTTGCTCTGGCAGGACTAATTTTACAGGCCGTGATCCGCAATCCTCTTGCCGACCCTAGTATATTAGGAGTCAATGGTGGCGCGAGTTTAGCTATCGTACTTTGCTTACTTGTAGTGGATTATATTCAACTTCATGCATTCGGCTTCAGTGATCTCAATTTTAACTTTGCTTGGCTTCCCGCTGTAGCATTGCTCGGTGGGGTACTAGCTACGGCTTTGGTGTTGAAACTTAGTTGGCGACAGCAGCTACAGCCTAATCAATTGGCACTTAACGGAGTGGCGATAGGCGCAATATTGAATGCTTTAGTTATGTGGGCCATTTTGGCATGGGGAGGGAATCGTACAGAAACCAGTTTGATTTGGTTGGCAGGTAGCCTGTATGGCAGGGACTTTAGCCAATTGTTTTTGCTTCTTCCTTGGACATTTGTTGGCGTGCTTGGTTGCTTCGCATTATTAAAGTATTTGTCGATACTGCAATTAGATAGCGATGCCGCACGAACTTTAGGGCTAAACGTCACTAGGTGGCGTTTAATTAGCTTATTGATTGCGGTAGCACTGGCGGCCAGTGCCACCGCAATCACGGGTCCACTCGGATTCGTTGGTTTAATTGTGCCACACTTTGCCAAAGTGCTACTTAACCGACTCGGCTTAGGTACCAGCCTCCCCCACCTGATGGTGGTCTGTATGTTAGCTGGGGCTTCATTAACGCTGGCGGCAGACATTGCAAGCCGAACGCTCATCTCTCCTTTGGAGATCCCCACAGGCACGCTAACCACCTTGATGGGCATTCCCATCTTGCTGTTATTGATCCGCCGCCAAAATTAGGATTTATCATGTTAAATGCAGATCAAATAACCTTACATTATCAACATAGGCCGGTGCTAAAAGACTTGTCGGTCTCTATTGCACGTCATCAGATCACCGCAATTGTCGGTCCAAATGGCAGTGGTAAGTCCACCTTACTTAAACTACTTGGCGGACTCATTCAACCGCAGCAAGGGACTATCTCTTTGGAGCAACAGCCGCTTCACCAATGGTCCCCTAAAACGCTAGCAAAGAAACTCGCATTACTTGGCCAAAGTCCACAAGCTCCAAGTGGTATGCTCGTTAAACAGCTTGTTGGTCATGGTCGGTTTCCCTATTTAGGAATGTTCAAGACATTATCGCAACATGATCAGGATGCCATTACTTGGGCGCTCAAAAAGACCAAACTTGACGCGTTGCAACATAAGCCGTTACAGCATTTATCTGGTGGTGAGCGCCAAAGAGCATGGTTAGCAATGGCCTTGGCACAGCAATCTGAAATTTTACTCCTAGACGAACCCACGACTTATCTAGACTTAGGTCATCAGTTTCAGCTTTTAGAATTACTTAAGCAGTTACAAATTCATGAACACAAAACCATTGTGATGGTGCTACACGATATCAATCAAGCCAGTCAATTCAGTGACCGAATTATCGCTCTTAACAATGGCTCGATAATAGCTGATGGCACACCGCAACAAGTCGTCACAGAGCAAATCATTAAACGGCTGTTCAACATTGATGTTGCAATTGTGTCTCAGTGCTATGGCCAGATAACTAAGCCGCTGTGCTTACCACTTGGAACAGAGGATCAATTTACCTCTAATTCAGCGGCACCACTGCGCAGTGTCGCAATCTAAAATCAACAACAGAAGCTAATGAAATGGAATTAGAAATTCGTGACGTATCAAAAACGTATGCAAACGGTGTTCACGCACTAAAAGATATCAATTTAACCATAAGCAAGGGCATGTTCGGCCTGCTTGGTCCCAACGGAGCTGGTAAAAGCAGTATTATGCGCACCATTGCCACCCTACAAACGCCCGACAGTGGCAAAATATATTTTGATGGGCAAGATATCTTCACAAACCCTGCTGAGTTCCGTCGTCAACTGGGCTACTTGCCTCAGGATTTTGGTGTTTATGCAAATGCATCCGCCACCGATATGCTGGACTATTTCGCTCGTTTAAAGGGTATTCACAATGCCAAGGAACGAAAAAGTCGAATTAATGAATTGTTGGAGCTGGTTAACCTCACAGAGCATTGTCATAAAGCGGTAGATACATACTCAGGTGGTATGCGCCAGCGGTTTGGTATAGCGCAAGTTTTATTGACCAACCCTAAGGTCATCATTGTTGATGAACCAACCGCGGGACTAGACCCAGCAGAGCGCAACCGCTTTTATAGTATTTTGCACCAACTCACTGACAGTGCCATCGTGATCCTCTCCACACATATTGTAGGAGACGTCACTAACCTTTGTGATGATATGGGGATCCTCAACCGAGGAACTCTACTGGCACGCGGCAAGCCCGATGAGCTCGTCGCCTCAATAGAGCACCAGATTTGGCACAAATCAGTATCAAGAAATGAGTTGAAAACACTACGAGACAATTACAAAGTGATTTCGACACGTATTGTTAAAGGCAACATCCAAGCCACTATCCAAAACGACACCGCACCCACCGCAAACTTTATTCAAAGCACTGCGGACCTAGAAGACTTTTACTTCAGCTACGTCCCTGAACTTGCGGTTTAAGGAGCATGTATGTTCACCAGTTTTTTGTTTGAGTTAAAATATCGACTACGCTCCATAGCCACTTGGGGTTGTTTAATAGCCATGATAGCCATGGGCTACCGAGAAATGTTAGGCGGTGAATGGGATACACTCATGCAAAGTGGCAGGGTTGCACGCAACTCGCCATATGCAATCTACTACTTGTTTATGTACTACACATTTTGGGCTGCCACGGTGGGTAGCGCACTGGTAGTCCCAACATTACTCAGGGATCTTAATTCTAAAACTGCAGACTATTTGTATAGTTTTGATATCAATAGCAAACACTATTTTATCGGTAAATATTTAGCGAGTTTAGCTATTGTGCTGTTAGTCATGAGCTCAGTTGTCATCGCCATGGTGACTTTACCTCTGATCTCAAGCCTCTTTGGACTCTACCCAGATAGTGATTTTATAGCAACTTCATTGCCCCATATTTTACACGCTATACTGCTTTGGGTACTCCCAGCTTGCATTGTTTATACCGCTATTCCGTTTGCGCTCACGGCACTCACTGGACGCGCTACACCAGCTTATGCAGCGATGATGATAGCCGTTGGCTCGTTTGTCATTATCACCGCTTTGTTTGGTGACGGCGCACCACAAGCCCCTTGGCTGCAAGTTGTTGATCCATTGGGTAAGGTTACAGTTGAAGGACAAATCTTTTACTGGACGGCACAGCAAAGAATGACCCAGTTTTTAAGTTTAGATGGGGCGTTACTTTACAATCGTTTGCTTTATTTAGCACTAGCATTAGCTTTGCTAGTATTTGCATGGTGGCGCTTCGATTTAACGAAATTTAGAACCAGTAACAACAAAAAAGCCTCAGCAAAACCCGTTGCAAAAGCGCAACAACACACGCACAGTTCAAGCAAACTAAATATGAACCCATTAACCTTGATAACCAATAAAGCCACAGTCTACTGGCTTAAATTCAGCGCCTACTCCGGTTATCTTCAAGCTCGCCAAATCATTACTAATAAGGCGTTTTACCTATCAATGTTGACGCTTTCGTTGATGCTGATCATCGCCGGTTTAAGCTACCGTTTGCCGGGCATGGAGGGCAGCGCAGCTATTTTGCCAAGAACGCACACGCTGCTTCCCGTGTTAATTTATCCCAGTTTGATTTTTACCATGCTTGCCGCCGCTTTTTTTATAGTTGATCAGTGCCACAAAGACCACCAGCTAAATACCGCACAGCTGGTCGCTGTGTGCCCAACGCCCGATTGGCAAGCTCCTTTGAGCCATATAATCTGCGCTGTTCTTGTTGCGTTCGTATTAATGCTAGTGCCTATTTCAGGCTTATTGGGTACACAATTTATACAAGGTTATTTTGACCCCGATTGGCAAAGTTTATTGCATTTGAGTACGCTTGTTTTGCTGCCATTAATGCTCGCTTACGTGTTTATAGCCATCATTAGTTACGGGCTATTGCAGTCTAAAGTTGCCGCACAGGTATGTGCCGTGGTGCTCTGTATTTCTCCTGCGATATTCAATGAAACTCACGCGATAGAGAACTTTATGTATTTATGGGCATGGCCATCTATTGCTCAACTCTCCGAAATTGCATCTACCGAGCAATTTATCATCAGAGATCTCAATCTTATGCTCTACTGGCTCAGTTTTTATTGTGTATTGCTAGTATTAAGTAGCTGGCTGTGGACACGAGGAGTGCTTGCACCTTTTAAAGAAAGATTAATAGCTTTACCACAAAAGGTTACACCGCGATCACTGGCTATTATGCTGTTGTCAGGCACAGTTTTTGGCTATCAAGCCTATTCAATTCATCAAGAGATGATCATTAACGGTCAATTTGAAACACAAGCCGATGGTTATGCTGTGCAAGCCGACTACGAAAACCAATACCGGCAATTCGATACACAACCGCAGCCTAAAATTCGCCACGCTGAAATTGCCATATCGCTACACCCAAATCAGCGCGCTATACAATACACGGCCAACTTAACGCTGGTTAATTCACACCAGAATGCAATCGAGCAGTTGCTACTCAACACCAACAACTATACCGCTTTTGATGAAATCTTACTTTCTGGTCAAGCGCTTTCACTGCTCGCTTTAGACAAAACGCATCATGCCTCGGTTTGGGGCTTGAGTACGCCTCTCATTCATGAGCAACAAAGTCAGCTCAGTTTTACGGCTTCAGTCAAATATCAAGGCTATAGTAATCACGCAACTGATTACATTGGCAAAGTGACAAAAAATGCCAGCTATATTGATGCAAGTTTTTGGCCCTCCATTGGGTTCGAGAAAAACAACATCATCAAAGACAACGTGTTACGAGAGAAGTTTAACCTCGACCCGCTGGCACCAGACTTTTTCAGCCAATCACAAACACTAGACTTGTACCAACACGACGACGCCGATCTGCTCACCTATAAACTAAAAATTGACGCCCCCAACAATCAAGTAGTTGTGGCGCCGGGGGATCTGCAGAAACACCAAACACAAGGACAGCGCCACAGCTATGAATTTCAAACAATGACCGCGAGTCATTGGGATCCTGTCATTGTGAGCGCCGGATACAAAATTCACCAGTCTACATGGACAAGCGCAAAAACCGGCAAAGATATTCCCATAGAACTGTTTTATCTTAACACCGATGAAGCCATTCTACATTCCATGACACAACGAGCAAAACATGCACTTGAACAAGGCGAAGCAATATTTGGAACCTACCCATACAACAGCTTAAAAATAGCAGCGTTACCTCAGGGTATGGGAGAACAAACGGTTAGCGCAAATTTAGTGCTTATCCCCGAAATGTCCGCTTGGCAACACAATTATCATGATCCATCCAGTTCCGACTGGTTAGAATACACCGTACACGATGCAGTTGCTCAGGTTTGGTGGCAGAATATCGCAATCGCAAACACCGCAGGTTACCCCATACTGTCTGAGGGAGTGCCAACTTGGTTTGCGCTGACCAAATCAAGATTGAGTAGCAAAGCAACACAACAACTATTGGCTAGCATTAAAAATGACTACTTATTAGCACGTACTAAAGAGTCCGGTGTGGAGAAAAACGCCTTAGCATTGACGCACCAACCATACGCCAAAAGTAAATCGCAGCTTGTTGTTTATGAAGTGTCACAGCTCATTGATAATGAGCAATTTAGCAATGTGATCAATGATACCCTAGCACATTATCGAGTGCAGAGTGCTTCACAGCCCATATCGGCACAACAGTTGTACCTGAAGCTGTTGCAAGCCGTAAATCAACCTAAACATGAAAAACAACTAGATATATTATTTCACCAAATGACGCTACATGACGCAAAAGTGCAAAATCTATCTCTGTAAACCCCCATTACAAACGATTAGGGCTGCCACATAAGCGCCCTAATTACTATCAGCCTTGTTCGCTACCTTTAAAAAAAACCGCACAGAGGGGTAATGGCCGTTTTCGGGTAGTGGCTTTCCTTGCTTATTCAGACAATAACGGGCAATAAAAACAGGGCCGACCAAATGGTCAACGCTGACGAGAAGTAAGCCTAAAAACCCATTTCTAGCGCAGCATAACTCAATGCCCAACTACTCTACTATTCGTTGTTACTAGGAGCTAAATTACTATGTTTCGTTATAAGCTGACGTCTGCGGCCAAATCTCTCTTCTCCACTTCTAAACTCAACTATCACATTTCGCGTACCTTGTTAGCAATGAGTTTAGGCGTTTTCTCTTCAGCAGTATTTGCTGATGATCAAGCCAAACATATCGACTTGGAACGAATTGAGGTTACTTCTGAAAAGCGTACCGTGAATATTATGGAAGTTGCTTCTAGCGTAACGGCTATTTTTGGACAAGAACTAGTCGACTCTGAAGCCTATTCAATCACAGATCTTGGACAAGCGATCCCGAGTGTTCACGTTTATAGCTGGGGTGGCCGAAGAGACAGTAATGTATTTATTCGTGGCATAGGCCCGGGTTTATTCACCGAACCCACCATAGGTTTTTACGTCGATGGCGTGAATTATAGTAGCAATAGTATTTTTGATTTGGACCTTGTGGATATAGAGCGTATTGAGGTCCTAAGGGGCCCTCAAGGCACACTATATGGGGGCAATTCTCTGGCTGGTGTTATTAATATCATCACCAAACAACCAGACGAAATGCCGGAGTTCAAAGGCGCCTTTTCTGCAGATAACTTTGGCTCAAAGCGGGTTAGATTAGGTGTGAATACCCCCTTGACTGCGGATAATCTATTTCTCGGCTTATCAGCTTCGGCATACAACACCGATGGACATCTTGAAAATACCTACTTAGATAAAGACTTTGGTGCACGCGACGATCTGAGTGCAAGAGCTAAACTTAGATGGATCGCGTCAGACAATCTTGAAGCCAATTTTGTGGTGGATTATGAACGTTTTCGTGGCGATTCGTATGCGATGGGACAACTTGAGCGTATCAAAGCCAACCCAGATCACATAGAACATGATTTTGAAGGAGTTGACGATCGCGATGCACTTGGGGCTTCGGTTACACTGGATTATAGCGGTGACAATGTAAACTTCATCTCGATCACAAGCTGGCGTGACTGGGATAACCTGAACACCGCGGATCAAGATACAGGCAATGACGCAGGATATCAGTTCCATAGTCACTCTGAGGACGACTTTGATCAGCTCTCCCATGAAATGCGTTGGAGCTCTAAAAATACTGAAGACTACCATTGGCTAGTCGGGTTCTATGCCTATCAATCAGATACCCAGAGTACGACAAGAAATGATCTAAACTTCTCCTCTATGTACCCAGGTAGTGGACCCATGATTGATCGTTCGATTATCGGGAAAGATGACCAAGCTTGGGCAGTATTTGGCCTGGTTGACTACGCAATCACTCAGGATATTACCGTCATTGCAGGTTTACGCTACCATAAAGAACAGCGAGAAGCCGATATTAACATCGACTCTCAGTCCACTGGAGTAACCTCGCAACACGGTGGCAAGGAAGAATTCAGCGAAGTTCTACCCAAATTAGCCCTCTCTTATCAAACTGCCAATAATGACCTTGTTTACGCGTCTTGGAGTAAAGGTTACCGAGCAGGAGGATTTGACACTTTATATCCCAACTTAAGCAAGCCTAGCTTTGAGCCTGAATACAGTAATAACTATGAAATCGCCTATAAAGCACTAGCGCTAGAAAACCAACTGAGCTTTTCAATCACTGCATTTTACGTTTCTTTAGACGACCAACAAGTGCAACAGATGTTAGAAAACACAACCATTATCACTGATAACGCTGGCGAAAGTACCAGCCGGGGTGTTGAATTTGAGTCGCGCTACCAGCCTCACCCGGATTGGACCATTGGCTTCTCAAGTAGTTATGTTGACGCCACTTATAGCGAGTATGAAAGTGTGAACTTTGCAACTGGTGCAATAGAAGATTATTCCGATAATCGTTTACCAAACACGCCTAAGATCAGTGCCAACCTGTCCATTAGCAATCGTACAGAACTCAACAGCGACTTCACCTTATTCACACAGTTAGAAAACATTTATATGGGCGATCACTACTTTGATGCAGGTAACCAAATGAAGCAATCTGCATATCACCTTTTAAATGCCAAAGTAGGACTTGAAAGCGAAAGCTGGTACGCGCACTTATGGGTGAAGAATGCGCTTGATGAATATTACTCAAAAGTTGAATTTAACTTTGGTTTCGGTGTCACGGCAGAAGCAGGAAACCCGAGAACCATAGGCCTCACTGTAGGTACTAATTTCTAAACCAATGACGAGTGGAAAGTGGCGCACGCACTAAGCGCCACCGTGACGTTGTATAAATAATATCAATGCGTTGATACGCTTATTAAGGGAGTTACCATGCAAGCTCAATCCGTGTTATTGCTCGGTGGTACAGGTCAAGTAGGCTTAAAAGCAGCTGAGTATTTACTTGAGCATACACAAGCCGCACTTACGTTTGCTTCACGTAGAAAAGCCTCATTACCCAGTGCAATTTCGCAACATCAAGACCGAATAAATACAGTACAACTAGATATCCAAAACACCGACGATTTAAAAACTCAGTTAAAGAATACAGATCTGGTCGTCGCCTGTGTTGGCCCCTCAGGCATTATTGGCGATCAAATAGTATTGGCCTGTAAAGAGTTAGGCGTACCAATTATTGATGCTGGTGGCTACGATCCAGTGTACGCGTCTCTCCACGAGCATGAAAAGAAGCACATTAGTGAAGTACCGCTCATCATCAACGTCGGTTTGCTACCGGGCTTATCAGGCGTATTCCCCGCCTATCTTATTCAACAATGTAGCCGTGGAGCGGACATCAAATCCTTAGAAGTGCAATACGTTGGCCGAGACGCTTGGAGCTACAATTCGGCATGGGACATTATAAATGGGTTAGGAGACTTTGGTCACGAACGTGGCTTTTGCTACTTGGAAAACCAGCAAGTTAAACGTGAAAAGTTCTCAAAAGCTGGTACTAAAGCACACTTTCCTGCTCCCATAGGCACCGCATCTACTATGTTGATTTATGCAGAAGAAATTGTGCAACTCGCCAACGAACATGACATACAAACAGCTAAAGTCTACGGTGCTAATCTAGGACCACGCGCTATGTTTGTTTGCATGATTGCCAAGATATTCAAGATGTACAAAAACCATAAAACTATCGCTCGTGCGGCGCGATGGTTATGTAAGGCCTCAGCTAAAGATATGCGTAAGCTCGACCCAATTTACGCCGTCGATGCCCAAATTAAATGTGCTGACAACCGCGTACACCATGGCCAAATCATTCTAGAAGATACCTATCAGGCTACAGGCTTTATCATCGGCATAACGGCTAAGCAATTATTAAACAATCAAATCACCAAAACAGGTCCAATGATGCTACATGAAGCTGTTGATGCCAATCATTTTATAAAAGATCTCGAACAAGCAGGTGTCGTTGCAGGGCTTATTCTTTCTAAATCAGACAACAACACCAAACAGGAGGCTGCATGAGTAAAAATATCATCGTCTTGGGAGGTACAGGTGAGTCGGGCAGGCGCATTATCAACTTACTCAGTGAACGCCTCTCAGATTTGAAAATAAGCTGTGCGGCACGGCGAACACCAAAAGCGGGCATATTGCCAGAGCATATTAACTTTGTTCCTTTTGATATAAATGACAAAGCCAAAAGCATTGAAACACTCAAAAAGTTCGACTTAGCTGTGATTGCTTTGGGTCCAATGGATAAATTTGCCCTACAGGCGCATCAACTGTGCTTGAACGCGAATATAGATGCCCTCGACATTAATGATAGCCTACAGGCTGCAGATCAAATACACGCACTGAATACTGAGGCCCAATCAAAACAACGTTTGCTACTCACAGGTATGGGCTTCTCCCCTGGTATTTCAACACTACTGTTAACTGAGCTTGCGCATAAAAAAGCATCTGCAACGGGCTATTATCAATGTCGTTTGTATATGGGCGCAGCCTATGGTGGCGGCGAGACCAGTCCACAAGCGATTTTAGCAAGCTTTACCAATCACTTAACCTGCTGGCGAGAAGGGACTCGCAAGCAGGTTGAGACGCCTTGGCAGGACGCACAACACCAGTTTGCTTTTCCAGCATTGAAAAAGCCAGCCGACCTAATTCCATTTGCAACACCTGAAGTCGCTGGGCTTGGTTGTGAGTATGTTGCTGAAGACCTAGACATAAAGCACCTAGATAGTCGTTATCACATCCAACACCTAACGCTTGGATTTGCAAAGTTTATGAGTAAATATCGCTTAGGCGAACGTAAAAATACATTTTTCTCCAAGATGTTTTTTAACAATGGGCAAAAGCTCAAAACCAAAAAAGAGTCAGATCCCGATACTTGTTTATGGGTTTACCCAGACAATAATCCGCAATCAGGGCTAATGTTACACGGGGTTATTTCTTCTTATGAACTAACCGCCAAGATGGCATGTGTTGTGGTTGAGTGTTGGCTAAACAATGTGTTCTTTGACAGCTATGGCGTCAAAGCCGTAGAGCATTTGTCTTATAAAACGCGCCAAAAGCTACTGCAAACATTGGCTTTATATGGTGTCACGGCAAAACCTGCAAACACCCAGAACACACATCGAGCAGATCAAGAGTTTGGCTGGGTAGACAGCGTATCATCAGACATCAATAGTCTCAGAAATTTGGGGTTAAATTGGTATACAGTAACAAAGCAACATCCAAAAATGGCCAAAAGGCAACAAGAATATCTCTATAAATCAGAGATATGGCGAGCACTTAAAGAGGCCACCAGTAGGTATAGCTTTGCAAAGTTTGTAATTTCTACGCTGTTAGCATGGCGTCGAGATAATAAAGGCTTACAGCACTGGCGCGATAGACACCAAGGAGAATATACCGAAATCTGGAAGTCCATCACTAAAGATATGAGTATGTTTAGCTCAGGTTATGGCAACGCGAGGAAACTACTAGGGCAGGATAAAGCCTACCGATTATATCGTGACATGTTTCTAGAGACAGGCAAAATGGAAATGCGCTGGCTATGGCCTAATCCTGAATCCTTTAATATATTCGAAAACAAAGAGGATGTGATTTTAGAGTACTGGCTCACTTGGCTTAGAAACTACGCCAAACTTGGCCTATTTACACTAAGCGAATCACAGGCTGACTCCACAACGATTTGCATTTCTATCACCGACTGTGCGTATGCTGCTATGTTTAAAGAGCTCGGTTGCCCTGAGCTTGCAGACATGGTGAGAGAAATGGAGCAAGAAGCACTAGCCTTTTTAGCCAGTCAGAGTAATTTGAACATAACTTGGAACTTTAAAGGTGAAGGTGTTGTTGACATCACTTTGAGTAAAACGCTAACGCTCCAAGCCATGGGCTAACGGAAAAAGGCGATGAAGAATGGATTTATGTGTTGCGGGCAAAGCCCGCAGGACATACTCTCAAAAGTGATTAACCACAAACAATACTGGGAGCGAGGTTCAGTCTCGCTTCTTTAGGCAACACCCCAAACTGTTTTCTAAAAGCCACGCTAAAATGACTTACATTGCTATAACCCAGCGAGACGGCTGTTTCGGTTACATTATTGTCTTTTAATAGGTTCATTGCTTTGTGCATTCTTTCTTCTTGGAAACAACCATAAACCGTATTGTTAAATAGTACCTTAAAACCTTTTTTTAGCTTACACTGGTTTAATCCAACCACCTTAGCCACATCTGAAATGGTAGGTGGGCAACTAAGATCGGATAATAAAAAATCTCTAGCTGCAATAAGCTGCTTTTTCTCTCGAAGCGGAAGTTGGTTGCTCGTGTCAACTGATTTCAGTGCAGTGAGATGCCAATATAGATAGTCTAACGTAGCGGAATGCAGCAGCAGAGGGTTGGCTTCTTGATCTTTTATCAACTTATGAATACGGTTCGCACATGTGCTGACTTTTCTACTGGGGCCACTTTGCTTCACAAAGAATGACATACTTTTCCCTAGATCTACCCCACTGAGCTCTTCACCAGCAAGCTCATTAAGCACTTCGGGTTTTATCATGATCTCTAAGTTACTAAAATCATTACTATGGTAAGCACAAAAATTCTCCCCACCCGAAAAACCAATATTAAAGTCTCCGCACTCACATTGTAAAAGCGTATTACCGACCGTCGCTTCAAACTTCCCCGCAAGAACATTGTTAATGTGAATATATTGGTCATCGCCAGGAAATACATGTTTAGTATCTGCCGCCCCCAAATCCTGCGCTGAAGATAGGCTCACAGAAAGCCCTGGCATCAACTGCACAAAATTCTGCCCAACCACATTATCAATATGCTGCTGTTTATTCGCTGTACTTATTTCAATGTCACTACACATAGTCATTTTTAACCCCCCTTCCAATCCCCGTATCACTCAGGCATCTGTAGCTAATACTTCCTTTAGAGAAACATGTAAGTTACCGAGAACAGCCGGATGTTTCACCATATCAACAAGTCAGATAAGAATGAATTTCACTTTTAGTTATTCAGTCGTATATAGCTATCTATTACATCACCCATTATTAACCGCATCAGAACAACAAAATATTAACAAATGAAAAACGATAAAAACAAATTCTGAGTTATGTTCCCTAAGAAGTTAACACTAATAAAAATCATTCTCAATAAGAAATTCCAAAAAATACAATTTTCAACCAGAGATTTGCATAAGGAAAGAGTTAGAGCATTCCTTCTTTTACTAGAGAGTTTTAGGGATAGTTTCGCTCTCGTGTCCTGCCAAAGTCTAGGTACCAAATCTGAGGTGTTATACCAATTTCAGCTGTTGGCGCCGAAACAGGCTGCTATAAATGAGTTAGTTATCCATAGTCACGACTACCCAAACTAAAAGACTGTGTGCACCTGTATAATAAGCGGTAATTTGACTGCCAGCCTTGATAAATAACCTGAACTCGGGATAACAATATGTTTTCTAGCAGCTGTTATCCCTTTCTACTGCGTTAAATTTGTTGCAATAGGCCAGAGGTTAAATAAGTCGTGTATCTAAGCCAAGGTGGGATGCTGTGCATTGTTTTAGTAATAGCCTACTGGCATTTGAGCGACACTATCGCCTTGAGTGTTGACTACAACCATTAGTTTGTTTCAAAAGTAGTATTAGTAACACCGCGGTATTTGTCAGTTATCATTTTTAATCTTATCCAATTTATATAAATAAACTAAAAGCCCGACGCACCTAAAGTTATGCGGGTTTTTAATATTTCCTTATGAAATTTTGGCCCTTTACCATGACGCTTCTATAAGGTGTAGATTGACCATAGAGTGTTTTTAACAACAATAGGCAAGGAAAATAACGACCTTAGAACCATATGCCAATGTGAGATGATGACTTTTTCAGATACTTTTGTGATCATAGATTTCGCTGCCTGTGTCGAAGTGCCAAATCAAACCTCACTTGACCATTGACAATAATAAAAAGGGATTAAGCATCCAGAAAAATTTGCGTCATTCATCTTGATACCGTCCCATTTCCTATCGCGAACAAGCCATTAAAAGCAACGGGGAATCCCGAGGTTTTATTGACGAGACGATAGTAAACAACACTCAGGTATTCGGATACTCAATTTATGTTCGACATGGGTTTGAGTTAAATAGGCCAAAGCTTGCGTACGAACTGGTTTATGCCCTGCAAGTCGAGTGTCGTGACCAAAACACACTCAGAAGAATAAAAAATCAAACAGCAAAGGTCAAAACGCCCTAGTGAAAGACGTCACGTAAAAAGTTGAACTCGCCTTTTATTATATTCACCACTCTTATCACTTACTTTATAAAGTATTACAAGGTACAATTTTTTCTCAATCTCCATTGCGACTTACAAGGAAAAGTTATGCCATTATTAGAACAGAGGTCTCTGCATCATATTGATCCACGCCTAGCTGGCGTTGAGATGCAGTTAAAAGAGGCCTATTACAATTTAGATAAAACCACATCCAGCTTTGATAGCGATCTTGACAATAAATTGAAGTCGTTTAAGCGCTATAAATGGTGGGCGGTTGGTATTGCAATCCCCTTACTATTTCTTGCGCCTTTTCTCTTAATCTCAATAATTCCTATTTACTTTTTGTTAAAACATTCTCTTAAGTCTTTCACTAAGGGTGTGTTAACTAGAGCTTATATGATGGCGCCAATTGCTTCAGCACTTAACTTAGAATATTCAGTCGGCGGTAATTTACTTATCTGCGAGGAAGCTATCAGTGCAGGTATATTAGCCAAAGGAGGCCGAGCTGTGGCTGAAGATGGATTTAACGGCGAAGTAAATGGCATTCCCTTTTACTTTACTGAAGTGCATATACGCACGCATCACCAGAACAATGACAGCAAACGTTTGTTTAATGGTGCAGTTATAAAACTGAGTATGCCTGAACCTGTAGATACTCCAATCGTAGTGTTACAAGATGCGGGGCTTTGGAACATGCTGATAAATCGACGTCAATCTTTAAAAGGATTACAGCGAGTTAAATTTGAACAAAAAGACTTTGAAAAAGAGTATCAAGTCTATGCTAAAGATGAAGAAACCTGCCGCGAAGTACTCACGCCAGAATATATGGCGCAATTGTCGCAAGTCAAAACGTTCTTCTCATCCAGTCACCTACCAAAAGGGTTAAAAATCCCCGAAGTAAAAGCCCAAATGTTTATAGAAGGTAGCGATATACTGATCTCTCTTGACTATGGAGCCAACCTATTTAGCCCTAAAAAGCTACAAAAAGAATACGATCCCAGCTGGGCCGAAGACATAGCCAAACAATTCTTACTGATTGAAAACCTAGCAAAAAGTCTGGTTCGCTAGCAGCAGGCTTTTTATTGTAACCACAAAAAAAATCAATCACTTACCACAAGTGTAATTTAGTGTAATTTAATTTCCCAGTAACTAGGCTAATATCTATACCATCGGGTTTCTTGGGCTGCATGCAAGCCGTATAAACAGGTTCAGTTACGTTTTAAGATTTTAAGATTTTAAGAGTCTATGAATACTCGTCGTCTTTTTACACTAACAAATTTTTAATGTTCTGAATGAACGAATCTAAATGCAGCAGAAAGATGGCTATGTCGGTCAGTATTAAATTGTAATGTTACTAATTAACGATTGGGGTTAGAGATGAAACGAGCTTTAATGACACTTGTGATAATAATAACAGGGTGCACAACGACAGGAACGAAAAACTTTCCTTCAAAAGTCTCTGATGCGGTTGCAATGCAAAAATCTGCTTTAAGCAACCCCCTTTTCAAAGAGATACTAAGAGAGCTTGAAAGCAAAAGTGCCATAGAGTGGGATAAACGGACTCCCACTAATATGGAAGAAATTTCAATTCATAGCACTCCCACTGAATGGCTATTATATAAATTTGAAAATGACGGCCCATACAGCGAAGAGGAGATTAGATTCTGGTGGAAATGGAACCCGTGGTCTTCAACAACGGCAAAAACGACGCCTAACACAAACACCACAACCCTCAATAAGTGGCGATTAGACCGAAAAACAATCGCAATTGCAAATACGCTTATTCACGAAAGAAATCATTCCTTTGGATTGATACACCCTAGAGACCAAACCCGTTCCAGCAATAAATGTGACTTCAGTTATATTTCTGGGGACTTAGCCGAGTCTATCCTAGTAAGTATGCACAACCTCGATACCTATCAATTAAGTAAGCCCATGTGTCAAGCTCTATGTACCAGTTTAAAAAACAGAAAGATGCCTCACTCTTGTGACAGTGATGATATCGACTGATTTTCATCTCAGCTTGAAAATAGTTAAAAGTTACGATTTGAGACTACTTTCATTATTGGAGGATAAGTTTTGGACAAGATAGAACGAAGAAAAATTAACTCTGAAGTATGGCACAACTAGGTAACTATGATTGCAGTTCTTTAGGCATTGAAAGAAGTGCACCGAGTTGAATCAAAACAAGTAGCATTAGAGTTTGTAATTGATATTTATCAATTAAGCGTAGCTCAAATGAATAAGTACGGTATTGAAGTCATAATATCAATAAAAAACAACGGAATTAGACCCGTTGACGTAAACCTTTCTGATAACGAAGTCTTTACGTTAAGTCGATTTGGAAATTTAGAATCAGAAAACCTAAGGGAAGTAAAAAATGTTTACACAACGAAACCATACAATAAAATTACTTTTGATGCTTTAAGAGATTTAACCTCTACTTCAGTTGACCCTGAAGTTACCACAAAAATCATATACTTTACTATTGTTGATGATCCAGGTTTATATTTCGATTTTTTATCTCAGAAACACCAAAGGATGTTTTAGATATAGTAACAAAACAGGAATTGGGAGATTTAAATGAGCAGAATTAACATTCTCCGGCCTAGAGTGTACAAAAATACTTTCGTGTTGCTACAGAATAAAGTAATAAGGTCAAAGGAAAGCCTAGTAGACCATGCTTCATCAATTAATTTACAACATCGTACTGCTATCACTAGTAGATTAGCTTCCTAAAGGCAGATACGTTGCTCCAATACCTGCCTTCTATAACTAATGGAGCACGAAAGGAGAGAGCCATGACAACCATTACATTAACCACTGAACAACGCGAAATAGTTAAAGCAGAAATGGATAATAAAATAGAAATGCTATCCGATGAAGAAATTGAAGTGTTGGCTACAAAATTAAACGAAAAGATTAATATACCCTTTATTAAAGAAGGGACCGAGCAAACTATCTTCGTAAAAATTGTAAAGCTGGTTGACCGCTTATTATATCAAAACCTACCTAATGAACTTTATGGTTTGGTTAAAGATACTTCGGATGGTATCTCTGATGAAGATGCAAAGGAATTGGCATCAGTGCTTGGATCACGTATGAATGGCAAATTCGACATACCATATCTTCCAGAGTGGGTCGAACAAAAACTATTTGTGATGTTAATTGAGCTTATTGTGGATGCCATGAGGAAGAATTATAGTATTTTGGTTCAACCAGCTTAGTTTAATTAGATTGATGGCATTGGCGTTCGATTATAACGCAGTACACCCTGACTTTAAAACCTATAATTCATAGTGAGTAAAATACTGCAACGCTCACTATGAATTTTAAACACTTGCCTAAACAGGAAATTTTTATGAAATATATAGAACAGCGGAATATACAAAAACACTTATCTATTCATTATAAACTTCCTATATAAAGCAAAGCTTTTTGCGTACATGTAAAGATATTGATGGGCGCTTCTTTGCAATATTGTTGTAACAAGGAGAAAAATATATGCACCTGTAACCCAACTATTTCTTTCTCCCTGCAAACTCTACCTCAGCCATCTCGATAGCGCCGCGTTTTTGCATGGTAATAAATAAGCGTTTACCTTCCTCGCCGCCAAAAGCCACATTGGTCGGGTACTTGCCTTTCAGTTTAATTTCTTTAATTAGCTTGCCCTGAGGTGAAACTACAGCGACCACACCAGCGCCATAACGGGCGATATAAAGATTGCCTTGGTTGTCCGTGCGCATACCATCTAAGCCAAAATCGGTAAACGAGATAAATAATTGTTTGTTACTAATATTGCCTTGTTCGTCTAACTCATAGCGCCATACTTTACGCTGCACGCTTTCATTCACATAAAGTGTTTTATTGTCAGGGCTAACTTCAATGCCATTGGTGGTGCCCATATCCGCTTCCAATAAGGTTACTGCTCCGTTTGTATTTATACGCCAAAGTTTACCGCTACTGGCTTGCCAATTAGGATCGCTGGCGAAAAGAATTCCGTTGTCCATGATCGCAAGGTCATTAGGTTGATCCATGCGATTATCGTGAGCAAATACCGTCACGAATTGTGACAAATCACCACCTTGTGCAAGTGCCGCCTTGGTGACTTTAAGCACGTTATGATTGACGTAATCGGCTATATACATATTGCCTTGCTTATCAAAGCGAATACCGTTACCAATAGAGCCATTTTTTAATGTCAGCAGAGTTTCGACTTTGCCTTGTGCAGTCACTTTACCAATGGTGCCTTGCTGTTGATGATTAACCGCATACAACACGCCGGCATCATCCACCGCAGGTCCCTCAATACCTTGCGTGAAAACACCATCCGTTATCCAATCTTGTGTATCTACAACCGTGTTGGCAGCTACATAACCACTGCTCTGTAGCAAAAATAAACTGAGTATGACCTTTCTCATGACTTTCCTATTTACAATGAAGGTAAAGCGCTCGAACTGGATAAATTCCTGTTATGACCACTTCATCCGTTAAATTTTGCAGCGCTAACAGCTTGCTATCTAGGTGCGGAGCCTGTAAAGCCCCTTTACAAACCTCAAGCACTTGCTGACTCAATGCAATAAACTGCGTCACCGTTAACGCCGATGAGTGTGCTTCTGTAAGTTTTGGACTTTGCTGTAACAGTGTTAGCGCCTCAAGCCCCGATTGCCAACGTTGCAATATCGCGCCAATGTGCGCTAAGTCAGTGTTATCACCAGCGATATAGCTTGCGACTTGCTCCTCAAGCAGCCTCACCTGACGGCTCTCAACCGCAACATAGTCGACAAATTTATCAAGCGATGCAAACTGGTGATACTCGTCGTTTAAGAATTTAATATGGTGACGCGTGTAATAGTGACTCGGCTCTATAAGCTCTGCAAGATGAGTGAGTAATGCAAGCGTAGCCTTGCGCTTTGGTTCATCCAAGGTTGTGCTGATAAGCCTATTAAAACCCGCTTGTTGCTGCGTTTTATGACCTAAGCCAATGACGTTATGTGCAAAATCGCTAATATGATCCAACCGCGCATACATCTGCTTGCTATCCGTAAGCGTTTTAGCTGACCATAAACGCTCGGCAATCACAAAAAGCCGCGGCCATATTCTGACATCAAGATTATGTTCGGTGACCATTTCGCTCCAAATGGTCGCCTCGCCACCTAAAATACGTACACCATTTTCTTGGCTTAACGGTGTTGAAATCTCGACTGGTTGTGGTTTTTCAAGCGCCTCAAGTGTGAGCGGATAACGGCTATTACCAATCATTGCCGCGCCTTGTTGCTGCGCTGTATTAAACTCAAACTGTAACGGTCCCATCCAACTATCCATGGCTGCGGTAAATTGCTGAGTCTTGCTAGTAATTGGCTTATCTGTTTGTACTAACTGATGGCGATTGTTATTAAGCTTTATAAGCACTTGTTCACCCAACACCACAAGCTCGCCTTTGACTGCGCTGCCTTTTAGGCGTGGGACCGTAAAGCCTATGCTTAATACTTGCGGTTGAGTGAGATCCACTGTCGGTAGCACCGGATATGGGTCGTTACGGTAATGAAATGATGAATACTGCGGCTGATCAATATAAAATCCGGTTGATAAAATGCCTTGATAACCTGCTTCTGCAATTGCATTTAACGAATCATGACCACGCCAAGACTGCACGACAGTATTTTTAGGCAACGCCGGATGAAAAATTTCATCCCACCCCATCATCACACGTTGGTGCTTAGCAATAAGCTTTTGTACGCGAGTATTAAAGTAATTTTGTAGGTCGTGACCGTCTTCCAATGCATGTTTTGCCATTAGCCCCTGTATTTCAGGGCTTTCCAACCAATGCTCAGGTTCTACCTCGTCACCCCCAATATGGAGGTAGCCGTCTGGAAATAAACTCGTCATCTCAGCCAGTAAATCGTCGATAAAGGCGTACATATCAGGACTTGCGATATTGAGCAGAGGCTTAAATACTCCCCAATGGCGTTCCATCTCATAAGGTTGCACTTTAGTCATCAACTCTGGGTAAGCGACGGCAATAGCGCTTGCATGTCCCGGCATTCCAAATTCAGGCACCACGCGGATCCCTAAAAGGCTTGCATACTCAATTACTTCTTTCACTTCTGATTGACGATAATACAATCCGTCTGAGGCCAGTTGAGTCAGCTTAGGAAACACCTTACTTTCCATTCGCCAGCCTTGGTCATCAGTTAAGTGCCAGTGCAAAACGTTTAGCTTTGCCGCGGCCATACCATCGAGTTGACGCTTTATTGTCGCAATTGGCATAAAGTGGCGAACACTATCAATAAGTAGCCCACGCCAAGGGAAACGGGGACTATCGCTGATCGTTGTATAGGGGAGTATGAATTGCCTCGATGTATTACTCTGGGCCAATTGTAATAAGCTAGCAAGACCATGCTGCGCGCCGAAAACGGAGGGTGCGCTAAGCACTATTCCACCCTTTTTAATTTGAAGCAGGTAGTCTTCTGGCATATTCAGCTGAGGAAACTGTAACTCGGTTTCGATATTTTCTACGCGAATGGTTAAGTCCGCTTTGCCACGCTTTACTACCCGTATCGGAATAGGTTTTCCAGTAATGCGTTCAATGTATTGCTGCGTTCTGGTGAGCAGAAATGCCTGCCTCTGCGCACTAAAGCCGTGTATCGCAACTTTGATTTCGTTATCAAACACCAGCGAGCCTTCGGTCGTACTCACTTGTTGCGGCATGGGCATAAGCGACAGTGGCGTTGCTTTTGCAGTTACAATCGGCAACAACACGGTGAATAAAAAAAGACTAAAGTACATTCTCATCATTACACTATTCCTGAGTAACAAGCTTTGGCAGAAAGTCGGCGGATATCAGCGCGCCATGATGCTGGATCACCTCGGCGGCAACTTGGTGTGCAAAGCACGCAGCCATTTGCAAATCACAACCTTTCAGCCAATGCGCTAAAAACCCCGCCGCAAACGCATCGCCCGCACCACAGGTATCTAAGATAAGTTGCGGCGCTACGTTTTGCGCCGCGATATAAATAGGTGAAAAATCGTCAGCTGGCGCGATCACGCATGGCTGAGCGCCTTGGCGAATAACTAAGAGTTGTGAGCTTTGCTTTTGATGCTCTGCGATTATTTCGTCCACATTTGCGGTGCCATACACTGCATATTCGTCCTCGTCGGTTAAAAATGCGATGTCTGCCAGCGCCATTACAGCCTGATAACTCAATTTTGGGTTATCACTATGCCAAAGGGTTTGGCGATAGTTGTTATCAAAAAATATGAGCCCACCTCGGTTTTTAAACGCGGCTAACGCCTCAAATAAGTGCTTTCTTTGTGACTCATCTAGGATGGCAAGGCTTATTCCAGAGAGATAAATTGCATCAATATCCTTGTTGTGAAGCGCCTGAGTTAAGGTCTCATCACGCTTAAAATACTGCCTTACAGGGCTGTGTTCACGAGCAAAGGTAAAGCGTCGCTCTCCTTTCTCATCGAGCGTAATCCAGTACTCGCCAAGCGTGCTATGTGGTTCAAGCGAAATATAGTCTTGTCTGATGTTGGTGTTTGACAACATATCAAGCAAGTTTGTACTGGCCTTGTCCGTACCAATGGCGCTGGCAAAACTGACTGCGATGTGGTTATCGTGGCTTTGTTTGAGTAACTGAGCTAAGTACCAAGCCGTGTTAAAGGTATCACCGCCAAACGAGCTAGTACCATCAGCTCTATGCTCCACCATACATTCACCAAAGCACAGCAACTGTTTTATTGCGCTTTTCATGATGTCACTTCCGTTTTTTCGGGCGATGCGGTAACACTGGGTTTTGTCACCACACTCGTCAATACACCAAACACCAAAGCACTGAGCAGCGCAGGAATAATCGGGTTACCAAAATAAGCCAGCCAATCGTCGTTCATACCAATGAGCAGGGCAGCCACTGAACCTGCCATCAAGGTGACTAAACTGCCTTGCCAAGTATAACCTTGCCAAAAGCGCCCCAATAACCCCATCACACAAAGCCCCGCTAATACAACGGAAATCATTTTGGTGATATAGCTGATAATGTCGCTCGACAACACCGCCATAAATAATGCCAGCGATACGGTAGTCAACATGGCAATACGAGAGACCAAAAGCGGATTGTGTGGCGCAATATTTCCCTTACACCAAGTCAGATAAATATCAGCAACCAACACACTGACTCCAGCAATGGCGTCGGAGCTGGCACTAGAAAGCGTTGCGGAAATACCCGCCAATAAAATAAAGCCGCCAATCAATACCGGCATCGCCGTTAACGCCAAATAGGGGAAAGCAAATGAAGGGTTGTCTAAACTCGAGTTAACTGCATAAGCACCAATACCAATCACCGCAGGAATACATGAAAACCCTAAATAAAGTAATCCCGAGATAATAAACGACATACGAATACTGCTTATGCTTTTGGCGGAGTAGATCCGCTGCCTAAACGATGGTGTTGCCAATACGCCCACCAGCACCGCCAGCGCCATTGAAATAGCAGGCAATAAACCAATATTTTGATATGAAAAGAGCCCAGCTCCCGCTGCAACCGAAGCACTGGTTAGCGTTTGCCAACCACCGACCACCTCGATTACAAAGTAGGTCATCAACAAAAAGCCCGAAAACAAAATAACTGCCTGAATAGCATCCGTCCAGACTACCGCCGAATATCCGCCTAAGGTCACATATACCGCAAGTCCCAGTCCAATAATCAGTTTTGCACTGTTCTCATCTAGCCCAGTGAGCCAGGCTAAATACATGCCCCCGCCAATCAAATGTGCGCCAAGCCAGCCGACACTTGCCGCGTAAATCAATATTGCTAAGAGCTTTTTAACGACTTGATGATTGCCTACATAGCTTGCTAACTCTTCACTCATTGTCGCGAAGCGCTCAGCCCTAACTGGCGCAAACAACCAAGCCAGCAATAAAATACCCAGCGCGCCGCCAATGCCATAAAGCGTGCCCGCCCAACCGTGTAGATAGGCAAAGCCGACCGCCCCCATCGACGAGCCGGTGCCGACCATAGTGGCAACGGTGGTACCTAGCGTCAGCATCAGCGGTACTTTTCGCCCAGCTAATAAATAGTCGCAATTTGACCGTTGCCACCGAGATGCCAGCCAACTCACCATTATCATGGCAGACAAATACAACAGAAAAATAAGCAAATACACTTGCTGACTATCCGTCATGCTTCTCCTCCTGTGAACATTGTTGTTCGTATAACGTCTATTCGCCTTTGTAACAGGTGACATCGACCTCAACTTTACAGTCCACGACTAAGTCGGCCACCATGCAAATTCGCGCAGGAGGATGCGCTGAAAAATACTCTGCAAAAACCTTATTAAAGGACTGAAAATATCTTGCGTCAGTTAATACCACAGAAACATGCGTAACATGCTCAAGGCCATAACCTGCCTCGGCCATAATCGCGATACAGTTTTCTATGGCCAGACGCGACTGCTCAACAATGCCACCCTCAACCACTTCACCATCTCGCATTGGCGTTTGCCCCGAGACCTTTAACCAACCGCCGGCTTCAACCGCTCGTGCAAAGGGTAAGTGTTGTCCACCAGTGCCCGTGCCACCCTCAGCACCTATTCTTCTTATTGTCATGTTAACCTCTTGATGATTTTTGATTTTTATTAGTTTTGACGCGTTAAAAATCGTCCTGCTCGGCCGAAATCGACAATGGTGTCTGCATTCGCGCCCTCAACATAGCTGAGCTTGCCATTCACCCAAACCTTCACAATGCCTGAGGCAAGTTGTTTTGGATTACTGTAACTTGCTTGGTCTAGAACCCGATTGGGGTCGAATAACACCAGATCGGCAAAGTAACCAATTTGAATATTGCCACGTTGCCGCAGCTTAAAGCGCGCTGCTGGCAACGCTGTCATTTTGTAGATAGCCAATGCCAACGGCAGCGATTGTTGTTCTCTACAATAATGTCCAAGCACCCGCGGAAATGTCCCCCACAGTCTCGGATGCGGATGCGGATCGCACGGCAAGCCATCAGACCCCACCATGCTGTGTTCATAACTTAAAAATCGCTGCACATCATCTTCCAGCATACAGTGATACACCGCGCCCGCTGGCTGCAAGCGCTTTGCTGCTTCACGCTGAGACACTTGCCATTGCGTAGCAATGTCTGCCAAGCTTTGCTGTGCAAGTTCTGGATGAGACTCCGACCAAGTAATAAAAATGTCCGTCTCCTCCGTTACTTGGTTAAGATCTAAGGTGCTTGAACTCGCGGCGTAAGGGTAGCAATCGCAGCTCACTAGATGTGTTTGCCTATGCTGTTCAAAATGCGCTAATACCTCAGGTGCCCTGCCCCAATTCTCTCTACCTGCACATTTTATATGTGAAATAACCAGCGGCAGTTTGGCATGCTCTGCCGTTGCAAAGGCCTCGTCCATGGCTCGGATGACTCCTTGAAATTCCGTGCGTAAATGCGTGGTATAAATACCATCAAATGGTGTAACAACCTCGGCCAACGCATTCACTTCAGCTTGACTTGCCCCCTTCGCATTGTAATAAGCAAGGCCTGTACTAAATCCTATCGCCCCTTGCACCATCGCTTGATGCAGCAAGGTTTTCATCTGTTCAAGCTCTTGCGCATTGGCGGCTTGAGATAAATCCGTCATGACCTGCGCTCTGAGCGTTGTATGACCAACTAACATGGCTAAATTGACACTCGGAGCGGCCTTATTAAAGGCATGTTGATAATCCTGTAGTTCACGATAGGCGAATTCTGATCGCTCCCCGAGTAAGTTAATGGGGTCGAGCGGCGCTTGATTTGTACAGTAAGGCACTGCACTAATGCCACAATTACCGGCAATGACAGTGGTGACACCTTGGCTCACTTTGCTCAGCATATGTGGGCCTCGCAACACTTCAAGGTCATCATGGGTATGTACGTCAATAAAACCCGGCGCGAGCACTAAACCCGTGGCATCAATGCATTGCTGCGCTTGCAAATGGTTGCAGTTGCCAAGCGCAACAATTTTGTCTTTGCTAATCGCGACATCCACCACTTGTGCTTCAGAGCCTGGTTCAAAATACACCGTCGCGCCTTGAATGAGGGTATCAACATAAAGAGATGAGCTCAGCATTAATCCCCCAAAGGAAAGCGTTTATCGGCAGGTGGCATATTGCTGTTTTTATCTCGATGCTGATCTAACTGGGTTTTAAGCCGTCGGAGTTTTTCTCTTGAGCGCTTTTGATTACGGATAGCAACTTCGCTCGACAAAATGTCCACCGCTGCCATCATGGCATAGCGTGCAGCGCTGGGCTTAAAGATGTAATCACTTTCTTGAGTTTTGATGACTAAGTGGTGATCGGCAATGTCCGCCAAGTCACTCACTGGGCAAATAGCAATAACCTCAGCGCCATACTCTTTGGCGATAAGCGCCGCCGCTTTCACATCAGGAGAAACACCACTAAGCGAGAGACAAATCACCACATCCCCTTTATTCACCGTTGCCGCAACCATGCGCATCATCATAGGATCGGAGTGAGCATTACTAAGTACATCCAAGCGAAATAAGCGATTTTGACATTCTTGTGCCATCAGGCTGCTACCACCACCAACCCCAAAAATTAAGCAATGACGTGTGGCGCAAATCACTTCACTCGCCTGCTCCACAACCGCTTCATCGATGAGTCCCGCATTGAGCGTGAGGATCTCCTGAATAGAGGTATAAACATGAGAAATCTTTTCTTTTTCAATTGGCTCAGGATTTGTAAAACGCTCACCAATTGCGGCTGATTGTGTCAGCTGAAACTTAAGGTCACGTACATTGGTACAGCCTAAGCTACGCGCTAACCGTGTGATGCTGGCATGACTGACCTGTGCTTTTTCGGCTAACTCACTAATGGATGCGCTTGCGGCAAAGTTAAGCTCAGCCAAAATAAGCCGAGCGACTTTTTCTTCCGCTGGACTAAAGTGCCCCAAACCTTCCTTAATTTTGCTAATAATATCCACAGCTTCGCCTCAATTAAAAATAGGTAAAAATGGTTTGGGTGATCACCCAATCTCGCTCGACAACACCAATTTGTCGCCACTTATCAAAGGTCAGGCAAGGATGAGAAGTCGAAAAGCAGATCATATCGCCAACCTGTACCTCGCACCCAGATGCAATACTTACCATAGCATGTTGATCCATGATTGTTTCGACCTTTACCGCGCCGTCTATTGAGCACAGCTGCTTTGACGGCGGAGAGTAAATCAGCTCTGGTGTGGGCATGCCAGCATCAAATGCGACATCCCTTTTACCCATACCAACTATCGCGACGCCCGGCTCTGGAGTCGAAAGCACGTAAGCCCATATACTTAAGCTCGACACCAAACTTTCCCCCAAACCGCAAGCGAGATTGCTCCGTGATAACACGGCTTGCTGCGCATCCTGATAGATCCCGGTATCGTGAATAAGATAGCAACCGGGACGGATCACAAAACGAAATTGCTGAGCCTGTTCACTTTTGTTTAGTGTCTTTGTCACAACATCGTACCAAGCAGACCCCGCCCCCGTGATAATAGGTAACGCCTTTGAAAACACGTTTTTTTGTCGTAAATCTGCCGCCGTTTTTATTACTGAGTCAACGAATGCGGCAATCCTTTGCTCGGCGTTATGGCCGTGGATCACGCCTTCATAAAACCCAATGCCAGCTACCTCTAAACTAGCATACTGTTGGCATACATTGACTAGCTGCACTATCGTTGCAAGATTGCGCCAACCAGCGCGACCACCTTCAACTCCCACCTCGAGTAAAATGGAAATACACAGCGAATGCTGAGTAAAAAATGTGCCTAAGGCATGGGCATTTGCAATAGAGTCAACAAAACAATAGAGCTCAACGTCAGTATCAGTAAGCATGCTAGCAACTTGCTTCATATGATATTCGCCAACAAGTTGATTCGCTAAGATCACTCGTTTTGCGCCCGCAACTATGGCTACGGAAACTTGTGGTACGGTCGCTACCGTGATGGCCCATGCGCCATGTTCAAGCTGTAGTGTAAATAGCGCTGGAGACATCGTCGTCTTGCCGTGGGGTGCCAATAATACTTGGCTTTCCTTTGCAAAATTCGCCATCCAATTCGCGTTGTGGTTGATGGCGTCTTGCTTTATCACTGCAACTGGCAAACTGACCTGCTCTGCGAGAATATCCCAGCCGCTCTCTTCTAGTTGCAGTGGGTCGCCAGTGCCTTTCGCTAATATTGTCATCGTTTATTCAAATCCTTGAGTTTAAACATTAATTCTCCACGTCAAAATAGCGCATTGACTTACTGCGATTGGTATCAGGCCAAGCTGCACTTGGCCTTTGCTGACGTTAGAAAGTCGCACGGACGCTCAATGCAAAACGTCTATCCGTGGTAAAGTTAAGTGCCTGCGTTTTTGTCCCAGCTTGGTCCATCTGATACTTGGTTTTGGTTTCCGTATCCAATAAATTGCTGGCTTCAAAACCCACTTTCCAATGGTCGTTGATGGTGTAATACAAGCTTGCATCCATCATACCTGACGCCTCTGCATAGGCAGGGACGTACTCTTCAGATTCCCTAAGTGTGAGCAAATACTCAGAGCGCCAAGTGTATGCAAGGCGAAAAGAAATATCCTCGTACTCATACATACCAATGATATTAAAGTTTTGGTCAGAGTAACCTTGTAGCGGCAAACCTCCAAACACTCGGAAGGTATTCCGATTATCGGTTAGCGGGTTTCCATTTTCATCGAAACCAAGCGTGCCTTTAGAGACTTCATTTGGGTCTTCAAGTCCATCTTGATCGATATAGGTAAAGTTAAGTTGCAAACCTAAACCGCTCCATGCACCCGGTAATATGTCGTAGAATTGTGAGTAGGAAAACTCCATCCCACGAATGGTGCCAGAGCCAGTGTTAGCAGGGCCATAAGCAGAGACATCATAATCTTCGCCGCCATAAGACACATCAAGATCAAAGGCGCGGCTACGGATTATATTATCTAGCTTTTTGTGAAATAGTCCTACCGTCACATAACCTGCGGACGCGAAATACCATTCGGTAGTTAAATCAGTATTAATTGCTTCTTCAGGCTCTAAATATGGATTCCCAGAAAGCGCCGTTAGACTGATATCGTCTAGCCCAACAACGGGGTTAGTTGCCTCGTCGTAATCAGCGCCGGGAGTTTGTAGCACGCGAGTGTAATCCAAGTTAAGAATACTGATATTTCTGGCATCAACTAAACTTGGGTAATACAACGCTTTTGATGCACCAAATCGCACCACTACGTCTTCTGATACACCAAAACTCAAATTTAAGCTCGGAAGCAAAGTGCTATAATCTGTGCCATCAACGGTACTGAGTTCGGACTCTCCCCCTGCAATGTCGTAATATCGCTTATATTCTGCCTGCTGCATCACATTATTAAGTGATGTCCCCTCTTCACCACGTTTGATGAGGGCGGGTTGCACCAAAGCGCCCGTAGACTCAAGTTGATAGTTTACGTAGCGCAGGCCAATGTTGCCCACCACTGGAATGTCTTGAAACTCGAAGTCAAAATCACCGCGAATGTAAAATTCAGTACGCTTCTCGTTGGTCGAACTTATATTGTGTGCGGCGAATGGGCCTTCAACGCGATTGGGTTTGTCTGCATAAGGTACATAAGTGCCAGAGCATGTGCCGTTGTTTGCCGCACTGTTGGTGGCATTGTGCCAACCATCACGACAACCTTGACGCAAAGAGTCGGCGTAGTTTTTCACCAGATCCATACTTGGGAACAAGAAGTTATTGACCGGCCCCTGTAACACCTGACCATTGTAATAATCTGAAAAATCAACGCGCTCAAATAATTCTGGACGATTTACCGCCGCCGCGGCATTTCGGTCATCTTGGATCCAAGGGGTGCCAATTGCAGACCAGCCCTCGTAAGCGGTATCTCGTACCGTTAAGTCTTTATCTGACATATAAAAACCGGAACTGACACTCGTGAAATGACCGTCAAGCTCATACTTAAAATCCAGTTTAACGCTGTCTGACTCTGCCGTATTGCGCTCAACCTGCTCCATACCACTGCCCAAAAATAGGTTAGGCACAGGTCCATTCCAATCTTCATTGGGTGACCAACCTGCCGTAAGAATATTGTCACTGAGAAACTCTACTGTCGGCCTTGAGCCACGCATATCTAGGAAATAAGGCGAGACAACGTGGACATGGTTTCCCCGTGTTTGACCCGACATACTGTAGTTTTGCACTTCTTTGTCGGAGTCGATCCGCTGGTAATCAAAATCGACCGTCAATCTATCTATTGGTTTTAACGTTAGTTTAAATGAAGTGTCCTTCACGGTATTTTCGTTGTAATTCCAGCGGCTACGATAAAAGAATGGCGTTTCTGGGCTCACGCCAAGTGCGATGCCGGAAGTCACAAAACCATCATCTGTAGTGAGTGGATGGCCACTTTCCGTACTTTCAGTCCAATTTTGTGAAGACCCCATAAAACCTTTAAAGCCTTGAGCTGCTTGTCCTATTTGGCGCTCGTTCCACTCAAGAGACGCTTCTGATCGAATGTGCTCTAATGTCGCAACTATGGTCTCATCGGCATTTGCCCACTGCAGTGAAGAGGTTAAGCCGGTACGTTCACGGTCATTAGTTGCCGTGCTCATATGGATAGCGACAGGCACATGCCATACACTGCCAGCTGGTTGCCCTGGTAAAGCGGGGCCATCCACAGGCGATGATGGATCAACACCTGTTATGCCACCCCATTGATCCAAGGTAGGAATAAAGGAATCGCCTCGAGAGTGGAAATTGCCAAGGCCAACACCATCTCCTCGAGTCTGATATTCTGATGAGGAAGCCGCAATTAAGAATCCGAACTTACCTGCACTGGTTTCCCAACTGTCGGAAAACAACGCTGAAAACGAAGGCGTCACTTCTTCTCTAAAGTCGCCATAGTTGGCCTTTGCATTGAACGAGATAAGCCGCTCATCAGAGTCGAATGGTTTGCGGGTGATAAGGTTTACCGTGCCAGATATACCGCCTGAAATAAGATCCGCAGTTTGGTTTTTAACCACTTCCACCGCACCTAGCAATTCAGCAGGAAAGTCTTCATAGCTCAAACCGCCTGACGGATTTGCACTAAAAGCGTCTCTGCCATTCACCTCAGAGCGAACCCTGTCCAGGCCACGAACCAACACGCCTGTACCTTCATCAGCATAATGTTTAGGGTCATCGGACGATGCAAATCGCTCAATCGTAACACCCGGCACACGCTGCAGCGCTTCAGTCACCGATTTGTCTGGTAATGCCCCGATATCTGACGCCGTGATCACGTCTTTGACCGTATCAGCGAAGCGCTTGATGTTTTGGGCACTATTGATACTGCCTCGGATCCCACGAACTTCAATGACTTCAACCGCTTCGTTCTCAGTCGCAGATTTGACATCGCTGTCATTTTGACCCACAGTTTCGGCGGCAACCCAAAGTGGAGAAAACCCAAGAAGTACAGATGAAACCACAAGGCTCAGTTTGCTTCGTTTAGGGTTATGTTTACCAATACCGGTGACTAGTTTTGACATTTTTTGTTCCTTTCTTCTTTTTAAAAACCAGTGAAAAAGCCAGCAATGCCATCTCTAGCACCACAGCCCAAAAACCTACCACACAGTGACGTGCTCTAAACGCCCCTAACACATCACATGTTACTTACTAACAAAAACTAAAGATTACACTGTTACTTTTTAACATTACAGACTAAAAAGCAAACACTTTTTATGAAAACATTGACGAAATATGCTATTGCATTGAAATAAAAAGCAATAAAATAGATTTTTCTTTGGAGGAAAGTAACGAGCTTGGGGATCACTCAGAGCGACTTCAAAGTAAATCAGCATCCCCTTTGAGACAAATAACTATGAATCTATTTAACCTGAGGTTTGGAAAAGGAATGAGTTAACTCATTGCTGTTAACGCACAACTTAATTTACCTCTTTGTCTAGCCAGAGAGTTTTAGAGATAACACCGCCTCTGCGCCCTGCTCTCGCTAAGGTACCTACTTCCTGTAGACAAGGCGAATTTACGCAGTTAGCGCTAAAACTGGCTACTAGGAAGGCATTAATTATCCGAAGCTCAGGTTATTTATTGAGATGATCTGTCGGCAAAACATGTTTTGCCAAATTAGCACCAATAATTGTAGTATTATTCTTAGATTTAGGATCCCAGTAAAAACGCCAAACGGTGTTACTTTTGGGGAAGAGCAATCTGCTTAGCGATATACACTCAAGAGGACATTATGAGTAAATTTTTAAATTCTGTAGCTTTGTTACCGATGCTTGGTTTCATCGTAACAATGATTTACACCATTGTTGTGAAAGAGGAAGCCTTTTCAAATTATCATTGGTTTATAGTAGCGCTAATATCACTGTCAGCCTCTTCTGAGCGATTAAAACATGCTAATACAGTAGCTGTAACCATCTTTGTGTCGAGTATTCTTTCCAATATACTTCTACTAATAGCATCCAGTGTTGATTTAAAAATCACCTCATTTACTTTCATATTGTTTTTGGGTTATTTAAGTATTGGGTTTTTAATTTTGATGGCAAACCTTGCTTTTATTAGATACAAGAAAAACGAAACCATCCTCAACAATTAGGCTAAGTTCAATTAAACCCTTACCAATTGACCGACCCCCTCAATGATTTGGTTTGGCCCCGTTTGGTCTTTTGATTCAGGCGTTTCTTTTGCGAGCTTTTTGTTGGCTTGGTGGCTCTGCGTGTTTTTTCAACTTTGGTGGCCGCGAGGATCAGTGTTTTTAGCCGCTCCAAGGCATCTTCTTTGTTTTGCTCTTGGGTGCGAAAGCTCTGTGCTTTCCCAGAATCAAAAAGGTTATCAAAAATTTAAATTAATAAATAAAAACAATTTTTTAATTTAAATTAAAATCTTTATAAATATTGACATTCATCAATCCAATACTATTTTTATAAGGTGACTGACTTTTAGAGGCTATTAATAAAAAATGCAGGTTAAGCAACTTGATTTCTTTCTCAGGGCGGGATCGCACTGTTAGCTAATTTATGATCAAATAGTGCCAATCCCATTGCTAAGCGCAACCAATGAACCTGATTGAACACCTTACAGTTGTAGAAGAAACTCGCTCTGATATTAACAAAAAGCACGACTTAGTTGATGTCATTTTCCTTGTTATTAGTGCCATCATGGCAGGTGCTGAAGGTTGGCAAGATATCCAGCTCTATGGCGAGTCGAAGGAGGATTGGTTGCGGCGATAAAAAGACGGCGTAACAACTTGTTACTGCATACGATACAGAGTCAGGGTTAGTACTGTCACAACAGTCCACTGAAACCAAGCAAGGCGAGATAAGTGTTGTGCGGCAATTGCTTGAAGTGCTTGATATTAAGGGCAGTGTTATCACAGTGGATGCGCTACATTGTCAACGGCAAACACTTGAAATGACCGCTGCGAAAAAAGCCGATGTTGTGGTGCAGGTTAAAAAGAATCAGCCCAAGCTATATCAGGCTGTAACCGATCAATTTCAACGCGTATTCGATGCTGGTAAAGAGCATGTCGTAACCGAGGTAAAGCAGCAAGCACATGGTCGCACAGAGACGCGGATAGTGTATCAACTCAAGCCAAAATTAGACGAAGCGTTAGCGGTGAGTTGGCCGACAATTCGCAGCATCATTGCGGTAGAACAACGCAGAACCAGCGGCGGTAAAACCAGTATTGATACCAGCTACTACGTCAGCTCAATGTCACCAAAAAATAAGGAGCTAGGCCACTACATCCGTCAACACTGGCGTATAGAGAACTATCAGCACTATGTATTAGATGTTGTTTTTAAAGAGGATTCATCAAGAATTTGTCTCGATGGTGCGGTGGAAAATATGGCCCTATTCAGGCGTTTTGTAATGAATATGCTCAAGCAGTGTGAATGCGGCTTACCGAGTCAACGTAGCAAATTGAAAACTGCTGGCTGGAACGACAAATTTAGGGCACAGGTGTTCTTTGGCTTATAAGTAATCAAAGTATGCTCCGCCCCTGGGTTGGTGGTTAGGGATATCAGCATGGAACTTTAGGGGACTATTAGCTATTTTTAATGCATCGTTTTATATCTCCATTGGAATTTTTCTTGTAAAAGAAAAGCACCGCCTTGTAACAAGTATGCTTATATCTACTCTGTTAATCTTTGCGTTATACACATTGTTTTGGCTTAGTCTCTATCCTATATTAGCTATTTTTCCATGGTGGAAGACAATTGCAATTTACGGAGATATTTTGTTGTGTCTTTCTATGTATGTAAGTTTTTATTTTTCCTCTGTAAATAATATAAGAAAGCTTCGTTAATTAGATGCCTTCTTTTCTATAGTGATTTTATATTTTCGCATTTTTGAGCGTAGTGTATTCGGATTAATATTAAGTATCTTAGCTGCTCCGAAATAACCATCAACTCGACCTTGGGATTGTTTTAAGGCTTCTTTTATCACCTTTATGATTGTTTCATCAAGCGAAAGTTGACTGGCATCATTTTCGATAGAAAGTATAGGTTCGAGGGCTGTCGTTTGCTTATTAGTTTTGATGTTGCCTAATGCTGTTACTAACTCGAGACGATTACCTTCACCGAGAATTACGGCTCGCTCAATCACTACTTGCATCTCTCTAATGTTTCCCGGCCATGAATATTCACACAATTGTTGAAGCTGTGACTCAGTAATATAGGGAATTGGCAATCCAAGTTTTTTAGAGGCTCGCTTGATAAAGTGCGTTGCTAACTCAGGAATATCTGAAACTCTCTCCCTTAGAGGCGGTATAAAAATAGGAAAGACATGCAAGCGGTACCATAAATCTTCTCGGAACAGCCCTTTATGCACATGTTGTTGTAAATCTCTGTGGGTTGCAGCAATAATCCTAACATCAACCCATGTTTCGCTTTCCGCTCCTACCCGAGTCAATGTGCCCTCTTGAAGAACGCGTAAAAGTCTTACTTGAGCAAATAGCGGAAGTTCTCCAACCTCATCTAAGAATAATGTTCCTCGATTCGCTCTTTCAAACCAGCCTTTCTTATTTTCTAAGGCACCTGTAAAACTACCTTTTTCATGGCCAAAAAGCTCTGAGTCAACTAACTCAGGCGGAATAGCACCACAGTTAACACGAATAAACGGTTGATCTTTTCTTGATGATTGTTGATGTATTGCTCTGGCTATCACTTCTTTTCCAGAACCAGTTTCACCTAAAATTAATACTGTAGAATCTGACGGCGCGACTAAATTGACTTTATGCATTGTTTCGGCCAGTCCATTAGATATCCCCACGATATGGTCTTTGACTGAGTCACGGCCAGTGCGCTGTAAGAATGATAATTTATCTGATTCCGAAATATTTTTAAGTTGATTCAAATCATCCAGTCTTAATTCATTTTCCGCCGCCGCAAGGAAAATGGATAAAATCTCCGATAAGTTATTGTGTACTTCAAGTGTGAGTGATGAATTACATCTCAAGGTAAGCAAAATCGTTTTGCCACTCTCAGTCATCATTGTGCAAACTAAGATTTGCATTTCCATCTCAGCTGCTGGAAGAATATGCAACTTCTTATCAGAAATTAGCCATCCCTCTACGTTGTCTATTAGATATTTATCTATATTTTCATTGGATCCAGCACTCCCTAAAAAGCGAAGCTTCATTGGATTTTCTTCTATGTATAACAATTTCAACCCGGCAATGGGGATCTCTTGCTGTATTTGTCTAAACAATTCTGGCATGACTTGCGAAAGTTTAGGTTGTTTCGCAACTAGTTTCCAAAGCATGAGTAGGGAGTTTTGTGAAAGTAACATAGCAATATTCAAATTGAAATTATGGTTTTATATTACACGTTTTCGTTAAATATAACGAATTTATGGTTATATATAAACCAATAAAAACAAACATTTTGTTATAAGCTTTAATATCAATAAGTTAGATGTTGGTCAGTTCTATGCAATGTTTTAAATGAAATCAATTAAACAAGTATAGGAATAACAATGACAAAACCTTTAGTAGTTATCGTTTCGTTGTTGCTGATCATTAATTCAGCATCAGCGAACAGTGCGCCCGCAAGCCAATCCGATCAAATTAAAGAAATACAAGAACAACTGGCTGAATTAAAGAGCAAATCAGTAAGTGATTGGAGCAAAAAAATTAAAGTTGGGGCATTAATCCAAGCTGATGGTCGCTTTATTTTTGATGACGATGTAGATGAGAGCTCATTTTTAATTAGACGAGCTCGAATTGATGCTAAAGGCCAGCTAACTGACAGTATTAGTTTCAGAATATTACCTGAATTTGGGGATGGTAATAATGGAAGTTTATTAGATGCCTACATTGATTGGAGGGCTGGAGAAAACAGCTTTTGGAGAATTGGTAAATTTAAATCGCCTATTGGCCTAGAAAGAGTGCAATCAGGATCTCGGTTGTTATTTATTGAACGCGGTTTGACAGATAATTTGGTACCAAATCGTGATGTTGGTGTGACATGGAATTATCAAACAAATCATAGCGAATATAGTATCGGTGTTAGTAACAATGCTGGTGACAGGCAGGATACCAGTAATGACTCTGATAGTGGCAAAGCGGTTACTATTCGCGCTCATTGGCAACCAGAATCATTTAGAGGATTAGGGGTTGGTGTTGCGGCTAGTTTAAGTGAAACATCAGATAATACTGATTTATCAACCTATAAAACTTCGAGCCGACGTACTATTTTCCGCTATAAGGACAATAGCTTTAGGGATGGACACGAAAGACGATTTGCACCTCACCTGACTTATTTTAATGGTCGTTTTGGTAGCTTTGCTGAGTACATCCTTTCAAATTCAGAACTGAATAATGATCTTGGGCAACAGCAGTCTATTCATAACCGAAGTTGGCAATGGGTTACAAGTTGGTCATTAACAGGTGAAAAAAATAGCTGGAAAGGCATTAAACCCACCTCTTCTTATGGAGCATGGGAGGTTATAGGTCGCCTTAGCTCTCTTGATATAGATGATGATGTATTTACATATCATGCTGACCTTTCTCGTTCTATACAACAAGCAGACTCTGCGGCAATCGGCTTAAGCTGGTATGCACACAATAACTTGAAGCTACTTTTCAATTATGAGCATACCCGCTTTAGGGGAGGCGCTAGTGGCGGTGATCGAGATACCGAAAAACTGCTATCAGCACGGCTGCAACTTAATTATTAAACTACAAACAATAAAGGGATAAAATTATGAATTTAAAGTCATTTCTAAAACTATCAGGGTTGATCAGCCTACTGTTTATTAGCCAAGTTCAAGCAGAAACAAAGACATTGCTGAATGTCTCTTATGATCCAACACGTGAATTTTATAAAGAGTTTAACCAAGCTTTCATAGCAGACTATAAACAAAAAACAGGCATAGATGTTGCCATTAGGCAATCCCATGGCGGTGCTGGAAAACAAGCTAGGGCTGTGATCGATGGCCTACAAGCAGATGTCCTTACATTAGCTCTGTCTTATGACATCGATGCCATATCGGAAAAAACAGGGCTTTTTAATATTGATTGGCAACAAGAGCTACCGAATGATAGTGCACCCTATACTTCCAGTATTGTATTTCTTGTTCGTAAAGGGAATCCAAAGAATATTAAGGACTGGCCTGATCTAATAAAGTCTTCAGTATCCGTTATAACACCTAACCCTAAAACTTCAGGCGGCGCACGATGGAACTTTTTAGCCGCGTGGGCGTTTGCAAAGAAACACTTCGGTGATGATGAGTCGGCGAGAAACTTTGTCAGTAAGCTTTATAAGAACGTTCCCGTTCTTGATTCTGGTGCGCGAGGCTCCACAAATACATTTGTGCGTAATGGTATTGGGGACGTACTTTTGGCTTGGGAAAATGAAGCATTACTTGCAACGCATAATCTAAAAGATGCGAGCGAGTTTGAGATTGTCGTGCCATCAATTAGTATCTTAGCTCAACCTCCCGTAACTGTTGTTGATAAACATGCTAAAAACCATGGTGTCGCAAATGAAGCCAAAGCTTATCTCGATTTTCTTTATAGTCCTATTGCTCAACGATTAGCTGCTAAGCACTTCTATCGTCCAGTGAAGCCTGAATATGCTGATCCGGCTGACTTAGCGTTATTTCCTAATGTGTCTCTCATAAATGTAAATGATGCATTCGGTGGATGGCAAAAAGCACAGCAAACATATTTCAGTGATGGCGGCGTTTTTGATCAGATTTATAAGCGTGTTAAATAATGAAAATGAGTCGTTTAAAACAGCACTCAGTCATTCCAGGCTTTTCTTTAAGCCTGGGATACACGCTGATGTATTTAAGTGTCATCGTACTGTTACCTATGGCGGCACTTCTCGCCAAGACGATGACATTAACATGGACACAATTTTGGTCTGTTGTGACTGATCCTCAGGTTGTCGCATCGTATAAGTTAACTTTTGGGGCATCGTTAGTTGCCGCACTAATTAATTTACTGTTTGGTGCCCTGGTAGCGTGGATACTTGTACGTTATGACTTTAAGGGAAAACGTATTATTGATGCGTTTATAGACTTACCTTTTGCTTTACCTACAGCGGTAGCAGGGATCGCCTTGGTAGCTATTTATGGACCAAATGGAGCCATCGGCAGTCGGTTATTAGAGTGGGAAATTAAAGTCGCTTACACCCCTATAGGAATTACTCTCGCACTAGTCTTTATTGGCTTCCCATTTGTTGTAAGAACAGTACAGCCAATATTAGAAGATTTCGAGAAGGAACTTGAAGAAGCTTCAGCTGCGTTAGGTGCACATCGCGGCTATACCTTTCGTAGAGTAATTTTACCTCACATCGTTCCGGCACTCTTAACAGGCTTCTCACTAGCATTTGCACGCGGTGTGGGAGAGTATGGCTCGGTCATTTTTATTGCTGGCAATATCCCTTATCTCACGGAGATAACTCCCTTACTCATTGTGACGAAATTGGAGCAATATGATTATGCAGGGGCGACGGCAATTGCATGTGCAATGTTGAGCTTTTCATTAGTCATGCTTTTATTCATCAACGTATTTCAAGGGTGGATTGAATATCGAGAAAAACGCATAAGTGGAGTAATAGAATAATGGCTAATGAAATTAACCATCCTGCTGTAATAGATAGACCCTCAATGACGGTAAATAAAGGTGCGACTACAGAGCCTATTTATATTCGACGATTATTGATCACAATAGGACTTATATTCATCGGGTTTTGTCTATTACTTCCATTAGGCATGGTTTTACTAGAGGCGTTTAGAGATGGATGGTCTTTGTATATTGCATCAATCACTGAGCCAGATGCGCTTTCAGCAATAAAGCTTACATTATTGGTTGCACTTATTGTCGTACCATTAAATGTTGTGTTTGGTATCGCTGCTTCATGGTGTATTGCTAAGTTTGAATTCACGGGTAAACGCTTTTTGTTAACGTTGATTGATTTACCTTTTTCAGTTAGCCCGGTTATCGCAGGTTTAGTTTTCGTTCTGCTATTTGGGTCTTCAGGTTGGTTTGGTGATACTTTATCAAAGTGGGGTATTCAAATTATTTTTTCAGTTCCTGGTATTGTGCTTGCAACTTTGTTCGTTACGTTCCCATTTGTTGCAAGGGAATTAATTCCACTTATGCAAAGCCAAGGCAGTGATGAAGAAGAAGCAGCACGTGTATTAGGCGGTTCTGGATGGACTATTTTTTATAGGATCACACTACCAAATATAAAGTGGGCTCTTTTATACGGCATTATATTGTGTAATGCCCGAGCAATGGGTGACTTTGGTGCTGTATCTGTGGTGTCAGGACACATTCGAGGATTAACGAATACTTTACCGCTGCATGTTGAAGTTGTTTATAACGAATACCAATTTACGGCTGCATTTGCATGCGCATCTCTTTTGGCGCTTCTAGCTATTATAACCCTCGTATTAAAAGAAATATTTAAAGGAAACTTGAATTATAAAGGTGTGAAGTCATGAGTATAGAAGTAAAAAACCTATTTAAGCATTTTGGCAATTTTACTGCATTAAATGACGTATCAGTGGTGTTTCCTGAAGGAGGGTTGGTTGCTCTGTTAGGGCCTTCCGGTTGCGGTAAAACAAGTTTACTGCGCGTCATTGCAGGTTTAGAAACACCTGATTCTGGACAAGTGTATTTAAACGGAGAAGATGTTGAAAGCAAAGGTATCCGTGAACGGCAGGTAGGGTTTGTTTTTCAACATTATGCTTTATTTAAGCACATGAGCGTGTTTGAAAATGTGGCATTTGGTTTACGTGCTAAACCTCGAAGTCAAAGAGTATCCGAGTCGGAAATTCAAAAGCGGGTAATGCAATTATTAGAATTAGTTCAACTTGATTGGTTAGCAGATCGTTATCCTGCACAATTATCGGGAGGTCAAAGGCAACGTGTAGCACTGGCAAGAGCTCTTGCTATTGAACCTCAATATTTACTTTTGGATGAACCATTTGGGGCATTAGATGCTAAAGTGCGCAAGGAGTTGCGAAGGTGGTTACGTAAGTTACATGATGAATTACATATAACTAGCTTATTTGTCACACATGACCAAGAAGAAGCGCTTGAAGTGGCTGATAAAGTTGTTTTAATGAATGAAGGAAGGATTGAGCAAATCGGTACGCCTGAAGAAGTATATGATAAACCAGCTTCAGAATTTGTATACCGATTTTTAGGCTCTTCAAATCGATTTAATGCGACTGCTTTGAAAGGTTTAACAGATGCAGGTGGAAAACCGATCGTGTCATCTATATTTGACCAAGAAAACATGCAAACAGTATATGCTAGGCCTCATGAAATCACATTATTGACTCACTGCTTAGAAGATAATTCGCTTAGTGCCAAAATTGAACGGTCCTTATCGATTGGTCCATTAACGAGACTTGAAATAAGGATCCCACAGTTAGATGAGTTAATAGAAGTTGAGTTACCTAGGCATGAATATCAATTAAAAGGGCTTAAAAGTGGCGATCAGGTGTGGTTAGAATTACCGCTTCTAACCTCTTTCCCATAAAAAATTGAGGTACCAATTAAGGGCAGGTTATGTGCCTGCTCATTGATACTTATTCAATACCTTTAAATTACCCTATAGAAAGAGGGGTATTCGGATACCTTAATTTACTGTTACGCGGTGCAGCTAAGAAATAAGCTATTGTTCATTGCGGTACGATAGAAATAACGATGCGGAAAGCCCTACCAGGCTGTCGCCAATAATCACGGCTTGTGTTTGTTTCATTGTGGTTTACTCATTCAGATAAGCTGTTTTAAATGCAAGGCAATGCAGAAGTACAGGAATCAAGGATCGAACACAGACTTCTGGCAATGCACATACATTCGCCAAAGTCGTGGTGCGCGGCCTGAAAAGACTGGATTGAGGCTATTATGACTAGCTGACCGGGGCTCACCAATAAAACCGGTCTACCATTTTAGAGATCGTAGATTTTAATCAGAAAAACCGTATTGGCGTTTAATCCAAGTAGTCTGGCCACGCCATATGGGCCTTTCACCCAACAATAGGTTGTGTCTAGCGCTTGGTAGATGGCCACCCGTAATGGTGTTATCCAATGTCTGAATACGTACAAGACCGGCAGTCAATAACTGTTGGCTTCTGATTGGCTTTCTATTTTCAATGAGTCCACCCCAGAGCCTTGTCCCGCGACAGCGTTAATCCTCCCTAAAATGATGGCACGTTCGAGCACTACCTCCATTTCCCGCATATTCACATTTAAATTCTAGTGTAATTTTTCTTGGCATTTCAATCTCTTTAGTTGTATTGAATAATATCTCTAACTAGGTCTCCCTGATAAGTCTTCCATTACACTTTGCACCGGCAACAGTATTTCACATAACTGTATGCTTCTTATTGGTAGCAAGTGTAGATGAATATGAGCGCAGATATGGCTTTAATACTGTGTCGCTAAATACGCCCCAGTTGTAATTCGATCTGCTGAAAATTCGCTAATCTAAAATACACTGTGTTATGGAAGTATTGTGACTGAGCTTACTATAGTGATAGTTTTAGCACCTCTTGATAAGGCTATATACCAATTTTACTATTTAACCTGAGGTTTGGATAAGGAATGTTCCAACTCATTGTTTCTAAAGCACAACTTAGTTTTTTCCTTGTCTAGCCAGAGAGTTTTAGGGAAAACACCGCTTCCGCGTCCTGCTCTCGCTAAGGTACCTACATCCTGTAGGCAAGGCGAATTTACGCACCAATAGCTGGCTATTGGAAGTGAATTCAACGCAGTTAGCGCTAAAACTGGCTGCTAGAAAGGCATTAATTATCCGCAGCTCAGGTTATTTATGTAGTTAATATCGGCTATCAGAATATATTCTGCTTCTAAGCCCTTGAACAGTAAAGTACTATCAGTTGTTTTTAGGAATAGGATTCTTCTTTTATGCCTGTTTAGAGTCGTTTATCGCATTTTAACTTTTGACATTAAGATGCTCTGACATTTGTTGAGCAACAAGCTGATAATGCTGATTTCTGGCATTAATTTCATCTTTTACTTTATTATAAGCTTGTTGTAGTAGAGATTTTGGATCCCAGTCATCTGCATCTGTCGAGCTAGTAAATTTGGCTAACCCTTGAAGCTCTTCTACGAGTGCTATTGCTATTAAGCCAAGTTCTGCATACTTTTCTATTCGAGCTTCAAAAAGCTCTTCAAAGTCAGGAGGATAAGAAGCGTACTCCCACGCGGCTCTGATATAGGCAATTGCATCATCAACTTGGCCAGATAATCTTAATATTTTATTAATCAAGTTTGTTGGTAAAGACTTCCAGTTAACATCGACTTTTATTTAGCGGCTCAAAATTAGGTGTTTTTACCTGAGGCGAAAGGCAACCTTTTTCATCTCTTTGAGCTTGGAAAAGGCCATCATCGTATGCTACCTCAAGGCATCCTGAAGTAAAACGTTCCAATAAGCAGCTGACCTGAATGGCTAAGTAAGTCTGGTCTTCTTTTTTCTTTTGCGCGATGAAACCACCAATCCTTCATTGTGGCTAATATAGCACCAATAATGACACCTACAAGACCAATAAGGGCTGCTTCTAATTTCATTTTTATTATTCCTAGTAAAACTTAAGCACCTTGCTGCAAAAGCCAACCTGGCAACAAGGTATTGTTTTGGTAACTTTGAAAATCAAATTCAGGCTGGATATTTCCTAAACACCCAATGCAAATTATCTTGGCTAGCGGGTATTAGTTCTGTTTTATTAAGAGACAACAGCCTTTGACCAGCGCTGCGAACGATAGACTCTGGTAAAAAATCACCGTATACAAATTCAGTTAAATGGTTTTCTATTTGCTGATAAACAGTGTAAGCACTATCAACGGGCACAAAACAAATCTGGCATTCATTTCCCTTGGTGCTGATAAACACTCGAAACTCATGGCCTCGCATCATCCCTAGATTTAGCTGCTCATATTCTGGTAAGTTTCCGATAAATTGGTGAATAGAACACACATTGATACTTCTCAATGCAGCTTTTGATTCATCATAAAGAGCTTCCCAATCACCCGCTTGATAAGATGATTTGGGAGATAATTGCTGGCCTTTATTGAAAGTAGCCAGAAATGTTTGCCAATTAGGCAATAAGGGTTTGAATGACTGGCTCTTAACCAAGCAAGCGGCTTGAAGTGGCGGCAAATCTCTTAATTGATATGGCAGACGCTTGACTGAATAAAGCAGATGGTTAGGATTTGCCAACAGTGACATATGCTGCACTATTGATATGACTTCGTACTCTCTTGATGTATTCCCCATGTTCATTTCGCTGTCATCAAAAAAATCAAAATGGTCATTTTGATATTCAACCAGAAATGCCAGATAACTATCACGGCAGGCACCAGGTCTCCCTTCTAAAGCAAAGGCATAAATGTTTCGTATGGACTCTTCCATATCAACTGCATCGCGAATGATTTGAATTATGGCGTCTTTGGAACCGTAGGTGGTACGAGGAAGTTTTTGTCGAACGACAGTTGCATTGGTGTTAGCTAACACCAACTCAATTGATGGTATGTTCATATTTTTTCCTTAGCACATTGGCACTCAGCCAAAGCATTATTAAGTGAGATTGTGTTGCGCCATCAGTACTCTGAAAAGCACTTGTTCAAAATATCAACACTTACCAACTGGGGCAATATTAACTTTACAGTTACACGCGTTCAGTTACAAAAAGCGCAGCGAGTGCGAGGCTCGGGATTAAAAGACTTGAAGTGAGCGAACCTGCCTTGAAATTTTTGGGTCGATACTTCCTGAATTTCAATTTGAAAAACATAGCACTTTGTTAGATGTCAGTATGTTTGCAGAGACTAATTTGTTATTCTTAAAATCTTTCTAATCACGACTAGCGTCGAGTTGATAAACCCCAAAATAATCGAATTGATCAGGTGAAATCATGTTAACAATCTCAAACTCAGTAACACTTGCAGATTGGGAAATTGAACTCAATGCGATAAGATCGGCTGGTAATGGAGGACAAAATGTCAATAAAGTTGCAACCGCAATACACCTGAGGTTCGATATTAAAAGGTCCACCCTACCTACATTTTATAAAGAGAGGTTATTAAAACTTTCGGATAGTCGCATTACTTCTGATGGCGTTATCATCATAAAGTCTATGGAATATAGAACTCAGTTACAAAATAAAGAGGCTGCTTTAGAGCGATTAAAAGAAATAATCTTATCAGCCACAATTGTGCAAAAAGTTCGAAGAGCTACGAAACCAACAAAAGCCTCTCAGCGACGTCGTGTAGATAGTAAAACTAAACGTGGGGCTGCTAAAGCTCTAAGAAAAAAAGTGAATTTTTAATTTACAGGTTTATTTTCGATTGTTACTTAAAATGTGATAGCCAGTACAGTAGGAAAATTGACATGGTAGACTTTTGATTTGTGGTTATTGACAAGATAAAGGGTATTTCAATGGTATCTGGGAAATTGTGCTTTAAGCACAATGACACCTTCTTTGGTAACTCTTGAGTCTTTAAGTGCAAGTAGCCGCGATTTGTAAAAATCAGGCAATGTTGAGCGGTTGATGTCAAACCTAAGATGAATGGCACTGGAGACTTTATTGACGTTTTGTCCACCCGCACCTTGTGCGCGAATAGCGGAAATATCGATTTCCCACTCTGCAAGCGTGACGTTATTTGAGATTTTAAGCATAGTCTTTTCAAGCCTCCGTTTGCCATTTTAGCAAAGTAACTGAAGGCTTGAAATAGCAGCAACGAGCACTGAAACTGATTATGCTGTACGAGTTGCAATAGCAGGTGGTACTTTTGCAGCAACCATTGCGGGGTAAGTAACAGCTAACTGACCAGCAACGAGCATAATAATCGCACCAACAATCAAATAATCACCGGGTACACTGGTGAGCCCAAAGTAATTAACCAAGTAAATATTTGCAGTGATTGCGATGATTATACCCAGAGTAATGCCAAATAAAGACACCACCGCATTTTCAATCATAAAGTAGCGTAGAATATCGGCCTGAGTCGCCCCGAGCGCGCGTCGAGTACCGATTTGCTTGCGACGTTTATGAACGGTGTATCTTGCCTGACCAAATATTCCTAACATAGTAACGCATGCCAACGCGGCAATTACCGCCTTTAATGTTTGGCTCACTGCATAATCGGCCTGCAAGTTCTCTGTCTTTATTTGTTCAAAGGACTTAAACGCATCAACCTGGCGACCAGGCTTTTTAAGTAATAATGCTTGAACTTCAGCCATTGCTGTTTCTCGCTGGTCTGGTTTCGCTCTAACAACAATAATTGTTTCTTCATAATGCTCTCTAATAGATCCAATCACAGTCATATCGTACGCATACCAGAACCGCCAAGGAGACTTCATAGTTTCAACGATACCCACAACCTTTTGCGGTACAGATTCAACATAAATAGTTTCTCCAACCACGCTACGCCAATCATTCGGGCGAATTTTATGCGCTAAAGCTTGCGAGACTAAAACACTTGCGGACTCAGAGTGACCATCAAAGTATTTGTGTATCACGTCATTATATTTAAAATTTCTTCCTGCTACGACACGCAATCCGAGTGTATCAACGATGGTGTCATCCGAACCATAGTAGCCTGCGTGAGTTATCCTTTCATCTTCCTCAGGGGTGAAACCAACATCTAGTGAGCGACCCCAATTAGTAAGCGGCATACTAGTAATCGTACTTGCACTCTCAACACTGGCTAACGCACGAATGTCTGCAAGATCAGTATCAAGCGCCGCATTTTTTTCTTCATCAGTACCTTCAAGATTAGTGCTAAAACTAAACAACTGCTGCTCCGTAAGCCCAGTAGGCTTTGTCAGTTCTTGCTCTTTAATTACCATCATATATATGGTGTTTACTAGAATGGTAAATGTCAGCGCAATCTGCAGGACGAGCAACAATGGCGATGTTTTATTTTTGCTTAAAGTTTTTAAAATTGGCAATAAATCTCTCATTGGAAGACTCCTACAGGCATTTCAGCTGACTTGATGGCTGAACTTTTGCCGCACGTAGCGTCGGTAGCAAGCCAAAAGTAACCGCACTTATTACCGCAAGTACAATCGTCATAACAACAATACTTAGTGTCATTTCCAACATTTCAGCATATAAGTGACTATACAACTGCGCAGTTATACTCAACCCAATCTGAGCCAATATCAAGCCTAACACCCCTCCCACTAAGCCAATAATGAAGGTTTCAACAGTAAATTGAGCGATAATATGTTGCTTTGAAGCACCAACAGCCCTGCGAAGCCCAACCTCGCCAGACCTAGCATGGAACTTGGCAACCATCATAGCCATACAGTTCAGTAAACAAACAATCAGAAATGCAAATGCCAACCAAACCGCCACATTGCCATCATCCTTAATGATTTTTCTTTCAATAAGCTGCTCTTTAACATTGAATAGTTGATGTAGAGGTTCTCGTAAAAACCGGCCATATTCTCTTTGTTCCATCGAATAGTTAACCAAAAAGTCCATATATTGATTTCTCGCTGCGGCTGAGCTTAACTCTACCCAATATGAGACCCAAACACATTCAGATGCCAAAATAGCCGAAAAAGAGTCATCAGCGGGTTCTTTCCAACACTGGTAAGAAACATCAGAGCTAGTCCAATGTTGATTATTTATCTGTGCCTGAAATGGAATAATAATGTCCCTTGGTTTATTAAAGGCACGGGTCCTGTTGTCAAAAAATTTGGGAACTGGATACCAATCGTCTGTCACTCCAACGACGCGGTATTGCAAATCACCTATCAGCAACGACTTACCTATTGAGTTTTCTCCATTAAATAACTTGTTATTTAATTCATCGCTTATTACAGCAACTTGCAGACCGTCTTTGTCAGCAGTCTCATCCCATGCACCTCCAAATTTAAATGGCACCTCAAACATACCGAACATGTCACGATAAGCACTTCTTATTAACGTCATCTTTGCATCAGTAATAGGCTGCTCGGTCGCTCGAGACATCATCTTGAAACTAGCAAGAGGTGTTTGCCTCACACCACGTTTAGCATTTTGCAAATTTATCGCATCTTGGTAGCTAAGAATAAAAGGCGGGACTTCCTTTCCTTGAGAAATATTGAAAGGTTTATCAGGTCCATAACTATTTAGGCGAACATTAAACAGTTTGTCGCTTTTAGAAGGAATAGGGTCTTTTGCCAATAAATAACTAACCGTATAAGTCGTCATTGCAGCACCTATTCCAACGGCAATTGTGACCACCATTAAAAATGATAAAAACGGCGTTTTTCGCAATGAAATAAGTGCCAATTTAAGATAGTAGCCAAACATAACTTATCCCTAAGCAATCGCTTTGTTACAGTGTTTACGCTCAATTATCACGCCATCACGGATCTCAATAATGCGCTGTGCTTTGGCTGCTTGATGCGTATCGTGCGTTACCATCACTACACTCGTTCCTTGTGTATTAATATCCATGAGCAATTCCATAATACTATCTGCCATTTTGCTATCTAAATTACCCGTTGGTTCGTCAGCAAGTAAAAATGAAGGTTTACCAGCTATTGCACGAGCAATCGCGACCCTTTGCTGTTGACCTCCTGATAGTTGCGATGGGTAATGCTCCTTACGTGAGGCAAGGCCCACCTTATTCAACGCATCCATGATCCTTTCATGACGTTCTTTTGAAGATAATTTACGATAGCGAAGAGGCATATCAACATTGTCGTAAAGATTGAGGTCTGGAAGTAAGTTAAAGCTCTGGAAAATAAAACCGATCTTTTCATTACGTAGTTTAGATTTAGCTTTGTCACTTAACTTTTCAACATTGATGCCATCTAGCTCATAACTCCCGTCACAAAAATCCTCTAACAGACCTGTAATGTTTAAAAAAGTCGTTTTTCCTGAACCCGATGGGCCGACTACTGAAACAAACTCCCCCTGCTCTATACGTAAGTCAAATGGCTGCAAGGCTTGAGTTTTTATTGTATCGGTATAGTAAGCTTTGGATAAGTGACGCATGGATAGCATATTACAGCTCCTTATTGAATTATTTTCACACTGGGAGCGTCTTTAAAGATTCGCGCGTCAGAGGTAATCACCTGATCGCCAACATTAAGCCCCGAAAGTACTTCTACTTGCCCAATACTTCTTAATCCGATTTGTATTGGTGTTTTTATTGCAGAACCCTCTTTTACTACGTAAGCAAACTGTCCGTTATAGGCTTCTATGTATTGCCCGTGTGGTAGATAGGCAATATTTTGCTTTTGTTCAATCACAATTCGACTCGTTAACCTTTGGTTCTGCCTTAACCCCTGAATGGTGTCGTCTTTAAATCGAATTTTCCCTTCAACTCGACCATTTTCAATTTCTGGAGAGATAGCAACTATTTCTCCACTATACACTTCTCCATTAAGACTTATCTCAGCCAACATTCCCAGCGCAAGGTCGTCTGAATAGCTTTCTGGGATTTGCACCTCTATCTCATACTTTGAGAGATCCACCACACTAAGTAATGGCTGATTTTTGGCGACTGTATTTTTTTGCTCTACCGTCAAGTTACCAACTAATCCACCTACCGGCGAAAGTACTTTTAAAGCAGCAACTTGCCTCTGAAGCTCCACCACTTTTACTTTTTGCGCCTCAAACTCTAACTCTTTGGTACGGATCTCAAATTTTTGGCTTTCTTTTTGTAACTCCACTTCTTTAATTGCTAGGCGATATTCACGCTCTGCGTTTTCGAGATCATCTTTGGCTTTTTGATAGTCAATGTCACTTACAACTTGCGTTTTCAAACCGTTCTCAGAACGGCGCATCTCCCGCTTTGCTGCATTTAACACAACAGTCGCTTTACCTAAATAATTCTCTTGTGCTAAGTCTTGCTTTTTGGCTTGAATAATTTGCCTTTGAAGTTCCGTTTCTAACTTGTTTAACTGTGCTTGATGTTGTGCAAATTCGCTTTTCAACTCAGGACTATCTAGAACGGCGAGGACTTGTCCTTCCACCACACTGTCACCAGACTCTACCAAGTAGGTAACCGTTCCCTGAGCAGGGCTATATATAGTGGGGCGCCGCGCTGCCACGACTTTACCTTGAACAGAAATATCGCGGATGAAGTCACCTCGCTTCACTGATGCTATGTGAACTTTATCGCTAGAAACAGCTGTTTGACCGCTTGCCCACTGTGTAAAAATGGGGGTCATAAAAAAAACAGCAATTAATATAAAAATACCAATTACTATTATGAATAATCTATTTTTCTTTGGTCTTTCAACCACCGAGTCTTGAGCGCTCGTATCTGGAATATAGGCCATGAAATAATCCTTTTACCACTGCCTTAGCTATTGAGTACTATGTATTTTTGGAGCATTATTACTAACTATTCCACCACAATCACATCTCTTCGTTTAATTATTAGAAGCCAACAATTTAATACCAAAGCATGAATTATCTAGCGAAGTAGACCTCAAAAGCTTAAAACAAATCTGGTAACCTGAGTGCCTAAACCTTACACAAAGCCAAGACTAATGTCACGAGAAATAAAACATTTTGTTAACTATTTGGTTTGATTTTTGACAACCTCTAAGTACCGACTCTCGATAAACTTTTTTTCTTTAGACAAGTGCTCTAATGCTTCTCGCGTTTGTTCCAACTCTTTTTGGATAGCCTGAAGCTTTGGCCCATCTTCTACTTCTTGCTCTTGCACCATTAGCTGTTGCAAAGCCTGATTTTGTTCGGCTATTTGTCGTTTGTATTCATTAATCGTTAGAGACATATCTTGACGCTCCTTCTCAAAGGTAGCGACCAATTGCTCCAATTCTTGCTCGGACGTACCTCCCATCGCTTTAGAAGCTTCCAACTGCTGCTTTAATGTGTCATTTTCTTTTTGTAATTCCTCTGTAGATTCATATTGGTCATAAAGTTTTCTTCTTGTTTGCTTCAGTCGCTCTAAACTCTTCGACAGATCCCCCCTAAGTTTCTTTATTAATCGATGCGACTTAAGTAGCTTACTGTTTAAATCGTCCATGCGAGTTTGTTCTTCGGTCGAGATATGATCCTGTGTAGAGCGTTTAACCTCTGCTAATTGCTGCTCTAAATGGACTTGTAAATTAGCCAACTCTTGAATGGTATGTTGATTATCTTCAACAAACTTCATCGACTTATTTATCGCTTCGCGACAATGTTGGAGTAGATACTGTTGCTCTGGGTTGGATGTCCCAGATCCACCAGCAGCCTTTGCAAAGAGCCTAAACTCTCGGAGGATTAACAGCAAAATATAGAACCAAAAAGCCAATATCAGCAGCCCGATATTTACCGTCATATAGATAAATACATCAATTGGTAGTTTACCTAGAAACATATTGCACACTCATTATTTTCTTACTTTCATTTTAGTATTGGTTAAAAATCGTGCCTATAATAAATCTATATTTTTCAATAAAGTGGTAATTTGTGAAGATATTGCTCGTGGATGACAGTGCGGCAACACTTGAGATTATTCGTCGCGGTTTAGTACGTTTTAGATATCGCAAGTTGTTGATAAAGAAAGCACAAAGTGCAAAAGAAGCCCTGAAAATCATCGGCTCTTGGCATCCTGATATTGTATTAACTGACTGGCATATGCCTGATATTTCGGGACTCGCATTAGTTAAAGCTATCAAACAGAAACAACTGGGTGTGACCATGGCAATGGTAACCACTGTCGACGACCGCGAGCAAATAAAGCTAGCCCTTGATTACGGAGCGGCATTTGTGCTGTCTAAACCATTTGCAGATGATGACCTCCACAATAAAATCATGCCCTTGGTCAAAGCCGCAGAGGAAAGCTCAAAAACAAGGGAAATTCATACTCTGCACAAAGGCGTTCCTTTGCCTCAAGTTGGACAACTTGAAAAACTTATGAATAAACATATCGACACTGAACTGAGGCTCTATCAGATTAATCAAATGGAGTATGATCCTGATAACCTGCCTTGCGTCATGGTTGCATACGAGGATCCTAGTAGTCAGAAGGTACGCGCAATAGGGATATTTGATGTGTATTCAGTTTGTGTGCTCGCCGCTTCCACTGGAAATTTAACAGATCAGGCAGGATTTGAAGCCATTCATCAACACCAGATCACAGAGCACATGTTAACCGCTTGCCACTCAGCATTAAACTCAACTTCTTATGCGTTTTTAGATGGAATAACAAGAAGAAGTCTAAGAGTAAAAGCCCTACAGCTAGTCACTAAACCTTTTCCTAAATTGAAGCGTCTGTATAAAACTGCTTCAAATATGAGGATAGATATATGCTGCCAACGCCCAAACATGGCGCAAGGGAAAATCCTATTGGTCGGACTTTTAAGCTAGTGCTTTTAACAAGACCCCCGGATCGCTGATCCCGGCTTCTTTTAGCGCTTCTTGAATATTTTTCGTCAACTCAACAACTTGGCTCTGCATGCGCAGTATAAATTCAAGTTTTTGTGTCACCAACTCAGCTTTCATTTCATCAGAATAAGAGTCACTTGCCTTTAATTCATCAAGTAATTTTTGTTCCTCTTTAATTTTTTCTCTTAACTCTTCGAGCTTTTCAACCATTTTTTGGATATGCGGAGGCAGTGCGGCTTCTTCTTGCTCTTCCTTTACCTCTTCTCCAGACAATTTAGACATATCTTCTTCAGATAACCTAAGAGGCCTGGGCGAGTTCGTCTCTTCAACTTTGGCTTCCTGCTCATTCTGACTCGTAGCTGATTGAATTGGGGAGTGAATTAAAAAGTTAACGTTCATTGTTGTTTGGCCAACATGATTCCTTTGACCTACATATCGGTAATTTATCGAATATCTTTAGTAAAAAATTGCGCGGCATCCTTGCCGCTGCAAGTGCTTGGGAATGGAATCACTCAGCCTCAAAAACTAACTGAGCTTAAAATAATTCTGTTTTAAGATTTGCTTACAATTGCTTAATGCACGGTTTAACGCTTGCAGCAGGGTTTTACCTTTGGTCTTAACCTTTAACGTCGGTAATCCAGGTAACAAAAGCTCAACTTGGCATAAGGTAAGCCTGCCAACCTGCTTATCCACCTGTTTTTCAATTCGTACATTTATCTTTCGAATATTGTTTGTATAACCACTTAACGCTGCATTTATCGCTTTAGTGAAAACCACTTTACTTGACACCGCTATAGGTTCATTTACACCAACAAGGTTCAGTTTCATCATTACCTCAGACAATCGCATCAAATATTACTGTATTGGAAACTTAGAATGACTCGAATATCAAAGCGTTTTCGCTACATTCTCTCAACTTATACTTGCGCCGTGAGATCAAATCTACTAATGTTCACCAAAAGAGAAAAGCTGATTATATCTAACCTAAAGTAAGATTTTTACGAACAATATGAATATAAACTTCAATCACCTTTACTATTTTTGGCAAGTAAGCAATGAAGGCAGTATTGCTGGTGCAAGCAAAGTCCTTCATTTGACACCTCAAACAATTAGTGCGCAACTATCTAGTTTGGAAGCACGCCTTGGGAAACCTCTATTCATAAGAGAAGGAAGAGGTCTCAGATTGACTGACTTCGGCATTTTAACCAAACAGTATGCGGATGATATGTTTTCGATTGCAAAAGAGTGGTTGGAGACAACACAAGATGGCGCAACAGCTATACATCGTACATTAAAAGTTGGTATTTCTGATGCGATTCCAAAATCATTGGTTTCAAAGTGGCTTGCTCCACTGATAGAAAATGAGCAAGTTGCCAATTTACATTGTATTGACGGTCAACAATCAGAATTGCTAGCTCAGATGGCCATGCATAAGCTCGATATCGTGCTTGCAGATAAGCCACTTGATAGTCACCTTCCTTTTAATGTTTTTTGCCACGAGATTGGAAAAAGTCAAATTGGCTTATATGGTTCAGCTTCAAACAGTGAGCAACTCAGTGCAAATTATCCAAAATCGTTACAAGATCAGTCGCTCATTCTTCCAGCAAAGCACAGCCCTGTAACTAACTCGATTCAATTTTGGCTCCAAGAGCAAAATATAGAAATTAAAGTGGCTGGTCATGTAGATGATAGTGCTTTAATGAAAGCATTAGGCCAACAAGGATTCGGTATCTTCCCAGCTCCGCTGTCAATACAATCAGAATTGAAGCGCCATTATGATGTAAACCTTATAGGCACAATTGAAAGTGCATACCAAAATTACTACGCCTTCACACCAGACAGATTGATTAAGGACTCCATTTTTAACGAGTTTGTAAACTTTGCGAAGGGCATCAGCTGACTTAAAGTGTCAGCTTATGTTGGACTGTAAAAGAGAAGATAAATTCTGCTTATATCGCCTTGATAGATGAAGTGAGTCGCCATTTTCCAAAATAACATCGTAATCACCATTATCTCTTGTTTTAAGTTCACTAATTGCATTCAAATTAACGAGTGAAGACTTGTGGATCCTAGAGAAGCCAAACATCTTTAAATTTTTTTCCATCGCAGACATGGTATCCCGATGAAGTATTGAGCGCTGCCTATTTATCAAATGGAGCTCAACATAATTACCGGCACCTCCAACCCAAGCCAGTTCTTCAACTTTAATAACATGAATATGCCCGGAGTCTTTCACTATTAGTCGTTGATTTGGCATGTACTCAGAGGTTAGCTCCTGAGGACTTGAGAATACGGTATGAAGTATGTTCTCAATAAGCGTATCTGTCTTATCTCGCCCTTCAAGAGACATCACTGTACAAGAACTGAGTTTGGTATCTGTAGTGATCTTTATAGTCGAAACAGATGAGAACTTTTTCGCGATCAATTCTTGCTTTTTGGGATCACTTTCAAACGAAGAATCTATTAACAAACAGTCTATTTCACCCGACTCAATAGTTTCCAAAATATCAACAAACGTTTGATAGTAAACAAACTGGGAACAAACAGCGACTTCCTTTAACTTTGTACTCATTTCAACGCCAAGCGCAGACAAATAGCAGGGAATCAAGATTGTCACTTTTTTCATTCATCACCTTAAAGACATCAACAGGTTAACAAAGATACTAATACTTTGTATCTCATTTCACAATAGTTAACAAATAATTGTTATAGATTGTCACAGTGTAATTCGCAAATTAAATTTGATCTTTTTTTTAACTCCTGTCGTCACTACTTTCCGTCACCTTACGTATCTCAACTGGCATATTCCCGACTTCCGACATAGCCTCCTCGTGATACTAATAAGCCTTTGTGATGAGTTAGCAAGCTCGCCAAAGGTATCCAAAACAAACCTATCAGGGGATATCATGAAACAATTCAAGCGTTCTAAGTTAAGTATGCTTATAACTTCTGCGTGCCTAATCGGTGGAAGTTTGAGCATTCAAGCGTCAGCTGAAGAAGCTGCAGATGGTGCTAATGACGAAGTCGAAAGAATTTCTATTACGGGCTCTCGTATTCAGCGTGTCGCGTTAACGGCAAAAACACCTGTTATCGAACTAGACGGTACTGAATTTGCTATATCTGGTAACTTAAACGTCGAGCAGAAGCTTGCCGAGTTACCACTAACAGTTCCTTCTTTCGGACCAAGCTCAAATAACCCTGGTGATGGTACCGCGCGAGTAAATTTACGTGGTCTAGGTGATGAGCGTACCCTTGTTCTTGTTAATGGTCGCCGCTGGGTACCAGCAACACAAACAGGTGTTGTCGACTTAAACACTATTCCTGCTTCTCTTATCGAAGGTGTAGACATCATTACCGGTGGTGCAGGTGCGGTATATGGCTCTGATGCACTAGCAGGTGTTGTAAACTTTCGATTGAAAGACGACTTCGAAGGCGCTGAAATCTCTGCGTTATACGACATCACTGAAGAAGGCGACGGGGAAAAGTTCAACACAGACCTCACCCTGGGTGGAAACTTTGCCGATGGTAAAGGCAACGCCACTATTTATTTCGGTTACGCTAAACGTGAATCAATCTTCCAAGGCGACAGAGACTTTACTAACGTAACGCTCACTGAAGGCGATACAGGTTTAGTGCCTGGTGGGTCATCTGGTATTCCTGGGACAAGAATATTTGCAGGCCCTACACTTCCTAATGGTACAACTCTAGGTCGTTTTGGTCCAAATGGTGAAGGCCTACCATATACATCAGCCGATGCATTTAACTATGCCCCTGATAACTACCTACAACTACCACAAGAGCGTTTAACACTTAACTCTTTTGCACACTATTACATCAATGATGACACACGCTTATATAGTGAACTATCTTTCATTCGCAACGAAGTGCCATCACAACTAGCTCCGACTCCAGCGTTCGTAAATGGCTTGGTGGTTAACCCTGACAGTCCATACTTCGGTGCAGACGTTCAAGCCGCAATGAAAGCATTGGTGCCAGAACTCGATGATGACGGTGAACCAACTGGCAATATGGTTAGTCAGCTTGACGCCGATGGTAACTTTACATTCGCTACAATCGGTCGTCGTATGGTTGAAAACGGTCCACGTCAATCGATTGATACACGTAATGCGATGCGAGTGTTGATAGGTGTTGATGGCTTTATTGGTGACTGGGCATACAACGCTTACTACAGCCGCTCTGAGCTGGACCGCTCTAACCTACTTAATAACGACGTTTCTGAAACGCGCTTCAGACAAGCTATTTTAGTAACTGACGATGGTAGTGCATGTCAAGACACGTCAGGTGGCTGTGCACCATTGAACATCTTCGGTGAAGGCAATATTTCACAAGCAGCGATTGATTTTATCAACGTCGGGGCATCTAACGTAACAAATATTAAGCAAGAAATTTTCCACATCGATTTTGCTGGTGAGCTACCATTTACTGTACCATCTGCTGATATGCCAATTGGTTTTGTAATTGGCTACGAAAGCCGTTTTGATGATTCACGCTTCCGCCCTGATGAGTTCTTAGCATCCGGTGATGTTTTGGGCTTTAACGCTGGCGAGCCAACAGTTGGTAGTTATAGCGTTGATGAAATATTCACAGAGATTGATATCCCGCTAGTAACTGATGCAGCATTTGCTGAAGACATTACACTTTGGTTTGCGGGACGTCTTTCTGACTATTCAAACATTGGTAATGCATCTTCATTTGCAACAACTATAAACTGGAAAGTGAATGAATACGTATCTTTCCGAGCTGGTTATCAAGAATCTGTACGTGCGCCTAATATCTCAGAACTATTCCAAGGCGCAGCAAATGGTTTCCCTAGCGCAACCGATCCATGTAGCGTAGACGGTTTTGTAGAAGGAAAAACAGATAGAGCTCTTTGTGAGGCTCACGGCGTTTCAGCTTCTCAAGTTGGCGTATTTGAGCAAGCAAACGCGCAAATCGAAGGTAGCTTCGGTGGTAATCCAGACCTGAAAGAAGAAACATCAGAAACCGTTACTCTCGGTCTTGTTATTACACCAACCGAAAACTTTGACATTACAATCGATTACTTCGATATCACGATTGATGATGCAATCGATGTACTAGGTGGTGGCGTAAACAATATTCTGGATGTTTGTTACAATCAACTTAAAGATCCTAACTCTGAATACTGTCAAGCAATTACTCGTCGTCCTGACGGTAACGTAGACCTTGTTACAGCGCTAAACGCGAACATCGCGTCGCTAGGAACCAAAGGCTATGACGTTAACTTCAACTGGACCACAGAGCTTGGCTTTGGTATCGGTGAAAATGGTTCAACACTGAACATTAACTCTAAGAACACAATCTTGGATGAGTTCTTCAGAACGCCAAGCGTTGGCTTCACAGAAACTAATTACTGTGCTGGTAAATTTGGTAATACTTGTGGTATACCACGTCCTGAGTTCCAAAGTAATAACCGCTTTACATGGACTTCAGGTGATTTGAGCATAGCGGCGCTAGTTCGATATATGAGCGAAGTTGATGAAGATACTGGCGAAAACGAAATTGTGCCTATATCTAAAGCAGAATGGTACCTTGACCTTAGTGCGAGCTACCACTTCACAGATCACCTACAAGCAACATTTGGTATCAAGAATGTGTTAGACACAGAGCCAACACCACTAGGTGACGCTCAACAGCAAGCAAATACATTCCCAGAGTTGTATGACGTAATAGGTCCTCGCTACTTCTTAAGCGCTGTGTACACGTTCTAATCCACTAATACAGAAAACAAGGGAGCTTCTGCTCCCTTTTCAGTTATTTGTGTAATAGTTTTTTTATTCACAGCAGGTTACTAAGTTTTAAATCAAGCTCGCTGAAAGATTGATTAATCCTAACAAAACTTCAAGCAGCGTCACTTGGCTCGCAACTAGATAAAGTTTGACTAAGATAAAGAGTATGCAGCTCAGCCTAATTGACCGTTTAAGAAAAAATAACATGAAGCAAACATCCGAAATCAATATCGCAGTTCAAGATGCTTTCAAATTGCTCCAACAAAAACAGTATCAGCAAGCGTTAACGAAGCTTCAGCCGTTTACTGATTCGCCTCACCCCGACCTACATTATCTTTTGGGAATTTGCTATAAGTCACTAGCCGAATGGCAAAGTGCAATAACCTCATTAAGTGATGCCGCTAAGCTCGCGCCACTTAAAACCGAGATCTTAACTCATTTAGCCAAATGTTATTGGCTATCGGGTGATTTGCACCAAGCAGAGTCTCATTACCTTACGCTGTATAATACTGAGCCAAAGAATCTAGATTTACTTAAAAACTTGTCGCTTCTTTATCTCGAACAAAACCGCCTCGACATGGCCTATCAGTGGGCTTTGAAAGGACAATCACTCGATACTTCTGGGCAACTCACCAAAATTCTCGGAGACATTGAAAAAACAAAGGGAAACCTCAAACAAGCGATCAGCTATTATCAATCAGTACCGCAACACTCTCAGGTTGCTTTTCGAGCAATACACAATTTAGGCCTTTGCTATAAGTTACAAGCTAAATTTGAACAAGCAATTCAATGCTTTAGGTTTGTTCACCAAAGCGCACCTGAACACTACGAGCCGCTTTATAATCTTGGGGACTGCTTTTTTGCAAATGGTCAGTTTGAACCAGCACAAAAAGCCTACACTCAGGCACTGAAGCGAGCGCCACACAACCCAACCGTCCATAAAGCACTGAACGAACTTTATTGGCAGAGCGGGCAACATCAGCTTTTTGCTAGCAGTTTAATAACAGCACTAGAGTCAGCCAATAATCAACAGCAACTTACAGAGTGTCTAGCCGAACTTTACTGGAACACCAGTCAGTACACATTATGCGAGCAATGCATACAGAAGTCGGGTTATGCAGACAAATCAGCCACGCTTCTAGCATTAAGAGGGCGTTTGGCAGCCACGAACAATGAGCTAAACACTGCCTATAAACATTTAGATGATGCCAATAAGCTAACCGTTAATTATGACAGGATCTGTGAGCAAGCAAAATTTGCAATCCAACTTGGGGAGTTTAGTACCGCACAATCCCTACTCGAGTACGTGTTGCAAGCACAGCCTAACTCACAACTTGCATTAGCTTGGCTAAGCGTAGTGTATCAAGCCACGGACAAAGAAAAGCATCGTGCTTTATGCAACCCAAACTTTGTCCTTACTACAACCTTAGACACTCCGAACGGCTATCAAAATAGTGAAGACTTTCTTAAAGAATTAGAGTCTTGTTTACTAACGCTTCATCAAGGTAAGCAAGCACCAAGTGAGCAAACTTTAGTAAATGGTTCACAAATTTCTGGTGGCTTGCTTAATAGAGATATCGAAGTCATCACCAAAGCTCGAGCTCAATTACTGCAAGATATTGAAAAATGTCTCAATAACTTAAAGTTAGTGCCTGAGCACCCATTTTTGGCTCATTTAAATAAGGATAAATTAATTACTGGTTCGTGGTCTGTCAAATTAACAGAGCAAGGCTTCCACGTGAGTCATATCCACCCCGCTGGCTGGATAAGTGTGGTTTTATATATCAACACGCCAAACGACGATAGCAACAATGGGGTAATTGAATTTGGTAGACCTCCTCTGGCACCTCCTTACGATTTTCCACCATTTAAAACTGTAAAACCGAAACGAGGACAAATCGTGATCTTCCCCTCTTATTTTTGGCATGGAACACAGCCATTTAGCGCATCAGACAATAGCTACCGAATGACGTTGCCACTCGATATTGGCGTAATCAATAATTAACAAGAGATATTATTTTGATGGCAAACGAAGAGATACAACCTCTCAACATTGACACACTTTTACAGCCAATCCTAGAATGCGAATCGCAAAATAGTTGGCCATTATTACTACCAAAGTTACTCGATGCCTACCCACAGAGTGCAGAGCTAAGCTATCGTGTAGCTGTCATTTTAGAACAAATTGGGGCGTTAGCCGAAAGTGAAAAAGCCTACTTTCACTGCCTTGATCTTGCGCCCAAAAACTATCTAGTTTACTTGTACCTTGGATATTTACTAGAGACTAAGGGCGAGGAGAATACGGCACTAGCATGTTATGCCCTGTGTGAAACACTGACAGGCAGCTTTAAACGGCTTCAGCTTGCCAATAGCACAGCTCCTCAAACGCTTAAACGTTTTCAAAAAGCTTGGCAATGTATGGAAAGAAACCTTGGTACTGCATCAAGCATTGAGTCTGGACGCTGGGTTCAATACAGTAGTAAGCCCTTTGAAACACCTCAAGCACCACATCTTTTTTACGTACCTAATCTAACTGCAAAACCAATCTGGCTGGCACAGCAATTTTCATGGTATGAAAGCTTTAGCACCATGATCCCCGACATCATTAAAGAGTTTCACGCTACTTTTAATACCGCATCTTCGCACCTTACCCCCTATTTATCGGGTAAAGAGTATGAAAGCGTATTCCCAAAGCTTGCAAACAGCAACAACTGGCAAGCACTATCCATTTTTAAAGAGGGGATCGAAGACGTTTCGGTGTCAAAGCACTTTCCTATTCTAAAAAAGGCTTTAGAGAAAGTGCCTTACTACGGCTTGACGGCATCCCCATACGAAGTGTTTTACTCTAAGCTAGCAAAAGGCCAAACTATTACTCCACATTACGGCCTTTCCAATCACAGTCTAACAGTACATTTGGCTATAGATATTCCCCACAACTGTTACTTGGAGGTCGATGGTAACCGCATTTTATGGCAAGAACATCAACTCACCATATTCGACGACTCTTATTTGCATTTAGCGCACAACGGTAGTGACCGAGATCGGATTGTACTTATTTTCTCCATTTGGCACCCTGATCTATCATTAACTCAGCGCCGAGCAATCCAGTTAGAGTTTTTAAATAGGCAAAACCTCATTGACAATTTAAATGCAACTCTGAGTGAATACAGAAGCGATCACTAGTATCCCAATTTTCGTCACGGCAACCCTTCAACTTGCCACAAAAGGGGTTGTTACTATACAAATAGTCCGTAACGTTAAGACTGACCTTATAATTAAGGTCTCCCTGGATAATTTCGGGGGGCGACCCCCGTTTTTTTCAAGCTAGCCATATGATAAATCACAGTGCTAGAATCCCATCACAGCCTTCAAAAAAACGTAAATTCATGCAAAAACCGACCATCACTATCCATTACTGCGTACTTTGCCAATGGATGTTGCGAGCAACTTGGCTTGCACAAGAGTTACTTTCAACTTTCTCTGACGATTTACAACAAGTCGCGTTAGTGCCAGCAAGTAAAGGCATATTCAAAATTTACTATAACAATACGCTAATTTGGTGCCGAAAGGCGGATGAAGGTTTTCCTGAAGCCAAAGTGCTCAAAAGAAGGGTGAGAGATTTGTTAGATCCTGAGCGTGATTTAGGTCATGTGGATAAATAACTAGCTAACAATGATGGCTATAACTTAATCCCGGGATTACAGTCGGGCCTAGAATCGCCGCTGTTTCACCGCTCAATGAGGTGAGCATCTGGTGCTGCTTCACGGACGAATTCCAGCACATGGTCCAGACCTGAGTCGCTCAGATTTAGCCCCGTGCGTACGGGGAACACGGGATTGGTAGAAATCCTCGATGGTGGCAACCCGGTTTAGCCCCGTGCGTACGGGGAACACGTTTATACCTAATATTTACACGTAAACTGTGACGGTTTAGCCCCGTGCGTACGGGGAACACGGCTTCTTCGGCTTCTAGGCGGGTGTGATAACCGGTTTAGCCCCGTGCGTACGGGGAACACTTTGTATAGCTATTTTTTACCTACATCTAACTCGGTTTAGCCCCGTGCGTACGGGGAACACACGCCAGCTGAAAGTAGAAAATATGGTGGTTGCGGTTTAGCCCCGTGCGTACGGGGAACACTAAACAGCTACGTTATTTGCTGGCTTTGTCACCGGTTTAGCCCCGTGCGTACGGGGAACACATCGCATAAACTTTATCCTTCAAAACAGCTAACGGTTTAGCCCCGTGCGTACGGGGAACACATGGCGGGACTCGCTCTCCACTCTCATAGAGGCGGTTTAGCCCCGTGCGTACGGGGAACACGTTGAGTCTCCAGATTTACGCGACGACTCGCTGCGGTTTAGCCCCGTGCGTACGGGGAACACATGCTGTTTGTGCTTCGTGATAGCGTGAAGTCCGGTTTAGCCCCGTGCGTACGGGGAACACTTCCCCCGTCACCAGTGACATAGCGTGATATTCGGTTTAGCCCCGTGCGTACGGGGAACACTCGTTACCGGTTTTCTCAACTGGAAACAATCCCGGTTTAGCCCCGTGCGTACGGGGAACACTAAAAACCAACCGAATTGCCGTGTTTACCATGCGGTTTAGCCCCGTGCGTACGGGGAACACGTTAGGCGAAATGGTGAGTGGTGCATACTGCCCGGTTTAGCCCCGTGCGTACGGGGAACACATCAGTATTGGGAACATAAATGTTTTTGATATCGGTTTAGCCCCGTGCGTACGGGGAACACTATCTTGTGAGTGGTATAAGTGAGATAATGGGCGGTTTAGCCCCGTGCGTACGGGGAACACCGACTTGCAGCAATACAGCTAGAGCAAACACGCGGTTTAGCCCCGTGCGTACGGGGAACACGTTTGATCACAGTTGGATAGTTTGGCCATTCAACGGTTTAGCCCCGTGCGTACGGGGAACACTGTTTTTAACTTGGAAAACGAGTAAATTAGAACGGTTTAGCCCCGTGCGTACGGGGAACACATCGTCTGGTGTGCGTGTGTCGTTAGTTAGTTGCGGTTTAGCCCCGTGCGTACGGGGAACACAAAAAAAATTTGTCATCAACTGAGGTAACATCCGGTTTAGCCCCGTGCGTACGGGGAAGACGGTGTTATGAAATCGAACACATATTACCTCAGCCGGTTTAGCCCCGTGCGTACGGGGAACACTGCAACGGGCGAAATCGTGTCAAAAGCGGTGTCGGTTTAGCCCCGTGCGTACGGGGAACACTTTTCCAGCGATTTTTACGATTTTTTGCTGCACGGTTTAGCCCCGTGCGTACGGGGAACACATAAATCGAGCCGCCCACGGCGGATACCCGCGCGGTTTAGCCCCGTGCGTACGGGGAACACGCCCAAATTAAAAAACGCTGAGTCCAATACTCACGGTTTAGCCCCGTGCGTACGGGGAACACTGGCCATCTCGAAACAGCGCGTCAACTGTACCCGGTTTAGCCCCGTGCGTACGGGGAACACTATGCCTCTGGCTATCGTAGAGGGTTAAACCGCGGTTTAGCCCCGTGCGTACGGGGAACACCGCCCCATCTGGCGTGGCAATAACAGAGCAGTCGGTTTAGCCCCGTGCGTACGGGGAACACTTGATACTCGTTAATAGTTTTAACCTCAGGGCCGGTTTAGCCCCGTGCGTACGGGGAACACGAGAACATAAAAAAGTTTAGAAAATTGAAAAACGGTTTAGCCCCGTGCGTACGGGGAACACCAGGCAGAAGTTGCGGTGTATTACTTTGATGACGGTTTAGCCCCGTGCGTACGGGGAACACATACAGCCTCATTACAAGCTGAAATTGACCACCGGTTTAGCCCCGTGCGTACGGGGAACACCATGCCGATTGGTAACGTCTGGGACACACTGGCGGTTTAGCCCCGTGCGTACGGGGAACACTCTAAAATTATATACTTGTTTTTAATAAAGAAAAATCACCTAGTAAAAGTTACCGAAAATTTTAGGTACAAAAGCACCTCTCACTATGAGGTATAAATCTTAATCACCAACTTGTTAAAGAGCATTAAATCGAATTAAAAAAACGAGGGGAGTTCGCTAACCAGCTCCCGGATTATCATTTGCTCTGGGCGTATACTTCACCAATCTCAGGCCCTGAAAATCGACAGGCATTCTGGCGTTTTCGCCGTAAGTGATAAAATCAAAACCCGACTCGGTATTAGTTGCCCAAGCCATAACCGCATTGCCGTCTTCCGCCAGCTCACTGACCTGAAACCAGATCATTTCACGAATGCGCTTGCTCACATCACCTACATACACACCGGCGCGGATCTCCAGCAGCCACACCGCCAGACGACCTCTTAACCTCGGTGGCACCGCCTCAGTAACAACCATGCACATACTCATAGTGACCCTCCGCTGCGATGGCCCTCGTCGCCTATGGATTCAGGCTCAGGAATAGCAGGCGGTTGTGCGTCAGCATAGGGCTCGGGCGGTGTTACCTCTCCGGCGGCTAATACTTCTTCAATCAGCGGGATAAGGCGTGGTAATACCTTGTCTTTACGGAACGCTTCGCGACAGGCGATGCGTACTTCACGATCGGGGGATTGTGGCCGCCGTTTGGCAATTTTAAACGCCACAGGCACCACGGTATCGAATTTTATAATGTCAGCAATATCATACACAAACGACAATGGCTTGCCTGTATGCAAAAAGCCAATGGCAGGCGCATAGCCAGCGGCCAGCACTGCTGCTTCGGTGACGCCATACAAGCAAGACGTAGCGGCGCTGATACATTGATTGATCACATCGCCCTTTGCCCAATCCTTAGGGTCGTAGCGTCGTCCCTGCCAGCTCACCTGATACTGTTTGGCAAGCAGCTCATAGGTTTTGCGCACGCGCGTGCCTTCAATGCCCCGAAGCTGGTCAACCGAGCGTCGCTCCGGTGCCGGTTCGCCAAAGCGTAGCTCAAACATTTTGCGCACGACTTTAAGTCGCAGGTTTTCATCCAACGCCAGCTTGGCCTGATAGAGCAACTTATCGGAGCGTGCACCACCGGGCTGCCCAGCGGAGTAAAGCCTGACTCCCGCTTCTCCCACCCAAATAAGCAACGTGCCCGTGGTCGCTGCCAACTTCACCGCAGCATGGCTCACCCGAGTGCCCGGTTCCAGCATAATACACACCACAGAGCCCACCGGAATAAGCATCCGCTCGCCGTTTACTTCATCAATCACAACAAATGCGCCGTCGCGCACATCAATACGCCCCATACCAATAAAAATCATTGAGTTACGATCTTTAATTGGAATAGGTTTTAAAGGAAGAAATGCCATTCCCTGCACTCCTAAATTAAGTAAAAAATTAGGAAAAAGGCGAGTCACCCCGCCTTACTGATTAGATTACAAAGGTTTAATCAACATCAGCCCGCAGCCAAAAGCTTTGGAGCGGCCAATGCCGTTGAATAATGCCTCAGTAAACTTTTCGGGGTCTGTCACCTCAAGCTGACCGACTATATCGACAGTAGAAAAGCGGATCTGGTTTTTCCCTTTTGCAACCTGGTGTTGCTGATAAGCAAAAATATCGCAATCAGCTAACTCAGCTCTGGCACTCAGGCTCAACAACCGCTCACTCCACCACTGGCGCAACACTAAATCAGTTTTAAACCTTAACCACATTTCAAGTAGATCGCTGCGTGCTATTTGCTCAGAAAGTTGCAATTCCGCTTTCCAATTAGCGACAACACCATCATCAGCAAAATCCAACAATTGGCTTTTAAGCCGAGATTTTTTGCTCACTTGAGGATCTACCCCCAACTTTGTAAGCTCGCTTAGCAATAAACTTTGCTGTGTGTTCATCACCACATCGTGGCGACGGTTGTTTTTACACACCGTCGGATTAAGTGTAATTTGATAGCTGAGCTTTTGTCCCTGATATAATACAGGGTTGAATCGCTTGGTTTGGATAGCAAATATCTCATTATAGTTTTTCGGCTCCTGTGCCGAGAGCACCATAAACTGATCGAGCGCGTCATTGACGGTACAATATAAAAAACCGCGTTTTTGCTCACCGGCAAACAGCTTCCAGAGTAACTGGTGGCTGGCGTAGCAACCATTCACAGCGAGTTTTTGACGCTCCTCTCTGGCCATGGCATTACCCAACAACTTTATCTGACTTAAAAACACTAGCTCCTCCTTACCTTTGATATTCAACCACCAGCTGATGCTCGGTGCGCAAGTCAAACAGCCATTCTTTCCTGTCTATCGGATTATCCCGTACACTCTGAGTATGAACTCGCTCTGTCTGCTCAGCGATGAGATCTGCCCTGTCACCCTGCCAGTAGTAACTCACGGTTTTATCCGGTTTAAGCCAAATTGAATCGGCCTGCTCAGTACCTAGTATCGTCGGGAACTCATGATCTAATGCCGCTTTTAGCGATACGTTTTCAACTAAGGTCGGGCACAGCGGTGCTGCTAATGGGCAAGATTTACGTCCCAAGTACAACATATATTTAGGCCGTAACAATGCAGCGCGGATCACCTCTAACGAGTACGTTGAAGAGCTCGATTCTAGCGCAACAACCCACAGCCCGCTTTCCCGGTAATCACGGTTTGACAGTACGGTGTTTACCTTTTTCGACTTAACCAGTTCGTCACGCCGAGTGTATAGCCGCACTTTTTTATCTTCACTCGGTACTTGCGCTGTATGAAAGTCTCTGAGCAAGCTACCCGCATTGTACTGTTTAACATGGCAGCTTAACGCTTCGTTTAACGTATTTAAGTCGGCTTTATCTTCACGCTTAATGCCAAGCGCAGCAGCAACCAAACCAAGCAATGCGCCTCGTGTCGGGCGAATATTGGTGGGTCGGTCGCCGCCCACAGCCGCGTCTCCCCAACTGGCTAAAGGCCCGTATAGTCTGATCACCAAATAATTACTGGTTTTCATAGAGACCCCATTAATCAGCAGCAAAAGCCTGCAAAGACTTAAAGTTGCCTTCACCTGTTAATACATTGATAGATTGACGACTATCTGCACAAGGCTCATAAACAGAATCAAAGTTCTCGATTTGGCTTTCTAAACGCTGAACAGCGATTTGCGTCACGTTCTCACTCTCGTCAAGGGCCTTTACAGGGCTTACAAAAGCACTTGCAAGTGAACGAGGCTGCTGTTCCCCTTTTTCTACCAGAATGTAAGAGGCATAAGCATGAGATGCAAAACTATTTTGTTTGCCTTTTGGTGAGATTTTCGCGATGCATTCAAGCAAAGAAGCAATGGTTTTGTTGGCAAGCACTAAATCACCAGAAAGGTTATCTACCAACTGCTCTTTATCAATACAGATATAGTTGTACAGCACCGCAGAAGCAAAACCGCTGTCACCAATATGCGCAGCACCTTGATCTCCCTTTCCTGCATTGAGATCGTCTACCGCGGTAAAGTAGTCACTTTCTACCGTGACATTTTCAACACTGATTGCATGTGCAACCTGACACGCAGCTTCAACGTTAAACTCCGGACTCGACGCCAGCATGCGTCCAAACAAAGCAATATCTGCGGCTTGGTTTTCTGCTTTAAGTAGTTGCAACTCGTCTTTTTGCGGTCCGCGATTTTCTGTTGCTAGTTGATCTGCTAATGCAAATACCGCTGTTTTTTCGCTGGGGCTAATGTGTGCCAGCTGCTCAATCTCCAGCGAATCTTTTTTACCTTTGCCAAAAACTCCCGCGATCTCAATTGCCCAAGCTTTGGCGTCTTTCTCTTTTACTTCTTTTTCTATCAAGTAGTTGAATACTTCAACGCCAAGTTTTTTGGTTCTAGTACCAATGTGATCAGCTAAGCTCGTTTGAAATACGTCACTCACCCGCCAATTGCGCTTTGAACTTTGCGAACTGACTCTCAGCCTTTCAAAGCCACCAAACTTGGCTGTTTTCGGTCTACCGGTTTCTTCCCTGTTCAGATTTGCAGGTGCGTATGATGTAAGAGTGTGGATCTGAATAAATTTGCTCATCGTATTTTCCTTATTTATGCCTTGTTCGCTACATCTTTGTAATAGTCCATCGCCCAGCGTACGGCGATCCGCTTGTCAGCCCGTCTGGGCGCCTGATAATTGTGTTCTTCAAACCAGCAGGCGATGTCGTCTGCTAGGCTTAAAATGTTTGTTTTATTGTTCAACTGGGCCAGAAGACGGCTCAATTGTGTAACAAATTCCTGCTCGTTTTTTGCAGCCTGAAGGTTCTGAAATCGCAACTCACTGACTACAGGCTTATCTGCGCCCTCTTCCACATGCCCTAAGTCTCTGGCAAAGGTGCCACGCTCATGATGGCTCCGCACCATACTGAGGCTTTTGGCTATCACGGCAAAGCAGGGCATCACCCAGCCCTTTTTATGATTGTGTATCTCGACGGGTAGCGCCTGCCATAGTGCCGAAAAGCCCTGAGTGAGATAAACGTCGTCCAACCTGGAAGCACGCTTAAGCTGGGCACGAAATACTGTTGGCGCTGGCCTGATACTTAACTCAGCCTGAGTTGCCTCATCATCCGACATAGAAACCCACCAGCGAAACACGGTATGAAATGCATCCCAGCTAATTATATTGAACAGCTGACTTTTTGGTTTGTAATTAAGCGTCATTGGCTTGTGCCTCCTTGTCTTGTGTCTTTAGGTTGTAACGCCGTTTAAAGTCTTTACTTATTTTCTTCCCATGTAACCAGGCGGTCAGCTTCTGTCTTGCTGCCACTTTTCTGGCAATGGCTTTGTTATCCATGGAAGTGCTCAATACCACCTCGTCAAAAATATCTAACGCTGTATTGAGGGCACGATAGAACCAGCGCTTTGCGTCTTCACTTCGTAGCTCTCCCTCAACACAAATAGCCTGAGCTGCAATAAAAAAGTCGCGCTCGCTGCGCTGCCAGTAACTCAGCGTATGCTGGGCCAGATCTGCCTTTACATCTTTTGGCCTATCGAACAGCGCTTCTTTAATTAAGGTACGCATCATGCTGCTAAATTCCATGGCAATCTGAATTGTCTGATTGAGGTCGTGGATCACGCTTGCACGCTTAGCCTCGTCTAGAAAAAACACCGGAAACTGGCTGTCATACCAACCTCTGGCTTTCATATTGTCCATATCAAAGCCAAATGCCCAGAGTCTGGGTTGCTGGTCAACATAGTCCATTTTGATATCGTAAAACTCGTCTATCACTTTGGCTGGATGGTTGCCTTCTCTCTCATTGGCGAAACACAAGGCGTGCCATTGCTTATACTGAATGCCACCGGGCTGCCCTTTACTGGATAGGTTATCTTCATGTGGCTTTTTAGGATTACTGCGATAATGCGTGAGCGGATGCCACCAACTCCCTGCATAGTTGTTGCCATAATTCGTGGTGGCAAAAGACTTCACCAGTACATCACATTCATGGCCTGTCAGTGAACAAGTGCCTAGTGATTCCTCTGGCTGTAACCGTATGCGTCTCGGCATTGCCCAAAAATGTGTAAGAAAGTGTGCATCTTTAAAAAGCACTTCTGTGCCTTTCTCTTTACTGACTTTGGTATCTGTAAGCCAAGGGAAGATTTGCCCACTGTGCAGTTGCGCATCATTTGCCTTTGGCGCAATACAAACATTCAACCACAGTTTATGCCACAAGCTCGTCGACTCTTCATTGGGTAGTATCAAGGTCGTCAATGGTCCACCACCGCGTAAACCCGTTCTGTAGCCAACGCCCCCCGCTGGCGCATTAATCTGCAAGGTGAATAATGCAAGCGCCGCCATTTCTGGGCTCATCGCTTCAACCTGACCACGTTTTATAAAATGATCTACATTATTTTTAAGCGTGTTGTCACCCGGCGTTTCAATCAACAAGGTGTTGACGTTCTGCGTGCCCGCACTTTGTAACGGATCTAAATCCTGCATAAACAGCGGGCCATCACCAAACAAATTAAATGCATGTGCCGCTTTACTGAACGTCTCTGACAGCGCCTGCTCTGAAGGAGGTGATTCATACCAGTTGTACCAGTCTTCTCCTTCCTCGGGAGAACAACAGGTTTGCAATAAGCTAATGGTAAACTGATACGCTGCTCCGTAAAAATCGGCGCGTGGCAAAGCAAAGTCAACCACATCGGGGTTTGCTATCGCCGATAAAGGCAACTGCGTGATAGAGTTATCTCTTAGCCGATAATATAGCCAAGGGTCCTGTACTAAATTATTCATACCATTTTCCCTAATTGAAATGGGGTCAAGCCCCTTAAATAGGCTATTCACCAACCTCTGTTAGCCCTTTAAATGCATCATATAAAAATCGTTCATCACTTCCTTGCAACCAGCATTGCTTATATTTGAGTGAAGGATAACGCTCCAGCAACCTCTCCAGTTGCTCACTGTATTCATTCGGAATTGGGCTCAGCTTTTCGGCTATGCGCTTTTGATCGACGCGTATTTCACTATGCTGTAGCAGGTGTTTTTCGGTGCAGCCTTCAGCATAGAAGGCCATATTCCCAGATTGATCAAGCTTTAGCACCACAACCTGAATACTGACTCTGTCACTGTATCGGGTGCTTATCTCTAGCTCTTCCCCCATCCACACGTTACCCGCCTGTCGGCAGTAGCCTTCTTTCCAATCCAGTTTCTGAAGCGTTGCCTGATTTTCCATCGCTTGAGTTTGCGCCTGATACTCGCTGTGATAACAATCCAGATCTACTGGTCTGGTGTTTAGCGCAGCCTGGCTGTAAACGCTTTCGATCAAATGGCGTGCATCCTCCGGTAAATACAACCCGCCTTTCTCTCTTAGCACTTTTTGCGTAAGCCATATAATGGCTGGGCTCCGGTAAACGGCGGCCGTACCAGGGTGGCTTTTGTGTAACCAGTCTTTTTCTGGCTCGCCTTGCCACTCAGGGCAAAATACTTTCAATACAGCTGGCGGACGTTTATCTTCTGACAGTGCGGGTTGGTAATTGCCGTGTTCATCTCGGATATGGCGTTTAAGTCGCCCAGCACGCTGTATTAAATCGTCAATGGGGCAAATATCACTGAGCATAAAATCACAGTCCGCATCAATTGATTCTTGAAACACCTGAGTTGAAATCAATATTTGTCCCAGTCTTTGCTGTGTTGTGCTTTGCTTACCCAGTCTACCAAGCACCTCTTTTTCCTTTTGTTTTCTGTCGTATAAGGTAAAGCGACTATGGAACAAAGTGATATGTGTTTGCGGGTAACGCTCTGAGAGTAAAGTATATGCTTGCTGCGCATCCGCGACCGTATTACGCACCCAAACCACAGCCTCGCCGCGTGATGCTCTTGCCACTATCTCTTCAATACAGGCCTGCTCACAGTGGAAAAACTCAACCTGCACGGATTTGTGATTTCTGGGTAAGCTTTCCACTGGTTGCTCATTTAATTTCCCTTGTTCATTTACCCAGGTTGCGAGCGGAAAGCTTGTTTTTTGAGTGCACTCGGGAGATTCAAGACCCAGCTCTTCTTGCCAGATCTGGCAAAGCCTGTTGCGTCTTTCTAGCGGCAAGGTCGCAGTAAGCAGGATCACACTGCCGCCAAACCGTAAATGAATACGTAAAAGATCTTCTAGCAAAGTGAACATATATTGATCTGCGGCATGTACCTCATCAAGCACTAGAATTTTACGAAACAAACCATGAAAACGTAGCGTGCTGTGTTTGGAGGCTAAAACCGATAGCAAAGGCTGGTCAACCGTGCCAACGCCAGCATGAGCAAGCAGCGCCTTCTTTTTAGAGTCTGCGTACCAGATATGGCATGCCTGACTTGCTGTTTCATCAGCTTTACCATATTCAAGATCGGGGAGTTGCTCTGTAACTAGTGACTCCTGATAAGCGTCCTCCATCATACTCGCGCCGTGTGCTAATACCAGACTGGCTTTTTTTCCATCAACGGACATCATTTGTCCGTAATGCTGTGCGATACGATGGTACATGGCACTGGAGGTAGCCATAGTCGGTAAACCAAAGTAAAAGCCATCCGCAGCCTTCGCCTGCATTAAACGATGCAATAAGATTAGCGCCGCCTCGGTTTTGCCTGCACCCGTTACATCTTCCAGAATAAACAATTGTGGTGAAGGGCCGACAGGCACTTGCTCAGCAAACGACTGCAATGGCGTAGGTGTACTAAAGCCAAAATGCTTAGCGGTTGACTCATAAGGGAAGACCTCTACCTGACTGGTCAACTGCCTATTTGTAAGCGCTTTATGTGCCTGTTTTACAGCTTCGAGCCAGTAAGCTTGTATATCCATCGGCTCGGAGTGATATGTGAAATACTGAGTATCTGAGCCCAACCAGTCAGCAAGAGTGCACAAACCAGCAAGGTGCCAACTAGCATACCTTAGGTGCTCGCGCCACACTCTATCCGAAAACTTTTCCGTTGGCAGATCATCAGCAAATAACTCAAGGCAATACGCTATGAACTCTCTACAAGCCTGGTAATTTTCATCGACACAATAGTCTTCTATTCTGCTACCAAATTTGTGCGCTACAACTGGCTCACCGTGATGACCAAAAACACAATTCAGCATGACTCGCACCGAATCTATCTTTTTAAATGCCTGCGTTACTTCGTCCGGTGCACCTTCAATTTGCTTGGCGCAGCTTTTCCAAAAATGATGGCCTAACCCATCATGTCGGGCATCTGTTGCAGAATAAGGTTCTCTCGACTTTTTCTGGCTTAAATTACTGTCACTAAATTCTGCTAGGTTTTGAAATGCTGAAGAAAATTTACCCAAGTCGTGAATGGCAACAAAGAATCCGACCAAAGACTTAAACTGTGGAATAGTTAACCCCAGAAACTCGGCCGAATCTTGTGTAAATTGCTTATTCAAATCCAGATAAGTCAGTGCAACCGCCGCCACATCTAGGCTATGAAATACAAGTAGGTGATAACGGTGAAAAGTTTCGCCCTGTCTGGCGATTTGCCACCCTTTTTTGCTCGCAAGTGCTTTGAGGTGATCGACAGAATTAACGCCTGGATGGCGCTCAACAATATCTTGTAATGACTCGCCATTAATCTCACTCATGCAGTAATCTACCTCGAGTGGCTTTTTAGCTTTGCCCCAATATTTGAACATTAAACTGTTTAGATCTGTCATATTGCTCTGGTCCTTGCTTTCAATACACTCAGCTTACGACGCGAATAAAATACCGACAATCCTGCGATTGCAACCAGTAAAAAAATTACCCGGTCTGGTGCGCTTGTTTAGCTGTTCCATAACAACCTTCTGGCCCTCAGCTCTCTATAGCAGGCTGGTTCCATCACAATTTGCTGTGCTTCCGGGTGTGGGTGCTGAACATCTAACCTCAAAATGCTGATCAGGTAGTTGATCAATGCAGCGTTGGTTTTAATTTGCTTTTGGTGGTTGTGCATATCAAAGTCGTGAGCGATAACTTGCTGGGCGTACTCGCTGAGTCTTGGGTCGGGGATTATGGTTAAGGTGACTTCCTGCTGCCAAGCTTCGTCGTCTTTTTTGTACTTTTGTGCTTTGCTGATAAATTCTGGGGAGGCAGAGACGATACGCGATAATGAAAAGTCTCTAAAGCCTTTGGCTTTTTCACAGTAGGCTCTCAGATGATAGCGCAGTCCAGAGTTAATCAGCGTGTGAGGGCGGATCACGCGCTCGGTTTCACCGCCTTCTTTTATAGACTGATAGCGAATATCCAGCACGCTTTGTCGCCGACAGGCATTCAATATGGGCCGCAAAATGGTGGGATTAAGCTTTCTGTGTGGTAATGCCAGCGAAGTAATCGTTGAGGAACTCAGATTGTGTATGTACTGTTCCCCAGTGAGACTAGTATACTCAGTAAAATCCTGAGAGATATAATTAGGTGTAAAGGGGCTTGCCAGCACATAAGCTTTTTCAGACTCATTATAGCTTGCGGCAATCTGATAACGCTCAATAAAGTCGGTGACATAACGCCGTGCGCTGGGCCTTGAAAGCTTAAATTTGCTCTGGAAAGTACCGGTCTGGATTTCTCCCTGCCAAAACAATACCGCTTCAATATATCTAAAATACAGCTCTTCCTTAGCCTGCATAAAACACTCTAGTAAAATTTTCGTAAAATAAATGTATCAGAACAAACAAAGTAAGTCTTTGACCTGAGATAAACTGACAGTGAAATCACGCTAGCATTTTTTTGATGGTAGATTAATAATCAACTATGGCGGCAGTGTTTCCAATGGGTAACGGTTATATGCAGTTTATATATGATGTGAGTTCGAGTCTCACCCTGTCACCACTTCCAGCCAAGCTGTCCACCGCCTCTTTCCTACTAAAATGTTCTACTGGTTAGCCCCGTGCGTACAGGGGCGAAGTAGGACCGAAACACCGTTTCACAGCCTGCTAAGGTGAGCGCATGGATGCGTGAGGGATGCTGCTTCACGGACGAATACAGCACATGATTCAGACCTGAATAACTCAGGTTTAGCCCCGAGTGTACGGGGAACACTGCAGGTCAGCATCCAATTCTACGGAAACCCGCGGTTTAGCCCCGTGCGTACGGGGAACACATTTGCTTGTCTTTACCTTCTGCGCCATCGGCCGGTTTAGCCCCGTGCGTACGGGGAACACATAAAGCCAATCAATGATGAACTCTACAACTTCGGTTTAGCCCCGTGCATACGGGGAACACATGTCGTGCGAGCCGTTGAGTTCAAATTGAAACGGTTTAGCCCCGTGCATACGGGGAACACCATTTTCAGCGATTGCATCGCGTGCCAATGAACGGTTTAGCCCCGTGCATACGGGGAACACTGATGCGTAATCAGCAAAGTAATGCACGATAACGGTTTAGCCCCGTGCATACGGGGAACACACAACCATTTCGGCAATCATTCTCTCAAAACTGCGGTTTAGCCCCGTGCATACGGGGAACACATTTCAATATTCCCAGCAAGAGGTATTACTGTCGGTTTAGCCCCGTGCATACGGGGAACACTCTTGCCAATTTGAGCATAAAGAAACCTAGTTGCGGTTTAGCCCCGTGCATACGGGGAACACTCAGCGCTTGCAGTGGAGCTATCAAGTATTCTCGGTTTAGCCCCGTGCATACGGGGAACACATGAAACAACGTTACCTGGTACATTCAAATCACGGTTTAGCCCCGTGCATACGGGGAACACGTTTTGGCTTATCCAGCGTTCAAGAGTTCGCTCGGTTTAGCCCCGTGCATACGGGGAACACTTTTTCTGCTGCTCAAACCTGAGCATGGCATCCGGTTTAGCCCCGTGCATACGGGGAACACTCGTACAATTCATTATAAAGTACTACATCACCCGGTTTAGCCCCGTGCATACGGGGAACACATCAATTTCGTAACCTAGCTGATAATAGTTGCCGGTTTAGCCCCGTGCATACGGGGAACACGTCAAGCTCGGTCTTATCTTTCCAGCCAAAGTTCGGTTTAGCCCCGTGCATACGGGGAACACTACTGGTGTTATTGGTGGTTTGGCGTGATGTACGGTTTAGCCCCGTGCATACGGGGAACACAGCGCTATGACAGAGACCACACGTTGTTCTACCGGTTTAGCCCCGTGCATACGGGGAACACTATTAAGCAACCCTGCTTCGCTGGTCGAAAGCCGGTTTAGCCCCGTGCATACGGGGAACACTTCAGTACCAGATATTTTATACTCACAAGGTACGGTTTAGCCCCGTGCATACGGGGAACACATTTTGTACCAAGTGGCGACGATATCAGATAGCGGTTTAGCCCCGTGCATACGGGGAACACGCGTGCTGCATCGATGCGAGCCTGTTGCCTAGCGGTTTAGCCCCGTGCATACGGGGAACACTTGCTCCTCATTTGCGATGCTAAATTAGCTCGCGGTTTAGCCCCGTGCATACGGGGAACACTCAAGATTTGATACAACACTCCAAAGCTCATACGGTTTAGCCCCGTGCATACGGGGAACACATAAACTCGAATTTTACCGTTCGATAGCTCGACGGTTTAGCCCCGTGCATACGGGGAACACTTCTGCCAATTCTCATACTGAAGGTAATGCTCCGGTTTAGCCCCGTGCATACGGGGAACACGTAGGGAGTTGGTAACGGCCAATAAGCGTAAACGGTTTAGCCCCGTGCATACGGGGAACACGCGAAAGAATACCGTTATGTCAGCCCTGTTTTTCGGTTTAGCCCCGTGCATACGGGGAACACCATTTGCTTCTGGCGGTCATTTTGTGCCAGGACGGTTTAGCCCCGTGCATACGGGGAACACCCACGTTGTTCAATGATGTGGTTATGTAGTTCCGGTTTAGCCCCGTGCATACGGGGAACACAATAGTTAACGCCTGCATAAAAAATGAGATTTCGGTTTAGCCCCGTGCATACGGGGAACACTTACATAGGAGGGATATATACCCCAATATTGGCGGTTTAGCCCCGTGCATACGGGGAACACCAGCCAGTTGTTGCACATGGCCAGAGTCAAAACGGTTTAGCCCCGTGCATACGGGGAACACCCCGTCGTTGCCATCTCGACACTGAGTGTCCTCGGTTTAGCCCCGTGCATACGGGGAACACAAAATAGCAAACGCAAACATTAAAAACGAACCCGGTTTAGCCCCGTGCATACGGGGAACACTCTGGCTGCGCTTCGAATGCGAAGTACGGAAACGGTTTAGCCCCGTGCATACGGGGAACACAACATATATTTGCCCACCACAGGAATTCCCAGCGGTTTAGCCCCGTGCATACGGGGAACACCGTTTCATCCATTAGCCATTTGTTGCCAGGGACGGTTTAGCCCCGTGCATACGGGGAACACGCCATCCTCCACGGTTAATCCACGCGCTTTTACGGTTTAGCCCCGTGCATACGGGGAACACATCGCGCATTGGTCGCCCACCATATTCAGCAACGGTTTAGCCCCGTGCATACGGGGAACACCTCACCATCGACACCATCAGCGCCCGACTCCCCGGTTTAGCCCCGTGCATACGGGGAACACTGAAGCCAGCCATAAAAAGCATCTGTGCATCAGCGGTTTAGCCCCGTGCATACGGGGAACACGCGCTTTACCCTGAACTCATAGAGCAACGCTTCGGTTTAGCCCCGTGCATACGGGGAACACTCTAAAGATATATCACTGTTTCTATTAACAAAAATCACCATTGCAATTTTCACCAAAAATATTGGGTACAAATTCTACGTATGTTTACTCGGCTCAATTGTTAAAGATCGGGGGTTTCTCTTGAAATAATGTATAGCCAACAGACTAATAAACTTCACTATACTTGCTCAGCAAAATCGATGAGTTCCTGTCCTGTTAGGCGATAAATAATCCACTCGTTTTGTGCTTTAGCACCGATGCTTTCATAAAAGTCGATTGATGGTTTGTTCCAGTCAAGTACCACCCACTCAAAGCGACCGCAATCCTTTTGTAGTGCAAGTCTTGCGAGATATTTCATGATCCCTTTACCTGCACCAACACCGCGCTTATCTTGTGATACATATAAGTCTTCAAGATAAAGACCGTGCTTGCCAAGCCAAGTAGAATAATTAAAGAAATACACTGCAAACCCGATTGCTTCGCCATCTAGTTCACAAATAACGCTGTGTGCTCTGGCTTCTTTACCAAACAGTTTCTGTTCTATTTCTTCCACGGTATTGAGCACGGCATCTGGCTCTTTCTCATAAATTGCAAGTTCGTTGATAAAGTGCAGTATCGTCGCGGCATCAGCTACTTCTGCTGGGCGAATTGAAAGGCTCATAATGGCTCCTGTATGTAGGTTTTAGTCAGCTTAACAAATTGTAAAGGGGGATGACAGCACCTTTCAGGCAGCAGCAAAGTGAACAAATTCTCCAGCTCGTTCGTATAACAAGCCAACTGATTTTTATTATAGGACGAGGTTAGTATGCAAAGGGTCATCTTTGCCTTTTTGATGTTGCTATTCAGCACTCTGGGTTTCGCAAGCACCAGTACTCTTGTCAATCAATTTATAGAAAACCCTCAACAAGTCGGCAAAACAAGTCGAATGACCTATTTGTTTTGGGATGTTTATGATGCCAGCCTTTATGCCCCCCAAGGAGTCTACTCTCAAGATCAGCCTTTTGTGTTGGCATTAAGATATTTACGCGAGCTAGACGGCAAAGAAATAGCAAAACGATCACTGAAAGAGATAGAGAAACAAGGGTTTACTAACTCAAGTCAAGGTGAGCAATGGCTGGCAGAAATGGAAAAAATTTTTCCCAATGTCTCTAAAGGCACAATGCTATTTGGCGTAAGAACACCCGGGGGAACTACGCAGTTTTACCAAGATAAAAAGCTTATTGGCGAAGTGAAAGATTCGGAATTTACGACCCGCTTTTTCAATATTTGGCTCGGTGAAAAAACCTCCGAACCTGCCATGCGAACTGAACTTTTGGGCCTGAAATGAGAATAATTAATGCTCCTTTTCCCTCAATTTCAACATCAATACTTTGTTCAACAGGACATAATAGAAGCAATAGCACTCAAAGAGGCCTCAAGCATAAGGAGAAAACAATGCGCATCACTCTTGCAGTACTCACCTTACTTTTATTGTCGGCTTGCAGCTCCGGGATTGACGGTAAAAAGTACGCTACACTTAAACCGCAATTTGACCCCTACGAGTTTTTTGTTGGTGATGTAAAAGCGTGGGGAATAGTCCAAGACAGAGATGGCAACTTAGTTCAACAGTTTACTGTCGATATCAAGGGCTCTATTAACACCAAGTCTGAACTTATTTTAGATGAGTCCTTCAACTATTTGCTCGGCGACGGGGTTCAAACGCGAGTTTGGACTATTACAAAAGCTGCAGGCAATAAATATACCGGCCGCGCCGACGATATCCTCAACTCAGCATCAGGCGAAACCTTCGGCAATGCAATGAATTGGCAGTATAGAATGGACCTACCCGTTGATGATACCAGTTATGAAGTACACTTTGATGATTGGATGTGGTCTTTTGACCAAACCACCCTTATGAACCGCTCTTATATCGAAAAGTTTGGTATTGTGATGGCCGAAGTAACAATATTTATGCAAAGGCAATAATAATTACGCCAAATCAACTTCAATTTAACCTTCTTACTCGTGTATTTGTCTACAATTTGTAGACAAATACACCGACTCCACTAAAATCCACACTATTCTCGTAGCACGACTAGTGCCCAACACTGAGAAGTGCTCAATAAAAAATGCCGCACCAAAAAGTTTTATTGCTGAGTAAAGCGCAAGAAACTGCGGCAAGATCGTAGCTAATAAGAACCAATAGGAACCCCCACCATGATAAAGAAGATACTAGCTGGAGCCGTAGCGCTTGCGCTTGTCGGATGTGTTAATACCGAAAATGAACAATCCAATAATGCGGCATTGACACAATCTGTGAAATATCCAATCACTAAAACAGGCACCGTTGTAGACAACTACTTTGGCACGCAAGTAGCGGATCCATATCGCTGGTTAGAAGACGATAAAAGTGCAGAAACCGCAGCGTGGGTAAAAGCACAAAACGAGGCAACACAGGCATATTTATCGCAAATTCCATATCGTAAAGACATCGAAAAGCGCCTCACCGAACTACTTGATTACGAGCGTGTTTCTCAACCTTTTAAACACGGCAACTATACCTATTTCTACAAAAATGATGGGCTGCAAAACCAAAGTGTTTTGTACCGCCAAAAAGAAGGTGGTGAGGCTGAGGTATTTTTAGATCCAAACACCATGAGCGACGATGGCACAACATCGCTTGCAGGATTAAGTTTTAGTAAAGACGCTTCATTGGTGGCTTATCAAATTTCCGAAGGTGGAAGTGACTGGCGTAAAGTGATTGTGCTAAACGCCGAAACAAAAGAGCAGGTTGGTGAAACGCTGGTAGACGTTAAGTTTAGTGGTATTTCGTGGTTTGGTAATGAAGGCTTTTACTACTCAAGCTATGACAAACCTAAAGGCAGTGAACTTTCTGCAAAAACTGACCAACATAAGGTGTATTACCACAAGATTGGAACACCTCAAGTTCAAGACAAGGTCATTTTTGGTGCCACTGATGCGCAAAAACACCGCTATGTTTATGGTGGTGTAACAGACGATAAAAAATATTTGGTGATCTCTGCTGCGGTATCTACCTCAGGTAACAAGCTATTTATTCGTGACTTAAGCAAACCAGATAGTGACTGGGTAACAATTTTAGATCATACCAACTCTGATACCAGCGTGATCCACAGTGAAGGCGACACATTGTTCCTAAGCACGAACTTAGATGCGCCGAACCGTCGTATCGTTAAAGTTAATGCGAAACAGCCACAACCAAAAAACTGGCAAGATGTGATCCCAGAAACCAACAATGTACTATCGGTTTCAACGGGCTCTGGATACTTATTTGCGACTTACATCAAAGATGCAATTTCATTGGTAAAACAATATGACTTCACAGGTAAGCTGATCCGCGATATTGCGCTTCCAGGTGTAGGCACGGCGAGTGGATTTAGTGGCGAAGAAGACGATGAAGTGCTCTATTACTCATTTACTAATTACAAAACCCCGAGATCTATCTTTACTTTTAATGCAAAATCTGGCGTCAGCGAATTATATAGCTCAGATAAAGTAGATTTTGATTCAGATGCTTACGTGTCTAAACAGGTTTTTTACACCTCGAAAGATGGCACCCGCGTACCGATGATCATCACCCATAAAAAAGGGCTGAAACTGGATGGTAACAACCCAACTCTGTTGTACGGTTATGGTGGGTTTAATGTCAGTCTTAAGCCTTACTTTAGCCCTACACGTGCAGCTTGGTTGGAGCTAGGTGGTGTTTATGCTGTAGCAAACTTACGTGGCGGTGGCGAATATGGCAAAAAATGGCACAAAGCAGGTACTCAAATGCAGAAACAAAACGTCTTTGATGACTTTATTGCTGCAGGCGAATACTTAGTATCTGAAAATTATACTTCAAGTGAAAAGCTTGCAATTAACGGTGGTTCGAACGGTGGTTTGTTAGTAGGTGCAACGATGTTGCAACGTCCAGATTTATTCAAAGTGGCTGTACCTGCGGTTGGGGTACTTGATATGCTGCGTTACCACACGTTTACAGCTGGAGCTGGCTGGGCTTACGATTATGGTACAGCGGAAGACAACAAAGAGATGTTTGAATACCTGAAAGGTTATTCACCTGTACATAACGTAAAGGCTGGCGTAGATTATCCAGCAACCATGATCACAACAGGTGACCATGACGACCGCGTAGTACCTGCACACTCTTACAAGTTTGCAGCTGAGCTACAAAGCAAACACACAGGTCCGAATCCAACGCTTATTCGTATCGAAACCAATGCCGGACACGGCGCAGGCACACCAATAAGCAAGACGATTGAACAGTATGCCGATATTTATGGCTTTACGCTTTACAATATGGGAATTAAGTCTCTTTAAGCATAAGCCAAGCTTGAAAAGCCATCTGTACAAGCAGGTGGCTTTATTCAAATAAGAACTTATCTATGATCAGTTGCCAACAGTATGATTATATCGAGCTGGCGTGCCTAAAACGCCTAGTGGTTACTATTGAGATGAAAGGTGGTGAAGTTGTGCGTGGCAGCTGCAACAACACGACTATAGTCGAGGCTCAGGAGTGTTTAGTTTTAGAACAAGAAAGCCAACCAGTCACCGTGGTGCTGACAGAAATTGCCAGTATCTCGGCCGATACTGACAACCCCTATTTTACTACACTAAGATTTTAGTGATAACGCCATAAAAACACTTAACGGGTTGTCGCGGTACATACCAAAGCGTTCACATCGCTCAAATCCCAAGCTCTCATAAAGACTTATCGCACTGGCTTGCTTAGAGCCGGTTTCCAGCCGAATAAGTGGGATCTGCGCTTCACCTGCATAGTGAAGCAAAATTTGCATAATACGTTTAGAAAGCCCTTTACCTCGATAGCTAGGTTTTACGTATAAGCGTTTAATTTCACCGTATAAGGTTTTATCAAACTGCTTTACAATCGCACCGCACGCTACAATGCCCTCTTCATTTTGTAAGCCAACGGCATACACGTTAGGTTGGTTAATTTCTTCTATTGATAAAGACTGTGCACTTGCGATTGGATATAAGCTGTTCATAAGCTTATCGATTTCAGAAAACACCGCGACTACTTGTGGGTCATCTGACTTTAACTGAATTAATTGCATACCTGCCTCTGAGAAGTAAGGCCAATTTGTCCTGCGCCCATAAACGTGAGCAATATTATTACTATTCTGACCGACGTCAAACTATACCGAGTTAGAAATAATAAGCAAATTATCGAGGTGAGATGATGGGCTGAATGCCTGCGGAAATTTGATAATATCGCTATAAAAATAAAGTAACAATCTGTTTTAAATAAATAAAATATAAGAACTCTGAACTGTTACAAAGTGTAAGGTGATGGTATGAATTAGATACTTTTAGGTAAATAAGAATTTTTCATTCTTATTCTGTCTGGCGAGCATCATGCTTTATCGCGCCGCTCTTAAGCATTGTTACTTTGGTTTCTACAGACTGTTTGCTCTTGCTTGGAAAGCTCAGTAAAGTCAGTAATAACAACACGCTTGTTAGCGCTACAATCAGCGGAATAGAGGTATGCGAACTTGTGTGTGACGCTCTATGGGGCATAAACAAACCTACGAAAATTAATTTGTCTTCCCTAAAAACCAATCCCTTTTAACCAAAAACAAAAATAGCACTTAGTTAAATATGATTACTTTTTATCACACCTAAACTTTTAGTGCTATATCACTTCAAAAAAACATCAAAAAGTATTAATTTAATCGTTTACTAATGACGTTGCTGTTCATTCACTTTCCACCTATCCAACTAACGGGCCTCAACCAAAGTTATTAGCTTGCAGCTTGAAGGTTGAACTGTTTATTCACTAAGCTTTGGTAAAGCGAAGAGTGTTGCATCAAATACTGATGATCTCCCTGTGACTCAATCTCACCTTTGTTAATGACGATAATATTATCAGCATCCATAACCGTACTGAGTCGATGCGCGGCGATAATTGTAGTACGACCTTTTTTTGCATTTTTCAGGGCAATTTGAATAGCTGCTTCACTTTGTGAATCAAGGCTTGCCGTTGCTTCATCCAACAGCAGCAATGCAGGGTCTTTTAATAGTGCTCGCGCTAATGCAACTCGTTGCCTTTGTCCGCCAGACAAAGTAATGCCACGCTCACCAATTTGAGTATTCAACCCATCAGGTAGTGTCGCTATAAACTCTGCTAAATCGGCCGTGGTAATGGCATGCTGTAATTGTTCATCATCTATTGCCTCAAAAGCACCGTAGACCAAGTTTTCATATAAGGTGCCGCACAACAGCGGGCTCTCTTGCGCAACGTAGCCAATTTGCGCTCTTAAATTGGCTCGGTCTAACTCTTCAACATTAAGCCCAGCAATTTCAATGTAACCACGTTGTGCCTGATAAAAGCCCTGCAACAAAGCAAAGAGTGTAGACTTACCAACTCCTGATGGCCCAACTATAGCGGTCGTTTTTCCACTTAAGAATTCACAGCTCAAGCTTTTAAATACCGGTTTATCATTAGCATAACTAAAAGATAAATTGCGAAAATAAATTGACTTATCAGTCAGGCTAATCGTATGACCACTTTCATTTGGTGGTGTCGTTGCTAAGATCTCATTAATACGAACGGCCGCTCCTTTTGCTTTATTAAAAGCGGCTACCACCATGCTTAACTGCCCCATCGGCAACACAATGTTCAGTAAAAACATAATAAACGCAACAAAAGCGCCTAGGGTCATCGCACCGTTGGCAACCCTTGATGCGCCAAACCCTAGTACTAACACTATCGAAGCCATGATCACTAAATTCACCAATGCGCCCATGGTAGCTAAGAGCGTATGTTCTGACATTGCGGTTTTATAGAGTGACTTCAATTCATTGTTATTATTTTTAGCTTCTGTTTTCTCTGCACCTTGTGCTCTTATTAAGCGGATATTAGCAAACAGCTCGGTTAACCTTCCTAGCATAGAGGCTTCAGTATCTTGTAATGACTTAGACAGATCCGTCAGTCTTACGGAAAACGGTAAGATAATCAGAAAACTAACCGTAACTGCACTGAGCATCACGAGTGTCATTTGCCAGTCTAAAAACCATAGAATAATAAAAGAACCAAATAATGAAACTACACCAGATATAAAAGATACAGACTGCTCACTCACTAGGTTTTCAATAATTTCAGTGTCTTTTACGATGCGATTCGCCGGCTCCCCAGCCCTTGTGTTATCAAAGAAAGAAACAGGCAAACGAATGAGGTGCTGAAAAAGGTCTCCGCGTAATTTAAGCTTTTGCTCATTGCCAATTTTACCCATGATATAAGTCATCAACCCTGTTAGCACAGCGGAAAATACTAATACCATAATTAATATGACTACCTGTTCATTTGAAAAATGACCATTTTCTCCAAGTTCTTCCAGCAGATTTTTCGTTTGCAAAGGCACCAATAAACCTAAAATACTAGAGATCAGTGTAAACAAAACCAGAGTTGATAGTAATAGGCGACTTGGCCGCGTACGCCTGACTAGTTGAATTAAAGATGATGTATTGTTCATAATTATTATGTCCCCGTTGAATAGACAACATAATGATTGACCAAACTTTAAATTTAGTCAATTTAAAATTGACCTATTGGTCACTTTTAAATTGACTGTATACTGCAATGTGAACAGGAGGAGCTATGTCTGATAAGCGGAAATTAATACTAGCATGCGCGGAGCAGTTACTTTTAGCTGAGGGCGATAGTGCCTTTAGCATGCAAACCATCGCCAATAAGATGGGCATTTCGAAAGGTGCTATCTACTTACACTTTAAGTCAAAAGACGAACTACTATTAGCCGTTTTTGAGAGTCAAACAGCGGTTCTGCTGGATAAAATAAGAGCGATATTAGAAAGTGATAAATTGACTCCAATTGCCAAGTTAAAACAACAAATCCGCTTCCAGCACGAAGATTTACAGCAGTACCAAGCGATGTTTCAGCTCTTATTGCAGGAGGAGTCACTGAGCTTTTCAAATAACTTGATCATGTTCTATCAAGAGTTTCGCTTAACGTGGCTTACGCTACAGGAAGGTTTTTTACTTGAAAACTATGGCGAGCAAGTTCGTCCATGGAAAACCGATCTTGCGATGACCCTTGATGGCATTATTGCTAATTATCTTTCGCTTCCTGTGATTGAAGGTATTGATTTCGACACTGAAAAGCTGGTTAATTGGGTAGTCTCATGTATGGACTCAATTTGTACAGCGCTACCAAATCAAGCACTGTTGCCGGTATTAACTGAGCAGGACTTCCCGTCCCAAAAAGAGATCGAAGCCAAAAAACGACAACTCCACGAACAAAAAATCCAACAAGCTTTTATACAGCTCCAAGAAAAGTCTCAGAAGCTAAAACTCACACCACAAAAGCGTGAGATCGTAGACCACACAATCGCTCTATTGGAAGCTCAACTACAAAGTAAAAACCCCGATACCGTATTAATCAGGGCACTTATCGCAGGACTTAGAGACTACAGGGGGTTAAATACTCAGCGCCAGCTACTCGCAGAAAGACTCAATGTAGAGGCGGTGTAATCCACTGAGTAATGTGGTACTCGTACGGTTAGAGGAAAGCAAAATCTTGCTTTACACTGCTGACTATTTTTCTTTTAAGAATAAGACTCTCTTAATCAATCCATCGACGACTTCATAGGTCGCGATGGCTTTATAATTTGATTTATATTCCTCACCATCACGCATTAGACAAAACTCTATAACCTCAGTATCTACAACAAAGCGCCCTTGGATCTCTCTGTTACTTATTTTGGCGCTCAGGCAAGTGACCCTATTAAAAAGCTGTGTATAGGTTTTCTTCAGTTTTTCTTTCCCGGAATACGCTATTCCACCAGGAAAGTAGTGAATTTCTACATCATCGTGATACGTTGCGACGAATGCATCTATATCTCGCTTGTTATAGGCCGCTACCTGTTGCTCAACAATCGCGGTGATATTCTCCTCATTAGTCAGGTCTTGCTGTGCATAAGCTTGGCCACTATACGTAAGTGCGTTGAGTGAGCCTGCGATGACCACTGATAAATAACGTTTCAACTTGGAATCCTTTTATTATTTTTAACCATATCACCCTTTTTGGGGTACAAAGACATATTACAGTTTATAGACTTGATATAGCAAATCGCTTAGTCTCAACGTGAAATCCGTCATCGTTTATAGCCGATTCTTTCTAAGCCATTCGCTCAGTTCAGTATTACCGTGCGCATCGGTATGCCTGTGGGTCTCATGAATACGGTACTTAGACTCAAACTTCTACGATCTACAAGCTTTACACATTCTCCTAAACCTCTCTAGATTGACCACAAATCCAGCAAGTTAATCATGAACTGCTATATTGTTTTATGAGGATATTATGGGGGGATACGATGCTAACAGCACTAAAAGACAGTATGCCAATTTTGATTGTTACATCTGAGTGGTATGTCAGTCACACAACCGCCGTTGCGGAAAAACTGTTCGCTCCCGTCGATAACGTCATCAATAAACACCTTGAAGACTTATTCATCTTTCCTTTATGCGTAGAAGAACAGCAAAAGACGATTGCTGATGGTTCTTTGATACAAGTGTCGTTGCGCACATCACCAAACGTACAATTTTTGCTGTCGTTTTATGATGTTCGCAGTAACGAAATATTTGTACATATTGCCGAGCTCTCTACTTATTATTGTCAAAATCCATTAGAAGACGAACAAACCCGAATTTTGCGCCACGCCGTCAACAGCGCAAACCTAGGGGTTTGGTGCTACGATCTCCTTAATAAGACAGCGTATTTCTCTCCTAAATTCAAATCACTGATAGGCCTCCCAGCCTCGGCAGAACTAGACTGGGACACCTTAAAAAGCATGATTTACCAAGAAGATCAGCCGCTATTTGCCGAGCTACTCGCTCACCATATTGAGCAAGGACTTATGCTGCATTTTGAGTTCCGACTTGAGGTTAGAGGAACAATTCATTGGTTTGAATTTAAGGGAGAGCAAGTTAAGTATTGTATTCGCACACACAGTGTTTATGGGATTTTAGCTGACTGTACTCACGAAAAAGATATGTTAGTCGCATTACATGATGCAGAAGAAAGTAAAGAACTTGCGATGCAAGCGGGTAAAATAGGTACTTGGCGAGCAATACGAGTAGCGAATCAATGGATCTGGAATTGGGATCATCAGGCCAATGATATTTTTAAACTTTCGGAAGACGATATTGGCAATTTACACCTCTGGGAAGCAAGCCTTCACCCCGACGATAAAGTACGTGTTACGCAAGCGCTAGAAGCCTCATTGAATTCAGGCAAAATCTTTGAACAGCGCTATCGCGGCCTGCTTAACGACCAGGACATTGTTGTAGTGTATGCCAAAGGTGTTGTAGGACTTGATGAACAGGGTCAGCCAGCACGTATTGATGGTGTTGTTATCGATCAAACCGATGTATATATTGCCCAGAAAAAGCTCCAACACATTAATCAAGAGTTAGAACAACGCGTCGCAGAGCGCACCGCCGATCTTGAAGCCGCGATTATTAAAGCCGAGCAGGCCAATCGCACTAAATCAGACTTTTTGTCCATGATGAGCCATGAACTCAGAACCCCAATGAATGGTATTATTGGCTCCTTAGATCTCATGGCGCTATCAGAGCTTGATGAAGACAACCAAGAACTCTTAGAAACTGCGTCTATTTCAGCCAATAATTTAGTCTCAATATTGAACGACATTTTAGACTTAGCCAAAGTTGAACAAGGGAAAATGGAGCTTGAAAGCTACCCATTCTCCCCTTCCAAAATGCTCAATAACATTATCAAAACCTTCGAAGCCCACGCGCGAGACAAATCAGTAAAATTAACGGTGCATGAGGACATAAAGCTACCGCTAGAAGTGATTGGCGATGAAAATAGAGTGCGGCAAATTATCTTTAACGTTGTCAGCAATGCCATCAAATTTAGCGTTGCAGATAGAGAAGGCGGCGCGAAAGTCACCATCAATGTGCACTGGGCGTGCGAGGGCGTAGCCTTATCTCACTTGATATTTAAGATAGAAGACAATGGTATTGGCATTGCACCGGAAGTCCAAAAGAAACTGTTTACCCCCTTTACACAAGCCGAACGCTCTATCACGCGAAAGTACGGCGGCACCGGATTAGGGCTTGCAATATGTGGCAAGCTTATTGACTTAATGGGCGGCAAGGTCGCCTTAAAAAGCAAATCCGCTGAAGGCTCAACTTTTACCATTACCATTCCTATTTGGCGTCCAAGAACACAGCAGCAACCCAATATTATATTTACTACGCTTTATTGGTTAAGTGATGCGCCTTGGCAGAGTTCGTTGGCGCTGACTCAGTTGTACAATGCCTGCACGCATTTTTGCAATGAGATCAAAGTCATCGAGTCACCCAGTGAAATCAAAGAGACTGACGATACTGCACTTGTTCGTGCTGTCACAACGCAAGCCGCCCCCTCTGCAGAGCAAATACGCTCACCTATTCCAGAGTTAGTATTTGTTGATGAAAAGGCGTTTGATAACTTGAACAGTACAGCGTTAACCACACAAAAACCAAAACCAATTGCACCGCAGACTCAATACGCTATCGGTCAATTATTAAGCAAACTGAAAGTGAGTCAGCAAAGTGACGAGACTGATTTAGGTGAATTAAACGATCTCAGTGAACTAGATGCGCTACTTTCACTAGACGATAAAGTATCTAGCCCTACCGATGATGAATCGGATACTAGTGGTAAGCAGCATATACTCCTTGCCGAGGACAATCCCTTTAACCAAAAACTCATCGTCAAACAGCTTTCTAGACTTGGAGTTTCCTGTGATATCGCCAATAACGGCAAAGAGGCCTTGGCGATGTATAAAAGCCAGCAATATCAGCTTTTGTTGACGGATTGCCATATGCCGGAGATCGATGGCTATGAATTAACTAAGTTAATTCGCGCATTTGAGTCCAAAGAAGAGCGCAGCGCCATTCCTATTGTTGCCGTCACAGGCGCTGCTATGAAAGGGGATAAAGAGCTTTGTTTAGATAGTGGCATGAATGACTATGTTAGCAAACCGGTGCGATTACAAGAGCTTAAAAACACCTTAGGTAAATGGTTAGATATGGACTTTACACAATGAGCAAAACCCTCAACCCTCAGGTGCTTATCGATTTAATAGGTGATGATTTTGCTACGGCAAAAAAGTTTTACACCGACTTTCTAGTACAATCGAAATCTAGTTGCGCAAAAATTAAAACTGCTTACCAAACTCGTGCCTTTCAAGCGTTAAAAGACGAAGCCCATTACCTCAAAACCTCCGCAAAAGCAGTGGGTGCAGAGGTACTAGCTGAACATCTACAGGCGTTAGAATATTCAGCACTTGATAACAACACCACTGAGTGCGCCGAAAAAATAAAAGCGATACACCATGAGATCGGCAGCGAGTTTGTTCGAGAATTAAAAGCCTATTTAACCTCTCAGTCGCAAAATTAAAGCGCAATCGGCTGCTCAGCGATAGCCGCTTTGAGCCCTGCGCGCTCGAACTTCACAACATCTTCTTGATGCTGGTAGTGATAGACCCAAATATTTTTAATGATGTCTTCACGATAGCTCATCAACAACTCATCAAGGGAGCAATGGCTGGGATTAGTTGCAAGACCACAGTCATGAAAAATAACTTCGCCGTTACTGACGTGATGATGGAGCAGCTCAGGAATCGCCTTAGTATCACCACTGTAAAACAAGCTACCAGGGAGATGTAACGAAAAAGCGCTATTGGGCTCATGATGACGAACGGCATAACTATGTATACGTTGCCCACGATGAAGAAAGCTTTCTGAAATTGGAAATAAACGAAAGACCTGCCAAACACCACAGTTACCTTCGCTTAGCCCAGTGTAGGCGAGCATATTACACAACCCAACGATTAGCTCTGCTGGGGCATATAACGTGATTTGGTGCTGACTCAATGCTGCCTGAAAGTAAAGCTGCTCCAATCCACTAACATGGTCATAATGAAGGTGGGTGATAAACACAGCATCGGGTAATGACGAAAAATGCTTTTTATAACGCGACACCGTATCAAAGCCACAATCTATCAATAACCAAGGTAGGCCTCTGTGGGTCAATACACAGGTAGAGCACCCAAGAGTTGCGGCGCTGGCGGCACTTCCAACTCCTAAAAAGACTGCTGCGTCTGGTTTACAGTGACTATCAACGAATGATTGCGGATTGACAGCGTGTAGCTTGGTCGTGTCTTTCATTGCACTGTTAGGAAAATAAACAAACAATAGTGCCAGACTACATTGTCGAATTTACAACCACATGACAGTCATATCTGCAAACTTTTGGTTCAGCTCACTATTTGATTTCGCTATTTTGACCACTCAAAAGTTCGCTACCTTTTTAATCTATTGATTTTTTTATATCTTCATTCTGGTATAACTATTGCTGGATGATAACATCATGTCATCACCACTATGGAAAATAACAACAATGAAAAAGCTCTTCACCAGTTTAGCTGTACTTAGCCTTTTATCTGGCTGTGTTGTGCATATCTCTCCAAGCGCAGCAGCAACCAAAACACTCCATAAATCTTTGCAACTCAACGCTGCAGACATCAGCAAACTTGATGCAAATACCACCTCGGGTAATATCCAGATCATTGGATACGACAATCAACAAGAGATCCAAGTGGAAGCCTCCGTGTTAACCACAGAAGCAGAGAACTACCAACTTACATTGGAAAAATCAGGTGATACCGCCATATTGGTGGCCGACTCAGATACAAGTTCTGGTGTACAATGGTATCGCAATAATAGCCCTAGAATTGACTTAACCATCACCATGCCAAGCCAACTTGCGCTAACACTTGATGACAGTTCGGGGGATATAGCCATCAAAAATATCAAAGGTTTTATCAAACTAGATGATGGCTCTGGCAATATCACGTTGGAAGATATTCAAGGTGCTGAAATTGATGACGGCAGTGGCAATATCCATATCACTAACGTCCAGCAACTTGTTATCGACGATGGTTCAGGCGACATAACTATAAAGGGATTAGTCGATACATTAGAGTTGGAGGATGGCTCGGGTAATATTGATGTGACTGGCGGCACAGATATCAAAATAGAAGATGAGTCTGGCGATCTAACCCTTCGCGGTTTTAGCGGTAACGCAGATATCATCGATGGCTCTGGCTCACTGGTTGTTGAAGGCGGACGCAATATTAAAATCGATGATGAATCCGGTAATATTCGAGTTCGTCACGCCCAAGGCGATGTCACTATCGTTGATGGTTCGGGCAATACGGATATCGAAGCAGTGAAGGGCCACGTTCAAATAGAAGACGGCGCTGGAAATATTCGTGTGGTAAATGCCGGTTCCTTGACCATTACCGAATCAGGTTCAGGCTCAGTGAAAATAGATAGGATAGCTGGAGCCGTAAAGCTAGATGACTAGCTGAATCACTTTAGTGTGGAGCAATATACGATTGTTCCACACTAAAGTTCAACATTAACTCGAGACTATGTGTAAAGTCAGATCGTCCTCTTGACAGGTTTCTACGCCCATCCATGGGCTACGACATACTTTTCTTTGATGCCCAAAGAACAAGTAAGCAAAAGAAAGGGCACTCCCAACATCACACTGACTCCTCAAGTAAATTGCCAATATGAACGTCACCGCGGTGTAAGGGCCATCCTTGGCCCTGTCACCGCTTTTCACGCATCCATGCGTTGAAATGACTCATTGGCAATTTACTTTCGGGTGTGATGAGGGAGACACAAGGCGCTGATAAGTTCTTTTGGTGCTTGCAAGCAACTATGTTTCTGATGGCTTTGTGGACAGCTAACAGACAACTTATTTCCCCCTCCATCACACCCGAAAAGCATAAGTCGATATGCAATGTGCCGACAGGATGTCGGCCAAGCCTTGTCTGGCATAGGAAAGTGCCTTACAAGGCGGTTGTACTATGTCGGCTTAGGATTTGAGGATTAAGTGTGATGTTGGGGCGACGTTTTCTTGGTTCGTTCTTTTTCGTCGTTTAAAAAGAATGAACGAGGAGCGCATGGATGCGCTTTGATACGAGCCATGGAAGGGCAAGGCTAATATGTCCTCCCGACGTATTTCGACGCCCATCCATTGGCTACGACTTACTTTTCTTTGATGCCCAAAGAATCGTTGCGCAAAAGAAAGGGCACTCCCAACATCACACTGACTCCTCAAGTAAATTGCCAATATGAACGTCACCGCGGTGTAAGGGCTATCCTTGGCCCTGTCACCGCTTTTCACGCATCCATGCGTTGAAATGACTCATTGGCAATTTACTTTCGGGTGTGATGAGGGAGACACAAGGCGCTGATAAATTATTGTGGTGCTTGCAAGCAACTATGTTTCTGATGGCTTTGTGGACAGCTAACAGACAACTTATTCCCCCTCCATCACACCCGAAAAGCGTAAGCTGATATGCAATGTGCCGACAGGATGTCGGCCAAGCCTTGTCTGGCACAGGGACGTGCCTTACAAGGCGGTTGCACTATATCGGCTTAGGATTTGAGGATTAAGTGTGATGTTGGGGCGACGTTTTCTTGGTTCGTTCTTTTTCGTCGTTTAAAAAGAATGAACGAGGAGCGCATGGATGCGCTTTGATATGAGCCATGGAAGGGCAAGCTGACACCGTTTTATTTGGCTTGAGATTTAAAAACCACCCGTTATGCCAAAAGATAAGCATTCTAATGCTGAATAAAAAAATGAGTTAAAAATGCTTGCCTTTTATGTAACAATAGCGCGCAAATAAGAACCAATCGCAGCACACTAGGAAGTCGTACTGCGTATTGGTGGAACGGCTTTAACCAACAACAGTGGACATAAAAAATGCAAACAAGGATTGTGGTGTATGGTACTAACCATCCTGTACATGTCGTCGATTTTGAACTCACGACCTGTATCAATAGCGGCTTTTTACTCAAAGCGAACCTAGAATCCCAATTTGACCTGGCTGGTGAGTTACTCGTCGGCAATATGCTCACGTTTGAAATTGAGTCACCAGATGCAATATCAACATATTTCACTGGGACTTTGTTTGATATCCAATCTGGTTTTGTGTCTGAGCACACCTGTGGTGCAGAGGTGGTCTTAAAGCCTCGCCTTGAGTTACTTAAGCAAACAGAAAAAAGCCAAATCTTTGTACAAGCCAATATCCAGGCTGTCCTCAATAAGTTGATACAAAAAGCGGGCTATTCACAAGACCGGATAAAATGGCGAGTCACTAAAGATTTACCCACGCTACCGCAGTGTGTACAAGCGCTAGAAAACGACTACACCTTTTTCACCCGACTCTTAGCAAAGTACGGCTTAATCTATTGGTTTGAATGCCATGATTTTATTGAGTCGATAGTGATTGCCGAGGGGAATCTTGCAAGCCCCTATATTGAACGAGGCTTGTTGTCGGTGACAGATAAAGATGGGCTGGTTCACGAGCATAAAACCGGCTTTGTTGGGTTTACGCAGTGCCAAAGTCGCCATCGCTTTAGAATGGGTGGCTCCCAAGTGCATGTAAATGCCCATCCGCCTACCTCAGTCAGCTCGGCGCAGCGTAGCTATTTTGAGCCTGCTGCACAAAATCCTGCTGAGCAATTTGAGCGCACCGGTAATCTCGAGCTTGCCTATCAACAAGGTAAAAATGAAGTCACGCTGGTAGGAAACGTAGCCGAAGCCAATGCTGGTTATTCGTTTTCGTTAAATGGTAAATTGGGCACAGCGAAAGGTGGCGATTATACCTGTATTCGCAGTAAACAGGTGTATAAGCAAGGCAGTGCCAATGACCCTAAGCAAGTTGCGTATCATAGCGAGTCGGTTTGTGTACCACGGGGTGAGCCAATACGTATCGCGCCCCCAGAGCATAGCCCCAAGCCGATGGTATTTACCGCCACAGTGCGCTCGCTGTCGGGGTCAAAGGCCAATCCTCACTTAGATACCCAAGGGCAATATGCCACGCAAGTACATTTTGATAGTCAGGTGACTGAATCGGTAAAGCGCCTCACACAATATGCCTGTCGTGGTCAAAAGCAACCGACAGGGTTACACTTTCCACTGCTGCCAGACAGTAATGTGCTCATCGGTTGTATGAACAACGACCCTGACCAAAGTTACCTGTTAGGGTTTGCGCTTAATGACACCCAACCATCTGTTGTTACCAGCGCCAATAACGCCCAAAACGTGCTCTGCTCTCGCGGCCAAAACCTGTTGATGTTTGATGACACCCCAAAAACCCCGCATATTGTGTTGCAAACCTTAGCAGGCAACCAGCACTTGGTGTTACATGGGGATAAAAAGCAGCCTTATATCCACTGGCTTGCGCAACTTGGCGCGATGAATATTTTTGCAGCCAAAGACATACAACTTGGCAGTGTTAAAAGCGCAATTCGACTACTCACCAATAAAACCTTTATTGCCAGCGCCAAACAACAACTGGCACTGGAGAGTAAAAAGTCAGTCATTGCCGATGCAGCAACCAACCTAGACGTCACCGCCAATCAAATTGACGTCAGCGCCAAACAAGATTTGACCCTTAAGGCGGGTCGCAGTCATCGCAGTGTTATCCAAAGTGATATCAACCTCAAGGCAGACAACAACCTTACCATCACCGCTCCCGCGGGAAGTCAAATCATTCAAAGCCAAGGCAATATCACGATTAAAGGCAGTGGCTCTGGCAACCTCACCCTTGCCAATGGTGGCAGTGAAATCAGCATTGACTCAAGTGGTAACGTCAACATCTTTGCAGACAAGCTACTGACCTTAAAAGGCAAAGCCATGACCGTGTTTGACGGTAGCATGGAGCAAGATATTGGTGGTAAACAAAGCGCCACGATGCCGAGTGTACCGCAAATAGCGCAGATAGCAGCAAATCAACGCTTGTCGTTAACCGCTGATGGCGCGGCATCACTTGCTGATAAAACCATTGACCTTTCGTATTTTTATAGCGATGGCACACCAGTAGAAGACATTGATTACGAAGTCGTGATGGATAACGGCAAAATATACACCGGCCAGCTTAGTGGCGGTACCGCAGAAGTCATTGATGTGCCTGCGGGTAATTATACCGTGAGTTACATCGGCGAAGACGAAGAGAAGATTATTTCGTTACGCCAAGAGCTTCGCACGGCCCTTGACCAAATGGTTGCAGAAATCCGCAAGCAAGCTGACATTCAAGAGCGTCTGATTGATGACGAAAACCTTGGGATGCAAGGGCTTATCTATAGCGGTGCATTCTTATACGGGCTTTATCAGCAAGGAGAAAGCATTGTAACGGGAGTCGCAGATTTAGTAGAAGGCACAGCTGGAGCAATTTATGATGTTGGCGCAGCAACTTTCCGTATTTTGGGCCATCTTGCAACTGGCGATGTGGAAGCTATGCGGGCAGAGTTACAGCAAATTATGTCAACTGCCTCAGAGTCCATTAATGGCATTGTTGAAGCGTTTGAGACATTAGTTATTATTGCAGAAGATGAAGAAGCGCGTACTTTACTTGCAAATTTCCCAGCACGTTACTTTAATGCTCATTCCAGTGTTGAACGCACCAGAATGGCAGGTCGCTTGTCGTTTGAAATACTGCTTGCCCTTGCCACCTTTGGTAGTGGTGCAGTGGTTTCTGCTATTGCTAAATCCAATTACTTTGTTAAAGCAACCCGCGCATTGGAAAAGCTCACTCAAGCCACCAAGTTAAAACGCTTAAGTTACACTCGCTCGGGTACAACTGAAAAAGTACAACTAGATCGGATTAGAAAACTAGACACTACATTTTCGTCCTCACCAACTAAAAAACTAAGCCATTTTAACCTAACTATACGTCGAGAGTTTGAACAAAATCTTATATTTAAGATATCCAACGACATTAAGGTTCACCCACTTAGAATAGAGTATGAATCAAAAGTTGAAGCGCTTGCAAAGTATAAAACTGAATATGAGATGATGATGAGAAGTTATAATGAAAATATCATTGATCATATTGCTAAACTGGAAGATGCAGAAAAAGCTCTAGCATTCAAAGCTCACTTAGCTAGAAGGGAGCTAGGCGCTGAATATAAAAATATTACACCAAAAGCTTTGCGAGAATACATCTATGAGGTAAATATGGGACGGTATGGCGATCCCTTAGGACCTAGTGTTGACTTGCTAATAGAAAGAGGTAAAACATACAAAGAAATAATTTGGAGCTCTTCAAAACCGAACCCAGATGTAAATAAGTTACTATCAGGGTTTAAGAAGTGGTTAGAGAGTAAACCCGATAGCTATATAAAAACACTTATGGATGAATAAAATGAACAATATCTATATTAGAAATAGGGATGAATTTAGAAGAATTTTGAAATTCGACCTCAAAAAAGGACCTCTAGATGAAATGTATTTGCATGAAGCTTTTAACGTAGATATCGAAAAAAAAGCTAGTTACGTAAACTTATCTGGAGATTTTTGGGGGGTATTTGCCTCAGAAGAAGGTCCGATATTATTTAACAATAATTCATTATATAAACTATCAGATAAAAATCTAAAACTTCAACACGAATCTAGCTTGGATAGCTATTCTTTTAGAGTTTACTACGAAGGCTTGTTAGTTTGTGAAAAGAAGTATAATAGATGGCAAGACTTAGATGTTGACCCGTGGTCAGACGAAAGCTTCGTAGATATTTTTATATGGATATCTGAAAGATATAATAACAAGGACTTCATAACATTATGGACTATTTAAATGTGATTACTAAAATAGTGAAATTTACGCGTGGATAGCTAGCGCATATTTTTTAGGAGTCGATAAATGCTTTCAGTAAATTAAGACATGCATGGTCTTAACCTGAAAACAATCTTTCCTCAGTGTAAGTTATTGATTTTTTAATAGATATAAGGCAGCGGTAAAGCAAAAATCGAGAATACACCGCCTGGTCAATACACCGTGCAATATGGTGAGGATAAACGCGATTACCTGCCAGAAGATAATCGCCCTAAAAACCCTCTGTATGGAAAAATCACCCCAGCGCGAGCGGCTGAAATGGTACGCAGCGGCAATACCGCACCACTGATAGAAGCCAATGGCATTGCAACCCAAGCAGGTGATTGGTTATGGGGCACACTCCAAGGCGACTTTAATCAAAACCCCTCTACGTCACAAATCGTGGTAGGTACCTTGATTTCCATGATACCGATTATCGACCAAGTCATGGATTTACGAGATATCATCGCCAATGTCATGTTACTGACTGACGATGATGAAGCCAACGACACCGACGCTTGGCTTGCCTTTACCCTAACGGGTATTGGTTTAGTGCCAGTTGTGGGCTCAGCGGTCAAAGGCGTGGGTAAGGTTATCTTAAAAAATACTGGAGAGTCACTCTCCGCTGCGCTTGCTGTACTGCGGCTTTTTACCCAAAGAAAAGTCGGTAAAGGCGACCCAGTTAAATACCTAAGAGACATCAACTGGCAAGACCTAGGAAAACAATCCGCCACGGAAGTTAAAAACATCGTCAAAGGCCTGCGCGATTCACTTGATGACATGTCTACCAGTTGGCACTACGACCTACTACTCCCAGACGCTGCCATCGAAGGCATGCAAGCCACGGTAAAGCGCCTAGGCGAGGTCACCCCAAAAATCGACCAGCATATGCAACAAGCCGCCCAAGAAATCGGACAGCGAGTTAATAAAGCACTGGATGAATATCAAGGCCAACCACCAATTCGAGGCGTCACCGATAAGCCCACCAAAGCCAAAGCCGATGAGTTGGAACCGCCAAAAGGGAATGAGTTACCGGGAGGGAAAGGGTTGCACCCTCTCAAAGCAGGCATGAAAGCATACAAGGTCCCCTGTTTTAAACCAAGTGATAACTTAAGGAAAAAACATAAGGGCGACTTACGTGCTTTAGAGCATAATTACGCAAGGCAGCTTAAGAATCAAGAAAAAGGCTTAAATGATTTAACCATTGGTGAATACAGAGAAAACCGCGATCGATACAAAAATATGAAGCGCAAAGGGACTGGAACTGTTCAAGAAGGTTTTAGAAAAGACTTCGAAAAAGATTTAAAGAGATCTCTTAAAGACTCATACAGTAGAAAATTATCATATGCTGAAGCCGAAAAATTAGCCTTGCAAAGAGCAACAGAAATTATGGGCAATTTACATGCATTACATGACCCTGATATGGGCGCTGGCGGTTATGATAATGTTACTCGTCTGGGTGATAAAAGAGTTAATGAATCTATAGGTCCGCAGTGGGCCAAAGCACCTATAGGAAGTAAAAAAGGGGATAAAACACGCGTGGAATTAATGGATGAGCAAGTTGAAAAAGCATTTAAAGAATATGGCCCAGATGCTAAGTTGAACATTCGACTTGAGCGTTGCCCGTTGAAAAAAAAGTAAAGTAGAGAACCTATGATAGAGACGAATGATGACGCATTAGAATATTTTCTAAGCAAATTTAGCCAACCAACAACAATCATACCTGCGACTACCGCTGATATAGAAGCGTATCGAGGGAAACTGCCTGACAAGCTACTTGAATACTGGCAAATACTCGGTTTCAGTGGCTTTGCCGATGGTTTATTTTGGCTGACAAATCCAGCGGATTATCAAGACATTCTTGACCGATTTTTAGAAGACACCCCGTTTGAGCAAGATGATATCTATTATGTTATAGCGCGTAACGCTTGGGGGGAACTTCAGATTTACGGCGAAACAACAGGTGAGTCCCTTGAAATAAGCCCGCACCTAAATTGGATGCGAACAAAAAAAGGGAATGAGCAAGATATTAAAGCAGGTAACACTGAGCGGACAATAAAAAATTTTATAGCGTTTCAAGAAATTGAAGATCTTGATATTGAAAATAACCAAAGGAAGCCACTCTTTCCTGCGGCATTAAAAAAACAGGGCCCACTCAATGCCGATGAAGTGTACGGCTTTGCACCATTTTTATTTATGGGTGGCGAGAAAAAAGTCAAGAATATTGAAAAGTGCGATATTTTTGCCCATTTGAATTTAATTGCCGACATGGGTGATATGGAAATCATTGATATGGCTTCTATGGTACGTGGCGCTATTAAGCAGCATGAATAACGCTGTATGCAAATGTGATTAGTAACGGCGCACATCACTTAATGAATCATCAAGATGACCGTATCCCCGGTTAAGCATGATGATTCATTAGACACGTTTTTTAATATTAACTTACCAGTTAGCCAGGGCGGGATTCCACTTTGCTCATAGATTAACCAAAGAGTAACTCCGTCCTAAAATCACCGCTCCAAGTTGCTCCTCTTCTCAGGGCAAACACTAGTTAACTTATCAGTATAGGTTTAGTGCCAGTTGTGGGCAAGGTTATCTTAAAAAATACCGGAGAATCCCTCTCCGCTGCGCTTGCTGTACTGCGGCTTTTTACCCAAAGAAAAGTCGGCAAAGGCGACCCAGTTAAATACCTAAGAGACATCAACTGGCAAGACCTAGGAAAACAATCCGCCACGGAAGTTAAAAACATCGTCAAAGGCCTGCGCGATTCACTTGATGACATGTCTAGCAGTTGGCACTACGACCTACTACTTCCAGACGCCGCCATCGAAGGCATGCAAGCCACGGTAAAGCGCCTAGACGAGGTCACCCCCAAAATCGACCAGCATATGCAACAAGCCGCCCAAGAAATCGGACAGCGAGTTAATAAAGCACTGGATGAATATCAAGGGGAGTTACCACAGGTTGGCGTTACCAATGTGCCGAAGAAATCTAAAGCACCGGAGCTTTCAGCTCCAGAAGGAAACGATCTCAAAGGTGCCCCAGTTAACAAAGTTAATCCGCCATCACGCAAAACGCCTAGTGACTTTACGCAGTATAAATCACTAAACCACAGAAAAGGCGCTACTGGTGAGTACAATGCACACCAATTAATGTTGGAGAATGGCTATACACCACTAGGTAAAACCGACGGTAATTTTAAGCCCGGCGAAACCGGTATAGATGGGATTTATTTGCACCCAAATCCACCACCTGATTATGCTTTCACTGAAGCGAAATACAATAAAAGTAAATTGGGAAAAACCAAAACAGGCAAGCAACTGAGTGATCAGTGGCTAACGGAAAAACGGCTCAGGAAAGCTGGGTTGAACGAGGAACAGATAGCAGACATACTAGAAGCCATTGAAGATAATGATGGCAGAGTCATAAAATTGCTTATCCGTAATAAATTGGATGGCAATCTAATAGTAAATATACTGGATAAAAACGCCCACAATATTGGTAAAGCAACCGGATTTTAGGACATATAAATGCAAAGAGATAATTTGAGAGATATTGATTACTACAATGATAGAGTTAACTTTAGAGTAAAGGTTATCGAAAAAAAAATACAGAAAGTCCAACCTGATAGTCAGTTTGAAGCTGAAGTCAAAATGAAAGGTTCATTTAGGCTAGTTAGTGACTCATTGTATCTTCTTCATCAGAAATACTCTCGCGGCGATGATCTCTCAGAATTTAAGCCACTTTTATTAAATATGTTGACCTACCGCCAATGGCAAAAGGATTATGCTGACGCCTTGCCAGATAAAGAGCAAGTAGAGCGAATTGGCTGGGAAGAACTAAGAGAAGATTACCTCGAAGATCATCTTAAATGGTTGAGTTTCGCTTTCTGTTTAAATATGGATAAAGAATACTACCTAAAGGTGCTGAGTCTTATTGGTAATCAAGGTCAAGACGCGCTATTTGATAAAATTGCTATAACCCTAGGTGACACTAATCGTGAAATAGCAGCGGATACTCTGTTCAAAAAACGTTTCGGTAAACTTTACAAAGTAGTTGAAGGAAGTCCAGAGCAACGTCCAGCACTTGCAAAAGCCTATCTAGAGGCTTGGTATGTATTGGAGGGTAGCCCAGATTATCATTTAATGGATACAGATGCATACATTGGCTATTGGTGCTGGGAAATTGCACTTGTTGTTAAATTATTCAATATTGATGATAGCAGCTTTATTGACCACCCATACTACCCCAAAGACCTCGTACATTGGCAAGATAATCAGTAGGAGATAAAGGTGCGTGATACACGGAGAAGTAACGATTATTTCGAAGAGTTCTTAGTCGACATTGAAGTTGGCATTAAAGAAACACAAGAAGCCCTCGACGCAGGTAATTTTACCACACCTAGCGAGCGAGTCGATGTTGCCCAGCGTATATATCAGCTCGCGATTATGCGAGCGATAGCGCACTACTCATATGGTGCTCACCTTGGGGATGTTAAGCGCTATACCGAAGCGATTTTGCCGTATCGCAAACAACTGACACACTACTGTGATAAGTTACCTGCAAATCATCAAATATACCGCCATGCTTTTGAAAAGTTGGGCGGGCAAATCGATGCTGTCGGCTCCCCTAATATCAATCGTTATATCTACACTTTGTGGTGGCTGGCACTTTTACAAGCCTGTGATGTCGCTCCAGCTCATATTCAAGAAGTGCTCGATGTTATTGATGAACGCGGCAAAGACACCTTACTTGATAATGTAGCCATTGCACTTGGTGATAACGATAGACCTATTTCGCCCACACTCTACTACCCTGAAATTTATCAAAACCTTTCACTCGCTTTTACAGTACCCAATGAACAAAAGCCTGATTTACTCAACCAATTTGCACAAAATTGGTACATCAAGTTAGAGGGTTTGGCGGACTGGCATGATAATCACAACTGTGAATGCGAATTCGAGTACACGGATTATTACATTGGCTATTGGTGCTTTGAATTAGCTTTAGTCGCTAATGTTCTAGAGATACCAAGAGAATCCTTAGAAGATAGTGTTTATGTTCCGGTTGATTTAATCAGATAAACTTCTGCGCATGATTTTTAAGAAAGGATAGGCTGAACCACTTGGGTGTTGCAGGGCTAGGCAGCTAACCTTCACCGACAGTAGTCGCCCCTCGATTTCCATGATACCGATTATCGACCAAGTCATGGATTTACGAGATATCATTGCCAATGTCATGTTACTGACTGACGATGATGAAGCCAACGACACTGACGCTTGGCTTGCCTTTACCTTGACCGGCATTGGTTTAGTGCCAGTAGTGGGCTCAGCAGTCAAAGGCGTGGGCAAGGTTATCTTAAAAAATACTGGAGAATCCCTCTCCGCTGCGCTTGCCGTACTGCGGCTTTTTACCCAAAGAAAAGTCGGTAAAGGCGACCCAGTTAAATACCTAAGAGACATCAACTGGCAAGACCTAGGAAAACAATCCGCCACGGAAGTTAAAAACATCGTCAAAGGCCTACGCGATTCACTTGATGACATGTCCACCAGTTGGCACTACGACCTACTGCTTCCAGACGCCGCTATCGAAGGCATGCAAGCCATAGGTAAAACGTTTCAGTTTATGGAGAGTTTCCGGTATAGGTGAGGCAGCAAGGGTTGCGTTGAGAGCAATGGGCCTTACCACCCAAATGAATGTAGAATTAGAACGGTGTAAGTAAGGAGGTTAAAATAATGACTAAACAATTTGAAATAGATGAAGATTTCGAGTGGTTTCTTGAAAAATTTGAAGAGCCTACTGAAAAACATCAAGCCCCAGCAGAAATAATAAAAAAGTTTGAAGGTAAACTACCTACTAGATTATTAGAATATTGGAGTGAATACGGATTTTCTGGTTTCGGGGAAGGACTTTTTTGGTTAACTAATCCCGATGATTTTGAAGATACCTTAGATGCATGGCTTGGAGATATAGGTATCATCGAGCAAGACACATATTATGTAATTGCTCGCAGTGCTTTTGGAGAGCTATTCTTATGGGGAGAGAAATTTGGACATAAATATCTAATCGACCCATCTCACGGTTGGATTATAGAGAAAGAAGGTAATGCCGAAGACATAGCAGTTGGAGAAGAAAACGATGCCATACAGTTTTTCTTTGGTGCAAAAAGGCCAACATCGCTGGATGTAGATGATACGAGTGGAGGCTTACTTTTTGAGAAATGTAAACTTCGATTATCTCAATTAAAATATAACGAAATGTATGCTTTTGAACCCGCTTTTTTTCTTGGTGGGCAGCCTACCATTGACAATGTCAGTAAAGTAAATATTTTCGCCCATCTAAGTGTATTAGCATCATTTGGTCAGAAAGAAATACTAGACCAACAAGGGCTTATAGCTAAGGCTTATTCATAATAAATGCTCCTGTTATTAAAGTAGCAAATAAAAACCACTTAACTCCTTACCACTAAAAACACTTACTTATTAATTGAAAATGCGATGATGATTAACTTTGAACTCATCGCCAATCAAATTGACGTAAGCGCCACACAAAATATCACCCTTAAGGCGGGTCGCAGCCATCGCAGTGTTATCCAAAGTGATATAAACCTCAAGGCAGACAACAATCTCACCATCACCGCTCCCGCGGGAAGTCAACTCATTCAAAGCCAAGGCAATATCACAGTAAAAGGCAGTGGCTCTGGCAACCTCACCCTTGCCAATGGCGGCAGTGAAATCAGTATTGACTCAAGTGGTAACGTCAACATCTTTGCAGACAAGCTACTGACCTTAAAAGGCAAAGCCATGACCGTGTTTGACGGCAGCATGGAGCAAGATATTGGTGGCAAACAAAGCGCCACGATGCCGAGTGTACCGCAAATAGCGCAGATAGCAGCAAATCAACGCTTGTCGTTAACCGCTGATGGCGCGGCATCACTTGCTGATAAAACCATTGACCTTTCGTATTTTTATAGCGATGGCACACCAGTAGAAGACATTGATTACGAAGTCGTGATGGATAACGGCCACATATACACAGGCCAGCTTAGTGGCGGTACCGCAGAAGTCATTGATGTGCCTGCGGGTAATTATACCGTGAGTTACATCGGCGAAGACGAAGAGAAGATTATTTCGTTACGCCAAGAGCTTCGCACGGCCCTTGACCAAATGGTTGCAGAAATCCGCAAGCAAGCTGACATTCAAGAGCGCCTGATTGATGACGAAAACCTTGGGATGCAAGGGCTTATTTATAGCGGTGCATTCTTATACGGGCTTTATCAACAAGGAGAAAGCATTGTAACGGGAGTCGCAGATTTAGTCGAAGGCACAGCAGGAGCAATTTATGATGTTGGCGCAGCAACTTTCCGTATTTTGGGCCACCTTGCAACTGGCGATGTGGAAGCTATGCGGGCAGAGTTACAGCAAATTATGTCAACTGCCTCAGAGTCTATTAATGGCATCGTTGAAGCGTTTGAAACATTAGTTATTATTGCAGAAGATGAAGAAGCGCGTACTTTACTTGCAAATTTCCCAGCACGTTACTTTAACGCCCATTCCAGTGTTGAACGCACCAGAATGGCAGGTCGCTTGTCGTTTGAAATACTGCTTGCCCTTGCCACCTTTGGTAGTGGTGCAGTGGTTTCTGCTATTGCTAAATCCAATTACTTTGTTAAAGCAACCCGCGCATTGGAAAAGCTCACTCAAGCCACCAAGTTAAAACGCTTAAATTACACTCGCTCGGGTACAACTGAAAAGGTACAACTAGACCGGATTAGAAAACTAGACACCAGTATCCGTGATGTAAAAAAAATCAATCATGGTCCATCAATAAGAATAACAGCTGAAAAGCATAGGACATCTTCAAGGTTAAATACTCGCCAGTGGAAACATAAAACGATGTTCGATGGGCGGCTTGTACACCAGCGTAATGATTTATTCGATATCAACAAGAAAGACCTTAATGGTTTGACGAACCTTGAACGAATGATGAAAGGACGACCTCCTATTGGTTTCGACGGTGAGCCGGTAAACCTCCACCATTTGATTCAAAAGGAGCCTGGTACAATTGCAGAGGTTGGTGGTAAACTGCATTCAGAGCGGACAAAAATACTACATATTCCTCAATACGAAAAAAGAAATGGCGCTTGGCTTAAGAGGAAGAATTATAGCTTTAGGGCTCATAACGGCAGGAAATCAACATGGCCAAGCACTCAGTTTGGTAATATCAAGAAAACTGAGGCAGAGAAGATATTTATAAAGTGGAGCTCGGAGTACTGGAAATATAGAGCCAAAGGATTTTAATTATGAAAAACTTTACACATGATGAGTTAAAGCAAAGATTAGAGTCACTAAACGAATTTGAATATCAAGGTAGTCATAGTGACTTAGAAATAAAAGAAGCTGAGTCAGTGCTCAACCTTCGTCTCCCAGAAAGTTTTAAAGACTACTTGAAAGCTTGGGGAAATATAGCGATAGGCCCGATTGAAATCTTAGGTTTAACTAAAACACCTAATTTTATAAATGCAGAATATCCGAATTTTGTTTGGTTTACTCTTAAAAAGAGGAGTAATGACCAACTCCCAAAAGAGCTTGTAGTTTTCCATAGCGTGAACAATGAGTTTCTTTACTGTATCAACTGCTCGAAACCTCTCAGTAATGGAGAGTGTGTAATTACAGTTTGGAACAATTTAGATAAAATTGTAGAGCAAGAGTATCACGTTGGGTTTAATAACTTTATTTTGGGCATATTAGAAGACGAATAGTACTTTATTGTGCGTTTAGCATATCTATTCTGACACTGGCTTTAGTTAGCCTTAAAGTACTAATTAAGTGTAAAATAGCGCACTTATTTTGAGAGCTACTTCATATGCAAATGACGTAAGCTCTCAAATTTTTTTACAGCCCACGGCATCTACATTTCCTTGAGCGTTATATAAGCTCCTTCTTTTAAAAATTAGATACCTTTGGTTTACCACCTCCAGCAAGCACTAGTGAATTTATATAGAAAATTGAGAATGCACCGCCAGGTCAATATACCGTGCAATATGGTGAGGATAAACGCGATTACCTGCCAGAAGATAATCGCCCTAAAAACCCACTGTATGGAAAAATTACCCCAGCGCAAGCCGCTGAAATGGTACGCAGCGGCAATACCGCACCACTGATAGAAGCCAATGGCATTGCAACCCAAGCAGGTGATTGGTTATGGGGCACACTGCAAGGCGACTTTAATCAAAACCCCTCTACGTCACAAATCGTGGTAGGCACCTTGATTTCCATGATACCGATTATCGACCAAGTCATGGATTTACGAGATATCACCGCCAATGTCATGTTACTGACCGACGATGATGAAGCCAACGACACCGACGCTTGGCTTGCCTTTACCCTAACGGGTATTGGTTTAGTGCCAGTTGTGGGCTCAGCAGTCAAAGGCGTGGGTAAGGTTATCTTAAAAAATACTGGAGAGTCACTCTCCGCTGCGCTTGCTGTACTGCGGCTTTTTACCCAAAGAAAAGTCGGTAAAGGCGACCCAGTTAAATACCTAAGAGACATCAACTGGCAAGACCTAGGAAAGCAATCCGCCACGGAAGTAAAAAACATCGTCAAAGGCCTGCGCGATTCACTCGATGAAATGTCTAGCAGTTGGCACTACGACCTACTGATTCCAGACGCCGCCATCGAAGGCATGCAAGCCACGGTTAAACGCCTAGACGAGGTCACCCCAAAAATCGACCAACATATGCAACAAGCCGCCCAAGAAATCGGACAGCGAGTTAATAAAGCACTGGATGAGTATCAAGGTCAATCACCTATTCGAGGCGTTACCGACAAGCCCACCAAAGCCAAAGCCGATGAGTTGGAACCACCAAAAGGGAATGAGTTACCGGGGGCGGCAATAAAACGTATGCCGCAACATAAAGTAGCTTGCTTTAAGAAGAACGATAAAGGCACTGCGCAGGAGTATGATCGACAGTTAGAAGGCCAAATGGAAGGGTTGAATAACATGTCAGTAAAACAGTATCTTGAGAATCGAGATGCTTTCAAAAAAATAGGTCGAAAAGGAACTGGGAAAGCACAAAAGGAAGCAAGGAAAAAATTTAAGGAAAAGCTAATTGCTCAGTATGAAGAAGCTCTTTTAAATAGTGGAGAGTCTTTTGGGGATGAAGCCATCAAGCAAGCCAAGCAGCTCGCGAATAAAGATATGAAAACCCTTCATGCTTTACATAATCCTGATATGGTAGCAGGAGGAGTTGATGAAGTCGTTGAATTAGGTGATGCCGGTGTAAACCAGTCTATTGGCGCACAATGGAATAATAACGGCATTGACGACAGCGGTATGAAGACCACGTTGAGTCGAGTTGAAATAATGGACGTTGAGGCAAAAAAGGCCCTCTCAACACTCGGCCCCGATGCAAAGTTAAATATGAACCTACATAGGTGCAAATAATGAACAAATTTTTTGACAATTTTTATAATTATAAGGGCTTTGGACCAGCAATTAAACCAATAATGCCAACTGAAGAAATATTACGTGAATACAAAAACCAGCTACCTGAAAGGTTGCTGGAATATTGGCAAGAGTATGGCTTTTGTGGTTGGGGGAACGGCATTTTCTGGACGGTAAACCCATCCGAATATAGTGATGTACTGAAAGCATGGTTAGAAAATATAAATTTTGATAAGAAAGAAAAGATTGAAAACTATAATGTTATAGGCTTAAGCGCATTTGGAGAGATTATTGTTTGGGGAAAAGAATCAGGAAATAGTATAGATATCAACTCAGCTTACGGAATGATTTTTCCGTCAGATAACACTGATAAATTAATTGAGCGTGGAGAAGAAAGAATGATTGACCTTTTTTACGCTGTGCTAAGTAAAGAAAGCTTGGATTTAGACGATATCAATGATTTGCCTCTTTTTGAACGAGCTGTCGAAAAATTAGGCCCTCTTGAAAATGGAGAAATCTATGGCTTTGTGCCTGCTCTTGCCCTTGGTGGCGAACCTAAGCTTGAAAATCTCCAAAAGGTAAAAGCCACTGAACATCTAGCTTTCTTAGCAGATCTTGGAGAGAAGCGTGTTATGGCGGATATCGTCGCATTAGCCAAAAAATTGCCACATAATCAATAACATCTTTTTAAGTCCTTTAAATACACAGGTGTCGCCAGGCAAGAAGCAACTCTCCTTGCCTTAAAGCTCACTTCTATTTTCATACATGCTTTAAAAATTTAAGAATGGATGATTCTATCAATAGTTATTTGGTGATCGCGATGCATGAAAATATGCAAGATCGAAATGCCAATATCATTGGTCAAGAAATAAAACTTTAAAGGAGTTGTTATGGTCCGAGATACCTTTCGGGATAAATCCTATTTTGACGAAGCTGTAGAGTTCTATGAAGAAACTATATTAGAGGATGTCGCCGAACTCGACTCCAGTGATCTCACGATAGAAATCAAGATGAGAACATGCTTTGACCTGATAAATAATATAATCAGTTTGATGCATGTAAAATACTCTCGTGGTGACAGCGTAATAGAGTTCAAACCCCTTTTGAACGATGCGATAACTTATCGCCGAGCTCAAAAGAAGTTTGCCGATGAACTACCTCTAGAAGCACAAGCTGAGCGCATTGACTTAGAAGAGTTGCACCAAAGCGATTTACGGAACTATTTAAAGTTATTTAGCTTCGCCTACTGCTTAAATATGGGAAAAGATTACTACTTACAATTATTAGAGCTTATTGGAAATCAAGGACAAGATGCACTTTTCGATAAAATTGCGATAGCGCTAGGTGACACTAATCGCGAAATAGCAGCGGATACTCTGTTCAAAAAACGTTTCGGTAAACTTTACAAAGTAGTTGAACGAAGTCCAGAGCAACGTCCAGCACTTGCAAAGTCCTATATGGAGGCATGGTACGTCTTGGAGGAAAGTCCTGATATACATTTACTGGATAATGATGCTTACGATGGCTACTGGTGCTGGGAAATTGCGCTTGTTGTTAAATTATTCAATATTGATGATAGCAGCTTTATTGACCACCCATACTACCCTAAAGACCTCGTACATTGGCGAGAGAATCAGTAGGAGATAAAGGTGCGCGATACACGGAGAAGTAACGATTATTTCGAAGAGTTCTTAGTCGACATTGAAGTTGGCATTAAAGAAACACAAGAAGCCCTCGACGCAGGTAATTTTACCACACCTAGCGAACGAGTTAATGTTGCCCAGCGTATATATCAGCTCGCGATTATGCGAGCGGTAGCGCACTACTCATATGGTGCTCACCTTGGGGATATTAAGCGCTATACCGAAGCGATTTTGCCGTATCGCAAACAACTGACACACTACTGTGATAAGTTACCTGTAAATCATCAAATATACCGCCATGCTTTTGAAAAGTTGGGCGGGCAAATCGATGCTGTCGGCTCCCCTAATATCAATCGTTATATCTACACTTTGTGGTGGCTGGCACTTTTACAAGCCTGTGATGTCGCTCCAGCTCATATCCAAGAAGTGCTCGATGTTATTGGCGAACGCGGCAAAGACACCTTACTTGATAATGTAGCCATTGCACTTGGTGATAACGATAGACCTATTTCGCCCACACTCTATTACCCTGAAATTTATCAAAATCTTTCACTCGCTTTTAGAGTACCCAGTGAACACCAGCCTGATTTACTCAACCAATTTGCACAAAATTGGTACATCAAGTTAGAGGGTTTGGCGGACTGGCATGATAATCACAACTGTGAATGCGAATTCGAGTACACGGATTATTACATTGGCTATTGGTGCTTTGAATTAGCTTTAGTCGCTAATGTTCTAGAGATACCAAGAGAATCCTTAGAAGATAGTGTTTATGTTCCGGTTGATTTAATCAGATAAACTTCTGCGCATGATTTTTAAGAAAGGATAGGCTGAACCACTTGGGTGTTGCAGGGCTAGGCAGCTAACCTTCACCGACAGTAGTCGCCCCTCGATTTCCATGATACCGATTATCGACCAAGTCATGGATTTACGAGATATCATTGCCAATGTCATGTTACTGACCGACGATGATGAAGCCAACGACACCGACGCTTGGCTTGCTTTTACCCTAACGGGTATTGGTTTAGTACCAGTTGTGGGCTCAGCAGTCAAAGGCGTGGGCAAGGTTATCTTAAAAAATACTGGAGAATCGCTCTCTGCTGCGCTTGCCGTTTTACGCAAGCTCGGTAAAGGCGACCCAGTTAAATACCTAAGAGACATCAACTGGCAAGACCTAGGAAATCAATCCGCCACGGAAGTTAAAAACATCGTCAAAGGCCTGCGCGATTCACTCGATGAAATGTCTAGCAGTTGGCACTACGACCTACTACTCCCAGACGCTGCCATCGAAGGCATGCAAGCCACGGTAAAGCGCCTAGACGACGTCACCCCAAAAATCGACCAGCATATGCAACAAGCCGCCCAAGAAATCGGACAGCGAGTTAATAAAGCACTGGATGAATATCAAGGCCAATCACCAATTCGAGGCGTTACCGATAAGCCCACCAAAGCCAAAGCCGATGAATTGGAACCACCAAAAGGGAATGAGTTGCCAGGGACTGGAACAACTCAAACTGATAAAACAAAACCCAAATTAACTAACCGTAAAGACAATAAATTACAACTTATTGATGGAAAGCCCCCTCGGAACGCAGAATTTGCAGGACAAAACTACAGTTTAGATATACATAAAAATACGATCTTGAAACAAAGGCTAGATGCAATGCAGCCAAGAAAAAGGAAAATCAGGGAGTTAAAATTAAAAGAGCTTGCTGAAAAGTATCCTGATGGTGTTAACTTTACCGAAAAAGGTTTTGCGGATTTCAGACCTTATATTATGAAGTATAAAGGTTATCTTGTAGAGGTTGATATAAAAAAATTAAACCCAGACCCTACATCTGGTAGAGGAACATCAGGTTCACAGCTGGACATGAGAAACGCGAATCAATTGATGGAAAATATAGATCCAGCTTGGAAGCAACCGTCGACACATACCTGGCATCATGTAGAGAACTCCACAAAGCTGCAATTAATTCCAAGTGACTTACACTCAACAGTAGGTCACTCTGGCGGTCGAAATACTTACTCATTTTAGGAAATTAGAATGAACTTTGAAAACAGTTATCCAAAAACAAGCTTACTTGAGATTCAAGAGCTCTGTCATGAGCTTGAACTTCAGTTCCCCAAAGAATATGTTGATTTTCTTCTAAAGTTTAATGGTGGTCAGCCTACTAAAAATCAGTTTACTAAACAAAATTCTGACGGTGAATTACTTTTTGACTTTGACATTAATGTTTTATTTGGAATTGGTAAAAATGATACTAGCTTTGATTTGTTAACTATGTTCTCTATTTATTGCGATAGGATTCCTGAAGAGCTACTGCCTATTGGTAATGATGGTGTTGGTAATGTTATTTGCATTGGTGTAGATGGCGCGCAGAAAGGAGGAGTATTCATATGGTGGAAAGATAAGCAAGTTGATGAAGGTGCCGATCCCGATTATGAAAATGTAGATATACTTGCTCCATCATTTACTGACTTCTTAGCAGGCTTTAACGTTTCCTAATTTTCTAACTGAGTTGTAAAGCTAGTAGTTAGCTTTACAACCCTTCCCATCTAAATAGTAAAAAGTCGGTGATTATTGATGCAGCAACCAACCTAGACGTCACCGCCAATCAAATTGACGTCAGCGCCGAACAAAATATCACCCTTAAGGCGGGTCGCAGTCATCGCAGTGTTATCCAAAGTGATATCAAACTCAAGGCAGACAACAATCTCACCATCACCGCCCCGGCTGGAAGTCAAATCATTCAAAGCCAAGGCAATATCACAGTAAAAGGCAGTGGCTCTGGCAACCTCACCCTTGCCAATGGTGGCAGTGAAATCAGCATTGACTCAAGTGGTAACGTCAACATCTTTGCAGGCAAGTTACTGACCTTAAAAGGCAAAGCCATGACCGTGTTTGACGGCAGCATGGAGCAAGATATTGGCAGCAAACAAAGCGCCACGATGCCGAGTGTGCCGCAAATTCAAGCGCTCTCTGAGAATGCTCGACTCTCACTTGCCGCCGATGGCATTGCCACCATGATGAGCAGTACCATTGAGCTGTCTTATACCTATCAAGATGGCAGCCCAATTATGGGCGCACCTTATACCATTCGATTTGCAAACGGCACAGCGCTGACTGGTAACTTAGATGACAGCGGTAAAGCAAAAATTGAGAATGCACCGCCTGGTCAATACACCGTGCAATATGGTGAGGATAAACGCGATTACCTGCCTGAAGATAATCGCCCTAAAAATCCACTGTATGGACAAATCACCCCAGCGCGAGCGGCTGAAATGGTACGCAGCGGCAATACCGCACCACTGATAGAAGCCAATGGCATTGCAACCCAAGCAGGTGATTGGTTATGGGGCACACTACAAGGCGACTTTAATCAAAACCCCTCCACGTCACAAATCGTGGTAGGCACCTTGATTTCCATGATACCAATTATCGACCAAGTCATGGATTTACGAGATATCATTGCCAATGTCATGTTACTGACCGACGATGATGAAGCCAACGACACTGACGCTTGGCTTGCCTTTACCCTAACGGGTATTGGTTTGGTGCCAGTTGTGGGCTCAGCAGTTAAAGGCGTGGGCAAGGTTATCTTAAAAAATACCGGAGAATCCCTTTCTGCTGCGCTTGCCGTTTTACGCAAGCTCGGTAAAGGCGACCCAGTTAAATACCTAAGAAACATCAACTGGCAAGACCTAGGAAAACAATCCGCCACGGAAGTTAAAAACATCGTCAAAGGCCTGCGCGATTCACTCGATGAAATGTCTAGCAGTTGGCACTACGACCTACTGCTTCCAGACGCCGCCATCGAAGGCATGCAAGCCACGGTAAAGCGCCTAGACGACGTCACCCCCAAAATCGACCAGCATATGCAACAAGCCGCCCAAGAAATCGGACAGCGAGTTAATAAAGCACTGGATGAATATCAAGGCCAATCACCAATTCGAGGCGTTACCGATAAGCCCACCAAAGCCAAAGCCGATGAATTGGAGCCGCCAAAAGGGAATGAGTTGCCGGGGGGGAAGGGATTGCACCCTCTCAAAGCAGGCATGAAAGCATACAAGGTCCCCTGTTTTAAACCAAGTGATAACTTAAGGAAAAAACATAAGGGCGACTTACGTGCTTTAGAACAGAATTACGCAAGGCAGCTTAAGTATCAAGAAGCAGGCTTAAATGATTTAACCATTGGTGAATACAGAGAAAACCGCGATCGATACAAAAATATGAAGCGTAAGGGGACTGGAACTGCTCAAAATGGTTTTAGAGATAAGTTCAGATACAAACTAAATAAATCTCTCAAGAAATCATACGGTAGAAACAAATCACGTACTGAAGCAAAAAAATTAGCCGCGCAAAGAACAACAGAAATTATGAACAATTTACATGCATTACATGACCCTGATATGGGCGCTGGCGGTTATGATAATGTTACTCGTCTGGGTGATAAAAGAGTTAATGAATCTATAGGTCCGCAGTGGGCTAAAGCGCCTATAGGAAGTAAAAAAGGAAGTAAAACACGCGTTGAATTAATGGATGAGCAAGTTGAAAAAGCATTTAAAGAATATGGCCCAGATGCTAAGTTAAACATTAAACTTGAGCGCTGCCCGTTAAACAAAAAGTAGAGAACCCATGATAGAAACTAATGATGACGATTTAGCCTTTTTTTTAAGCGAATTTGGCCAACCAACAACAATTGTACCCGCGACTACCGCTGATATAGAAGCGTATCGAGGGAAGCTCCCTGATCAGCTACTTGAATACTGGCAAATACTCGGCTTCAGCGGTTTTGCCGATGGTTTATTTTGGTTGACAAACCCCGCGGATTATCAAGACATCCTTGATCGATTTTTAGAAGATACCCCGTTTGAGCAAGGTGATATTTATTATGTTATAGCGCGCAATGCTTGGGGTGAACTTCAGATTTACGGCGAAAAAACAGGTGAATCCCTAGAAATCAGCCCGCACCTTAACTGGATAACAACAAGCGAAGGAAGCGAGCAAGATATTGCAGCTGGTAAGGCTAACCAAACTGCAAAAGATTTTATAGCGCTTCAAGAGCCTGAGCAACTTGATATTAAAGATAACCAAGGGAAACCACTTTTTCCTGCGACATTAAAAAAACATGGCCCACTCAATGCCGATGAAGTGTACGGCTTTGCGCCATTTTTATTTATGGGTGGCGAGAAAAAAGTCAAGAATATTGAAAAGTGCGATATTTTTGCCCATTTGAATTTAATTGCCGATATGGGTGATATGGAAATTATTGATATGGCTTCTATGGTACGTGGCGCTATTAAGCAGCACGAATAACGCTGTATGCAAATGTGATTAGTAACGGCACACATCACTTAATGAATCATCAAGATGACCGTACCCCCGGTTACGCATGATGATTCATTAGACACGTTTTTTAATATTAACTTACCAGTTAGCTAGGGCCGGATTCCACTTTGCTCATAGATTAACAAAGAATAACTCCGTCCTAGAATCACCGTTCCAAGTTGCTCCTCTTCTCAGGGCAAACACTAGTTAACTTATCAGTATTGGTTTAGTGCCAGTAGTGGGCAAGGTTATCTTAAAAAATACCGGAGAATCCCTCTCCGCTGCGCTTGCTGTACTGCGGCTTTTTACCCAAAGAAAAGTCGACAAAGGCGACCCAGTTAAATACCTATGAGTCATTAGCTGGCAAGACCTAGGAAAACAATCCGCCACGGAAGTTAAAAACATCGTCAAAGGCCTGCGCGATTCACTCGATGAAATGTCTAGCAGTTGGCACTACGACCTACTACTCCCTGACGCCGCTATCGAAGGCATGCAAGCCACGGTAAAACGCCTAGACGACGTCACCCCCAAAATCGACCAACATATGCAACAAGCCGCCCAAGAAATCGGACAGCGAGTTAATAAAGCACTGGATGAATATCAAGGCCAACCACCAATTCGAGGCGTTACCGACAAGCCCACCAAAGCCAAAGCCGATGAGTTGGAACCACCAAAAGGGAATGAGCTGCCGGGGACAGTTAATAGTCAGTCGGTTTCTGAACAAATAAAGCGTCTTGATATGGAGGGACATGCACCTGCAAGGCATGGAGGGCCAAATAGAGTCACGAAAAAACAATTAGTAGACAGAGCTCTACGAGGGAAAGACCCTGCCTCTGGCACTATATATGATGCTTACCGAAAGAATCCAGATGGGTCTCCAGCACTGCACAGAGTAGGAAAAAATGCCTCTGCGTTTTCTTCAGACGAAGCACTCATTCGTGCCGATAATTATATTAAAAGTACTAAATCATTTAATTTATTGACAAAGAAAGCAAAAGTTAATAAAGAACCATTTGTTGAGATACAAATACCACTTGAAGATATTTTTGGCTCTAACTACAGAAATGCGGTACGCGGAATAACTAGACTAGGTTCCAAGAAAAACCCCACTGGATACGAGGTTACAGATTTTTCAAACGGAAACGCCAAAGCTATATATCTAATAGAAGATGGTAACATTAAATTGCACACATTATACCCTGAACTAAAGAAGTAAATATACGATGAATAAACTTGAAGATCCTTTAAGAACCATTTTAAAAACTTATTGTCATGTCGAAAGCTATGACCCCAGTATTTTGAGAAGAGCTGTCGGCATTGGAGAAGACTACCCTTATGACTTGATTAAAGTCAGAGCCCAACTTCGGGAGGTTATAGACTTAAATCTTATTTCACTAACAGAGTATGAAGAATTAACAGACGAAGATTTTGACTCGATAGAGGACCTTCATGAATGGCTAGAGGAGCTCTATTCAGAGTTATTATGAAAAGTTAGCGAGTGAAATTCTTATTAGCAGGCTTTACCGAACACGGTTTTTAAAGGCCTGTAGAGCTAATGTCTAGCTTTATAACCCTTCTCATTGCTGATAACACTAGACATAACTGAAGCGGTAAAGCTAAACCACTAACCAAATGATGTGGGGATCCGCGCTAATAGATCGGTTTCTCCCATATCAATACCAATCTGGCTGAGTAATGTCGTTATTTGCCCTCTATGGTGCGTCTGATGATTAAATAAATGATGCACTAAAAAACCAAACTTGCGAGAAAAGGTTTTACCTTGTGTGTTTTTGTAGTGTAAATCGGCTGCAAGCGCCTCCTCAGTGACTTCATTCGCAAACTCAATAATCACCTTATCCATTTCAGCCCTTGCCTGTCTCAACGCTGCAAAATCTTCATACAGCATCGCATCAAGCTTTGTCGGCAGCGGCATTGTTGCTACAGCATTCAGTGCTTCAGCATGATGGCTATGCTCTGTATAGCGCTTAAGCCAAATAATATCGGCAACAAGAATATGGTTTAACGATCCCATAATGGATCCAAAAAAAGCCCCTCGATCTTGGTGTAATTCCGTGGCGCTCAATCCCGAAACAGCTTCATATAATCTTTCGTTCATCCAGCAATTGTAATCCGCCATTAATTCAAAGTTTGCTTTCATCTAAATATTCCCTGTTCCCGTAAAAATTGACTAACCTCAACTTAGCAGCATTGGCTAGATTAAAAAATACAAATATTTGAAGTTGAAAACAATCAATTTTATTGAACACTTTAATCCTAACTATCAATTATACAAATCAAAATGCGCGCGGCATAATGGCTCCATCAACTTAAGAAGGAAAGCAAAATGTTAAAGAATATTGAAGGTCAACGCGTACCACAGGTTACATTCCCAATTAGAGAAAATGAAGAGTGGAAGCACGTCACCAGCGATGAAATTTTTAAAGGTAAAACTGTGGTTGTATTTTCTTTGCCTGGTGCCTTTACACCAACTTGTTCGTCAACGCACTTACCGCGCTATAACGAGCTTGCTAGCGTATTTAAACAAAATGGTGTCGACGAAATCGTGTGTTTATCCGTTAATGATACGTTTGTAATGAACGCATGGGCACAGTACCAAGAAGCGCAGAATATTACACTACTACCTGACGGTAACGGCGAATTCACTGACGGCATGGGCATGTTAGTTGATAAAAACGATTTAGGTTTTGGCAAACGCAGCTGGCGTTATTCAATGCTGGTAAAAGATGGTGTGATTGACAAAATGTTTATCGAACCAGAAAAGCCTGGCGACCCGTTTGAGGTATCAGACGCAGATACTATGCTGGAGTACATTAACCCGCGCCAAATCAAACCAGAGCCGGTTACCGTTATTAGCAAGATTGGCTGTCCATTCTGTGAAAAAGCCAAAGCTTTGCTAAAAGAAAAAGGACTGGCATATGAAGAGCTGGTACTTGGTCAACAAGCATCGCTAACCAGTCTTAAAGCGCTGTCTGGTCGCGAAACCGTGCCGCAAGTATTTATCGGTGGTAAACACATCGGTGGTTCAGACGATTTAGCTGAATATTTCGCTTAATCACTCATCCCCCACAACATGACTTGGTGAACTTGCTCACCAAGTCAAAATGTTCCCCCTCAACACAACAAAACACAATGACTAGTGACACTGTCATGGGGGGAGTATACCAATTTATCTTAATACTTGCTCAATTTGAAGGAGCAAATCTGACGCTAACTGCGTTAAAAATTTCTCATTTAGAACAACTAAATAGCAAAATTTTTGCCTGGTTATCGACAAGATTTTCTCGCCTCAAATAGACCTCTTAATTAAGTAAATTGGTATCACACTTTCTGATTTCGGAGCAAAAAATGAAAAAGATAAACACCGACGTAGTCGTGATTGGTGCGGGAACAGCGGGTCTCAGCGCCTATAGAAATGCCAAAAAATATACCTCAGAAGTACTGATGATTGAGTCTGGCGTATACGGCACAACGTGCGCTCGGGTTGGCTGCATGCCGAGCAAGTTACTGATTGCCGCAGCTGAAGCCGCACATCAAATTGAGGTCGCGCCTAAATTTGGTATTAATGTAAAACCCGCTGAAATTGACGGTAAAGCGGTTATGGCGAGAGTAAAGCGTGAGCGAGATCGCTTCGTTGGCTTTGTCGTCGAAGCTGTCGACGAACTACCTGAGCAAGATAAACTACGCGGCAGTGCAAAATTTATCAACAGCCATACGGTACAGTTGGACGACCACACTCAGATCACAGCCAAACGTTTTGTTATCGCTACAGGTTCAAGACCTAGCTACCCCGGTGTGTTTAATAATTTTGGCGACCGCTTAGTCATTAACGATAACGTTTTTGACTGGGACAATTTACCCGACTCAGTGGCCGTATTTGGCCCCGGCGTGATTGGCTTAGAACTAGGTCAAGCGCTACACCGACTTGGCGTAAAGGTCAAAGTATTTGGTGTCGGCGGTGGCCTTGGACCACTAACCGATCCAATCGTCAAAGACTATGCCACCACTGTGTTCAGTGATGAGTTTTACCTCGACACAGATGCCAAAGTATCAGATATGAAACAGGTCGGTGACAAAGCCGAGCTTACCTACATTGACAAACAAGGGAAACCACAAACCGAGCAGTTTGACTATGTGTTGGCAGCCACAGGTCGTGTGCCCAATGTTAATAACTTAGAGCTAGAAAATACCACGCTTGAGCTTGATGACCGAGGCGTACCGCTAGCCGACCCACATACCATGCAATGTCTTGATGGCTCTGGTAACGCCCCGATTTTTATTGCAGGTGATGCCAGCAACCAGATCCCGCTTCTACATGAAGCCGCAGATCAAGGCACGATTGCAGGTGAAAATGCCGGTCGCTTCCCTGATGTGAGAGTGGGACTGCGCCGTGCAAAGCTTGCGGCGGTATTTAGCGACCCACAAATTGCGATGGTTGGAGCAAGTTATAAAGAGTTGGAAAAGCAATATGGCAATTGTGGCTGCTTTGCCATCGGAGAGGTAAGCTTTGAAAACCAAGGCCGCAGCCGCGTGATGTTAAAAAACAAAGGCCATATGCGAGTCTACGCTGAGCAAGGCACCGGATTATTCTTAGGTGCCGAATTTGTCGGCCCAGCTGCTGAGCATATGGCGCATTTACTTGCTTGGGCGCTACAAAACAAGATGACCGTGCCACAAATGCTCGAAATGCCTTTCTACCACCCAGTGATAGAAGAAGGCCTAAGAACGGCACTGCGAAATCTAAATGCAAACTTGAAGTTTGGCCCGGATATTATCAAGCACTGCTTGGAATGTGGTCCTGGTGCTTAACTTATCTCTGTTCAGGCCTCATTGTGAGGCCTGTTTTGTTGCAATTACTCGTATCTTAATGATTTTACAGGCCGCGCTTGTGCGGCAACTAGCGTCAACGAGCCGACCGTTAGCCAAGCAATTGCAAATGCTAAACTTGCTGCAATCAAAAATGGCACGATTGAAAGATCAATACGATAGACAAAATTGTTTAACCACTGCTGCATCACAAAGTACGCAAGCGGCCACGCTATCAGGTTTGCGATCAGCACTTGCTTTGAGAATTCCTTATTGATCAATATCACGATATCCATCACCGAAGCACCAAGCACTTTACGCACCCCAATCTCTTTGGTGCGCCTTTTTGTAGTAAAAGAGGCAAGACCAAATAAGCCTAAACAAGCAATGAAAATCGCCAGCATAGAGAACAAATTAAACACAATGATTTCTTTGTCTTCCTGGCGATACATCTGCTCAAATTTAGTTTGTAGATAAGTCAGTTCCATTTCTTGTTCTGGTACTAGCTTGCGCCAAGTGGCCTCTATAAAGTCGCGAGTTTGCGCTGTATCACCTTGAAATTTTATCGCCATCGAATTGCCTTCATTCTCTCTTAGCAAGTGATACGTTGGGCTTATCTCTGTTTTAAGTGAAGAAAAATAGTAGTTTTGCGTCACCCCGATGATAGTGGCCATAGCACTTGAATGCCGAGTTAATCGTACTTCAAATGTTTTACCAACTGCTTCATCAGCACTAAATCCTAAACTCTGCGCCGCCTTTTCATTAATCACAACCGAAAAACGCGGATTTGGCTCAGCCGCACTCGGCATCGCGAATTTATCGGCAGGAAAATCGCGACTAAACCCTCGGCCACTCAGTAACTTAATGTTGTAGCTGCTAAAATAATCTTCATCTACTGCCAGTGTCGGCATGGTCTGCGACAATTGTGTTTTTGGATTAACCATCCCAAAAGCATCGACAATGGTCTCTGTTGGTACTGCTGAACTTGCTGTCACGCTGACAATATTTGGGTGAGAGAGCAGTTGTGTTTTTAATGCGCTACGCTGTTGACTGGCGATATCTGTATAAAGACGGCTCAGCACAAAAGTATTGTCTTTGTCATAACCGAGTTCTATGGCTCTGGCATACTTTAGTTGCTGGTTAGATACCGTGGTGGCGATAATAAGCACCACGGCGACACTAAATTGAAATACCACCAGCCCTTTACGCAGCAGCGCGCCAGATTTACCCTGTGTCACTTCTCCTTTAAGCACTTTTGCAGGTTTAAAGCGGCTTAGATAAAAGGCAGGGTATGCGCCTGAGATTAAGCCAACGAATAACCCTAACAGCAACAGCGTAGTCAACACTAACGGCTCTGAATAGAAGTCAAAACTGAGCGGCTTGCCGATAAAGCTCGCAAACAAAGGCAAACCAGCCTCAACCAGCGCTACAGCAATGATCAACGCGATATAACTCAGCATCATCGCCTCAACCACAAACTGCATAACTAAATGCTGCTGTTTAGCGCCTAATGTCTTACGTACTCCCACTTCCTTTGCGCGCTTGGTTGCTGTGGCAGTCGACAAATTCATAAAATTAACACACGCAATAAAGAGAATAAGCGCTGAAATAACACTAAACGAATAAACGGTATTGATATCACCATTTTCTTTCATTTCACCATAATGATGTGAGTGAAGATAAATATCGGTGATAGGCATTAATTCAAAGCCAAGGGTGTCGCTAGTTCCCGGACCATAATGATTTTCTAAATAACTTGGGATTTTTGCTTCAACATCTTCACCGGTTACCCCATCCGCTAATTTAACGTAAGTGAAATAGTTAAAACTTGGGTCACGCTGCCAGCTGTTATCACCATAATAAGTGGTGGCCGTTGCCATACTGATCAGCGCAAAGACGTTTAAATGGGTGCGCAGTGGCAAGTCTTTTATCACAGCGCTCACCTTTAACGGTAGTTTTCCTGCACCAAGTAAAGATTCTCCAACAACATTCGTGCGACCAAAATAGAGCATTGCAGCTGCTTGGGTTAAAACAATGGTGTTGGGAGCCTCGAGTGCCGACTGACGCTCTCCGTCAATTAGATCTAAGGAGAAAAAATCAACAAAGTTGGGATCAGCGAGGAATACACCATCATGAAGAAAACTTTCCTTGCCTTGCCCAAGCGCAACGCTCACTTCTCGAAAGCGAGTAGCATCAACCACTTCTTCAAAGTGTGCTTGATAGTTTTCTGCGTTAAATACTTGCCCTTGCGCATAGTATTGTTCAGGCGCACTTGGCGGCATCCATTTTACAGACGAGCGATAGATTTGCTCGTGACCCTCAATAAACTTGTCGTAACCCAGCTCAGATTCAACAAAGATGGCCATACTGATACAAATAGCTAAACCAATCGCCAAACCCAAAATATTGATTGTTGAGTAGAGTTTTTGTTGCAGCAAGCTGCGATACGCGATTAACAAGTAATTTTTAAGCACAGCGAACCTCCTGCATTTGACTCGAAACAATATGGCCATCCAAAACATGGATCGTGCGATGCGCGTAATTTGCATGGTGATCTGAGTGCGTCACCATGACTATCGTTACCCCTTCTTGGTTAAGCTGTGCTAACAGCCCCATGACTTCTTCACCATTTTTTGAGTCAAGATTACCGGTTGGCTCATCCGCTAGAATCATTTTTGGCTTTGCGACAATGGCACGCCCAACTGCAACCCTTTGCTGTTGACCACCTGAAAGTTGCTGTGGGTAATGATCTTTGCGATGCGCAATGTTCACTTTTTCCAGCACGGCTGTCACACGCAGTGCTCGTTCGGCTTTAGAGATCCCCTGATAAATAAGCGGAAGCTCAACGTTCTCATATACAGTGAGCTCATCAATAAGGTTAAAACTTTGGAAGATAAAACCAATATTGTCTTTACGAATATCAGCAAGCTGACCTTCACTTAACTGGCTGATGTCCTTGCCATCAAAAACATACTCGCCGCCATCAATATGGTCTAGCATGCCGATGATATTGAGTAAGGTAGATTTACCTGAACCTGACTGCCCCATGATAGCAACAAACTCGCCACGCTCTACGGTCACCGTGACATCCTCAAGGGCGTAAGTCTCAACCAGCTCAGTACGAAAAACTTTATTTATTTTAGTTAGATGTAACATATTCTTTTGCCTTTTAATTCTATTAACGAGTCAAACTGACCGACTGCATGTCTTTAAAGCTGCTGTAACTTGAAGTGATCACTCGGTCGCCGACTGCCAGCCCATCAAGCACTTCAATATATTTGTTGTTACGCTCGCCAAACGTCACCGATTTCTTCACCGCCACTTGGCTGCCCTGCTTTAGTACAAATACCCACTTGCCGCCGGTATCTTGATAAAATCCACCATTTGGTATTAAAGTCGCAGCTTTCGCATCTGCTAATAACAACTCCAACTGCAAACTTTGACCTCTACGAATGTCGCTGGGCAGCACACCATTAAAAGTTAAATCCACTTCAAAGCGACCATTTGACACTTCGGCATAGACCTTTGCGAGCGTTAGCTCATACGGCCTCCCTTGCAGCGTTAACCTTGCGGTTTGTCCCGCATACACGCGGCCCAAGTAAAATTCATCAATTTGGGCCGACACTTTATATTCAGACACAATATCAACTTGCCCTAAACGTGAGCCTCTCGCCTTTGACGCGCCTAGTTCCGCGTCTAGCGCAGTCAATTGACCATCCATAGGCGCTTTGATAATTAGATTTTCAAGATTTTTACGCGCAAAACCTAAGTTTTTATTAAGCTGCTCAACGCTATCTTCTAGCTGTGCAATTTGTGCCGTACGGATTTTTTCATCTTGTTGCTGCTGCTCAATAATTAACTTGCGGCGGTTTTTTAGATACTCAGTTTCATCTTCGGCCGCTTGTAGCTCATCTTTTGAAACTAAATTCCCGCTACCAAGGCGCTTGAACTGTGCTAGTTTTCGCTCACTTTGACTTACCTGAAAATCTAGCTCTAATAGGTTTCGTTTTAAGTTTAAACGGTTTTGATCTATCGCTAAGCGGGTATTGTGTAGGTTATTTAGCTGCTCTGAGATCTGCGCCTCACGAGAGATCACATCCAGCTGCAAACTGGTGTTGCTCAGTGCGAGCAGTTTGTCACCCTTTTTAACCATCGCACCTTCTTCGACGAAACGCGCTTCGACTCGTCCACCTTCGATGGCATCTAGATACACAGACTTACTCGGCATGATGCTGCCTCTAAGCGGAATAAGATCATGAAACTCGCCTTTTGTCACTGTACTTATCTTGACTTTATCCATCGCCAGATTAACACGATCCCCGCTGCTACTCGCTGCACTATCAAATGCAAAATACGCTACCACGATGACAGGTAGCGCCAGCCACCACAGCTGAAATCTTTTGTTAGGTGTTATTTTTCTGTCCATTTTGTCACTCTCTTGAGTTTAGGTTAGCCTAATAATTCAAGTTGCATGCCAAACTAAAAAACAAATAAAAATCAAAGGCATAAAATAATTCTATGGAATAATGGAACAAAAGAGTGTAAAAAAATTAAACACCTAGTGTACGATATCGTACAGTTTGATGAGGAAAGGAAATGTAATGACTATCTGCGATAAGGCAATTTTAATTGTCGACGACAACAGCGAAATTCTCGTCGCCACGAGAATGTTGCTCAAACAATATTACAAAAAAGTCGTGACGCTAGAGAATCCCCACGATATCGCTAAAACAATGTCGGAACAGGACTTTGCACTGATATTGCTCGACATGAACTTTACTCGAGAATCAACCTCCGGCGCCGAAGGATTCTACTGGCTAAAACAAATAAAAGCCTTGGATGAAGATGCCGTGGTTGTACTCTTCACCGCCTATGGCGACCTAACGATGGCAGTGGATGCCATCAAACTTGGTGCCAACGATTTTGTCCTCAAGCCTTGGCAAAATGAAAAGCTACTCGCAACGGTTGCCAATTGCATCGAGTTGAGCGCACAACGGCAAAAGTCCAAGAAGCTCACGCAAATCGCACAAATCTCAATGGCTGCGCAAAACAAACCATTCGAGCATTTAATTGCCTCGAGTCCAGCAATGGAGCAAGTTTTTCAAACCATAGAAAAGGCCGCCAAAACCGATGCCAATGTCTTAATCTTAGGCGAAAGCGGCACAGGTAAAGAAGTCGTTGCCAGAGAGCTACATAAACAGTCTTTACGAAAAGACAATACCTTCATGTCTGTCGATATGGGCACGATAGCTAGCTCTTTGTTCGAAAGTGAATTGTTCGGCCATATGAAAGGCGCATTTACAGATGCGAAAGCCAATAAGCCAGGTCGCTTTGAGCTTGCGGAATCCGGTACTTTATTTTTAGATGAAATAGCCAATATTCCGCTCGAGTTACAGGGAAAGTTACTTACTGCGATCCAAAATCGAGTGGTTACACCAGTGGGAGGCAGCAAACAAATAGAGGTTGATCTGCGCCTTATCACCGCAACCAATATGAATTTGTATGACATGGTGCGCGAAGGCAGTTTTCGTCAGGACTTGTTATACCGCATTAATACCGTAGAGATCACACTTCCAGCACTACGAGATAGGCCCCAAGATATTCCACTACTTATTGAGTTTTATGCTGATCTATACAGCAAAAAGTACAAGCTACAGTGCAAAACGGTCAGCGACAAAATGATGGCTGATTTAGTCAAGTATCAATGGCCCGGTAACATCCGAGAATTACAACACTTGGTTGAACGCGCAGTTATTTTATCTGACTCAACCCAATTGCAGTTTCAGCTCGCCAGTCCAGGGGCAAGCTCTGAGGAGAGTGCGGGCTTTATTGACACCTATAACCTCGCAAAAATAGAGCAGCACACCATAGAGCGGGCGGTCCGAGACTTTAAGGGAAATATCAGCCATGCGGCTAAAGCGCTTGGGATCACCCGCGCGTCACTGTACCGTAAAATGGAGAAGTATGATGTGGAATAATAGCCTCGTTCGCATGGCCATTTTTCAACTCGCAGCCATTGTATTCGCCACACTTGGTGTGTTGGGCTTTCTCCACAGCTACGTCTTTTTGTTTAGTGGGTTATCCATTGCGATTGCAGTGCTATTCACAGTGCTGTCTATTGCCACACTGAAAAGACAGAAACAACAATTCGAAGAGGTGTTTACTGCGCTCAAGTATCAAGATGGCAGCTTTAGAATTGATAATAAGCACCCAATAAGTAAGCAAGCACTTACAACCTGTAACGAGCTTATTCAGAAAGCTCAGCAAGATAAAACCAAACAGGCAGAGCTCGTCACTACTTACGAAACCATGCTACAACACATAGAAGCAGGTCTGATCCTTATCAAAAATGGCCACACCATTTTGATTTGTAATAACAGCGCAAAGCAATTGTTGGATATTCGCGGCGCAGAGTCTGGACACTCATTACTTGCAGCACACCCAGAGCTTGAACAAGCCAAAGTAGGTAGCCACATCGCCAAAGACTTACTATTTAAATATTTTACGTTTTCCAATCAAGGTAATCAGTACCAACTTTGGCTTTTCACCGCGATTTCAGAGCAGCTAGAGAGTACCCAAATTGAGTCTTGGCAAAAGCTGATCCGCGTGCTTATCCATGAAATAGGAAACTCCGTCGCACCGATTTATTCACTCTCAAATACGCTAGTTAATATCACCAATAATCAGTTAGCTGAAGCGGTGACAGACCAAGAACTCGTTGAAGACTACCTACAAAGCCTGCAAGCGATTGGTATTAGAAGCCAGTCTTTACTTGGCTTTATTGATAACTACAGAAAGCTCACGCATATTCCTGAACTTGACCTCCAACCGCTTGCGGTACAGACTTTATTTGACGACATTACACCACTGATAAAAAGCGACTTTAGTGACGCCAATATCACTCTACACTTTGACGTGACGCCCGCTGCGCTGAGCATTAATGTTGATAGAAAGATGATAGAGCAAGTGCTGCTCAATCTACTAAATAACGCCAAAGATGCCATGAAACATAACAACCATGAAAAAATAGTGACTGTATCAGCAACGATTAATCGCTACGGCAAATGTGAAATCAACGTTGCTGATAACGGGGAAGGAATAGAGCCCAGCGCACTTGATAAAATATTCGTACCATTTTTTACCACAAAACCTCATGGCTCAGGAATTGGACTTGCACTCAGCCAACAAATTATCCATCGCCACAAAGGGCGGATCAGCGCAACCTCTGAAGTAGGACAAGGGAGCTGCTTTAGTGTATTGCTATAAGATAAATAACTAAAAATGGAGCCAACTCATTCACCATATGGTGTAGAGCTAGCTATAAACTTAGATTTCTATTTAGAACAATTCTTGATATTATCGCAACTCGTTGGGGAGTAGCCTGCTTCCAATGCTCGGAAGAGTTCGTATCAACATAATTGGCCAAAATGCCATGGTGCGGACACCTCTCGGTTGGCGAGACCATCGATATATCCATGCCTGTGGTCGGGCGTGTGGATATGTCGTGGACTCAAATCGCCCGACCGGAGCAATGTAAATGAATTTCGTCACCCTGCTACTGTTAGCATACGCCATGTCTACCGATGCGTTTGCCGCGGCAATCGGTAAAGGCGCCAGCCTAAAATCACCTCGGCTTACCGAAGCCATAAAAATCGGCCTCATTTTTGGTGTTATTGAAGCCTGTACGCCGCTGATTGGCTGGTTAATAGGACAATCTGCAGCTGGCTATGTCGAGGCTTGGGATCACTGGATTGCCTTTATCTTACTGTTAGGACTTGGCGCTCATATGATTTATGAGAGCCTTAAGGGTAATGACGATGCGCCAGCACAGCACGCAAAGCAACCTTGGTTAAAAACCATTATCACAGCGTTTGGTACCAGTATTGATGCAATGGCTGTCGGTGTCAGTCTCGCATTTGTTGATGTGAATATATGGCTCGCCGCTTCGCTCATTGGCCTTGCCACCACCATGATGGTAACAATTGGTGTGATGATTGGGCATTCGGCTGGAAAGTTCCTTGGTAGTCGAGCTGAAACCTTTGGTGGGGTGATCTTAATCTGTGTGGGAACTTGGTTGCTATATAGCCATCTTTCGATTTAATCGCAAAAAGAGCGGTATATTTACCGCTCACTTGCTTATCCCTTTACGTTAGGGCTACTTGGCTTTTAAGCCTTTTTAATCGCTTTTTTCAGCTTTTTGATTTTTGCTTCATGCTTTTCAATCTTTGCTTTACGCGCTTTCAGCTCTTTTTTAAGCGCTTTGACATCGCTTTTCTTCGCCATAACTAATCTCCTTTGGTTGTTTTGCGAACACCTACTACCATAGCAAAGTGACTGACAATATCAAACTACACCTGCGCTACTGCGTTGCCTGCCATCTAATAGTGGTAATTTTGACCAAATACTATTTTGTACAACTAAATATTAGTAAATAAATAGAGTAAGTTGATATTAAAAAACACTAACCACTTGTTTTATAAATGATTTAATGTTGGCTTGGTTGTTGCTTCTATAAGCATAAATCAAGAGAACGGAACCAACCATATGTCTGTACCATTAAAAGATAGGCCTCTCGAATCCGTTAGGGAAGAGGTGATTGACCAGTTAATTCTAAATTACAGCCACGGTGAGCTTTCGGCTGATGCATTCGAGAGACGATTGGATAAAGCATACGACCTGAACGAACAAGAACAAATTGCAGCACTTAGTGCTGATTTACCGCTAAAGTCGGATGCAAGATATCACAGCGAAAAAGCCGCTCGTTTGGGTCCAAAATTTACCTCAAGCGTAGATGGTGCTGAGGCGATAAGCATTACCTCTATACTTAGTTCCAACCATCGCAGTGGCGAGTGGGTCGTACCTAAAGAGATCCACCTAAAAAACTACCTTGGCAGCTTGGAACTAGATTTTAGCAACGCAATTTTTAGTCACCCTGAAGTACATATTTATATAGATTGCATTTTAGGCAGTGACGAAATCTTTGTACCAGACACAGTCGATGTCGTCACCGATATTCGTAATATTATGGGTTCAGTAGAAAACACAAGAAATACGCTTGCATCTGCAGGGCAGGTGAAACAGCGTCCACAAATTTATATTCACGGCAGAATGATTTTGGGTAGCATTGAAGTTAGTGTAAAGCGCTCGATGAAAGCGCAAATAAAGCAATTTGCCGACGGCCTTAAATCCCTATTTGGTGACGGCACGAAATCCAAAAGCTAAAGCTTTATAAAAAACCCCTTGGTTCAGGGGTTTTTTATTATCCGAATAGCAGAGTAAACTTTTTACTTCTCTACAGGAAAGCCTCTATCACGCATAAGCGCTTCAACTTCAGCGTCACGGCCTCTAAACTTGCGATACGCTTCTGCTGGATCCATTGAGTTGCGAACTGAGAATAGGTAATCCACTAAACGCTGTGCAACGTCTTTGTCGTAGAAGCCACCTGGCGCTTCTGCAAACGCTTCTGCTGCATCAGAAGTTAATACCTCAGCCCACAGGTAACCGTAGTAACCCGCTGAATAACCTTCACCTGAGAATACGTGACCAAAGTGAGTTGTACGATGACGCATCACGACCTCGTCCGGCATGCCTAGCGCACCTAACTGAGACTTTTCGAATGCAACAGGGTCGCCAATCTTGTCTGGATCTGTGGTATGGAAAAGCATATCCATAATAGCCGATCCAAGGTATTCAGTCGTCGCGAAACCTTGGTTAAAGGTTGCTGACTTCTTGATTTTCTCGATTAGGGCTTTAGGCATAGGTTTGCCTGTTTTATAGTGAACTAAGTAACGATTGATCACTTCGTCCGTTGCCAACCAACGCTCCAATAACTGAGATTGGAACTCAGTGTAGTCGCGCACACCAGAGTTTGAACTTGGGTACTTCACGTTTGATGAAAGCGCATGCAGCGCGTGACCAAACTCATGGAAATAGGTTTCTGCATCTGACCAAGAAATTAAGGTCGCTTCACCTTCAGGTGCTTTCACAAAGTTGGAGTTGTTTGAGCTAAGCACATTTGTTTTACCATCAAATGTTGTATGGCTACGATATGATATGGCCCACGCACCAGAGCGTTTACCTTTACGTGCGAACGGGTCTAAATACCAAAGGCCAATATTATCACCGGTGGTTTTGTCTGTTACTTCCCATACACGAACATCAGGATGGAATACAGGCACCGAGCCCTTTGGCACTTCGGTGAATTCAAAGTTAAACAGACGGCCTGCTACATAGAACATCGCTTCACGCAAATTATCTAGCTGTAAATAGGCTTTAACTTCGTTTGAATCCAATTGATACTTAGCTTGGCGAACCTTCTCGGCGTAGAAACGGTAATCCCATGGTTTGATGGTGATATCAGCGCCTTCTTTGTCGGCGATCGCTTGCATGTCAGCAACTTCTTCTTTCACGCGCGCAATTGCAGCAGGCCATACTTTTTTCATCAGCGCCATCGCGTTTTCAGGCTTTTTCGCCATGCGGTCTTCAAGACGCCACTGCGCGTAATTATCGTAGCCGAGTAAGTTAACGCGTTCATGTCTAAGCTTTAGGATGTCAGAGATAATCGCTTTATTGTCGTACTCGCCACCGTTGTTGCCACGGTTATAGTAGTTGTTCCATACTTTCTCGCGTAACTCACGCTCTGTTGAGTAGGTTAAAAATGGATCCATTGATGAACGAGAGTTGGTGATCGCGTACATGTCCGCCTTACCGCGCGCTTTTGCAGCAGCCGCTGCCGACGCAACAAACGACTCAGGCAAACCTGACAACTGGTCTTTAGTGAGATAGACTACATAGTTTTCTTCATCTGCAAGGACGTTGTTTGCAAATTTAGTATGTAGCTTTGATAGCTCAAGATTAATGTCCGCGTAACGCTTAGCGTCTTCACCTTTTAGCGTCGCTCCATTGCGGGCAAAGCCGTTATAACGCATCCAAGTAATACGCTGCTCTTCTGCCGTTAGCTTTTTATATTCAGCGCCTTCGTATACCGCTTTTACCCGTTCAAAAAGCGCTTGGTTTTGGGTGATTTTAGAGCTGAACTCTGAAAACTTAGGCACAACTCGCGATTGGATTTCTCTAAACTCTGGGCTTGAAATATTTGCACTCCAAAGGCCGTAGTAGGTAAAAACGCGATCTAAAGGAGCACCCGCTCTTTCTAGTGCAACAATGGTGTTCTCAAAAGTTGGCTTAGCTGGATTATTGGCTATTGCTTCAATTTCTTTCAAATTATCAGCCATACCAATTTCAAGTGCAGCTTCTAAATCTTCAAGCTTCATTTTGTCAAAATGAGGAACGCCTTGATAAGGACCTGAAAACTCCTGTAAAAGCACGTTATCATATTGCTTACTTTGCAGTGATTTTACTGGTTCTTGGCTTTGCTCTGCTGTGCCCGCACAACCCGCAAGGGCTAAACATACAGCTGCACTTAATAATGTGATGGAAGGTTTGAACATATTGTTTCATCGCTTGTTGTTATCGTGGGATAGATATTACGGATCGTCTCTAAAAGTGCAATCGCTTTGCGGGAGAAACAAGGTTCTCTGCGATAGAGCAAAAATGCTAGTACTCATAGTAGCTTAAAGACACTAAAACTATAGTGAGTGGAGTTTTTTCATGGGTTGTTACAATTTACCTTGAAAATTTAACTAAAATCAGCCAAGTTAGTAAAAAACTGATCTGTAGGGAAAAATAATGGAAGTTGGTATTTTCATCTATGACGGTGCGGAGTGTTTAGATTTTTGTGGCCCATTTGAGGTATTCAATACCGCAAAGCGATTTGTCGAAACCCCAATTAACGTCAGCCTTGTCGCACCAAGTCATGTTCCTGTTACCTCGCGTGGCGGCATGAGTGTAAACCCCCATTACAGTATTTACTCGCATCCAAAGTTTGATTTGCTCATCGTAGTCGGCGGACTGCATCACCAAATTTGCGGAGATCACAACGTACTTAATTGGCTTGCAGAAACAGCGAATCATACCTCTCAGTGCGCATCTGTTTGTACAGGTGTGTTTTTATATGCAGAAGCAGGCCTTATTGATGGCAAGCGAGTCACCACCCACTGGCAGGATATCGACGATTTAAGAGAGCAATATCCCTCTTTGGAAGTCGTTGAGGACGTAAGATTTATGATGGATCAGAATTTTACTAGCTCAGCGGGTATTTCGGCAGGTATCGATATGAGTTTAGAACTGGTGAAAAAGCGCTTTGGGCAATCGGTAGCAAGAAAAACCGCAACCCAAATGGATTATGACTGGCCTAGAAGTTAATAATGGTGAGTAAACCCACCATTATTAAACGAAGGCCTCGCTCACTCTAGCCATTGTTGATATCTGCGAACTCTAACTCACTCACGCGCTTTTTCGCAAATACGACGACTTTATCGTATTCACTTTGCGCCTGTTCCAAGTGTGATTTACACTGCCCTGCTTGGTGCTCACGCGCATAAGTCTCTATTTTATCGAGCAGATCAAAGAGTGTTTCCGCAGCTAAATCACCAGCTTGACCTTTAAGTGCATGGCTGTACCTTGCCGAAGCGTCGCAATTACTATTTTTGATACTCAATCTAAGCTGTTGCATTTGATTTTCAGAGTCGTTCAAGAATAAGGTGTACACCTTTTTAAGTAATTCTTCATCTCCAGAGAGGCGCTCGAGCACGTCAGCTTCGTTTATCGGCATGCCCGTTTGCTCTTCTGCCACGCTTTCAAACGGGTGAATAAGCACAGAGTCATCATCCTTAGCATGCACACCTAGCGCATCTAGCACGTCAAATAACTGTTCGACGACCACAGGTTTAGTCACAAACTCATTCATTCCTGCATTGAGACAACGCTCTTTTTCACCCGCAAGGGCGCTGGCAGTCATCGCAATAATGATCGCATCTTTATACTTATCACCACCTTGACCTTGACGGATCGCTCTTGTGGCCTGATAACCATCCATTCCTGGCATATTACAGTCCATAAAGATTGCATCAAAATCAACCTCTTGATGCTCAAATAACAGTAGTTTATTCACAGCATCTTGACCATCAACGGCAAAACTCACCTTAGCACCTTGTCCTTCCAAAATACCTTTTGCCACAATCCGGTTGATTTGATTATCGTCTACCACCAAGAAGTGACAGCCCGCGACCAAGTTACCACTTAACGCGACTGTCTCACCTGACTTCTTCAAGCTAGGCTGTAATCGAATTGCTTTATTTAAGTCAAATAGCGCGACAAATTCTCCAACCCGAAGCGGTGAAGAGATATGCACTATGTTATCAGCATCGTTAATATTCTGAAGCTCATCCCCCACTAAAATAAGTTTTTCAAAGTGATTTTGAGCTGATTTCATTTGCATATAATCTTGCTCATTGGTAATGATGCATATATCACTCTGTGTCTCTCTATCAACGTACTCGCCACCGCATTTAGCGATAAGCTTAGCGATAGAGTATGACTCCAATTTGGTTTTACTGAGCACAGAGGCTGTTTTTCCGGCCAATACTTCAGGCACGTTGATGGGCTTAGTTTGCGCACTAGAAAACGGTAATTCAAACCAAAACTTGCTGCCTTTAAACTTTTCACTCTCAAAATGAATATGACCGAGCATTTTTTCAACTAACTGCTTACAAATAGAGAGTCCAAGGCCTGTTCCACCAAACTCGTTCGAGGTATTAGCTGATTCTTGACTAAACGATTGAAATAGCTTGTTTTGATTAGCTTTTTCAATTCCAACCCCAGTGTCTTCAACTATGACTTTAAGCCATACCGTGTCGTCTAACTGTTCGGTGATAACGGTCAATTTCACATGACCTTTTTTAGTAAATTTAATTGCGTTACTAAGGAGGTTATAAATTATTTGTTTAACGCGCGCCGCATCCCCGCACAGTTCAATATGCGCTAAACCAGTTTGGTCCAAAATATAAGTGATCCCCTGTTCTTTGGCTTTCGCCGACATAGACAGCGCGACATGTTCAATGACAGAGAGCGGGTTGAATGGTTCATTATCGATATCCAGCTTACCCGCTTCAATCTTCGACAAATCCAGTACATCATTAATTAACGACAAAAGCGTAGTCGAGCTTGTTTCCATCATTTCTAGGTACTTATGTTGGTGCTTAGTAACGGGCTCTTTTCTCACCAAGTTTAGTGATCCTAAAATCCCATTGAGAGGCGTCCTCATTTCATGGCTGATAGTGGAAATAAATGCACTTTTCACTTCTGACGCTTTCGCTGCTTTATCCCGAGCGTCCACCAGCTCTTTGGTACGCTCCTTCACCTCTTGCTCTAGTCGTTCATTTGCACCAACTAACTGTGCTTCCGCTTCTTTTTTCACAGTGATGTCTTCAACAAATAGTGCAACCCCCTGAATGCGTCCATTTCCTGCGTAGATTGGAGACAAGCTAAGCGAAAGCCAGATGTTTTCATGGGCGTTCAAGTCTAGTTGTAATGACTTAGACTCCACCACTTCGCCCTGTAAAACCATATTGGCATAGTGAAATAAAAACTGATGCACAGCCTCTGGCAAAAACTGTGGGTTGTTACCTAAACGACTGTCATTCAGCTGCTTAAAGAAGCGCTGTGCTGACTCGTTAAAGCTGGTGAGCTTTAAGTTGCTATCAAAGCCAAGCACACCATCTGATGCACCATCTAAAATCGCCTTAAACTCTGCTCGCGTTGAATCGAGCGCACGTAAACTGCTCGTATATTGCCAAAATGCAAAAAAGACTAGAGCGAATACACCGCAGGCAATAGCGAGTAAAACATAGGTGGTTAATCGTTTTTCATTGAGGCTTTGCTGATAAACAGCAAAAGGGATAAGATTAACGAGCTTAACTTCTAAGTTGTTAAAGTTAGCCCCTTCAACCTTGCTAATGAGCGCAAGAAACTGCTCTCCCGTTGATTTTTCTTCCACCAGTTGGATTTTATTGGACCATGGCGTCACGCGATATAATGTTTGAAAGTTGATTTCGGGGTTTATATCTTTGCTATATCGTAGCGAAAATTCAGGATGATAAATAAACGAGTCATCTGCACCTAAGAGCATCACTTTTTGCATACTTGGCGCTTGAGAGACAATTCTATCTATCATCTTTTCAGCATTGGTATTAATTACCAATATACCAAATAAGTCGTTATCTATATCGTAAGTCGGTAAAGTAAAACGTTTGGTTGGTTGAAAAGGCGTGACGACTTGTCCGTGCTCGCGATTTAAGTTGATTGTTGTGGAATAGATAGTGCGTTCTGGCAGTTGCAGTGCTTGGATAAAGTAATCACTTTCGCTCTTATCTTGTAGTTTGCTATCGGATACAGCAATTACCTGCCCTAGCTGTCGCTCAACCCTAACCATTTCCATCCCAGAATGGGCGTCAAGTAGGCGGATTTGGTTAAGGCCATCATACGAATATAACATTGACCTAAAAATCGTACTTAGTCGTGCCCGCCAAACATCAAGCGGCGTGTTTTCTTGAGGGTCGATACCATCGTTTTTTTCCGCTCTTGCAATACCCTGAATTGGCGGGGTGTCTAGCAGAAAATAAAGAAACCGGCGGTTATCGTCGATCTCTCCCAAGTAAATATTGTTTTGCGCCGAATGTACCTGCTCTAAGCGCTGATAAAAGCTTTCGTTAAGGTCGCGATGGATACTATTTTCAAAATATAAGATGGCACTCACCATCACGGCGAGCAGCAGTACAATAGCGCCCTTAGCAATATTGGAAGAAGACACATTTTCTCCTTGGACAGTGGCCTGACTGTTAGGCATAAAGACCTAAAATGCGTTTGCACTTAAGCACAAGGAGCAGCTATAAGCAAACGCATTATTAAATCTAGTCCAAATAGAAACAAAGACAAAGATTACTTACCCTGCACACGGAGGTTATTTACAACGTGATGCCTTTACGGTTATGAAAACGGTGATAATCAATGCTTGGCCCTTCTGGTACCACTTGGGTTGGATTGATCATCGTATGGCTAAAGTAGTAGTGCCTTTTAATGTGGTAAAAATCAACCGTATCTGCAATACCTTGATGTTGATATAAGTCACGCACATACGCAGAAATATTGGGGTAATCTTCGATTTGCTTAATGTTGCACTTGAAGTGACCATGGTACACGCTGTCGAAACGGATGAGAGTCGTAAATAGTCTCCAGTCGGCTTCTGTTAATTGTCCTTTCACAAGATAACGTTGCGCAGCGAGTCTTGCTTCGAGCTTATCTAGCGCGTTAAATAACGCGCTTACCGCACTGTGATAAGCATCTTGGGTTGTCGCAAATCCGGCCTTATATACGCCATTGTTGATGTTGTGATAAACAAAGTCGTTTATTTCATCGATTTCATGTTGTAGCGCCTCTGGGTAATAATCGGTGTCGTTTCCCGTTATCTGGTTAAAGGCACAATTAAACATACGAATGATTTCACTCGATTCGTTGCTCACGATTTGCTCCGTTTGTTTATCCCAAAGGACTGGCACCGTGACTCGACCCGAATAATTTGGGTCGTTTTTCGTATACAGCTGATGCATAAAACTGAGCTGATACAGGCTATCACCGACTTCTGGACGCTGACTGGTAAAACACCAACCTTGATCTAACATATCAGGGTCTACAATCGATACATCAATATGCGCCTCTAATTGTTTAAGCTGTCTGAAAATAAGCGTTCTATGAGCCCAAGGACACGCAAGGGAAACATACAAATGGTAGCGTCCGGATTCGGCTTTAAAACCCGCTTTACCCGTTGGCCCCGCACTGCCATCTTCTGTTACCCAATTTCTTAGTTTTGCAGACTCACGCTCAAACTTGCCTTGGCTACTTTTTGTGTCATACCACTTATCGTGCCACTGACCGTCAATTAATAATCCCATGTAAACCCCCTATACAATATCGCCGAAGCGTCCTTGTTGATAATCTTTTACCGCTTGATGAAGCTCCTCTTGGGTATTCATCACAAATGGTCCCATATGCGCTATTTTTTCATTAATCGGCTGCCCTGCAAGGATCAAAAAGCCAACATCATCCGTCGCGAGGAGAGCGAGGTTTTGACTTGGGTCAAGCTCAAGCAACGTTTGCTCCCCATAGTTTTCAAATCCAGCGATGCGGTTAATATTTACGCCAGCACCATCTTGTGTTGCCTGTGCTTTGTTCGTTCGGATAATGTTCATAATAGCTCTCGGGTTAACCTGAACTTGGAATAATCAGTTCAGCGCAATTATTTAATAGTTAGCCTACCAAACCTGCGCGAGAATAAAATTAGTCAAATTTGGCTATTTCGTTCTATTGCGTCGAATGATTGTTCCAATCTATTACAACGCGTAGTCACACTGGTCAGAACAGTCTTTAACATTGCTCTCACCTAACAATTTTTAACAGTATTTACACAATTATCTGACAAGCTTGTGGAGCTACAATTTAACCCTTAATAGGAGCAAAGGATGAGGTCCCTAAGTTTATTGTTTGCGCTGGCACTACTTGCGGCGTGTAGTTCAACAAGTCCGGTAAGCGTAAATACGGTTGCAGGTCCCCCAACGAATCTTACGGTTGAGATCACTGATGTGACCAATACCGATGGTCAAATGCTAGTACTGTTATTTGACAATAGCGCTGACTACCACAGCGATAAAAATGTGAATGATCCAGACGCTCACTTTTTTCGCAAGCTGATTGTCACACCACAAACTCCTACCACGACGGTCACTTTTGAAGGCGTGCCTGCAGGCCAGTATGCGATCCACGTGATCCATGACGAAGATGGTGATGGCGGCATGGATCGGATGATCTTCCCATTTACCGGCATGCCAAGTGAGCCTTATGCACTGTCGAATAACATTCACGATAGCTTTTCAAAAGGCGATTTTGAAGAGGCTTTGTTTACTGTAAAGGCCCCTGACACTAAGATCCAACTTGCCCTCTCTACGCATTTATCAAAAATGACGGGGCTGTAATACTTGAATACTCACAGGTGCTGCAATGCCTGTGAGTTACCTTTTAAGTTCTGACATTTGTCATTTTATTTTCTGACAACCCTCACTCACGCTTCATCTTATAGCAGCGCATACTGCAAATCGTACAGTTCAGTAGGAGCGAAGACGATGCGCAACGCCATTGAGTTATCAAATATCAGTTTTGCATACAACAATACTAAGCCAATATTATCAGACCTAAACCTTACGCTTGAACAGGGTAAGGTTTATTCCATTCTTGGTCCAAATGGCGCAGGAAAAACCACCCTGATCAATATAATGCTTGGCAGACTAAGACCCACATCAGGACGAGTTTCAGTTTTTGGCCATCAGCCTGAGTCTGATTTTTGTCGCCAGCGCGTGGGTGCCATGATGCAGTTAGGCGGGCTACCTCTGCAAACCAAGGTGAGGGAGTTTCTGGCGTTATTTGCAAGTTACCATCAAACCCCAATTCCATTGGAGCGATTAATTTCACTCTGCCAATTAGCACCATTTTTAGAACAAACTTTCGACACGTTATCTGGAGGTCAAAAGCAACGACTGTTTATGGCAATTGCACTAGCAGGCAATCCCGACATTGTTTTTTTGGATGAACCTAGTGTTGGTATGGATGTAGAGTCGAGGCAGCAACTGTGGCAGGCCATACGCACATTAAAACAGCAAAATAAAACGGTACTTCTTACCACACACTATCTTCACGAGGCAGAAGCATTAGCGGATGAATTATTAGTGTTAAAAGAAGGAAAATGTACCAAGCTTAACGACATACCTGAGCTTGCCAACACCTATCGTCGCTCACAAATCAAGTTCACCAGCGACCTGCCTGCTGCTGCACTGGTTAACGCATTTCCTATGATAGATCTGCATGTTAAAGGCGATCAGTTCACTATATTGACGGATGAGCCAAACCATATTGTGCAGCAGGTATTAGAAAAATTTTCTATCCGCAATTTGTATGTAGCCCCAATGAGCCTCGAAGAAGCTTATTTATCCCTAATGAATGCTAGGAGCGCTTAACCATGATAAACACAGCATCCTTTATACTTGAAAGCAAAACTGAACTTTTGAGCACATTTAGAAGTAAGGGTTTTGTGATCCCAGCCACACTATTTCCTTGCTTGTTTTATCTTTTCTTCGGCGTGGTGTTCAGTCATCATGACTCCCATAACTATATGTATATCAATTATCTGATATTTGGCATGATAGGACCTGCGCTATTTTCCTTTGGCGTTAACGTCGCCCTTGAAAAGCAAAATGGTTGGCTGATACTCAAGCAGCTCTCTCCCGTTTCTCCCTATCAGTATCTGCTCGCAAAATGTGTGAGTGCGACGGCTTTTTCATTGCTCGTAGCCTGCCTAATGAGCTTGCTGGCATTATTTTCCGGCGTGTCCTTAAGTTTAGCTCAATGGTTACTCGTGATTGCCATTGCCCTGCTCGGCACCTTGCCTTTGTGTATGTTAGGGCTGTTAGTTGGGCTGTCAGTGTCAGCAAAAGCGGCACCTGCGGTGGTTAACTTAATTTACCTACCACTCTCGTTGCTTTCTGGCCTGTGGCTGCCTATCATGTTATTCCCTGAAGCGATGCAATGGTTTGCTTGGCTGTTGCCAACTTTCCATATTTCCCAATTGGCGCTTTCGACCATTGATGCCACCTTGGGTTTTCCAGTTTATCTCCATGTGGCCGTCCTAATTACACAAACGCTTGCATTATTCTTTGTCGCGCAAATTAAATTTAAGCAGGCTTAACAGGACAACTAAAAGCGCACGGTCCCAACCTTGTGCGCTTTTATTTCGTAATTACTTAACCTGAGGTTTGGATAAGGAATGTTCCAACTCATTGTTGCTAAAGCACAACTTAGTTTTTTCCTTGTCTAGCCAGAGAGTTTTAGGGAAAACACCGCTTCCGCGTCCTGCTCTCGCTAAGGTACCTACATCCTGTAGGCAAGGCGAATTTACGCACCAATAGCTGGCTATTGGAAGTGAATTCAACGCAGTTAGCGCTAAAACTGGCTGCTAGAAAGGCATTAATTATCCGCAGCTCAGGTTACTTACTCTCTACTAGCTTACTATCAATGCTGAATTTACCAGCACCTGACGCGGCGAGTGCGAGAAAGCCACCAGCCATTGCAATATTTTTAAAAAACATTAAGAACTGCATTTGGTCGGCCAGATCAAAGTGAAACAGCAACGCACTGACAATACTAAACCCTGCAAATGCAATCGCTGTCAGTTGAGTATATGCCCCCGCAAGAATGAAAAGCCCTCCTATCAATTCAAAGGCTATAACCAATGGCAGCAGCTCGCTTGGTAATCCACTTGAAGCCATGTATGCAGCATTACCTTCGAAGTATTGGATTTTATTAATCGCAGCCAGTATAAAAATGGCTGATAGCCCTACTCGGCCAAATAAAGATAATACTGATGCCATTGTACTGTTCGGTTTAATGATGTTAATTAGCCTGAGGTTTGGATAAGGGATGTTCTAACTGGCTATTTTTAAACTCAAATTAAATTATTTCCTTATCTAGCCAGAGAGTTTTGGGGATAACTAGGCGAATTTACGCACCAATAGCTGGCTATTGGAAGTGAATTCAACACAGTTAGGACAAAAACTGGCTGCTAGAAAGGCATAAATTATCCGAAGCTCAGGTTAATTAGGTTCATGATACTTTCCTCGATAAATATAGATGGTATTGGATTGGCTCTCGGTGATGAGCCGTTGGAAGAAAGTATATGTTCGCTTTAAAACAATTAAATTAGTAAAAATATCATACATCATTCTATTGAAAAGAATTAAAGCTATCCAAACAGATTCGCTTCCAATAGGTAGTCAATCACCGCCCGTGTTCTAGGCGGAATTTGTTTACGTGATGGATAAACGAGAGAAAACACCAGTTGCTCGCTACTTAGCTCTGGACAGATCATTTGTAACTCCCCGCGTTCAACTTCTTGCTTCACAGTAGAAGGCAATAACTGCGCAACTCCTAACCCTGATACTGTCATTTGTTGTAACAGCATAGGGGAATTGCACCAATGCACTTGAGTTGGTGTAAAGTTTACGGCTTCACCACTGCGATAAAACTGCGTCATCCCCGTTGATTTAGCCTGCTCTAACAGTAACCAAGGTAGCTGGTTTAGCTGTGTGTCTTTGCTTGGTAACCCATGCAATGCTATCAGTTTAGGACTTGCATAGAGCTTAAAACATTCTTGATGTAATTGCCTTGCAATCAGTGCGCTGTCTTTAGGAAAGCCAACCCTGATGGCGAGATCTATTTGGTCGTTAATAATATCGCGCTTGTCATCATCAACGATGATATTTAATTGGATCTTCGGATATCGCGCCGTGAGCTCAGAAAGTTTTGGTAACAGAAACTTATGTGCGATGTCGTGTGTCATGGTTATTGAGACCATACCATGAGGCTCTTTGTTATCGAGCAATACCTCAACATCATCCAAAATAGCGTGCAATGAATGCGCTTGAGCCAAAATGTCACGCCCCTCTCGCGTTAGCGTGAGTTGCCTCGTGCTACGCTGCAGTAGTCGAACACCCAGCATGGTCTCTAACTGGGACACTTGTTCACTCACTCTAGAACGGCTAGTCGCGAGCTTTCGCGCAGCTTGAGCAAAGCTTCCCGCATCCACAACCGTTGCAAATATTGCTAATAGTTTTAATGCATTTAAGTCTATTGTACTCAATTTCAGAACTCACCATATCGAATTAACCCACTTATGATAACAAAAATTACCACGCATAATAGCCACATCCAATACATTCTCATTTTCAAAAGAGGTATACATCATGATCGCAATCACAGGCGCAACAGGCAAATTAGGTCAATTAGTTATCGAGTTTTTGGCACAAAAGATACCAGCTAAGCACATCGTGGCTCTAGTTAGAGATCTCGATAAAGGAAAGGCACTCACCAATTTAGGGGTCACCGTAAGGCAAGCTGATTACGACAAACCGTACACACTTGACGCAGCACTTACAGGTGTTGAAAAACTGCTACTGATCTCAGGCAATCAGATCGGAAGCCGAACAGCTCAACACAAAGCAGTTATTGACGCCGCAGTGAAAAACCAAGTGCGCTTAATTGCCTATACCAGCATTTTGAATGTGGACAATTCACCACTAGAGCTGGCTAAAGAGCACAAAGAAACAGAGGCGTATTTGAGAGCAAGCGGCGTGGCTTATAGCATGCTGAGAAATGGATGGTATAACGAGAACTACACTGATTTAGTACCTGTATTTACAGCAAATCATGCGATTACCTCAATCGCGCCGCAAGCTCAGATCAACAGTGCTGCTCGTGCAGACTACGCATTGGCTGCTGCCACCATATTAAGTAGCGCTGGCCATGATAATTCAGTCTATGAGCTGGCTGGCGATAACGCATTTACAATTGCAGGTTTGGCACAAGCGGTGTCAAAGCATACTCAAGTTGAAGTAAAAGCAAAGTTTGTATCTGACGAAGAATATTTGGCCCACTTGGTTGCTCTCGGCGTGCCAGCGGCGTTTGCTGCGTTATTGGTTGACGCTGAGGCACAAGCGCAACAAGGATATTTGGCAACCCAGAGTAATGCGCTCAGCCAGTTGATTGGTCGCCCGACCACAACGGTGGCCCAGTCGCTCGCAAAAAATTAAGCATATTTTACCGCTGATCTTGTGCACGGGCTTTGCTTGTGCACTTATTTTTTACTCAACCTTACCTTCTAAGGTTGATATCAATAAGTCTCGACTCACTAAAAAGCCACAAATGCTCACCACGACTAAAAAGATACCGTACATAGAGCCGATATAAACCCAGTCGCTTTGGCCAAACCAAAGGCTTGCACGAGTACCATCATTCACTAATAAGATATTAACAAGAGACAGTGTGATCACGCTGCGAAAATAAATCGGTTTATCCATATGGCTCGCAAATGCTGCGATAATGAGGGAGAACAGGCATAAGTAGAAGCCTATAACGGAAAACGCACCAGGTTGCATACTTGGATAAAATGCGACGAGAGAAAGGAGTACAGCAGCCCAACCGGTAGTTTTGTATATCATTATCAAGTCCTTTGAAAATGTTAAAAAGTGTTTGTTATGTAAACAGACTGGAGTATGAGGTAATACTCGTAATTACGCAACTAAATGGTGATAAATATTAGCTGATATGACCTTTATTCCTTAGTTTTAAACCTATCAGATTGCCTTTGATTTTAAACCTAATCCTAAAGCATTAAGTGAAAATTTAATTAACGCATTATCAAGATGATAGCGCAGCTGAAACTCTTGTCTTTAACTGCGGTACACTGTCTTTTTCAAACCAGTCGTGCTTTTTTAACCAGATCTGATTACGAGGGCTGGGATGAGGTAATGGCAAATGACTTTGACTGGAAAAGTCAGCATTTTTTACCATCTCAGTTACTGATGAATATTGCGTTAAGTAGCATTTTTGCGCATATTGCCCAATAAGTAGTGTCAACGATACATGGCTGAGTGTAGCTAGCACCTGAGAATGCCACGTTGGCGCGCAGATTTTAGGTGGTGGTAAATCTCCAGATTTCCCTTTACCAGGGTAACAAAATGCCATTGGCATAATGGCAAAGAGTTCAGGGTTATAAAACTGTATTCGACTTACACCCAGCCAGTCTCGCAATCTATCTCCACTTGGGTCATTAAACGGCTGGCAGGTTTGATGTGCTTTTAACCCCGGCGCTTGGCCTATAATTAAGACTTTGGCCTTATAACTGCCTTGGATGATAGGTTTTGCGCCCATGGGAAGCGCTCTATCACAAAGCTTGCACTGCCTAACACGTTCAAAAATATCCATCTTTCCTTACTCATTTTACCCAATGACACCAAGGGTCATTATGGCATAGCCATATTCAAAACCCCATTTAACCAACAAAACTTAAAGTGCTTAGTCGTTAAAACGACTCCACTCAACTTAAAACAAGTGCGAATCACTATCATTTAGATGCAAATTATTGGATAATATTCTATTACGTTTGCTGTCTTTTAAAGGGGTGCTATGCCTAGTCGGGATAACACAAATAATAAGGCTATTTTGTACAGAGCTGAAGTGCTTGCACGCTTTTTCATCGCTATTTTCGGCGGCTATTACGTGACTGTTTTAGCCTCATCTTTATTGGCTTTAACTTTACCTACTCCGCGCCTAGATGCGCTGTTATATGCATTAACAACTGGCATCGTCTTTTACGCCATTGTCTTTATTTGGGTGTTTGGATGCCGCTCTTTTAAAAAGGTATTTCTTGGCATGATCGGACTACTTTGTATTCTTTACGGTACTTTGACGCATTTTGGAGGCTCCCTGTGAGAGAGTCATTTTTCCGCAGTATGACTTGGCTACACACTTGGGTTGGTTTACTCGTTTGTTGGTTGCTGTTTTTAATCTTTTTTGCTGGTACTGCGAGTTTTTTCAGACATGAGATCAGTCTGTGGGCGCAACCTGCAACGCACCATCTACCTCATTATGATAGTGCCCAACAAAATGAAACGGTCAAAAAGAGTATCGAACGATTTCAAGATATAGCGCCAAACGCCGAGTCTTGGCGTATTGAAATGCCGACGGAGCGTCGCCCAAGCCTGCTATTAATGTACTCCGAAAAGCCAGCCGAAGGAGAAAGGCGCGGAAAACGTCACTCTGAGTATCTTGACCCAGTAACGCTGGAGGCACTTCCTGAGTTTAGGGAGACTAGAGGCGGTAACTTTTTTTACCGTCTGCATTTTGACTTGCATTACATGAACGCGATCACCGCGCGTTGGATAGTCTGTTTTGCAACTCTGTTTATGTTGATTGCGCTTATTTCTGGCGTGGTGATCCATAAACGCATTTTCAAAGACCTATTCCAATTTAGAAATGGGAAAGGACTAAGAAGTTGGCTTGACGCTCATAATGTTTCTTCCGTGGTAGCATTACCGTTTCATATTATGATCACTTACACCGGCCTAGTGACGCTCATTTTTATGTTACTGCCACAGCCCGCCGAACAGCGCTTTGAAGATACAAAAACGCTTAGAGCCGAACGCTATCCATTTCTGGCCCCTACCCAAGAGGCGGGACAACCACTGAAGGGGCTTGCATTAAATACAGCGTTAGATCATTATTTTACTAACTCTGGTGACGCACCGCTTCGCCGCATTGTGATCTCATCGCCAGGGGATGCAAGTGCAACGATTAAGCTTTATGCCAATGCTCAACGCGCAGTGCAGGATGATCCGCCCAGTTGGATGTATAGCGCAGCATCTGGTGAGTTGTTAAAAACACACAATGTGACGCTGTCTGGCGCTGAAAATCTCTATGGCGGAATGATAGCACTGCACACCGGGCGTTTAGCGGAGCCACTGTTACGTTGGCTATACTTTGTTGCCGGATTAGCAGGTTGTGCCATGATTGCAACGGGTGCTGTTATGTGGGCAAAAAGACTACGCCAAAAGCTCAAGGGTGATGACAAGCCGGGTGTAGGCCTTAGGCTTGTGGAGTCGCTCAATTTAGGCACCATCATGGGGCTGCCAGTCGCAACAGCGATGTTCTTTTATGCAAACCGTTTGCTTCCAATAGAATTAACTGGACGTGCAGACAAAGAAGTTCTGGCGTTCTTTGTTACGTGGGGAATATTCACTCTGGCCGCTCTATTTAAGTCGGATAGGCTCGCGTGGATGCTATCTGCGAAAGTAAATGCAATCATATGGGGCTTACTGCCTGTCGTAAACATGCTAACGACTGATGGCAGCCTCGTGAGCTATTTCATTAATGGTCAGTGGGTATTATTTGGTTTTGATGTGATGGCTCTTGGTATCGCATTCGGTTTCTTGGTTCAAGCCAAAAAGCTCAGCAGTACCAAAGCAGCACCAGCGACACCGCGTCGCCAAGCAAAACGCGAGGTAAATGCCTAATGGAATGGCTAACGTTTTTACTATGCCTGCTAGCATTTATGGGTTTTGCAGTAGCAAAGCCCAATCACTATAAAGAAGTATTTGGTACACGTCCAAAAGGTAACGTAACAAGTCAATTAACCATTGCCGGCTGGCTCTGCCTCGGCGGCAGCTTAGCACTTGCTCTTAAAACTCAGGGGACCTACGGTAGCTTAGAGTTTATTGGTTATATGACCTTAGCAGTATTACTACTTATCGCTATCTTTGCGACCAAACCTAGTTACTTCAGATCACTATTTTACCTAGTCATTATCACTATGCTGCTCAGTACGCTGTATTGGATCATATTTTAACTAAGGCGCCACTAATGGCGCCTTTTTTAGATCACAATTTTACTAACATTCCTTTGTTAACTCTTTGAAACCACATCATTTAGCATAAAATATCAGCAATAATGACGCTATACACCGCAAATTTACTAACTCAAACTAAGTTAGGTTAGTAAAATCATGATCTCATGAGCTCAATTAGCTTAATCTGTTGGTAAAAATATGATCTGGTAGTCTTGTTCTCGGACTAACTTAGTAAAATTCTGATCTAAGTGCCAAAGGAAATCTGTTGGTTAGTTAAATTCTGATCCAGAAAACGAGAAGAGTAATTCTGCTCAGATCCGAGCTTAAGCTTTATCTTACCTTCAAGGTCTATGTGATAAGAAGATTAGCGTGCAATTTCAATTTGAAACTACCTCTTAGGATGATGGCAGTTTATCAGTGCCAGTCCCTTTATCTTTGAGCCTTTATCAACTCAGGGTAGGAAGCGCCCCTACCCTGAACACGATTTACTCGGCTTTATTCCAATCCAGCTGCATATCCCACACATATCGGTGCTCTGGCTCTAGAGGCTGTTGAGAATCATCGACTTGTTCAAGCACATTACGCGCTTTTACTATAGTGGCGTCACGACCGAACAGGTAGCTTTGCTCTTTGACAATGGTTAAGTAGGCTTTATTCAGCGCCAGCGCACGTGGTTTTGATGGTGTGATCAATTCATAAAGGTTCTTCGCAGACTGCACTTTTTTGCTGTTTACCGTGCCATCTTCGTTAAACCAACGCATTAGCATCTCTTGGTTTTGCCTAAACTCATCACCGCCGCCAACACGCATCATATAGGTCAAGAATTCGCCCTGCTCTTCGCCTTTGTTAGGTACGTCTTGCATCTCTTTTAAATTGATATAACCCCAACCCAGTTTGCCTTCAACTTTACGCGCAAACGAGAAGGTTTGGTCATAGGTTGAGCCAATGGTTTTGTGACAGCCATTACAAAATGCAAGCTCTTGCTCATGTTGCGGACGAAGTGCGCCATTTTTATCCTCTATATAACCGTTAATCGTCCAACCAAAGTTGTTATTGATCCCTTGGTCGCCCAAATAAAGCGTTTGTGGGTAATTTTCGAATGACTTTTCTTTCGCTTCTCTGTAGTAAGCAGCACCGAGTGACTGCTTGGATTTAAAGTTGTGCTTCTTCATGTAGCGCACTTCTTTCATTCTTGGCGCATTAAATACTTGGCCATTATCATCCACCCCAATATACCGAACGGTATGTAAAAACTCGGTGTCTTGTGGGTATAACTGATGAGCAAGCTCGATAGTATTGGCATCACCAAGGTAACGTTCACTGCGCAGCATGCTAGTGATCTTCGTGAGTTTGCCATCACCATTTAAATCTACGCCAACTCGCGATTCAGAAATCACTGGCGTTGATATTTCGTCAAGTCCCTTTACAGCCATTTCAACTAGGCTTAAGTTGGCAAGGTAAACGTCCTGATTATACGTTTCGCCTTTTTCTCTGAAGGCGTCAGCAAGGCGGATCATGACATCCCCCGTCGAGCCATTGGTTGGCCAAAAAGTACTAGGAAAAGGTTTATAATTGAATGCCACCCAGCCACTGCCGTCCTTTGCTATACCAAGCTCATCGAACGCTTTTTCTGGATATGCCAAGTTGTTAAGTGGAGTGATCTCACCTTTCCAGTCAGGGTTATTTTTTAGTTTTTCGATAAAAGGGGTGTAATTATCTTGGTTGACCCAGTTAGTAATATCTTGATCTGATATATCCTTGATAAGCTCAGAGCGATCTTTAAACAGGTTTTTCCAATGGTTTTTAAACCCAAGATCGGAAAACTCATAAGCGCCTTGTAAATTGGCATCGCGCATCATGTTTGGTCGGTTTTTTTCATCATATGATTGATGGCAGGCATAGCAAGGGTTATTCACGCCATCCGTTTTGGTGTAACACTGAGGTGGGATCACTGATTCAGGGTTATAGACTTCATTGTGCTGCATAAATGCGGCCGCAGGAATATCATCACCCTGTTTATAAGGTGCTGTAGTTTGCGCCGACATAAGTGCGGTATTGGTTAGCCCTTGAGTCTGTTCATCATTACAACCAAACAAGGCTACGCTCGTCAATGCCACTAGAGTTAGGCTAACATATTTCATTTTTATGACTCCAAAATTTTGCTAAAAAAAAGCAGCGCACCATTCAGTGCACTGCTACTTGCTTAATTATTTTGCTTTAGGGTCATAAAGCCAAAGCGTGTTGTTTTCTTGGAAGCCATCTTCACCAATGATGATGCGACCATCTTCCATAACGATTACGTTATCAGGCTGCGAAAGCTGATTGACGTCACAACGCTCAGCGCCAGTTAGTGACGAGCGGTAAGTTGCGCCCATGACAACCGGCTCAATGCGAGTTAGGTTATAGTTGTTATCGATATGAGCACGGTATACACCGCCACAATCTTTAACACGCGCAGAAAGCTGCATGTCACCTTCGCCATCAATCATGGTGTTGTCGATATCAGAGATACCGATATACATATAGGCTTTATCTACCACTTCACCGGCAACAACATCTTGACCAGTTACCGCCTCAAGTACGCGGTTATGGTTGATGCTTAAGCCTTCAAGTTTACGCCATTCAGCCGTAGCGCCTTTTTGGCGTGCAGCCTGACGAGACTCTAGGAAGATAGCGCGGTTGTCCATCGCTTTACCTGCCGTTACTTTACCGCCACCGTTTGCAACTGTTGGATAAGTAGCAGCGCCTTCCGCCCACGCTTTTACATCAGCAACAGACAAATAGCTTGTTTGACCTTCAACATAGTCAGTCTCATTGATGCCGTCGTACTCAGCCACCCAAGTTTCAATCTGTGCATTACTGCCGCTACCCAGCTCAACCCAGCTAATGTCAAAGCCAGTTACAGCCGGATCGGTAAGGCCCGCATCTTGAGTTAGCTTTGCTGCGTATAGGGTACCTGCACTTAAGTCTTCTGGTTGATCTGCAACAAATTTAAATAGTACGCCACCGGTATCATCTTGTGATGAATAAACAGTACGACGGTCAGGCATTACAACTGAGTTTTCATGCTCATAACGACCGATTGTGAAGTGTTTTACAACATCAGGCGTTTCGGTTGTAGGATTTTTGATTTCCGCAATGTAACCGTAGCGATAAGGGTTAGGGAAATCAGGTGCCATTAACGCTTCCATTGTGTCATTGCCTGTTTCAGCAGGATTATTCCACTGTGGATCTTGTGTTGAATCAACTTCAGACCAGACAATCCATTCTTCCGAAGTCAGCGGTGTGCCCCAAGGTGATACTGAACCAAAGCAGTTAGCAGCAGTGCCTTTAACACCGTCGAAGTCTACCATCATGGCTTCTTCGATTGACCATTTACCCGTTGTCGCTTTACTCATTTTCAAACGACTGACACCACCTGGGTACGCTTCCCAGTTTGTGAATAGATAACCTGTGTTTGCATCGACTGGAATATAACCATTGAAATCAGGGTTATCATTTTTAATGATTTCTTCACCAGTTGAGATGCTGTAATGTACACCCAAACCACCCGCTACCCCTTTAGTGCCAAGGTTTGCGAATGTGTCACCTGTTTGGCCTAGAATTTGATATTGACCAATTGCAGAAATCACGGTTTGTTGTTCCATGGTCGAAGCTGGAACTGGCGCGCTTGGGATATTTGCAGGTAGATTATTAAAGTTCACACCGGTTAGTACACCGACAGTACCTGTATTGAATGGCTTGCTATTGAACTTATCAGTAGCTGTGTTGGTGTCATTTGGGTGCTGAACGTTGAAGAACAAGTCACCCCCTTCAGAAAGAAATAGGCCAGTTACTTCAGCACCAGCAGGGACGGTTGCGATGCGAACAAGGCCTGGTACGCTGTAACTACCATCACGACCATTTTGGCCGTCTTGTCCATTTTGACCATCCTGTCCGTCAGTACCATTTTGTCCATTTGTGCCGTTTGAGCCATTAGTACCATTCGATCCATTAGTGCCGTTTGCACCGTCTTGGCCAGCAGTGCCCTGCTCACCTTGAGGACCCGCAGGACCTTGTGCTCCATCGTCACCATCACAGGCTGTAAGTGCCATTGCAACTGCTGCTGCAATAAGAGAATATGCTACACGCTTCATGAGTTACTCCAGTTCCTAAGTATTATTTTTTGTAAAGCGTGCAACAGTGTGAAGTGTTCCTGTTACAGTTGACTGAATGATTTATTAACCATTTCCTACAGGAATAAGACACTTATACTCAACTCACATACAGCCTCCCTTCTGTTAGCAAGTTAAAATACCCATAAAAGGAACTTTAGTGTAAAGGGGGTTTACACTATTCTTTTCGAACGGTTTCGTGTCTCATATAGATAAGTTCATTGGTGTTAAAACCATATTGTTCTGACATGGTTTTAAACTTGTTCATTACAGTATCCGACACTTTAGGTGCTCTAGAAAGCAACCAAAGGTAATCACGATTGTAGCTGGTAACAAATGCATACTGGTAGTCTTCATCTAACTCGAATACCACATAACTGCCATAAAACGGACCAAAAAATGACACTTTCAGATGCGCTATTTCATCATTTGCAACAAACTTAGCTTTGCCAACCGCTTCTTTCCACTCTCCTTCCTCTGTTACATATCCCTTATTTACGACTTTAATTGAACCGTCGGGATTTTGGCTATAAGTTGCCGTGACGTTCTGCATTCCTCTTTCAAATGAATGGTCTAATCGCGCGATTTCATACCAAGTGCCTGTATAGCGCTCAACATTAAAGTCTTTAACTGGTTTGATGCCCTCAGGCAGCCCTGTGCATGCTGAAACTGCAAGCACTAAAATCGCTGTGAAAAATAGCTGTCGTACTTTCATATAAGTTCTCCATATTCCATCTTGATGTCATACGTAGTAACCAAGCACTAAGATTAACGATAGGTTCGATTTTTATTTAGTAAAAGCAAAATTTAATTCAAACCCTTACCATGCCAATTTCACTTTATTTATTTTAAACTTACGTGTAAATGAATAGATCGCAGCAAAGTATGATGAATACAGCACAGAGCAAAAAAATACTAACTCATGGTTTGGGTGTAGCAACGGGTAAGGTTGCGTTTTATATTGAACATCCGCCACGCATAGAACCTTATAATAATTTGATGCAAGTCAGTGCGTTAGCCAATAGGGAGATCGAACATATTAATGCGCATTGCGGCAATGGTTGGCGGAAAATCTTCAATGTTTTTGCCAAGTTTTTATTTGCTGCAAAGCTGCCAGATCACGATATTACTAACTATTCAACTTGGCAGTCATATCGAGATAGCGCGTTACTTCAAGCTTCAAGTCAAGAAGCCCTGCTCTTCTCAACGCCTGATTTTTCAGCAAAAACATACGATTGGCATATAATTGCAGGACGCACCTACGCGAAATCATTGCTTAGAGATCAGATTTTTACTAACAATCTAATTTGGCTAGATGATGAGTTCGCCGTTGACTATAACTTGCGCCTTATCATTTCGCCATTTTTGGATTACCGCCAGCTTAGTGATATAAAAATCAATAAGTTAGTAGATATAATAAGACAAAGTTAGATATTAGGCGGCAACTAAACAGCATGCCAAGTTGTGAAGAGATCAAATTTTTACTAAGTAAAATACTGATCTACATTTCCGTATCATGTCATTGAGATCAGAGTTTTACTAACTTTTTAGAAGTAAATGACCTGAGGTTTAGATAAAGCGCAGTGACGCCAGTGGCGGGGCAGCAATTGGCTTGGTATAGATCACTATTTTACTAACTTAATGTAAGCAACTTTGAAAGAGTAAGAAAGGAAAAGCCACACCCGAATATGGTCTGGCTTATTTAACCGAAGCTCAGGTTATTTAGATAAAAACTACTGCTTATCTACCACAAAGCCCGCAAAGCCAAGGGCTTTAAAGAAAGGTTTGGCAATGCCAAAACCTGCGGTGTCTAGCAACTCTGCAAGGCGCATTTTATCCACGGGGTAAAACTCATGTTCTAAATTCACCCTCATACGCTGCTCGCCAACATCAGTCAGCCCAAGTTGTTTGCAAACAATTAATTGCGCTTCACGTTCAAAGCTTGTCGCAGGTTTTTCTAAGTCGGCAATAAAAAGACGCCCATTCGACTTTAGCTGCTCACTCATTTGTTTAAACAAGCTTGCTTTATCGCCGTTATCTTTTACAAAGTGCATCACCAGCAAGCACAATACTGCATCCGCTTGGTAGGCCTGTGGTGAAATCGCGCCATGATGGATCTGCACACGCTCCTGTAGACCCAACTTAGTAAAATGCTGATCTGCAATTGCCAACATATCAGCAGATACATCTTGCGCTATAAACCGCCAACTCGGGTTTAGCTGAGCAAGTTCTACAATTTCTTTGCCTGTCCCTGCACCCACAACCAAAATGGTTGCGCTATCTGGGTAAAGTGCTAAAAGTTGCGCCCCGGTAAGTTGGTGAATTAACGCATAACCTGGCACCAGTTTTGTGATCCTAGAGTCGTAGTTTTGGGCTTCTTCGCCCGTAAAAGTCGGCATCCAAATTTCCTTATGTTTGTGGTACTAAATTTAAAGATGAGTAGCCTCCCGGCTGTTTATTCACATGGATACGGGTGGCGATCCGCTCGCTCATCTGAGCAACATGCGAGATCACTCCAACCTTGCGGCCTTGTGATTGCAACGCGTCTAGTGCATCAATTGCGACACCTAGCGTCTCGGGGTCTAACGTACCAAACCCTTCATCAATGAATAATGAATGTATTTGCACTTTATTTGATGAAAGCGCGGCAAGTCCAAGTGCTAAAGATAAAGATACCAAGAAGGACTCTCCTCCTGATAAGGTGTTGACGCTACGTTGTTCGTCAGCCATGTCTTTATCTATGACCGCAATTTCTAAAGATTGCTCGATATTGGTAAGCAGATAACGTCTAGAAAGCGTATGCAATTGCTGGTTAGCATACTGCAATAAGATTTTTAGCGTTTGCGTTTGTGCCCAATTACGCAACTTTTTGCCTGTTGCGTCGCCTAATAACTTATCTAGCAAATGCCACTGCTCGTAGTCTTGTTGCAACTGAGCGAGATTTGCGGCTTGCAAAGAGAATTGTTGTTTATTCTGAGCATCAACCTCTAATGCACTTTGCACTTGTAGTAACTGATTTTGAGTTTGTTCAAGTGCTTGCGTCGTCTCGGCATGACTTTGCTTAACTTGTTCACTATCAACCCCATCAGGGTACTTACTTTCAAGTTGGCTGAGTTCTTCACGCTGATGACTAAGCTGCAGCTTAGTGTTTTGAAAGGCTTGTTGAACTTGCGCACACTTTTCTAAATTCGCTCGAGCTTCATCCAAAGAAACCTCAAGTAACGCTAATACTTTTACTTTGTCTAGCTGCCCTTGCTGGTCGAGCAACCATTGTTCAAAACGCGCATCAAGTTGCTGCAACCGGGATGTTTGCTCGGCAATTTGCTTTTCTAGTTGCGTCAGACTGTGTTGGGTCTTTTCACGCTGTGCTTCGGTTTGGCTCAGCGCTAGCTGGGTTTGTGTGATCTGCTCTCGGCTTTGCTGTTCTTGCAGCTTAAGCTCTGCAATCCAATCATCCAATCTGGTGTGCTGCTGTGGTAAGTATTCAGCACGTTCGCGATTGAGGCGTTCAATATTCTGCTGATGTTGTAAAAGCGTATGTTCTAATTCTTCAAGTCGCTGCGCTTCATCTTGTTTTTGTTGACTGACAAGATGTAATTGATGCTCAAGCTGAACTTTTTCCGCCGTTAACGCATCGGTGCGCTCGGTGGTTTTTAACCAAGTTTGCACCCCCGTTTTAAGTTGCCTAATGGCAGCTTGAGGAGATGAATCAAAGTCTTGCCACCACGACTTATCGGAAATTAACGCTTCAAGCCGATTGCGTAAGGCAGCCACTGTTTGTGATAGCTGATCATATTCGGTTCGCAAAAAGGCAATATGATTACCTAAATCATGGTGCTGCTGCTGAAGTGCCTGCCCTTTATGTTTAGCCTGCTCGAGGTGTTGTTGTGCCTGCTGAACCAATTGCCACTGGCGGTCGATATTATTGCGTAACTTGGATAGTTCATTTAGCCGTGACTGAATACTCACGAGTTGCAATTCAGCTTGCTCAGCGCTGCCAACTTTATACTCATCACTCAACGCATCTAGTCGAGCGCGATTCTCATTTATTTGCTTAGTGCAGTGAGCAATTTCCTGAGTGACTGACTGCCATAGCGCATTTTCACGCTCTTTTTCACCGACTTGTTGATTATAACGCTGCAACACTTGCTCACGAGCTTGCTCAGCAGCTTGATACTGAGACCGAAAATCCGATAGTAACTGCTCCCAATGGGCATCGATGTGCTCTACACCATAAGGATGTTCTTTTGAGCCACATACCATGCATTCTTGCCCTGCTCGCAATTGAGCGCGTAAATCGCTGATCCGCTCACTTGCGCGTAACTGCACTTGCTCCAAGTTATCACGAGTTAGGGCTAGGCGCTGCTTAGACAACTCATCTTGCTGCTTGGTATCTCGGATCAGTATCTCAAGCCTTTCCAAGCCAATATGATGTTGAGTTTGTTGCGATCGTAGCTGATGCAGCAAGGCATCTCCTTCTTCGATACTACGATAAGCCTGCACGCATAGAGACCAATTCTGCAATGCCAGATTTAGGTCTTGTTGAGTCAAAGGTGCGAGTGCTTCTTTTAATGCGGAGAGCGCGCTGGCTTCGGTGTCGTAAACCTTTTGTAGGTGCTGTACCTCAGCCTCATGCTTGCTCAATTGTGTACCTAGCGCTTGCTGTTCGTTCGGTAATTTTTGCAACTGGACTTCGTAATCATTACGTTGTTGTTGGTACATTTGCAGATCATCGAATTGAGGTTGAACCACGTTCCATTGCCCGGCAATATTGCTAACTGAGTGCAAATTCGCTTGCTCATGCTCTAACTGCTGTAATTCAGTATCGATTTCGCCTTGTTGCACTTGATACTTCTGTATTGCAGCCTCATGTTGCGCAATAAGATTGGCGTGTTTATCTAGATAGGGCTTAGTTTCTCGTTCTTGCGCTTTATGTAGGCTCAGCTTTTCATCCAATATACGAATGCTGTTAAAGCTTGGTTCTAACTTTACAAAATTGGCTTGCTGCGTAATAAGCTGCTGTTCCAGTTGCTGCTGTTTTGCTTTGAGCGTTGTAATGGCGGATGCAAAATCTTGTTGCTGCAGTGCTAGCCGCTCTTGAGATAGCTGCGCAACGCGTTTATCCGCCAGCTCATGCTGCTCACGGTTATCACGCATCTCATTGGCTTTTAAGACTTGCTGCGCATATTCCTGCTGTGGCTTTCCCTCTTCTATTTGCTGCTCAAGCGTTTGTAGTGAGTGTTCCACCTCAGCTATTTTTTGCTTTCTTAGCTCGACATCCGCGAGCCATTGCAGCTGAGCCTGCAGCTTTGTACTTGTTTCTTGTTGTCGATTTCTTGTATCAAGCAATCCCAACTTCTGTGCTTCAAGTTCGGCTTGCTGCTCTGGTGACAAGAGCACAATTTGACCTAGCCTATCTTGCTGAGATTGCAGCTCAGTTTTCTTTTGCTTGTGCGCTTCAAAAACCGCTTTACCGATATTGCTGAACTTTTCGGTACCCGTAAGACATTCTAGTAACTGAGCCCGTTCATCTCCCCCTGCCTTCAAAAACGCGGAGAATTCATGCTGAGCAAGCAACACAGCTCGAGTAAACTGTTCAAAGTTAAGCCCGACTAGCTGTTCGATTCGTTGTTCTGTTTCTTTTTTCTTCTCACAGACTAGGGTCATATCTGGTAGGCTAAACAACTCAATAGTGGCAGTTTTTAAATTACCTTTAGGGCTTTTTTTAGCGCGCTCTACCGACCAACTAGCTTGATAACGTTTGCTATCTTGAGCAATAAAAACCACGCTAGCAGATGCCGCAACACAGCCCCGACGCAATAGGTTTCGCGGGTCGTTTAACTTAATGTTATCGCCATTAAAGGCAACTTTCTCTTTGTCGTCCGATTTTAACCGTGCGGTTTTGCCATAAAATGCAAGGCAAACCGCATCCAGTAAAGTGCTTTTTCCCGCCCCTGTATCACCGGTAATGGCATAAAGACCGGTGTCTTTGAGTGGTGCCGCAGTAAAGTCGACTTCAGCACTTTCTATAGAGGCAAGGTTGGTGATTAATATTTTTTCAAGTTTCATTGCACTACTCCTCCATGCTCGCGATCACTTCTGCTAATTTTTCATGCAATGTCGCGGGTGCTTTTTTCTGCTCAGGTTCAATTTCGCGATAGGCAATATCCAACAAGGTATTGGGCGATAACGATTCAACTTTGCCCAAATCTTCAAACAACCACTCACTGGCGGCTGCGCCTTTAGACACCCGCTCAATACCACAAAACTTAATATCCTTCCCTTTTAGCGCTTCATCAATCTCGGCTCGAAAGCGGCTATTGGTTTCAGCTGCAGATAATTTTAAGCGAACATAGGGAGCGCTATCGAACTTGCTAAAATCCTGCGCCGCGATAGCCTCGCATAATTCAGCCAAGCGCTTTGCACCATCTTCAGGGATATATAACACATCTTTAAAACGGGGAACGTAAAGGGGGTTTACATCGACCAGACCTTGCTCATTAAATTCAGCGAGCAATACTTGATGCTTATAATTGCGTTCGGAAAATGACATTGGCAAAGGTGTGCCGCAGTATCTGATAGCACTTTGCTTAGCGACGGTTTGCGCTTTATGTAAATGGCCTAGCGCAACATAGTCAAACTGCTCGCCAAACACGCCGGCAGACACCGCATCAAAGCCGCCAATGTTGAGGTTACGCTCAGAATCTTCAGAAATCGTTCCACCCTTGGCGTGCAGATGCCCCATTAGCACAATAGGACCTTTCACTTCTTCTATCGTGCTTAGCGCATGCTGATAAGCTAATTGTACCCCGGTTTGATAGTCAAACTCGTCATCTAGCGGTTTTGGTAAATCAGCACTGCGCAAAAATGGCATTGCCACAACATGCATATGCTGCGCGGCGATGGGTAAATCGATAACAACTTGTTCAGGCGCTTGCTTGTTAAAGCGTCCAATAACATGGGTGTTGAATAAGGTTAAGAGTGGTTTTGCGGTTTCAATGCGATTAGCGGAATCGTGGTTGCCTGCAATCAGAATAATGTGCAGCTTAGGACACAGTTGAGATGCTTTTTGGATAAAGGTATACAGTTGCTTTTCAGCACTCGCGGGCGGTGTTGCGGTATGAAAAATATCACCGCTGATCAACAGTACATCAATTTGCTGTTCAACCAGCGCATCGCATAGCCAGTCTAAAAACAGCTGATGCTCTTCACTGCGATCATGCTCGTAAAACGATTGCCCTAAGTGCCAGTCAGACGTGTGTAAAACCTTCATTTAGCGTTCCTTTTCCTATAGAAACGCTAATATAGCATCGTCGAGCAATATTCGTCTTGTGAATATTGACGCTTTAACAGCTTAGTGAGTCAACTGCCACCAAGCAAAAATGATTATAGGTAATGCCAGTAAAAAGAATTTAGCAGGTAACTTGAAAACACGACTATGCTTATCTTGCACGCGTTTAATCGCCGATTTCTCGTTACAGGCAGCTACTTTATCAACATAAAAATAGCCGTCATCTAAATAATCTTTACAGTTTTGTTCGTCTGCAGGAATTGCAACAAACTTCTCTTGTTTTTTTAGTATGTAGAAATCCATACTGCCCACCACATTTGATTCGCTAAACGGGTATTTAGTACAGAGCAAAACTAACGCCAGTTTTACCCATAGATTGTAAAGTGCGCGATTTTAAAGACAAACTTGGGTCAATATCAACAACTAATTTTGTTTTCTTTATTTATTTATAAAATGTAGACAATAACCCAGCAAAATACCTTTTTGGCATACAAATTAATTTTTTTGAGCATTGTATTTTTTCTATCAAAAACAACAGATTAAAAAACACTCAAAACAGCGTAATTTCAGTCGTGCCTAAATCTTGTTACTTTATCTCAAAACTTTGATTTATGTGTTTTTATTTGTCAGTTTATTGACACGTAGAAGGTTTTATTTGTCTTCCTTTGTCACCATGCAAATCCCCTCTACTCACTCCGAGCAAAAACTGAAATAAAAATGTTTATTGGTCAATGCTTTGGCACGATAAAATGGGAAATAACAATGAAAAAATCAACACCAGCCATGCCTTTATTGGTTGCACTAGCGCTATCCGGTGTCGCACACGCCAGCGCCATTTCGCAAACCAAAGGGCATTTTGAAGATAAGTTTCGCCAATTAGATGAGACTTTACCGACCCCAAATATCTACCGCAGCGCAGCCGGTGAGCCCGGAGAGCGTTATTGGCAACAAAAGGTGGATTATGATATTGATGTAAACTTGGACGAGAAAGCCAAAAGGTTAACCGCTACGCAGACCATACATTACAAAAATAACTCTCCTCACACCCTCAAATATTTATGGCTACAATTAGACCAAAATATCTTCAAAAATGATTCAATTGCTGAACGCACTGCAACTTTTGGGAACGAATTACAGAGTAATCCGGTTACAAAACATGCAAAAATTTCACTAAATCAACTCAGACGCCAGCAGTTTATGGATGACACTGAGCTTGGTTTTATCATCAATAATGTCAAGGACGGTCGCGGTAAACCGCTCAAGGTCACGATTGTTGATACCATGATGCGTGTTGACCTAAACGAACCACTCAAATCAGGTAAAGATCTACAATTTAGTATGGACTTCGCCTTTAATATTGTTGAAGAAGATGCCGTTGGCGCACGTTCGGGTTATGAGCACTTTGAAAAAGACGGTAATGACATCTTTTTGCTCGCGCAATGGTTCCCTCGCCTAACGGCGTATACAGATTATGAAGCTTGGACCAACAAGGCGTTTCTTGGCAGTGGTGAATTCACGCTCGAGTTTGGTGACTACGACGTTGAAATCACGGTGCCGGCCGATCATATCGTTTCTGCAACCGGTGAGTTAGATAACCCAAAGCAAGTTCTGAGCAAAACCCAGCGTGACAGACTAGCGCAAGCAAAAACAGCAAAACGCCCGGTATTCGTCGTTACTGAAGAAGAAGCACTAGAGAACGAAAAAGCGGGTACAGACGACACCAAAACGTGGCGCTTTAAGGCCAAGAATGTGCGAGATTTTGCTTGGGCTTCATCACGTAAATTTATGTGGGATGCTAAAGGCTATCAGCAAGGTGGTGACGAGCAGCCTCTCGTGATGGCCATGTCATTTTTCCCCAAAGAGGGGGGGGACTTGTGGAAAAAGTACTCCACCGAAGCCGTTATTCATACCATGGAAGTCTATTCACGCTTCTCGTTTGATTACCCCTATCCAACCGCGCAATCAGTAAATGGTCCTGTCGGTGGGATGGAATATCCGATGATCACTTTCAATGGTCCGCGTACGAAATTGCAAGATGATGGCTCTCGCACCTATTCACTGGCCGAGAAACGTTTTTTAATCGGCGTTGTCATTCACGAAGTAGGGCACATCTACTTCCCTATGATAGTCAACTCAGACGAGCGCCAGTGGACATGGATGGATGAGGGCCTCAATAGCTTTTTAGATGGCGTTGCTGGCCGCGAATGGGATCCCACCATTCCTTGGGGCGTTGAGCCAAGAGATGTTGCTGCCTACATGAAATCTGAAGATCAGTCTCCAATCATGACGCAATCAGACAGCGTATTGCACTTAGGCCCAAATGCCTACACGAAACCTGCTGCAGCGCTTAATATTCTGCGCGAGGTGATTTTAGGCCGTGAGCTATTCGATTTTGCATTTAAAGAATATGCCCTACGCTGGAAATATAAACGCCCAACGCCAGCTGATTTCTTTAGAACGATGGAGGAAGCTTCTGGGGTCGATTTAGATTGGTTCTGGCGTGGCTGGTTTTACAGCACTGATCATGTCGATATCTCACTAGATAAAATCTATCAATTGCGGTTGGACACCAAAAACCCAGACATCGACTTTGGTCGCCTACGTGAGTTTGAAAAGAACAAACCAATGTCGTTATTCGTCAAACGCAATCAAGAACAAGGGCGCGCACTTTGGATTGATAAAAACCAAGACATAACAGACTTTTACGATAATAATGACCAGTTTACGGTAACCAATGAAGAACGAAATGAGTATCGTGAGTTTTTATCTGAGCTTAAACCTTGGGAAAAACGTACTCTTGAGCGCGCGGTAAAAGAAGACAAAAACTATTACGTACTTAAGTTTAGTAATGTCGGTGGACTCGTGATGCCAATCTTACTTGAGCTCACGTACCAAGATGGTAGCAAAGAAGAGCGGACTATCCCTGCCGAGATTTGGCGTCGCAATGCCCGTAACGTCAGCAAGCTAATTATTACAGATAAAGATAAACCGCTTGCGTCCGTGACCGTTGACCCGCGGTGGGAAACTGCTGACGTTGATATTGAGAATAACCATTACCCAAGACGCATTATAGAATCTCGCCTAGAGCTCTATAAAAAGAAAGAACGTGAAGGTAAAGTGTATCGCGATATCATGCAAGACGTTAAAGCCGAGCTAAAACCACTTGAAGAGAAAAAGGATAACTAATGAAAACCTGGCGCTTAGCCTGTTTATTTGTGCTGATTTCACCGCTTTGTCAAGCGCACCAATTAAAAGCAGCGGTCAGCACGGTGTTATTTAACGAACGCAGTGGTAATATCGAAATCATGCACAGATTCTATCTCCATGATACTGAGCATGCGGTAGAGAGCCTATTTAGTCACAATGCCGATATATTTAACAATGTTGCTGATAGAGTAAGCTTTGCGAATTATGTCAGTAAGCGCGTTGAATTAAAAACAGGCGCAGGGAAAGTGCTGCCTTTAAATTTGGTTGGTGCGGAAATCGATGGCCAATTCTTTTGGGTATATCAAGAAACCCCGCTGTTCTCACCAATAACAGAGCTTAAAATGCGTCACAATGCACTCAGAGATGTGTGGTCAGAACAAGTCAATTTAGTAAACTTCGAAGGCAAAGGAAAAGTCAGGTCGCTGCACTTTGATGGTAATGATGATTGGCTAAGCGTCACGTTTTAGGTTATCTAACTCGCTAAAGTTAAAAGGCACTCCGGTGCCTTTTTTACTTTATCAACTCAAGTTCTGCGCTAAAGTTAAAGAATACTTTTTAATGCACGATGAGGAAAAGGAATGATAGCCTCAATAAAGCTGGTGTTGACCTGCATATTACTGACGTCATTTAGCGTCTGTGCAAACGATTTAGTGCGCTATAACATCTCTAAAGAATTTGCAGATCCAAAACAAGACTACTACATCGCGTTATTAAGGCTGGCTCTAAATAAGAGCCGCGATAAATATGGCGCTTACCAACTCAGTGAAAACTCTTTCGATCATACCCCTCAAGGACGCACCTTAGAAATTTTGGAGCAAGGGAAGCTTTTAGATGTTCACTGGAGTATGACATCCATCAAAAGAGAAAAGAGTTTAGCGACGGTATATGTGCCGCTACTAAAAGGAATGATGGGCGCGCGTTTATTTCTCATCCACAAAGATACCGAAGAAAGACTCTCTTTGCTTCACTCTCCCGCCCAATTAATGAGTTTCACGCTTGGTAGTGGTATCGACTGGCCCGATACTTCAATCTACGAAAAAAATGGCTTTGTTGTAGTCACTAGCATGGCTTCTTTGCTACCAAAGATGTTAGAAGAAAAACGCTTTGAGCTCTTCCCTCGCGCACTTCACGAACCATGGACAGAGTTACAAAGCATGGATAGCACAGTAGTAGAGTCTAGGTTCGCGTTTTGTTATCCCACTGCTATGTACTTTTTCGTCAATAAAAATAATAGTCGACTCAAGGAACGCCTTAGCTATGGCCTCAACAAAGCAATAGAAGACGGCTCATTTGATAGACTATTTTTCAATCATCCAATTACTCGTGAAGCCATTGCAAAAGCCAAATTTGAGGATAGGAAAGCTTTAAAACTTCAAAACCCAAACTTGAGTGGTCACACAAGGGATACCCTGTTTAACGCCAAATATACTTGGCAACCTATCCACCAGTGCATATCGCCCAACTAGGTCCAGTCCAGCGTGATAAGCTACTGACACTTGAATTATCGGCTTTGGTTAATTAATTTGGGATTGGTATGTGTAAGTAAGGGATCTCTAGTTTTTTGTAGATTTATCAGCCTAATCAGTAATTCGTTTTATACGATAACATCGCACACCAGCGCTTAGTGCCTAAGCCCTGTTTATCTTTCAAGTTTGTTTTTGCAGCAACGGTCAACAGGCCCTAGAACTTTCAGCTAGAATGAATTCACCACCAACAAATAACACAAATAAAGAAGGCCATTACCTTGATCAATATTCCACCCAATATCCCACGCTCAAACAGCCCGATTGGTCGAAAGCTTGGTAGCTTGATGCTTAAGATGATGGGGTGGAAGATAGCTGGCACCTTCCCAAGTGAAGAAAAGTTTGTAGCAGCCGTCGCGCCGCATACGTCAAACTGGGACTTTTTTATTGGCATTGCTGTCAAGCTTGCACTTGATGTTGAAATTCGCTTTTTAGGCAAGCACACCATTTTTACCCCACCATTTGGCTGGTTATTACGCAAATGGGGTGGAATTCCGGTTAGACGAGATACACCGCATGGTATGGTCACGCAGGTTCGCGATATTTTTAATGCCAGCGACAAATTGATTTTGGGCTTAGCTCCAGAAGGAACTCGTAAATACACTCCAGAATGGAAAAAAGGCTTCATCTACATTGCGCAATCCGCCGAAGTCCCCATTGTGCCTATGGCAATAGACTACCGCAGTAAAACTTTTGTTATTATGCCTGCGATCGACAATACAACAGAGCTCACGCCAGATCAGTTACTTAATCAAGTCAAACTACAATTTTCAAAACAAATGGCAAAATACCCTGCACACGCATCAGGACTATGAATAAAAATATCGATGAAGATCAAAAAGATTAAATTGAAATACCATTATTTCAGACAAAAAATAATAAAACTATCAGCTATTTCAAAAAATAAAGCTAATCCAATCAAACACTTTGAAACAGCACACTTTGATTACATTAGCTTGACAATTACAAGCCATAACACACTTAACACGCTCACATTGTAAAGATTTGTTAATGACATTTATACATATATATCATGAAGATATTTAATTTTAACCATCATCAATGAAAACATTCAGTAAATTAAAAGTTGATAAGAAGACCGCATCATGAATAGTATTTCACTACTTATTAACGTCATCGTGGTGAATTATGCGAGTGCTCATTGTTGCATTACTTATTGGTTTTATTGGAATTGCCTTTTGGAAAATGATGCCAGAAGCTCAACCTTCACAGGTAAATTTAATTCAAACTTCACACAACTTAGAAACTGATAACCAGGCAACTCCAAAGCATGAGACGCTTGAATCGAGCCCTGAGCAGGTCACCCCTACAGCGACGCCAATACAAAAGGGCAACGACTTTTACGCTGTGAATAAGGTATCAAATAAAGCAAAAGCAGTGCTTTCAGCCGCAAAGGTTTTACCACAAGATTTAAGCAACGAAGCGTATATTGAGTTTGACTTACCTACACTAAGAGAATTAGAAGGCGGTGATAACTTTGAATTGTTAATTCCGCAAACACAAGAGTCATTTGTAGCAGAAGTGACAGGCATATCTTTAGCGGAAAACGGCGATAAAAGTGTTTTTGGTAAGGTAACCGGTGCTGATGGTCGTTTCCATACCACCGTTTTAACCGTAGGCAAAGACGCCGTATATGGTCAACTTACCGCCCCAAGTGGCAACTATGTATTTGAATCAAAAGATCAATTTGGCTGGATTGCTGCCAAGCGAGACTTATACCGCTCCCACAAAGAAGAAGAACTACATCCGCATGATAGCCATGACGAAACAGACCATAACTCAGTTTCTGTGAAGAAAGATATTTTTCAACCCAAAAGTAACGTTAACTAAAAAGAAAGGAAAAACAATGAAAACAACAGTAAAGGCAGCATCGCTGGCAACGGCACTCGCTCTATCTGCAAGCGCATCAGCAGTAACCGTCGATATCGGCATTCTTTATACCGATCAATCTGCGGCTGCTACGTCAAACATTAATACTAAAATCAATCAGCTGATTGCGTTTACAAACCAAGTTTACAGCCAAAATGGCATCGATCTGCAACTACGTCTTGCAGGTACACAAAACTTAGGTAACTACAACATCACACCAACGAGTGCTTGGTTAGATTCTGTGACTAACAGTAGCTATGTAGCTAACCTTCGTAATACTTGGCGTGCAGATATGGTTGCGGTACTTGGTACAGGTGAGCGCAATGGTAACTACATCACATGTGGTCTAGCTTGGGTAGGTCAAGGTAGCAATGGCAACCTATATTCAAGCATGAGCAACCGTATGTTCAGCATTACAGGTATCGATTGTGGTGCAACAACCTTTGTACATGAGCTTGGTCACAACCAAGGTCTAGCGCATTCACGCAAACAAGGTGACACCAGCGGTGGTGTATACGTTGATGGCATGGGCCACGGTGTACAAGACAACTTCGCTAGTATCATGGCTTATCCACATGTATTTGGTAATGCAACACAATACGACTACTTTGCAAACCCGAACTGGTCTCTTGGCGGCGTGCCTTATGGTGTAGTTGGTCAATCATATGCTTGGAAAACGGTAGATGCGACTAAAACGAGTATCGCAAACTTCAAGTAATCGCAATGTAGTTAATTAAGCACTACTGCAATAAGTTAAAGTTTCAAACTAAAACACACCCAAACCCGCGCTCTTAGCGGGTTTTTTTGTGTTTTGTATGCTTATTTTTCCAGCCATTGATTGATTTCTTGATACATAAAGTCGCGGATTAGAGGTTGCGCTTCTTTGTTGGGGTGTAAGTTATCGCTTTGCATTAATTCCGGTTTGGCCGCCACTTCTAGCATAAAGTAGGGCATTAGGTAGCTACCGGTTTGCTCTGTCACTTGTTGGTAGCTCTCGGTAAACATACTGGTATAGCGAGGACCTAAATTAGGGGGGATTTGGATTTCCATTACGGCAACGTTGGCGCCTGCTTGTTGGCTAGATTGCACCAGCAGTGTGAGATTTGCCTTTAACCTTTTTACAGGAAATCCGCGTAGGCCATCATTACCACCCAATTCGATTAATACATGAGTAGGCGAAATCGCTTTCAATTGCTGATTTATTTTTGCCACAGCATTACCTGTTGTTTGACCGCTAACGCTAACATTGATAATTTCGATCGGATTTTGTTCTGTTTCGTATTTATTTTGTAACAATTTAACCCAACCATCATCTTGTTTCAGGCCATAAGCGGCGCTTAAGCTATCACCAACTATCATGAGTTTTTGCTTGGCATTTGCGCTTAACGGCGTCATTACAATAACAAGTATGAACAACAACTTTAGGAAATAGTACTTCATGTCAGTGCTTTCTCAGTTAAATATGATCCAAGTAAAAGGCCTTACTAAACAGGTCTCTACCGTTGAAGATAATCTCACTATCCTTAGTGATATCGATTTCACTGTCAAGTCAGGTGAGTCCGTGGCTATCGTTGGCGCTTCAGGCTCAGGTAAGTCAACCTTACTTAGTTTGCTTGCCGGATTAGATATCGCATCCAAAGGAGAAGTTCATTTAGATGGCGAATCATTACAAAAAATGGATGAAGAAGCTCGAGCTCAACTGCGAGCAGAAAAAGTCGGCTTCGTATTTCAGTCATTTATGTTAGTGCAAAGCTTAACAGCACTTGAAAATGTGATGCTTCCTGCTGAATTAGCTGGGGACAAAGGTGCAAAAAATCAAGCGACAGAGTTATTAGAAAAAGTTGGCTTGTCTCATCGTCTAACGCACTATCCTTCACAACTTTCGGGTGGCGAACAGCAACGAGTGGCTATAGCCAGAGCCTTTGTTGGCAAACCCAAAATCCTATTCGCCGACGAACCATCGGCTAATTTAGACAGCAAGAACGGCCATCTTATCGAGCGTTTGCTGTTTGACCTAAACAAAGAGAATGGCACCACTTTGGTGCTTGTTACCCATGATGAGCAACTCGCTCAACAGTGTGATCGCATCATTCATATTGAAGCTGGAAAACTAGAAGTAATAAAACAAGGAGCGGCTGTCAATGTGGTTTAAGTTAGCACTTACTTTATTCTCTAGGGAATTTAGACGAGGCGAGCTCACCATCATCCTAGCTGCAATTGCGCTTGCAGTATTGACTGTGTTTAGCTTGTCTTCCATTACCGAGCGGATCCGTTTGAATCTAGAACAAAAATCCGCAGACTTTATCGCTGCTGACAGGCGGCTTTCGAGCAACCATGATTTCGACGACCGAGTACTGACCACAGCACGAGAGTTTGGCTTAAATACCGCCAAGCAAGTATATTTTGACTCGATGTTATTTGCCAACGATGAGTTAATACTTGGCGCGCTAAAAGCGGTGACAGATACATATCCACTTAGAGGTAAACTTACTTTAAGAGATAGCCTTAATGGCGAGAATTACCAAGTTCAAGCCGCTCCGAAAAAGGGCAATGTATGGCTCAGCGAAGGCTTGTTTTATTCCCTTGGCCTTAAAATTGGCGATGTGGTAGAAATAGGGGCAGGGCAGTTTACAGTGAGTAAGGTGCTTATTAGCGAGCCTGATGCCCCTTTCTTCTCGCTGGCGGGGAACAAACGCGTCCTTATTAATCATGATGATATTGCGGTGACTAAAGCCATTCAACCCGGGAGCCGAGTATTCTACCGACTATTATTTTCGGGCTCAGAGCAGCAGCTGGGAGAGTACTACACTTGGCTCAAGCCACAACTCAAAAGCAACCAATCTTGGCAGGGAATAAAAGATAGGCAATCACCTTTAGGTGAAAACTTAGCTCGCTCAGAGAGCTTTTTGCTCCTTGCTGGACTATTTGGGATCATGCTCGCTGCCGTAGCGATGGCGGTTTCTGCAAAGCGCTACTGTGAGCGCCAATATGATCCCGTCGCCATGATGAAAACGCTCGGAGGTAGTCGCAAAACCATCCGCCGTATTTATCTTTTACACCTTTCTTTAGTGACCTTTTTTTCCGTTGTAGTCGGTCTTGCTATCGGTTACGGGCTGCAAAGTGTTGGGGCCGCTTACCTGATTAACTTTATGGATACGGCCCTGCCTGAAGCAGGGTTTAGGCCTTGGCTGTTGAGCATTGCCGTGGGTGTGGTGTGCGCAATGATGTTTTCATTAAAACCACTATTAGATTTATTTGATATCCCGCCGCTGCGCGTCCTAAGACGCAACCTTGGAGACACCATCGCGATTAGTCGAATTCATATGGCGCTTTCAGTATTAACAATTTTCGGGTTAATGTGGCTATTTAGTCGCGATATTAAGATCACCGCGATTTTATTCGGCGCAACCTTGCTACTCATGGCCGTGCTATACGTGATCTCACGACTATTATTTTCAGCGGGCAGAAAACTCGGGTTGAGTCCGGGCTCAAGTTGGTCTCTTGCCATTGCCACACTGCAAAAACGTGCCAATGCAAATGCGGTACAGCTTATTAGCTTTGCTCTAGCTATCAAATTAATGTTGTTTTTAGTGGTGCTGAAAAATGACATGATCTCAGATTGGCAGATGCAAGTGCCTGAAGACGCACCCAATGCATTTTTTATCAATATAATGGAACAAGAAATTCAGCCAATGCAAAGCAAACTTGATGAAAGTGGCATCAAGCATGAACATTTTTATCCGGTCTTTTTGGGTCGTGTAAATGCGCTAAATGGCGAAGAGTTTGCACGCAGGGTCTCACTGCAAGAGGGTGAAGAAAAAGACGAAGATGCACGTGATGGGGTAGGGCGTGAGCTCAATCTTACTTGGTTAGATGAATTGCCAGCGGGTAATGAAGTAGTCGATGGCGAGTGGTTTGATGACTCTGATGCGCTTCAAGTTTCCGTCGCTCAAGGGCTTGCCGAGCGGGTAGGGATAAAAGTGGGGGACACGCTTAGCTTCCTAATCAATAGTCAAACAATTGAAGCCAAAGTGACGAGTTTACGTAGTGTCAATTGGGGCTCGCTGAAACCTAACTTTGTGATGATATTCAACGATAAAATCGCCGGCCAATTCCCTGTGACTTACTTTACTGCCGCCAAGCTTGAAATAGCAGACACTAAGGTTATTAGTCAGTTTTTGAAAGCGTATCCAACAATTAGTATGATCGACATTCAGAGCCAGCTCAAACAGGCACAATCGATGATTTCTCAAGTCTCACTGGCGATTAGCTTTGTACTTAGTATCGTGCTTATCAGCGGTTCTTTGGTGCTCATTTCTCAGGTTCAGGCAAGCCTTGCCGAACGTATGCAGGAAATCGTTATCTTGCGCACACTCGGTGCCAAAGGTCGTTTGATAAAACTCGCCACGCTTTATGAATTTTTATTACTTGGCGGATTAGCAGGACTGGTAGCTGCCGTGGTCAGTGACATTGCACTGTTGGTGATCCAAGTTCAAACATTCGATGTGGATGGCCGTTTGCACCCCTATATTTGGCTATTAGGGCCTGCAACTGGCGCAACATTCGTCGCTGTGATTGGTTACTTTATGGTGGCGAACACGATGAAACAAAACACGCAAGGGCTACTACGCAAACTCGCATAAAACTTCGAAAAGACTAAAAAGTGGCTCACCGTTACCATCAGTGAGCCACTCATCTCGCAAAAGCAAAACTCCATCGTCTTGATCTTTACAAACTTCAATTACGTACCTACCTTTAAGTAGGGCTACGCAGTACACATGCGAAACCAAAGGATATTAAAAATGGATAGGATACCGGTTAAAGGCATTATTTTTGACCTAGATGGCACACTAGTGACATCTGAACTCGACTTCTCACTTATTCGGGCGCAAATTGGCTGTCCGGTAGGGCAAGACTTACTCAGTTTTATCAGTACATTGCCTTCACCTTACATGCGTGAAGAGGCTATGAACATCGTCCACCAACATGAATTATGTGACGCACAGCACTGTGAAGTTATTCCTGGAGTTAAGGAGTCTGTTGCGCACCTTTCGAGAATGGGGGTCCCGCTTGCCGTTGTGACCAGAAACTTTGCAAAAGCGGCGCGATTGAAGCTTAAAACAGCGGGATTGCCAATTCCATTGATTTTAACGAGGGACGATGCGCCAGCCAAACCAGACCCAGCCGCGCTGCTGCAAGTTGCTCAGACCTGGCAAGTGCCACCTTATCAATGTGTTTATGTTGGCGACTACCTCTACGATATAGAGGCGGCACATAACGCCAACATGCCGTCATGCTTGTTTGCCCCTAATGACAAACCTCACTACGCAGAGCAAGCAGATGTTGTCATTAGTCACTTTGCGGAGTTAGTGGATGCGCTGTACACGCTAGACATAAGAAGACACCGCTACTTAGCCTAGCGCGATAACATTGAAGCTATCAGTTATGTGTTATTTGGTAGTTTGCCTTTTTTCCCTCAGTCGACTCAAACGACCCTTTATCACCCACGGCAATAGCATCAACATCGCTTTGTACCACTGTAAAATTACTATGTGCTTTACCGTGCTTAAAACGACCATCGTGCATCAATACAACCTTGCCTTGTTGCCCAGAAAAGCACCCGATTACTGCTTCAAAGCCATTAAACTCAACATCTCCTTCTTCGGCATAGTGAAGCTGATAATAAACTTCGCTACTGCCTTCAATTTCGCCTTCGTAACTGAGGCTCACCACGGCTTTGGAGAGTTTGGCACCATCATCAAATTGTTTTTCTGTGGTTTCTTGCCAATTGATAATTTCGTACACACCTGTTAGTTGCATCGCATTTCCCTTAATTTTATAGTAAAAGAGTTTGACCTTGCTCTGCAGTTTTATGCAGCTTGTTTTAAATCTAGCACGCAATTTAAAATTGGTATTGTAAAAACGCGACAACAAACAATGAGCTCTATCCATAACAAGGCAGCGATGAAATCTAACCTTAGTCCAGTCACCGGTGTACTCCACCAACAACAAAGCGCTCCAAACTACCAGCTTAAACGGTATTTCCCATGCGCAGAGTTAAAAGGTCTTGTCGAGCAATTTTGGTTTGTCGACTGGTGTTTGCCGGATAATAAAACCCATACACAACGAAACTTACCAGATCCCAACTTTCATTTACTGCTAAGTACCGATGAGATAAAAATTATTGGCCCTGTAAGCAAAGTATACGATTACACAATGCATGGAAAAGGGCAGCTCTTGGGGGTTAAATTTAGGGTCGGTGCCCTAGTAGAACAATTTGATATCACTCCTTTGGCATGTGTCGATAAAACCTTTTCTTTGCAGCATCTTTGCGATGTGCCGTCAAGTTCGCTTGTTTCTTCATTAACCATGGCAAGTGATGATGCAGAGCGGGTAAAAGTGCTATCACAATTTTTAATGTCGTTTACACTCCCTCAAAGCACAGGTGCTGCTATGGCCGAAGGTATTCTCAACACCTTGCAAGATCACAGCGATATTTTTACGGTTGAGCAACTTGCCAAACAATGCGACATGCCAATACGACAAATACAAAGGCTTTGCCAACACTACATCGGTTTTAGTCCTAAATGGCTAATTCGAAAGTACCGCTTGCACCAAGCACTTGCACTGCTTGAATCCAAAGCGACTACAATGGCAGACATTGTTGCTCAGTTGAACTATACCGATCAGTCACATCTTATTAGAGATTTTAAAGAAATAATCGGTACCACTCCCAATCGTTATCTCAAGCGTCCCTAACAGGTACTTCGCCTCTATGTGTTGTAATGCCCCTTTACAACGCCACAACGCAATGACATTAAGCCTCAATCGCTTTACAAATTAGTGCAATTGTACCGTTTGTCATCGAGACATTTAACGCTTCTCTATCTGGGTGACACTCCATTGCAAGTGCAAAACCATGTAAATAATCAACCAGTAAGCAAATCGCATCTTGTTGTGCCTGCCCCTGTAATTCAAGTGTTTGAGTGATCTCCTCAAATCGAGTTTGAAACACTTCAGCTGGACCTACTGAGTCCATTGATAGCAGCACAGTTAACAGCCCCGGATAGTCGTCGAGTAGCTGTAAATAACTTACACTGAGCTTTTGTAGCTCTGTTTGCCACTGTTCATCGCAGCTAGGTTCATATATTTCATCGACTAAAGAGCAGGTCAAAGCTTCGAGCAAAGCCTGTTTGTTTTTAAAGTAGTGATAAATTGCCATCGCATCGACATTTAGGCTGCTCGCCAACGCTCGAATACTAGGCACTTTTCTACTTTCCTTCATCTGCAATTTGGCTGCTTGTATGATCCGCTCCTGACTTAGTGCTTTACCTTCCGCTAACGGTCGGCCACGCTTCTTATCCTTGACACTCATTGTTTACTCTCGCTAAGATAAAATAAATTCTACAGTGTAGAATTTATTTTATCTTGAAATAGTTTAGGGTTCAATTGGAGTATAAAATGGCAAACATCGTCTATATTGGGGCAAGCCTAGACGGCTTTATCGCGGATAAAAACAACCACTTAGACTGGCTACATGATTTACCCAACCCTGAAGGTTCAGACTTGGGGTTCGCCGATTTTATGGCCCGCGTAGATGCCATCATCATGGGACGTAATACCTTTGAGACAATCCAAGGATTTGATTGCGACTGGCCATACAATAAACCTGTTTTTGTATTAAGTAATACGCTTAAAGAAGTGCCAAAAGTCTTTTCAAATAAGGTATCGCTTGTACGGGGTGAACTGACAGATATCGTCGAACAACTGGCTCAGCAGGGCTTTAAAAATCTATACATTGATGGCGGAAAAACCATACAAAGCTTTCTTCAACAAGATCTCATTGATGAGCTAATTATCACGACCATTCCAACTATTTTAGGTGGCGGAATACCTTTATTCGGAAAATTAAACGAACCGCTTAAATTTAGACATGTGAATGCTGTGAGATATTTAGATTGCGTGGTAAAAAATTACTACGTACGCCAAAGATAACCCTAAGAAAGCGCTTAAAATAAGCGCCTGCAGTATGCAACTAAGCGCACAGCTTATCACCTGACGTAGCTTCCATATCTGCATGCTTTAACTGATATAAATCACGCCAAAGCAGAGGGATGATAATAACGGTTAACGTGATGTTTGAGATAGGCACCGCAAGCCACACCCCATCAACACCAAACCAGAAGGGCAATAAATATAAAAACGGCAATTGCACCAACATGTTTCCAAGTGAAATAACCAACGCTTTACCGCCTTTACCTACCGCAACAAAGTACATCGAGGTAAGAAATATAAAACCATCCAAGAATAACGTGGATAGATGCAGCTGCAAACCACGCTCGGCCGCGTTGAGCAAAGCAAAATCCTCACTGAAGAGCCCAAGTACATCCTTCGGAAACAGATAAAACATAGTTACCATCATCACACCAAAACCCAAGCTCACTTTGAGCGCCAGCTTAAACATAGTGTGAATGCGCTGGTAAAGGCCTGCTCCATAATAATAACTGATAGGCGGCTGGACACCATTCGCTACGCCTTCTGCGATAAAATAGTAAATAACGCCAAGGTAACCAACCACAGCGAAGGCCGCCACCTCAACTTCACTGGCAAATATCAGCAACTGCTTGTTATGTAACGCAACGATAAAGCCAAAATACAAAAACATCACCAATCCTGCTGCGCCTTGCTTTAGTATTTCTAGGGCTAGGGGCTGATTAAACGCACCTTTGGGTTTATTTTCTTCACCAGAAGTGAGTAAAAAGTAGAGCGCTGCAAGTGCGACTATCCCTTGTGAAATCAGCGTAGCAAGTGCAGCACCGGGAAGTTGCCATTGCATTTCCACAATCATAAAATAATCGAGCACTATGTTGCCGAGCGCCCCTACAATCAGCAAAGCCGTTGCCATTTCTGGTTTACCATTGTTTCTTAGTAGTAACGGCAACGCACCTGCCGCAATGGTAACCCCAGCTCCCCAGTTCAATACCTGCAAATAGGCCAAACTGGAATGTAAAAGCTCACCCGATGCACCTTGAAGCTCAAGCAAAGTAGGTCCGAATAATACAAGGACAGTCATTGCAACCACAGTCAAGATAGCGATGAGCCAAAAGCTAGTGCCCATCAGCTGCTGCACATCGGTATTGTCGCCAGCGCCACGATAAATCGACAGCAAACTGCCAGATCCCATCCCGATTAAAACGCCAAAACCAATAATGATCCCTATAATGGGCCAAGCAAGGTTTACAGCAGCCAACCCCTGAGCACCAAGGTAGTGACCAATAAAAATACCATCGACGATTTGGTACAATCCATTGACCATCATTGCGACAACGGCAGGGATGGTATAACGCCAAAAAGTGCGGGTAACGTTGGTGTCTTTTGTGGGGGTTTTGCTCGCTGAATCTAACAGCATGATGAAATCCTTAAGCAAGAAAAAACCGTTATTATCCTTGTAATTGAGATTGGTAAAAGTTAGTATCCATCCGAAATTCGGATAGGTTAATCATTATGCATTGGACACTCGATCAACTTGAAGCCTTTGTTACCGCCGTCAGGTTGGGGTCATTTTCAGCTGCAGCAAGACACTTGGGGAAGGCACAATCTCGGGTCAGCACCGCAATTGCCAATTTGGAAGCCGATCTAGGTTTTGCACTTTTTGACCGCTCCGCCAGACTGCCAGTGTTAAATCAAGCTGGCCTCGATCTGTTTAAAGAAGCTGAAGCGGTGCTCATGCAGTGTCAGCGCCTGCAATCAAGAGCCAATTCTCTTAATAGTGGCGAAGAGGTGTCTCTCACTGTTGCCATGGATGAAGCAGTGCCCATCATCGCATTTGAATCATTGTTTGAACGATTAGCTCAGCAATTTCCGCTATTAAAATTAGCCATTATTAATGGCTCTCAAGACGACATTGCACAATGGGTGAGCGCAAAAAGGGCAGAAATAGGCATTTTATTTCACCAAAAACCATTGCCAGAATCGCTGGATTTCACCTCAATTAGCAGCTTTAAACAAATCTTGATCTGCTCCCCTCACCACCCGCTGGCACAACATTCTGCTCCAAGCATTGAGGAGCTAAACCAACATCGGCAGCTCGTTATACGTGACCGCATTGGTAATACTCAGTCACAAGCCATATCTACAAGCCACTGGCATATTGACAGTTACTATTACATCATGGGTTTAGCTATTAGAGGGGTTGGTTGGGCATTAGTACCTGAACATGTTGTCAACACGCCATGGTACATGAACGAACTGGTCGAGCTATCAACCGAACATATTCCTAACCCGCTGGTCGTGGAAATGGGTATCGTGCAACGCAGAGATCAAAGCAAAGGGCCTATCGTGCGATGGCTATACAACGAAACAGCAAGCTTATTTTGACTAAACGTACACTGTCAATTTAAAGCCATATTGGCTCTGCATAGGCTGGTATTTTTTCTACACTGGTGGTTAAATTAACCTGTTTTGGATAAATTACCTTTTAGCAAACGCCAGTAACAAAAGTTCACATTTACATAGTAGAGTGGAATTAATACTGAGAACAAATATAGGAGCACGTAGTCTTAGCATTTAAGACCGCAGTTAGGATACATTATGTTTGATAAAAATACGCTTATTGAAGCTTACGAAAACGTTTTAATTACACTTATTAAAAAGCGCATCAACGAACTAAAATTTTATGTAAATCAAAGCGCTTATTCTCATATGTCGTTATCTGTTGAGTTTTGGCATTACGATGTAAATTGGAATATCTATAGCCTGCCAGAAAGCCGTTTTGAACAACATAAAAACGTTGCCTCAGACGAGTTTATCATCTTATCTGACTTTGAAGAAGACTGCGCAGAAGTCAGTAAACTGAGAGACATTTTCGAGAGCTGGGAAGATATAGAACTCGCTGAAGACGAGGACGAGAATATGGACCTGTTGTTCAAGCTTTCTCATGAAGCACTCGCCAAGGCGCTATGCGGAAACGCAGTAAAACCACTATTGTTAGACATCTTTGCTGAAAATAAGGCATTAAAAAACAAACCGCTTAACGAGCTTATCAAAGTAGAAGATCCGGACGGACGTTTCGACCTCAACTTTGTAGAAACTGTTGCTTAGTAAGCCTAGATAATATGTTTACCAGACTACTTTAAATAAGCCCCGTAAAGGGGCTTTACACGCTAGTTCATCTTACGTGCTTTCGTGATTGCAGCTTGAATGGCAGCTTTGGCCTGCGGGCTGTTTTTCCAACAAGTTGTTTGCAACATAGAAGCGACCCGCTCAGCTATTTCTTCAACTTCATAAGTCGCAAGTTCGCTCAAACTGCAAATACCGATTTCTTCAAAACGCTTTATCACCGTTGGGCCGACTCCCTTGAGTGCGAGTAAGGTATTTTTTTCACTTTCAGAGAAAACCATAATTCAGCTATCCTTTTCTTTATCAAAACGCTCAACATTAGCGCGATAATATTGAAATTCTATCACTATCTTGGCTTGAGAAGTCTGGATCAACATAAATATGCATTCTTGTGATCAAGTTATCAGAGAATTCGAACACACTACAAAAACGGCCAGATGAAATTTGATTATCAGGCCAGTGCGTACCATCACGCATCACACCGCCTTCGCGCCCTTCAACAACAACAGTTTTTCCAGACACAATGAAATTAAAATGCGCAATATCGTGCCAAATGCTGTTGAGTGAGCTGCCAATTTTATCGCCAAACTCAAGTAATGCTTGCTTACCAACAGCGTCACCAAACTTTGGAAAAAAGAAAGTCACTTCATCATGAAATAGGTCTAAATAGCTTGAATCTCCAACATCAATCTTTTTAAAGTACTCAGTCACCAATTCAATTAAGGTATTTTTATCCATCGTTTTTTCTTCCTAATCCTTTGCAATTAATTTGTAATCTCACTCTCTTTATTAGGGCAAACAAAATAAAAACAATATAGGTAACCTGAACTTAGATATTTTAGTAACTTAACTAACCTGAGGTTTGGATAAGGAATGTTCCAACTCATTGTTGCTAAAGCACAACTTAGTTTTCTCCTTATCTAGCCAGAGAGTTTTAGGGAAAACACCGCTTCCACGTCCTGCTCTCGCTAAGGTACCTACATCCTGTAGGCAAGGCGAATTTACGCACCAATAGCTGGCTATTGGAAGTGAATTCAACGCAGTTAGCGCTAAAACTGGCTGCTAGAAAGGCATTAATTATCCGCAGCTCAGGTTAACTAACTTCTTATCCCGAGTTCAGGTTAGGTAATCTCAGTTGAAGAATTTGCGGTGCAAGGCTTGAAGTTAGTATTGTGCATTCCTCGTCTAAAATAATTAACGTTATTTAATGCAATCAAAATACGCAAAATAAAGTCCGATGACGACAATCAACCCCAGCTTACTTTTCTCTACACAAAGCACGCATTGTATACCTCGAAAGGGAATGGTAACTTATTGATGAATTTACGTTTAAATTTATTGAAAGAGAGCTCAATGTTCAAACTAAGACCGTTCCAAGCCAATGATGTTGACAATATGGTCGTGATTTTGAACGATCCCGATGTCGTTCGGTATTTATCAACAAAAATTCCGCAACCTTACACCGAGCAAGATGCCATGTGGTGGGTAAATGAAGGCAGTAAACAAGGCTATGTTCGGGCGATTTGCGATGGTCAGCAGCTTATCGGCTGTATAGGTGTTAACCCTGGCGGGTTTGAATATGAGCGTTCTGGTGAAATAGGCTATTGGCTCGCAAAAAGCCATTGGCGTAAAGGAATTACTCATAAAGCCATTTTACACATTACGTCAGAGGTATTTAACGAGACCAATATTGAACGGATCTTTGCCGCAGTATTTGACGACAATCATGCATCAATGAAGCTACTAGAGAAGTCAGGTTTTGAGCAAGAAGCGGTGTTAAAACGCGCCATATTCAAAAATGAACGTTTCTATAACAATCATATTTTTACCTTATTAAAACCTTAGATATGTAGCTGTTTAGCTCGACCGTAAGTCGGCTACCCTAGCTGCTAAGTAGCCGATATAAACTTGTTAACCTAATGCAACTAACCTAGACCAAAGTAAGCGCTATCTCTAGCGACTCAATCTGCTTTTTTAAGCTTGGATTGATTTCTTCATCGGTAATAATTGCGTCAATTTCGTTAGCTGTAACAATCTGATAAGTAGCGACTTTATCTAGTTTATGACTCGGTCCCATAATCACAGTGTGGTCGCTCTGACGAATAGTAGCAGAAAGGATCTCCGCTTCTTCTATATAGCTCGCGCTAAAACCGTGGTGAATATGGAACGAGCAAATCCCCATAAAAACAATATCAAAACGGATCCGTTTCACCATTTCGATCGCCGTCATGCCTACCACCCGCATTGCTGGTTTAAACATAGGACCGCCTAATACAATCACATCCACCAGCGAATGATAGGCCAACTCTTTGGCGATCAGTGGACAACCCGTAACCACAGTCAACGGCATATTTTTAGGTAAGTGTTGTGCTAAATAACGGCACGTCTCGCCAGAATCAATCACTATCGTTTGTCCAGGCACGAGCATCGCTAAGGCAGGTTCAATATAACGAATTTTACTGGTATCGGGTTTATCTAAACGCTCGATATAGTCAGGAGTATTATCCTGCAGCGCTAAAGCGCCACCATGAACACGCCGCAGGAGCTTAAGCTCAGCCAGTTTGTTTAAATCCCGACGGATTGTGTCTTCGCTCACATCAAGTGTTTGCGCTAAGGACACTGAGGTGATCCGCCCTTGTAAATTAAGCTGATCGAGAATGAATTGATGACGTTCTGCCAATAGCATTGCATGTTCCTGCATGTTTTTGCGTAATTTTACTTGAAAAAGATCGAGATACAAGCGTATTATTTGCACACACATGCATGATAAAGCCGGTTTAATATCAATAAACGCCTGTTTATGCATGAAACATTATCATAAGGAGTAAAAATGGCACTTAATTCACTCAACCTGAACCATTATCAGGGATTGATATTCGATATGGATGGCACACTTGTTGATTCTGAAGTTGCAGTACGACAGGCCGTCGCGCCTTGGTGTGAGAAACATCATGTCAATTTGGAAATGGTATTAACAACGGGCCGAGGAGCACGTTTCAAAGACTTTATAGAACAATTTACTCCGCATTTAGATAGCCTGCATGAAGTCGAGCTGTTGGAACAAGCTGAAGCCAACCTTGCCCATACCGTAGCAGCCATTCCTGGAGCTAAATCGTTTTTAAGCGAAATAAAAGCACAGCAACGCAAATGGGCCATTGCAACTTCTGCAAATCGCCACAATGCAATTGCACGACTCACCACAGCAGGTTTACCTATTCCTAAAATATTAATTACCGCAGATGATGTTGGGCAAGGTAAGCCTCACCCTGAGCCATTTTTATTGGCGGCCAAACGATTGGGAGTGGCAGCCTCTAAATGTCTTGCATTTGAAGACTCAGATCAAGGGGTAAGATCCGCACTTAGCGCAGGCTGTGACGTAGTCGTGGTTAACCGTTTTTGCACAATTCACCACGACCATATTGTTGCCCGTATCAATCACTATCAGGATATCTACTTATCAGAGGAAGTAAGCGAATGAAAACATGGCTGACAGGCTTTTATCAAACGAAAGATACCTACTGGGATTTCGCCGGTGTATTCTTCGGCGGTATCGGTTTTATCGCATTATTCGGCCAGCTACTCAGCGAACTTGAGCGCCAAGGCCCAACCAACTTGTCCTTTACGTTTTTAATCGGGTATGTGTTGGTGTTTAGTTTTTGGCTGATGTATGGGCTGAGATTTCAGCGAATGGCAATCATTGTTACCAATGTACTTTGCCTACTTTTACAGATCTTAATTTTACTAACTGCAATTTTGCGTTGAGTAGTTGGCAAAGGAGAGAACCTTTCAATAAAAAGGGGGGGTGGGTGAGTGCCTACCCAAGAAATCACCGATAAAATGTTTAAAAATGGTGAATAAGAAATATAGGATACATTTTGATATCAGCGACTGAGGGCTAGATTACCTTATTACCTCACAAAGCTAGCTTATTAATACTTGTATTGACTAAACTATTCTTTTGGCAAGTTTTACGTGACTATTTAAAAATTCGAGGATCAAATCCAGACTCAAGTTTCTCATGGTTTTTAAAACTTGCTTTCATTGCAGGGTGATTCGGGTTAACAACATAGTTTTTATCTCTTGGTGAAATGGTTGATGGAACCTGTAGGGCAGCGTATTGAGGCTTTACTGCATTTAGAAACTCATCACCAATTTCCTGTGTTTCTTCACCTGCAGGAATGCTTCTCCAAGTTTTAGGTAAATCCTCTTCGTCAAGCTTTACAATAAGTTCATCAGGCACCTCTATACAGTAAAGATCGTATTGATCTACTATCTTTGGATCATTATTTACATGCACAAATACTTCTAGAGAGCACAGCGACTCTGATTCAGCGAAATACAAAGATTCTGTTCCCTTAGAGTTCCATCTACCGCCATATAGCTTCGCACCTTCGGGACTAAAAGGCGTGTCCGCAAACTTTTTTTGAGTTAAACGGTAAAGCTTCATTATGAGAAAACCCCGTGTTTAATTCTTCCTATAAGATCCTTTACAATCTCAAAGTCCACCGTAGTTGACACCATATCGAGCGGTCTCTTGCCACTCAATCCATAGACATTTTCACGAATCCATTCTAATGCTCTTTTCTCATCATTGAATAACTCGGTAGCTAACTTGATTAACATAGCCAACCTATAAATCGCGTCGCTTTCTTGGGTGCTAAAGCGTTCTTCATTTTTAAGTCGGCGCTTGATAGTGCTAACAGGTATATGAGTTACGGTGTGAAATTCATTTTGAGAAAGCTTTGTCATTTCTATAATATTGCGATACACCTTTGGCTTGAACCCCTGATGTACCGCTTCTGTCCGCGCTATATTTGCGTCTTCAATTCCAAGACTAATCCAAAAGTTTGTTTTGCTACTACGCTTGGGCTTGAAGCTTTTTAGTTGGGCTGTAGCCATCCTACCTCTCTCATTTTTTCGGCTCATATGACCTAATCATATGAGCTCAAATGAGCTGAACATGCAAACGATAAATTACACCGAACTGTATTAAGTAATCCAAAGTGATGTATGAGATATCGTACTGATAGCTTATATGGTGCGAGCAAAGAGCATAATTGCTATGAGTTAAAAATAGGCATAGGCGACGTTGTTTGCTTCATTCTCTATGTAGGTTCAAAAGAATGGACGAGAAGTGGATAAATAAAACAGAGGTAGATTATTTATTGCTAGACTTCCGATATAAGGAGAAAAGTCCTGAATGATATGTCTGTAATAACTGAGCAAAAGCTAGCATGTAAGATCAGACACCACGAACCCTCACCAAATACAACCCAAGCCACACACTTCAATCCAACCACAGTTTGGGAGGTATTCGCTCCGATGCAATGGCAAATTGCTCAACCCAGTCGATTAATCCTTCAACCGCCATTGGTTTGGCATAAAAGTATCCTTGTACATACTGACAACCAAGGTCTTTTAAGCAATCTAGTTGTCCTTGTTGCTCTACGCCTTCGGCTATCACTTTGAGCGATAAACTCTCCGCCATCGACAAAATCGCGTTGACCAAAACGGCAGCATCTTGGTTTTGATCTATATCTTGAATAAAACCTCGGTCGATCTTTAATATATTGATGGGGAAGCGTTTAAGATAGCTAAGAGAAGAGTAGCCAGTGCCAAAATCGTCGATTGCTAAGTTGACTCCCGTTGCCCGTAGGCTTTGAAGCCAAGCAGTTACGGCTTTATCATCTTCAAGTAAGATGCTTTCTGTGATTTCAAGCGTTAGATTTTCTGGAAGAAAGCCTGATTGCTGTATGATTTGTTTAATGGTAGTGGCGTTAAAGCCAAGTCGATATTGCTGACTCGAGACATTTACCGTCAAATAACAATTCATGCCAAGTGCTTTATTTAATCTGCGAATATCATTACATGCCTTAGCAAGTAACCACTCACCAAGAGGAGCAATAAGACCGCTTTCTTCAGCGACAGGAATAAATTCAGCAGGAGAAATATACTGGCCGAAATCAGTTGGCCAGCGCATGAGCGCCTCGACACCATATAATTTACCCGACACCGTATCGACAATAGGTTGGTAATGTACGGTTAAGCGCTGATGTTCAAGCGCAGCTCGGAGCAGCTGCTCCAGCTCAACTCGCCGATTCACCTGTTGCTGCATTTCTTGCGCAAAAAAGTGATACTGATTGCGTCCCGCTTCTTTTGCTTTATACATGGCTAAATCGGCAAGTCGTAATAACTCTTTTTGATCTTTTGCATCACTTGGTAAAATCGCGATCCCGATGCTTGCCCCCGTAAATACCTCAAAGCCGTTGATCACAAATGGTTCGCTCAGTGCTTTGACAATTTTATCGGCTACTTGAGCAGCATGATCCGGATGCGCAATTTGGCTCAATAACAATACAAATTCATCTCCACCAAAGCGGCTCAAGGTATCGCTTTTACGCAGCAGGCCGTTTAAGCGCTTAGCTACGGAGATAAGTAAGGCATCTCCGGCCTCGTGACCCATGGTGTCATTGACACGCTTAAACCTATCTAAATCAATAAATAACACTGCACTTTGATGATGAGTACGGCTCATGCGTTTAATATCTTGCTCAATGCGCTCAAGTAATAGCGTTCTATTCGGCAGTCCGGTCAACACATCGTAATAGGCTTGATATTCAATCTGCTCTTCTTGCGCTTTGCGCTCGGTCATATCAGACAATATAGCAACGTATTGCTGCACCAGCCCTTTGTCATCATGCACGACACTGATTGCTAGCCACTCTGGATATAAAGTACCGTCTTTACGCTTGTTCCAGATCTCACTTGCCCACTGTCCGTGCGAGTTGAGGGTGCTCCACATCTGCTCATAAAAATGTTTGTCATGCTTACCTGAACTTAAAATATTAGGTCGTTGACCGAGCACTTCATGTTCTTCGTATCCAGTAATTTTGGTGAAAGCTGGATTGACCGCGGTGATCTCAAGTTTTGCGTTGGTGGTCATGATCCCTTCTTGCGTTGCATTAAATACCGCCGCTGCGGTTTTAAGCTGTGCACTTGCGCTTTTTTGTGCAGTGATATCTTCTTTGATCGCAATAAAGTTAATGATTTCCCCTTGCTGGTTTTTAATCGGGGAAATAGACGCGTACTCCCAATAGTAATCTCCAGACTTACGGCGATTGTAAAACTCACCACGCCAGACTTTGCCTTGTTTGATGGTTTGCCACAGCGTTTTGTAGTCGGTAAATCCTTGTTTGGAGCCTAGTACTTTGGGTGTTTGTCCTTTCACATCCTCAAGTGAATACCCAGTAACTTGTTCAAACTTAGGGTTAACGTATTCAATGCGAGCACGAGGATCGGTGATCACAATAGAAGAGGGGCTTTGCTCAATGGCATGGCCCCACTTGCGAAGCTCTTCTTCCGCTTGTTTAAAAAGGGAAACATTAACACTCACAAACACTTGGCCATTGTTGTGTGTATTCGTTTGTTTTACCTGTAACCAAGCGCCAGATTCGGTTTGATGCAAATTGGCGTCGGAGTTAAAAATTTCTCCAAACTGCTGCTGCCACTCTTCTAACTTGCGTGGCATTTTTTCGCTATCGGCAATTGCAAAATGATTACGCCAAGCACTGTTACAGAGCAGCAAATTGCCACTGCGACTAAAAAGAGCAAAGCCTTCGGTTAAACGCGCAACGGCATCAGACAAAGTTTGGCTGGTGCTCAGAATTTTATTTTTGGCCACATAAAGCCGATTTGCAAACACAATCAAGAGCAAAAATAGCACAATGGTCAGCAGTAAAAGCAATTCACTTTGATGCTTGGTTTTTTCTATGGTTTCACTGTGATGCTGGCTATATGCCGCGTAAAGGGCTGAAAAAGCTTGATCACTCGGCAAAGACAAAAAGCGTTGTTTTGCCTTTTTTAATTCTGCACTGTTAGCAAGCGCGACGTTAAAATGCTGATAGATAAGCTGCTCTAAGCCACTTTCAGAGTTGATGGTCAGTAAAGGCTCTGCGACAAATTCATAGAGCTGACCCAACATTAAATTAGCAAGCATTCTATTGGCGTGGGTTGCCAGTTCGGGCTCACTCTGCTCCAGCTCGATTAGCAACTCGGGGAGATAAAGCAGGCTATTTTTAATATTTGCCGCCGCAGTTTTAATGGACTCGACTTGCAATACTTTATTACTGAGTAACCGACGATAAGCATCAAATTGCTGTCGAATGTCAGGCGTGGCTTCTGCAAATAATGCATCTCGCTGTGGTGTATTCAAAGCATCAATTGCATGCGCTAATTGCGCTAACTCATCATATTGATTGAGCTGTGCACTAAGCATTTGTAACACAGCGGCATCCAGTTTGGCATCAATACTTTTGGCTTCAAAGAGCAGGGTAACTCGTGCTTGGTGTGTTTGACTGCTGAGCTCTTGCTGCGAGTAAAAATACGCAAAAAGCGCAATTGGCGCGCACAGCAGTAACGCTTGCACACCAATGAAGGCCTTATTCTTCATTCGTGGTTTTCCAAATCCATTTCGTGGTGATGTCCTGCTAGGCTGTCAATAAAGGCAACTAGCTTGTTAATATCGGAGTCTGAGATATTGCGGCCAAGTTGGTATTTGGCCATGGTCGCAACGGCGGCTTCTAGGCTGCTATGACTAGCATCGTGAAAAAAGTATGCTTGTTTGCTAGCAAGTCGCAAGCTCGGTACTTTGAACACAAAACGATCTTGCTCATTGCCAGTGACGTTAAAACGACCATAATCCGCTTTTTGAATTGGTGTATTTCTATCGCCAAAATAATCACCAAAGGTGCCCATTTTGGCAAACATATTGCCACCAACATTGCGTCCTTGATGACAACTAATGCAACCATACCGTTTAAATAACTCATAACCGGCAATAGCCGACTTAGGTAATCCTATGCTGTTATCCTTAAGCCATAAATCAAACGGTGCATTAAGCGTGATTAACGACCCTTCAAAAGTCGCTATTGCGTCTTTTACCGTGTGTTTCGTTACGCCCTGCGAGTACACTTTAGTAAATTGCGCGACCAGCGTTTTATCTTGATTTAACTTGGCAACGACTTCTGGCCAAGTCATATCATGCTCTTTTGGGTTTAAGATAGGTGAGTCGATTTGATCATAAAGCGATTGCGCACGGCCATCCCAAGCTTGACGAATATTTAAAGCCGCATTGTAAACAGTTGGAGTTTTTAGCTCACCGAGTGCGCCATTAACGCCACTGGAAAGGGGCTTTACATCCGCGCCATGACTGGGTAATTGGTGACATGACGCACAGCTGACTTGGTTTCCTCGGGAAAGCCGCTTATCAAAAAAAAGTGATCTGCCCAAGCTGACTTTATCGGCATCAAGCCCTATTGCAGGCTCAAGTGGCAGAATTGGCTCATTTGTAGCTCCCAATAATGGAAACGCAAAAAGTAATAAACTCCAAATTCGCATACACTCCGCCCAAGTTGCCATCTTGGTGTAAAAGATAGCAACATTCGGCATTGCAAATTTTGATTTAAAATAAGCTTAGCAATAGAAGTTATGTGTTTTTATTCACTCACCCCGCACGGCTAGACTTGTCACTTCACTCAGCCAGTTATCAATTACCTCAGGAGTTGCTAAGTGCGCAGGGCCAAATAGCGTATGTTGAGTTGGCTCTATACCACAAAATCCTAGTGTCCCATGTTCTAGTTGAGCCATAAGCCCAGCAGCAACTTCTTCCAAATAAGTTTGCGGCGTGTCTGAGGTGAGAATGACTCTTGCGGTTTTATGCGGTAGAAGCTTTTCAATTTCAGTGCCGGCCTCACTGTATTTAAAAGCAAAGCCTGGAAGTAATGCTCTATCTATTAGCCCTTTGAGCTTGGCTGGTAACGCCAACCACCAAATTGGGCTTACTATCACAATGTGCTGCGCCCACAGTAAGTTCTCTTGGAATTGCTTAAGGCATGGCTCTAATGGTTGGCTCGCTTCATAACCATACATCAAATTGATTTCAAAGTGCATCTCACTAAGCTCCATTCTGCGTACTTGATGTTGGGTGTTTGCAGCTTGCTCATAACTTGTGGTGATAGCGTGGCACAGGCCTTTGGTTTTGGGGTTACCGTTTAGTAGCAGTATTTTTTTCATCGTCGTTTCCTTATCACATGACTGAGAAACGAGTGTACTGTCTCCCCTTAACGGGAGAGTCAAGTTATTCTACCTGAGACTAGGATAACCTGAGCTGCGGATAATTAATGCCTTTCTAGCAGCCAGTTTTAGCGCTAACTGCGTTAAATTTACTTCCAATAGCCAGCTATTGGTGCGTAAATTCGCCTTGCCTACAGGATGTAGGTACCTTAGCGAGAGCAGGACGCGGAAGCGGTGTTTTCCCTAAATCTTGCTGGCTAGACAAGGAAAAAACTAAGTTGTGCTTTAGCAACAATGAGTTGGAACATTCCTTATCCAAACCTCAGGTTAGGATAGTTTTATCTGTGGACATTCATCAAGTGATGCGATGCAATGTTCAATACGTTGTATTTTTTGCTGAAGCTGCGCAACTTGCTCTATGCAGGATGCTTTGAGTTCGACTAAAAATGTGTTGATTTCGACCCAGTTGACTTGCCGCCCTTTAATTTCAATCACTTGCTGTAATTGCTTAATCGACACACCGAGCGATTTTGCTTCTTTTATTAATAACAGCAGATCGACATCTACTTGAGAATAGACGCGATATTTACCAACACGCTCCGGGGTAGGAATAAGCCCTTTCTCTTCATAAAAGCGAATGGCCTTGACTGACAGCCCAGTTTGCTTCGACAGCTTGCCAATATACATTTTTGATTCTCCCAGCTAAAAGCAAAATAACGGTTTACAGCCTCCATAAAAGTTGCAACCATCTAATACCAATTGCACGCTAACAAAAAGTATCGTCAAGGAATAGCAAAAGATGTATCAGTTGTTTTACTACCCTCGTAATGCCAGTTGGGCACCACATCTCGTACTTGAGCACCTACAACTAGAAAAAGAACTGCTCTTGGTCGATAGAAAAACGCAACAACAAAAGTCTGCGACCTATTTAGAACTCAATCCTACAGGACGGATCCCGACATTGGTCGACGGTGACCAAATCATCTTCGAGAGTGCAGCAATTTGTTTGCATTTATGCGAAAAGCACCCTGAAGGAAAACTTATCCCAGCGCCAGCAACCCCACAGAGAGCCACGTTTTATCAGTGGCTTTTTTATTTAACCACGACGGTTCAGCCAGAACTCATGTTGTATTTCTATCCTGAAAAATATCAGCTGTCACCAGAGAGCAGCAAGACCATGTCTCAAGCCGCTGAGCAACGAGTCAGCGACATGTTTGCACTTATCGACAAGCAGTTAGCAACAAACACCTACTTAGTTGGTGAACATCTCACGCTTTGTGATTATTATTTATTTATGCTGGCCCATTGGGCAAGTGGGTTTAATACTGCGCCAAAAGACTATGCACATTTGGGCCGATTTATGCGAATGATGGCACAGCAAAAAGTGGTAAAAAGAGTGTGCGAAATTGAACAAACCGATCTAAATTTTTATTAGCATCCATTACACCAAGGAGGAAAAAATGGAAACCTTAGTGAAAAACTATATCTCTGCCTACAATCATTTTGATATTCCGGGAATGCTAGCTCAGCTCACGGATGATGTCGTGTTTGAGAATCTTGCCAATGGTGAAATTACAACGCGTACAACCAGTAAAATGGAATTTGCAGAATTAGCAAATCAGTCTGCTAAGTTATTTTCAGAACGCAATCAATCTTTAACCGCTGCCACGCAAGACAATGATCTGTTTATTGTTCATGTAACCTACAAAGCTAAATTAGCCCAAGACTTAGCCAATGGCATGAAAGCAGGACAAAGCATCTCCTTGCAAGGCCGCTCAGAGTTTGCGTTCCGCGATGGCAAAATTTGTTTAATAAGAGATATAAGCTAACTCCTTACTCCAAACTCAGGTTATTTATTTGGCAAAATCAGCGCGCTTTTCTATGCTGGTTTTGCACTTTCATCATTAATTCATTTCGACCTAAGCACTATCTTGAGATCAGCCTAAGACGAATTGAAATAAAACGGAGAACAACAATGGGACTATTAAGTGGTCTGCTCGGTAATGCAAGCGAAGTAGACAGTAGCGAAGTAGATAAGTTATTAGCAGATACATTAATTGCTGGAGAAGAAGTTGCACAAGCTTACAAGGTGATCCGCGACTTGTTTATTTTTACCAACAAGCGTCTAATTTTAATCGACAAGCAAGGCATGACGGGCAGCAAAGTAGAAATGCTCAGCATTCCGTATAGCAAAATCACAAAATACAGCAAAGAATCTGCGGGTCACTTCGACCTTGATGCCGAATTAAAAATCTGGATTGGCTCAGACCCAACACCAATTAGTAAAGAATTTAAAGCGGGCGACAATATCAACCAAGTATATCAGATCATTTCACAATATTGTTTATAGCCGCGCTTGCTGTAAAAAGGCACATGCGTGTTGTGCCTTTCTTTTCAGTAAGTAAATTAAGTTGGTTTTCGTTCTGCACGCAGGCAAAAAACCGCAGAAAAGAGCAAGGAAACAAATACTTGATTCCAAAAGTTAGAGACAAAGGGATCAGCTACAAACTGAGATGCAATATGCCAAATACTGAGGTTTAGCAGAAAACCAAGTACAAACCCATAGCCTTTGTATTTTGTGCGAGCAATAGCCCTAGCTCTTGCCTAAAACGCTGATATTGAGCTAATTTGCTCATTTTGATACTCCAGTTATTGATTCGCAACCGTAAGCTCTACCACTTCTTTCTTGGCCGATATTCGATTTATCAAAAGCACATCGTTGTCGTTAATGTCGGTGAGATAGTCGACACTGGTAGGCACTTCGCCGAGTATGGTAAACGACGTTTTGTCTAAATCATAGGACCAAAGTTGATTGTCTTCATTGACGCCATATATCCCATTGCCGCGCATTACAAAAGATTTTCCTCTGCCGCCTTGATTGTTTAGTGCACTGATCCGCTGAGGTTCAACAGCGCCTATTTGCCAAAACTGATCAAGTCTATCCTTATACACAACTTTACCGTGTTCACTTTCAAGTGCCCACAGCACAGGTTGCTGCGTCAATATTTGAAACGATTGTTGAGCAAAATCATAAGCAGCTAACTTCATTTCTCCCTTTACCCTAATCTGTGTTAGTGCACGTTGTGTTGCACTTTTCCATTGATATAAGCGTAAAACAGGGTAGGCGTGCGGGTAAGATGTCAAGCTACCATCTAAAGCAATTTGTGTCAGTACACCACTGGCACTGACCAATATGCTTTGGCCATCCTCAGCCCAGTGGATCCCGCGAATAAAAGTATCTAACGGGAAGTTAGTCAGTTGTCGCGTGTTATTGCCATCGCTTAGCCACACCTGTTCAGTACCTGAGCGTTCCGACCAAAATGCCACTAAGTCTCCATCAGGCTGAAAAACAGCCTGATCTTCACCAAGGTTGGTTCGTGCAAAGCTGGTGTATGTTTGAGCGCCTTGTGCTAACTGTGTCAGTGGTAATTTTACGATATCACCGTCGTAAGGTCCTTTGATCATCAGTATACTTTTGCCATCAGGGCGAAATTCAGGCTGCCTCATTCGATCCGAAAACGGCAATTGAATTTTACTCACAAGCCCGTCATAAGTCAGACTAAATAGCTGACGTCCGGTACTAAAAATCAATTGCTGGTTGAGTGGGTCAAAACTTGGGTAGATATCGTGAAATTTAGTAATTTCCGGCGGCCGCTGGATCTGATGACTAGAGAGCAACTCACCGTCAGGTTTTAGCATATCGATATAATGTAGGCCATCGGCATGAATACTACTGACCGCGATTAAATCATCTTGAGGAGAATAGGCGTAATCAATCAACGTCCCGTCTTCTACGATATAAAGATCGACACCGCTGTCGCCGTCAATGGAGTAATTGATCAGCTTCCAGCGCTCGCCTTGTTTTTGCTTCAATACCACATTGCCATCGTTCAGCCAGATAGGCTTATCAACCACCGAGTTTTTACACTGGAGAATAACTTTTGGCTGCTGAGGGCTTTCCAATGCCTTAGTAAAATCGAGAGTTACAAGGTCGTAGCAGCGCTTTTGTGTAACTGGTTCGCCACTACAAGCGTCGGTGGCCAAAAACAGCAACTGCTCACCATCTTTTGAGAAACTATGCCTGCCGTATGCTCCAAAGCGCTCTGTGAGCAGGATCTCTTGTTGGGTATCCGCCTTTTTTGCCCATATCTTATTATCGCAAAACTTATCTAAATAGCGGTGAAAAACAATGTACTGACCATCTGGGGAATAGCTTGCATCAAATTCTTTGTCGTCAGTTGCGGTCAATGAGCGCAAAGTATCAAAGAACAGTGGTGAAGGTTTTTTGGTGGAAAAATATTGATAGCCAATAGCCCCAAGCAAAATAGTGAAGGCGAGTAAAACAAACACATAAAGGTGTTTATTCCAACTTTGATTGAGGTGCTTATCTTGTTGCATTTCAGGTTCAGGGATTGGCATCACCTCGAGTTGCGGCTCAGCATTCGTCAGCTCGCTCGTTTGCCCTCCCCAACGTACTTCACACTCTAAGCTATACCCTTTTTTAGCATGCGTTTGGATGTAAGCTTGCACCTTACCATCATCCCCAAGCGCCTTTCTCAATTGCGCAATACTACGCTGCAAAGTATTAGGAGAGACCACGGTATCTGGCCATACTGTATCAAGCAAAGTATCAAGACTCATCACTTTGCCTTGATTCTGAGCCAAGCAAGTGAGCACCGCCAGAGCCTTTGGTGCAAGCGTTTGACATTCACCTTGGTGTGAAATCTGGTTACGTGATAAATCGACAAAAAAATCACCAACCCAATATTGTTCTACCATAAATCCCCAGTATGCCTAGCGCACGCGCTAACAATGCCAATTATTATAATTATCAGTATAAGGATAAACAGGGTAAAAATAAACAAAATCAAAAACTTAAGCTTTAGCGACCTGTAAGATTAAGGACAGTTAATAAACGTCTATTTCTCACATATGCGGGAGCTTTGTCTACCTCCATACCTGCGTTCGCTTTGGTAAAATACTACCAAAGCGAACAAACCTTAGCGACTGCTTGCTTTTTATCCAGCTTCATACCAAAATCAATGTAACCAATATCAGTTACTTATTTAAATGTAACCAAATTAAGTTACCTTTATGGCATCAATACCTCAAGGTGCGGTGATCACAGCAGACATTGTCGGCTCACAGTCACTGTCACAATTACAACTTACAAGGCTGCAAAGCGAGTTAAAGGATTACTTAGCTGAAATAGCGACTGTGGAACAGGGCTATTATAGTTTTTACCGCGGCGACGGCTTTCAGCTTGTGTTGCCAGATGCTACGAAACTGTTCAATGTGGCATTACAGCTAAGATTGTTTTTAATTAGCCGACATAGCGATGCCAGACTCAGCCTCGCGATCGGTGACGTTAATATCACAGCAGCAGATTTATCAACCGCGACAGGTGCTGCGCTGGTACTTGCGGGCCGAGGGTTGGACGCAATTGGACAAGCAAGACTCAGGTATAACAATGACAGTAATGCCCACTTTGCACTAAATCTGGCATTTGTGGATTTATTACTTTCGAACTTAACCCAAAAACAAGCAGAGGCCGCTTTTATTCATATTTCACACCCTAAGTTGAGCCATGCCGATATTGCAAAACAACTCAACACCAGTCGGGTGAACGTAACTAAATTACTCAATAGCGCACACTACGCTTTATTAGATCAATTTTTAGCAATTGCACGCTCACACCAATAGTCGAATGCTCAACACTTAAATATCACGAGGTGGACTTAATGAACGAATGGCAAGTATTGTTATTGTGGTTAGTAATAGGCCACACAATCACTGACTTTTACCTCCAACCTATGAGCTGGGTGCATGACAGAAATACCCGTCACTATAAGTCCATCAAGTTGTTGTGGCATAGTGTCGCGCATGGCGGGGCTGCACTTGCAATCATCCTACTTTGGCAGTCGACTTTGTTTTGGGGAGCACAGTGGAATGCGCTGCTCTTTGCGCTAGCGGTAGGTATTAGCCACTATTGTATCGACTTAGCTAAATCCTATTCTAACAAAGGCGTTATTCCTTTTGTGCTAGACCAATGTGCACATATTGCCATATTAGTGGCCGTCACTTGGCACATTGCTGAGCCTGAAATTGCGCTCAGTGCCTTTGCAAAGCTTTTTGCTAATGTCCAGCTGCTAATATTGGTTGTGGGCTATTTAATGGTATTGCATCCTGCATCGATATTCACCAGCATGCTGCTTGAACGTTGGCAACTCAATAATTCAGCTCTTGATAGCCTGCCGCAAGCAGGAAGTTTAATTGGTCAACTTGAACGTGTATTACTACTGAGCTGCATGTTACTGGATAGCTGGGCTGCTATCGGCTTTATTCTCGCCGCTAAATCGGTATTTCGCTTTGGCGATCTAACCCAAAGCCAAGACAGAAAGCTCACCGAATACGTGATGTTGGGCACGCTTGTCAGTGTGTTGCTGGCCCTTGTGGTCGGTGTCTTAATCAAACCATTTATGCCCATTCAATTGTAATTTAATCAATTCCGCGCCTTGACATTTAATCTAGGGCCTGTGTATCTTTCAAGTTTGTTTTTGCAGCAGTTTGATTGGTATTTATACAAGGCAGAGCCTGCGTAGCATAGTTATTCTATGTGAGTCAGGCGATAACACAGTAGAAATGCTAATCAAGCGCTGCCCTTTGGGTTCACCTGAGTGCGCTTTGTTCATTGTTGCTCAACTTTTGCCTAGATTACTAGGCGGCAAGTCGAGCGTCGCGACCAAAACACACTCAGGAGAACAAAAGTCAAACAGCAAAGATCAACAGGCCCTTGTGCCTGCAAAATAAGCGTGGGCACGATTTATCGCTAATTATTTGCCTCTATTCGTTTTATTTCCTCATTAGGAGTTGCCATCACAATGAATAACTAAGCCCTTTGTAACTGACGAACTTATTATTAATTTCCAGTGCAAGGCTTATGGTTATCTTTGAGGCTTCTCAGACCAATCTATAGACTCTCATTTTCTATTTTACTTTTTACCGCTTTTACGAGTCTTTGTGCCTTTAGCCTTTTGCACTGCTGCAACTAGGAGCATTAATGATGCCTTGGATACAGGTAAAGCAAGCAAACTTGACGCTTGCAAATGGTCAATGTTTATTTAGCGATTTCGACTTAACAATAGAGCGGCAATTTATTGCGATAACGGGCCCAAATGGGGCGGGCAAATCACACTTACTCAAAGTCTTATCCGGTGAACAGCCTCTAACCTCGGGCGAGCGACAAAGCCATGGAAAATGCTTCTATCTCCCACAAGATGCGACTAACCGCTTTACCACCGTTTCTGAACTACTCGGGCTTAAAGAGAAGCTAGTAGCACTGCATCGAGCCCATCAGGGGTTAGCCTCTGAGCACGATTTTGACTTAATCTCAGATGATTGGCAGTTAGAATCAAGTTGGCAAGCAACACTTGCACCGCTAGAACTCACTTTGGAAACCCCCTTTACAAGGCTTAGTCCAGGAGAGCGAATGCGTGTTTATATTGAGATACTACAATCTCAGCCTGCAATCCTATTACTGGATGAGCCGAGTAACCACATGGACAGCGTCAATAAGCACTGGCTAGCTGAGCAGCTAAAGCACCACAAACATGGTGTGGTTGCCGTCACACACGATCCTATTTTATTGGATGCAGCCGACCATATACTGCACATAAAACAGGGGGAGCTAACTCATCACTCGCTTGGATTTGACGCCTTCAGAGAGACACTCCTTCAAACTCAAGCTCGACAAAAACAACAACATTTGGCAAATCGCGCAGCACAAAAAGCACTTAAACAAGCCATGATTGCAGCGGATCTGCAACATCAACGGCAGGCCAGTAAAGGAAAAGCACAAGTGCGCGCTGGTAGCCAAAGTAAACTGGTTACTGACTTTAAGTCAGACAGAGGAAGTAAGCGTCATGCCGGACAAACCCATAAAATTCAGCAAGCTCAAGATAGGGTTAAGAAAAATGCAGTTTACTATCGAGAAGACAAACAGCAGTTTCATTTTAATTCAGCTCTGCGAGCGAAAGAAAAGATCCGCTTATGTGAAGCCGAACTGTGCTTTGGACCGGAAAAGACACTGAACCTTTTTGCGGATACAACACAAAAGCTCAGGGTAATTGGAGAAAATGGCATCGGAAAATCGACCTTGCTTAAAACCCTTGCAGGTAAGCTAGAGTTAAAGCGCGGAGAAATCCAGCGCCCAACAACATGTATTTACTTAGATCAGCATTGCGCTTGGCTTGAACAGGACCATAGCGTTTTAGATATTGCCGAGCGCTCACTTGACACGCCACATCATAATATCATCACCAGCTTTGCAAGCGTTGGTCTGAGTCTAGATAAGATTTCAGGACCTATCACGAGTCTCAGTGGTGGCGAGAGAATGAAAGCGGCCATCGTGCTGGCCGTGCAACTGCAAGGCTTTTTATTGCTTGACGAGCCGGATAATCACCTCGACCTCGAAGCACAAGAAGAGCTTGCTGCCATGCTTAATCAGCTTCCTTGTGGATTTATACTGGTCTCTCACAATGAGTATTTTTGCAGTCAGCTTACCAACATAAAAGTTCTACCGCTGCGTGATTAATAGTCATAGAAGGAAGAAAAGGGGGAGGAAGGAACGCCTCCCCCTTTGGGCACTTAGTGGCGTCTCTGTTATGACCACTAAATTAAATGGGCTGAGACGACTGCACGTCTCAAACCACATGGGGACGATGGATTAAAGCGGTAATACCTCGAGGGTCGTGACATAGCTGCCGGCACGTTTTGTGGCGGGTGCTTGTGCTTTGTCGTCTTCATATTCCACTTCAAACCAATACATGCCTGGCTCAGATAGTGTTAGCGTCACTTCACCTTTGGCATTCGTTGTATATTTGCTTGGTTGACTGTTATCACGGTACTTTTCATCCTGACGTACCACTATCACTTCTGCACCCTTGGCAGGTTCACCATCCATCGTATACTGCAAGGTAATTGGTTCACCGGTGTACAAATCATTAGGGTGAGTAACCGGGTTTAGTTCTAGCCCTTTGCCGGTTGGCTTAAGCGCGGTATTATTTGGTGCGCCCAAAGTTACAAATACTTCTAATCGTCTTGCAACGTCGGTCACACTTAAATCTTTTGCCGTTTTTGGTACTTCTTTGTTAAAGGCTTCTACTGAACCAACTTTGCCGCGTCCTGGCCAGTAATGCTTTTCACCGTTTTCATCAGTCCAGCGCGCCACCAGCGAGCGACTTTGATTAAACACTTTGTAAGTGCCTTGCTGATTGAGCTCAATGTCAAACACACTGCGATACTTAAGTTTTGCGGCGTTCTTAAGCTCAACCTTGCTACCAGAAGGAGACAGTGCAGATAGGCGCTCTAGTGGATAAGCATAATGATCTGGGTTAAAGATCCCGTTGGCGATGGCAGCATCAAACGTGATCCATTCGCTGTCACCAGATACCACGGTGGTACTTGGCTTTATCCATACTCGGTGTGCTTCACTTAACGGGCTATATGCGGCTAAGGCAACTAAGACACCAGAAACTAACGTTGAAATTTTCACGATTAAGGCTCCATTGTTAAAATTGTTGTAGCGAGTTCCGATTTACCTTCTGCAATCACAGTGACAGGCGCAGTGATAGGTAAGGTCACTGGCAGTTTCAATACTTCACGACCTCCAAGCTCACGAGCAGCCTCTACAAACAGCGTGTACTCACCCGCAGGTAAAGCTTTAAACTCATCGCGCCAAGGGGTTAAATCAATCTTTGCCGTACCTGGACGCCTTGTCGCACCAGTCACGCCATCTACAGGCATGGATAGGCTACGACCGCTTCTACGCCACCAAAGGCGTAAGTCTTTTAACCACTTTTCACCCTCTTTATCGGCCATGTTAACGTCATACCAAACGGCAATATCGGCAACTCGCTGTTGCTTGCTGTCTGCCAGCCATACTGCTACATAAGGTGGGTGATATTCCGCAACGTTTAAGCGCGGGATAGTGATTTCAACTTCATCAGCTTTAGCGTGCGCGGGTACCATCAGCACTAAAACAGGTAATACAAAGCCTGCTGCTACGAGCGGCCAAGTCGACTTTCTTCCTCGAGAATGCTTGTATAAAAGCCATAACCCTGTGAGTGAAAACACTACACAAGCTACTGAAAACACATCAATAAACATACGCCATGCAAATCCTGTATTACGTCCTTTGTGAAGATCGTTAAGGTATGATACCCAACCACGATCCGTGATCTCTTGATAAAACTCACCGCTATCAAGGGCGATGCTAAACCAGCCATCGCCACCAGCTCTTGGCAGCGCAACATACAATTCGTACTCACTCCACTGCACTTGCTGTAGTGCAGGTAACGCCGAGCCTGTGTGTGACTGATACCAAGATTGAAAGCTGTGCGGCAGCGCTGTTTGCTCTGCCGCCGCGTTAAGCTGGGTCAACAAAGCGCTTGGCAGCACCGCTTCTTTAGCATATGTAGTAGGTGCAGCTTCTATCTGGCTTGCGTGATTTAAGGTGATCCCAGTCACGGCAAACAGCAGCATTCCCACCAAACACACGGCAGAGCTCATCCAATGCCAAGTGCGCCAATCAAACAGCTTTTTAAGTCGCCGATTCGACGACTTAGCCGCTGAGCGAGCTCGTGTCATTAAAAGCTCCACGCCAATGAAGCCCAATAGCGACGACCATCTTCAAAGTAGCCGTATTCTGCTTCAGTAATTTCTTCATCGAAGAGGTTGTAAATCCCAAATCCAAGCTTAATTGCTTCGTTCAGTTGATAATTTGCACCTAAATCAGTTAGGTTATACGAAGGTGCGACTAAGCTACTTTGCGAAGGCCCTGTTACAGGCTGGCTTTCTTCACCACGATAATGGAAACGTAACCACGTGCTCAGCTCATCCGAATACTGATAATTAAGCGAAGTTTGGAACAAATGTTTAGGTAACTGGTTTAATGGGCTACCAGCATACACTCCGGTTTTTTGCTCCGAATCTGTGTAGGTATAGTTTGCGCTAAGCTTTAGTTTTTCCGTCAATTGACCCGAGAAGCTAATTTCACCACCTTGGGTTACGGCTTCATCAACGTTGACATAGGTTGTCGGTAACGAGCCAAACTCGTTAGGGCCGTCCGTGCATTGAGTTAGTGGGCACGAAACCCGTGAAATTTTATCATCAAACTCGTTATAGAATACCGTTGCTGAGGTGCTGATCCCTTTAGCAAGCTCAACGTATACACCTACCTCGTAATTAATTGAGGTTTCAGGGCTTAAGTCTGGATTTCCATAAATATTGCCACCACGACTCACTTGGCCCCACGCCGCAGTACTTTGACGCAAGTTCGGCGCTCTAAATCCGGTTGAGATCCCACCTTTAACCGTCACCGCCTCTGATGCAGTATAAACACCGTATAAGCGCGGGCTAACGTGGCCGCCAAAGTTACCGTCTTTGTCGTAGCGTAGGCCCATAGTCAGGGCAAATGGCTCAACGATGCGCCACTCATCCTCAGCAAATACCGACCACTGATCGTTGTCGACTTGCTGCAAATCACTAATGCGGTTACTGGTTTTGTCGGTCAAATCTTCATTAAGATAGGCAACACCGATTGAGCTAGTATGAGACTCGCCAAGCGGTAACGTCCAAAGAGACTGGAAGTCTACGTTTTTGACCGTCATCTCGCGGGATTTATTATCAAACTCTTCATGTTTTAGGTAACTACGAGAGCTACCAAATGACCAATAACCGTTATGCGTCAAAGAGATTGACTCACTATCGTATTCGGTTGTAGTGGACTCAGGACAACCACGGCGGCCACACGGCTCACCTGGCGCAAGCGGTGCTACTGTTTTACCTAGCGTCGTATCAAGCGTTTGTGAAGCAATACCATAATCCAATAACCATTCGTGTTCATCTGATGGTGTATAGGCCAGTTTTACCTTCAGCGTATCTGCATCGCGACCTCTAAAGCCAGACACGATTTCGTCTTCATCTCTGTGCGTAGTTTGGCCGTAAATTTGTACCCCTAAGGTATCTTTGATTAGCGAGCCTGCTGCAAAGAAATTAGCCTGATAAATATCACCTGAGCGACTGTTTTCTTGGCTGGTTGCATCAACTCTGACTTCTCCGTGCCACTCGTCAGGCGTTTTTTTAGTGATAATGTTAATTACGCCGCCAATTGCATCAGAGCCATACAGCGAAGACATAGGCCCGCGTACAACTTCGATACGTTCGATGGCAGCAACAGGAGGCGTCCATGCACCTTCAACACCTGGACCGTCACTATTTGGCCGAGTCTCACGCGAACTTTGTCTTTGCCCGTCGACTAAGATAAGCGTGTACTGACTGCCCATGCCGCGAAGGCTAATATCTTCCCTGTCTCCGCCTCCAGTTACTACAACTCCGGGAACATCTGTCATGGCATCGGTAAGGTCTCGATAAAAGCGCTGCTGTAGCTCCTCTTGGTTGATAACGCTAACAGACGCCGGCGCATTTTTTAGCAGTTGCTCAAATCCAGAAGCGGATACGACGATCACTTCCATCTCTTCTTTTATTTCTGATTTTGCATCACTTTGTGCAAGTGAGGAAAAAGGCAGGGCAGCTGCAACAGCTAAAGAGAGTGGCGCCAAACTACGACAGGCCATCAACATCGAGAAACCTCCATGATAGAATACAAGATAAATAACAATTATTTTCATTTGTAATGTTATGATGATTGCGTATTTTGGAGCAATGCGATTTTTCTTAAAGGTATTTTAAGCAGGGCTTAACAATGAATCAAAAATTGACTCGCGGACTTAAAGTGTTCGCCAAAACAGTAGAAGCAGGCAGTATGAGCAAAGCCGCTGACTTATTGCACATGACCACCTCAGCCGTTAGCCAGCAGATCAGTAAATTAGAGCAAGACATAGGCCTAAGTTTATTTAATCGTAATACTCGCAGCCTAACACTCACTGAAGCTGGTACTATCTATTACAAGTCCGCGATACAAATACTGCAAACCGCAGAACAGGCAGAGCATGAACTTGAGTTATTACAACATACGCCATCTGGCATATTGAAGATTTCTGCCCCCATCGGGTTTGGAGGAGGGCTACTCAGTAAGCCACTGCGCTATTTGAGTGAACAGTTTCCACAAATAAAAGTCGATTTGATCCTGACTGACGAGCCCATTGACATCATTACTGAAGGTGTCGACTTGGCTATCTGTATAGGCCCTTTACAGGACTCAAACCTCATTGCTCGTCATCTTGCTGACTGGCAACTTATCCCCTGCGTTAGTTGCCACCATCCATTGGCACAACTCAATATATCGCACCCAGAAAGCTTAGCGCCTCACGCTTTGATTGGTCATTCGAGTAGCAAACAAAACCCCTATCATTTGAGCCATCAACAAACTCATCAGCAAGTGGCGCTGCCAACAGCACGTTTTATGGTGAATAATATGCAGGCTTGCATTCAGCTCACGCTAGATGGCATCGGCTATGGTGTTTTACCTGAACCAGAAATTAGGCACCACCTTTCATCAGGTAGACTTAAAAGATTGTGTACTGAGTGGTCATTAAGAGAATATAGTGTTTATGCCGTGACGCCACACCGCAATACTGTTGCAGCAAAAACAACCGCTGCAATTGAAAGCCTAAAAGAGTGGTTTACCCAAGTTTCCAACGACAGCCAAGTCTTTGTTGGCGACTTTAGTTTTATTTAACCTAAGTTTTGATTAGTAAAAAATAGCAAGCCAAATAGTTGGCTCTAAAGTGTCTGTGTAGCTTACTTTGTGCTTTTGGTGTGCGGGAATGTTAAGGCTATCACCCGCTTTTAAGGTTATCGTTTTACCGTCACCAAAGATTAGTTCAGCGCAGCCCTGCAACACCAGCACCCACTCGTTTTCATCTTGGTCATAATATCCAGAGCTAGGAGAGGTATGGCCGTTTGATACTATCCGTTCAATACGAATATTTGAATGAGAAAGTACCGTCTCAAAAACTTCTTCAGTTAAATCAGCAGGAATATCTTTTAGAAAGTTCATAAGCTTGAAACTAGGGCCTAGCAATTAGTCAAGGATAGAGAAATAATTTGCCGCAACAAGCACATCCATTTATCTAGTAGCGGCAAATTGGGAGAATGGTACAACTTGATCGATAGAAATGTTCAATACATCGCTCTCAATCTTTCAAAACAATCCATCAGGCGATTAATTAAAAATCCCCCAACTTTAGCGACTCCACTCGGACCTCTTGCCTAGCTGTACAGTCGCCATTAAAGTTACATAATTTAACAATATTTGTAAAATATAATTTAACATTAAATGAATAAGTTTGGAGTTTTCTAAAATCCCTTGAGTTCCACACGCCAAGGAGGGTCTAATCGATTTTCACCAGCCCAGTACAATTTTATCTTATTTCCTGCAGGATCAAACAGTATCGCTTCTCGCCACAGGTAGCGCTGTTCAGTCGGGAGCTGCTCAAATAAAATACCTCGAGTCTCTAGCTCTGAGACCCACTCATCTAACTGTTCATGTTCAAAGTAAATAACTGCACCATTGCTGATAGGGGGCACTTCTAGCGACAAGGAGAAGGTTGCATTACCTTCAGGACATTCAAATCGAGCATAATGCGGCGTATCAACAATTTGAGTAAAGCCGAGCGTTCGATAGAATTGACAAGCTGCAGTCATATCATCGACAGGCAGCGTAACTTGATTGAGGTTCATGATTGTTTTTCTTACTACAGTGCACTTTTTAAACATTTTGCCTTAAACGTAAAAAAATACCAGCCTAGATTAGGCTGGTATTACAATCATCACATCTTAATGCAAGTTACAAAGCAAATGTTCTCGACACAGAAAGTACAATACGTTCATCTGCCGTATCCCAATCTAGGCTCGTATTTTCAGCCGCCACTTCAATATCAAACCCTTTAAATGCAGTTTGATAAGCAAGGCGATAGTGATTGTAAGATTTATCGTTACCATCCCACGTATATTTATCGCCATCCAATGAATTGGAGATATCAAAGCTTGCTCTTAGTGCATGACCTTCTGCAATTTCAAAAGTATGTGCTACCATCGCAATAGTGTGACCCGCTTCGGTACCAAAATAATCCCAGCTGTACCAGAAATTAAATTCGGTTTGGCCAAATTCACTGGCGTAACCAAACTTAGTATAGATCTCTGGATAGTTACCGTCGCTTGAGTTGTCACCACCATGATAAGAATAGTAAGCAATACCATAGTCAACGCTCCAGCTTTGGTTCAGCTCGACGAAGCGACCAACGTAAAAGTCCCACTCTAGATCTGTGTCACCACCAAAATCGACGTTAGACGCCCAGCTTCCAACATATACACCGTTTGAAAAGGCTTTATCTATACTGCCTTGTAGGGCTGGGTCATTTTGCGTTTGACTCACACCGTTAAAGGTATAATCAGATACACCCGTTAGGGTTGCAGACCAGTCTGCCGCCGCATAGTTAGACGCGAGTAAAAGTGGTAGTGCACAAAGTGTTTTCTTTAAGGTTGTCATGTAGTTGTATCCCTAGTTTACTGATTCAATTTTTCTAAAGTCGATAAGGTTGTCTTTTGGCGAGCTATCAATCTTGCTCACAGTTTTGTATTTGCTATAAGCAATGTAACCAAAACATGAGAAGAACAAGCCTATAACTAACGCACCAACCCATTGGATCTGTAAAAAGTTTAGTTTAAATAACAGCGTAAGCAGTGATAACGCCACGATATTAAATAAAATATAGTTTCTTTTTCCTAAACGGCTAACCGTGAGGTTAAGGTTGTCTGTATATAGGCGGATCAAAGAGTCGAGTGAGTTAATCACAAACACCACGCCAACAAAGACCATTGCAAAGTTTTTAATACCCGCAGTAGGGATCCCAGCCTCATGGTAGTGATAAAGCACACTAAACCATGCTGCGATTGGAATAGACGGGAAAATTAACATCGCCGCTAGCACTTGATAGGTTTTCAAGCCACCGACAAAACGCGATGTGAATTGCCCTATCATGATGCTCCACGCAAACCACCAAAACAGATAAAACTCGTGATAGTCATTCAGTGGCAACACAAACTGATCTAAATTGGTAAAGTAACCGCCGATCAGTGCCAAGTTGTTGGTATAGCTCGACATTGCACTGTCACCAAAGACAAACGCTGACGCCCACATAAAGGCGATTAAACCGATAAAGACCCATGTTGTCGTGATACTTAAAAAACGCACGTACTTAAGGCTAGTGCTTGAGTAAACCGCAAAAGCAATCGCCGCAAACACAATCAGATAGAAACTAGGAATAATCGACTCACCGTCGCCTAAACTGGGTAAATACCAAGGTAGATTAGACAACAATAAGAATGCAGTAAACGCACAAGTACCGATAATAACTAGGTTATTAATGAATTTAACCCAAGGAATTTCAAAGAATTTTACCTTGGGCTCTATTACGCAGAAATAAAAGCACGTAAGAAAGTAGAACCCCCAGATTAAAAATCCCCAAAAACCAAACTCTATGGCCAGCGGATTAGTAAATGCATACTCTGGGCTTGCTTTTATGTCTGCGTAACCCGCAAACTCCGTAAGCGGAAACATGATGAGGCCAACATCTAGGCCAGAAGTAAATAAGATTGCAATAAAAGTGAACGTTTTAACCGGTGTAACACCAACGCACTGTAAATTCCCCCACTTCAATAAGATAAAGGCAATTGCCAATAGGGTGAAAATGATGCCTGCACTAAGCCATACTGTCATTGTCACCCTCCCAAAATTGATAGAAGTAACTCATTTTTTCTCCGTTGTTTTTATTTACATTATTCCCGCATTAACGCAGTGCAAACGATTTGCACTGCGTGCCACTGCAGGTCTCATATGGGGCACGAACTTTCCCATACGAGTGGCGAAACTAGATCTCCGAACTACGTTGAACCTGTTGCCAGTTTTGTGTCATAGCAACGTTTGCTCCCTCAGCGGCAAGTGGTGAATTGCCTAAAATCATATCCGCTGCTTTTTCCGCGACCATAATAGTCGGCGCGTTGAGGTTGCCATTTGGAATGGTTGGGAAGATAGATGAATCCACAACGCGTAGCCCCTTTACACCGTGCACACGGGTTTGTGAATCTACAACCGCCATTTCATCCTCACCCATTTTGCATGAACAAGAAGGGTGATAAGCACTTTCTACCGCTTGACGCACAAAGGCATCAATTTCTTCATCGGTTTGGATATGCTCACCAGGTTGGATCTCGCTCTGTCTAAAGTCATCAAACGCACTTTGCTCGATGATTTCACGAGTCAACCTGACACATGCTCTAAACCCTTCGATGTCTTCTTGTTCTGCCAGATAATTAAACTGTATTTTAGGCGCCACCGTTGGATCTGCTGATTTAATCGTTACTTCACCACGGCTCTTTGGTTTATTGTGGCCGACATGAACTTGGAACCCATGACCATCAAAGGCACTTTTACCATCATAGCGAATGGCTGCAGGTAAAAAGTGGTACTGAAGATCTGGCCACTCAACGCCCGCTTTCGAACGAATAAAAGCACAAGACTCAAAGTGGTTGGTCGCGCCAAGACCTGACTTATCAAGTAACCATCTTGCACCGATCAAGCCTTTAGAAATTAACCCCAACTTGCCATTCAAGGTGATGGGCTGCTTACACTTGTATTGGAAATAAAACTCCAAGTGATCTTGAAGGTTTTTGCCCACTCCGGGTAAATGGTTTTTTACTTCAACGCCTGCGGCAGTCAACGCTTCTTTATCGCCAATGCCAGATAATTGTAATAAGTGCGGTGAACCGATTGAACCCGCACTCAAAATGACTTCTTTTGCAGCATTCACTATTTTCAGGTTACCTTTCACACTGTATTCAACGCCTGTAGCGGTTTTGCCATCTAACAGTACTTTTTGTACCAAGGCACCCGTGACTATGGTGAGGTTACTGCGATGTTTAATTGGATCTAAATAGGCGCGACTTGATGAACAACGCTTACCACCTTTTACGGTCATATGCATTGGCCCAAAGCCTTCTTGCTGCTCACCGTTATAGTCTTTAGTAAACGCATAACCCGCTTGCTCACCGGCGCTAATAAAGGCGCGATAGAGCGGGTTTGCCATTTCATTACCATTATTGGTGCCAAGAGGACCTTGCTCACCACGATACTCGTCGCCACCTAAATACCAAGATTCAGCGCGCTTGAAGTAAGGTAAACAAGACTGATAATCCCAACCTTGTGCACCACTGTATTGCCACTCGTCAAAGTCTTTAGCATGACCTCGAACGTACACCATGCCATTGATTGACGATGAACCACCAAGCACCTTGCCGCGAGGACAATGCATAACGCGATTGTCTAAGTGCGGCTCGGGCTCAGTATGGAACTGCCAAGCATATTTATCGGTATTCATTGGAATAGATAGCGCGGTTGGCATCTGAATAAAAATACTCTTATCACTACCGCCAGTTTCGAGTAGTAGCACTTTGTGCGCTGGATTTTCCGATAGGCGGTTTGCAAGCACACAGCCTGCAGAGCCTGCACCTACGATAATATAATCAAAATCAGTCATCATACTCCTCGATTAAAATGGACTTTCAATATCGCTCATACCAACATACACAGACTTAGTCTGGGTATATTGATCTAGCGTCTCGATGCCATTTTCGCGGCCAATGCCCGACTGCTTATAGCCTCCAACGGGCATTTCAGCGGGTGAGTTGCCATAACTATTGATCCAACAAATACCAGCCTCTAGCTGGTGGATGACACGGTGTGCACGTTGAATATCTCTACTAAACACACCTGCAGCCAAACCTAAGTGGGTGTTGTTTGCACGTTGAATGACTTCTTCCTCGTCATCAAATACCAATACCGACATCACTGGACCAAAGATCTCTTCTTTCACTATGGTCATGTCATCATGACAGTCGATAAATACGGTCGGTGCGACAAAGTAGCCGTTTGGCGCGGTTTCAGGACTAAGTGCCTCACCACCGGTCAGTACGGTTGCACCTTCAGCTTTACCTTTTTCAATGTAATCCATCACCAGTGTGTGATGCTGCTTTGAGATTAGGGCACCAAGATTTACGTTTGGATCGAGCGGATCGCCCGCGATGATATTTTGTTCGGTACGCTGCTTTAACTCAGCTAAAAAGGCGTCGTAAACCTTACGCTGCACAAATACGCGTGTGCAGTTGGTACACACTTCACCTTGGGTGTAGAAGTTGCCCAACATCGCGGCACTTATCGCTTGAGAGATATCAGCATCTTCAAAAACGATAAGCGGTGATTTGCCGCCTAGCTCCATCGTCACTTCTTTTAAATTGCTTGCCGCACTTTGCATTACTTTTTTGCCAGTACCCACTTCACCGGTGAACGATACTTTTTCAATATCAGGGCTGGTAGTTAGCCATTGGCCCACCTCAGCGGCACCTTGTACCACATTGAATACGCCCGCAGGGATACCGGCTTCAATAAATATTTCGGCCAGCTTAATCGCGCCTAGTGGTGTTTCTTCCGATGGCTTGAAAATGAGGGCGTTACCAGCGGCAAGTGCAGGGCCTGATTTCCAACACGCAATTTGCAGTGGATAATTCCACGCGCCAATGCCTGCACAAATCCCTAGAGGCTCTTTGCGAGTATAGAAAAAGTCCCCTCCCACAGGCTGCTGAGTGCCAACTTGAGCGGGAGCCAACCCTGCAAAATATTCAATTACATCAGCGCCTGTTTGAATGTCTACACATTCCGCCTCTTGCCAAGGTTTACCTGTATCTAACACTTCAATCTTGGCAAGCTCATCATTGCGCTCGCGCAGCAGAGATACCGCTTTATGTAAAACACGACTGCGCTCAATTGGCGCCATCGCTGACCATAATGCAAAGCCCGCTTTGGCACTTTCAATCGCAGCTTGCTGAACATGACTATCGGCAACCTCTACCTCGTAGATCACTTCATCCGTTGCTGGATTTTTTACTGCAAACTTTTCGCCTGAGTGGTTTGCCAAGAACTGGCCATGAATAAAATTTTGATATACAGGGACTGTCACATTATCCTCCAAACTGCTTAATAAGTGATTGAATGTAGCGTTTTGCGAGCGTTTCACTGTGATGAAACGCATGATGGTCAGCTTTGCTTAGCACCGCTCTTAACCAAAGTCCGTCAATCATACCGGCGGCAAGCTCAGCCGCTTCTTTTGCCTGTGCTCGCGGCATAAAAACAGCAAACGAAGTCGCTAGGTTACTCTGCAGACGGCGACTGTTAACGCGCTGTAGTCGGTGAAGTTCATCATCGTGCATAGATTGCGCCCAAAAACTCAACCAGGTACGCGTCGTATTTGACTGCTGCTGTACCATGGCAAAGTTAGCTTCTACGATATACATGAGTCGCTGCTCGGCACTACAACCACCGCAGGTTTTGTCCAACAAACTGTATTTCAAGTTGTTTAATAGATAGCGCACGGTTGCTTCAATCAAGCCTTGTTTGCCACCAAAATAGTGGCTGATGATCCCCGATGAGAGACCCGCTCTTTTACTGATACTATTAATAGTGGTTGCTTGTAATCCTAACTCGGCAACTGACTCTAAAGTGGCGTCAATTAGCTGCTGACGACGAACAGGTTCCATTCCGACTTTTGGCATAGCTTTTTATTAATTGACCGTTCAATTAAAATAAAGCTTAGGGTGATAAAGATGAGACTTCAAGGTTGACTTTTTGTAAAAAGCCAAATTTTTGACGTTTGTACCTAGGTTAATCCCATGATAGCTAAGGGGTTTTAAAGGATTACAAAAAATCTTAAAAAATTTTAAAAAATCTGAGATTTTGCAGGTATTTGCGATAATTTACCGTTTTGATGTGACAATTTGATTAAGTTTGGTTTGGCTAGAAAAAATCAAAATCAAATGAGGGAACTGAGTAAGACTAAAAACCCTTGCTAGTCAAGATTTGAAAGCGGTAACGGTTGGTAACTAGGAAACCTATTTGAGACAGTGGAAACCCCAAAAGAAGCGTTTGACTGATAACTCGCCACTAACAATTCAATCTTAGGTTTAAGCGCTAAGATCGCCTCATCAATTTTACTTTTCAGCCTCGCACTAAAAACATTTTTACGCAGCAAAAAGTGTACTTGGTTATCATGTACCACGTAAGGCCACGCCTGCGCAGCGTCAAGCCCTCGCTCTTTGATAAAATAGTTTCCCGTGATCATATCATCCACAATAAAATCAACGCGCGCTTTCATTAACATTTCAACCCGCCGCTGCGCACTGGCAATACTCACAAACTGATCTTTATAGTGGGGATCTTGTTTAAGCTTATCAAGTTCCTCTCCATAGTAAGATCCGATGCTCAACCCTATGGTTTTCGATTGCTTTAGTAATGAAGCTAAATCGGCAAGCGCTGTGGGAGGTGATAACGAAAATAATCGCATACGTTCAAAACGGTAGGGCAGAGAGAAATCTCCGTATGCTTCTCTATCTTTAGTGTAGCTAACCATTACCGCGACATCTATCACTCCTTTTGACATTTCTTCAAAAGTGCGAGCGCTGGAAGGGAGGCGAATATAGGTGGTACACACGGCAACATGCTGGAACACCATCTCGGCAATGTCTACGTCTAGGCCCCAAGGCCCGAGCTCATCAAACACAGTTAATGGCGGCCAATCGGCAACAACGCCAATATTCACCGTTTTACTGCATTCGCTCGCACTGACAGGGGGAAATACCAAACCCCACACTAATATAGCCATGCCAATCAAGTTATTCACTGATATGTACTGCTTAACCATGACACCTCGTGAGCAAGTCTATGACAATCGGCCTTATAACATGACGACTCAGTTCATTGCATAGGCACTATCTTTAGTAGTAACAATATATTTACCTAAAGCCTAGATTACAATGCCTAATTATTAAACTATTTAAGTCAAAAAACGTATCGGTGCTCACAGAAACAAAAAAGCGTGACGTAAACCCCCTTTACATCACGCTTGTTTTGCACTTTATGGCTGATATTCGAATACTTCTTCGATAGGTACATTAAATACATGAGCGATTTTAAAGGCGACTTCAAGCGAAGGGGAGTACTTGGCAGCTTCAATGGCCATAATCGTTTGTCTCGTAACACCCACTCGCTCAGCAAGCTCTTTTTGTGTCATTTCACCGCTCATAAAGCGTAGCATTCTGATTTTGTTTTTTATTGGTAAATCAGCCATACACAGCTCCCAAACGAGCTTTGACAAGCTGGGTTCCATAACCGACCAATTCAGCCAGCAAAAATGCAATCACTAAAATATGAAGTGGTGCAAACGGTAGTTCAAAAGGAAGCGCTTGCGACCAATCTTGCGCTTCGGCAGAATACTGGAAAATAGAGATACACACACCAACCTGAAGCACCCAGTAGGCAGGTTTGCACCCAGATAGTGCAATCAACTTTTCACGCTCATCTAACGGCTTATCCATATCTTTATCGCTAACAAAGCTCAGTAGCAGCTGACCTGCAATAGATGTCACGATAGAAATAATAATCACCTTAAGCAACAATCCTGATACCCAACTCGGATCTTGACGTAACTGCTCTGTAGCCGCTGTTATTTCGCCTAAATAAAAATACAAGATATAACCTGTTACCAAAAACTCTATCGCAACCGTTAAGTCACGGAAACTCAACGAGTCTAAAAACGCTTTAATCTTATTATTGCTTTCCATGTTACCCTCACTTTACTCAAGGTTAAGTATTTTTTACATTAAAAGCGTAAACTTTGACCAACAACAAGTCAAATATTTTTTACTTTAAGTCAAGTTTAAATAACTAACCTGAACTCGGGGTAAGAAGTAAGTTAAGATACTAAAATACCTAAGTTCAAAAGCGTAATATCACTCTAGCCAGAAGTTATTTCTTAGTACAAGGCAAATTTGTGCGTCAATAGCTGGCCTATTGCAAGCAAATTTAACGCAGTAGTAAGGGATAACAGCTGCTAGAGAACAAGTTGTTATCCTGGGTTCAGGTTAGCTAGAAACGTTTTCGAAACTCGCTTGGTGTTAAGCCCATACACTTATTAAACACCTTACGGCAGGCTGTCGTATCCTCGTATCCTACCTGGTGCGCAATCCAATCAAATGGTTTGCTCGTGCTTTCTAATAAATCACACATTTTCTGCACCCGAAACCGTTGCAGATATTGATTTGGATTGAGTCCGAGCACCTTAGCAAAACGTCGCTGTAAGGTTCTTTGCGTAAGTAGAGCGATATCAGCTAGTTCTGTAATTGAAATATTGTGACCATAATGGGTGTTAATATATTGCTGAGCGCGCAGCACAGCATCGTCACCATGTTGAAAGTTTGGCTGAAATTGATGATAGTAGCTCTGCTCCCGCTGAGCCGTATCTACGACAAGCGTTTTGCCTAACTTGCGCATGACTAAGTGACAGCTATATTTTTTGACTAGCTCTAATCCAAGATCAAGCCATGACATCATGCCGCCAGCCGACATAATATCATTGTGATCGATTAAAATTTTTCGTGTATCAATAGACTGGTTAGGAAAGTGCCGTTTAAATGCCTCAGTTAACCCCCAATGCGTGGTAAGTAAGCGCTGATGACTTAGCCCCGAGGCCGCAAGTATAAAAGCCCCCGCACAGGCAGAGGCGATAACTGCACCTCGTTGGTGCTGCTCGGTTAACCAAGCAAGTAATTGAGGTTCAGGTTTAAGGTAATAATCAGAACTAACACTCGGCGGCAATAACACAATATTGTAATCCCCCTTTACAGCACTACTAAAGGTGACAACATGTGTTGTAAAGCGGGTATCCTGTGACTCTTCGATACAAATTCTATCTGCTAGAAAAAACAGCTCTTCTAGACCATACACAGCCGACTTCATCGCATGAGGATAGTGACAAATCGCCACTTTGATTGGTTTCATCTACATTGTCGAATTTGAACTCAAAAATGTCATTTTAGACACTCCAGTCAAAGTTACAACTCCAGCACAATACCTCTGCAAACTAACTAACGAGGTAAAAAATGAACAACAGCGCACTATTGGTTATCGATATTCAAAATGACTACTTTCCTGGAGGACTTTTCCCGCTATGGAATAGCGAAAATACACTAGCAAACATCAATACAGCTATCCAAAAAGCAGCAGAGCAAAACATGGAAGTCATTTATGTCCAGCACATAGCTAATCCAGAGCAAGGAAAAGCACCATTTTTCAATGCCGACACAAGCGGTGTCGAGCTTCATAATGGCCTACGCCAAACGCAAGAAAACGGCCACCATATCGTAAAGTCCTATGCCGACAGCTTTGAGCAAACCTCCTTAAACGATTTGCTCCAATCTAAAGGTATCGACACTTTATATATCTGCGGCATGATGACACAGAACTGTGTAACCCATACCGCGCTATCGAAATCGGCGGAGCAGTACAATGTCTACATTCTCAGTGATTGCTGCACTACCATAGATGAAATGATCCACAAAATTGCACTCAACGGTGTTTCAACACGAGTACCTTTGATTGTCGTGTCGCAAATATAGCCCATGTAGGTCGAGGTTTACCTCGACACAAGCAGAAAAACCAAAAAGGCTGGATTGACCAGCCTTGATTTGAGTGACGTCGAAATGAAAAGGTGCTAATTAGCCTGCTGCTTATAGGCTTGTCGATAGGCGTGAAGTAGCGGCTCGGTGTAACCATTGGGTTGTACTCGGCCTTCAAATACCAAAGATAACGCCGCTTTATAGGCGAGGTTTTCACTAAGCGGTTTATGGTCATTGAGCATTGGTTGGTAGAGGCTGTCACCTTCGTTTTGACCATCTACTACAGCCGCCATGCGTCTAAAGGTTTTTTCTACTTGTTCTTCGCTACAAATGCCATGATATAACCAATTGGCGATATGCTGGCTTGAAATCCTAAGCGTTGCTCTGTCTTCCATTAATCCAACGTGATTGATATCAGGCACTTTTGAGCAACCTACACCTTGATCTATCCAGCGCACCACGTAGCCCAAAATGCCCTGCGCATTATTGTCTAATTCGGCTTGAATATCCTCCGCAGACAAATCGTTTTCTAACATCAACGGGGGCGTAAGTAAGTTATCGAGCGATGCTTGCTGACGTGTTTTTATCTCAAGTTGGCGTGCAAACACATCCACATAGTGATAGTGCATCGCATGGAGCGTTGCTGCGGTAGGAGAGGGCACCCATGCAGTATTAGCACCAGACTCAGGATGGCCTTGCTTTTGCTCCATCATCAGCGCCATTTTATCTGGCATTGGCCACATTCCTTTGCCTATTTGTGCCTTTTTCCTAAAACCGGTTTTAAGGCCAATATCCACATTTTGATCTTCATAGGCCGCTATCCAAGACTGTCCTTTAATTGCCACTTTGGGCAATACAGGGCCCGCCAGCATTGAGGTATGAATTTCATCGCCTGTTCTATCCAAAAAGCCAGTATTGATAAATACTACACGCTGCTTAGCGGCAGCAATACACGCTTTTAAGTTTACCGAAGTACGGCGCTCTTCATCCATAATCCCCATTTTAATGGTATTTTTGGGTAGCGAGAGCAGCGCTTCAACACGACTAAATAGGGTATCAGTGAAAGCGACTTCTTCAGGCCCGTGCATCTTCGGTTTCACGATATTGATACTTGCTGCCGTCGAGTTTTTGAACGGACTATTGCCTTGTAAATCATGCAGCGCAGCCGTGCTTGTCATGATGGCATCTAAGATCCCTTCAAACTGCTCGTTACCTTCTGCATCCAGTACCGCTGGCGTTGTCATTAGGTGGCCAACATTGCGCACAAACATCATAGAGCGACCTTTTAGTGTCATACGCTGGCCTTGTGTATCTACGTAACTTCGGTCGGCATTTAGCGTCCGAGTCAACGATTGACCTGACTTTTCGAAGGTCTCACTCAAGCTCCCTTTCATCAAGCCTAACCAATTTTGGTATACCAATACTTTGTCTTGTGCATCCACCGCCGCAACTGAGTCTTCACAATCCATGATTGTCGTAAGTGCAGCCTCAAGGACGACATCTTTGATCCCGGCTTTGTCTGCCTGTCCGATCGGATGGTGTGGATCAATTTGGATCTCAATATGCAGATCATGGTGGCGCAGCAATACCGCGCTTGGATTTTGTGCCTCCCCCTGATAACCCACCAGCTGATCAGGCTTTTGCAGTGCAACTTGGGTGCTGTCGTTGAGTGTAATCACCAAATTGCCGTCTAGAATCGCGTAGTTCGTACTTTCTATGTGAGAGCCTTCTGCCAACGGCAGTGCTTTATCGAGGAATTGCCTAGCATAAGCCATGACTTTAAACCCACGGTTCGGATTATAGGCTTGAGTACGCTCAGCACCATCCTCTTCGCCAAGAACATCCGTTCCATAGAGCGCATCATACAAAGAGCCCCAACGCGCATTCGCCGCATTGAGCGCAAACCTTGCGTTACTGACAGGCACCACTAACTGAGGACCGGCTGCGCTCGCAATTTCAGGCTCCACATGCTCGGTTTCGATGGCAAAATCTTCAGGCTCAGGCTGCAAATAGCCGATAGATTCAAGAAATGTCCGATATTCTGCCGATTGCCAATCAGGATGAGAGAGATGGTAATCGTCAATTTGCTGTTGCAGGGTATCGCGTTTGTTGAGTAACGCTTGGTTTTGCTTCCCAAGTTCCGAAAAAATATCCACTACGCCTTGCCAAAATTGATTGACCGCGATCCCCGTACCGGGAAGTAGAGATTGCTCAACAAAGTGCGCCAGTGGAGTCGCAATTTGGAAGCCTGAATGAGTGACATACTTGCTCATGGAGAGTCCTTGATTAACATTTTTTGAACGGGATAGGTCAAACATAAAACAATTTTTGGAAAAACGAACCCCTTTTCCCATTCATAAAAAATATACTCGCAATAATAACTATAAATTTAAAAAATCTAATTTATCGGCCTAGTGTTTAATTAAGCCCGCAGCCAACCACTCTCACACCGGTTGGTTTCGTGTAACAAACAACCAGAATTTAATTTGATTTATAGTACCCGTTCAAAGGAAGCTAATTATGTCTCAGTATCAAACTCAGTTAGATCATTTCTCTAGTCTATGCCAAAGCCAAGGAAAAACTTGGCAGTCTATCAGTCCTGAGTATGCCAGCCGTATGCACCTACAAAACCGTTTTAAAACCGGTTTGGACATTGCAAAATACACGGCAAAAGTGATGCGTGAAGACATGGCAGCGTACGACGCAGATAGCAGCCAATACACGCAATCGCTTGGTTGTTGGCACGGTTTTACCGCGCAACAAATGATGATGGCAGTGAAGCGTCACAATAAAACCACAAAACGCTCTTACGTCTACCTAAGTGGCTGGATGGTTGCTGCGCTGCGCTCAGAGTTTGGCCCACTACCAGACCAAAGTATGCATGAAAAAACAGCGGTTCCAGCTTTGATTGAAGAGATCTACACTTTCCTCAAGCAAGCCGATGCGCGAGAGCTAGATCATCTCTACAAAGATCTTGATGCAGCGAGAGCAAAAGGCCAAGACACAACTGAAATCCTTAACAAAATCGATAACTTCGAAACCCATGTAGTGCCTATCATTGCTGATATTGATGCCGGTTTTGGTAACGAAGAGGCGACCTACCTTTTAGCTAAACAAATGATTGAAGCGGGCGCTTGTGCAATTCAAATCGAAAACCAAGTATCGGACGCAAAACAGTGTGGCCACCAAGCAGGTAAAGTAACGGTTCCTCATGAAGACTTTTTAGCCAAGATTAACGCTGTACGATATGCTTTCCTTGAGCTTGGTGTTGAAGATGGCGTTATCGTCGCTCGCACTGACTCATTGGGTGCAAGTTTGACGCAAAAAGTGCCAGTATCAAAAGCGCCAGGCGACCTTGCGAGCCAATACACTAGCTATTTAGACACCACGCCAGTTACCTCGGCCGCTGACTTACAAGAAGGTGAGATGGCAATTAAATTGAGTGGCGAACTGCAAAAGCCAGTTCGCTTAGACAACGGTTTATACCAGTTCAGAGCAGGCACAGAAAAAGATCGTGTGGTACTAGACTGTGTAACCAGTCTTCAATCAGGCGCAGATCTATTGTGGATTGAAACCGAAAAGCCAAATATCGAGCAAATTGCCGAGCTAGTTAACCGAGTTCGCGAACAAGTGCCTAACGCTAAGCTTGTGTACAACAACTCGCCATCGTTCAACTGGACATTAAAATTCCGTGAACAGGTATACCAACAATGGCAGGAGCAAGGTAAAGACTTATCGGCATACCCAAATCCAAGCGCGGATGCAAAAGTATTGATGGCGCCAGAGTTAGACGCAACCGAGTTGGCAACCGAAGCCGATTTACTGGTGCAAAACTTCCAGCGTGACTCGGCAAGAGAAGCGGGAATTTTCCATCACCTTATTACACTGCCAACTTACCATACAGCAGCGCTCAGTACTGATATTCTGGCTGAAGGCTATTTTGGTGACGCGGGTATGCTTGCCTATGTGCGCGATGTGCAACGACAAGAAATCCGTCGCGAACAAGCATCAGTTAAACACCAAGACTTGGCGGGCTCTAATATCGGTGACACGCACAAAGAGTATTTCTCTGGTGAGAACGCACTCAAAGCAGGCGGTGAAGCCAACACCATGAACCAGTTCTAAACACTGGATTTAGATAACGACTTATATAGTTCCTTAATCAGCAAGGGCCGTCAGGCCCTTTTATCTATTGTGGATCAGATTTTTACTAGCCACTGGTAACTGAGATCACGTATTTACCAACGCCAGTTATTCAGATCATATTTTTACTAACCTAGACCTATTTGAGATCAGAATTTTATTAACTCAATACCTAACGATCCCGATCTTTACAGTAAAGATCTAAGATCCAGACAAAAAAGAGCGCATTTGTGACTTTTTTCACTTTCACAAACCAAAATTTTACTAACTAAACCAGCGACAGGTCACATTTTTACTAACTTACTTAGTAAAATTTTGTTCTGAGTTTACTTTGACTAAAAATCAAAATATGACTAACCTCAGATTTATAAGCACTTCATTCTGCTGTAAACCCCCTTTACACTTTCCATATTTACCCCACTTTTCCATGTAAAACTATAAAACTGATTACAGTACATTGAAGTTGATACATGACCCCCATTAAGAACTTAATAAAAGCAGTAGCACTGCTTACAGCGATGCATTGCCAGGCCGGGAATACAGTTATCAAGGAAATAGAAGATTTAGAAAAGGCAGGAAAATACACCGAAGCCTTAGTTAAAATTGAAACGGCCAGCGTCAGTGAAGAAGAAGAAACGCGATATCAAGCGATTTATTTGCAGGCCATGATTTATCGAAAGCAAGACTTATATGAGAAATCAATATCTACTCTTAGCTATATCGAAAAGCAGTTTTTCCTTACCGAAGCGCGCAAGTATGATTTATACAGAGAGATAGGCATTAACTATCGTAACTTAAGCCAGCTTGAGCAGGCCGAGTCTTTTTACTTAAAAGCGCTCGCTTCAGCCGAGGCAATGGATAAATCAAATTTAGTGGCGCAAACCTATAATAATCTAGGTGTTGTTGCCGACCATAGAAATCTGCTTGCGCAATCTATGCAATATCACTTAAAAGCCTATGAATTACTAAAAGGAACTGATCAGTACGAAAAGCAAGGGGCTAACTTTTACAATCTCGGTGATATTTCTGTGCGTATGGGGGATGAGGAAAATGCAGAGTATTTCTTTCAACAAGCTCTCGTTGCAGATAAAGCTTCAAAAGAATTACGCAACGTCGCAGGCACGGCCCTTCGCTTGGGAGAGCTGAAGTTTAAGAACGGTAAAACGGACGAAGCATTAGCGCAAACAAAAGAGGCCATTGAATTTCTAAAAGAACTCAATGCTAGGGTTTCACTCGCTAGGGCATATCGAAACTCCGCATTGATCCATATAGCCAAGGCAGACTTAGACAATGCCCTGTCGGATGCACTTGCAGGCATTGAATATGCCACTCAAACCAGTTCAACACTGCAACAATTTTACGCCTACCTGACGGAGTTAGAAGTTAGGCTAAAACGTAAAGAATTAGCCAAAGCAAAAACACTACTCACCAAGCTGGACGCCCTAACCGAAATAGAAACGGCAGAGGTGCTGCTCGAAAAATATCATCGCCTTAAAGCGATAACGCTTGCTGCACATCATGAATACGCCCAAGCTTTTCAATTTATGAAGTCGACTTCAAAGCTACAGACTCAACTTCATGAAACATTACTAGAAAAACAAGTAAGTACCTATAAAGCCAGTATTGACGCGCTTATTCAATCTCAACAACTGGAGCAAGCACGCTCTGCACAAGCCATAACCGAGGTTAACTTACAAAACGCCAAGCTATCCACACAAATGTGGGTGATCACTACAATCTCGACCTTTTTAGCTGGATTATTTCTAGTCGGATTTTTTGTCGTCAAGCATAGAAATGCGGCGCTAAAAGCAAAAATGTATCAATTGAATATTGAGCATAAAGATAAAATGCTGGCCGATATTTCCCACGAGTTACGCACGCCACTCAGTGTCTTAAAACTCCATATAGAAGCGATGGAACACAATCTTATTGATGACAGCACACTTGCGTATGCCAAGATCAACAACAAGATAAATCAGCTAAATGAATTGATCTCGAACGTATATCAATTGTCTCAAGCAGATCATGACGCGCTTGTGATCCATCCCCAGCAGCATGGCGCGAAAACGGTTATCCAAAGCTATGTGTACGATATTGAAAGATTAGTAACAAGTAATCAGCTGCAATTTATCGCCGACATTCACGTCGATGATATGAGTATTTACATTGATAAACCAAAGCTAGATAGGGTTATCGATAATCTTGCTAAGAATGCATGTTTATACACAGATAAACCCGGCAAGGTAAGGTTTAAAGCTGTGGTCAATAAACAAGAACTATTCCTACAAGTAGATGATAGCTCACCAGGCGTATCTGAGGCCGAGCAGAACAAACTGTTTGAACGCTTGTACCGTGTCGAAGCATCGAGAAGTCGTGCAACAGGAGGCTCAGGTCTTGGTTTGTCTATTTGTAAGAGCTTAATTGAAGCGATGAATGGAAAAATCACAGTGAAGTCTGGGAAGTATGGCGGTTTGTGTATTCAGATAAACTTACCTCATGCGGTAGATGTACCAGCATAAAGTACAAAAGGCTAAGCAGATGCTTGGCCTTTTGTCTTTCTGAGCTTGCTTAGAAACGGTAGCTGATATTGCCATACACAAAACGACCATCGGTGTTATATGCCGAGAACGCAGAGTAAGGGAAGATCTGGTTAAACGTTGTATAACCAATATTACTAACAGTATCTTGAGGATATTGATCAAATAAATTGTTAGCGCCTACAGCAAACTTCCAGTTGTCACCTAGGTTATAAGCCACTTCTAAATCAGTGATCCATTTAGCGTCTAATACTTCATCGCCTTCTACTGCGCTAGAAGAGTCCACCGTTTCACCATAGCGTGTGGCACGTAATGTCGTCTGCCAATCGCCAAATTGCCAAATTGCAGCTAAGTTCCACTTATCTTTTGGTGTTCCATCTTCAAATCGTGCAATTTCACGACGAGCAAAGTACTCATAGCTGTCACCAAGGGCTTCAAGCTCAGCAGGGTTTGCTTTTACATGCGTCACTTCAGTGTCATTGATGTTTACCGCGGCACTTAAACGCAGATTACCGTAGTCGGCAAGATCAAAACTGTACGTTGCTACGATATCCACACCTTGAGTGCGCGAGTCGATAGCATTAGTGAAGTACCTTACACTTTGCGTATTAAGCTCACCCGCTTGCTGCAAAATATTAATGACCTCAGGACCGCCCAAGTTCTCAGAAAGGACGATGCGATCGTCGATGTCAATTCGATAGGCATCCACAGTAAATGAGAACGCGTCTAGTGTGTAGACAAAGCCCGCCGTCATATTGACCGACTCTTCCGGTTCAAGCTCTCGAGCACCCAGCGCTTTTGCAGCTGGCGTATCAACAGGGAAGTGGCCAACTTCACTCGGTACGCCATTTTCAAATACCGTAGCAATTGATTTATAGGACGTTTGAGCCAATGAAGGCGCTCTAAAACCTGTGCTTACTGCACCACGTAGTGAAAAGTTATCCGACACCACATAGCGCGATGCCAGTTTACTAGTGAAAGTGCTGCCAAAATCACTGTAATCTTCAAAACGACCCGCCAAGACGACATTCCAGTCCTGCGTTAAGTAGGTATCAAACTCTGCGAATAAAGCGATGTTATGACGAGATTCATCGACAGCACTTGCTGGTGAGAAACCAGCGAGCACCTGCGCACCACCAGCTGCAACGGGATTGCCTTCTGCATCAAGCACGGTGAGGTAAGACGCTTCTTCACCGACTTCAATTTCATAGGTTTCGCGGCGATATTCTGCACCAATCGTGAAAAATACGTCATCCGGTAAGCCCAAATCCAATGCCGTTTTAGCATCAGCATTCACAAGCCACTGCGAATAAACTAAAGCGCCGTTATTAAACTCAGTCGGACTTGTTACCCCCATCGAAGTATTCAAACTATTTACGACACCCAAAGCGAAGTCATTCACACCATAGTTTGTACTGATATCGTAATCCCACTCACCTTGAGTGCCTTTTACACCAACCGCAAAAGAGTAATCATCTACATCGCTGACAATTTGAGGCAAGAAACCATCTGGGTATACCGCAGTTAAGTTGCGGCTGTCATTTGCGCGACGATAGAAACCACCGGAGTTACCTTCACGTGTTGAGTAGCTACCAAATGAATAAAGTTCGGTTTCCGCATCTAGGTTGTAACCCGCATTATAAAATAGTGCAAAGTCTTCCACTTCAGCTTTACCAAAACGGTGGTTGTAGCGATCAAATGAAAACTCTCTTGAGTCAAGTTGACCATTTTCATCACGAGTATATTGCTCTCTTGGATCAAAGCCTGAACGATTAGTCGGTTTTTTATCTCTATATTCGGCAGACAGATTAATAAAACCTTCATTACCTAAAGCAAAACCAACGTTGGCACCAATTGTTGTAGTACCGCCATCATTGCGCTTGCGGTCATCTCCAAGCACAAAATCTAAATCGCCCGCAGCGTTTGCACGGGTTTGTAATAAGTCAGGGACACCTGCCATCTGTGTATCGTGCTCACCATAGGTCACACTAATACTGCCGCCTTCTTCGGCATCTTTAAGCACAATATTAATAACGCCAGCAATGGCATCTGAGCCGTATTGAGCAGCAGCGCCATCACGCAGTACTTCTATACGCTTAATCGCGGCAGCTGGGATAGTATTTAAATCAACCGCCGTTGAACCACGACCAACGGTACCATTTAAATTCAATAATGCGCCAGCATGACGACGCTTACCATTAACCAGCACTAAGGTGTGATCCGGTGCTAAACCTCTAAGCACTGCCGGGCGGGCGTGATCCGTACCATCCGCCAGCGTTGAATTTGGGAAGTTAAAACTTGGCACGAGCGTAGTGAGTACTTGGCTCAGCTCCAGCTGACCGGTACTTTGCATATCTTCTAAAGAAATCACATCTACCGGCACCGTGCTCTCGGCAATACTACGAAGACTTCTTCGCGTACCAGTGATTTCGATGACTTCAACACTTTCTTTGGCTTCAGTGTTGTTACTTTCTGCTTGCGCATGAATTGAAATAGTTGAAAGAAGCGCAGCACCGACAGCCAACGAGATTGGCTTGCGAACAGCGTTTTCCAGCTTGTTATTAATAAATTGCATAGTTTGTCCCGTGAATATGTTGAACGCAGAGTCTGTAAAAGACCGATTATTACTTAATTTAGTCGATATGAAGATAAATCAAGACTGAATAGGTACCCAAGTAAATAACACAAATTCGGTACGACACCCATTAGACTTAAGACTAAAATGTTGGTACTTACTAATTCAATACCACCCTAAGATTAAGCAACTCTCATCAGAAAAGATGCGAATTTTAGAATTATTCTTTCATCGACAATAAAGAATTTTTAGATCTAACTTATACCTCATAAGGGCACTGGTCTGATGTTTACTCACTCCATCTTTACTCCACATTGAAGCGCTTAAATACCAATATGCAGAAACGGAGAGTACCAATGACACAACGGACGCTAAAACATGCTGAATGGTTGAAAATTGTTGAATCTAGAGCGAACCAGCAGCAACTTCAAATAAAGCCAAAAAATAAACTATCACCAGCTGTAATTTGGACTTTTGTACTAGCCACTATTATTTCACTGATAAGTGCATGGGCATTTGTTACCGAAACGCCTGAGGCACCCACTCAGCAGCTTAGTCAAGAATCCCAAATGCGTATCAATCGCTACTTTACCAAACAGTATATGGTTGGAAGCTGGCAGTTCTCACATTTAAAAACCAGTAAAGATGACATCAATGTGTTTATCCGTATCCCGACTAAATTAGCATTAACGGGACAGGCACTGAAGGGTTATATCGAGCAGTCACTATGCCCACCGGCCAATAGCAATGTTTGGCGTGATGTCAGCCAGTTTGCGCTTTATATGCACTTGTATTCGGATACGCCACGCCACAGTGACTATGCCAAGTGCAAGACACCTTAATCATTTCAGGTTAAATTCTTTTATCTTTCGTTCAAAGGCCCAATGGGCCTTTTTTGTTTTTTTGGATTTCAAGCGTTATTTCGAGCTATCGTGGTTGCCAAGCTGACTTACCGGCTCGAGCTCAAGTTTAGCTTTTTCTTCGAGTTCTTCGGGTAGCTCCTTGACTACGGCAACGCCTAGTTCTTTAAATTCAGAAGCTTGCTTAATTAAGTTGCCTTTACCCATATATAACTGAGAAAACGCTCGCTCGTAGCTCTCTTTTGCTTTATCAAGCTGTTTACCCACCCCTTCCATACTATGTAGGAAGCTATTGAGCTTGTTATAAAACTTCTCAGCTCGAAGCGCCAGCTCTCTGGTATGCTTGCTTTGCTCTTCAAAACGCCATAACTGTTTAACGATATTAAGACTGGTTAAAAGCGTTGTTGGCGTTGCCACCAATACATTGTTTTGTAAAGCGTCCTGATAAAGCGTTGGCTTATGCTTAACCGCCTCAACAAATGCAGATTCCACAGGGATAAACATGATGACCACCTCTGGGGAGTTAAGACCTGGTAAGCGCTCATAAGATTTACTACCCAACTCTTTGATCCGTGCAGTGATGGCTTCGGTGTGTGCCACAATGGCTTGATTCGCTTCACTATCGGTTGTGGCATTAATATACCTTGTATAGGCATTCAATGAGGTTTTAGCGTCAATTACCAGGTGACGAGATTGCGGTAAGTAAACCACGACGTCAGGGCGAAACTTGCCTTCGTCGGTATTAAAGTTGACTTCTCGCTGATAGTCGTAACCCGGACGTAGCCCAGCGCTATCTAGCACATTTTCGAGCATGAGTTCGCCCCAGTTGCCTTGTGCTTTCTTTTGCCCTTGTAACGCCGTGGTCAAACGATCTGCTTGCTCGGTCATGGCTTTATTGTTGGCTTGTAAGTGCAGCAATTCGGTTTTTAATGACGCCCGTTGCTTCAGCTCTTCACTATGAATGGCTTCCATTTTATCTCTAAAGCCCTTTAATTCACCTTGTACTGGCTGCAGCAACTGCTGGATTTTTTCTTTGCTTTGATGACTAAAGCGCTCGCTTTTCTCATCAAATATTTGATTCGCGAGATTGTGAAACTCTTCTTTCAGCTGGACCTTCGCTTGCTCAAGCTGCGCGAGCTGCTGCTCAAAGCTCAGTTGCTTTTGCTCCAGCAAGGTTTGCAGATTGGCCATTTCAACTTCTAGCTCATGAGCATGCACTTGAATTTCTTCCTTGGCATCGAGCTCTCGCTGCCACAGCTGCTGATATTCAGCGGCTTGCCGTTGACGCTCAGCTAATCTCGCTTGCAATTGCTGCTGTTGACCATGACTTTGCAATTGCTGCGCTCTTAATTGCTCAGCGAATTGCTCGGCTTGGCTTAGTTGCGACCTAAGTGCTTGCTCGGAGGCGAGTTGATTATTGAGTTGATTCTTGAAAGTGCTGCGCATAACCCAAACGACGGGGAGTAGGGTAGCCGCACCGCCTGCAAATAGCGCAAGACTATACCATGCAGGCGTATTGGAGAGCATTGACCAAAGCATATTGAGATCTCATCGGTTCTTCTGCTTTGATAATACCTTAGATATAAATTTCAATCACTTAGTCATTCAGTGATCTGTTGACCATTGTAGCGATATCCGGCGCCATATACCGACTCTACAATTTTCGGAGATAAATCTAATCCTTTGATTTTCTTTCTGATATTTTTAATGTGGCTGTCGATTACGCGATCCGAAATATCAAAGTTATCCGGCTGAATATAATCAAGAATTTGCTGTCTTGAAAAGACACGGTTTGGTGCGTCATATAAAAGCGCAAAGACGTCAAACTCAACTTTGGTTAAGCCTAATGTACTGCCATTCAGTTTAACCGTTAATTCTTCCCGATTTACTTCGATAGGCTTTTGATACGCATTGGTATTCACACAACGACGTAAGATCGCTTTCATGCGCATCACTAATTCAGCGGCGCTAAAAGGTTTACATACATAATCATCTGCGCCGACTTCTAAGCCCTTTAAACGGTCTGCTTCTGCCACTTTGGCAGTCAGCATCACAATAGGTACTTCAGAAAACGCTCGAATTTGACGCATACACTCTACGCCATCTTGGTTCGGCAACATGATATCCATCAAGATTGCATCAGGTTGGTTTAACTTTACCCAAGGTACAACTTCTGCACCGTCTGCAATATGAAACATTTCAAAACCGGATGCTCTAAAAAACAACAGCACCTGCTCTGCAATATCTTGGTCGTCTTCGACAAGCAAAATTCTTGATGAGGTAGACATAGGATTTATTTACTCTTTGCTTTTAACTTCTTCAATTGTTGTCTAACTTGGCGCTTTAACTTATCTGAAAGCGTGTCATCGAACAGTAACATGGTAAGTATACTAGACAAGTCTTCTGAACTCGCAACTTCATTAAGTAGATCATAGTCAGATTCTGATTGCGTCTCAATAAAGTTTAAGTGTGAAATTGTCGCGTCGTAGCAAAGCATAACGTTATCCTAATTGGTCTATGGCGTTTCTCCGTTGTAGTTATTAAAGCGCAAGATTATGGAATAAAAATGGAGTGAAAGATGTTTTAGGGCCTGTTGACCTTTGCTGTTTAATTTTTGTTCTTCTGAGTGTGTTTTGATCGCGACGCTCGACTTGCCGCCTAGTAATCTAGGCAAAAGTTGAGCAACAATGAACAAAGCGCACTCAGGTGAACCCAAAGGGCAGCGCTTGATTGGCATTTCTACTATGTTATCGCCAGACTTACATAGAATGACTATGCTACGCAGGCTCTGCCTTGTATAAACACCAGTCAAACTGCTGCAAAAACAAACTTGAAAGATAAACAGGCCCTAGAGCCAGAAAAAAGAAAAGCCAACTTAATTAAGCTGGCTTATTACAATCAGTAACAAAGGGGGAAAATCAACATATGCCTACTGTTTCAACAATGTCACAACAAGCACTATCATAGACCTTCACCTTTGTTGATTAGTTCCAAATTATTTTTAATTTTTTATCAGCGCTAGCATTTGCGACTCATCAAACTGACCAAGATTGACTCCAGAGTCTGCAAATAGGGCGTCAACAAGGGCTTGCTTATCGCGCTGCATCTTAAACACTTTCTCTTCGATAGAATTCGCCATAATCAACTTGTACACGAACACCGGCTTATCTTGTCCGATACGATAGGCGCGATCTGTTGCTTGATTTTCTACCGCAGGATTCCACCAAGGGTCGAAATGGATAACCGTATCTGCTTGAGTCAAATTCAAACCAGTTCCCCCTGCTTTTAGGCTTATCAAAAAGACATTGCACTTGCCTTGAGTAAACGCCTCAATGGCTTTATCCCGTTGTCTGGTCTGCCCTGTCAGCATAGTGTATTTCAACTGTTGCTGTTGGCACTGCTCAGCAATGAGATCTAACACGCTGGTAAACTGGCTGAAGATAATTATCTTACGGCCCTCACTGAGTAGCACAGGCAGGTGTTGTGCAAGCCACTCAAATTTAGCGCCATGTTGGTCGGTCAGTAATTTATCAACCAATTGTGGGTGACAGCAGATCTGACGTAACTTTAACAAGGCATCGAGAAATGCCAGCTTGCTTCTTTCAACGCCTTGCTCCTGAAATAGATTGAGCAATTTGCTTTCTACTTGGTGCTGGACACCTTGATATAGCTTATGTTGTTCATCAGAGAACTCTAATTCTTTGATGAGTTCTGTCTTATTGGGTAGCTCTTTCACTACCTCAGCTTTGGTACGACGAAGAATAAAAGGTGCGATCAGCGATCTGAGTTCTCGAGCTCTAGGGCGATCTTGTTCTTTTTCAATTGGGATCTGGAAGTGTTGCTTAAACTGCTGCTTAGTACCCAGCACATCAGGCATGACAAAATCGAGCAGCGATTTAAGCTCGAGTAAATTGTTCTCTACCGGTGTGCCACTTAAACAAAGTTTAAAACGCGCGGATAGGCTCTTTACGCATTTAGATATTTGTGCGCTTTCGTTTTTAATATATTGCGCCTCATCCAACACAATAGAATCAAAATCAAGCCCTTTATAATACGCCACATCGCGCTTAAGCAGTGGATACGTCGTTAGAATAAATCGTGCACCTGACAAGTTAGTGAGTGCTTCCTCTCTATTGGAACCATGAATAATAGTGAGAGGTAGATGCGGTGCGAAACGTTTAAATTCGTCACGCCAGTTCCCCACTAAACTCGTCGGACAGACAATTAAACTTGGTTGTGTCACTAGCGTATTATGCTGAGAAATAAAGTAGGCAATAACCTGAAGCGTTTTTCCAAGGCCCATATCATCGGCCAGAATGCCACCTAGCTGATGACGATTAAGGAATTTAAGCCAGTTAACACCTTGCACTTGATAATCTCGTAGGGTGAAGCTCTGTCCTTCGCTGGCAGGGATCACGTCAAGATTTTCTATCGGTTTATCTAGCTCAGCGAGATACTCAAGTAGCTTTTGATCGTCTGAGTCAGCATGAATATGCGTCAGTTCAAACAGCTTTTTGGCATACGACAACGGAAATTTAAATTGTGAGCTCGAAAGGTAATAACTAAAACGAGATTTCAGCTCCAGCAATTCATCAAATATGGATTTGCTAATGGCATAGAACTGCTCGCCAATTTCGACGTAGCGATATTCATGGGCGAGGTTGTTAAGCTCATGAACCGGATGCTTATCCCAGTTGAGCGTAACGGGCTTGTCATCTAACATCACCTTTCCAAGCACATGATGTTGCTTATCTCTCTTAAGGCTTAACAGCACTTTTGGTGTAACAACGAGGCCATTGCTTGGCAGCTCGTCAACAATCCAACGTTTACCCTGCAAAAGCGGCCTGATCTCCCTGTTAAACCAATGGACTTCAACGCCATCCTCAGTTGGTAATAAAAATTCGTCGCCCTCATGGATAAAGCCGAGACCAGTGAGTACCTGCTCCAGCCTTGCTAATTGCTTTTTCGTCGCGCCTTTTCCAAGCGGCTCAATTGCAAAGCGAATTTTATTTGGCCTATCTAGTTTTATAAGCTTAGCAACATTAGATTGCTTACTCGCTAACTGCGAAAACCCAGCAGGAGGCGCAATGACATCATCCGTAAAGATATCTTGGAAACGCGCCATCACCTGCTCTAGCTTTTCAGCCGTGATGGTAGGCATAGTATGAAGATGGGCGATTTCCTGCGCGGTAAGCTCTGACTCAATTCTGCCAACGACCAAGTTTTCAGTATCTAGATACACCGGAGGTTCGGTTTTAATCAAGCGCCAGTGTTCAACATTCGCTAGACGGCTTTTAAGTTGGTATTCATTGCCTTCTTGATGCCAGTAAAAATCAAGCGTTTGCTTATGCCCTAGCTCCAAAGGTTGGCGCTGGTTACGATAAAAACAGCGATGGGTATGCACAAGTTGTGTGAGTGCATTAAAGCCCCAGGCGCCAAATAACTCAAAATGACCCGGTGTATTTTGCGAGCGGATCCAGCTAAATAAGCGAAAATCGTTTTCTAATAGACCAGCTGGAGCGACCTGACTATTGAGCTGTTGCTCAGTTAACACTCGGCCTAAGGGGTAAACACCGTCGGGCCTATTTGGCGAGACCTTTGGACTTACAAGGATTTCGTTTGCTCGAGGCTCTAACACGAAGAGTAAGACGTTTTCTGCGTCTGCTTTATCAACTTGCTGCAACTGCCCTAGTTCGTTAAACCAGTCATTAACTAAATAAGCCTCACCAAAGCCGCCAGAATGTTCAATTTTAAGTTTGAGTAATACCGCAGCAATGTGCCGACATTTAGGATTATTTGAACACGAGCAGTTTGCTTCGACCGAAACGCTACTTTGCGTTTGGTTTATTTTGATGTGCTGGGTGAAGGTATTGCCGTAATTTCCCAATACCTGTGCATCAATTTGCGCGAAGTTTTCGCTGTGTTGAAGGTAACAGACTTGCTCGTCTTTCAAATACTCCTTAGCTTTCGCAAGTAAAGCTGAATTGAAGTATTGACGAAGAAAACGTTCAGACAAAGGAAATTGATTAGCCTGCTCCTGTTTGATCTCTTCAAATAAGGCGAAAAGTTGCTCTTTAGATAACTGCGAAGACATTAAGTGCACGTCAAAATTAAAATAAAAAGCCAGTATATGAAATTAGTGATTTGAGCTAAAGAGAGAAATGTAAGAAATTCGCTAAAAAAGGACTGGTTGGAGGTCAACTGACTAGAAAAAGCGCCGAGTTGCTTGATAATTCAACCAACGCGGCAATTTTTGAACGAACCTTAATTATAACTGCTTAGCAGCTTTTGCAATTGTTCCAGACGCTTATCAGTCAATACTCGATTATCTATTTTCACGGTAACATCACCACTCTTTAGATTTCTCTGTACTCGAATGTAGTCGTTCTCTAGCATGGATTCGACACGTGAATCGCTACTTCCGAATGTGGTCAAGAATTTAGTGATCTGAACAGCACGTTTCTCGTCTGACATCTCTTCTGTCATAAAGTCTTGCGCTTTTAGTGCGGCAATTTGCTCTGAAAACTGCTCAGGCTGTTCTTGTTTTGCTGTGATGAGCTTTTTAGCTGCTTCACGGCCTAAATGATTTGCCGTTGGATACAACTGCAATACTTCGACCGGAATACTTTCATAAGCTTTCAACGCGTCTGCGATAGCTGTGTGAGAAACACCTTCCACGGCAGCGATTTCTCGATACGATCCTTTTTGGCCTTGTTTGATCAAGTTATGCTTAGTATCAAAATAGGCTTTACCCAATTCCCAAAGGCTCGGGGCGATGTATTGATCGGAAGATACCGCTAATGTTTTTGCATCTTCATCACTAAAGTCTTTCGAGCTCAACACCACATAATCCGCTTCGGCCAGCATACAGGCTTTACGGCGTCTAGAACCCGATAAAACGTGAAGTTTGCCATTGTGCTGCCAACATAGGGCAGGGTGGAGATTACGTTTATCTTTTTTAATGGCAGGTAATATATCTGCGACCGCTTTTTCGCTTAATAGGGATTGCTCACGGCGATTCTGCCCATAAACTGTGGTTTTACTCTCAATTTCGCTAAACGGTACCACTTCACAGGTCAGTACTATGGTTTTTGTCGGATCGCTTGGCGCAGGCATAGTAACCACATCACCTACTTTCGCCTGATCTAAAAGATCGTCGAGGCTACTGCCTTCAACCGCAGTAGCAAAAGGATCTATTCGAGTGTCATTTTTACGTTTTCTAGCCATTATTAATACCCTTTTATTCTGCTAGCGAAGACTGTGTTGAAGGCCAATTTGAACGGATCAGCATTTCTAATTCATCAACCACGTCTTTGATATTTTCTTGTGCTTTTAGCAATGCTTCGCGACTTGCTAAGCTATCAGAAGTCTTTTGATCAAAAATAGTGTTAAACGATGAAGAACTCGCCGTAATTGCAGAGCTGTGATTAATTGGATAACTCATTACTTGACGGCCAAAAGCACTACGTACATCTTTAACGATATCGCGCTGAGAATGATTGCCTTTAACATAGTTAGTGACTAAAAATTGCATAAAGTCCCAGCCTTCGTGACCAAGAGCAGCAACGGTATGGTATATCTCACCAAGACGTTTCAGATATTTATTATTAGCGTCGAAGTCTACGGCCTCTGGATGTACAGGTATTAACATAGCCGTAGACGCCATCAATGCGTTATAGAACATAAAATTAAGTGAAGGTGCGGTATCTACTAGGATAATATCAAACTCGTCTTGTACGGGCTCTATAACCTTCTCTTTAAGCTTATGGTAATGACGTGTCTTTTCGTAGCTTGAACTTTCTTTTAACTCTGTTGCTGTTTCGTGTTCAAAGTAAAAGTCATCCATACCAGAAGGTAATACGCGAATATTTGGAATGTGGGTTTCTTGGAATGAATTAGAGACAAGATCTTTCCATGTTTCACCTTCATCTAATTCGATGCAATCTCTCATCAGATCACCAACTGTGATCGGTTCATGATCATTAGATGGAAAAAAGCTTGATGATGATCCTTGCGGATCAAGATCAATGATCCCGATGCGATAGCGCTTAATATTCGTTGTAGCTAGAGCTGCTGCAATATTCACCAAACTTGTTGTTTTACCACAACCGCCTTTCAAACTATTAATCACAATGACTTGTAATTTATCGCTAGGCTTTCGTTGATCAGCATTTACACCCAGAACATCTGCCATCGCAAAGATATTTGCTAATGTGTATGCATAATGACCGTTTGCGCCTTTCTTTATATTGATGGTATCAAAGTCACCTTGGTCATGACGTCTTTTGAGTGTTCTATTATTCACACCAAGTAGATCTGCAGCAGCTTTTTGCGTGTAAGTTCTAAGCTCTTTTTCTTCAGTTTTAAGATGAGCTCTATAATGTTGAATACGACCAGCAAGTGATTGTTCTGCTACTTCTGCTGTAGCTTTCAACAGCCGGTACGTTGATAGCGCATTGTTATTTATAGACATACACATTATCCTTTATTTGATAACGATTATTATAATGTCCATATATTTTGCTGTAAACACAAAAAAACAAAGACATTTGTAATTTTGATTTACATCTAAGTATAAATAAGAAAGTTTAGATATGGTTAGATATATAGGTATTAAAGGCTAAGGCCAAGAAATTATATTATATCCTACTGTTTTACATAACTTTTTTTAATTTTCATAGATCTACTTTTTACTAGGTTAAGATCTGATCTCTTATAACTCCCAGATCGAAATTTTACTAACTACTATTTCAAAAAGTTATATATAAACAGCTTATACACAGAATTACTCACAGGTATGGTGGTTGGGATCGATTTTTTACCAAGTAAGATCAAACAGTTATGCACAGGTGATATAAGATCAAGTGCTTTAAGGTATGTATAGATCTGATCTCTACCTAGCATAGATCAGATCTTTACTAATTAAGGACCTAGTTTTCCACAAGGGCGTCGGATTTGCCGTTGTAAATCCGCTAAATATGCCTTAAACAAAGGTTTTTCAGCGATCATTTTACCTTTGTTAGTAAAAACTTGATCTGAAAATGAGCCTTACTTAGTAAAACAATGATCCCAACAAAAAAAGTTACTCCGGATCACTTTTTTACTAACTTTAATCATTAACTTTTTCTGTCGAATATGTTGTTATTAGACGTCATGAAAATTTGGAAGTAAAACAATGAGCCGGAAGGTGAACATCTCTGTTGACAATTTGCCCGATTCACTTCGTGGACAGATCCATGGTGTAGAAAGTGCAATCGATAACGAAAGTTTGGCGTTGTTTACGGACAATAAAGATGTTCGAGTATCTTTAGAAAATGCAGCCCATGGGTTAAGAGCTTATTCTAACACCTTTAATCATTACGATTTATGGGGACGCTTTGTTCGTTCTGGACATAAAAAATTACCATTAGAAGAAGCGCCCAAAAAAACAATCGTAACGAGAAAAATATCAGAAAAAGTAGATGGTATTCTATACGAAGGTGAGATAAAAATTACCCCTGCTGTTGTTAGTACTAAAAGAGATGGTGATGACGAAGAGTTTTTAGTTTGGCCATCTGACCGAGAAGAAAAAGTTGAGCGCGCACTGATCCGCCTAGCTTCTAAAGGTAAGATTGTTAAAATAAATTTTAAGTCCGGTATTCAATACGCGGTTATTTTTTCGATGAACGAGCTTGCTCAAGAATTAAAAGCTGTTGGTCAATCAATGCCTTATCCGCAAATTAAGGAATCTTTGGAAGCTCTTCAAGGTTCTAAACTTTCGTTCAAATATACGGCTACAGATACTAAAAACCCAAGTATTGATGATTCATTTTACGAATCAAACATGAACTTTCTGTCGTCGCTACACTTTAGTGGTAAAAAAGGGCAGGGTGGGAACATCAAATGTGTTGCATGTTTAAATGCATTTGTTCATAACATGATCGATAACTTGGAGTATAAAGGCTATTATTTCAACAGTGCTCAAGAGTTAAAACGCGGTTTGTCTCGTTGGATGATGCTACGTTTGTATCATCTATGGCGTTACGCAGCTCCAGGTAAAACTTATCATTTTCGCCTAATTTCAATTATGGAAAAGTATGGTTCAATTTATTCTGATGATGAAATAACAGAGAATAAATTGAAGGCACTTCGTCGTGATATGACCACAACAATGAAAGATTTGATCGAGAAAGGGGCGATATCAGAATACAATATTTCAAATGTCAAGGATGAAAAGTCCGGGAAAATCGTTGATTATGTGTACGAAATGCACCCATCAGCTCAGTTCTGTGATGAAATATTGGCTCTCAATAAACACCATAAACGTATCGAAATTCAAGGCGGAAAACGGATCGTTGAAAATGTTGAAGTAATTGATGAAGATACATTAGAAGAAATCGTTAAAAAATAAAATTTCTTATTTTGGCTAGAATGGTATTTCTAGCCAAAACAAAAAACTTTTATATCAAAGCTAATTTCTATTTCAACTTAAGATACTTTCTGAGCGAAATTTATCACAACCCAATTCTTCAAAATGATGAAGTCTATAAAGCTAAAAATTTTCTGTGGTGGAAAATACTGACATAAATAAATCTTGAAACTACATCAGCAGATCAAGTTAATTCTCTAATCCTTGGAAGAGGGGAGAATTATATCAATAATTGAAATTTTCCTATTTAAAACAATTAAATAGAAAAGCATGTTAGCCAACAGAAGTTGATTTTTTGTAATTTATAGATGCGACTCCGTGGTCGATAAGCTATTTCAGAGCTTAACATGTAATGATAAATCAAAATTTAACCTGAAAAAATTTAGTACTTAATCTGTGAAGATAACGATTTCATCATAGTCTTATAATACCAATTAGCCTTGATACTTGTTCAATTTGAAGGAGCAAATCTGATGCTAACTGCGTTAAAAATTTCTTATTTAGAACAACTAAATAGCAAAAATTTTCGCCTTGCCTATATGGATGTAACTTGGCGATAGCTGGATGCGGTAATGGTGTTATCGACAAGATTTTCTTCGCCTCAGAAGAGATCACTTAATTAAGCTAATTGGTATAAGTTTTAAAATGGATAGAACACATCATACTATAATGAGGACAAGTCAGTTAGCACTTGCATGGACTATACTAATTCAACAAGATTATGTTAAATTGCGTGCTATCGTTAGATTCCGTATGAATTACTTACTATTACTCAAATCTTTCTAAATAAATTCTATCGACTAGAAAGTTGTACTCTCGCTTTCTTGGATGATCATCTTTTTGTGTAAAATGACTTAACTCTCCAAGTTTAGTGTCTGGATACGGGTTAAAGAGTATAAATGGAAGTGCGGCACTTACATGATAGCGATTTTGAGCTGTATATCTCACATTCACCTCAGGTGTTACTCTGGTTGGCCTTCTAATTCTGAGCTTTGCATTTTCTGATAGACTAGAAACTCTATATTTTTCTTGTTCTACTAGCTGTTGCCACTTTTCCTGATCTATCATCCTCGGATTTGAATATAGTGAAGAGCGATTCAACATCTCCATAGCAAGTTCTTTACTCAAAACTCTGGTTGCATGTTTTTTCATCCAGGTAAATCGAACGGAATAGGGAGCTTCGGATTCGCTATGTATTTTTCGATAGGCAGCCAAAGTCATTAAGTTAGGAACTGCACTATGAACAGCTTCGAATCTGGCATCATTGTTAGAAATTTCCAGAATAGCATTTTTAAAATTTTCTTTGGCAAGATTCACTGCATTCACCCTAGAGTTGATAACTTCTTTAGGGTCATTAACTAACAAAAGACCAGGAAACCTTTGCAACAACTTTCCGCTTTCTCGGTCGTTTAAGTAGAGGTCGCGATAAGCATCTAAACATTTAGAGAGTGCTTTTTCACCTTCTATTTTTTTAACAGTTATATTTGTTGGAGCGGTTTCTTCATCTTGTTTTTTGATATCAGGCAGTTCATAAAATGTTGCCTTTTTTATATCGGCTTCTGTCAGTTCATGGCATAGCTGGTTAATTTGTTCATTAAGAATATCGAAAGTTGAACGTATATTAAATTTATTCATTGTATGATGTGTTCTTGTTATCTCTCTCGCATTATATCAAAAATAATGAAATCTCGCTAAGCGATTTTATTATGAGTATCTAATGGAACAAACTAACCATATCACTTGCCGTTTGCTAAATTAAGCTAAGTATCGTTTTAGTCGATCGTTGTTGAGAACTTAGTTATTTGATCAATTAGCTGTGGGTATTTTGTGATGATGCATACTTTTATTGATCTCGTAAGTATGATGTGTTCCCTGAGATATATGTAAATTATATCAGAAATATTCTGTTAGCTCATATTTATCTTCACTTATTAAGCTTTTATTTGGAGCGTCTAGGTTTTAGAGAAATAAAATATCTGCTAGTGAATTTTAAAATAGGAAAGTGATTCTATGTCGTCTTGATGAAATTGCTAATTAGTTTTGTAGAGTTGAAATTGTTTTACCTCACTTTGTATGATGTGTTCCTTTCAGATAGACTAAATTATATCAAATTTTTTTGGATTTCTCCTATAAAATTAGCTTTTTGTCACTTTTGAAGGGAGTTTCTAATGGGCAATACTATCAGGCTAAAAAGCAGTGGCTAGTAACCACTCAGAACAACAACGCTACTTGTCAGTTTTTTGATTAATTTTTAAATTCAACACTGATTTTATATTTATGAAAAAACTGTATGATGTGTTCCTTTATCCTCGCGATAATACTCTTTTTTATAAATTAAAGTCAACTTTTGATACTGACAGAGTCTTCTTCTGGTTCAAGATTTTAGTGTTGAAAAACAATAGTAAGTGTTCACTTATTTTGTTCCGACCGAGCACTTTTCCGTAGGCATGAAGGTTTAATAAATTCTAGTTAGGCCGAAAAGGGAAGGTGATAGATGGTTAGTAAGTGTGTACTCACTTTGCAATAAGCATCATTTGGGATCCTTTAAAGGGATTGGCTAAATTGTAGAGTAGAACACTGAGTTTAATTTTGCACTTTCAAAGAGAACAATCGTACCACTTCTTTTTCTTGGCTATGAATCTTCGAGTAACATCCGCACTTTTGTAGTCGTACCTGACTAAAACACGAAGACGGTTATAGCACAAGTTTCTTTTGCTACATGCACATGTACAGTTCGAAGTAGCTGGTGTACTTCTTTATAATAACTACACCAGCTACTTCAGTGATTACTTACTGTTATTCACGTTTCGCCGGAATAAATACTAATGTCAGTGTCTTACTCGATTTGTAGCGAAGTTAAAATAACGGAAAAACGAGTAGATAGAAGACACGTCTCCTGTGCTTTTATTATTTAAATATCATATAGTTTTTACACCTGAATTCATGGTCTGATCGTCAAAGAGCAAAGTAGACAGAGATCTTTTCAAGCGTCTGAACAGCTTGTTTGCGAACGAGTCAAGCTAGATTAGCTAACTGTTCATGGAAAAATATCTCTGAAACTAACTGGCCAGAAACTAGCGAGAGTTTTGGAATTGAAAATAGCTATTAAGCGAGTAACCTTATGCCCAATTATATTAGGCAAAGTGACTACCCCTTGATACTGTAAGAATAAAAGTCGTTGTGTTAGATATCAAGAAAAGAATGAGGGGCAAGAGTAAACTCAGTAGTACTACGTAATCAATATCACCTTTTTGACAGTAGAGTTTTATTTTTATCTAGTGATAGATTGTTCGGCGTTCTCGCCGTTTCAATAAGATAGCTTAATCAGGAAAATTTATTTTAATAACCCAGATCACTGAAGAGAAATCTCCCCAATTTTTCAGCATTGAGTTCTCATTGGAGGAGTTAGCTGTTGGAAGTACCTATACGTGTTAATACTTCCAAATACTATATAGCACATGTGATTAGTACTCATAGCAATCACTATAGACTCATTTTTTCTTGCTTCCTTCCTACTCATAAAATACGACGAGTCACTACAAGCAATTACTAGTCTGAACTTAAATAAACATCAATTTAACATAATAATAGGCTAAAGTCAGTGTGTCATCTTTGTATATAAATGCTCTGTAAGATGATTTTCTGAAGAGGTAGGTGGGGTCCTCTTGATCACAAATTCTTGAATTGACTTCTAATCAAGGCACTCAAAGTGAAAAACAAGACTTCGACAAGATTATGTTTGATACTGGTATAGGTTCCAGGGTCTTCAATTCACTCAAAATGCGTGATGATACTCATTATAGCGATTTAAAGATCAGATCTTCCAAGTCTGATAGTCGCCAATTTTAGGTCTGCTTTTTTGCTAGCTGGAAAGATGTATTAAAAACCACCATATCTCAAGAAGTTCAATACTTTGATAAATATTTTGAATAGTTTTAGCTAAAGCGTCATATTATTAAACCAACAGTAGTATGATGTGTTCTTTGATGAAAACAAACTAAAGTTTTTCCTTGATGAATAAGGGGGCTTGGGGTACTGTTCAATGGTGGTAACACATATTGGAATGAGGAAAATACAATGGCTAATTGGAGCCCAAATAGCTGGAGAGATAAACCTATCTTGCAGCAACCTGAATACCCAAATTCAGAGAAGTTAAAATCAGTTGAAAAAGAACTAAATTCAGCACCGCCGCTCGTTTTTGCAGAAGAGACACGAAGCTTGTATAAAAGCCTTGCAGATGTTTGCGAAGGTAAAGCTTTTATATTGCAAGGTGGTGATTGCGCAGAATCGTTTTCAGATTTTAGTGCCGCTAATATTCGTGATACGTTCAAGACACTTTTACAAATGGCTGTCGTATTAACATATGGCGGTAAATGCCCGGTAGTTAAAATTGCTCGAATGGCAGGGCAGTATGCTAAGCCACGTTCTTCAGATTTTGAGACTATTGATGGTGTTTCTTTACCTTCATACCGTGGTGATATCGTTAATAGTTTTGAGTTTACGGAAGAAGCGCGTATCCCAGATCCTGATAGATTGATGAAAGCATATCATCAGTCAGCAGCAACACTTAACCTACTTCGCGCGTTTGCGCAGGGTGGTCTTGCTGATCTGCATCAGGTAAATCGCTGGAATATGAGTTTCGTAGCTGCAAATCCGTTAAAAGACAAGTTTCAACAGCTCGCAGAGCGTATTCAAGAAGCGCTTGAGTTTATGGAAGTTTGTGGCATTGATTCAACAGTAGCACCAAGCCTGAAGGAAACTCCGCTTTATACCTCACACGAAGCGCTATTGTTAGGTTATGAAGAAGCGTTAACTAGACGAGACCACTTATCTGGGGATTGGTACGATTGTTCTGCTCACTTTGTTTGGATTGGTGAACGTACGCGTCAATTAGATCACGCTCATATCGAATTTTTCCGTGGTATTAAAAACCCTATTGGCGTAAAGGTTGGCCCAGGGATGCAAGAAGATGAGTTAATTAAACTTGTCGATGCGCTTAACCCTGATAATATTCCTGGTCGTCTAACACTTATCACACGCATGGGTGCAGATGTGCTGCCGGAAAAACTGCCTAAATTAGTTCGTAGAATTCAAGAAGAAGGCCGCAAAGTTATTTGGACTTCGGATCCGATGCACGGAAACACTGAAAAAGCGACGACTGGATATAAGACACGTAGCTTTAACAATATCCTAAGAGAAATCAGTCAGTTCTTCGCAGTGCATAAAGCTGAGGGTAGCTATCCTGGTGGTGTGCATTTAGAAATGACAGGGCAGCACGTCACTGAGTGTGTTGGTGGTGCCTACGGTCTATCAGACGAAGACTTATCTCAGCGTTACCGCACCCAGTGTGATCCGCGTCTAAACGCAGACCAAGTTTTAGAGCTAGGCTTTTTAGTTGCTGATCTACTAAAAGACGCTCGCAAAACAGTATAAATAACAAACAAAAGGCCGCATTGCGGCCTTTTTAGTATTTATGGCGCTTTAACCCAGTTTCAGAAATAATCTTTGCTGATATTTCCTCAACGGAATAACGTGTACTGTTTAAGTAAGGCGTTTTATTCTTTTTAAATAGCATCTCAACTTCTTTGACTTCAATACGGCATTGTCTGATTGATGCGTACTTTGAGTTTGCCATTCTCTCTTGTCTTATTGCGGCTAGTCTTTCGGGGTCTATGGTTAAGCCAAAGAGCTTACCTTTGTATTTATCAAGACATTTAGGCAGTCTTCCACTTTCTAAATCATCCTCTGTCATCGGATAATTCGCGGCTTTTATCCCATATTGTAATGCTAAATATAAGCTTGTCGGCGTTTTACCGCTGCGGCTGACACCTACCAATATGATGTCTGCCTCGTCATAATCTTTAATATTTGCGCCGTCATCATTTGCAAGTGCGTAGTTAACAGCATCTATTCTAAAATCATAAGAAGATTCGTGAATGCTATGCGTGCGGTGCATTTTTGGCACCGGCTGAACTTTTAGCTCTCTTTTTACTATTTCGCTCGCATAAGATAAAAAGTCGTAACAAACCCCTTGCGACGATAAAATAATATCGGACAATTCTGGATTAACGAATGTAAAAAACACCAATGGTTTTTCACCTGAAGTCTCAGCAACCGAGTCTATTAATTTTTTGATTTCATTTGCTTTTTTTACTGTTTCTACAAATGGTATCGTTTGGTGATTAAATTCTACAGGGAACATTGAAAGCGTTGCGTGACCAAACACTTCAGAGGTGATAGCGGTACCATCGGAAATATAAAATGCTGTTCTCATTTTGCTATTATTCATTCAGAAATTGTTGAAAATAAGCCATCGCGGTTTACGAAGACTGCCTTACCGTTGTAGAATGCCCTTGACCAAGTGGAAAGGTCAATTAATCTCTCACATTTAATACAATTTGTTTTGGAGACAGTTCCGTGCAAGACTACGTTCTCTGGTATCAAGAGTTGGGTATGCAAGATGTACCTCGAGTTGGTGGTAAAAACGCTTCTCTAGGTGAAATGATATCTAACCTTGCTAACGCTGGTGTACAAGTACCTGGTGGATTCGCAACAACTGCTGATGCGTTTAATGAATTTCTTGAGCAATCAGGCCTCAATGAAAAAATCCACTCAATCCTAGATACTCTCGATGTTGACGATGTCAACGAATTAGCCAAAGTCGGCGCCCAGATTAGACAATGGGTTATCGATACACCATTCCAACCAGAATTAGATAAAGCAATCCGTGACGCATATAGCCAGTTACACGGTGACGCAAGCCAAGATGTCTCCTTTGCTGTTCGTTCATCAGCAACAGCAGAAGATATGCCAGACGCCTCCTTCGCTGGCCAACAAGAAACTTTCCTAAATGTTCGTGGCATTGATGCCGTAATGGTCGCTATCAAGCATGTTTTTGCTTCGCTATTCAATGACCGTGCAATTTCTTATCGTGTACACCAAGGCTATGATCACAGAGGCGTGGCGCTTTCTGCTGGTATTCAGCGTATGGTGCGTTCAGACAAAGCGTCGTCTGGTGTTATGTTCTCAATCGACACCGAATCAGGCTTTGAAGACGTTGTCTTCGTTACTTCTAGCTATGGTTTGGGCGAGATGGTAGTTCAGGGCGCAGTAAACCCAGATGAATTTTATGTTCATAAGCAAACGCTTGCAAAAGCAAAACCAGCTGTTCTTAAGAGAAATATTGGCTCAAAAGCAATCCAAATGATCTACTCAAGTGATGAGTCTCACGGAAAGCAAGTTGAGATTGTTGATGTAGACTCAGCACTATCTAACCAATTCTCGATTACAGACGCAGAAGTAGAAGAATTAGCAAAGCAAGCTGTTATTATCGAAAAGCATTACGGTCGTCCAATGGATATCGAATGGGCAAAAGATGGCAACGACGGTAAGCTTTATATCGTTCAAGCCCGTCCAGAAACCGTCCGTTCAAACGAAGATGCGAACGTAATGGAACGCTTCCAGCTAAAATCAAAGTCTGAAGTTATTGTTGAAGGTCGTGCAATCGGTCATAAGATTGGCTCAGGCGTAGTTAAAGTCCTGTCTTCAATTGATCAAATGGACTCGGTAAAGCAAGGCGATGTACTTGTTACTGATATGACGGATCCTGATTGGGAGCCTATCATGAAGCGTGCCTCTGCTATCGTAACTAATCGTGGTGGACGTACTTGTCACGCTGCAATCATTGCACGTGAGCTGGGGATCCCAGCGGTGGTTGGATGTGGTAATGCAACCGATTTGATCACCAATGGCGACACGGTAACAGTTTCATGTGCTGAAGGCGACACAGGTTATATCTACAAAGGTGAACTTGAATTCGATGTTATTTCTTCTCGCATCGATGCAATGCCAGCTATTCCGATGAAGATAATGATGAACGTAGGTAACCCAGATCGCGCGTTTGATTTTGCGAAGTTACCACATGCAGGTATCGGTCTTGCGCGTCTTGAATTTATCATCAACCGTATGATTGGTATTCACCCTAAAGCACTACTTCATTTTGATAAGCAAGATGCAGAGCTACAGGCTGAAATTAAAGAGCTAATCGCAGGATATGAGTCACCAGTAGAGTTCTATATCAGCAAGCTAGTTGAAGGTATTTCTACGCTAGGTGCGGCATTTGCTCCAGAGCGTGTAATCGTTCGTATGTCTGACTTTAAGTCAAATGAGTATGCAAACTTGGTTGGCGGTCAGCAGTATGAGCCCGAAGAAGAAAACCCAATGATTGGTTTCCGCGGCGCATCTCGTTACATTTCTGAAGACTTTAGAGAGTGCTTTGCATTAGAGTGTGAAGCCATTAAACGTGTTCGCAACGAGATGGATTTAACCAACGTTGAAATCATGATCCCATTCGTTCGTACCCTAGAAGAAGCAGCTCAAGTTATTGAAATTCTTGAAGCTCATGGTCTAAAACGTGGCGAGAACGGTCTAAAAGTCATTATGATGTGTGAACTTCCATCAAACTGCCTGCTTGCTGATGAGTTTTTAGAATATTTCGACGGCTTCTCGATTGGTTCAAATGACCTTACCCAGTTAACACTTGGTCTAGACCGCGATTCTGGTCTTATTGCGCATCTGTTTGATGAGCGAAACCCAGCTATCAAGAAACTACTTTCAATGGCAATTCAAACTGCTAAAGCGAAAGGCAAATATGTAGGTATTTGTGGCCAAGGTCCATCGGATCATGAAGATTTTGCAGCTTGGTTAGTTGAAGAGGGGATTGACTCTGTTTCACTTAACCCAGATACAGTACTTGAAACTTGGCTTTATCTAGCTGAAAAGTTTACTAAATAATTTAATAGCCCCAATGTAACACATTGGGGCTATTTCATTTCTGAAATGTCCTATCTAACTTTTCGCAGCCAAGCCTAAACAAACGCTGCACATTTTTTAAGTGCTTCTTAGCGCCTTCATGATTCATCGAGAAACACACCAGAGCCGCCAGTAAAAAGATAACCGATGGACCGGGCACAACAAAGAAGATCAATGCTAGAATACAAAATACAATACCAACAAGGTCGTAAATAATTTTCATGTTATTTCCTCCTATACAATATGAGTATAAGGTATGTGGTGAAATAAACTATTTCCAATTGTAACAAACCATAAAATTCTCAAGTTGATCATTAATCCTTCGTGATACAATTAATTCAAAGCAAGTAAAATATACCGTCATGATCGCAAATATTAGTCAGCAGGATTCTGCAAACGAACTTATCAACCTCTATCAAAGTAAACTAACTGATGCAGGTTTTAGTGGGGACATTGATACGAGTTATGCAACTCGTCTTGTTACGTCAACCGACAATAGTATCTATCAGGAAATCCCTCAAGCAGTATTATTTCCTAGAACAAATCGAGACGTACAACTTGCACTTGAAATCGCTCAACAAGACCCATTTTTGTCTCTCACTTTTGGTCCTAGAGGCGGAGGAACTGGTACGAATGGTCAATCACTTACACCCGGTATTGTGATTGACCTCTCGAGACACATGAGAGAAATTCTTGAGATCAATGAACAAGAAGGCTGGGTTCGAGTTCAGGCGGGTGTGATCAAAGATCAGCTTAATGACTTTCTAAGACCTTACGGCTATTTCTTTTCGCCAGATCTCTCCACCAGTAACCGAGCAACAATAGGTGGTATGGTAAATACTGATGCGTCGGGCCAAGGTTCACTCGTTTATGGCAAAACAAGCGATCATGTTCTTGGGCTTAAAACCTTTTTAGTGGATGGAACAGAGTTAAATACCTCGAAGTTAGCGATCGATAAAGCGGAGCTACTAGCTGAGCAAAACTCAAAGACTTCTCACATTTATGCGAATGTCATCGAGATCTGTCGAAACAATCGAGCACTTATACTTGAAAAATTTCCGAGACTAAATCGCTTTTTAACCGGTTATGACCTCGAAAATGTATTCGACGATTCACTAACTACTTTTGATTTGTCTCGAATTATTACGGGTTCTGAAGGTTCACTTGGTGTTGTAACCGAAGCAAAACTTAATTTAACGCCAATTCAGCCATATAAAACCCTAATCAATATCAAATATGACTCATTTGAATCAGCGCTTAGAAACAGCCCTTTCTTGGTTTCCGCTAATGCTACATCGGTCGAAACTGTAGATAGTAAAGTTCTAGGTCTTGCCAAAGAAGACATCATTTGGCATTCAGTATCGGACTTAATTCAAGATGTCCCAGGTGTTGAGATGCAAGGTCTTAACATGGTTGAGTTTAATGGTGAATCCGAAGATGAAATTTCGTCTAAAGTCGATAGTTTATGTCAACGATTAGATCAGCTTATTGCGAACAAAGAAGCGGGGGTTATTGGTTATCAACTTACTAATGATAAAGCGGATATCCTTAAGATCTATGCGATGCGTAAAAAATCAGTTGGCTTGTTGGGTAACGCAAAGGGTAATAAAAAGCCACTTGCTTTTGCTGAAGATACAGCCGTTCCACCTGAAAACCTTGCTGATTTTATCATTGAATTTAGAGAGTTGCTTGATAGTTACCAATTAGATTATGGCATGTTTGGTCATGTTGACGCCGGTGTTTTACACGTGCGCCCTGCGCTTGATATGTGCGACCCCAAACAGGAAAGACTACTACGTGTGATCTCAGATAAAGTAGTAGCGTTAACTGCAAAATACCGAGGACTAATGTGGGGTGAGCATGGAAAAGGTTACCGAAGTGAATATGGACCAGAGTTTTTCGGTGAGCAACTATTTAATGAACTTCGAAAAATTAAAAGTTTGTTTGATAAAAACAATCGCCTAAATCCTGGAAAAATTTGTACACCACTGGATTCAAGCGATCAATTAGTGTCAGTCGATGCACAGAAAAGAGCTTGGTTTGACCGTACAATACCAACTGAAGTAAAAGTAAACTACGAAGCGCCAATCAATTGTAATGGTAACGGACTTTGCTTCAACTATGATGACAACTCACCAATGTGTCCATCGTACAAGGTAACCAAAGATCGTAGAAACTCTCCAAAAGGACGCGCTGGGTTATTTAAAGAGTGGTTAAGACTCCAAAACAATAAAGGGGTAGATTTGATTGCTGCAGAAAAGCAATTAATCAATCATGAAAATGATACTACTTGGTGGGAGCGCTTTCTCAATACCCGAAAGAAAAACGAATATGACTTTTCCCATGAAGTTAAAGCATCAATGGATGAATGTTTAGCCTGTAAAGCATGCACAACGGCTTGCCCAATAAAAGTGGATGTTCCTACGTTTCGAGCTAAGTTTTTAAACTTTTACTACAGCCGTTACAATCGTCCATTTAAAGACTACTTAGTTGCGAATATTGAGCGAGCACTGCCTACCATGGCTAAGTTTCCAAATTTAGTTAACGCTCTACAAAGTAATCGCATATCCAACTTTTTTGTTGAACGGCTGATTGGGTATATTGACTCCCCATCGCTAAGTAAGGTGCAACTTAGCAAATTAGTTTCAAGCAAACACTTTTATTCAGAACACAGTTTTGAAATGTTAAGCGATGAAGAACAACAAAGCGTGGTATTTGTTGTTCAAGACCCGTTTACTAGTTTCTATGAAGCAGAACTAGTATCGGACTTTGTGCAAGTTATATCAAAGCTTGGGTTTTATCCGCTCGTGTTACCATTCAAACCGAACGGTAAGCCACAACACGTTAAAGGCTATTTAAAGGAATTTAAATCGACCGCGAAGACTGCCGCAGAGTTTTTAAATACTGTCAGTGAGTATAACAGACCTTTAGTTGGGCTGGATGCCTCTTTGGTGATGTGCTATCGCGATGAATATAATGATATCCTCAAAGAGAGCAGGGGAGACTTTAAGGTACAATTAGCACATGAATGGCTTGCAACAGTCGATATCCCAACGGCTGCGACAATCAGTCCATCAAAATTTACATTGATAAGTCACTGTACAGAAACAACAGCGATGCCTGAATCTAAAAATGTTTGGCAAGGTATTTTTAATAAGTTGAACTCTAATTTAGAAGCGGTTAATACAGGATGTTGTGGCATGGCGGGAACTTATGGCCACGAAGCGCAAAATCAAGAAAACTCAAAAGCGCTCTACGAATCCTCATGGCAGCATCATATTGATAACGCAGCTCAAGATGAAATATTAGTGACTGGCTTCTCTTGTCGGTGTCAGGTTAAACGCTTTAGTGGAGAAAAACCAAAACACCCGCTTCAAGCACTTAATAAACTACTAGATTAGTTTAGTAGTTAGTTGAACGAGCCCAGTTTACTGGGCTTTTTTTATTAATAGTTTTAGTAGAAAGTAAGCTGAGCGAGTTTACAAATTTGTATGATGTGTTCTTATAGGCGTACTGCTCTAATACAAGTCCGTTATTCTCGAGCCACTATAATTTGACGGCTTAATGACATTGATCCAATTAACGGCTCAAAAGCTATATTTACCATTATCTACACAACACCAGCAAACGAGTATTCGATAGTGCAGTCGCCGATAAGTCGATAAGTCGATAAGTCGATAAGTCGATAAGTCGATAAGTCGATAAGTCGATAAGTTATTATTATCGCTTGACCATAATTCGAAAGGGGATTGGGCGTTGTGTTTCCAGCTGCTTAAGTTTATCTATCGACTTATCAGTAAAGATATGGCCTTTTGGTAGCAATAAAATTCCTTGATTACTGTGAAGCGCTAAACCTAATATCATGCCAGGCTTGAGTTTTTCAGTTGTCAATATATCAACCGAACCGACTTGCTCTTGGCCTAGCTCGTTGTTACTCACTGCTGTCTCTAAAATATCAACGACTTCTGGGGAGTAGAAATTTCCTCTATAGGTTCGGATAAGATCTAGCGCTAAATCGGCTTTCTCTTTATCAGAACCGTTAGCGCTGTATAAGTTGTCATAATAATCTCGGGCGACCGCAAGTATCTGTGAGCCCAAAGGAATTTCTTTGCCTTTAAGACCTTTAGGGATCCCTTGACCATTAAATTTTTCAAACTGATGATAAATCGCCTCGGATACGTCAGATAGGTGCTGCGCTGGCATCAACATAAGCTGTGCAATGGAAGGATGCGTATAATAAATTTTCTTTTGGGCTTCGCTTAGTTTTCTGGGTGGCGATTTATAAATTTCTGGGTCCATAGCAAGTAAACCTACTTCTGCTAAATACCCTGACATCATAGCCGTTTCAGCTAATTCACTAGAGAGTTCTAGCTTCTTAGCTATAATTTTACATAATTTGGCTATGCTCTTCGCTTTTTTACCATCGATAAATGGATTTGCATTCAGAAAATTATAAAGTAACTCGACGGTAGCCCGATGTTCTTTACGTTCTTTTTGATTAGCTTGCTCTAGTTGACTTAACACTTTGCGGATCTGCACAGTGCGTTTTTGTACAAGTCCTTCAAGGTTTTCATTTAACTCTGTAAGTTGCGCATTTTTTTGTACTATCTCTTCATTTAGTCTCTTATTGACGCTTTTTAACCTGTATTTCTCTGAACATTCTCTCACAGTATGTACGAGTATATCGTTATCCCAAGGCTTTTGAATATATGCATGGATCCCACTTTCATTAATGGCTTTAATTGTTGAAGCAAGATCAGAGTATCCTGTGAGTAATATCCGTTGTGTATCTGGGCAAATACGCTTTACTTCATGCAAAAATGTGGCGCCATCCATTTCAGGCATCCGCATATCACTAATAACAACTTCAAAGGAGGAGTCTCGGACAAGCGCCAAGGCCGTCTGTGGATCACTACAGAGCTCGGCGTGTATTCCATTTTGACGAAATAAGCGATTTAATGACCGTATCACATTCGTCTCATCATCGAGACAAAGCACTCGTATCGCTTCATTTGAAGTCGTTGATAGCTCAGCAAATTCCAAAGTTCAATCTCCTAAATGAATTAATTTAAACTTAGTTCAAAAAGGAAGCCACGACAAGAAACCGTTAAAATACGCCTTAAGTCTAATATTACCCTTAAACCTGATTAATAACTTTTTAATATATGCATAAGAAACAAACTGGTAACTGTAATAAATTTAGAGATGTGGCTAGCAACTATCGCTTAATATTAAATAATTACAGTTTCATTTCCATGTGTCAGCGAACCAAAACTAAGCATATGAATCAATCATTTAGTGTTACATTTTGATGAAAAACACGGTTCAATTTACGCTTACGTTAACGTTATCGGCTGGAGAAAAATGTTGTTGCCATATTGATTTTATGTGTTAGGTTTATGTTGTTATTGTTAACCAAATACAATAAATGGTTGGAGAACCAAACTATGAAACAACATGTAAAGACCCTTAAATTATCGCAAATGGCTTCGATCCTCGGAGCCATTTTCTGCGCTAACTCATATGCTTATAATTGTGATGGCTTACCTGAATGGTCACAAAATTCGGCATACAATGGTGGTGCTCAAGTACAAAAATCGCAACAAGCTTTTGAAGCGAAATGGTGGACTCAGGCTGATCCAGTTACCCATTCGGGTCAGTGGGATGATTGGAAAAAATTGGGGGGCTGTGACAGCGTTGTCACAAACACACCACCCACAGTACAGAGCTTACTGCCAGCTGATGGCAGCGCTTTTAACGAAAATGACAGCGTTGCCATTTCTGTAAATGCAACAGATAGTGATGGCCAAGTAGCGCAGGTAGAGTTTTTTGTAGATGGCACGTCAGTTGGTATTGATACCACAGCGACAGGTGATAATTTTTCATTTAACTGGTCAGCTACCGCTGGAACACACGCAATTTCAGTAGTTGCAACAGATGACAAGCAAGCTGTGTCCAACACATTAATAACCAATGTCATCGTTAATACGGCAGGAAATCAGTTACCTACAGCAAACCTTTCATTAGGCGGAGGTAATAATCTGGTTATTAATCAGCCTGTAGACATCGTTCTTGATGGTTCAGATCCCGACGGCTCAATAGCAAAACTAACACTGCTTATTAACGACCAAGTCGCATTTGAAAGTGCAACAGCACCAGCTCAGCATACTTGGACACCAACGCAACTGGGCGCCGTAACTTTAAAACTTATTGTTGAAGACAATACCGGTGCCACAGCAGAGAGCGTACTCAGTGCGAATGTCGTTGAAACGCCACCAGTTGTAAACAACTGTGTTCCACATGGCCTATATCAGACCCCTAACACATCGCCTAACTACTGTGATATTTACGACGAGAATGGCCGCGAGAAAATGGGCACTGATCACCCTAGACGTGTCATCGGTTACTTTACTAGTTGGAGAACGGGTAAGAATGGTCAACCGAGCTATCTAGTTGATGATATTCCTTGGGATAAGATCACCCACATCAATTACGCTTTCGCGCACGTTGATGCCAATAACAAGGTGTCAATAGGCAATCCAACAGCTCCTAACAATGCAGCGACGAACATGACTTGGCCGGGGGTTGCTGGTGCAGAGATGGATCCGTCTCTTCCTTATACCGGTCACTTTAACTTGCTGAACAAATTTAAGAAACAGCATCCTGATGTTAAAACCTTGATCTCAGTCGGCGGTTGGGCAGAAACTGGTGGCTACTTTGACGAAACAGGTAAGCGAGTTGCCAGCGGCGGCTTCTATACGATGACGACCAATGCAGATGGCAGCGTGAATCACGCAGGTATTGATGCGTTTGTAGCAAGTTCAGTTGAATTTATCCGTAAATACAACTTTGATGGTGTCGATATCGACTATGAATATCCATCTTCTATGAATGACTCTGGTCACCCAGATGATTTTGCGATATCAAACCCGCGTCGAGCAGCATTGAATGCTTCTTATCAAGTGTTGATGAAAAAGCTAAGAGAAGCATTAGACCAAGCTGGCCAACAAGACAATACACACTATCTATTGACGATCGCATCACCATCTTCTGGTTACCTTCTACGTGGTATGGAGACATTCCAAGTCACCAAGTATCTAGATTACGTCAATATCATGTCTTATGACTTACACGGAGCGTGGAACCAGCACGTTGGTCATAACGCATCGCTATTCGACACTGGCGAAGATTCAGAGCTTAAACAATGGAATGTATATGGCACCAAAGAGTTTGAAGGAATTGGTTACCTCAATACCGATTGGGCGGTCAAATATTTCAGAGGCTCGGTCTCCGCAGGACGCATCAACATTGGTATTCCTTATTATACTCGCGGTTTTAGAGATGTAACAGGCGGTACAAATGGCCTTTGGGGGCAGGCTGCATTACCTAACCAAGCAGATTGTCCTCCGGGAACTGGTAGCGGTGAAAAGAATAAATGTGGTAATGGTGCTGTAGGTATTGATAACTTGTGGCACGACAAGAACGACGTTGGCTTAGAAGTACCGGCAGGTTCGAACCCACTTTGGCATGTTAAAAACCTTCAAAATGGCGTGTTAGGTAGTTACCTAAGTGATTATGGACTAGATCCAGTTAATAACCCTGAGCATCAAATTAATGGCAGCTACACGCGCCATTATGATTCGGTAGCGGTTGCTCCTTGGCTTTGGAATGCCACTAAGAATGTGTTCCTATCCATAGAAGATGAAGAGTCAATGGCCGCCAAAGTCGACTATGTCATCAACCAAGAACTAGGCGGTATCATGTTCTGGGAGCTTGCAGGCGATTTCGATTATGATGTGAGCAAGAATGAATATTTCATGGGTTCATCGCTAACAAGCTTAGCCTACAACAAGTTTAACCAAAGTGGCACACCATACTCGGTTAAACAAGGAAATAAGACTTTTGTAAAACCAGCTTCAGCAGTTGATGTTACGTTTGTTGCCAAAGATTTTCCAGCTGGAGATGCTAACTATCCAATAGCACCAACTTTTGCCTTTACCAATAACTCAGCGATAGATTTGAGTGGCGCGAAAATTTCATTTGATGTTCCTGTTGCGACTTCGGCCATTTTCAAATCTAACTGGAATGCGCAAGAAAAACTTGGCATGGCAGTTGACGTAAATGGCTCAAATGCTGCGGGAAATAATATTGGCGGCTTCGAAAACGAATTCCATCGATTCTCAATCACGCTTGTGAACGAGTGGGGTGGAACGCCTAAGTCTTTTGCTCCTGGTGAAACCATCAATGCCCAAGTCATGTACTACATGCCGATTTCTGGCCCTGTTAACTTTGTGGTTGAGAAAGACGGTAATCGCTATGCATTTACCAGTGAATATAACGACCTACCAATCGCAACACCTGGCACAGGGCCTACAGATCCGGTAACTAGCTGTAAAGGTACACCTATCAGTCAAATTGTGGTTTACCCGAACTTGCCACAGGGCACACATGCAGCTCAAGGTGATTTAATTGTTGAAGGAAACGCGGTATATGAAGCGAAATGGTGGAGCAATAAGCAACCATCAGTCAGTAGCGACTATACCAAGGTTTGCAACTTGTAAATAATAAATGGGGAGCTTTGCTCCCCTTTATAAAAGGCGAATAAGCATGAATAGTTTACACCGTAAATATGCGCTTGGTCTTTTGGGCGCAACCTCAGTTTTGCTTTCAAGCGCAGTTTCAGCTCATGGTTTTATGGACTTTCCCAAAGCAAGACAAGCGATCTGCCAAGCGCAAGGAGGTTATTGGTGGCCGGATGATGGCTCAAATATCCCAAATTTAGCGTGTCGAGCAGCTTTTCTAGACTCAGGCCATTTTCAGTTTGTGCAAGAGCATGAATTTTCGACCAATACCGCTGACTACAATAACTTAGAGGCAGTAAAAGCGAATATCCCCAATGGTACGCTTTGCTCAGCTGGTGACCCAAACAAAAGTGGCATGAGTGTTGTCTCACCACACTGGCAGCGTACAGTTGTAGAGCCAAACGCTCAAAATAAACTTGCCATTAGCTTTAGGGCGACAACACCTCATAATCCCAGTTTTTGGCAGTTTTTCCTGTCAAAGCCAAACTACGATGGCGATACATCTCCTCTAACTTGGAATGATTTAGAGCTTATTAATGAATTTGGCAATATTGATTTCGTTGTGGATCCAGAAGGTAAACGCTTCTATAAAATGGAAATAGATATACCGCAAGGCCGTGAGGGCGATGCAGTTTTATATACCCGTTGGCAGCGGTTTGATGTAGCAGGAGAGGGATTTTACAATTGCTCTGATATCACAATAACCTCAACAGGCACGCCACCAGAATGGGTGAGCAGCGGCTATTTCTTAAAGCAAGGGCAAGATGCTAAAGCCGGTGATAGCGTGTGGTTTAGGACGTTTGACCAATCTGGGAATGAATTAATTAGCCATAACTTGAATGTAACCTCCACTAATGCATCAACATGGCAAGCTGAGTTGGCTCTTTATCTTAATAGCAATTACGGAAATCAGGTCAACATTGGTGTTAAGCAACCGGATGGTTCAATTGCGTTTGATGCAAACGCCTTATTAGCAAACGAAGTCTTTTTGCCACATGCCGCTTACACCAGCAATCTTAGCGTTGTAAAAGGGGGTGACAACACCGCTCCTACGGTGAATCCAATTTCTAACCAAAGCATCGCAGAAAATAGCCAAGCGACAGTGCATGCTCATGCGTTTGACGACCAAAATGACCCACTGACATTCATTTGGAGTATTCCTGCACCGCTTAGCTTTAGTGGCGAAGGTGACACGATTTCCATCTCAACACCAGAAGTGACGGCTGATCAAACCTTTCAGGCTGAACTTAATGTCACCGATGGCAAAGCAAGCACGACCGTAAGTTTCTCAATTACCGTTCAAGATAGCACCAATAACCAATACCCAGCTTGGAATAGTACAACTACCTATGTTGCAGGCGACAGAGTTACGCATCAACAGAAAGTGTATGAAGCCAAGTGGTGGACGCAGGGAGAAGAGCCCGGCGCATCCGATGTTTGGAAAGCAATTTAAAGAAAACCCAAATTAATTGGGTACAACATGTAACTACAATAAGGTTGAAGATATGAAACTTAATAAAATAACCAGCTATATAGGACTTGCCTTACTGAGTGGCGGGGCACTTGCAGCCCCTTCTACACCAACATTAGATTGGCAGCCACAACAGTATTCGTTCGTTGAAGTTAACGTTGATGGGCTAGGTTCTTACAAGCAACTGGTAAAAGCCAAAGATGTTGTCGATATTAGCATCAAATGGAATGCTTGGAGTGGCTCTGGCGGTGACAACTATAAAGTATATTTTGATGATCTACTCGTAAACCAAGGTACGCTTGCAGCTGGTACTAAAAGCGGAGTAGTACAATTCCCCTACACTAAATCGGGTCGCCATCAGCTTTATTTAGAACTGTGTGAAGGTACCGTATGTGCAAGAAGCGCAGGGAAAGAAATCGTCATTGCCGACACTGACGGTGCACATCTAGCGCCACTTCCTATGAATGTAGATCCGAACAACCGTAATAACGGTACAATACCAGGCCGTGTAACCGGTGCATATTTCGTCGAATGGGGCATATATGGCCGTAATTACGACGTAACTAAGATCCCAGCTCATAACCTATCGCACATTTTATATGGCTTTATTCCGATTTGCGGACCTAACGAGTCGCTAAAATCCATCGAAAATGGTAATAGTTGGAGAGCGCTTCAAACTGCATGTGCTGACTCTCAAGATTATGAAGTCGTCATTCACGACCCTTGGGCTGCAGTGCAAAAGTCTATGCCAGGGGTGGATGCAAAAGATCCTATTCGCGGTGTATATTCTCAATTAATGGCGCTAAAACAACGTTATCCAGACCTTAAAATTCTGCCTTCAGTGGGTGGTTGGACGCTATCTGATCCATTCCATGGCTTTACAAATAAAGCAAACCGCGACACTTTCGTCGCGTCTGTAAAACAATTTCTTAAAACGTGGAAGTTTTATGACGGTGTAGATATCGACTGGGAATTCCCGGGTGGTGATGGTCCAAACCCAGACTTAGGCGACCCAATTAACGACGGTCCAGCCTATGTGGCGCTAATGCAAGAGCTGCGTGCAATGCTAGATGAGTTAGAAGCTGAAACCGGACGCCAATATGAACTCACTTCTGCAATAGGTGCAGGTTATGACAAGATTGAAGATGTAGATTACCAAGCTGCTCAGCAGTATATGGATTATATCTTTGCGATGACCTATGACTTCTATGGCGCTTGGAACAATGAAACGGGTCATCAAACCGGCATCTACTGTGGCTCTCATCTCAGCACAGACGAATGTAACGGTACAGGCGTTGACGACAATGGAGTGCCACGTAAAGGCCCGGCATATACTGGCGACCATGCAATTCAATTGTTACTTCAACAAGGTGTGCAGCCCTCTAAGCTCGTTATGGGCGTTGCAATGTACGGCCGCGGCTGGGAAGGAGTGCTAGATGCAAATGCCACAATCCCAGGTAACCCGATGACGGCGCCGGGCAATGGCCCGTTGACTGGCTCTACAAGTGAAGGTGTTTGGGAGCCTGGCATTATGGATTACAAGGCTATTGCAGCAAACGCTGTAGGCCAAGGTGGTTCAGGTGTTAATGGTTATGAAGTAGGCTACGATGAGCAAGCACAAGCAGCATATGTTTGGAACAGAAGTAACGGTAAACTCATCACTTACGATAGCCCACGCAGCGTTATCGCAAAAGGTCAGTATGCAAACACTCATCAACTGGCTGGTTTATTTGGTTGGGAAATTGACGCTGATAATGGCGACATTCTAAATGCAATGTATGATGGCCTTACAGCAGGTGAGATCCCTAATCGTGCCCCTTCTATCGGAGTTTCTGGACCAATCAATGTAACCTCAGGTCAGGTTGTGAATGTCGATGCGCAAGCAAGCGATTTAGACAATGATCCATTAACTTATTCATGGGTTGCTGCGCCTGGTTTGGCTTTATCTGCTAACAACACTTCAGCTGTGGCTGTAACTGCTCCTTCAGTCAGTCAACAGACAAGTTACGACTTGACTGTAACGGTCGATGACGGCGCGTTATCAACAACCAAAACAATCGTTGTTGTTGTAAACCCAGAAGGTGCAAATGCAGCGCCTGTCGTTACACCGGTTTCAGATATTGTGGTTAATGAAGGGGCCTCGGCTACAGTCAATGTGTCAGCAACTGACCCTGAAGGCGAAGCGCTTAGCTATAGCTGGAGTGCACCAGCCGAGCTAAGCGTAGCAGCAAATGGTAGCTCGGCGACTATTACTGCTGCAAATGTCACTGCCGACACAACCGTCCCAGTAACTGTTACCGTATCAGACGGGGTGAACGCTGTTGATACAACATTTAATGTTACGATTAAAGACGGTGGCGCCCAATACCCCACTTGGGATCGCTCAACAGTATATGTCGGTGGTGACCGAGTAATTCATAACGGTAATGTCTTTGAAGCAAAATGGTGGACTCAAGGTGAAGAACCAGGAACCGCTGATGTATGGAAGGCAGTAACTAACTAATCTAACCATCCCCAATTAATGAGCTTGCCAGTCAAGCTCATTTTTTATTCACATAAACATAAAGTTACCCATTATATGACTTTTATCACCAATTTCTTCTTTCTTTTTCTGCTTGGTCTTTCATAATGACATAATGAACTTCATAAAAGAGTCATAAGTTCTGGCAGTGCTTATTCGTCTATCCGTTTTATTATTCGTTTTAGTTTTTCCAAAAAGCTACGCTTCCGATTGCGCGGATCAATCATCGCTAAAAATCGGCATTGGCTCTAGCTGGCCGCCTTTTGTTATGTATGGCACTCGTCCTTATGGCATAGATGTAGATATCACTAGAGCAGTTTTTGAACGAGCAGGGTTTTGTATCGAGTTCATTCAACTTCCTTCATCGGCACGTGGGATCACCGAGCTTGAGAAGGGCTTAATTGATGTATTGCCATCGGCAAGTTTTAGCGTCGATAGAGCAAAAATCGCTTACTTCTCCTCGCCATATCGGCGTGAAAAAATGCGCTTGTTTGCTAACAAGGAAATAGATCTCGATAGCAACTTAATCGAGTTGTTTTCTGCAGGTTATACATTCACGGCTAATCCCGGAGCCTATTACGGTGAGGAAGTGAAACAAATAAAAAAAATCGATTGGTACGACAAGCGGCTGTTTGAAATCGCGAGCTTAGACAGACGAATAGAAATGGTGGCTAAAAACCGCGTCGATTTTCTGATTGAAGATGAAGACGCAGGCTACTACTATATCAACAAGCTAGGCTATCAAAGCATTCAGCTACACCCTTATGTAGTTAACGATAACGCTATACATTTTATGCTTGGACGTCATGCATTTAAGCGTAGTGACATTGAGCGCGTCAATGAAGCAATCACCAATTTAAATGGCACAATAGCGAATATCTCAGAAAAATATAGAAAAGATTCAGGATGACTCAACAGCAGCAACTCTTTCAAACACTACAAAGTACATTTGGACATACGACACTACGCCCGGGGCAATCGGAAGTCATTGAATCTATACTGCAAGGTCAAAGTGCAATCGCTATTTTTGCAACTGGTGCAGGCAAGTCGTTGTGTTATCAGTTACCAGCAATATTGAAGCAAGGGATGTGCTTAGTCGTTTCACCACTATTGGCACTAATGCACGAGCAACGAGATTACCTACAAAGTAAAGGCGTTGCGACTGCGTGTCTTGACAGTACTCAAAGCAAAGAGGAAACGTTGCGCATAGAAAATGCGGTGCGAGACAATGCACTTAAAGTCCTCTTTATATCAGTCGAGCGGCTTAATAGCCAAAAAGCACGTACCTTGTTATCACAAAGCAATATCTCTTTTCTTGTCATTGATGAGGCGCATTGTATTTCTGAATGGGGACATAATTTCAGGCCAGATTACCTAAAAGTGGCCAAATATCGCCATGAACTTGGTATCAACCAAGTGCTATTACTCACCGCGACAGCAACAAATAAAGTTGCACGCGATATGGCGGGTAAATTCGATGTATCCGATCAAAATATCATTAGAACGGGCTTTTACAGGAAGAATCTATTCTTAAGTGCGGCGCATATTAGCGAATCTCAAAAAGACGAATATTTACTCGCCTTTTTAAAAAAGGCAAAAGGCGCTGGTATCGTTTATGTCACGCAGCAAAAGCAAGCAGAAGAAGTAGCAAAAATGATAACTGCTTGTGGCTTTCCTGCAGAAGCTTTTCACGCATCATTGCAGAGCGAAAAAAAGGCGCAAATTCAAGCAGATTTTCTAGCGAAAGAAAATCTTATCGTTGTAGCTACCATTGCATTTGGTATGGGTGTAGACAAACCCGATGTTCGCTGGGTACTACATTATGATATGCCAAAATCTATTGAGGGATATAGCCAAGAAGTGGGTAGGGCAGGCAGAGATGGCGAGAATGCACATTGCGTTGCTTTAATTAATAATGAAAAAATTGCCACATTAGAGAACTTCGTTTACGCCAGTGCATTAGAGCGAGAGTCGTTAACGCTGCTTTTTGATGAACTTTTCGGTGATCCAGCTACAGATTATCACCTCAATGAATACGATCTTGCCTATAAAACCAATATTAATCAATTGGTGCTAAAAACACTTATTGTCCAGCTCGAACTGCAAGGATACTTACAAGTAAACTACAGCTATTTTGCGGAGCTAAGCATCGCATTCAGCCAAGACAAAGATAAAATATTAGCCAAGTACTCGCCTGAGCGGCAACTGTTTTTGACTCAGCTATTCTCGTGTTTTGAATTCAAAAAGAAGTGGGGATTACTTTCACATCAAGCATTAAGCGAGCAAAACATCCCACAGGCTAAAGCCCAAGAAGTCGTTGAGTATTTGCAAAACCAACAACTGATTGACGTAAAAGTCGCTAAATATACGTCGGTTTATTCAAAGCCTATCCAACAAGTTAACATTAATGAACTGGTTGAGTCTTTCTACCAGCAATCACAAATTAAAGAGCAAGGCGAACTTGCACGGCTAAGACATTTACTCAAATTTTTCCAGCTAACTTCATGCTATCACAAAGCGCTTGCCAGCTACTTCGGCGATATGCACGCACCAGAACAATGCGGTCACTGCGGGGTCTGCAGCGGTAAGCATTTGATCGTCAATGCACAAGAGAGCCGGGAATTAGATATTGAAACAACACGAAATATTTTAAGAGACGCTTCGCAATTTGCATCGCAACGCGGCGTAAATTTTTCTACTCACCTCAAAACGTTGTTTTTACTAGGCTTAAATTGCCCCTATTTTACTATATATAAATTCAGACAACTTGAAGGATTTGGCAGCTTGTCCGGCGTAAAGTATGAACAGGCAAAAGCATTGATCATGGAGCGCGCATTATAAATGAAAACAGATATTATTAAACTCGCCACGATCGCGGAAAAAAAGACCAAATATATACTCGGACTTATGAGCGGTACCTCATTGGATGGATTAGATATTGCGTTATGTAAAATTGAAGGTGCCGGGAAAAGAACACAGCTAACAGTCGAACAATTTACCACGATAGAATACGACTCTTCGCAAAAGCAGCTTCTCAGTGATCATGCGTCTAAATCACAGGTAAGTCTTAAGACGTTATGTCAATTAAATGCGTGGCTCGGCGAGTTGTACGCAAGTCTAATCAATAATGCTTTGAAAGAATGGCAAGTCGCAGCCGACACTGTTGATTTAATAGCGAGTCATGGACAAACACTTTACCATTGTCCAAAACAAGCCTTTGCAGACGTTGAAAAATTAAATAGCACATTGCAGATCGTTGACGGCGATATTATTGCGGCAAAAACGAACATCATCACCATCTCAGACTTTAGACAAAAGCATATCGCCAAAGGATATGAGGGAGCCCCTCTCGTGCAATATGGTGACTATTTGTTATATTCGGACACAAGTATCGATAGGGTTTTGCTCAATATTGGCGGTATTTCAAACCTTACTTATTTACCAAAAAATTGTGCACTAGCGCAGAGTATGAGTAGTGACATCGGTCCAGGAAACACATTAGTAGACCAATATTGTCGCCACGTATTAGGGCTACCATTCGATGAAAATGGTGAGATTGCGTCTAGTGGAAAAATTCAATTGCCTTTTCTCGAAGCATTACTGTCACACCAATTCTTTGATAAGCCACTTCCAAAATCAACTGGACAAGAGTTATTTAATCAAGCCTTCGTGCATCATGCGTTGGATGGAAAAGATTATAATCATGAAGATATCATCACGACACTGACCGAATTCACAGCTATCGCTGTCGCAAATGCGGTGAACGAGCTTGGTGCAACTGAATTAGAGCTATATGTTAGCGGAGGTGGAATTCATAATGTGTTTTTAATGGCGCGAATTGAAAGCCACTTGAATAACCGTGTTTTAATCAAGGATTTCTCACAACTGGGTATCAACCCTGATGCCAAAGAGGCCGCTTTATTTGCGCTACTTGCGAATGAAACCGTATCAGGTGGTAGCGATGTGCTGCCTTTTTCTATGGGTAAGATTTCATTACCAACATAGTCGCTAAAAAACGGATAATACAGCGCTGACCGCCGAGTTAAAAATACGTTTGAAGCCAGTAGTCTGAGTTGTAATCGCTTCAGATACTGGTTCGCTTACGATAATTCGCTCATTCAAAATGATATCAAACTCAGCCGCGTTCTTTAGGTAATCGTGGAGTCCCACTAGGTTCAATTGCATAAAGTAAGGACCTGCATCAAGCGATTGCTTTACTTTAATTTCGACAATCTTAGTGAGATACGACTCCGGATCAACCACCAAAGAGACCTCGCACTTCGCATTTCGCTCGCCGTGCTTTGTTAGTACAACGTTAACTCGGTCATCAATACGCGCATCCATTGGCAACTCTATCACCAAAGAAAGTCCTTGCTCACCTGGTTGCAGACTAAGTTTCTCATAGGGTTGAACAGCACGGTACTGTCCCCTCATAGAACTTGCGATCTGTGCTGCATTAAAACTAAAAATACCAGGTTTGCTACTCATTACTTTCTTTCGTTATTTACAAGACAATGTTAATTATCTCAAAGCTAGATTACAGAATTATGACTTACCAACCAAAGGCTAAAAAAGTCAAAGCTCGGCAATACCGAGCTTTAAATGCATTCTTTGTTCGTTTTATTTATCGTACTGCGAGCATGTTTTATTTATCGTACTGCGAGCATAATGAGTCCCGGAAATACAAAGAACGAACCTAATACGTAAGCCAAAGCTGCTGGTTTATTCTGCGCACCAATCTCAGCTAACTTCTCAGCTAGACGAAGCGGGATTTCTCTCAGCAGTGGTAACCCGTAAATAAGTGCTACCGCAAAAACGTTAAACATAACATGTACAAGTGCAATCGTTAATGCGACTTCTGCAGCAGGACCTGTAATAGATGTTGCAGCTAACAAAGCGGTAATTGTAGTGCCTATATTTGCACCTAAAGTGAACGGATATATCTGACGAGTGGTAAATACACCGCTGCCAGCAAGTGGGATCATCAAGCTTGTTGTTGTCGAAGACGATTGTACCATTACCGTAACTAAAGCGCCTGAGCTTATACCTACAACAGGGCCTCTGCCTATCGCACTATGTAATAACTCTTTCGCTTTACCTACCAACGCCTTTTTGAGTAATTTACCTAAGTAAGTCACAGCGAACAGGATCATCATGATACCGATAACAACCATGGCAATACCTGCTGCTGTAGAATCTAAAAAGCTAACACCATCTTTTACCACGCTAACCGCTGGTTTCACTAGTGGTTTGATAAAGTTGTAACTTTTTAACGATAAGTCAGCATCACCAACAAATACATGGGCAAGTCCTGACGCAAGTTTTTCTAACATGCCAAACATGATTTCCAAAGGCAGGAAAATAGCAACGGCTAATAAATTAAAGAAGTCATGTACGGTGGATGCGGCAAACGCTCTTCTAAACTCTTCTTTACTACGAATGTGGCCGATAGAAACGAGCGTGTTGGTAATAGTCGTACCAATATTTGCGCCCATCACCATAGGAATTGCGATACTAATAGGTAATCCGCCAGCAACGAGGCCAACAATAACAGAAGTCACCGTTGATGAGGACTGCACCAATGCAGTTGCCAAAGCCCCTAAGAGTAGGGCGACGATTGGATTGGTTGCGAATGCGAAGATTTCCTTCGCCCCTTCACTTCCACCTGAGGCCAACTTAAAACCGCCACTCACAGTGCCAACTGCGACTAAGACTAAGTAAACAAGTAATACGATTGACAGCCAGTTAAAAAGTTTAGCTGATGCTGAAGTCTGAGATTGATTAACCATAGTTTCGCTCTTAGAGTAAGTAATGTTCATTCATTACACTTTTATTTCAGCCGCGCATTTAACCACCCAATTGTTACAGTTATATTTCAGTTTTATGTAACTCGACACGTATGCTCATTTTCTCATCGCATTTTTTGAAACAGTGGTAACTAATAGTAGTAATATGCTGTTTTTACTGATTATTAGTTATGTGATTGCATTTACATTTGTTTACTTCTGCAAATTTGATCCACATTTGCTTCACTATTTAAAAGTAGGATTTAGCTATAATTATTGTGCCTTATATCACTATGTTAAGACTTTTCTCGTTAATTTTTATGCTTTTTTCTATGGCGGCTGGTGCAGTTGACTTTACGCCTAGTGCCGAGCATAGAGTAAGTGAACCATTAACAATCCACTTTGGAGAAGTCGATGCTGCGCAATTATCTTCAGTGCTCGGCATAGATGAGCGCGACAGCCAATCTATTGTTGAGGTACTTTCAAGCAAAGTGCCTGAGCTAAAGAATGAGCCTTATCAGTGGGCGTTGATCACCCCAAATATGCTTATATCCGAGGACAGAAATTACATCGCATTTGGCTTTGCCAGATTGCCTTGGCTAAGTGTTGCTTTGATTAACAACGGCGAGGTCTCATTTTTAACGCAGCACACCCTGAATACCGCGTTTAATATTAGGGAAGTAGAAGCACCGCAATTATATCTACCAATATCAAAAGAACACTTAGCAGGGGCAAGTCTTATTGTCCGCTATCAGACTTTTGCGAATGCCCCCGCTGACCTTAGGTTAATAAATGATAATGAGCTAAACAGTAATGTTCTTACCAGTACGGTTACCAATGCTGCACTAAGCGGGATCATAGCAGCCGTGTTTGTTATTGTATTGGTTAACTTCTACTTTAATGCCAATGCGACCAACGCTTACTATTGTCTTTGGACGCTATTGTTTTTGCTTATTGTGTTGGATATGTCAGGGTTCACATTTCAATATTTTTGGCCTTTACAAGGCAAATTTGCCGCCTTATTTTCAGCTTGTTTGATGACTTTTGTACCAGTGTTTCACCTTCTTTTCATCAAACAATTTCTGCAATTAAAGCATCGAAACGAAACCTTACATCTTTTATATAATGGATTTTTAGCGGCTTACCTACTACTTATCCCAGTGGCAATCTATTCAAAATCGGTTCACTACAATCTAGTATTAAGCTTGAGTATCATCCCGCTATTTCTTTATACCAGCTATTGGTCTTTGAAACAGAGTGCTCCTGGTTCTGTTACTTTTTCCCTCAGCCTGCTAAACCATGTCATTTTTGTAAATTTCATTGCTATTGGTGGGACTATGTATGCGGGTTTTATCAACGTTCATCATATATCAAGCGCGATTAAATTTGGCTACTTAATTGAGGTCATGTTATTTACGCTGGCACTTGCGCAACAAAATAAGTCAGCCCAAAATAATCTGCTATCAACGCTACAAACTCAGGTGAATGCACTCTCGAATACAGTACAAACAGAAAAGCAGTTCAACCGTCAAAATCAGCAGGCGTTAGAAAAGAAAGAACAACGTTTATTTACCGATCTCTCTCATGAGCTGCGTACACCACTTACCGTTATGAAGGTACAGGTTGAATCTCTACAATACAATATCGTTGAGAATGTTCAGGAGAGCTACGGCAAGCTCATGGATAAAATTGACGAGCTAAATCACTTTATTAATCAATTGATGCTAGTCACTGACAATGAAAAGTTAGCAACTATGCTTAATCTAAGAGACTTCACGATCTGCAAGCTGGTAAATCAAGTACATACTCAGGCCGCGGGCTTATTTAAGGATAATAAGGAGCAATTAGAGGTTAACTATCAAATATCTGGTACAGAAAAGATAACCATCGACCTAGATGCAATAACTAACTGCGTCCTTGAGATCTTAGGTAATGCGATTAAGCATGGTGGAGATAAGGTCCAAGTAAAGATGAGCTTCTTTAGCGTCGACAGCAATCTAATCATTCGCATTGAAGACTCTGGCACTCCCCTATCCTATGAGGCGCACCAACAGCTATTTGACCCGCTTTACAAATCACAATCAGCAAGAACCAATTCGGGAAAATCCAAGGGTATGGGCCTTGCGATGTGCAAAAAAGTGGTAGAAGCTCACAGTGGACAAATTGAATCCTTTAATAGCCTATTAGGCGGGTTGAACATGGAGATCAAGCTTCCGTTAACTAAAGTGCCTGCTTTTAGTTGATATACAACAGTATGTTTTCGCGCTTACGTTTTAATTTTTCGTCGCGGTATTAACTTAAGCCAAAATGCAATTTCAAGTGCCACACCCAATATCACAAAAATGAACATCCCAGTTTGGCTGCTATAGCTATAAGCTGCTATTGCACCAATGAGGAGCGCCAATAAAATAGCGATTCTGTAAAGTGTCTTCATTTTATATCCTTTTCTATGGTGACTTAGCTAATTCATTTACAGCCGAATACCAAATTTACAGCGCACCTGAGATTGCCACTTGATTACGACCATTACGCTTAGCAAAATAAAGTGCCTGATCTGCCGAGGCGAGCAATTCTTTACCGCTGTATGGTGGCTTAGTCTGAGTATGTAATCCTGCACTTAATGTCATCTCTATACAATAGCTTTCGCTTATCAATGGGCTAGTCTCACATGTCATTCTGATCTTCTCTGCAAGGTCAAAAGCCTGCGAGCTATCGGTTTGTGCAAGTACAATACAAAACTCTTCGCCGCCATACCGTGCGACAAAGTCTCCCGCTCTCGTAGCACAATTGGAAAGTATACGTCCGATGTGAATCAGACAATCGTCTCCCGCTTCGTGACCATAGGTATCGTTAACCTGCTTAAAAAAATCGATATCGATCATTATAACACTAAGAGCGTGTTCAAAACGCTTTGCTCTTAAGCATTCACTATGCAAGGCTTCGTCTAGCGCTCGCCTATTGGCAACACCAGTAAGCGCATCGGTGCGACTCGCAAGCTCCAGTCTATCGTTAGCTTCCTGTAGCGCTTGAGTTCGGATGGCGACAGTCTTCTCTAATTGAGAGTTTACTTTTTGGATTTCATTGAATGCCGTTAATTGCGCTTGAAAGCGCTTGTTTTTCTCGGTATTGAGTTTTTCACCTATTGCTATCGATAAACAGGCCACCTCAATGGCAGTACCTATTAATAGCGCATTTTCGGTAAACCAAGTTTGGCTGATTAAATCTAATTTATTTAGCGCAAGAATGATCCCGCCAATGAGCACTGAGCTCCAAGCAATCGAATAGAATGTCGCTAAGCGGCTTTTCCCAGCCAAACGTAAAATACGGCAGAATACGCCCCAGATACAAGCTGATACGGCATACGCTATGGTAAGTTTTATCATCACTGCATAGTCAAAAAACACAGAAGAAAATAAGAGTACCAACCCTAATCCCAAAATTAAGCGACAACCTAGATAAAGCCACTTGTCCGAAATACCAATCTCGAGCAATGTCATAACAAAGTAAGTGCCGGTTAACACCGAGCTGATAAGAAAAAATAAGATTGCTTGATCGTTCCACCAAAGACTATTTGGCCAAAGATATCGAAAGGCAAAACCTGACAAACAAGCAGAAAATAGCGCTAAACAAATAACGTATAAAACATAGTAAAATAATGTGGATTCGCGAATGGTAAAATAGAGGAGCACATTATAAGCTGCCATTATCCCCATCAAACCAAAGTAGATCCCCATCACGATACGAAAAACTTGGTCGTTTATCAAAAAGTCATGGTTTGTCCAAAGTACCACGGGAAGTTGCAGCGCACTGGATGAGCGTACTTTAATGTATAGTGCTACCTTACCATGCGTGCCGTTTGGGAGTGGTATAATAAAATGTTCATGCGCAAAAGGGCGGTCAACGAAAGGTTGTTTATCACCTAATTGCTGATGAACAAATATATTGCCTTCTTGTAGCATGTAAACATCAAGCTGATCCAGCACCGGATAGGCTATCTCAAGTAAATAAGGCCCTTCTTTTTCGTCAATATTTAACGACGTACGTACCCAGTAACTTAGGTTGGAATAACCTAAGTTCAACACTTTATCATCGGTAGTTTGCCAAAGGATACTTGGGTTATTTATGACGTCGACAATTTTAGCATTTGAAGCCACATACTCTAGTTGCAACGTCTCTTTGTCAGCAGCTACCACTTGACTACACAGAGACAACAGGAGTACAAACAATAAAAAGACGTACCTTTGCCTCAATCACCCACCCTCGCTACGTCCCATAATCACAGACAAATAGCGCTCTCGCCAAAGATTATGAAATAAAAATAGTACTTTAATCATAGTCAGCCATAAATAGTTCGCCAATTTTGAATTACGTTCAACTATCCTATAGAATGCGCCGCTTGTTTGATGTGATCGATTCCAACATCACAAATCAAATATGATGCAAAAAAGCGTAATGAAGGGGCAAAGTAATGAGCTTTTGGCAAGAAAAAACACTCGAAGAAATGACTAGAGATGAGTGGGAAGCGATTTGTGATGGCTGTGGCAAATGCTGTTTACACTCTTTTATCGACAGCGATGAGGAAGATGAATCATTTGAGAGCACCGACTTTTTACGCGAAGGTGAAGAGTTACTCTACACCGACGTTGTTTGCCAATATAACGATAAAAATAGCTGTGGTTGTAGCCGCTACAGCGAAAGGCAAGTTCTAGTTCCGTCTTGCGTACAGTTAACCAAAGAAAACCTCAAAGATATCTTTTTTATGCCAAACAGTTGTAGTTATCGACGACTTCATGAGGGCAGGGGACTGGCAAGCTGGCATCCTCTTAGAAATAATGGTTCCAAACAAGCCATGATAGATGCGGGGATCAGTATTTTTGGTAAGGCAACCTCAGAACTGGAAGTAGATTTAGAATCTGATTTTGAAGCGCATATAGTAGAGTGGCCCCACAAAGACTGCGAGTAAAAAACAGGGACTAGGATAAATGTTTTGCGGTAGAGCATGCACCTATCCTAGAAAAAAGACTACTATTCGCCAATATCAGCCTTTGACGGCAAAGCGGCAAATGCACCGTAGTGTTGAACGGCGAACGCACCACATTTTGCGGCATATGCGACTAAGCCTTTTGCCTCATTTAGTGTGATGGCAAACTCAGTATCTCGGGTAGGTTTAAACTTTCGAATGATCTCAGCAAGTAACCCCCCGACAAACGCATCTCCCGCAGCCGTGGTATCCACCGCGACAACAATTGGCGCAGCGACTTTAGCACTATCATTTTGTAGATAAATCTCAACGGGGTTTGCGCCGTCGGTTATTAATAACAATTGAGTTTGCTTATCCATAATTGCGGCTATGGTTTGCGCTTCGGTTTTACCCGCATGACTATTCGCGTTCAGGTATTCCAATTCTTCGCGTGAGAGTTTAACGACATCACTTAGCGCGATACAATGCCAAATTCTATCAAGAATATGCGCTGTCGAACTCCATAGGTTCAATCTCAGGTTCATATCAAAACTAACAAGCATGTTGTTTGCTCGTGCACGCTCAAGCGCATAAACCGTGGTTTTATAGATATTCTCTTCAGTAAGACTGTTACTGCATATATGTAATACAGAATGCTCTGTAAACATATCCTCAGAAAAATGTGTTTGCCTGAACAACAAATCCGCCGCTGGTGGCCGATAAAAACTAAAGCTTCTTTCACCTTGTTTATCTAAAGAGACAAATGCCAATGCCGTTTTGGCTTTATCTGTATACTCAAGGTAACAGGTATTTACGCCATTAGCCTGTAGCTCTTCAGCTAAAAACTGGCCGAACATGTCATTGCCTAACATGCCGCAAAAATACGCGTCAACGCCTTGCTTTGCCGCAGCTACTGCCACGTTTGCAGGCGCGCCGCCTGCATATTTAGTAAATGATTCTGGTGTTTTGCCATCCGATAAAAAATCAATCAACGCCTCACCAAAACAAACAAGTGCCATGTTATTCGCCTTTTAACTTCATTGAACGCAGGACTTCGTAACACGCGCCCATAGTGTGATAATCGGTCTTGCCCGCCGGGCTTTTTTCATCGCTGTACTTTTCGTTCTTGTTATTCAAAATACGATACCAAGCACCGTATTCATGGTCGACGAAGTTATCCCAAGCATATTGCCAAATTCTGTCGTACCACTGCCAATATTTTTCATCACCGGTTTCAAGTGCTAGTAGCGCAGCCGCAGCGAATGACTCAGCCTGAACCCAAAAGTACTTGTCATCATCACAAATCGACTTATCCGGCGCAAAACCGTAGCAAATTCCGCCGAATTCATTATCCCAAGCAGCTTTTAATGACTCATCAAACAAGTGCACGGCTTTTTCCACAAGCCATGACTTTGGCATATAGCGGTTAATCAGCAATAATAATTTTGACCACTCAGTTTGATGACCAGGCTGAACCCCCCAAGGTCTGAATAAGTGTTTGGGATCGTCTTTGTTATACTCAAGGTCGACTTGCCATTGACTATCATAGTGCTCCCAAATCAGCCCTTCTGCCTTAGCCGCTTGACGATTTACCATATTGTCAGCAAGCAAATATGCACGCTGTAAAAATTTTTCTTCCTGCGTTACTTCAAAGCAAGCAATTAGCGCTTCGCAGGTATGCATATTGGCATTTTGACCTCGGTACTTATCTGCCTGATTAAAGTCTGCATCGAATTCGTCTTTATAGAGTCCGAACTCAGGCTCAAAATATTTCTCTTCTAACAGCTGCCATACTCGCTCGATTGCAAACTTGCTGTCCGACAAACCAACCTTAAGCGCGCAGGCATGAGCCAATAAAACAAAGGCGAGGCCATAACAATGGTTAGTGCCATCTACAACATTTTCGCCTTCAAGCAACCACGCATAGCCGCCATTTTCCTGCCTATGGACAGTTTCTAAATATTCGATACCATGCTTAACCTTATCTAAGTCAGCTGGCTCTTTAAAATAGTCATAAGCCATAGCATAGTTAAAGACAAAACGGGTACTTGATACTAAGTGACGCGTGTTCGCATCATAAATCTCGCCATTATCCTTGAAGAAGTGATTAAAGCCACCACGCTCATCCACGCAATTTGGTGCGTAAAAGCTGAGCGTCTTTTTAATGTGTGCTTCTAAAAATTGCGTTGTTCTAAAATTCATCTAACTTTTAACCTACTGCTGAACATTTCCGTTACTTTAGCAGATAAAACATGGAACGATCCAACAAAACATTTGTGATTTTCATGTAACAGTGTGTAGAATCAAGGTGAAAACAGATTGGAGTATCACTTGTGAGCGAAATAAATACAAATCAAACCTTCGTCACAAGCGGGAATACCGAGAATAATAATTATCGACTTCCGCTTATTGCAATGACAACGCTTTTTTTCCTTTGGGGATTTATTACCGTTTTAAACGATGTCCTCATCCCACGTCTAAAAGGCGTATTTGACCTTAACTACACCGAAGCAATGCTGATCCAGTTTTGCTTTTTTAGTGCCTACTTTATTATTTCTTTACCTGCTGGGTATTTAGTTAAACGCTTTGGCTATAAAAATGGCGTACTAACGGGCTTAATCGTGGCATCCATTGGCTGCATCATGTTTTATCCCGCCGTTGTTGTTCACGAATATTGGATTTTTCTCTCAGCGCTTTTTGTGCTTGCATCTGGCATCACTGTTTTGCAAGTATCAGCGAATCCTTATGTAGCAGCACTCGGGCATCCTCGCACTGCGTCAAGTCGTTTAAACCTTGCGCAAGCGCTTAATTCACTGGGTACCACTATTGGTCCTATCGTGGGTGGCTTTTTATTGTTTGGTTCAGCCGGTACGCTAACCGTTGAAGCTGCGGCAAGCGCAGAGGGGGTAAAGGTACCTTATCTTATTTTGGCAGCTGCGCTACTAACAATCGCCGTTGTATTCGCGTTTTTAAAGTTACCCATTATTGCTGAGCATACTGAAGCCGTCGATTGTAAAGCGAAACACCATAACCTAATTGAAGCCCCACACTTAGTAATGGGTGTAGTAGCTATTTTCTGCTATGTCGGTGCAGAAGTTGCGATTGGGAGTTTCCTTGTAAATTACTTTGCAGAACCTGAAATCGCAGGACTTGAAGAGCACGCTGCAGCAAAACTTATCGGGTACTACTGGGGTGGTGCTATGGTAGGGCGCTTTATCGGCTCTGCTGCCTTAAAGACCATTGCACCTTCAAAAGCAGTGGCTTTCAACGCTGTCGTTATTATTTTATTACTGGCATTGACCATGAGTACCAGTGGCAACATTGCGATGATTGCCGTACTCGCGATTGGCTTGTTTAACTCCATTATGTTTCCGACAATCTTCTCAATGGCAATTGAAGGCTTGAGCTCACTAACCAGTAAAGGTTCTGGCTGGCTGTGTTTAGCCATTGTCGGTGGTGCTATTGTGCCGCTCATTCAAGGTGTGGTTGCGGATAAATTCCATATTCAGATCAGCTTTATTGTGCCATTGCTTTGTTATGTCTACATCGCATGGTACGGATTAAACGTGGTTAAGCTGTCGCAAAAGTGGCAAGCAAAACTGAATTAAGTTAACGAAAGTTTACAAGGCGAGCATAGCTCGCCTTTTTTATTGCATAATTTTTTCGTCGCAGAGTATTGAATACGTATTCATAAAGGGTATTATAAAATAAAATTGGAACGCTCCAATTCAAAACAAAAACTAGGAGAGAGTAATGCGAGCTAAAACTTGGGCGTTGGCAATCACACAAAGTGTGTTGTTAAGCGCAACAGTTCACGCCACTGAATCAAATACACAGTGGGTCGATACCTTCATTGGTACTGGCGGTGATGGCCACACCTTCCCTGGCGCAGTCGTGCCATTTGGTATGGTGCAATTAAGCCCAGATACAGATAACCCCATGCGCGGTGTTTCCCCTCAATCAGAAATCTATAAGCGCTGCGCAGGTTATCACTATGATGACCATACTATTGTTGGTTTCTCCCACACGCATTTCTCTGGTACTGGTCACTCAGATCTTGGCGACTTGCTGATCATGCCAATGACAGGCGAAGTAAAACTCGATGCTGGTACCGCTGAAAATCCAGACATAGGGTATCGCTCGCGCTTTTCTCACGACCAAGAATGGTCTGAACCTGGCTATTACGGTGTTGACTTACTCGACTATGGTGTGAAAGCCGAAGTCACCGCAACCACGCGAGTGGGTATGCATAAATACAGCTTCAATAAAGCAAAACAAGGTCATGTATTGCTTGATTTGACCTCAGCAATCTATAACTTTGAGAATAAAGTGATTTGGAGCGACATCCGCAAAATAAACGACACCACATTGGTTGCTTACCGCGCAACTAATGGCTGGGCGCGTAACCGCCAAATGTATTTTGCCATCGAGTTATCAAAACCTATCGCTGACTATCAGTTTTATAATCTAGACAACAACCGTTATCGTTGTATGAATTGCTTAGGAAAAGACAGCAAACACTCTACGATTGAGAATACCGCAGTAAAAATGACAGCAGGTAAAGCCGTTAAGTTTGTTGCAAGCTTTGATAATTTAGACGAAACGCCACTGTTGGTGAAAGTCGGACTTTCTGCAGTTAGCCGCAAAAACGCATTAGAGAATCTTAAAACTGAAGTACCAAGTTGGGATTTTGATAACGTTCGCGAAAATGCCAAGTCTCAGTGGGCAAATTATTTAGATAAAGTCGACGTTGAAGGCACCAAAGCGCAAAAACGTCAGTTTTACACTGCGCTTTACCATGCGCTACAAGCGCCTAATATCTACCAAGATGTCAATGGACAGTATCGAGGCGTTGACGGTGAAATTCATGACGGCAAAGGTTTCGAGCACTATACCTTATTCTCGTTGTGGGATACCTATCGTGCATTACATCCATTGCTCACTTATATCGACCCAGACCGCGTATCCGGCATGATCCAATCTATGCTGGTACATTATCAGCAAAGCTATGAAAAAATGTTACCTATTTGGTCGTTCCATGCCCACGAGACATGGACCATGATTGGTTATCATGCGGTTTCAGTCATTGCTGATGCATATCTAAAAGGGATCAGAGATTACGATATTGATTTAGCAGTAGAAGCAATTGAAAACACGGCTAACAACCCAGTGTACGATGCCATCCCTGAATACAAGAAATTTGGCTATGTACCAATGGACGTACTTCCTGAGTCTATTTCTATCACTCTTGAATATGCTTACGATGATTTTGCCATCGCAAGAATGTATGAAGCGATGGGCAATACCAGTAAAGCGAAAGACTATTACCAACGTGCGATGAGCTATAAAAATGTGTTCAATAAAGAAACCGGTTACATGCAAGGGTTAGATTCAAAAGGAAACTGGGATCCCGAATTTGACCCTTTTGAAGCAAAATACATGGGCCCATACACCGAAGGTAACGCGAAGCAATATAGCTTCTATGTACCGCATGATGTAGCTGGCCTGATTGAATTAATGGGTGGTGATGATGCATTTGAAGCGCGTCTAGATGCACTGTTTGATACCCACCTTTCTGAAGAGATGATCAAAGAGCACGAAGATATTGCAGGCCTGATTGGTAACTATGCCCATGGTAATGAGCCTAGCCATCATATTGCCTATTTATATAACTACGCGGGTAAACCGTGGAGAACCCAAGAGCGTATTCGTCAGATCATGGATACCTTAAGCTCAGACAAACCGGATGGCCTTGCAGGTAATGACGATGTAGGTCAGATGTCTGCTTGGTATATATTCTCTGCGATGGGCTTCTATCCTGTTGCGCCAGGCGACCTAAGCTACGCGATTGGTGCGCCTCAAGTGCCAGAAGTTACGTTGAAACTTGCAAACGGCAAAGCATTTAGAACTGTTGCGAAAGGTTTCAGTGACAAAAACAAATATATCAAGTCCATTAAATTAAATGGAAAACCGCTTAAGCGCAGCTACATCACACATAATGACATTATGAATGGTGGTACATTGGAGTATCAAATGTCTAGCAAGCCGAATAAAGCATGGGGTCAATCCAAGACGCAGAGACCGCCTTCGTTGTCGGAGTATAAGTAATGGTTAAAGCAGGAATATTTCTTGCGGCTATGACCACATTTGCAAGTGCGCCGTTCGCACTTGCAAATGACATCGATAATGCCGCAGCGCGATTAAAACCGATCGCGTTTCAGTCAGACTTAGCATGGCGTCAATTTCCTCTACCAGCCGTCTCGCTAAGCAAAACGACTAAAATTAACCATTTCGCATGGCAAGAAATTGATAACAAAGTAATAGAGCAGATAAGTTATAACGTGGCTAGATTACTTTATAAAGATATGACTAGCGCGCCTAAGCTACCAACCCTCCATATCGTCTTTGAAGACCTAAAAGGGGTTGCATATAAAGAGGGCGATTTTAACGGCGCAACAATCCATATCAGCGCAAACTACATGGAAAACTTTTCTACATCGCACAGTGAAAAAGAATCAGTCGACGAACTTATCGGTATTCTCTATCATGAAATTGCCCATGCTTATCAGCTAGATGATCATAACTACAAGGAAATAGGGCCAATCATTGAGGGAATAGCAGATGTTGTTAGACTAAAAGCTGGGTATATTCCTGATGATACCCAAAAGCCTGGTGGCAACTATAAAGACGGCTATAAAAATACAGCATTCTTTATCGATTGGTTATCGAAGCAAAGTAACCGAGACCTACTTCAGGAGATCAATGCTCAATTGGACCCACATGACGACATAAAGTGGGACTGGCAATACTTTGAGCAATCAGCAGGTGTTAAATTAGATACTGCTTGGCGACATTATCAAGCGTCGTTACTGTAACGCAAGGTGAGCGAAGTCTCACCTTTATTTAACATTCACTCTAAACCTCTCTCATTTCCTGCCGATAATCAAAGACAAACCTTTGAGTTTTTGATAAAAATAGTTACAAAGGAATCCAATTCCTAAATCTATTAATAATAATCGGCCAACAAGTGTATTGTTTGGCTGAAGAAAAGAACAAGTTCAACAGGATCATGATGTTTAAAGCGCTAAAGTTCACCACCAAAGTAACCGTAGCAGCCTCCCTTGTGTTAGTGATTGTGCTCGGCTTATTTACCGTAAACAACTTTCTTGTTATGCGAGACCAAACTCAAGCTCGACTTACCTTGGTTTTACAAGAGATTTCAAGCTCGGTTTCACAGAATATCGCCAATTGGCTCAATGACAGACTTGAAATCGTGGTCTCGATTGCTGATGGACATAGAGCTGATGACTCCACTGAACAGATAAGAAGACGGTTAAAAACCGCAGACACTGCGGGGGATTTCAAAAACGTTTTCATTGGCACGCCAGATGGAACATTTGTGTTGGACGATCCAAGTATCCAACTTCCTGCTGATTTTGATGCGACTAGCCGCCCTTGGTACAAGCTCGCTGAGCAAAAACAAGATACCGCATTTACCGCACCTTATATCGACGTTACCACCAACGAATTCACTATCTCAGCCGTTGTACCTGTAAAACAAGGAGGCCGTTTCGCAGGTGTGGCAGGGGGGGACATCGACATGTCAACCATCACAGAAATTATCAATGAAATTGACTTCTTAGGGTTTGGTTACGGTTTTTTACTTGATGAAAGCGGTAAAATACTCAGTCATCCAGATACTAAACTGAATGACAAGCCGATGTCAGAGCTGTTTGGTAAACGCCTGTCATTAAATCGGGATTTCACGGAGCTTGAAATTGATGGCACAGAAAAGCTCGTTTCATTTGTAAAAATGAAAGGCATTAAAAATGTCGACTGGTATCTTGGCGTTGTCATTAATAAAGAAATTGCCTATTCGTCCGTATCTTCTTTTAGAAATATGGCAGCTATCTATATGCTACTTGGCGTGATTGCGATTGTGGTGATGCTACAACTATTGCTCAAGTATCTGATGCGCCCGATGTACAATCTCAATGCAGCCATCAAAGACATCGCCCAAGGTGAAGGTGACCTTACTCGTAGGTTAATCGTAGAAAATCAAGATGAATTTGGCGAGTTATCCGATTATTTCAACCAATTTATCGACAAAATTCATGCTTCTATTACGCAGGTAAAAAATACTACAGTAACACTTGAAAACGTCGTAAATAGTTTGGTTGCGCAAACGCAAGATACCTTATCTATGTATACAGATCAGTCAAAGCGCACCGATAGCGTCGCGACAGCGATCAACGAGCTTTCTTCAAGTGCACAAGAGATCTCAAACAATGCAACCCATGCTTCAGAACTTGCCAGTAACGCCAACAAGCTTTCTGTTGAAAGCCAACATTCACTCACTCAAAATATCGAAGAAATCGCTTCACTGACACAAAAAATGTCTCAGGCACAAGACACGCTGGATGGATTGGATAAACTCTCAGGCAGCATAGGGCAAGTGCTTGAAGTGATCAAAGGAGTTAGCGAGCAGACCAATTTACTGGCGTTAAATGCTGCCATTGAAGCGGCTAGGGCAGGTGAGGCCGGACGTGGATTTGCCGTCGTTGCCGATGAAGTAAGGCAATTAGCACAGCGCACGCAAGAGTCAACGCAAGAAATCGAAAGCACTATTGCACAACTACAACAAGGTTCTGCTTCAGCTGTGGCCGTAATGAAAGCGAGTTTAGAAGACTCAGCAAGAAGCGCCGATAGAGCCAATGCTTCAGGTACTAAAATGCAAGAAGTGAGCAATTCGATTGATGCCATAGACGGCGTTAACCATGCAGTTGCCAGCGCCACCCACCAGCAAAACACCGTTATCCAAACATTAGATAGCGACATTCATCATATTAGTGACCTCAGCCTGCAAGGCAGCAATAACCTAACCGCAACCCTTGAAGAGTGTAAGTCATTGAAACTACAGTTCGACGAATTAGAACAAATGGTGCTCAAGTTTAGAGTCTAACGCCATCTCACTAGAGCTTAAAAGCCGCTTAACAAAAGCGGCTTTTTTGTGATCCTTTTATGACACAAAACACCTGCAACATCTCATTAACCAACAAAATCTCCTTAAAAACAATAAGTTAATTGATTAATGTAATTTCAATGACAGCTGTCATATTTGTGTATTAGTTGCGCAACATGGTTGTCATTTTTCGTAATTAGACTGCACCCAGTTTTTTAGCAACTAGCAATAATTTATAAGGTGTATGCGATGAAGTGCGTTAACCACTTGCTTATAGCAGGTATGCTAGCAACGGCCTCTGCCGGAGCAACAGAATTAAATCAAGCGATGGACAAAAGTGCAGCTATCAATGAATCTGCATTAAAGTCTCAAGGGAAAATCGATGGTATTGCAGACGATATGCAGTCTCGTTTGCAAAAGTTCAAGACGTTGAACAAAGAAATCGACGGCCTATCTGTTTACAACGCTCAATTAGAAAAACAAATCAAAAACCAACTTGAAGAAATGGCAGCCATTAACACCTCTATGGATCAGGTTTCGGTGATCGAGCGTCAAATCACACCTCTCATGATGCGCATGATCACAGGTCTGAAACAGTTTGTTGAATTAGATGTGCCTTTCCTTCCTAAAGAGCGTGCTGAGCGTATTACTCAGTTAACTAACTTGATGGACCGTGCTGATATTTCATCAAGCGAAAAGTTCCGCCGCGTACTTGAGGCTTACCAAGTCGAAGTTGACTACGGACGTACTATCGAAGCTTACACCTCATTACTTGACGTGAATGGACAAGAACGTGAAGTAGATTTCCTACGAATTGGTCGTCTTGAGCTGCTTTATGTTACAAAAGATGGCAGCCAAGCTGGTTTTTGGAACAAAGACAGTAATGCTTTTAACGCATTACCAGATACCAACATCAGCCAAATCAATAAAGGCATTCGCATCGCACGTAAGCAGTTAGCACCTGACATGTTAACGCTTCCAGTTCAGGCTGCAGAGTAATAGGTGAGACCACTATGAAATTCGTACAAAAATTCACTAAACACGCTATTTTCGCAACAACACTTGCGTTAACCGCATCTGCGCATGCTGAACAAGCATTAGATTTAGATTCACTACTTAAAACCTTAGAACAAGGGCAAACCGCACAAACAGCGCAAAACAAACAACGTGAAGCCGAGTTCAAAGCGCAGCAAAACAACCAAATCCAAATGTTGAATGCGTTAACGGGTGAACGTAACCAAGCGTTGGCTAAATCTGAACGTCTAGAAACTAATTTCGAAGAAAATGAAATTAAACTGGCCAACCTAAGTGACACGCTTAGCAAGCGTATGGGTACATTAAAAGAGCTATTCGGTGTGCTTCAACAAGTAGCTGGCGATAGTTCAAATAAGTTCGCAACGTCAGTTGTATCAGCTGAAATTAAAGGTCGTGATGATTACATGACTGAGCTTGCGAAAAAGATGGGCTCAACATCGCGTCTAGCATCAATCGAAGACATTGAAAAAGTCTGGTTTGAGATGCAACGTGAAATGACGGAACAAGGTAAAGTGTCACGCTTTAATACCGAAGTTATCGTAGCCGGTGGTGCCAAGCAAAACAAAGAAGTGCTTCGCGTCGGTGCGTTTAACTTAATCGCTGATGGTAAATACCTGACTTACAACAATGATACACAAACGCTTTCTGAACTGACTCGTCAGCCAGCGTCTCGTTTCACCTCAACAGCGGGTGAATTACAAAATGCGAAGACCGGTTCTGTCGATTTTGCCCTTGACCCAACAGGCGGCTCAATTCTCGGTCTACTAGTACAAGCGCCAAATACCGAAGAACAAGTACACCAAGGTGGCGCGGTAGGTTATGTGATCCTAGGTGTTGGTTTACTGGCACTACTTATTGCAATTGAGCGTTTTGTATCACTCATGTTGATGGGTTCTAAAATCAACCGTCAGCTTAAAGATAGTGTTGCCCGTGACGACAACCCGCTAGGTCGAGTGATGAAAGTGAAAGAGCAATACCCAGATGTGGCTTACGATACGCTAGAACTTAAGTTAAGCGAAGCAATCCTTCGTGAGATGCCAAAGATCACTCGTAACCTGACTTTAATCAAAATTATTTCAGTCGTAGCACCGCTACTTGGTCTACTTGGTACAGTGACCGGTATGATCAACACCTTCCAAGCAATTACTTTGTTTGGTACGGGAGACCCTAAACTGATGGCTGGTGGTATTTCTCAGGCCCTCGTAACCACCGTACTTGGTCTGGTTGTCGCTATCCCAACCGTATTCCTTTACACACTACTAAACACACGTTCTCGTAACTTGCTCCTTATTCTTCAAGAGCAGAGCGCGGGGATCATTGCTGAGCGTAGCGAGAAAGGAGCGTAATCGTGGTTTTATTGCTTGATGCAATTAACGCTTTACGTGAATTCCTTGATACAGGTGGCCAGGTTCTCCTGGTCATCGGCTTCGTAACCTTCGCCATGTGGCTACTTATTCTCGAGCGCTTCATGTTTGTGTTCGGTAAATACAGAGGCTACAAAAACGAAGTCCTACAAGCTTGGAACTCGCGAAATGAGCGTAACAGTTGGAACGCAGAGCAGATAAGACAAGCAACTATCTCTCGCGTGGGGATCAAACTCAACGCCAACTTACCATATATCAATGTCATGGTGGCACTGTGTCCTTTACTAGGACTCCTAGGCACGGTAACTGGCATGATTGAAGTATTTGATGTAATGGCGATCACCGGATCAGGCAGTGCACGCTCTATGGCATCTGGGGTATCAAAAGCAACTATCCCGACAATGGCAGGCATGGTTGGCGCGCTTTCGGGTGTATTTGCATCGACCTACCTTCAGCGTAAAGCCAAGCGTGAAGTTGAGTTGTTAGAAGATAAAATGCTACTAGACCATTAAGCGGTCGTGTGAGGAAAGAATTATGAGAGCACCACTTGCAAAAGTATTCCAAGAAGAAGAAGCAGAAGAAATCAACATGACGCCAATGCTGGACGTTGTATTTATCATGCTTATCTTCTTTATTGTAACGGCCTCTTTCGTTAAAGAAGCGGGTATTGATGTTAACCGCCCAGAAGCGGCCACTGCAGTTAAAAAGCAAAGAGCCAATATCCTGGTTGCAATTTCAGATACTGGTGAAATTTGGATTAACAAACGCCAAGTAGACATCCGTGCAGTTCAAGCAAATATTGAGCGTCTTAAAGCGGAGAATCCGCAGGGTAGTGTGGTTATTCAGGCTGATAAAAAGGCAACTACTGACACGCTAATTAAAGTAATGGATGCATCACGCGCAGCTGGCGCATTTGATGTTTCGATTGCAGCACAGGAGTCATAGGAACATACCATGCGTTACTTAATTGCTTTAGTAATTGCAGGCATAGTTACCTTTTTCCTTTTCTTGGGTATGCAAGCGCTTATCCAAGGAGGGGAAGGAGCAATGACAGATCCTGTAAAAGGACAAGTACTAGATTTCGTCCGTCTTAAAAAAGAAGAGACGGTGGAGAAAAAAGAGCGTAAGCCACAAAAGCCACCAACACCTAAAGAGCCGCCTCCACCAATGGATGCACCACAAACCCAGAACAACAATCTTGACGCAACAGGCGGCAACTTTGACTTTAGTGCCAATGTGGACGCTGACGTAGATTTGGCGAGTGGTTTAGCACTTGAGTCCAGTGATGGTGAATATCTGCCAATCGTTAAAGTTGCGCCGGTATATCCAAGACGTGCTTTATCACGCGGAATTGAGGGGTATGTGATTGTTGAGTTCATTGTAACTAAACAAGGCACTGTGAGAAACCCTGTTGTAGTAAGCGCCGAACCGGAATCAATCTTTGACCAAGCAGCGCTTGATGCGGCATTGAAATTTAAATACAAACCTCGCGTAGTAAACGGTGAACCGGTTGAAGTTGCGGGTGTTCAAAATAAGATTTCATTTCAAATTAATGGCTAACTGCCATTAAGGATTGCGATTATGAAAATGTTTAAAAAAATTACGTTAGTAAGTGCGTTATTTAGCACAGGTTTAATAGCGCCGAGTCTCATTTCAGTCATACCAAATGTTAATTTGGCAACGGCTTATGCTGACTCAGAAACTAAAACCAAGCGTGTGCCCGCGCTACGCGAAAAAGTGTATAGTCAACTGGCCCGCGCGCAAAAACTTGCAGACGACGGGCAAGTTGCAGAAGGCCTCGCCGCATTAGATTCGGTGAAAGAACGCGTTTCGAGTATGAATAGCTACGAAGTGGCAATGATGTATAACTTCTATGGCTTTATTTATTACAACGAAAACAAGCTCGACAAGGCCATCGAATCTTTCAAAGCAGTTATTGCGGAAGAATCTATTCCTGAGTCCCTGCGTCTTTCTACGACATTTAGCTTGGCTCAATTGGCCATGGCAAACAATGATTTTGAAAGTACATTATCATTCCTTGATCAGTGGAAAGAAGCTAATACCCAGGCCCCAAAAAGCAACTTTTATATTTTAAAAGCGCAAGCGCAATATCAACTAAAAAAATATAATGACGCGATAAGCAATATAAATACTGCGATTAATTTAGTTGAAGCCGAAGGTGAACTACCAAAAGAAAACTGGTTAGTTCTTCAACGAGCGATATATTACTCATTAAATCAGCCGAAAAAAGTGGCGGATGTTTTAGAGAAAATGGTTACCCTTTATGACAAACCACAATACTGGATCCAGCTTGGCGGTATGTACGGTGAAATAGGAGCCGAGAAAAAACAGCTTGCAACATTTGAAACTGCGAAGCAAAGGGGCTTTATAAAATCAAAATCTGATTATATGCAACTTGCTCAAGTCTATTTAATGAACGCCCTGCCTTTTAAAGCAGCGCAAGCACTCGATAACGGAATAAAAGCAGGTGTCGTTGAAGACAGCGCCAAAAACCTAACTTTTATCGCAGAAGCTTTCGTTCAAGCAAGAGAAGATAAAAAGTCACTACCTTTCTTCCTAGCAGCAACTGAAAAAGTTGAACATGGCAATTTAGATCAGAGACTTGCAGAGATCTACTTAAATCTTGAACAATATGATGAAGCCGCAGATCACGCCCGACTTGCTCTCAATAAAGGCGATTTAACGTTTGAGTCTAACGCCTATGTTGCACTTGGAATGGCACAGTTTAACCTGCAAAACTTTGATGCTTCTATATTGGCCTTCGAACAAGCTGAAAAGCACAAAAAATCAGCAAACCTCGCTAAGCAATGGATTAAATATGTGAAGCGGGAAAAAGTTCATGCTGAAACATTAAAACAAGCTTTATTATAATATTTTATAATCGCAACACCAAAGCCGCCTTCGGGCGGTTTTTTTTATTTTTAAAAGTTCCAATTTTTATTATGAAGATTTAATTACAATCATTTTGTGTAATCTTCGTGTAATAAAACCCCATTAATTTAGTCACATCATTTAAACACAGTAAAAAAATAATTTTTTAAAAGTCTACTATTGGAGTTAGCAATGGAACTAAAAAACCTCTTCAGAGTCTCTGCAATCGTCGCTGCTATGGCACTTACTGGTTGTGGTGGTGACATCGAAGTTACACCTACTGTAAACGATAACAGCACTAACAATTCAAACAATACAACAAACAATAGCGATTCAGGCGGTGATACAGGTGGCGATACTGGCACAACTAACCCCTGTACAACTCGCGCTGTAGGAAGCACTGAAGTTCAAGGTACGTTCCAAGCACCACACTGTGTATACGGCACTGACTTTGCTTCTAAATCGCTAGAAGTACAAGGTGATGTTACATTCAAAAAGCTTGAGAATGGCGGCGCTCACGTATTCAAAGGTGCACTTTTAATCGGTAAAGATTGTAACACATCAACAGGTTGTACAATCGAGGCGAACGGTCCAACACTAACTGTAGAGCCAGGTGCTGTAATGGCATTCACTTCTGGTGAGTCAGTGGTTCGTATCGCGCGTGGCGCGAAGATCAACGCAGTTGGTACTGCAGCCGAGCCAATTCGTTTCACTTCAGCAGCAGAATTTGACGCATTTAACCTAGCAGGTATCGGTCCACAGTTTGCTGACTGGGGTGGTATCATGGTTAACGGTTTTGGTATCACAAACGAATGTACCGATGCAGAGCGTGATGGCGACCTATGTAATGCAGATTCTGAAGGTGTAACAAGCTACTATGGCGGTAAAAACAACGCAGATAGCAGCGGTCAAATCAAATATGCGCACATTTGGTATGCAGGTTCTGGTCCTCGTGATGGCGGCCCTGGGGACGACTTAAATTCACTAACACTGAATGCTGTGGGTTCTGGTTCAAGCTTCGAATTCCTTCACATTCACCAAGGTTTTGACGATGGTATCGAATTCTTCGGTGGTGCTGCAAACATCAAAAATATCGTAGTAACGGATACTCAAGATGATGCTGTTGACGTTGATGCAGGATGGCAAGGTAAAGGCCAGTTTATCCTTGTTAAGCACGGTACAATTCAAACTAAGCGTGACGTTACTTATGCTGATGACAACGGCGACGCGGTACTAATTCCTGCGGGCACAGAAGGCTTCATGGGTAACAATGGTTTTGAAACCGATGGTGAAAAAGCAGCAGGCCCTGATTACAGCCAAGCACCAGCATCTACGCTTAATTTTGCAAACGTAACTGTGTTAACGACTGATGGTAACTCAATTCGTGATGATGACGAATCACAAGGTATGAAGTTTGACGATGCAATCCGTGGTATGTATTACAACGCATTAGTAGTTAAATCATCAGCTGCGAATGGCACTGAATGTTTAGAATTTAAAGATGATAAGGCTGCTGCAAACGCTGAAGCTGATACGCTTAACTATGTAAGCTCTGTACTTGCTTGTGCTGCAAACTTTAAAAATGGTTCTGACCCATTACCTGCAGGTGAAGGTAAAGAAGACTGGTTTGTTAACGCAGGCTCTAACCAAATTCTAAACGGTGCAGCTGACGTAATTGCAGCTGACGGCTTCTCAACAAATTCAAGCTCTACCGCTATCACTGTTGAAGCAAACGACCTAAGCAGCCTAAATGACAACTTCTTCACGACCGTTGATTACATTGGTGCGGTATCTGATAAAGATACATCTTCTGAATGGTATCAGTGGGTTAAGAAAGCAATTGAGGCTTCAAACGCTGACTAATTATCCGTAATGACCTTAGTTATTACAATTAAGGCGCAGTCATTGCGCCTTTTTTATGATTTTTGGCAGGATTGCATATGGATACTCAAATGAAATTTAAAAAAGTTGCTTTAGCCATCAGTACGGCACTCACAGTCGCAACTTCTCTACCAAGCGTTGCAGAAGAAGAACAGGCAATCGAAGAAGTTGTTGCGGTAGGTACTCGTTTGCAAGGTAGTGCTGCGGCGGTAATTGAAGAACGTAAAAACCAAGCCTTCGTTGCGGATATCTTAGGCGCAGAGCAGCTATCTAGAACAGGTGATAGTGATGCAGCATCCGCGCTACGTCGTGTTACCGGTCTCACGTTAGTTGACGGCAAGTTTATCTATGTTCGTGGCCTAGGTGAGCGTTACTCAAGTGCTCGCCTGAATGGTGCCGCAGTACCGAGCCCGGACTTAACTAGAAACGTTATTCCACTCGATATTTTTCCAGCAAGCATTATTGAAAGTCTAGCGGTACAAAAAGCTTATTCTCCATCAATGCCTGCTGCATTCGGTGGTGGTAACATCGATATCCGTACTAAGTCTGTACCATCGGAGTTCACCGCAGGTATTGAGGTAGGTATTGGCCAAAACTTTAATTCTGATAAAGGCTTTACCTACAGCGGTACCACGGAAGGTATACCTCAAGTACTACAAGATGCAGTTGTAAGATATCGTGGTAACTTTGACATCGGCGAAGTTGTAGACAAAAACGGTTTCAAAGATAAAGACGGGCTAACACGTGCGGATCAAGCAATTGACGTGATCAAAGGTTTTGTGTCATCACTTCCTCGCGATATTCAAGTCAAAGAAGAGTCCCTAGATCCAAACTTTGATGTAAAAGCCAACATTGGCAATAGTTTCCAAGAAGATTGGTTAGGCGGCACGGTAGGCTTTATGCTTGCGGGTTCCTATGACAACGATTGGAATTATAGCGACCGCACAACAGGTGTTATTGACGACACATTAGGTGAAAACTGTACTTCAAAACTAGAAACCGCAGAAGACACAGCCAATTCCTGTTATGTGACACTTAAAGAATCTAAAGTAACGACTGAAACTGAACGCCTAAATGGTGTATTCAATATCGGTTACCGCTTAGATCAGCATAGCATTACTTATTCTAAGATTTATCTAGAAGATAACGAAACCGAATCAGAGTTTTCCGTGTTACAAAGCCCTAACGGCAGTACCGTTAGAACAATTGCGGGAACGGGCGCGGCACAGCGTTCACATCAGTTTGATTACGAAGAACGCACGTTGGATATCGACCAAGTGATTGGTCAACACACGTTCCTCGATTACTGGGGGGTAGGCTTTGACTGGCAGTATACAGAGTCAAAAGCGCAAACCGATATTCCAACAGAAATCGACTTTAAGTTTATTGATAACTATAACGAAGACGGCTCTTATAAAAACTCCATCGTTACCGGTGATGATAACCGTATAACGTACGCCTTTACCGACATGGAAGACAACGTAAAGTCTTACAGCGGCAATGTCACCTTACCGTTAACCTTCGAGGGCATAGAAATTACCCTCAAAGGTGGTTATGACTTTATGGACAGAGCGCGTGTTTACAATACCAGTAACTTCGTTGTAAACAACAAAAGTGGTATATCCATCCCAGTAAACTTTGATGAGTCTGAGATCTATGGATTATCGGGTTATCTTGACGATGAGTTTTTGAACAACAACACTTTCTTGTTGACCTTCAACGAACCTCAGGCACCAGCGGCGGACGATTATATCGCAGCTCAAAAGATTGATGCGGGCTATGGTGAATTTGATATCTTCTTCGACAATACCTGGCGTATTAGTGGTGGTATTCGTTACGAAGACTTTAAACAAGTGTCACTTGCAACATCGAGTCTGATCTTCGACCGCATAACGATGGAAACGATTTACGATGAAGAGCGTATTTTAGCCGGTACAGTTAACGAAGATAACTTCTTTAACGCACTATCGCTAACGTATCTTTCAGACGGTAACTATCAAGTACGTTTTGGTTATGGTGAAACCACAGTACGCCCTGACTTACGTGAGTTAGTACCGGTTGCCTACTATGATCCACTAACCGATATCCGCACCTTCGGCGTAGCTGGCCTAAAGAGTAGCGACCTGAAAAACTATGACGCGCGCTTTGAGTACTATATGGATAATGGCGACAACTTCTCAGTTGCGGCATTCTATAAAGACATCACGGCACCAATAGAAACCATCTTACGGGTTGGTGATGAAGACTATACAGCAACCTTCGTAAATGGTGAGGAAGGCGAAGTATACGGTATCGAAGCCGAGTGGTTATATGACTTATCGAGTCTTGCGAGCGGCTTCTTTACGTCAGGTAACATCACCTTAAGTGATTCTGAAGTATCGATAGATCCTGCTCGTGCAGGTAACTTAACCAATCCAACAAAGCGTATGACGGGTCACTCAGAGTACGTAGTTAATATGCAATTAAACTATGATTCGGCTGATGGTCAACACAGTGGTTCATTAGTGTATAACGTCTTTGGAGAGCGTATTTTGGCTTCTGGGATTGGTGGTAGAGATGATGCTTATGAGCAACCATTTCATTCGCTTGACCTAGTATATACTTGGTATCCAGACTTTAACTCTAAAGTTAAATTTAAAGTCAAGAACTTGCTAAATGAAGATCAAGAAGTAACTCAATCTGACGTGGTAGTAAGACAAAAAGATGTTGGCACCTCAGTTAGCCTGAGCTACAGCTACGAGTTCTAAGGAACAACTAAGCTTAAACCAAAGCCAAGGCCCGCCTTGGCTTTTTTGATCTTTATCAATCTTTCTAAATTTTTTTATTTGTTATTCGTTATTTCATAGACTAAGTTCTGTAACTTTGTGTATAGTTGGTCTATATATAAAAATATATCTAAATACTTCAGTAAGTTACTAGCTTGTTAATATACTTGTCATATTTAACTAGTAACATTATTTAAGAGCTTTAAAAACAAAACCATAGCTCGTTTCGTACCGAGTTCTTGTTGACGCAAATGCGTTAAATTAGGACAACCTTTACATGTTGTATCCAAACCCCGCCATGCGGGGTTTTTTATTTTTTAAAATCCTGATTTCTAGCTAGTCCACTGCGTATTCTTTTGCTATGGTAGCCATCTAGACATACGACTCACGCAATGATCCGTATAATCAAGAATTAAGGCACATAACATGAAAAAAGTAGGACTCGTCGGCTGGCGTGGAATGGTTGGCTCCGTGCTGATGGAGCGTATGCAACAAGAAAATGACTTTGAGGTCATTGATGCACACTTCTTTACTACCTCGCAAGCGGGCCAACTTGGCCCCGTTGTGAAAGGCGGTGGAGAGCCAAAGCCGCTAAAAGATGCAAGCGAAATTCTATCGCTTAGCGAAATGGATATTATCATCTCTTGCCAAGGCGGAGATTACACCAAATCTGTATATCCTTCATTGCGTGAACAGGGCTGGGAAGGCTATTGGATAGATGCAGCTTCAGCACTGAGAATGGAAAAAGACAGTATTATTGTGCTTGATCCGGTCAACAAAGATGTCATCCAACAAGGTCTTGAGCAAGGTGTAAAAACCTTTGTTGGTGGTAACTGCACGGTTTCTCTTATGCTACTAGCGCTTGGTGGTTTATTCGAGCAAGACTTAATAGAGTGGGTGAGCCCAATGACCTATCAAGCGGCATCAGGTGCAGGCGCAAGAAATATGCGTGAACTCATCACTCAAATGGGTGAGATCCACAGCTCGGTTAAAGCACAACTCAACGACCCAAGTTCAGCCATCTTAGAAATCGATAAGCTAGTGGCAGAAAAAATCAAAGATGAATCTTTACCACAAGATCAATTTGGTGTGCCGTTAGCCGGCAGCTTAATTCCATGGATTGACGTTCCAATGCCGTCTGGGCAAAGTAAAGAAGAGTGGAAAGCACAAGTAGAAGCAAACAAAATCCTTGGCTCGTCAAAGCAGCCCATTCCTATTGACGGATTGTGTGTACGAATTGGCGCGATGCGCTGTCATTCACAAGCGCTCACCATCAAGTTACGTGAAAATCGAAGTGTCGAAGAAATAGAAGCGATTCTCGCTGCACATAATGAATGGGTTCGCGTCATTCCAAATGAGCGTGATATTACCGCAAAAGAGCTAACTCCGGTTAATGTTACCGGCACACTGAATATTCCGATAGGCAGGATAAGAAAGCTCACTATGGGTGAAAAATATATCAGTGCATTTACTGTTGGTGATCAACTTTTATGGGGGGCGGCAGAACCACTTCGTAGAATGTTAAGGATCATTACAGGTTAGTTTCTAAAGGCGCCGTCGGCGCCTTTTGTTTTTTTAATCGATGACTTTAGTAAGACCGATTAAGGCGTTTTCACTCTCACCATCGTGGCATCGAGTATCAGCACTATCTCTATTTTCAATGACTAAGCGATATACAGTGCGGTATTTTTCACCTTCACGGATAGCATCCAGTACAGGCCCTAACAGATAGTGCTGTTCTGGATAAATGATAACAGGCTCAAGGTCAACTCCGGACTCACGCTCAAACCTAACTTCGTAGCTATTATTACCATTTGAATAAAGGTCGTACACGATACCTTTACACGTAAATACAACCGCATATGACTTCAAAGAGATAAGCGCAAGGCTCACTAACATTAGTTTGATAAATCCTTTCATACATTCCTCTATTTAATTTTGACGCCAATACCATTATTAGCAACAAGAAGGTAGCAACACTGCATTACCATTTGTTTTCAGAAAAATTACTTTAAGTAACATTTATCATATCCTTACAGCCTCGAAACGCTAATTCAATTACGATGTTTGTTACAAAATATCTCACCTTAATTTTGTTGGGCTATAGTTACCTTGATTAAACAATAATCTACGCTCGCGCTACGGAGAGACGAATGGGTATTTTGAAAAAATTTTCGATTATGCAGCTCACGATGATAAGTTCTTTCTCACTGCTTGCATTTTTACTATTTTTAGTTGGCAAAAACGTTTTGAATAACTGGAGACAGTACAATGCGGCCGATCAAAATATCAACTATGTCGTTTTGCTCGACGCCATTGAGAAAGTAGCGCATCATCATGCGGTAGAGCGCGGCTTAACGGCTGGGTTCCTTGGTAATCCAAGTAGTGATAACAAACGAAAGGTCGACGCGCAACGTGAAATTGCCGACCAAACAATATCAACGCTTAAGAGTATTCACTCTTCACTGTTTCTTAAAGATAAAAATGTGCAAAAATGGTTACCTTATATTTTTGAAGTGGAAGCCAATAAGAACCGCGTAAGAGGTGAGGTCGACAGGAAAAATAGCAGTAATGCTTTTGCTTACTACAGCAAACTTAATCAAGTTTCATTAAACACAGCAGCAAAAATTCAAGCCTACGTATCAGATAGAACCTTGTCTTCTGAACTTTCTATTGCTTTCCTTATTGCCCAAAGCAAAGAGCGCCTTGGACAGATCCGTGGCAAAGTGAATGGTGTGCTTGCGAAAAAAGCAATGTCAGACACCCTCAAAGACGATATCAAGTACTATCGCCAACAGCTAGAGATGTCATTACATCAATTAGAAACCGCACTCGAAGGTACGGGCCAAAGCAACGTACAAACTATTTTATCTTCAAGCGAGGCAAAAGCATTCAATCAAATTCTTGATACTCTTGAAAGCCAAGGGCAAGTTGACTTTAGTCGCTTACCTTCAAGTGCCGAGTGGTTTTCTGCGGCGACAAGTCTAATAGGTAAGTTCAAGACCAAACTCGATTCAGTGTGGGAAATGACAATTAAAGATAGCCAAAAGCACAAATCAGATATCGCATTTGAAAGTATCTTAATGTTTGTGCTTTTTGTCGTCGTTCTCAGCTTTATCGCGCTCGTCAACTTTCATCTGATTCGCTCGTTACGCTCGGAGCTTTCACAATTAACGAGTATATTAAAACGCGTAGCTGAAGAGGGCGACTTAACTTTAGATATGCGCTTAAACACGCGCGATGAGCTTGGGCAAATCTCCGAGTCAATTTACAATACGATTTATGCGTTTAAAGACCTAATGGTTGGCTTAGCTAAGTCCGTTCAGGTAGGTACGAAACTAGGCGAAAAAATGCATTTAGCAGCCTCTAACGTCAATGAGGATGCACAAAAAACCCAAGGCATGGCATCTTCCATTGCGGTTGCAATAGAAGAAATGGCCGCAACCAGCCAAGAAATTGCAAAACTCGCGCAAGATACGCTGGATGCCAGCGACCAACTTAACATCGAATCACAGCAGTTACTTGCAGACAACCAAAAAAACTTAGACACCATGAAAACCCTCTCGACGAGTATGAACGCCGTCGACGAGATGGCCGCGAGTATGGAAAAGCAGGTATCTGAAATAAACACTATCTTGGATTCAATTCGCAGTGTTGCCGAACAAACTAACCTGCTAGCACTCAATGCCGCAATTGAAGCAGCCCGTGCAGGCGAGCATGGCCGCGGCTTTGCTGTTGTAGCCGACGAAGTGCGAGGACTTGCAAACAACAGTAAACAATCTTCAGAGCAAATTTCCACGCTGTTACTTAGCCTGTCAGAGATAAGCCAAAGCGTTGTGAAATCAATCAGAGAAAACACACTGCTCACACAAAATACCATGAACGAAGTAGAAGAAACGCGTAAAGTATCGCTCAGAGTAAACGAACACAGTTCGAATGTTGAAAAACTCACGACTTCGGTTGCCACAGCAGCTTGCGAACAGTCTGAAGTGGCCGCCGATATATCACAAAATACCGCTGCTGTACTTGACGCTGCAAACCATGAATTAGATACATCGAAAGCGTTAAATGAATTGTTTAAAGATATGAAACTAAATAGCGATACGCTACAACGCACAATGGATATATTTAAAATTGATAAGAGCTAGCACCCTATGAATATTCGAGAGTTCAGCGAGAACGATTATCCAAGAGTTTTGGAGATCTATTCAAAATCTAAGCTGGATGAGCTTCGTTTTGAGAAAAAGACATTTAAGCTCTTACCTCTAGAAGATGATGAAAAGAGACTATCTGCACTAAAGGAATCAAAGATATACGTTTTTGATGATGGGAATGTTCTTGGTTTTGGAGCAATATTTGGGTCAGAGATTAGAGCACTATTTGTTTGCCCTAGTGCTAGAGGAAACGGAATCGGAAGAAAAATACTTGAATTCCTTTTGTCACAAATATGCGGCAAGGCGAACCTTTTTGTCGCCAAGACAAATGAGCCTGCTAAGGAGTTATACAAGGCATACGGATTCGAAGTGTCTGATGAATTTCTCACTGAATATAATGGCGAGTCAGTGTATGCGAATGAAATGGTTCGTATAAAAGGGCAGTACTAGCAAGACGAAGTAATATGAACTTCAGATAGCTAGAACGTGTACTTGGCGTTTTTATCTGCCAAAGAATACCTGAGCCTATAGCTGTAATTTCATTCAGCCGTTAACGGGAATTGGTGACGCCTAGCACCATTTGCATCAATGCTGGGGGACTTTTGAAAGTGCGAATTATTGGTGTAAATATTTGATCTGTTTTTTGCGTGATTACCAAGGGATACTGACGGTATAAGTATCAGCTAATTTTTACCAGCGCATAAATGAGCTTACGATCAGTATCACTTATTGGGTTTAGAATTCACCTGCCAGACAGTTATAAGAGGACGGTGATGGTTTCAGCATTACAAGGTATATTAGTACCAATAACCTATGATACTCCAATAGAGAGCGGAAAATATGAAAACTTTAATCTACGTCGTAGGGTTAGCATTATTCTCATTTTTCACTGACTTTTCTTCTTCATCAGGGTTTGAAGGGATCTTTAGTCCCATTTTATCAGGCCTATTGCTAATCTTGTTGGTTGGTAAAGTTACTTCTTCCTTTGGAGGCTCTGGCAACTATACGGGCAGAACGAATGGTGATGGCGGAGGCTTTTTCGGCAATTCAGGAGGGGATGGTGGCTGCAATGGTGGAGATGGCGGAAGTTGTTAATGCCAGCAATCATATATGGCTATCAGCCAAGGAATTCATGTATAAGCTTTTTATTAATCGAAATACGGGCATAAAATCGCAACTTCAACTTAGGTGTTTTTCACTCAAAAAAATTAAGAAATGGACAGAGAGGCAGAAAAGAATCAATGTTTAAGTTCACTTTTCTTTTTATTCCCGAAATGGGTAATAAGCATAGTATTCCACTGCTTAAGGCTTAACAAGAGGTTGTGTTTTTAGCAAAGTCATTTTGGTTGGTTAGCGGGAAGGATTGGTAGGCATCTGGAGCGGCGACATCTTGCGATGGTAATAGTGAGTCTCAGCGTCTAACTCTAGAACAACTAAAACCCATCACATAAAACAATAAACTAAACCTTATCCAAGCCAATATTGACCAAAAAGTTGAGGTAGTTCAGCCTTTAACTGTTTTGGTTTATTTTTAAACTTTTTGCCTTGCGGCGGAAAGTTCACAACACTGTGATACGGGAGTTCGTCTTGATTTTTTTCTTCAAAAAGCAACCCTGCAACTAAATCTAATTCGTCAATAAATGGGTAGGGCAAGTCGTCTTTATTCGGAATAGCAAACTTATTAGCTAATTCGTCTGGTTCCGCTGTAAGTACACTTACCGCTTCAGGGCCGCGACTGATGATCCAATTACAAAAATCTAAGAAGTCATATTCGCTATTACAGCCTGCAATCACGTAGGCCACTTTCCAGTTATCCCAATGCCACAGTGCTCTTAGTTCTTTGGTATATAATGCATCGAACTGAGCAATTTCTTCTGAACTTAGCGGTGATAAACGCTTTTTTAAATAGTCATTATCGTTTGAATGATCGGGGGCGGTGACAAGCTGCCAGAAGCGTTCGAGTTCCATGTGCATAATCTAACTTGATAAAAACGAGATTATAGCCAGTAACCTAATGAGAGTAAATCGAAGCCGCCATGCAAATAACTGAAGCGGGTTGTACGTAATACTACGTGCTTACCCGCGCAAAAAGATAACAGTGACAGCTAAAAGGTAGGTGGTTTTATCCTTTCAGTGCTTTGTCACCTCGGCCAATACCTACCGCGCCAGAACGCACAAGTTCAATTATGTCGCTTTCGTGACGTAATAGATCCAAGAAAGACTCAAGACGGTCGGCTGAGCTTACCATCTGTAATATATAACTTTGCTTGCCCATATCTATAATGCTGGCTTGGAACACCTCAGCAACACGATTGATAGCAGCTCGTGTTACTTCATCTCTGGCATAGACTTTTACCAGTAGCAGCTCTCTTTCAATGTGCTGCATATCAGTTAGATCAATAACCTTAAGCACATCCACCAACTTATTAACTTGCTTGGTGATTTGTTCAACAATGCGGTCATCGCCTTGGGTCGTGATGGTAATACGAGATAGCGTTTTGTCTGCGGTTGTACCCACTGTTAAGCTGTCAATGTTGTACGCACGTTGAGAAAATAAACCCACAATACGAGAAAGAGAGCCAGGTTCATTCTCTAATAAAATCGATAGTATTCTTCTCATTATGCTTTTACTCCTTTTTTCAACCACATCTCGTCTATCGCACCTTGCTTAATTTGCATTGGATACACATGTTCAGACTCATCAACCAAAATATCTAAAAATACAAGTCGGTCTTTAATCGACATTGCTTTTTCCAGCGCCGCATCAAGTTGCTCAGGCTTATCAACCCGAATACCGATATGACCATAACTCTCGGCAAGCGCAACAAAATCAGGCAGTGATTCCATATAGGAGCTTGCGTGACGTCCCTCATACATCATGTCTTGCCATTGACGCACCATACCAAGCGAGCGGTTGTTTAACGAGATAACCTTGACAGCAAGGCCGTATTGCAAACAGGTTGAAAGCTCCTGAATATTCATTTGGATAGAGCCATCCCCAGTTACGCACAATACTTCACTTTGCGGGAATGCCATTTTTACGCCCATCGCCGCGGGCAAGCCAAACCCCATGGTGCCAAGTCCGCCTGAATTGATCCATTGACGAGGTGATTTGAACGGATAGTACTGCGCTGCAAACATCTGGTGTTGTCCTACGTCTGAGCAAACATACGCGTCACCACTGGTCATTTGGTATAGCTTTTCGATAACCGTTTGTGGTTTGATTTTTTCTACACCCGCAGTAAACGACAAGCATTTCTGAGCACGCCATGTGGTAATTGCTTGCCACCAATCTTCTTGTGCGGCTCGGTCGATGCGCTTCTCGCTTTTTTCGATACCGCGTAGCAATTGCTCCATCACCGTATCTAAGCAGCCCACAACTGGGATATGCGCTTGAATGGTCTTAGAAATTGAAGTTGGATCCACATCAACGTGAACAATTTTGGCATCCGGACAAAATTTCTTGACGTTATTGGTTACACGGTCATCAAAACGTGCACCTAACGCTAAGATAACATCGGCATTCGCCATCGCCTTATTCGCTTCAAGACTACCGTGCATCCCTAACATGCCAATAAAATTAGGATGTGTGCCGCTGATCCCGCCAAGACCCATTAGGGTATTGGTGATAGGCGCGTTTAGTTTCTCAACCAGCTCAGTTAGTTTTTCTGAGGTATTCGAAAGAATAATGCCACCGCCAGAATAGATAACCAAACGCTTCGCTTCAATAATGGCTTCAACCGCTTTGCGGATCTGCTTGGAATGCCCCTTTACACTCGGGTTGTAAGTACGCATATCAATTTGTTCAGGCATCTGATAATCGAATTTAAGCGCAGGATTCAAAATATCTTTTGGCAGCTCAACCACAACCGGTCCCGGTCTACCAGAGTTGGCTAGATAAAATGCCTTAGCTAACACTTCTGGGATTTTTGTCGCGTCGCGGCAGTTAAAACTGTGTTTAACGATAGGGCGAGAGCAACCAACTATATCCGTTTCTTGAAACGCATCATCGCCGATTAGGTTTGAAGGCACTTGCCCCGAGAGTACAACCATTGGGATTGAATCCATATAAGCCGTCGCGATCCCTGTAATGCAATTTGTAGCGCCTGGGCCACTGGTCGCAAGAACGACACCGACATCTCCCGTTGCTCTGGCATAACCGTCGGCCATGTGGGTCGCTGCTTGCTCATGTCTAACCAAGATATGCTCAATATCTGATTGCTGAAACAAGGCATCATATAGATCAAGAACCGATCCGCCAGGATAGCCAAATATGTATTTTACTTTTAATGCGCTCAATGCTTTTACTACTAGCTCGGAGCCGTTGTATTGCTCTGCCATTACCTCATTCCTCGTTGACTGTGCGTGCCTGTTATATTTATAAAATCAAAAAAAAACCCCGCTGGTTGCGGGGTTTGAGTATTTCTTTCAAGTAATAGCTCCCCGCTGAACTCTATGAAGAGACCAGTACCACCACGAGAACGATTAGTTGAAAGAAATTTGTCATTATTTTGCCTTTAAGTTGATGTCAAAGTTAGCCTACACAGTATTAGATATAAATTCCACCTTTCCACCTTTCAATTGTTGAAATATTACATTTCAATTTAAAATTCACCACCAATTGGATTTTTTATTTAGTAGAACTTATACGGGAACAAAACGATAAAAATGCTAAACTTAAAGCTCAATTGTACTAGGGAATCTTAGATGAATATTTTTAAACTAAGCGTATTGGTATCGGCCACACTGCTATCAAATGCAGCGTCAGCGCAGGTGCTCTATAAAGATCAAGTTATCTATTGGCAGGAGAAAAAGCTCGGCCGCACGCTGAGTGAATACGAGCGGAAAATTGCGCTTGAGCAATTCACCAAAACAAAGCCTATTGCCAGCCAAATAAAAACACCTTATGCAATTAAAAATGTGCACCTTGGCAATACTAAGTTAGGTAAACAATTTGCGGTGGGCACGGCGCAAACACTTAATGAAGCTAAAATCCTTGCTATTCTGGTCGATTTTCCCGACTTACCTAACGACCAGAACCGACTAAACCCGGGTGATACAGATATGTACTACTCGAGCTATCCCGCGTCTCACTACCAATCACTACTGTACTCAGATAGCGGATATAACGGCCCTAACAATGAATCGTTGCAATCCGCTACCCAGTTTTATCAAGCGGCCTCAGGGGGCAGCTTCAAGGTATCTGGCAATGCATTTGGTTGGGTAAGAGCCGCTCAAAATGCAGCCTACTATGGCGAACAAGAAGGCGATACCCGAGACTTAAGACCGGAAGAGTTGGTGTTCGAAGCAGTAAGCAAAGCTGTGACCCAATTTAATATCGACTTATCTGAGTACGATAAAACAGATTTGAACGACATAGATGGTGATGGCAACCGCCTTGAACCTGACGGCATAATTGACCATGTCATGTTATTTCATTCAAGTATTGGTCAAGAAGCAGGTGGCGGCGTATTAGATACTGACGCAATTTGGTCACATCGCTTCTTCGTATTTGATGAAAACAACCAACCTAAGGCAATTCCAGATACCAACTACAAGATTTATAACTACACCATTAATCCTATTGATGCTGCAATCGGTGTGGTTGTTCATGAGTTTGGTCATGACCTTGGGTTACCCGACGAATATGATTTAAATTCCAATGACATAGGCGAACCCGTTGCGCTGTGGTCAGTTATGTCTTCAGGCAGTTACTTAGGCCAATTAAGTGGCTCGCAGCCCACCCAGTTCTCCCCTAAAAGCCTTGAGTTTTTACAACAAAATTATGCAGGAAATTGGTTAAACCAAACAGAGTACACATTAGATGATTTGAGTACAGAACAAACGGTAACGCTCACGGATATTGGAATAAACAATGGTACTACGAATCAAATAAAGATCAATTTGCCTGCACAACTAGAGGAATTCATTACGCCTCTGGATGGAAATTACCACTATTACTCCGGACAAGACGACAAACTCAATAATCAAGCAAGTTTTACCTTAAGCTTACCTAACGCAAGCCAAATTTCATTATCCATGCTTGCAAATTATAGTATCGAGCTTAACTACGATATTTTCCAAGTGGCGGTAAATGGGCAGCCAATAGCAGGAAATACAACAAAATCAAACCATCCAAATTATGCCAATGTCACTCACTACATGGATGGCGAGTCATCTTCTTTTGGGGCTAACCCAATTACGCTAGATTTTGATATCTCAGCGTACCGAGGACAAACTGTCACCGTGACATTCGTTTATCAAACTGACGATTTTGAAACGCTTAAAGGTGTATTACTAGACAACATTAAGGTGACAGCGGATGGTTCGCAAATTTATACAAATACCGCAGAGCCAACTAACGACTTAGTCTACAGTGGATTTCGTAAGATTTCTGGCTATAGAGCTAAATCAGGTAACGCTTACTACGCCCATTTACGCTCATTTAGAGGGTTAGATGCTGGTTTGTCTTTGTCTGGTTATAATTCTGGTGTGCTGATGTGGTACAGCAACAATGAAGAGAGTAATAACTCGACTTCGCTACACCCCGGCTCTGGAGATATGTTAGTCATCGACCAAGATCAAAACCCTATTTTCAAAGCCGACGACACCACACCCGCAACGAGTATTATTCAGGTCAAAGATGCGACGCTTCGTTTGGATACGCAGAAAGCAGGTCTTGGCGATCAACATCTCACGCCAATCAGTACGTTTGATGATACTCAGGATTACACCTTCCCAATCCAAAAGGAGTCAGGTGTTAGTTTGCCGGGTTTTGGTGTTCAACTTAGATTGAATACCATAGAGGAAGATGCAAGTAGTGCGCAAGTCGGTATAATTTACCTCAGCGACCCTAAAATCACTCAAGTACAATCGCAAAACACCGTTAAGTTTAATGTCAAAGGCTTAGCATTAAACGAATCAGATAGCTTTTTGTGGAACTTTGGCGATGGTCAAACAAGTAACGCGCTTTCACCTACTCATAGCTATCAAGATATTGGCAACTATACGGTAATGTTCACACGAACCAAAGCTGACGGGAGCAGTTCAGCGTTGAGTTCAAATGTCAGCGTAGGCAACGTCGAGCCAATCCCGCTTACAGTCGGTGATATCAAAGCGACCTCAGTAGGGCAAGGCTTTGTCTTCAATGCTGAAATCATTGGTGGCAAAGCGCCTTATGAACTTGACTGGAACTTTGGTGATGGAGCAACAGCATCATCTAACTCAGTTGAACATATCTATGAGCTAAGCGGCACGTACACGGTAACGCTTAATGTGAAAGATGCCGAAGGTGAGGCGGTAACTAAATCAACCTCAGTGACTGTCGTAGTACCACTAAGCATTGAAGCCACAGCGACCACATCTAACTTACAGGCAAGCTTTGTCGCAACTGCTGCTGGTGGTGATGGTAACTATCAAGCTAGTTGGGATTTCGGTGATGGTACGCAAGGTTCTGGTTTGACTACAACGCATAGTTACGGTCAAGCGGGTACATATAATGTCGTGTTAACGCTATCGGATGGTGCAGATCAAAGCGCGAAAGGCACTGTTGAGATCACAGTGACGACCCCAACAACAACGCCGACGGACTCTGGTGATAGCGGATCGTCTGGCGGCAGTATCGGATGGTTTACGTTAATCTCTGGAATGCTAGTGGGATTAAGAAGAAGGTGGTGCTAACGCACCACCCAAGGATTAAATTGAGCGTTAAGAATTAAAGACGCTCAATTACCGCCTGTGTGAAATCGGTAGTGCCGTGGCTACCACCAAGATCGCGCGTAGTACGGTCACCGCTCTTAATAACGTCAGCTACTGCACTGCGGATTTTTTCCGCTTTATCAGCTTCGCCTAAATACTCAAGCATTTGAATTGAAGCTAAAATAACAGAAGTTGGGTTTGCAAGGTTTTTGCCTGCGATATCTGGTGCGCTACCGTGAACTGCTTCAAAGATTGCAGCATCAGTACCAATGTTTGCACCTGGTGCCATACCAAGACCACCGACAAGACCTGCACAAAGATCAGAAAGGATGTCACCGAATAGGTTTGTTGTTACGATCACATCAAACTCTTCAGGTGTCATTACTAGTTTCATACAAGTCGCATCAACGATCATTTCTGCTGATTCAATTTCAGGGTAACGCTCACCAACCTCACGAGCAACTTTAAGGAATAGACCTGAAGTTGATTTTAGGATGTTCGCTTTGTGAACCGCAGTTACTTTCTTACGACCTTCACGCTGTGCTAACTCATATGCGAAAGTTACGATCTTTTCAGCACCTTCGCGAGTGATCTTTGACATTGCTTCCGCTTCATTACCATCTTCAGAAACAACTTGACCAAGACCTGAGTACATACCTTGCGTGTTTTCACGTACGGTAATGATATCAATATCATCGTAACGTGCTTTAGTACCTTCAAATGACTTAACTGGACGAACGTTTGCGTAAAGGCCAAAATGCTTACGCAATGTCACGTTGATTGAAGTGAAACCTTCGCCAACAGGTGTAGTTAGTGGGCCCTTTAGCGTGATTTTGTTACGCTCAATTGCTTCTAGCGTTGCTGCTGGAAGTAATTCACCTGTTTTTTCTAAAGCAGCCAAACCTGCGTCTACGTACTCGTATTCATAGTCGCAACCTACGGCTTTTAAGATCTCGATTGCTGAATCGATGATGCTAGGGCCAATGCCGTCGCCACGGATAACTGTGATGGTTTGCTGTGCCATGTTTTTTCCTTTATCAAAAGTTGGAATACACCCAAGAAGAATTGCAGACTAAGTTTAGTAGAAATTAACAAAGGTGTACGTTCGCTTGTTTAAGCCGCGTTTTATAGCAATTAATTTGGTCTTATTCCAGTATGGAATGAAAAAATGACATACATATGATTTATGCTTGTTATTGATAGTATTTATAGAATAAATATCAGGCAATAGATGAGTAAAATCCGGCCTCTAGTAGCGCTACATCAAACTTTTGTGCGGTAACAAAACGACTTTCAGCTAATACGTCATCGACTAATTGTTTTTGCCATGCAGTTAACACGAAGGTGGGTGATATCACTTTAAGTGCAATAAGTTTAATAAAAATGAACAGTTTACACTGCGCATTGGTCTGAGACTTTTTTAACGTTTCGCTATCTAGCATTGCCTTATGAAGAATACTTTTTTCAAAGTACTGCAGATTAAAGTCTAGGTATTTATCTTTTGCTATCGCTCGGATCCCAAATAGGTTGGCAATTGATACTAGTTCCTCCGAATACTCACGAGAGTGGAGTGCAGTGGCATGTTGGATCTCTACCCCTTGTTTAGTCACTAAAAATACAATAACCGCTGCAAATGGCGACAATAAACGCTCAAATTGCTCACCATAACTTTCACCAACATATAAGGCGATAATTTGACTAATTACGCCATATTTGTGCACGATATCTTCTGTGAAAGGAAGCTTATGATTGGCTATGATCTGCTCAAGCAACACTCGCTGCGCCAGTAATCCAGCAGCATCAAGTCCTACCATGGCGAGAGAGTGCCTAACCGATGCGGCTTTTAGATTTTCACGGTTATACTGCTTTGCTGCGATCTGCAATGCACTTGACACTGAATCGAACTCGCAAATCAGCTTTTCAAGTGCACGAATACTTTGAAATTGACTGTGAGATAAGGCTTTTACTGTTTCTAGTAGATGTAAATGTTCAGAACCAAAAGGAAGTACTGCTGGTTCAGCAGCTCGGTCCCAAATATTGTAAAGTAACTTTGCATCTGTGGTTGCAGTCAAACCACAGTGAAACTGGAATTTACGGTTGGCCTTCGCCAGCTTTTTGGTTTGCCCATGTTCAACAACAGCAATTATTTTTTCACTGTTGCTTTGTATCACCAAAAAGCCCTCTTCGCCTTTAATCTCGCACAGCAACCCCGCAGGATGATTAACAAATGCCCCTGCAATTGCACTCAGCACTTTTAATGCAAAAGCATAACTGAGTTTGCAATAAAGAAGCTTAATCGCTCTGTCTAAAGCCACGCAATTTTGCTTGTGTGTTGGCGTTATTAAGCTTGCTAGTCGGTGAGCAATTGCAACAATCAAAGAAGCATGGTCATTAAAGCGCTGAGGGGTAGGAGCCACTAGCTTGCTGTCATAGTTTGAAAGGCGAGATAAAATTCGCAAACATTGCAAGTTAGGTGTTTGCCCATCACTCAGTATTTGTACAGCCAATTGATGGCGAACTTTCCAAAGCTTATCTTGCTGTGCGTCTAACTTTTTACCTGCTGCGAGTTGATCGCTTTCTCTCGCTACGCATAAATAGTCCGCAAAGCTTGCGAGCAATAGCTCTTCGGTTACTGCACGAGAAAACTTTAAGTGATGGCAAGCCATACAAACCAACACATTTTGATTCATGACCAGATTAGTGTTGTAACCCAAGTTTTGTGAATACAGTCCAAGCTGCCCATGCATGCTACTTGGCGAGGACTCATAACAGTCCATGTAAAGCTGTGCAAGTTTAACTAGGGTAGGGTAAATAGAGGACCACTTCTCTTTGTGATAATAAAGACGTAATACTTTGTGTGTACCTTGGGCTATCGCGAACAGCGTTTTACTAGTAACTATCCTTGCATCCATCTATCTTTACCAATTTTATTAAGTAAACGGTCTATTTTAAAACGGTAAAATAGCTTTCTTAGCAAGGCAAAAACATTGCTATTTAGTTGTTCTAAATGAGGCGTTGTTAACGAAGCTAATATGGTATTTTACCCTTCAAATTGGTTGGAAGATTAATCTAATTGGTATCACACTTTATCAAATGTGACCCGAGCACCTGGTCCCCAAAGCTTTAATATGCCATTTTCAAACAATAATCCGGTGCATTCATCTTCCGTAGTAATACCATCTGGTTTTACAAGCTGAGTGCGATAAAACACAATTTGTACAACCGTATTGTCTTGTTTTTTCTTTACATACGTTAGATCCGGGCTGCCCAAGGTATCCAATACTGTGTCTAACTCAGTCGGCTTTTCAAGGCTAAGATTACGAATGAAACGATTGTTAAACGCTTCTCGGTCCTGCCAAATCATCGCTTGCGGGTCATCTTTATAATAATTGATCACGAGAAACACCACAGTAACGTAAACCGCAAGGCCAAGAAATATGTACTGTAGTATTTTCCTAATCATCTAACTGCTCAATAAAGAATGGGTAAAACGGACCTTGTACCTGCAAAAACTGAGATACGCTTGTATGCAATATATCAAAGTCATCTACATTCGCCTAGCGCTTAGCGACGATGTAATACATTGCCAATCAAAAGTCCCTTCAAACCACTCGTATATCCTTCAAACTAAAGCCAATTTCAATATCTCTTCTTAGAGTCACTAGCGCAAGGCTGGTAACATAGTCGCTTGCTCCGGCCTCTAATTTTGCTTTTGCAGCAAGCTTTACTGTCTCATCTTTTAGCATACTTTCAAAGTCGTCATGCTTTGCGAGTAGCTCTTGCGCCGTCTTGATACCAACCCCAACAACACCTGGAATATCGTTCGTCTTGTCGCCACTTAACGCCCAAAACATTTCGAGCTTGCTTTGGGTGACAGAAAATCGACTTTTGATATCTTCGAGCGAAATTATCGACTTTTTAAAGTAGTCGTACACAGAGATAGCATCATTTATCAGGGGTAAGAAGCCTTTATCAGTCGATACTATCGTGCAGTTAACATTGGCAGCTGCGGCTTTACAGGCAAGCGTCGCTATCACATCGTCAGCTTCATCATGTTCGGGATTAAATGATTTAACACCAACACTTGCGAACGCTTGTGAAAACTTGTCGAGGTTCTGATTTAGAAATTCGGGCATAGGTTGACGGCTTATTTTATATTTTGGGTAAAAGTGATAACGCCAACTTTTATCACCATCAAAGACAGCAACTGCGTGTGTCGCCCCCGTTTTGCGTAACAAGCTACGAGTCGCTTGTTCTACACGAAGACAAGAGGCCTTTATATGGGCCTCTTGTTCTTTAGTACCTTTTGGTTCATTAACAGCATAGATGCGTCTGATAAGGTTAAGCGCATCTATTAGCAACAAATTATTCATTCACTCTAAGCTTTAATTTTATAACACGGTATATATTTGCTCCCAGGTAGCTTCATTCTCCCCTGAGCTACAAATGCACCCAACAGCTTATCCATATCGGCCATCAGTGATTTATCACCACTTAATTCATACGGACCATGCTGTTTAATTGCTGTAATACCTTCATCCTTCACGTTACCGGCAACAATACCAGAAAAAGCACGTCTTAAGTTAGCAGCCAGTAATTGTTTTGGTTGCTCTAGGTGTAAGTCTAAGCCCGACATATTTTCATGCGTTGGTGCAAATGGGTGCTGAAAATCATTTTCAATCTTTAAAGTCCAATTAAAGTAATAGGCATCACCTTCAGACTTACGATACTCGCGCACCGTTGCCATCGACTGTTTGAGCTTTTTGGCTACTAGCTCTGGATTGTCTACGATAATTTCAAACTTAGACAGAGCTTCTTTCCCGAGTGTTTTTTCAATGAAAGCACTGAGTTCTTCAAAATATGCCGCTGACTCTTTAGGGCCAGTTAAGATCACAGGTAAGCATTGCTTTTCATTTTCTGGATGTAACAAAATACCCAGTAAATAAAGCAGCTCTTCAGCTGTTCCAGCACCACCTGGGAAAATAATGATGCCATGCGCAATACGGATAAAAGCTTCAAGACGCTTTTCAATATCAGGCAAAATCACTAATTCATTAACAATTGGGTTAGGCGGTTCAGCGGCTATAATACTGGGTTCGGTAAGGCCTAAATAACGGTTATTCGAGATCCGTTGCTTAGCATGGCCAATTGTTGCCCCCTTCATCGGGCCTTTCATTGCACCCGGTCCACAACCAGTACAAATGTTTAGGCCGCGAAGACCGAGTTGATAACCCACTTCCTTGGTGTATTTGTATTCAACTTCATTAATTGAATGGCCGCCCCAACAGACAATCATGTTAGGGTCTTTATTCACTTCAAGCGCATCAGCGTTACGCAGCATGTCAAAAACCATATGGGTAATTTCTACCGGCGATTTATTTTCACCGTGATATTTTTGACAAATAAAAAGTATGTCGCGGATCACGGAAAATATGTGCTCATGGATACCGGTAATTATTTGACCATCAACAAAAGCTGACTCGGGGGGATTGCTTAACGCAATTTTTATTCCTCGCTCGCGTGCGAGTAGCTGAATATCAAAATCTTCGTATTTATCGTAGATTTCAGAGCTGGAATCGGTATGACTACCTACATTCAATACCGCCAATGCACAATTTCTAAAAAGCCTATATCTCTCACTTGTGGTTGACTGCTGAAGTAAATCGACTTCCAATCTTGATAATAAGTTAAGAACCCCAGTTGGGTTTAGCTCTACTTGCATAGGCTTACTCCTTGTTTGTAATGCGCAGCGAATTGGTATAACTGAACAAAGCAGGGACGAGTATAATGTCTCGCAACTCAGCTTTTACCCAAGTTAACTCTATTTACTTAAAACACAATCTATCTCGCCCGCTATTCTTCGCTTCATAAAGCGCTGCATCAGCTCGGTCAAAAGCACTCAACGCAGTGTCCCCTTTGACAAACTGAGTAGCACCGAGAGAAATCGTAATTTCGACTTCTTTTTCTTTAAATTTGAATGGTATAGATTTAATGACTTGCCTTACTTTTTCAAGCGGTTTTTGCGCATGAGTCAGCGGCATACCTGGCATTAGCAAAACAAATTCCTCACCGCCGTAGCGTGCGATAAAATCGCTTTTCCTAATAGACTTTTTAAGGGCTCGTGCGATCACTTGCAATGTTTTGTCGCCCGCACTATGACCATAACGGTCGTTGATAGATTTAAAGTGATCAACGTCGATAACAACCAGCGTCACATCTGAGTCGTTTATCTCAAATAGGTGCATTTCATGGGTTAGACGCTCATCGAAAGCAGCTCTATTTGGTAACTTAGTTAAGCTATCCAATAGGCTTTTGAACTTTTGTTCGCTGAGTCGTTTTTTATAATTTGAAACTTTGGACTCTAAGGTGTTAATACGATTATTAATTGCATCAAACGAGTCAAGCAGCGCCTCTCGTTCATTTTTTTCGAGCTTTTCACGCTCTATCAAATCAGCACTCAGTAGTTTCAACTCGTTGTCGACCAAGGCTTTAAGCTCAGTTATTGAGCTGGCGTTTTGGGTTTGCTGATTTAAGTTTTGAATTTTTAGTTCTATTTTATTGTTTAACGACTGTAGTTCTTTAGATGTTGATTTTGAACGCGCCGTTGTTTCAACAATAGAGCGATGTAGCTCTTCCAGTGTTTGATTCAGTGAAACCAAAAAACCTTGTGCGGATTGGCGCTCTTTGGCAATCGTTTGCGCAATAATTTTAATGATTTCTGTCGCTGCTGAATATAGATTATCTAAACTGTTGTTTTCCGCAACGCTTGCGCGGATCTCTTTAACCTTTTCTATTACTTCATCTTCGAAAATTAATTCGTTGATCAAAGCTTGAAGTTCAGCAGCTAGTTCTGGGTGGTGGCTATGAGATGTTTCTTCTGTAATTTCTACTTTTGATTGTAAAACCGTATGGTAGATAGAAACCAAAGACTCTAACGCGGGGATGTAAGCATTAGTAGAGTTGATATCTTCAAGTTCTACATCCAATAAATGACGCAACTTTCTGCGCGACTCATCTGGTAATCCCTTGAGCTTCTGCAGTAACTTTCCGCTTTGCTGAATTGCCGTTTGCAATGCTTTTTGATTATTTGAATTGGTCACTTCTTGTGACTTTAGCGGCTCGGAAATTCCATCGATAAAAGGCACAAGCAGCTCAAAATCGACGCCTTTATTAAGTGCAATACGAAATTTAGCTAACTGATTATCAAGTGAAACATCTTGCCCTTTGCAGGCTAAGGATAACTTTGCAGCAAACTGAGTAAGGAGTTCTACTTGTTGTTTTCTTGCATCCTCAAGCGTTTTTCTAGCCTCTATGGCTTGCTTTAATTTCTGCTCGAGCATTAAGGCATTGTCAGTCACAGATTTCCAATCATAAAATAATCTCTTAGTTACCAAGTCTACAACAAATTACGCTGTTATGCGCGGAAATTTAACGTGGTAATGTATCGGAGTTTGCTGTTTACTCATCGATATTACTTAGCGTGTAAGTCGCTGATTTGGTAAATTGATTTTATCTCGAATTACCGATACAAAAATAATGAAAAAAAGCCTTATTGCCTTAGCATGTGCAGCAACATTTAGTGCTTATGCTGACGTTGACTACCGTATTTCAATTACACAACCGCAGCATCACCTTGCGGAAGTAGAAGTTAAATTTCCAAAATCCTCACAATCAAGCATTGATGTACAACTTCCAGATTGGCGTACAGGTCGCTACGAGATATTGGATTTAGCCAACGGCGTACGCTTTTTTGACGCCAAATCTCAAAGCGGGCAATCACAAAAATGGGAAAAAATTGATAAAAACACATGGCGCGTACACCTTAGCGAGCCTACCGAGCTGACGGTTAACTATCAGGTTTATGCCAATGAGTTAGGTCTTCGAGCCAGACACATAGATGACACCCACGCGTTTATCGATGCATCTGGCTTTTTGATGTTTAGTGAATCTTTCAGATCACAGCCTGTTTCTGTTGAACTCAATGTACCTAAAGGCTGGCGCTCTGTCTCTGGTATGGACTTTGCCGATTCAAAACACAGTTTCAAAGCCGATAACTATGACATATTGTTAGATTCTCCTATTGAAACTGGTTTTAATCAGCTGCATAAATTTGAGGTAGATGGCCGCAAATATGAATTAGTTATTTGGGGCGAGGGCAACTATGACGTTGACCAAATGCTAGCCGATCTTAAAAAACTCGTTCAAACCGGCACGCTCATTTGGCACGATTATCCTTATGACCGTTATGTCTTTATGGTGCATGCAACCAGCGGTGCACGAGGGGCAACAGAGCACTTAAACTCGACGATTATTCAAAGACATAGAGACAGTTTTAAAGAAAGAGATGACTACATTGGTTTTATCTCTACAGCCGCACATGAATTCATCCACACGTGGAATGTCAAAAACTATCGTCCAGCAGGCATGGTTCCTTATGATTACGTCGCACCAAATTACACGGATTTGTTGTGGCTAGCTGAAGGCTCAACCAGCTACTTTGAGGATTATTTGCTGCTAAGTGCAGGGATCACCACCAATGACGAATATCTGAAAATGCTGACTAAGCGTGTTAATCGTCATTTGAAAACTCCTGGTCGTCATGTTCAGTCGGTTGCTGCAACGAGCTTTGATAAATGGATCAATCAAGGTGGCGATCATGGGATAAATTACAGCACCAATATCTATTCAGAAGGTGCGTTGGTGTCCATGGCACTTGATATCGATTTACTCGAGAAGTCAAACGGAAAAATTAGCTACCGTGACGTTCATAAAGCGCTTTACCAACAGCATAAATTGCCAAATAGCTTCACCAGTGAAGATGTTAAAAACATCCTAAAAGCGCTTACCGGTCAAGACTACAATACTTGGTGGAATGAATATGTTGATACACCAGCGAACATAGACTTTGACAAGTTATTCGACAAAGTCGGACTTGTTTATGATTATCCAGAGTCGGCTAAAATGATCGCAGGCTTAGATGGTATGGCAAGACAAAAGGGTGAATTACTGGAGCTGACGCATGTAGCTCGAGATGGAAATGCATGGCAAGCGGGGCTAACAGCAGGCGACCTTATCGTTGCATTTGATAAGCACCATGTTCGTAAAGATTTAAAAGCGAGCTTAGAAAACTTCAAGCCAGGTCAAACAATCACGGTAGATTTTATCCGTCGTGATAAGTTGATGAATACGAAAATCAAGCTTGACCGCGACCATGATAAGCCTAAAAAGATAACATTTACACCTAACCCATCAAGCGAGCAAGCGTTACTTTATAAAGCGTGGATGGGGGTTTCTCACCCAAATGAAATAAAATAATGGCAATCAAAAAGGGCTGATGATTATCAGCCCTTTTATAGTCCACAGCCCTAAGCTAAAAAGCAATTAGCTAAGCTTAGAGCTACTTAACTTACATAATGCGAGAAAAGAAGCGTGAACGGTTTTTAGAACGACTTCTACGCATAGAAGAACGGATCTGAGAGCGTGTGCCCGCAAGCCAGCTTTCACGATCGACCTTAGCATTATCACCACGTCTTGCTTCTTCAGTAGCTCTAAAGCCACAGAATTCACGGTATGCTTTTAAATCTAGCGACAGTTCTTGTAACACAAGTTCAATCATAATCGCATCATCGACATAGCCCAATACTGGGATATGATCTGGAACGATGTCTTCAGGCTCACTGAAGTAAGCAAGAGAAGCCATGATCTCACGCTTTTCATCTTCAGGCATTTGCCATTCTTCGTCTAACACTGCGTCAATTAGCGTTTGTAACGAAATTAGACGAGTGCTTACAAATTCAGGAAGGTTGGATTTTTCCATCGTTGCCACTAAATTACGCGCTTTAGCTATAATTTCGGCATCACTCACATCGCCACTTTTCTCAATAGCAGCTTTCATCATTCCACGGAAGTGTTCAAGATCTGAATCAGAGAGTTCAAAGTTGATTTCTATAGACACGTCTGTGCTCCCTCAACGTTGTTATTATTAATGGTTTAAGCAAAAAGTTAAACTTATTGCAATAATCTTAGATACTAGCACATCTTTTTCAGAAGTCTTCCCATAAATTACACTTTTAACACGAATTTTTCTCTATTCCGTACAAGTATAAAACCCATTGTTCAAAAGGCGTACAGCGGCTTTCGCATCATATAACTAGAAGTGTTGCTGATAGCGTTTGAGAACCAGCCCGCGATAAAACTTGTTTTTTATAAACTTATTTATCTGAAGCAATTGTTTACGCCAAAAATACCGCTTTGCTCCTGTAACACTTGGAGCTCTATCTATGGTACTCGCAAACTTTTCACCATGGCTAACAGGACAAGGGCTCATTACAAAAACACTGAGCTGTTTTTCCCAAAAATGTTGATAATCAATATCAATCGGTCTGCCGAAAGGAGTTGACTTAGATAATATTTTCTTCGCCCCCTCAAAACTTACAAGCTGAGCGACGGTTCCCGCGGGCACTTTATTTTGCATAAATAGCGATAACGATTTATTTAGCGGAAAGCTTGCAATCGGAGTGCGTTTGTTCTTCGGAGATTGGAATAGCTTGATCATATCCCAACCAAATGGCAATGAAGCAATCTGTTGGTCAATATGTGCTAAGTCGTCGTGGAGCTGAAAATCATCTTCAAAAATAAAGGCGTAGGGTAGTTTTAACTCAACAATTTTTTCAAGTGCTTTGATATGACTTAGATAACAACCTATTTCACCCAAGGTTAAAGGGCGAAAATATTGCTTAGCGTTTTTTAACTTACAATAGCTCGTATCTAAAACGTCTGCGCTCAGCTCTGCGCCTTTTACAGCGCTTATCCTTTCAAAGGGTAGTGAGAACTTATCAAACTGGAAAGTAGATTCCTTGAGTCTATCAGTGCAAGAATCTAAATTGATGAGAAAAATATTCGGTTTGGTCACGATAACTCTTAAATCCGCTAACTAATTACATTATGAGTGTGCGACTTTTGTATGACAATGAAATGACCAAATTCTGACATGAGAGTAGGGTATCAACCCTACTCTAAAGGAAGTTATTACCAATCACTCGCAGCTGAGCAGTAACTCACTGCAGTTTGACGGTCTTCCGTTCTGTTATCATGGCGACTTGACATGCCGATGATTGCACCATTACCACCTAATGTCCAAGGTTGGTCGTAGCCTGTGTATTGTGTTGTAATACATGATTCAGCGAATAGTGCAGCGCCTGCGCTAGAGGTTGCCATAGATGCGCAATTAAAGTTAAACAAACGGTCTTCTGTACCATTATCGTGACGACTTGACATTCCGACAAAGAATTGACCATTAGGACAAACAAAGTTAAACGCTTGGTCGTATGAATTTACGTAACCGCTCCACTTTGTCGTTTTACGATAAATGCGACTACCGCTATCCGTTGTAAATTTTGCACAGACTAAGCTAAAACGTCTGTCTTCTTGTTTATCTTGATGGTAGCTTGAAATTGATTTAATAAACATATTACTTGGACAAGTGTAAGTAAATGCTTGGTCAAAATCATTTAAATACCCCGTATTGAGTTCACTATAAACACGTAAGTTACCACCAGCTAGCGTTGAAAAATCACTGGCAATTTCAGTGCTCTCAGTTTTCGCTAATTTAGTCTCAGTAACGTCATAACCTGAAACATCGTTATTAGTTTCTATTAGCGCAATTATCTCATCTAAATTCTTAGCTTGAGAAGCGGGGATCACATATACACTGCCATTTACTGTATACTCGAATGGCTTAGCTTGTTCATTAGCAGAAGCAGGAGTGCTAAGCATAGCAACAGAGAAGGATAGAGCTGAAAGCTTTATTAATGTGTTCATCTTAATTCCTTTAAAAATAGTAGTTAATTTAGCGCCAACAACAAAAATAGCACCTGAATTAAACGCTACCTTTTCTTAATAAACAAGCTTTTTTATTAACACAAAAAACCAAAGAAATGCACAATCAGCATCAATTAAATACAGACTGTTGCAGATCCCAACTCCGCTCAAAATACATACAGCTTATTTTTTCTAAATTTGTATCGCGTTACACCACAATTACTATTCACTATTTTTATATAAAAGACGCCACGCGAAGCGACATTAGAATCGAGTAAAGCAACAATGAAAAATTTATTAACGCTTAAACAGACAAAGTCAAGGGGATTGCAAACGAGGAATCCTAGGGTGGGATAGGGCAGAAGAAGCACAACACTTCTCCGTATTTTGTATTTATTTTTCAGTCACATTAAACGAAACTATCCATGGCGAGACTTTATCGAGGCCTTTGCCCAGTTCAATTGCAATTTTGCTAGTAGAGCTCGGCGAAGTAATGTCCGTACGCATTAGCTGGCCACTCTTTTGGCTATCACCAGCCCAAGAGTGATCTAAACATTGCCTTACTACACTCTGTGCATAGTTATGGATTTTTACTGCGTTTTCGTACTCTTTGAACTGCTCAGAACAGGTATATTTTGATTTTCCACTAGCGCTTTCTATAATTTGGCATTTATTGCCAACTAAATGTGCCTTAGCCTGCCAAGAGTTAATTAACTTTGCGCCGACTTCAGCACCTTTAAGCGCTGAAAACCCTGTGGATGATGCACTTAGAAGCGTATTAAGTTTCTCGCAATTAGACATATCATCGAGCTTTTCTTGTTGCTCTGGGGTTAATGTTGAACATCCGGCGGCTGTCAATCCTGCCAGCATTAGACTAAGTAATCTTGTTTTCATAAACCGTTCCATACTGTTCGTAGTAGCACCATTAAAGTTAGACTAATATTTTGCCACTACATAGTTGTAAGACTATGAGAAGTTTACCTTATTTATATGAACAGGAGTTGATCTAATTACAGGTTTATCCCAATTTTACTAAGCTGGCTTGTTTCGGCACGATGTCTGGAACAAGCCAACGAAGGGATAGACGAAATGATTACTTACCCAAAGCGCAAATTACTTATGCCTATCTTTTAGCGTACTGACCACCTCACTGAGTGTAAGGCCTTGCCGCTGTAATAAAACAATAAGATGATACAGTAAGTCTGCGGACTCATTGAGCAACTCTTCGTTGTCGTTTTTCATCGCTGCTAGCGCCACTTCAACCCCTTCTTCTCCGACTTTTTGACAACTACGGCTTAAGTCTTTAGCAAATAAAGAGGCGGTATAGCTGCTTTCAGGTGATGCATTTTTCCTCTGGGCAATCACTCGCTCAAGCTTTCCTAAAAATGCTAGCTCTGGCATGGTTTCCGCAAAGCAGCTTTCGGTTCCAAGGTGGCAAGTTGGACCTTGTGGCTTTGCGTAAATCAGCAGGCTGTCTTTATCACAATCGGTATGCACTTCCACCAAGGTCAATACATTGTTTGAGGTTTCACCTTTGGTCCAAAGGCGCGATTTTGAACGCGAATAAAAAGTAACGAGTTGCTTTTCTAATGTCACTTCAAGGGCTTCTCTGTTCATAAAGCCTTGCATCAATACTACCCCGGTTAACACATCTTGTACGATAGCGGGAATGAGTGCTGATTTATCAAAATCTACTTTTGCTATGTTTTGTTTATTAATAATCATTGTCGTGCCGCCACATCATTATTTATTAAGAACTGTTTGAGCTTTGGAATGTCAATCACACCTTTATGGAACACACTTGCAGCCAAAGCACCATCGACATTAGTTTGTTTAAATACATCAACAAAGTCTTGCATACTACCCGCGCCGCCAGAAGCGATAAGTGGCACTTTACACAGCGCCCTAATCGCGCTGAGCTGCGCTATATCATAGCCATTACGCACGCCATCTTGATTCATACAATTAAGTACAATCTCTCCAGCGCCAAGGTCTTGAACTCGTTTGACCCATTCGTGCGTTTTGTATCGAGTACGACTTGCCGCATTCGGATCGCCAGTTAACTGGTATACTAAATATTCCTGAGTTTGCTTATCATAGAAGCTGTCTACGCCGACAACCACACATTGCTTACCAAATTCGTCATGTAACTCTTTAATGAGTTCAGGCCTTGCAATGGCAGGGCTGTTAATCGAGATCTTATCTGCGCCTTGCTCAAGCACTCGTGCCGCATCAGCCACTGATTTAATCCCACCAGCTACACAAAATGGTATATCGATATGTCTGGCAATTTCAGCTACCCAATTCACATCGAGTAAACGCTTTTCTACGCTGGCACTGATCTCATAAAACACCAGTTCATCAGCACCTGCCTCACTATAACGCTGGGCGAGGTCAAGAATATCACCGACGACTTCATGGCCTTGGAATTTAACACCTTTGACCACCTGACCGTCTTTTACGTCTAAACAAGGAATTATGCGTTTTGATAACATGCTAAAGCCTCCTCAACGCTAAATACACCTTCAAGTAGCGACTTGCCAAGTATCACTCCACCTACTTGTTGCTTTGCAAGCCGTGCAATATCGTCAAGAGAGCTCACGCCCCCTGATGCTTGTACTTTAATTGCACTGTTATGCTTAGTGATGTCTTCGTATAATGCAAACGATGGACCTGTCATCGTGCCATCCTTACTGATATCCGTACATAAGAAATCACTCACACCTTGCTCAACATAAAAATCTAACAGCTCGAATAGATCGCTTTTCGCATCATTTAGCCAGCCGTGAGTGGCAGGAGACCAGCCGCTTTCGGTTTTGTTCACATCAAGTGCAATCACGAATTTGTCGGCGCCACATGCTTTAATCCACGCAGCAACTTCTTGCTGTTTATCTACCGCCATTGAGCCAATCACCACTTGGGCAGCTCCGGCATCTAACCATTGCTTTACGTCGTCTATACTGCGAATACCTCCTCCTACCTGAAAGGGAACAGATAAAGCCTTAGTCGCCGCTTGGATAGTGCGCCACTGCTTTTTGCTCGGGTCACGAGCCCCTTCTAAATCCACCAAATGTAGCTTGGCTGCGCCTGCATTTTGGTATTCAAGTAAACGCTCAGCTAAATTAAATGGGTAAAACTGTGCGGTTTCGTACTTGCCTTGATACAAACGAACAATATTGTTCTCTAATACATCTAAAGCGGGAATAATCATTGTTCGTCCTTTTATAGCTGCCAATTAATAAAGTTTTGTAAAAGCTGCGCACCAACCTTGCCGCTGCGCTCAGGGTGAAATTGCATGCCGGCATAATTGTCGTTTGCGACAATCGCAGAGAACGCTTGACCGTACTCACCCGAAACCAATGTCGATTGATTGATGGTATGCGCAAAACTGTGTACAAAGTACACTTGGTCTTGTTCACTGAGCCCTGAAGTGAGCGCATGGGGCTTCACCACACGGAGATTATTCCAGCCCATATGCGGTGCAGTTAACTCGTTAGTCTCTAATAACTCAACCTTACCCGGAATACGACCTAAGCACGGAATATCCCCTTCTTCAGTCGACTCACAAAGCAGCTGCATCCCTAAACAAATCCCCATCAAAGGCCGTTGATAGTCAGCGACTGCGTCTGCCCAGCCTTGCTCATTTAACCGCTTCATTGCCACATTTGCGTGGCCTACACCGGGTAAAATGGCTCGTTCAAAGCGGGCTAGCTTCTCCGGTGCAGTGATCACTTCAGGCGTAACACCAAAGCGCTCAAATGCAAAACGCACTGAGTTAATATTGGCACAACCGGTATTAATAATTGCAATCATAAACACCCCTTAGAACTTGCCATTTGCTGTGACGCGTCTGTTGCAATAGCCATACGAATAGCACGAGAAAATGCTTTGAATAAACCCTCAACTTGGTGGTGGGCATTACCTTCGCTTACGCTCAAAATTAAACTCACTGCCGCATTATCCGCGAAGGATTTAAAGAAATGCTCAACCATTTGTACATCCAAGTCGCCCACTTTATCTCTTGTAAAGTCAGCGTTAAGTACAAAAGACGCGCGTCCAGATAAATCCAATTGACATTCTGCTTTACATTCGTCCATAGGCAGCGCAAAGCCATAACGTGCGATTTGTGATTTTGTGCCAAGCGCGGTCTTAAAAGCCTGACCAAGGGCAATACCGATGTCTTCTACGAGGTGGTGCTCGTCTATATGTAAGTCACCTTTCGCCTGAATATTCAGGCCAAGGTTAGCGTGAGTTCTGATCTGATCTAGCATGTGGTCGAAAAAACCAAGCCCTGTTGAAATCTCTCCATTTGCTTGTTGATCCAGATTTATCGCTACCGAAATCTGCGTTTCTTTGGTATTTCTGGCAATTTGTGCACTTCGGTTTAAGGTGGTTAACTGCGTCACAATAGCAGGCCAGTTATCTTTGTAGAGAATACCTTCAATGCAAAGGTTTTCTGCAAGCTGAATATCGGTTTGCCTATCGCCAATAACAAATGATTTGCTAAGGTTCACTTTACCTGAACGCATTAATTCAGTGAGTAATCCTGTTTTAGGTTTGCGACATTGGCAGTTGTCTTCGTCAAAGTGAGGACAGATCAGTACTTCTTCAAAACGGATCCCTTGGCTTGTTAAGATTTGCATCATTTTATCTTGAGGCGCATCAAAATCAGCTTTAGGGAAGCTATCTGTACCGAGACCATCTTGGTTAGATACCATCACTAGCTTATAACCAAACGACTGCAGTTGTAATAACGCTGGGATCACATTGGGTAATAGTGCCAATTTCTCTAGGCTATCCACTTGCTTATCGGTTATTGGCTCTTCGATAATAGTGCCATCGCGGTCGATGAATAAATAGGGGGCGCTCATGATACTTCCTCAGTCACTTGGCATTGTTTCAGCCAGTTTTCTACTTGTTTTAATTCCTGCTCGTTGCCGATAGAGATCCGCAACCAGTTGTCCTCGCCAAACAGCACAAATGGCCGCATGATTAACCCCTGGCGCATCGCTTGCTCCACAAGCTGTTTGTCGGTTAGCTGTAAAGTAACAAAGTTGCCTTCGCCGCATAACATTGCGCTTACGAACTCGCTGTCTTGTAGCCATTGTATAAGCTTCTTTTTTGCTAGGTTCAAAATAGAGACTTGCCGGCGCATCTGCGTTATCGCATCTGACGTTAACGCTGTTGCTGCTATTTGTGCCACGACTGTAGAAACAGGGTAGGGCGCAATCACTTTTCTCACCGGTGCCAATAGTGCTTCACTCGCTAACATAAAGCCAACGCGAAGTCCTGCCAGTGCAAACGCTTTAGATAACGTACGCAGCACAACAACGTTTGAGAATTCTTTGATAAGCTCGACACAGGTTTGTTCTTCACAAAACTCAATATAAGCTTCATCAACGACCACGATTGCACGGCCTTTAAGCTTATCAGCAAGTGCAGCGACTTTGCTGGCAGGTTGTATTGCGCCAGTTGGGTTATTTGGATTACACACAAATACCAATTTAGCGTCACCAATTGCACTGATGAGTGAACCCACATCGTCATTAGCAAGCTGCGCTTGGCTTAATTCATTAATAGCGATGTTGTGGGTGTCTGCCGTTACTTTGTACATACCATAGGTAGGGGTAAAGATTGCAATGCTATCTTTGGCCGGTTCACAATATGTGCGTACTAATAACTCAATGCCTTCATCGGCACCACGCGTCATCAGTACATTTGTTTGCTCGACCTTAGCGTAGCCTGCATAGGCATCAATTACCGCTTGTGGCTGCGGATCGGGGTAACGGTTTAAGTTATCAAAGCGCATTTCAAGCACACGCGCGTATGGACTTTCATTGGCATTGAGCCACGTGGTGCCTGTTAGCTTTGCACTTTTCGCAGAACTGTAGGCCTTAAGCTTTTCAATGTTATTTGGTAACGCAATATTAGTCATTATTATTCTCCAACCTCACTTTAACGGCGTTCGCATGTGCATCTAGGCCCTCAGCTTGTGCCAAAGGTAAAATGGCAGAGCGCAAACCACGAAGGCCTTCTTTTGTGATGGTTTGTACTGTGTAAGCCTTATAGAAATCCATCAGATTTAAACTTGAGTAGGTTTTTGAATAACCATAGGTTGGCAATACATGGTTGGTGCCAGACGCATAATCACCCGCTGATTCTGGCGTATAGTCACCAACAAACACTGAGCCTGCGTTTTTTACTAGCGGCAGGAAACGCTCTGCATCTCTTATCTGTAAGATAAGGTGTTCTGGCCCATACTCTGCTGAGATCTCAAATGCTTGCTCTATGCTCTCAACTAAAATCAGCGTGCTGTTTTTAAGCGCAGCTCTGGCAATATCAGCGCGACTAAGTTTGCTTAGTTGACGCTCGATTGCAGCTTCAGTTTCTTCGATTAGTTGACTGTCAGACGCCAATAATATGACTTGCGAGTCTTCACCATGCTCCGCTTGAGAAAGTAGATCGGCGGCGATAAATTCTGGATTAGCGCCCTTATCTGCAATCACTAACACCTCAGAAGGGCCAGCCGGCATATCAATCGCAAGTCCCGGCACTGACTGAGAAAGCAGCTGTTTTGCCATTGTGACAAAGCTATTGCCTGGACCAAAAATTTTGTTCACTTGTGGTACGCTGTTAGTACCTAGCGCCATGGCAGCAATTGCACCTGCACCACCACATTCAATCACATCGGTAACGCCACACAGTTTAGCCGCATACAAAATCGCAGGATGTATTTGGCTATCGCCTTTAACCGGCGTTGCCAACACGATTGTTTTTGCACCACTTAGCTGCGCACACACGCCTTGCATCAATACAGAAGAAGGCAGTGGCGCGCTACCACCTGGCACATATAAACCCACGGCTTCTATCGCTTGATATCTGAGCTCGCAGGTCACGCCTGGCTGAGTCTCAATTTTCTTGCTTTGTGGTAACTGCAACTGGTGAAACTTCTTAATGTTGCTATACGCTTGGTCAATAGCACTTTTAAGTTCAGGTGTTAACGCAAATTCGCTTTCAATAAGCTCTGATCCCGTTACCCGTATTCTTGGATTAATACGTGTGTCGAACTGCTCGGCATAACCAAGTAATGCGTTGTCGCCGTTGCGAGCGACGTTATCAATTATCTTTTCAACTGCTGCTTTTACCTTATCGCCCACTTTGACCGCAGGACGGCTCAAGCATTCGCTGCGTTGCTCGCTGGTGGCTTGCTGCCAATCAAACATGCTGTTACTCCATCATCTTTTCAATTGGCATGACGAGAATCGAGTTAGCACCAAGCGCTTTTAACTCTTCCATTGTCTCCCAAAATAGGGTTTCAGAGCTAACCATGTGAAGTGCAACATATTCATCGCTGCCAGCAAGTGCAAGTAAAGTTGGTTGGCCAGTGCCAGGAAGTAATGCACATACTTCATCTAACTTATTCTTTGGTGCATGCATCATGATGTACTTGCTTTCTTTTGCTTGTTTTACCCCTTTAAGGCGTGGCATTAGCTTATCGATCAGCGCAAGCTTACTTTGGTCAGTCAATGCTGCATTTTGAATGAGGCAAGCATTAGATTCTAAGATGGTATCGCCTTGCATAAGGCCATTAGCCTCAAGCGTTGCACCGGTTGATACTAAGTCACAAATGGCGTCAGCAAGGCCTGCTCGAGGTGCTACCTCTACCGAGCCTGTTAACATGACTACGCTGGCATCGATGTTCTCACGTTTTAGATATTGCTTTAAAATCTCAGGGTAGGTGGTTGCGATGCGTTTGCCGTTAAACCACGCCCTTTCTTGTTGACCTAGCTCTTGTGGCCACGCCAGCGCTAGGCGGCAAAAACCAAAGTCCAGTTTTGAAAGCTTTGTGACTTCAGCAAACTGCTCGTTGCGAACACGCTCAGCTTGCGCTTCTTCTAACACGTTTTCGCCTACAATGCCCAAATCACAAACGCCGTCCATTACAAGGCCAGGAATATCGTCATCACGTACTCTAAGTACATCAATAGGCATGTTAGTAGAGTGGGCGATTAAACGCTGTTCACGTAGATTTAGTTTTACACCAAGTTGTTTGAGTAGGGCTTGGCAATCCTTTGAAAGACGGCCTGATTTTTGGATTGCGATTCTTAAACGGTTGCTGTTGCTCATTATTTATTTCCTAATTCTTTAAACGAAAAACCCCGAGGCGGAACCTCGGGGCGAAATAAACTTTGACTATACTTTTTGCTTCGCCGGAGGTTCCTTTAAGGAATAACCCACCAGCGAAATACCTGACAGGTTATCCCGTATGATGATGGTGATGATGAATTGCTGTCAGTGTTATTAGCATGATGTTACCTTTGTAATATATCTGCTGTTCAAAAAGTTCATTTATAGATAAACATAATTTTGTTCTACTTGGCAATCATTTTTTAACGCAAATTAAAGAATAGCTTATAACAGCCGATAATAAGTAAGACCAACAGTAGGTTAGAGGGGGAACAGATGGATGCATTTAAACCTTTTTTAGGCCCAATCGTACGGCTAGATGTTACTCATAAGTCTGCATTTCATGTAGCTGGTGTACAGCACTATAAGATTGAAAAAGTTAAGAAAGATCTAAAAACCGAGATCGAACTTAAACGCCAAGCTGCTGAGCATGAAAAAATTAAAGAAAGCGAGGATGAAGAGGATGAGGAGGAAAAATCTCACGAAGAGCATAAGGGTGAGAATCTAGATACATGGGCGTGATCTAAAATTGCTTTATTGCATCAGCTAGAACAAAACTCGCTTCATCTCGATGCCATTCGATTTGCAAAAATAGGTAAAGATATTTTTGCCTTCACAATGCCGAAATCTTAGAAAAACGTGTTGAACACTCACCCAAAAAAGTTAGTAACCGCTACCACCATATAGCTTTTAATTATAAGATTTTGTTTATAAAGGTGTAATGACGTGTAATTCAAATTTTGCGTTTTCACGCCTATGTTTATAAACGAAATGGTGGCTAGGATAAAAATTCTAGGCCGTAAATCCATTTTAAGTTAAGTGAAAGAAAGTGATTCGATGATATGGTGAATGTGCAGGATGCCACAAGAGAGGGATCACTAATTTCTTGTAAATTTCATCCGATAGGAGAGGAATGTCATGTCAACATTAGAAGCATCTTCAGAAAGCATTAATGTGCTCATTGTTATTGATACAGAGTACGTGAAAGCGCATTACCCCCACCCAAGCCAAGACCAAAATAGTCCCACACCTATAGATCACAACAGTGAGTTTATGATTGCTTCAGATCCCAGAGGCATTGTTAGTGGCCAAGGTACTGCGGTACTAAACTTTAGAGCAAACGCTGGGGACAATGTTTCCTTTAGCGGCACGTCGATTTACGGCAACGCTGATGATGCCGTGATTATCTACGGGATCAAACAATTTGGTGGTACTCAAGTTTTTAATACGTTTGTGACTAACAGCGTAAATCGCACTGAAGCAGCAGTTCCAAATGTTAATTCCGGCAACAATAATGGTTTACCAGCGGCGCATGTAAGCACAAACTTTATGACGCTGGATTCTAAGGTGCGAAACTCAGGCACTGAAAACTTTCAAGTTCAGTTTGCGTTATATACGCTTAGTTCAGATGGTCAAAGCCAGTCGCTTTTAGGATATTATCAATGGGATCCAACCATCACTGTTAGCTGAGCAAAGTAACTGTTGACCAAAATAGACTTATTTTGTACATATTTAAGCCGTGTAGCTAACTAGCACGGCTTTTCCCTCAATCTTTATGCTCAACGAATTTCACTAGGGCCAGTAGCCACCACGTCAAGCCAAAGCAAATTTAACCTGACCGTTCACCATTTTACACTGGAGAAATAACATGCCGTATAAATCAGTAAAGAACCTTATAGGTTGATTCGTTGTAGGTCTGTCTGTGCTCGCGTTAGCCCCAGTGTTTTCCTAGTAGTATAGCTGTTTTAGCATTTTATTTAAGCCCTGCGCTTCTCCCCATTTGCTTGTTTACCATTTCTTCAGCTAATCACCGCAACTTTTAATTGAAGGCAATCATTGTTGGTGTCGGTACGCTGGTTTTGAATGATTACTTGCGATTTGGTGCTTAGCCACATACAATTTCGCGACCTGTCTGTTTGTAAACTACATTACTTTGGCTGTATCTACGACTTTCTCTTCTACGGGGCCTTTAGCCCAGCACTTCCCAGGCTATCAACCAAGGCAGCCCCAAATTGATATGGCTATTGCGGTAGAAGAAACCATACAAAATGGCGGACAATGCATCGCCGAAGCAGGAACAGGGACAGGTAAAACGTTTGCCTATCTCATTCCTGCCTTTCAGTCTAAAGGTAAGGTCATCGTCTCAACCGGCTCCAAGGCCTTGCAGGAGCAATTATTCCATCGTGACGTACCGACGCTAAAAAAGGTGCTTACCAGTGGTAAAAAAGTCACTTTGCTAAAGGGTAGAGCCAATTACCTTTGCCCTTATCGTTTATCACAGCATTTGAGCCATGTACCAACCGACGACCCAGATGTTATGCACCAACTTGCCATGGTTGCAAAGTTCGCTTCTGAAACACACAGTGGAGACTTAGCCGACTGTGTGGGTATCGAAGAAGACGCAAAGGTATTACCCTACGTTACCTCAACTGCAGATAACTGTTTAGGAAAAGAGTGCCCAGACTACGAAGACTGTTATATCCGAAAGGCAAGATTAAAGGCAGTCGATGCCGATGTTGTGGTTATCAACCATCATTTATTTTTTGCCGATATGGCCGTAAAAGATTTAGGCTTTGCGGAGCTAATGCCAACCGCGGATAGCTATATCTTCGATGAAGCACATCAATTACCAGAAATAGCCAGTGACTACTTTGGTGAGACTATCAGCACTAAAGCTTTGCAGGCGCTTATTAACGATTTAAGGGTGATCTACCGTTCTGATATTCCAGATATGTTGCAACTTGGCAAAACACTCAGTAAATTGGAAACCAGTGTCGCCGATTTGCGTTTGGTATTTGGTGGCGATGGTGCCCGCGGTGATTGGCGTGAGGCGCTGGCGAATAAACCAATTTGCGATGCCATGCATCGAGTGATAGCTAACTTAGACTTTCTCTATAAAGTGCTCAAACTTTGTCTGGATAGAAGTGAAAAAATAGAACACCCATTTGAAAAGGTCATGACCTTTAAAAATCAGTTTGAACGTGCCTTTGATACCAGTCAAACTGGATTTAGTTACTGGTTCGAAACCACAAGGCGCTTTTTATCTATTCATATCACGCCGCTTGATGTATCAAGTAAGTTTGCACAAATTGTCAAAACCACTGAGGCAAGCTTTGTATTTACCTCCGCTACCTTATCCGTTGATAATTCCCTTGAGCACTTTAGTCGTAGCTTAGGACTCAAACCGACCTCACAATTTATTGTTGATAGCCCATTTAACTATAAGCAGCAAGCCTTGCTTTGCCTGCCACGCTATTTGCCAGAAAGCCGTGACGACTTAATGCCACATGCGCTGGTAAAGCTTGCAAAACAAGTGATTGAAGCTGCAAAAGGGCGTACATTTTTACTCTTTACCAGTTATCGCGCGATGCATTTAGTGTACGAAGGGCTGAATACGGCACTGCAATACCCCATTTTTATGCAGGGTCAAGCATCGAAACGGATAATTTTAGAGCAATTTATTCGGCACGGTAACGCCGTACTACTTGGTACGGCCTCCTTTTGGGAGGGGGTGGATGTGAGAGGTGAGACTTTGAGTTGTGTTGTCATTGATAAGCTACCATTTGCTTCACCAGATGACCCTTTGTTGCAAGCGCGCATGCGAGACGCTGAAATGCGTGGATTAGAACCCTTTGATGCCATACAACTCCCCCAAGCTGTTATCGCGTTGAAACAAGGGGTTGGGCGGCTAATTCGTGATGCTAACGATAAAGGTGTACTGATTATTTGCGATAATCGCTTAGTTACGAGAAAATACGGCCAGACGTTTTTAAGTAGTTTGCCCGATATGTCTCGCACGAGAGACTTAAACAAGGCAATCCGATTTTTAGAGAATATTGATAAAAATGAAAAATAACCTGTTGGCCATAGACGCCTCCACCGAAGCACTCAGTATTGCATTGCACTATGAAGGCAAGTTTATTCGCCACTTCGAGGTTTGCCCACAGCAGCATAGCCAAAAGATACTTCCCTTAGTTGAACGTATTTTACGCGAAGCCGATATCACGCTTAGTGAGCTTGATGGCATTGTGTTTGGACGTGGGCCGGGCAGTTTTACTGGGGTTAGAATAAGTACAGCGGTTGCGCAAGGCTTAGCTTATTCTTCAGGTCTTAAGTTGGTTGGCGTTTCAACTTTGCAAGCGATGGCGCAACAGGCATACATGGAAGCAGGCAAGTCCAGCGTAGTGTCGGCAATAGATGCACGTATGGGTGAGATCTACTTATGCCAATACAATGGCGAAACTCGTGATGTTATTCAACCAAGCACCGAAGAAACAGTTATTAAACCTGAAAATATCGACTTTACATCAACTGGCGCGGCCGGTGTTGGTACAGGATGGCAAGCATTCTCAGAGCTTGCCACACAGCTTGAATGCGAAATCATTGACAATATCACGTTACCGGATGCTTATTACATGCTGTTTATAGCCGACGATAGTTTCACACAAGGCTTATCTGTGGATGCAGCTGACGCCCAGCCGCAATATGTAAGAGATACTGTGACGTGGAAAAAGTTGCCAGGTCGAGAATAAAGGCGTATTTTTATACAAGCACTTCGTATTTATTGAGCTAGAACGTGAAACTAAATTCAATCATTCAACAAGCAGGTACATATCAAGTAAAGCCACAGCCTAAAAAGGCGGTGAGCCCTGCTATTGAAGAAATGAGTACGGCTAAGCTCAATACCGCTCAGATCAAAACCAGTGAAAAGGGCATTGCGTTGGTGGAGCAGTTCCAATCGCAGCAACGTTCGACTATCTACGACCGCCCTAACTTTCGTACTGGACAAGCAATTAGTGAATACAAAGCAATTGCAACGGAAGCAAGACGAGATGAGATCAAAAGTATGATTGGCGTTTCTGTTTACGCGTAATACCAATTCGCTTAATTAAGTGGTCTATTTTGAGGCGAGAAAATCTTGTCGATAACACCGCTACCGCGTCCTGCTATCGCTAAGGTACCTGCATCCATGTAGGCAAGACGAAAATTTTGCTATTTAGTTGTTCTAAATGAGAAATTTTTAACGCCGTTAGCGTCAGATTTGCTCCTTAAAATTGAGCAAGTATTAAAGCTAATTGATATATTATCTCTTTCAAGATTCGATAACAAAGAAGGTCAGCAAATGCTGACCTTCTTTGTTTGAAATAATAGGTGAAGATTTTTACTTTTTAATAAATCCAATCAGTTTATCAGCAATTGCGGTATTGTTTTGCGAGCCGATAAACGCTTCTTTACCTTTACCATGGGCAAACACTTGTACATCGATAGCGGTGTGACCACCCGTTGTCCAACCGGTGAAAGATGCATCACTAATTGCCTCTTTAACGACAACACTAAGCGCCTTCGGACCTTGTGATAGTGCTTCTTTTACTTTTAGCTCAGTCGCACTGTCATACTCAAGACCTGTTAGCTCTTGCCATGTTGCTTTAATGTCTTTTGTCTTTGCAAGTGCTTTTGCTATCTCGCCCGCTGAACCTTTCACTTTAGCTACCACATCACGCTCCCAGCGATACTGACCGTTCGCACCAAGCGTTAATCCACCGGTAGAGTGATCTGCTGTGATCACCAAGATAGTGTCTGGGTTGTTATCAACAAAAGCCTTTGCCAGCTTAATTGACTCTGCAAAGTCGTCCATTTCATGCATAGCACAAGCGATATCATTAGCATGTCCACACCAGTCAATCTGACTACCTTCAATCATTAAGAAGAAGCCTTTATCATTCTGGTTTTCCAATAATGATAATGCCGTTTTAGTCATTTTAGTTAGGCGCTGAGGCTCTTCATCAATTGCGAATGGCAGACCTACTTCTGCGAACAGACCCATCGCAGGAATTTTATTTAGCGTATCAAGCTTAGATAAAGCATCGACGTATTGATAACCTGCGTCTTTAAATTCATTAACTAGGTTTCTATCTTCACGAATGAAGTATTTAGTGCCACCACCAAGCATAAGATCTACAGGTAATTTTCCTGCGATTTTATTGTCTATGTAATCATTGGCAATGTCGTCATAGTTACGACGTGATTCATTATGAGACGCGAAACTTGCAGGTGTTGCGTGGTTGATTTGCGATGTTGCAACAAGCGCGGTTGTTTTACCTTTTCTTTTCGCCAATTCGAGCATCGTTTCCAAATGTTCTTTATGGGTATCTACCGCAATTGCGCCATTATAGCTTTTCGTTCCTGTACTTAAGGCGGTTGCGCCCGCAGCACTGTCTGTTACAACCGTGTCGTCGTCTGGGTAGGTATGCGCCATACCAACCAAAATAGAGTCAAAAACCGTTGGGTCAACCACTTTCGTGGAAGGGTCATCTTTAAAATAACGGTAGCCCGTTGTGTAAGCCGGCCCCATACCGTCGCCAATCATGTAAATAATGTTTTTTGGAGCAGCCAGTGTCGGAGCCGCAAATACTAATCCAACAAATGAGGCCAAAAGGCTAGTTTTGAAATTCATTGTTATTCCCGTGTACTTATCGTGATGAAGGTTTGTGATTCTCTACTATTTGATCAATTTAAACGCATTCGTAATAAAATGGATGTTGGATAAAAATATTTTCAACAAATCAAAGTAGTAAGTTCAAATATGTCACGGTAAGATGATAAATCAATGATGGTACAATGAACACTAAAAGAATTCGTCGATGTCTCTATATGCGATAAAAGAACAAAAAATCGGGCCATTCTCCTACCAACACTGGGGAGAAGGAGAGCAAACCGTTATCTACCTTCACGGTTGGCAAGATAATAGCAACAGTTTTGTGCCGTTTGTGCCATTTTGCAATACACAATACACACATATAGCGCTTGACTTACCAGGTCATGGACATTCAGATTGGAAAAGTGCCGACGCCTTTTATTACTTTATCGACTATGTCTATGACTTAAAGTACTTTTTAGATTTAGCACAAATCAAAACGTGTCATATTGTTGGTCATTCTATGGGGGCGATGATAGCTAACTTGTTTGCAAGCTGCTATCCAACACGCTGTTTATCTTTGGTATTAATCGAGGGAATAGGAATTGTGAGTACCTCAGAGAGTGATACCAAAACCCAGCTCATTAATGCGTTTAATTCCCGAGATAAATTAAAACAATCTGAACCACGGGTTTATCCTGATATAAATACACTTACGCAACTGCGCAGTAAAATCAGTGATGTTTCCGTAGAAATAGCAGCGCTGCTTATGGCAAGAAATACCCTGCCGCACAGTGAAGGCGTGCAACTTACATTAGACCCTAGGCTAAAGCACCACTCTGGATTTAGGTATTCCATCTCGCAGGCAAAATCCGCGCTCAATGGGATTACCATTCCAACCTTACTGGTGTTAGCGGAACAAGGCTATAACATGATTGTCAGACAATATAGTCAATTTAAAGGCTGTTTCGACTCACTCAAGCTTGAGAAAATACCTGGCGGCCACCATTGCCATATGGAAAACCCGGAAATTTGCTATAAGCTAATTGAAGCACACCAAAACCGCGACAAAACCGCGTTTACAACTGAAGGAGCGTAAAGAATAAACTAATCATGGAAAGAAAAGTTCACAAAGAGCGCTAAAGCCCACGTTTCAACAGCATCTAGATTGTAAATCCTCAGATATTGTGGGAATATGGCGTTTTTAGAGTATTTGCTCAATTGTTAAAGTGCCTTACATCGTTTATGGTTTAGGGTGAATATAAAAATAACGAGAACACAGGAGCTAAGAGTGGAAAAAATCTGGCTTAAGCGCTACCCAGAAGGTATGCCTGAAACTATCGACCCAGAGCATTACAACTCATTGCTTGAATTATTTGAAAAAAGTTTTGCAGATTATGCTCAGTATCCAGCCTACACCAATATGGGTAAGACACTGACTTATCAGCAAGTTGATGAAAAGACCAAAGCAGTTGCTAGTTATATACAAAATGAATTGAAACTTGGCCGTGGCGATAAAGTTGCTGTCATGATGCCAAACTTGTTGCAAACCCCAGTTACTATTTTAGGTGTACTACGTGCTGGTTGTACCGTTGTAAACGTCAATCCGCTTTACACCGTGCGCGAATTAGAGCATCAGCTAAATGACTCCGAGTCAAAAGCTATCTTTATTCTTGCAAACTTTGCCCATACACTGGAGCAAGCCTTACCAAAAACCAGTGTGAAGCATGTAGTGCTGACAGAAATTGGTGACATGTTAGGTGGCTTCAAAAAGCATCTGGTGAACTTTGTTGTTAAGCACTTCAAAAAAATGGTGCCTGACTTTAGCCTGCCAAATACCATTCCTTTCAAACAAGTAATTGCAGCAGATCCTGCAAAATACAGTAAACCAGACGTGACGCTAAGTGACCTTGCCTTCTTGCAATACACTGGCGGTACAACTGGCGTATCTAAAGGCGCGATGCTTACTCATGGCAACATGGTAGCAAACCTTGAGCAAGTTTCTGGCTGTTTAGATACAGTATTAGTTAAAGGAAAAGAAGTCGTTATCACGGCGCTACCGCTATACCATATCTTTGCATTAACAGCGAACTGTTTGACCTTTATGAAGTACGGTGGTCACAATATCTTGATCACCAACCCGCGTGACATGCCTGCGTTTGTAAAAGAGCTGGCAAAGGTGCCATTTACCGCTATCACTGGTGTTAACACGTTATTTAATGGCCTGTTAAACACACCAGGGTTTGCCGACCTCGACTTTTCAACTCTGAAAATGTCTTTAGGTGGTGGTATGGCTGTACAACGCCCTGTCGCTGAGCGCTGGCAGAAGGTGACAAAGTCGAAGCTGATGGAAGGTTATGGCCTTACAGAATGTGCGCCGCTAGTTACTATCTGCCCACACGATCTTGAAGCCTACAACGGGTCTATTGGCTTACCTGCACCAAGCACTGACATCAAAATTGTTGATGACAATGGCAATGAAACACCTAAGGGTGAGCCCGGTGAGCTGTGTGTTAAAGGACCGCAGGTGATGGCTGGTTACTACAACCGTCCAGACGCAACCGCCGAATGTTTAAAAGACGGCTGGTTTGCAACGGGTGATATCGCCACTTATGATGATGACGGTTTCTTCTACATCGTTGATCGTAAAAAAGACATGATCTTAGTGTCTGGCTTTAACGTTTTCCCTAATGAAATCGAAGAAGTCGTTGCCATGCACGAAGGCGTGTTAGAAGTTGCAGCGGTTGGCGTGCCACATGAGGTTAGTGGTGAGCAAGTTAAAGTTTTTATTGTTAAAAAAGACCCATCTTTAACAGAAAAAGATATAATTGCACATTGCCGAGATAATCTAACGAACTATAAAGTACCAAAGCTAGTTGAGTTTAGAGATGAACTGCCAAAGACTAACGTTGGTAAAATACTGCGTAGAGCGTTAAAAGAATAACAAATAAAGCCGGCACTAGCCGGCTTTTTTATGACTAGCGTGATATCGCTAGTTATGTAAATTGCATGGGAGTAACAGTGCAGTATCAAGTTATTGAAAGCCAAACAGCACTAGATGAATTTGTCTTGTCTATTTCGAAAGCCAAAGTGCTCGCCGTCGACACCGAATTCATGCGTCGCCGCACCCTATACCCAGAAATTGCTCTGTTACAGATCTTTGATGGTAACCACCTTGCCCTTATCGATCCACTAGCCGATATGGATTTTAGTAGGCTGTGGACATTATTTTCAGATACTAGTGTTTTAAAAGTACTTCATTCTCCATCAGAAGATATCGAAGTATTTCTAAAGTTTGCAGGTTTTATCCCATCACCAATATTCGATACCCAGTTTGCTTTACAGTTGTTAGGTGAGGGTAGTTGTATTGGTTTTGCTAATATGGTGAAGCAACTTAGAGACGTAGACATTGACAAAAGTGAATCCAGAACAGATTGGTTACGCCGCCCTTTAACTCAAAGCCAATTAGATTACGCCGCCTCCGATGTATATCATTTACTGCCATGTTTTGAGACTATTCAAGCGCGAGTAAATGAAAAGCAGCTATTTAACATAGTGCTTCAAGAGAGTGAGTTGCTCGCCCAAAAGAGAAGCTTCCGTCAACCAGATGAAGTACTTTATCTCGATGTCAAGAACGTGTGGCAACTTAAGCCTAGAGATCTTGCTACTCTAAAAGAACTTGCGGCGTGGCGCAGAGCCAAGGCAGAGAAAAAGAACTTAGCGCTAAATTTTGTGCTTAAAGAACATAACATGGTCGAAATCGCCAAACGTCGTCCAAGCTCACTGGGCAGTTTACGTAATGTTCCAGGTGTTGAGCCAATGGAAGTTAATCGCTCTGGTAAAGAAATTCTCGCCTGTATAGAAAAAGCAAAAGAAGTAAGTGAACAAGATTGCCCACAACGCGTGAGAAGACTTATCGACTTTAAAGGTTACAAAGCAGCGTGCAAGGATATCAAACAGGTTATCGCCGAAGTCGCCAAAACTAACGATATTCCGGTTGATGTGTTTGCCTCGAAGAAACAAATCAATCAGGTGATCAGCTGGTCGTGGAAAAAGTCACCGGAAGAAAAGCAATTGCTGATGAAACCCGATCTTGCGTTAGGCTGGAGGGCTGAGCTTGTTGCAGATAAGTTAGACAGTTGGTGGCTGTAGCACTCCTGTCGATTTAAAGGTGAAAGATAAACAGCGAAAGCGATAATAACATCCACCTTCCGAAGAAGGTGGATGTCGCTCAACTAGTCTTTTGGTTGTTCGATACCAAAGTACACGCAATGTAACACAGGTAATACAATCAACGTCAGTATGGTCGCAAAACCAAGACCGAACATAATGGTGACCGCCATGGACTGGAAGAACACGTCAAATAATAGCGGGATCATACCCAGTATGGTTGTGATAGCAGCCATAGACACCGGCCTTACACGACTCACACCAGAATCAAATACCGCTTGGTAAGGGGACTTACCAGAGTCAATTTCGATATTTATTTGATCCATCAGTACAATACCATTTTTAATCAACATGCCGGATAAACTTAGCAAGCCTAGCAGCGCCATAAAGCTAAATGGTGCTTGTAGTAATACAAGGCCTGCCGTTACCCCAATAATAGCAAGCGGCACGGTTGACCAGATCACTAATGGCTTTTTCACCGAGTTAAAGAGCAATACAGTGATCATAAACATCGCTAAATAACCGATTGGTAATGAGCCAAAAATGGCTTTCTTCGCTTTGCTTGACGACTCATACTCGCCGCCCCATTGCATCTCGTACCCTTGGGGTAGCTCAATGGCTTCGATATCCGCCTTCACTCTTGCAAATAACTTAGCTGGGGTTTCATCACCTATCACGTCGTGATCAGCCATTACCGTGATGGTACGTTTACGGTCGCGGCGCATGATCAGGCTATCTTCCCAAGTGACACTAAAATCATCCACGATTTGTGAAACTGGTACGTAGACGCTAAGGACAGGGCTGAATATTTGTAAGTCACCAAGATTTTCAACATTGAGCCTCTCTTCCTCAGGAGAGCGCGCAATGATAGGCAACAGTTGTGTACCATCTCGATATAACCCTACTTTGTTACCTGACACCGAAGTCAGTAGCAACTGATCTAAGTCTGATTTACTGATCCCCAATCGACGCGCCTTCAATTCATTAAACTGTGGGCGCACCAGTTTGGTTCTTTGTCGCCAGTTGTCACGAATATTAAACGCTTTATCGTCTTGGCTGATAATACCTTTGGCTTCTTCAGCTAGTTGGCGTAACACAACAGGGTCTGGTCCCGAGAACCTAGCCTCGATTTTTGCATCAGTTGAAGGACCAATTTCCATACGCTTTATTTTGAGACGTCCGTCTAGCTCATTTTCAAGCTCATAATCGCGAAGCTTGGCAATCATAGCCACTACTGCTTCTCGGTCTTTTACACGTACAATTAACTGACCATAAGCGTCGTATTGTTTTTCAGGCGAATAGGTCAACATAAAACGAGGCGCGCCTTGCCCAATCGTTGCAGTTACTTCATTAACCATCGGATCGGCCAGTAAAAAGGATTCAATTTTCTCAACATTCTGCGCCGTGCTACGTATATCGGCACCTTGATAATGCCAGTAATCCACATAGAACATCGGTGTATTTGAAGCTGGGAAGAAAGACTGCTTAACCGATTTAAAGCCAACAACTGCAGCGACTAATAGTAGTACCATAGAAATAATAGTAATAGCACGATTTTTAAGGCAGAAGGTCAGCATGGATTTATACACGGTGAAGATCACACCTTTATAAGGGTCGTCTTCTCCGCTGGTATCTGATGACTTTTCTTTAGGCCCTTTAAACATCATATTGGCAAAAAATGGCGTCAGTGTAATAGCCGTTACCCAACTTAGCAGTAGTGAAATTAACAACACCCAAAATAGCGAGCCTGCAAACTCACCACTGGCGTCGGAGCTTAAGCCAATCGGTGCGAATGCGGTGATCCCGATAACGGTTGCGCCAAGAAGTGGCCATTTTGTCTGTTCAACAATGTTCACAGCAGCTTTTACTTTAGATTGACCCCGTTTAATATTAATCAAAATGCCTTCAGTCACTACAATGGCATTATCGACTAGCATCCCCAGTGCAATGATCAAAGCACCTAATGAAATACGTTGTAAATCAATGGCGAATATCTTCATAAAGATAAAGGTACCCAGCACGGTAATAAGCAAAATACCGCCGATTAAAATACCACTCTTTACACCCATAAAAATAAGCAAAACGATAATTACAATGGCAACGGCCTCTAAAAGGCTAACGATGAAACCATCAACCGAGGTTTCTACTTCTGTTGGTTGATTGTAAACCGTGTTGATCGTAATACCGTAAGGGCGCTGATATTCTAATTGCTGTAAGTGATGTTCGATTTCTTTACCCACCTCAACAACATTTACACCAGAAGTAAAAGAAACCCCAACCAGCAGTGCACGCTTTTGATCAAAACGTGTAATATGATTCGGCACTTCCGCATATTCGCGTGTCACTTTTGCCACGTCACCCAAATAAATAAGCTCTTTGGCACCGGGCTTTGAGATCAGTAATCCCTCTAGCTCAGCAACGTCTGTAAACTCACCAGTAGGGTGCAGGCGAATAGACTCATCTCCAACGCGTATTTTACCCGCATTAGATACTGTATTTTGAGCTTGTAGCAACGAGAAAATGTAACTAGGCGCAATGCCAAGTTGTGACAGTTTTTGTGTTGATATTTCGACGATCACTTGTGCTTGTTGCTCACCCGCAACAGTGACTTTACTTACACCTTCTACTAGCACTAATTCGCGCTTCAAAAAGTCAACGTAGTCTTTTAGCTCATCATACGAATAGCCTTCACCGGTGATCGCGTAGAGTTCACCGTAAACATCAGCAAAATCGTCGATAACGCTTGGCGTCATAACACCTGGCGGTAGCTTCGGCGAGAGATCATTTACTTTACGGCGCAGCTCATCCCAGATCTGTTGTAAGTCTTTCTTACGGTACTTACTCTTCATCTCAACAGTGATCTGCGACTTACCGGGAGAAGAAATTGAAGTAACATAATCAACATACGGCAGAGATTGAATCGCATTTTCAATCGGGAAGGTGACTTCCTCTTCCACTTGTTGTGGCGATGCACCAGGATACATGGTCACGACCATGGCTTTTTTTAGTGTGAATTCAGGATCTTCTAGCTGGCCTAGGCCCAAATAGGATACCGCCCCAGCAATAAGCAGGAGCAAGGCAAACATCCAACTGATAACCTTATTCTCAATTGACCACTTGGCTAAACTCATATTACAGACCTCTTTCTTTAGTCCAAGGTCTCACTTTTGCGCCTTCTTGCAAGTAATGCACGCCCGCAGCAACAATTTCTTCACCAGGTTCAAGACCCGACATTACCTCAATTCCGGTATGATTAAGTTGACCAACGGTGACTTCGCGTTTTGTTACCATCTGATTATCTCTTTGATATACCCATACGTAACTATTCCCCTCTGTGCCTTGCTTTTTATCTGAGAATACTGCTTGGTTAGGTACGATGATTGCTGTATTTTCACGGTTCGTAATTTTGCTTGGGTCGACGTAAACATGGCCTGTCATACCTGCGAACAAATTAAAGTCCTCAGGGATTGGAAGACTAAATACGACTTTGTAGGTTAAGGTTGCAGGGTCTGCCTGCGTATCCCATTCCTTAATCGTAAGCGGGTAAGACTTACTTGGGTAGCCATCAAAAACAACGGTCGGTTTGTAATCCGAATCTTTATCAACACGTGCAACGATGCGCTCAGGAACTTGAATAACCACATCCATCATATCGCGTGTTTCAAGGCGAAGGATATTTTGCTTTGCTACCACGTTTTCGTAATTTTTGACAAATACCTTAGCAACCGTGCCGCTAAATGGTGCTCTTAACTCACTATATTCAAGGTTTGTTTTAGCAATTTTAAATGCAGATTCCGCAACTTGCTTGTCTGCGTTTGCTTTATCAAACTCAGCTTTAGTCGCTATGCCTTTTTCAAATAACGGCTCAATTCTCGATAACTGCGATTTAGCGAGTTCAAATTGGGCTTTACGTTGTTCATATTGCAGATTGAAATCTTCAGGATCAAGCTTGGCTAGCAATTGCCCCTTTTGTACGTCTTGGCCTGCGAGAACTGGAAACTCGATAAGTTCACCATTCACACGAAAGGCAAGATAGGAGCCTTGATTTGCCACCACTTCAGCAGGGAAACTGCGAAGCGTGCTGCTATTGGGGTCCGAAACAGTGTGAATTTTAACTGGTCGGTTAGGGGCTTCTGTTGGGGCTTGTTCTGCTTGCTCTTGGCAACCCACTAATAAGGTAGCCAGCACAATTCCAGAAAACACTCTTAACATATTGTTCTCCATGACAACGTCAATTTTAATGCGTGCAGAATAATGGAATTACATATAAAATAAAAATTATAAAACATTCTATACTGCATAAGATTTATTTATGAAGATTTCGGACTTAGCAGCGTTTTGCACCGTTGTTGAAGCGCCTAGCCTTACCGAAGCGGCAAATAAGCTTCATAAGACACAGCCTGCGGTCTCTCAATCAATTAAAAGATTAGAACAATCTTTGGGATTTGCCCTTTTTGAGCGTGAGAAATATCGCAATGTGTTAACAGAGCAAGGTCGTCGGTTTTATTTTGAAGCCGAAAAATTACTTAATCATCATAGAGATTTGTCATTACTCGCGACTGAATTCGCGGCGGGTAATGAACCAAGCTTTAACATCTGTTACGAACCGATCGTATATCAAAACCAGATTGATCAAGTATTAGGCAATGCCTTCATTAAGTTTCCCGCAACTGAAATGAACATCTCAAGTGGTAAACGTTTTTTTGCGCTTGAGCAAGTCACACAGGGGATTGCAAACCTTGGCATTGGCCCTTGGTTTGACCTTTTTCATTCAACTGGCGATTTAGAATCAATGCCGATTGGACACGTAAAATTAGGCTTAGTCTCATTAACAGGCTATATGCCTCCAGAGCTGAGTTTTTCGGAGCTTGCGCAATACCCATCTCTTGCAATGAAAGAAAGTAAATTCAAGTTTGATAGTGAGCGCTTGGCATACAGAAATAGTAACAATGTCATGAAACTCGATGACGCACTGGCAATAAAAAGATATTTATTACAAGGAATGGGCTATGCCTTAATCGGCCTTGACCTTTGTAGAGAAGAATTAGAGTCTGGTGTTTTGCAACAAGTGAGGGTGTTTGATAGAAAAGACGAGTTTGAAGCTGAAATCCACGCGTATCGTTTGCATATTTCCCACCATGGCCCAGTAGCAAGATATTTTTGGGATAAATTAAAAGAGTTAAATATTCAATATGAAAAGCAGCAATCCTCAGCAAGAACTCGCTGAAAAAGTCTTCACCGTAATTGGTGGTATCCCATTTGGAAAAGTTGCGTCGTATGGGCAAATAGCGAGATTAGCTGGTTATCCAAAACATGCTCGAAAGGTTGGTCAATTGCTGAAAAACCTACCACAAGGTTCAACGTTACCTTGGTACAGAGTAGTAAATAGCCAACAACGTATTTCATTTCCTCAAGACAGTAGTAAATTTCAAGAGCAAAAATCGCGCTTGCAAGCTGAGGGCGTCACATTCTCAAATAGTAACGTGATAGTTAAACACTGTGTTTGGGAATAGTTATAAATTTAGCGTTAACTGATCCAGATAAATAGGGCCGTCGTAATTATCGTTAGTTTTTGTATATTTGAACGGGAATTATGAAACTCGCTTTATTTCCATTGCCAATATTCTTGCTTCCAGGCGGGTTCACCCGCTTGCGGATCTTTGAGCAGCGCTATCTATATATGGTAAAAGAAGCCGCGAAAACAGAGCAAGGTTTTGTGTTATGCCCATACCTCGCGGATACGCCGAACAATGTGTCAAAAGAAGGCGTGCACGTTAAAATTGTTGACTTTTCACAAGATGATGATGGTCAGCTGCTCATTGATGTTGAGGCACTATCGCGCGTCGCTATCAGTAATGTGGAAGTAGACTCACAATCTTTACGTTATGGCGATTGTGACATTATTGATGGGCCGCCATGGCAATGTAGTGAAGAAGCATTTAGTCTAGTTGACGAAACCCTTGCTCATAAACTTCAGAGCGTTTTTATCGCCAACCCAATCCTTGATGATTTGTACCGCGACAAGCATTTTACTCAGCCTCTTTGGGTTGCTTATCGTTGGCTAGAAATCTTACCCATCTCGATGACCCAAAAACTAAAAATAAAACAAGCACAAACATTTGAACAGGTGGCAGAGTTCTTACATACTGTATTAGATGAAAAATAGTGATCCATGCCAAGTTTTACAGCGTATTACAGCTTATAATTATAAATTGGAAGGTGAGCTATGTTAGGCCAACAGCAATCTATTGATTGCAACGTTCAGTCAGGAACTCGCAAAGCAGTGCAAGAAACTCCCTCTCAAGCGTTATCGGACGCTTTAGTTAAGGTTGCAGAAAAACGAGATCGCAAAGCTTTTGCCTTCTTGTTTGAGTACTTTGCGCCAAAAATCAGGCGCTTTGGTGTGAAACAATTTGGTAATGACGCCCAAGCGATGGAGCTCGTGCAAGATACGATGACGTCAGTGTGGCGTAAAGCCCACCTCTATCATCATGATAAAGGCGCAGCCACAACGTGGATCTATACCGTAATGCGTAACGCGTCATTCGATGCACTGCGTAAAATGAAGAGTAATAAAGAAGAACACATCAGCGAAGACATCTGGCCGATAATCCAAGATTCGCAGGCTGACGACGACGGTTTTCAAGATCACTTGCAAACGGCGCAAATTCAAAAATACATCAATAAGTTGCCGCCAGCACAACGAGACATAGTCAAAGGCGTGTACTTTCAAGAAATGTCTCAAGAACAATTGGCAGAGCATCTTAATATACCTGTCGGGACAGTTAAGTCACGTTTACGGCTTGCTTTACAAAAACTTCGCGCAGAAATGGGAGATCAAGCATGATAAAGCATCACCCTAATGATTCATTATTAAGCCAATTTGTTGAAGGTAATTTGCCTGCAAGTATCAGTGTCGCAATTGCAGCACATGTCGAAATGTGTCCATGTTGTCAGAAAAAGACTCAACAGCTTGAAGCGCAAGAAGCGAATATTCAGCTTGGAGGAGGCAGCGACTCTTCACTAAGCAGCGATTTCGAGGCGATGATGCAAGCGATAACACTGGATGACGAAATAGACGAAGTTAAAGAATATATCCAACCCTCATTTAACTATCAGGGCAGGGATGTTCAGTTACCTCGGGCTATTGCGAATATTGACCGCACCAAGTTTTCAGGTGTAGGCAAAATCGCTCGCTCTCGGTTATTGCTAGAAGACGGCGACTTACGCTCAAGTCTTTTACAAATTGGTGCGGAAGGCGAAATTCCAGAGCACACCCACACGGGCTTTGAGATAACCTTGTTGCTTGACGGCGATTTTGCAGATGAGGCTGGTGAATACGTACCGGGCGACTTTATTTGGCAAGACGGCAAACATAGTCATTCTCCGCGCACAAAAGAAGGCTGCCTGTGCTTTACCGTGGTAAGCAGTGCACTACACTTTAATAAAGGCTTAAGTAAGCTGTTAAACCCAATTGGTAAGTTGATTTATTAAAGGAATAGTTGCGAAATGAAATTTTCATCACCAATAAAAATTGGCATTAGCGCGTGTTTGGCTGGAGAAAAAGTGCGATTTGACTCAGGCCACAAGCGTTCAAACTTTTGTATGGATGAATTCGCCGAACATGTTGAGTATGTGCGCTTTTGCCCGGAAGTTGCGATAGGCATGCCAATTCCAAGACCAACTATCAGACAGATCCGCGTAGGCGACATTATCAAAGTTAGTCGCCCCGACGGTAAAGAAGATGTCGCACCAAAGCTTAAGGAGTTTGGTGAAAAGGTTGCAACCTCACAAACACAAAGCCTCTCCGGCTTTGTGTTTTGCGCCAAAAGCCCAAGCTGCGGAATGGAGCGTGTTAAGGTTTATAACGAAGCAGGAACAGGTAATACATCTGAGGGTATTGGCATTTTTGCTGAGCAAATTATAAAACACAATCCGCTTTTGCCTTGCGAGGAAAATGGCAGATTGAATGACATGCATCTCAGAGAAAACTTCGTAATGCGGGTATTTGTCTATAAAAGCTGGCAGGAACTAACTCAATCGGAAAACATCGGTCTACACGAGCTGACGAATTTCCACGCCAAGCACAAATATCTGTTGATGAGCCATAATTACCAAGCCTATAAAGATCTAGGGCGTCTACTCGGTGATGGCAAACAATTGGATATAGAGACGCTGAAACATAAATACATCAGTGGTTTGATGTCGGCACTGAGCAAGCCTGCCAATCGCAAAAATCAAGCAAACACGTTAACGCATCTACAGGGATATTTTAAGAACGAGCTTTCCAGTATCGAGAAGCAAGAGATGTGCGGCGCAATAGATCAATATCGCAAAGGTATTGTACCTTTATATGTACCGTTGACTTTGCTCAAGCATCATCTCACCGTGCATCCTAAAGCGTATTTGCAAAGCCAAGTGTACTTTGACCCATACCCCAACGAACTGCGTTTAAGATTCGGAATTTAATAATGAAAACAGCTTTTTGGTTTCGCCGTGATCTCAGGGTTTACGGCAACGAGGCTTTGATTGAAGCCGTGAATGAGGGCGCACGCGATGCGCTCTTTTTTTATTGCAAGCCACAGTGGCAGTCACACAACGTGGCCAGTATTCAGCTCGACCTACTTGAGCGCAGATTACTTGAGCTTGGCAGTCAGCTTAGTGAATTTGGCATTAGGCTACATATCATTGAAGCGAGCACATTCGCTGAGCTGCCGGCGCAGCTTCAAGTTGTTTGTGACGATAAAGGCATTGATTGCTTATATGCAAATAAAGAATATGAAGTAAATGAAGTGGCCCGCGATGAAGCATGTGAAACTGTGATCACGTTAAAATTATTCGATGGCGATCTCATTGCCAAACCAGGCTCTGTGCTTACGGGCTCCGGTGAGATGTTCAAGGTGTTTACCCCCTTTAAAAAAGCATGGTTAAAACGTTTTGTGGGGCAGCAATTTCACTTCACTAGCTGGCCATTAGATAAGCAACATGAGGCAAACTTCAAAAAGCCAACTTTCTTCGAGATGACCAATGGATCTGAAAAGTGGCCAGTGGATGATAATGCCGTTGTCACGATTGTAAATCGTTTTATTAAGGACAAACTAGCAGACTACCAAGATGACCGTGATTTCCCTTCAATCAAAGGAACTTCGGGGCTCAGCCCATATTTGGCATTAGGCATTGTGTCGCCCAAGCAGCTCATCGCAGAGATCCAACTTCATTACCCTGAAGTGCTTGAAAACCCAAGTAAGCCAGAGTTTTGTTGGGTAAACGAGCTCATTTGGCGTGAGTTTTATCGCCATCTTATCGTCGCTTTCCCGCGTTTATGTAAAGGTTTTAATTTCAACGATAAATATAACGCGGTTAGGTGGCGTGACGACAGCCAAGCATTTGAGCTCTGGTGTAATGGTCAAACTGGCTACCCGATTGTCGATGCGGCAATGCGTCAGCTCAATAAAACTGGCTGGATGCACAATCGGCTACGTATGATTGTTGCCAGCTTTTTAACCAAACACTTGCTCATCGACTGGCGTAAAGGTGAAGCCTATTTTATGTCAAAATTAATAGATGGCGACCTTGCCAGTAATAATGGAGGCTGGCAGTGGGCTGCAAGTACGGGGTGTGACGCGCAGCCTTATTTTCGTATTTTTAATCCCATCACGCAGAGCGAAAAGTTTGATCCCGATGGTTCCTTTATTCGTACATATGTGCCTGAATTGAAAAATGTTCCAGCAAAGCATATTCATTTTCCTCATGACTATTTAGCGGCATTTGGCGGAAAGGATGACTATGTAGAGCCGCTGGTTGATCATAAAGAAGCAAGAGCAAGAGCACTTGACGCATTTAAGGTTTAAATAGGTATGGATCACAGAATGCAGCGATTCGTGGCAATTTATAATGAAATAGACAAATACTGTCTCGGTAAATTGGCTTCAATTTACACTGAGGACATCAGTTTCGTAGACCCTTTACATAAAATTCAAGGACTTGATGCGCTAACGAGTTATTTTCAGGTGTTATATGAAAATGTCTCTGAAATCGAATTTCTTGTTACGAACGCCTATCAAGTTGATGACGTCAGCTTTATCTACTGGACTATGTCCTATCAACACCCCAAGCTAAATGGCGGTAAGGTCATAGAAGTCGATGGTCATAGTCGTTTAAGTTTTATTGGCGAAAAAGTGGCGCAACATCGGGATTACTTTGACAGTGCGCAAATGCTGTATCGCCACGTTCCACTACTCGGTGGTGTGATTCGTCTATTGGATAAAAGGATCACGGCATGAGCAACATCTTAATTACTGGCGCAACATCAGGGATAGGTAAAGGTCTTACGGAATTTTATGCAAAACAGTCACATCAAGTAACTGCTTGTGGCCGCAACCAAGAAGTGTTAGACAAATTAGAAAGCAGCGTAGGTGCAAAGAGCAAAGCATTTGATTTAACGAACCGCGAAGAGATAGAAGATAACTTCAAAGATATTGACGACTTGGATCTCGTGATCCTCAACGCAGGTGGTTGTGAGTATATCGATAATCCCAACCAATTTGACGGCTATTTGTTTGAGCGAGTAATGCATATCAACGTCATCTCAATCGGCCACTGCCTAGACGTTTTACTGCCAAAAATGAAAACAGGCGGGCAACTTTGCATCGTAAGTTCCAGCAGTGCATTTTTACCTTTGCCTCGCGCCGAAGCGTACGGTGCGTCGAAAGCGGCTGTCAGCTATTTAGCGCGCACCCTGACAGCAACATTAAAAGACATTGATGTAACCTTAGTTCACCCAGGATTTGTAGAAACGCCGTTGACAGATAAAAACGACTTTCCGATGCCATTTATTGTAAGTGTCGATGAGGCCGTGGGTTACATTAGCAAAGGAATAGAAAAGCGCAGCAAGGAAATACATTTCCCAAAAAGATTTACTCTATTTTTAAAACTTCTCAGGTTACTGCCGTTTTCGTTGTGGTTACCTCTCGCAAAAAGGATAGCCCGTGGCTAAGATTGCAATAATTGGAAGCGGTATTTCAGGTATGACCGCAGCATACCTGTTAAGTCGTCAACATGACGTGAAAGTCTTTGAAAAAAATGATTATATTGGCGGGCATACAGCAACTATTGATGTTGAATACCAAGGTGAAAAGCTCGCGGTTGATACCGGCTTTATCGTATTTAACGACAGAACCTATCCAAAGTTTGAAAAATTGCTGGCTGAAATTGGTGTTAGTCGCCAAGAAACCGAAATGAGCTTTAGTGTTCACAACAGTCAATCGAAGTTTGAGTACAATGGCCATTCACTCCGCACGCTATTCGCACAAAAACGTAACCTACTGAGGCCGACCTTCTGGCGATTGCTAAAGGATATTGTGCGTTTTAATGATCTTTGTAAATCATTATACGAAAAAGACGACTATCGAGGTGTTGAAACGCTTGGTAAACTGCTACAGCAACACCAATTTAATGAGTTTTTTAAGCTGCACTACATCTTGCCGATGGGCGCAGCTATCTGGTCAACCAGTATCAAAGAAATGCTCGACTTTGAAGCTAAATTCTTTGTCCAGTTTTTCTTCAACCATGGGCTCTTGGACATCACAAATCGCCCTCAATGGTATGTTATCCCAGGTGGTTCGAGGGAATACATTCAACCATTGGTGGCAGAATTTAAAGACAATATTGTGCTTAATGCCGACATCAAGACAGTAGTTCGTGATGACTCTGGTGTGACCATCGTCTTCAAAGATGGTAGTAATGAGTACTTCGATAAAGTGGTCTTTGCATGTCATAGCGATCAGGCTTTAGCGTTACTAAATACCCCATCGAGTGATGAACAAGCGATACTTGGTGCAATTCCTTATACTGCAAACTCAGTGGTGCTGCACACTGACACCCGTTTATTGCCAAAACGTCCGCTGGCGTGGGCCAGTTGGAACTATTTATTAAACGAAGCGACGGACAAAGCCGCTGTTGTCACCTACCAAATGAACATACTGCAAGGGTTTGACGCTAAACATCAATACTGTGTCACGTTAAATCATGATGAAGGGATAGCTGAAGACAAAGTGATCCGCCGCTTTGTCTATCATCATCCGGTATTCAATACCACCAGCATTGCGGCCCAAAAACGTAAAGCCGACATCGATGGTAAACACCATAGTTATTTTTGTGGTGCGTACTGGTTCAACGGCTTTCATGAAGATGGGGTGAGAAGTGCGGTAGATGTGGCCGAGCAATTGGGTATCTCATTTTGAACAGTGCAATACTGGTGGGAAAAGTTCGGCATCGGCGATTCGCTCATGCCAAGCATGCTTTTTCTTACCCCATGTATATGATGTGGCTAGATTTAAGTGAGCTCGACGCACTCAATAGTATTTCGTCAAAGTTTGGTACATCCGGCTTAAAACTGCTTAAATTCAATCAAGCTGACTATATCCTCACAGAAGGCGAAAGCTTAGTTGAGCGCGCACGTGCTAAGTCAAATTCGCTAGGCAAACCCGTTTCATCACAAACAAAAGTATATTTAATGGCGCAAATACGCTGTTTAGGCTTTTACTTCAGTCCGGTTAATTTCTACTTTTTTGAAGACGAGAAGGGGGCTGGTTTTAGCCATATGCTCGCTGAGGTCAGTAATACGCCTTGGAACGAGCGTCATTTTTATTTAGTTGAATTAAGTAAAGAAGTGAACTTTAAAAAGCAATTTCACGTATCACCTTTTATGAATTTGGATATGCACTACCACTGGAAAGTGAAGCCACCCGGTAGCAATACGCTAATCCATATTGAAAACAGAAAAGGTGACGAATTGCTATTTGATGCCACGATGACGCTCAAAAAGCAGGAGCTCAATGAAGCAAATATTAATCAATTGCTTAAGCGGTTTCCAGCAATGACATGGAGCATAGCTAAAGGCATCTACTGGCAAGCGTTGAAGTTATTTTTAAAAAAAGTGCCTTTTGTTGGGCACCCCGGAAGAGTATAAGATGGAAAATACCACGACAATATCCTCATCAATTTCGCTTTCTACATTCGATAGAGTGTATAAAAAGCTCGTCTTTGGCGCGTTGAATACCTTAGAAACCGGAAAAGTGGTACTTGTCGAAGGCGACCAAAAATACTGTTTTGGTGAGTCGGAAACAAGCCTAAGCGTTGATATTCATGTTCATTCAGCACAAATGTATAAGCTATTTGCACTCGGAGGCAGTGTCGGCGCAGGTGAATCTTACATTCTTGGTCACTGGAGTTGTTCGGATTTAACCAAACTGATTGAGATCTTCGTCCTAAACCAAGCTCAGCTGGATGCCTTTGAAAATAAGTTTGCATTTTTCTCCGGCATTGTGAATAAGATAAAGCATCTTAAAAATAAAAACTCGAAACAAGGCGCAAAGCGTAACATTGTCGCCCACTACGACCTTGGTAACGACCTTTATGAATCATTTTTAAGTGAAGAAATGCTGTACTCTAGTGCAGTGTATCCCTCAAAGGAAGCATCGCTTGAAGAAGCGCAGCAACATAAGTTAGCCGCAATCTGTGAGCGTTTGGATCTTCAGGCAGCTGACAAAGTTGTTGAGATTGGCACCGGGTGGGGCGCATTTGCGGTTTATGCTGCAAAAAACTACGGCTGCCATATAACCACAACAACTATTTCAGAAGAGCAGCATGCCTACGTAAAAGCACTGATTGAAAAAGAAGGGTTGCAGCAGCACATCACATTACTAAAACAAGATTACCGCGAATTGGACGGCCAGTACGACAAGCTGGTGTCTATCGAAATGATTGAGGCAGTTGGACATGCTTATTTATCGGGCTTTTTTGCCAAATGCAACGACTTGCTGAAACCGACTGGCGCGATGCTGATTCAAGCCATTACCATCGCCTGCCAACGTTATCAACATTACCTCAAGCAATCGGATTTCATTCAGCAGTATATTTTCCCTGGCGGTTGTCTTCCTTCCGTGAGTGAAATGAGCAAGCAAATCGTAAATTCCACCGATATGGTTGTCCACGAACTCCATGATATCGGTCTGCACTATGCCAGAACGCTATACGATTGGCGTGTTCGGTTTGAAAAAGCATGGCCTTCGCTTGATGGTAAACGTTTCGATGAACGCTTTTATCGCCTTTGGCAATTTTATTTATGCTACTGCGAAGGGGCGTTTAAACAAAGAGCAACCAGTGCCGTGCATTTAGTCGCCAGAAAACCAAGATACCAGTCCAATGTCTGTACTCAAACATTGGATTACTAACGCGCTACTCTTCCAAAGTATTTGGTTTGCTGCATTATTTTTTCAAGCAGACGCGCTTTGGTTGATGTTGCTAGGCTGTCTCGTTATGCTCGCAGGGCACCAAAATAAGCGTCTCAATTTGGTGCTTGCACTCATAGGTTCCGCCATAGGAATGAGCATTGAATTGATTGCGGTCAAAGCTCAGCTCATCAATTACCAAGGTAGTGAATTACTTCCGGTTTGGCTTTGGGTTTTGTGGATAGCATTGGTGCTGACAATAAATAATGCACTTTGCAAACTATTAACGCTCAAAGCGCCGATATTATTAGTGGTATTTTTGGTCTGCGCGCCACCTAGCTATCTCGGTGCAGCTAACTTTGATGTAGTTTCTATCTCAACACCTTGGTACATTTTTTGGCCAGTGTTTGGCGCACTGTGGAGTGTGGGGTTCTACCTGATAGTGAGTTTTAATCGCATTTTATGGGGTACAAAGCTTGCGCAGTTGCCAGCAAATTGATAGCGTTTGATTACAAACCCACAGGATCCGGGGCGAAACGCAATAAAATAATAAATATTTCGTCGAATTTCGCAATTTTGGGGTTGCACATAAACGCAAAATGCATAAACATAGGTTTTGCTTAGGCAAATTATAAAGTTATAGGAATCTAATAATGAATAAAGCTCAACTAGTTGAAAAGATGGCGGCAGACGCAGAGATTTCAAAAGCAGCGGCAACCCGTGCTTTAGAAGCGTTTACTGGCGCAGTAACTAACACACTAAAAGATGGCGGTTCTGTTGCTTTAGTTGGTTTTGGCACATTCTCAGTAAAAGAGCGCGCTGCGCGTACTGGTCGTAACCCACAAACTGGCGCTGAAATCCAAATCCCAGCTGCGAACATTCCTTCGTTCAAAGCAGGTAAAGGCCTAAAAGACCAAGTAAATCCTTAATCCACTCGCTGGACAAGAAAAACCTCCCAAGTTGGAGGTTTTTTTATGCCTCTCACATTCATTATAATTGATACCGCTATCTTGAATTTGCTACTATCGCCCCAATCTCGTAATTTTATCTAATAAGTTGTTTAATCAGTTTTCATGAAGCGTTTTAACCTTTTCGCCGTTATGCCATTACTCATGTTGTTATGGGTAGCTGCTGCGTGCGCGACAGGAACGCCTGATAATCACTTATCCCATACTTCTGATACGCACAGCACGAGCTTCGAAAACATCACCCAAAAGGGCCTCGCTGACTCCAATCAGTTACCCAGTAAGCCAAGCCCTACAAGTCCAATAAAGCTCAGTGGTGAAACCACGCATCACGAAAAGGGCTTATTGCCGGAACGCGAGCGTACTAGCCATCCTAGTTATTTTCTACATCCTAAACAACAAGCCGAATATGCGCTTGTATTTGAGCTTGCAGCAGAAAAATATATACCGGCCTCAGTCTATGACATCAATAGACCTAAGCCTGTGCCTTGGTATATGTGTGATACTCGGCCAAATAATGGCTTTATCGACAACTGTAAGCCGGCAAACTTAACCTTCAAAGGCAGTCTCAACTTCGCCTCTTAATCATTATCTATACCAATAAAGCACCCAAATAGTAGTTTTTGATACCAGTCCCCTAACGTCTATATGACCAGTATTCGTTAGCAAATCGGTATCGCTCAGATAGATAATGAGAAAAATATGAAAGATATAAATTCGCCAACGAGGCCATCAACCTCTCGTGGAGCAACCGCGCGTGCAAAACGCTTTTTTACTGCGCTTATTGTGTTCTTGTTGATCCTTTGTGCACTACCAAACTTGTATCCCAATAAGAATTTGATTCAAATTCAAGCAAGTAGTAACGAGGTAGTGTCTCTATCGCTGCCTGAGCTTAAATCTCAGCTAGAAGGAGAGGGATTCAAAGTCAAGCAAATCGAGTCTCATCAAGGTGGCTACTTAGTTGAACTTGAAAACCGCACGCTAACCGCCGAAGCGCGTGCTTATATGGCTGAGTCTCACTCCAAGCTAAGTGTTAAGGTTGTTAGTGCTTCAACGATGCCACAGTGGTTAGAAAGCACTGGACTCAAACCTATCAAGCTCGGACTAGACTTGGACGGCGGTGTGTTGTTCGTACTCAAGGTTGACACAGAGCAAGCGGCGCAAAATAAACTGCAGTCACTCGCAGACGAAGCCAATAGCCTACGGATCAAAAATCGTTATCGTAACCTATCTATTCCTCAAGTTATCAGTGGCGAGCAGGTTGAGGTCATAGCGAAAGCGCAAGGGCAAAATGAACTCGTAGCACTTACTGCGACACTGCGCGAACTCTATCCACAATTTACCAGTACAACTCATAAACAAGGCAGTTTAACGAGAGTTAATTTCCGTTTTGCCGAAGCGAAAAAAGCAGAGTTCGATAAGCAGTTAATGACCCAAGCGCTATCTACTTTACGTTCGCGTATTGAGGAACTCGGGATCACAGAAGCAGTTACGCAACGTCAAGGCACTAACTATATACGAATCGAATTACCTGGCGTGCAAGACCCAGAACAAGCCAAGCGTATTATCGGCGCCACAGCAAAGCTTTCATTTCATGCATTACAAGAAATGGGAGGTCAAAAATTAAAGGATAAATCTGGCGCTTTGGTTTCAGTCGACCCAGTTGCCATTTTTGGCGGGGATGAAATAGAGTCCGCAACAGCAGGAAGAGATGAATACGGAAAGCCTTTAGTGCAACTATTCTTATCTTCTCAAGGCGGTGAAAAGATAAACCGATTTTCTAGAAACAATGTTGGTAAACCAATGGCTACCGTATTCAGCGAATATTACGCGGATCCAAAAGGAGAGATTAAGCGCAAAACGGAGGTAATTTCAGTAGCCACTATTCAACAAGTATTAAATACCCGATTCAGTATTACCAATATGCAGTCAATGGAACGCGCGCAAGAGTTAGCATTATTGTTGCGGGCGGGTTCTCTTGACGCACCAATCACCATTGTGAAAGAGCAAACCATTGGTCCTTCATTGGGCGAAAAGAATATTGAAAGCGGCTTTAAAGCTTTGGCGTTAGGGCTAAGCCTAACTTTGCTGTTTATGGCAGTATGGTATCGCAAGCTAGGCGCAGTGGCCATTACCTCATTACTGGTAAACTTAGTTTGCCTGATTGGATTAATGTCGCTGCTTCCTGGTGTTGTGCTTACCTTACCCGGCATTGCGGGCCTAGTTTTGACTATCGGTATGGCCGTCGACACCAATGTGATTATTTTTGAGCGCGTTCGCGAATTAAGGCGTAAAGGCATTGGGATGGTTACTGCATTAAAGCAAGGTTATCAACAAGCCATGTCGAGTATTATCGATGCCAACTTAACCACGATGATAACTGCTCTTATCCTACTTGGTATCGGTTATGGACCAGTAAAAGGGTTCGCGATCACTTTGGCGCTGGGCATAGTAACCAGTATTTTCGCGGGTGTGGTCGTCTCCGGTATGTTATCAGAATCTCTTTATTCAAAATCACGTAAAGGCGCAAAGTAAAATGACAAGTAAAACGCAAAAGGCAAGATTCGTCGGGCTAATTTCTGGATTGTTACTTGTCCTTGCAAGTCTCATAGCCATCACTCAAAAAGGCATTGTATTAGGCCAAGACTTTACCGGCGGTTACGTTACGGTTATCGATTTACCCAAGCAAACGAGCCAAACAGAAATGCAAAACAAGCTAGCTGAGCTTGGTGTTCTAGATGCGCGAATCTCTCTACAAAACGATGGTAGCTGGAGAGTTTTCCAACCCCCTCAGTCCACCGATGAAACACACGTCAAACAGTGGATAGAAGGAATTGAAACACAATGGCAAGCAAGCGTATTAGACGCCAGTTATCTTGGTGCACAGGTGGGTAATGAGTTAATTGAGCAAGGTGGCCTTGCTGGTATATTCGCGTTACTTAGTGTATTGATTTACTTGGCGTTTAGATTTGAGTGGCGCTTAGCGGTCTCCGCAAGTATCGCACTTTTTCATGATGTGATTGTGACGCTAGGTTTGTTTGCAATAACGCAAGTAGAGTTTGACTTAACCGTGCTTGCAGCGCTGCTGGCGATTATTGGTTACTCACTCAACGATTCGATTGTGATTGGTGACAGAGTTAGAGAGCTTTTGTTCGAAGAGCAGTGGAAAAACAGTCCCGTGGGCAATACCATAGACCAAGCGATAAAGGATTCAATGAGCCGCACGCTTATCACCTCATTAACGACGCTCACAACAGTGTTAGCGATATGGTGGTTAGGCGGCGCGGGACTTAATAGTTTTGCCATGGCGTTGTGTTGTGGCATTCTCATTGGTACTTTGTCTTCCTTGGCAATTAGCGCTACTTTACCGCAGTTTTTAGGCTTGTCATTTAATAACTACCTAAAAGAAGAATCTGAGGCAGCGAAACAGCAACTCGCTGAGCCATAAGCATAATATGCGATTTAGGTTAAAAAAGTAGCAATTACTCTTTTTTAACCTTGTCGTGCTGATGTATAATCCGCACTTCGAAAGGAGCCGGATAAGGATTAATGTCAAAATATAGTTATCAAACTCGGTGCGGGAAAGTAACCCTCTGGGCCGAGCAAAATATCCTCTTTGCCTGTTTCGAAGGAAATATTAATGAGTCTATGATCCATTATTTTTCTAGGGCATTAGAGCAATGTCGAGCCGAGATCCATTCTTCGACATGGGGTTACGTGAGTTATTCCGAAAAGGCCATAGCTGCGACACCAGAAGCCTACAAGTTACTGGTAAATACAGCAAAGCGCTGTTTGCAGTTAGGCTGTGTTAGTGCTGCGTATGTGTTGAAGTCGGCAATTGCGAAAAGCCAGATTGAAAAAATGCGCAAAGAAATTGGCATGCCAGAGCCATTAGATCAAGTTTTATTTGCTAATGTAAGCGCTGCCATTGAGTTTGTAAAAAGTACTTTAGCTACACCTGAAAAGTTGTCGGTATAAGACATCCTAATTCTATATAAGTGACGTTGCCTATTGGGACGAGCATTTATAATCAGTTTGATTGCGCCTTCACTGTTAAGGCTTCATTGGGCCGCATCTCGCAACGTGCGATGATGCGGTTGTTTTTATCTTCTTCCTGTCTAAGCAACATACCTTCATCATTTTTTGTCCACCACACAAACCCATCACCTTGATATTTTGCACCGCTGGCTGAGCGTGCAATCTTCATCTTAACCACCTGTTCGTTAAAATGGACAGTTGCCTTATCACTGTCGTTGTAGTCAACTTTTATCACCGAATCATTATCACATTGATAACGGCTAAGTGTTTCACTAAGCTCAATTTTACGATTTGAGATGTCCTCGCCACATGCACTGAGAACAGCGCTAATTAAAACAGCAAAGGCAATTTGGGATTTCATAAACAGACTCCGGCGAGAAAAAGACGGTATCTGATAATTTAGCGTAAACGGATGAAGTTAAGGTGAATAGTGCGGTTACAAGGCAATAAAAAGCAGCATAAAAAAGGCCCAATGGGCCTTTAAACATGATTACAAGTTATTAATCTTTTACTGGAATGGTATTGGGGTACTCTGCGCTTCGCGTATTTTTGGCGTGTATAATCGCTTCGTCATCGCCATAAAGAAAATAGGCGTAAACAATAGACCAAATAAGGTAACCCCTATCATTCCTGAGAATACTGCAATCCCCATGGTTTCGCGCATTTCAGCACCCGCACCAGTTGCAAGTACCAGAGGTACAACCCCCGCGGTAAAGGCAATCGACGTCATCAGAATAGGACGTAAACGTAGTTTACATGCCTCAACAATTGACTCCAAATTAGTCTTGCCTTGCTCATACTCTTCTTTGGCAAATTCCACCATTAGGATTGCATTTTTACACGCCAAAGCAACCAAAACGATAAGAGCAATCTGGGTAAAGATATTATTATCGCCGCCTGTTAGCCACACCCCTACTAATGCTGACAGTATGGTCATTGGCACAATGAGGATGATTGCAAATGGTAGCTTTAGGCTTTCGTATTGCGATGCCAAAACCATAAACACCAAGAGTACAACCAGTGGGAAGATATACACCATCACGTTACCCGCGAGGATCTGCTGATAGGTGACTTCAGTCCACTCAAATGCCATGCCTTCGCTAAGCGTTTCGTTTAGCACCGCTTCAATTGCCATTTGCGCTTGATCCGAAGAATATCCGGGCGCAGGGCTGCCATTTAACTCGGCAGTAGGATACCCGTTATAGTGCATAACACGATCAGGCCCCGTTGTCGGCGTGACTTTGAGTACCGCGCCAAGTGGCACCATTTGACCGTAGTTGTTTCTTACTTTGTAAGACAGAATCTGTGCAGGATCTGCCCGAAAATTAGCGTCAGCCTGAGCGGTAACCTGATAAGTGCGACCAAATAAGTTAAAGTCATTGACGTACATTGAACCTAAATAGATCTGTAATGCATCAAACACTTCCTCGAGCGGTACGCCTTGTACCATTGCTTGCTCACGGTCGATATCAATGTCCATTTGTGGTACTTGGATCCTAAAGCTTGAGTACAGTCCCATTAGCTCCGGTTGCTGCTGCGCTTTTGCGATCACTGCTTGTAAGTCAGAGAATAGCTTCTCAAAGCCAAGGTTTGCTCTATCTTCAATTTGCAGTTTAAATCCACCTGTGGTGCCTAACCCTTGTATTGGTGGCGGTGGGAAAACCGCGACAAACGCTTCATCTATGATGGCAAACTTCTGATTAAGCTGCGCAGCGATTGAAGACGCATACAACTCTGGCGATGTGCGATTTTCAAATTTATCTAGGGCAACAAATACAATCCCGCTATTTGGGCTGTTTGTAAAACCATTTACTGAAAGCCCAGGGAAAGACACGGAATGTAAAACGCCTGGAGTCTGTAATGCAATTTGTTCCATCTCACGTACAACGGCTTCTGTTCTATCCAAACTCGCCGCGTCTGGCAGTTGGGCAATCGCAACAAGATACTGTTTGTCCTGTTGTGGAATAAAGCCACCAGGGATGGTGCTAAACAACTTAGTAGTAGCAAAAATTAACCCTAAATAAACCACCAGCACAATGGTGCTCAGTCTAATAAGTTTTTTTACTAGTCCAACATAGCCGTGAGCTGCCTTATCAAAAAAGCGATTAAACGGTTTGAATAGCCACTGACCAAACAATTTATCTAACACCACTGTGAGTTTGTCTGGTTTAGCACCGTGCGGCTTTAATAGTAGTGCAGCTAGCGCTGGTGATAATGTTAATGAGTTAAATGCCGAGATCAGCGTCGAAATTGTGATCGTGAGGGCAAACTGTTTGTAAAACTGGCCTGACAAGCCGGTAATAAAAGCAGTTGGAATAAACACCGCACAAAGCACCAATGCAATCGCTATAATAGGGCCTGTCACCTCTGACATCGCTTGTTTAGTGGCCTCGAAGGGCGCAAGGCCGTTTTCAATATTACGCTCAACGTTTTCAACCACGACAATGGCATCATCAACCACGATACCGATTGCGAGTACCAAACCAAACAACGACAAAGTATTGATAGAAACACCAAGCCACTGCATTGCAGCAAAGGTACCAACTAACGATACAGGCACCGCTACCAGCGGAATAATCGAAGCGCGCCATGTTTGCAAGAATAAGATAACGACTAATACCACAAGTACGATGGCTTCTAATAATGTTGAAATTACCGCATCGATTGAGCCACGAACAAAAATTGTCGGATCATAAACAATATCGTACTCAACCCCTTCAGGAAAACGTGTCGATAACTCTTTCATGGTTTCACGCACCTGATCCGACAGCTCTATCGCATTAGAACCAGGACGCTGGAAAATCGGCATTGCCACCGCTTCGTTTCCATCTAGCAAAGCTCTTAACGCGTAGTTATCTTGTCCAAGCTCAACTCGGCCAATGTCTTTGAGTCTAGTGATCGCGCCATCGCTCGATACGCTAACAATAATATTGTCAAATTCACTGGTATCTACCAAACGCCCTTTAACGTTTAACAGAATTTGGAATTGATTTTCATTCGTTGTGGGTTGAGCACCCAAAGAGCCAGCTGCTACTTGGCGGTTTTGTTGTTGGATTGCTCGAACCACATCGCTTGCGGTTAAGTTTCTTTCAGCCAATTGCTCGGGGTTTAGCCATATCCGCAAGGCGTATTTACCGCCGCCGAATAGCTTCACATCACCAACTCCCGGCAAGCGCGCTATCTGATCTTTGACATAAATATCGGCATAGTTAGAGAGGTAGCTTGTATCATGCGAGCCGCTTGGCGATACCAAGTGCACCACCATAGTGAGATCTGGTGACGCCTTCTCAGCAACAACCCCTAAACGTTGTACTTCTTGCGGTAATCTTGGAATAGCGCTATTTACACGGTTTTGTACTTGAACTTGGGCGCGGTCCAAGTCAGTACCAAGTGCAAAAGTCACGGTAAGCGTTAAACGACCATCACTGGTTGCTTGAGAAAACATATACAGCATGTTCTCAACACCATTGATCTCTTGCTCAAGTGGCGTTGCAACGGTTTCAGCAATGACTTTTGGGTTTGCACCGGGGTAAGTTGCAGATACCACAACCGTCGGCGGTACCACCTCTGGATACTCACTAACGGGAAGCTGAAAAAGGGAAATGGCTCCTGCGATTAATATCACAAGCGACATCATCGCCGCAAAAATAGGCCGTTTAATGAAAAAATGGGAAAATTTCATTATTAGTTTAATCCTTGTGAAGAATCGTTTGGCGTCATCGCAACCACTTCTGTGGCGATGTTATCTGGCAAGGTAAGCGTCACTGAGTTTGGGCTTATCGGCATGCCAGGGCCTACACGCGCAGGACCATTCACCGCGATACGCTCTCCTGCGGCTAAACCCGATTCAACTGCACGAAATTCGCCATAGCGATTACCGAGTGTGATCAGACGATATTCAAGCGTATTCGCGTCGTTGACGACAAGAACAAAGCGATTTTTAAGATCCGTACCCACTGCGCGGTCTGGAATTAATACTCGATCGTTTTGCTCACCGGATGAAAGACTCACTCGCGCAAACGAGCCAGGTCGTAATTGCCCACTATGGTTATCAAAAGAAGCGCGTACTTTTAGGGTTCCGGAGTGGTCATCGATGGCGTTGTCAATAAAGTCTAGCTCACCCATGACTGGCTGTGACTCACGGCCCAATAACTGTAATTTCACAGGAAGCGGCTCACCTTCCGTCACTGATGCAAACTGGCTATTCCAAGTTCGCTCGTCGATATCAAAATACGCATACATCTTATCGGTTGCGACTATCGTCGTAAGCAAGGTGTCGTTTGCTCTAATGGTGTTACCTTGAGTGACCTCAGCAAATGAAATTTTGCCGCTGATTGGTGCTGTGATCTTGCTAAACTCTAAGTTTAGTTGAGCTGCTTTAAATGAAGCGCGAAGCGCATCTAGTTCGGCTTCACGCTGTGCGGTAAGCGAAACACGGGCATCGACTTCTTCGGTTGAAATCGCTTTTTGCTTGCTTAATCGAAGCGCACGCGCTGACTCACTTTTTGCTTGCGAAAGGGCCGCTTCGGCACGTTTCACTTGTGCGGCAAGACTGGCAACCTCAGCCAAGAAAGTTCTATCGTCCAGCTCAAATAAAACATCGCCTTGGTGCACCGTATCTCCTTCTTTGAAGTTTACCGAGCCGATCACTCCTGTGACCCGAGCGCGAAGTGCGACTTCGTTTGGAGAAGAAAGGCGTGTTGTATAGGTGTGCCAATCAGCAATGCTAATTTGCGGTGTTGGTGCTACATCAATTGGTTGAAGAGGCGGAGCTTGACTGCTTGCCTGCTCAGCTTCGCCACATGCACTTAGCAATAGCAAAGCAGAAATAATCGTTGCGAGTTGCGTTGGTTTTAACATAGTTCCTCCTTTGTGTATGGAGGTAACTATACGTTTCATTTGTTGCATTAAACATAAGTGAAATGGAATATGATTGGTGCTAAATTAGAATCAATTGATGTAGATAACGAAATCAAAATGTCTTTTTTGTGTGATTTGCGCGAGATCTAAGATAAATCTTCCCGATTGATTTAGAATAACAAAAAGCCTAACGGAATTGAATTATGTCTAACGCTAACCATTTACAATCCCTACTGAGTGAAGTGCTCAATAAAAGTGACGATGCAGTTGCTATTGTTAGCAACAAGTCGGTTCTTGAATTTTGCAATAAAGCAATGGCGAAGCTAATTGGACAACCCTCGTCTCACATAACAGGACGCACACTGAGTAATATCTTCGACCCACAAACAGACGATACGTTTGATGATAGAATCGACGGGGATGAACTCACGGAATGGTTTTTAGGCTTAAGCAACGGCTGTGAATTAGACTATCCAGAAATTGAAATTGATACCTTAAGTGGTGAGTTCTTCAGATTACGATGTTTTTCGCTGCAGAATGATGCCTTTGTTATCTACGGAGATAACATTACCACAACAAAAGCGATGCATAGCGAACTCGATCACTTACGTAAAGAGCTCGATTTTATTACTAAAACTGACCCATTAACGGGCGTCGCCAGTCGTAGGCAGTTAAGCGATAAAATTGACAGTCAAATTAGGTTATATGAACGTTACAGAACACCATTTAGTGTGATACTGACCGACCTCGATAATTTCCGTGCAATTAACGAGCAATTTGGCCATGAAGCGGGAGACCTAGTGCTGGTTCACGTGAGCTCGCGACTCTCTGACATGTTACGAGACACGGATTTAATAGCTCGGCTAGGTGGAGAGGAATTTGCTCTGGTACTCCCTAATACCGGCTTAGAGGGAGCAATCTTAGTCGCCGAGCGGGCACGTATTATGATAGAGCAGGCATCATTTCAAATTGCGGTCGGTGAAGAGGTCGATATTACCAGTTCATTTGGGGTTGCAGAATTTGGCGCAGGTGAGTCTGGCGTTGAAAGCATTATTCGTCGTGCAGATACGATGTTACTAGAGGCCAAAAGCAGTGGCAGAAATCGCGTTGTTCCAAACCCGCACTAATTAAGACCAATCGTTAAATTGTAACAATGCTTAACTAAGCTAGTTCCTTCAAGTAGTAGATAAGTGCGCCCAATATGGCGCATTTTGCAGTTAAGGAACAATAATAATGGCAAGTTTTACCCGTCGAGATTTTATTAAAAGTGCATTAATGGGCGTTGGCGCAGCGACAATTAGCGTCTCGTTAGTAGGTTGTGGCAGCAGTGATAGTAAAGCGGTTGCAAGCAATGATTTTGCTGTCGCATTTAACCATGGTGTCGCAAGTGGCGATCCTTTGGCTGATAGCATTATATTATGGACGCGAGTCACTCCTGAAGGCACACCTAACAGTGTGGATGTCACTCTACAAGTATCAGAATCTGAAGATTTTGCTGTCTTACTACAAAGCCACCAGCTTGCCGCATTAGCAAAAAACGATTACACCGTTAAAGTAGATCTTAATGGCCTTGCTGCAAATAGCCGCTACTTTTATCGCTTCGTCACTAAGGAAACGCATTCACCCATAGGTAAATGCAAAACCTTGCCCCTCAACGATGTAACTCAGGTAAAACTTGCCGTCATGTCTTGTGCAAATTATCCGGCAGGTTACTTTCATGTTTATGCAGAGGCTGCAAAACGCAGCGATTTAGACGCGGTGTTACACTTAGGTGATTACATATACGAATATGGTATGGGTGGGTACGCCACTGAAAATGCCGACGCCATGGGGCGAGGGCTGGATGCAGATAATGCGAGCGAGATTATTACATTAAATGATTATCGTCGTCGCTATGCAAAATATCGTACGGACCTTGGTCTGCAAGCTCTCCACGCCAGTACGCCATTTATTGCGGTATGGGACGACCATGAAGTATGCAATGACTCATACATGGATGGCGCTGAAAACCATAACGAGGGAGAAGGGGAGTACGCTGCCCGCAAACTTGCTGCACTGCAAGCTTACTATGAATGGATGCCTGTGCGTCCGATGGTTAAGGATCAACTTGAGAGCCTCTATCGTAAATTTGAATTTGGCGACTTGTTATCACTTTATATGCTAGATACTCGTCACGAGAGCCGAGCTAAAGCACTCGACTATCAAAATTACATTGACCCCACGACAGGACAGGTGGATTTTGCCGGATTTCAGGCGGATCTCACCGCGCCTTCGCAACAGCTTTTAGGCGTAAACCAATTGACTTGGCTCACCGATAATTTGAAAAATTCAACAGCGAAATGGCAAGTTTTAGGGCAACAAGTATTGATGACTAAAATGATGATCCCAGTCGAGCTGCTCATGTCTCTTGCCAACCCTTCCGCACAAATGCCGACGCAATTAACAGAGCTTGCTCAAATAAAGGGCAGGCTGCTTGCTGGTGACTCAACATTGTCTGCACAAGAAAAAGCGCGAGTCACGTATACCGCACCATATAATTTGGATGCATGGGACGGCTACCCGATTGAACGTGAAGTAATTTTACAAACAGCAAAAGCGGCCAATAAAAACTTAGTAGTCGTTGCTGGAGATACGCACAACGCCTGGTCAGGTAAGCTCTGCGATGCAAGCGGAGCCGTTTGTGGTCAAGAATATGCGACAGCTTCAGTCAGCTCTCCAGGGCTTGAGTATTACTTGCAATTAGGCGATGAGCAGGCGCTACAATTCGCTGAGGCATTGCAATTACTAGTCGATGACCTTGAATATGCCAATATTCATCAGCGTGGTTATTTAACGCTTAATTTCACAAAAGAGAAGGTGGAAAGTGAGTGGCATTTTGTCAATACAGTCAAGCAAGAGCAGTTTGAAAGCCACAATAAACAGCGCGAGCTTTTACTGTAGTTACAGCAAGCTATTCGCGCTACGCTTCTTGTAAAGCGGCGTAAAAAGTGTGTAAAGGGGCTTTACAGCCCCTTGCATTTAGCTATTTTATCTTGCGAAAGAAGCGGTGTTGCCTTAAACGGCTTCTTTTTACCTCCCTTAACTTTAACCTTTGCAATATCTAAATATTGAAAGTCGCCAGGGGCGTTAAGACGCCATAAATTTTTTGACTGTTCAGAAAAGCAAAACTCTCCCGTATCTCCATGTATCAACAGCAACGGATAACTGAGTTGAGCTGCATACTCTGCAAGTGTCTCTCGATATAACTGATAACCATCGCACTTAGCTTTTGAGTTTTTATCACAACGTCCTGAATGCTTCTCTTTTTGATATAGGTCGGCTTGTAGAAATATCACCGCGGCTTTATGGTTTGGCGTCAACAAGCTGTCCAACCACTTAATATTCTCTACATCACGACGATGAGATTCTTCGTGCACTACTTTTTTATCGGATAATAAGATTTGTCTGCGACCGTTGTTGGTGCCTGGTACATGCAAAGTTAAAAACTGCACATCATCCACTATCCAAGATTGATTTTCTGGTACTGTTTGCTGGCGTTTAAAGGCCGGTAGCTCAGGTGTTTGCACCGCAAAGTGTTTACGGATGAAATCCAATCTCTCTAATTCATCAAACCTAGGGTTCAGGGTTTCACGGTCACAGTCAGTCCAATCATTGTCTCCGGGCGTGAATACAAAAGGTTGACTACTTACATTTGAGATCAGGGCATAATTATCTTTAAGCAGCTGGTCTGTACAGGGCTCAGCACCGGATTTCATATCACCTACGTGCACCATAAAATCATGCTGTATATCATTTACCTTTTCGTGCAGAGCACCATTTGGCATCAACATGCCTCTGTCTATCTCCGTATAGGGCATATCACCAAAGACTAAAAATGACGTTGCCGAGGCCTGAAATACACTGAGCATAGGCATCAATGCCATGGCGAATAATTTAACGAGCTGCACAATAATTCTCCTTTATGTTAGCCCCTATCATACATCAACTCTGTGACAGAAGAAGTCGCTCTCTCAATAAAAAGCGCCGCTAATTGCGGCGCTTTGCTACTTAACCTGAGCTGCGGATAATTAATGCCTTTCTAGCAGCCAGTTTTAACGCTAACTTCGTTGAATTCACTTCCAATAGCCAGCTATTGGTGCGTAAATTCGCCTTGCCTACAGGATGTAGGTACCTTAGCGAGAGCAGGACGCGGAAGCGGTGTTTTCCTTAAAACTTGCTGGCTAGACAAGGAAAAAACTAAGTTGTGGCTTAGCAACAATAAGTTGGAACATTCCTTATCCAAACCTCAGGTTACTTAAGATGTTTTTCGAAAAAAGCTAAAAACTCAGTAAGCGTCTTCACTCTATGTGCTTGATAACTCAGATGGTGGTTGCCATCCTCGAGCTCTATATATTTGAACTTCTTGTCATGATCTTCAAGTTCATCTGCCATGTCACGACTATGATTCACAGGCACGACTTTATCGTCATCACCATGAATAAGTAACACGGGGCGGCTAATCTGCTTAGCGTAGTTAACAGGAGATTGTGCTTTAAGTTTATCAATATCTTGTCCGAATTGGTCACGAACAAGCTCTTTGTTTGTGAAAAAGCGCGCACGACTGACTATCGATTCTAAGTCTGTAACACCGGCAAAACTTGCTGCACATTGAAACGTTTCAGGATGTTTTACCACAGCCATTAGTGCCGCATAGCCGCCGTAACTTGCACCACCTATACAAATTTTATTTTTGAGTGCATACTTTTCTGCAATCAACCAGTTTGCCGCATCTTGTAAGTCATCTTGCATCTTTCCTCCCCAACCTTGATTTGCTTCATTAAAGAAGTCAAAACCATAACCAAAAGAGCCTCTAAAGTTAGGTTGGAAAACCACAAAGCCTCTGCTTGCCAATAGTTCAGACCAGTAATCAAAGCCAGCGTAGTCGCGAGAGTATGGTCCACCGTGTGGAAAGATGATTGTTGGAGCAGCCGCATCGAATGCTTTAGGTAGGGTTAAGTAACCCTCAATTTCTAGGCCGTCACGCGCTTTAAACGATACCCTTTGTTTGCCCAAATAATTGTCACCGGTAATATCAGGATATAAACGTCCTAACCCCGCTAAAGAGCTGGTTTCTCTGTCACCAATCAGGTACGTACCAGAGTCTTGGTCAGAATCGCCGTACGCTATGTATTTTTTATTATCCGCGCTCATACTTATAACAACGGTGTCGTAGTTTGGTAATGCCGCTTTAAGTGAGCGTTGAAGGCGTTTGCGGTCTTCGTCCCAGTAAATTCTCGAGTTATCAAGGTTGGAATGGCTGAAGCCTATGGCTCTGCCGTCGTGTGAATAAATGATACTGCCATCAAAATCATAGTCCGGATCGGAGAAAATAAGCTGAGGTAAAAGCGGGCGTTTAGTAATATCTGCTTTAAACAGCGCATTTTTACCATTATGAAGTGCGGTGAGGTAAATAATATTTGGGTCTTTATCAAAGCCAAGAATATGGATAGCTTCCGGGCCACGAGCCTGAAAGGTATAGAAATCGGTTAAATCCTTCGTCTCATTATCATAGAGCATATAATAGGCAGTGATCCCTTCAAACCCATAACCCATTCTTACATTGCCTTGTTGATCGGCTATCCAGCTAGATATTTTTCTTCTTGCTCGAACAACTTTCTCGCGTCTATCTTTAGCTATATCTAAGATATAAACGCTCGGCTTGTTTGCCATATCAAAGTCAGTTTGAACCAATATCTTGTTTGGTTGTTCTGGCAGTATGCTAATCACGTCATCTTGAAATTGTGCCGAAATTTCATAGCGATAAGCACGGTTGATTTGAACTAATTCATCCGTAGGATTTTTTAAATCAAATTTAAATAAACGAGATGAGGTGTATTTTACACCTCGCTGCACTTTGGTGTAATTCGCACCAAATAAGAGCATGTCATCACTGGCCCAATCGTACCAACCAAGTGCTATCGTTTTATTATCAGTTTGCAGGATATAATTTTTTTTATGCGTTTTTAGGTCATGAACAGTAAGAACAAGGTTTCCTTCATAATTTTGTAAATACGCAACGGCCTTACCACTGGGTGAGAGTGAAACTTTACTCATATTAGGTAGTTGTCCGTAACTCTCTACGGGTAACTGGGCGTTAGCAGAGATGGTGCAGAGCAGTGCAGTGGCAAATAGAATTATATTTTTCATTTTCTGAAGTATAGTGTATTAAGTTCCTTTAATTTGCCAACATTATTATCTATTTTTAGACCAAACTCCAATCTATATACATTTACATAAACTATCATTAGCGGTAATTCAGGAGAAACAAGCACAAAAGTTAGCTACATTGTGCTCACCTTAAAATGGTCATTATTGGGGCTGCGTACGCATTAAATAATTCATACGCAGATTGAAAGCTAACTTTTAGCCTATTTTACGTTAATTGGATTTGAGGCGTGAATTTGATAATCAGTATAACCTTGTTCACCTCCACCAAATAATGTCTCAGACTGATGTTCATTTAAGAGCAAGTCATTTGCCAGCCTGTAGGGCAAATCAGGGTTTGAGATAAAAGGACGACCAAACCCAATCATATCAGCCCAACCTTCATTAAGAGCTTGTTGGGCGCGCGCTTTCGTATACTTTCCGGCATAGATCAACACGCCATTAAATGCCTCTCTAATTGCGTATTTAAAATTCAGAGGCATATCTGGCGCGTCTTCCCAATCCGCTTCTGCGATGTGTACGTAGCATACGTTGAGCGCAGTTAGCTGTTTAATTGCCGCGAGGTATGTCTGCTCAGGGTTTTCATCTACTGTACCATTTAAGGTAGTAAGCGGCGCAAGTCTAACACCCACTTTGTCACTGCCAATTTCTTCACTCACCGCCATCACGACCTCACGCAAAAAGCGAATGCGGTTATCAACAGAGCCACCATAGCCATCAGTCCTTTGATTTGAGTGAGAGTCTAAAAATTGATTAATCAAATAACCATTCGCTGCATGCAGTTCAATTCCATCAAATCCTGCTTGCATCGCGTTTCGTGCAGCGTGTCGATATTCGTTAATAACGTTATTGATGTCTGCTTGGGTCATTGCTCTAGGTGTTTGAGCTTGAATAAAATCAGGGGAGTCATTTTCATCGATGAAAACTTTCACACCCTGAGCTTGAATTGCTGAAGCTGAAATCGGCTGAAGCCCACCGGTATTACTTTGGTGCGATACTCGCCCAACATGCCAAAGCTGCGCAAACATAACACCGCCTGCATCATGCACTTGTTTTGTGACTTGTTTCCAGCCAGCAACTTGGGCGTCTGAATAGATCCCCGGTGTCCAAGCATACCCCTTACCGAGTTGCGATATTTGTGTCCCTTCACTAATAATTAAACCAGCCGTTGCACGTTGTGCGTAATAGGTTGCCATCAAACTGTTAGGGGTATCCCCGGGTTGACTTGCCCGCGAGCGGGTCATAGGCGGCATCACTATACGATTGCTCAGTGTTTTACCTGCTAAGTTAATCGACTCAAATAAATCAGCCATTTGGCCTCCTCAATGTTTATTTTCACTATGAGAAGCTTAACGATTTAAAATATTTTCATTAACAGCAATAAATACAAAATATATTTGTAAAAAATGAAAAAACTATAGCGTGAGCCTAGGCGCAATGTAGTCTAGAAATGCCGAAATCCGAGAGGATACACCACTATTTTGATAATACACGGCTTGTACTGCTTCTCTGCGATTTGGCGAAATAATTTGCTCGGTAAAAACTTCAACAAGTCTTCCGGCTTTTATATCTTGCCTCACCATAAAGTTAGATAGCAGTGCAATGCCATGGCCAGCAATACATAATTGCCTCACGGTCTCGCCACTGGATGCGCTAATAGAAAACTTGAGCTGTTGCGGATTTTGTAAAGGCCAGACGTTGAGATGTGGGGCATCGGTAAAACCTATCAAGTTATGATGTGGAAGATCAATCAGTGATTCATTACCTACAAATTTACTTAAGTAGTCAGGGCTTGCTACAAGATGAAGTTTACTGCGGCCTAGCAAACGCGCATGAAGATTAGAGTCAGCTAAGTCACCAATTCGTATTGCGATATCGGTTTTATGCTCTAGCAAATCGATGATGCTGTCATGACTTGTTATTTCCAAAGTAATATCGGGAAAGGCCTCATTAAAACCTTTTAATATAGGCGTAAGCTGGTGAAAAACGAAAGGACTTGCAGCATCCACTCTTAATTTACCAGCTGGCGAAAATCGTAACAGCTTTAACGCCTCTTCACCTTGCTCAATGGTATTGAGTGCCTGCCGCGCATAGCGTAAAAATAGCTCTCCTTCTTCGGTTAACTCTATCCGTCGAGTCGTTCGATTGAATAGGGTTACACACAGGGACTTTTCCAGTCGAGTTACTGCTCTTGAAACCTTTGCAACTTGTTCGTCCATCAGATTTGCTGCAGCGGAAAAACTCCCAGTATCGACAACACAGATAAAAGCTTCTAGATCTTCGGTTTTTGAGCTAACGGTCATGTGTATTCCTTTTCATTTTCTACAAAAGTATTTTGTCATTTTCGCTATTTTTTGCAAATAAAAAAGCTTTCACACTACACCAACTTATTGCTTATCACGTTAAAAAGGTTATTTATGCCGCTTGCATTACTGGCGCTGACATTAAGCGCATTTGCCATTGGTACCACCGAATTTGTCATTGTTGGTTTAGTACCGACCATTGCTTCCGATTTATCAGTTTCGCTGCCAAGTGCAGGTTTACTGGTGAGTTTATATGCCATTGGCGTTGCTGTTGGTGCGCCCGTTTTAACCGCACTGACAGGGCGATGGAATAGGAAATCTGTATTACTTAGTTTGATGGCACTATTTGTCTTTGGCAATCTGCTTGCGTGGCAAGCGCCAAGTTATGAAAGCCTCATTTTAGCGAGGATCATGACAGGACTCGCTCATGGTGTGTTCTTCTCGATTGGCTCTACGATTGCAACTAGCTTGGTCTCAAAAGACAAAGAGGCAAGTGCCATCGCCATTATGTTCACGGGACTGACCGTTGCGCTCGTAACAGGTGTCCCTTTGGGTACTTTGATTGGCCAACAGTTTGGCTGGCGAGCCACTTTTCTGGTAGTTTCTGCTTTAGGTGTTATCGCTCTCTTGGGAAGTGCATTATTAATTCCAAAGAACCTAAAGCAAAGCGCATCTGCCAGTCTATCTGAGCAGGCAAAAGTATTATTGCAACCCAGATTACTGCTCGTCTATCTTATGACCATACTCGGCTACGGTGGAACCTTTACGGCATTCACCTATCTTGCGCCAATTTTACAACAGAAAGCTGGTTTTAACGCCGCTACAGTCAGTATTATTATGCTGGTTTATGGTGTATCTGTTGCAGTTGGCAATATCTATGGCGGAAAATTAGCAGATAAAAAGGGGCCGATAAGCGCTCTGACCATCATCTTCGCGTTACTCTCGGTCATTTTGGCTGTGTTGACATTTACCATGCAGTCGAAAGTAGGCGTGGTGATCACAGTACTAGTGTGGGGAGCATTTGCTTTTGGAAATGTACCTGGTCTTCAGGTCTATGTTGTGCAGCTAGCCGAAAAGTTTACTCCAAAAGCGGTAGATGTCGCATCAGGATTGAATATCGCTGCCTTCAACATTGGAATTGCGCTCGGCTCTGTTTTAGGTGGCCAAATTGTTGAAAATATGTCGCTGCAGGACACCGCTTGGGTAGGGGCACTTATCAGTGCTGCAGCCTTATTAGCAACCCGTTTTAGTGGCTACCTAGATAACAGGTCTTTATTGCAGGCTCAAGTTGTAGAGTAGGTGGCGGCTCATCCGGAGGAATTTTGCTAAAAGATCGCCACGTGAAGTGGCTCCTACGAAAAAAAGCAATCTGGTTTAGCAAATATTCATGCCACACCAAAATAGCAGCAGGTTAATCCTGCGAGCTTTTGTTAAAGATCGCCAAGTGAAGTGGCTCCTACGAAAGGCAATCTGGTTTAGCAAATATTCAAACCCCAACAAAGTAGGAGCAGTTAATCCTGCGAGCTTTTGTTAAAGATAGCCACGTGAAGTGGCTCCTACGAACAGGCAATCTGGTTTAGCAAATATTTAAGTCTCACCAAAGTAGAAGCAGGTTAATCCTACGAGCTTTTGTTAAAGATCGCCACGTGAAGTGGCTCCTACGAAAAAAAAGCAATCTGGTTTAGCAAATATTCAAACCCCAACAAAGTAGGAGCAGTTAATCCTGCGAGCTTTTGTTAAAATATCGCCACGTAAAGTGGCTCCTACAAACAGGCAATCTGGTTTAGCAAATATTTAAGTCTCACCAAAGTAGGAGCAGGTTAATCCTGCGAGCTTTTGTTAAAGATCGCCACGTGAAGTGGCTCCTACTAGGCAGTCAAGTGCAAGTGCTACACTATTGTTTGGGGATCGCATTTCCTTTAAACGACACTCTGATATTCGTCACTTTACTTAAGTCATAAAGCTTTGGATTTTTCAGCTTAATTGACCAAGTGGTAAACGGAGTTGGTTTAAAGTAATTAATCGCATAATCGTTTGCGATTGCACCACTGGTGATTGGATCTATGCGCGTCGTTTCACTATCTAACAGCTCGTAACTTACCAATCGGTATAACGACTCTGCACTAAATTGATAGGGTTTCCCTTTAAACCTATCTTGATATGAACCACTAGATCTTACTTCGATATCATAGCGCTGGTTCTCATTTAACCCAGAACCTTCTATTACAACATTGACCTCGTCTAATCTAACTCGATCAAACTGGGAAAAATCAATATCTTCCAACGACAGCGTAAAACTCATTTCACCGTCTTGCGCAAAATCCAGCAATTGCTGCGGCGCATCTAACTCTTCTATGGTGAGCATAAAATCTTGAGGTCGAGGGTTAAAACGCAATAATGACGCGGCCTCTTGTTCACGTAGTAAAGCTAAGTCGTGACGGTATTCTTGATAACTTTGATTAAGGCTTGGTGTCACTATGGTGTCATCAAGAGACCAGTAGCTAAATGCCGCCTGATAGTTTGTTAATGCAACAAATATCGGACGTTTTAGATTATTCAGAGTCCGGAATAGCTGTTCCTCCATGTCCTGAATTTCATCTAGACTGTTTTGATTATTTTGTAAAAATGCATCTATACGATTGATCTGTTTAAGTTTTGCATCAGCGGTGATGCGCAAATCTATCTGTCTAGATTGCTCCTGGGCAATATCAATCTCTACAGCAACTATTGCCTTACCATGATTAATTAACTTTTCGATAGCAACAAGGTAGTCACTTGCACCATCAATGTCTTCATCTATGGCCTTTTTCATTTGTGCCTTAGCAGTTATCAAAAATTCGTCCCAAATTCGATTTGCCTCTTCTTTGGTCGGAATGAGTGAATTAAGGCGATTGAACTCTTGTGCAAGCTCACTACTAGAAAACGGATCAGCGGTTTTTTGTGATAACACGTTTAACTGGCCGCTAACCGTTTGTACTTTATCCATTAATGACGCGATATCATCAATTTTGGTTTTTAACTCATTGATCTCTTGGATTGTGGCGGGCAAGCTCGCAACCAAGTCTTTCAGACCGCTGGTGTCACCCCCAGCTGCACCCGCAAATGCAGTGCCCGCACTAATTACGGTTTCAAGTACTTTAAGCCCAATTTCAGTGATTTTATCTAGTTTGTAGTCCAAAATTCCTTGTTGAAACTCGACCCCTGAATAGAAGACATTATTTTCTTGTCCGCTGAATGATGCTTTTTGTTGATCAAGTGTTTTTACCAAGCTCGTCAGTTGCTCTACAGAGCGAGAGATAATTCGTTGCTCAGCAGATGCAACGTCGAATAGGTTATCCTGCATCAAAGTGAGATCTTGGCGCTTGTTTTCTAAACTTCGGCCTTGTTTCTGAAAATTATCGTAGCTATCCTGATATGCTTCCATCGCGTCAATATAAGCTTTAATCGTTAACTCATAAAAGTCGCGGGATAGGCTAGGCACATAGTTTTTGTTAAGTGTTGCGTACGACAAAAACTGTTTAAAGTTAGCAAGCTGCAAGTAAAAATTCTTTGCTTGAACGGAAGATTCTCTAACATCATGAGCTGCGTTTAAAATAGCTTCAGGCCAGCTCAACATCTCAATACTTAACGCTGGATTTTGATCATAGATAGAAGCCGCCATATCGAATGACTTTTCAAATGCATCTAAAAAGTACTCTTTATGCACAGAGATGAGCGACGTTAACGCTGGCGAAATAGGCGTTGCGAACTTATTGCCTTGTATAACTTGATATAGCGTACCAAATGAGTCTGGAGCAATACTAAAGCGTTCAATTTCACCATCGCTTGGCGAATGAGCTGTGATTATATTGATATTAGCCTCAACTTTATCAGCCATAAATACCAATGTTGATGCTTGCGCATTTTGGGTATCTAAATTGATACTCACCGTACCATTACCCATTATTTTACGTGCGACGATAAAAATTCGTTTGTTTGGCGCATCGAAAATCATGTTTCGGTCGATTTCTACCGTGTCAGCAGCAATGACGATAGTATTATGATCTCTTGCACTAGTAAGCACGTCATTCAAATTGACATGTAAGGCCGAGACCAAATAATTTTGTGTGTCTATCTGTTGTTGATTTGAAGTCGTAACGCTCGGTAGGTTTTGACTTAGCTCAAGATTATATAGCTCATTCCAAGTCGCAGCTTGGCTCGAAAAAGCGCAGCCAATCAACAGGCTGAGTAAAGTTGGTTTCATAGTAACTCCTTGTTGCAACATAAAACACCAACCTATTGAGCGCTCTATGAGAGTAGATCGCTCAATAGCTGTTGATTTATGATGCTAAAAATTCAAACTTATTGATGTTTACTGCTGTGATGTAGGCAGGTAGGCGTTTTGTAGAAACGTCCTTGCTTTGTCTGCAATGTCTTTCCATGAGTTGCTGGCATTGCTAGCAAGAGGTGAAGAAACGATCCCTGCAACAATCACATTGGCATTACGTAATGCATTTTCACTGTCTAATTGGGTCAATACATCTCGAAGAGATTGCATATCTCCATACAAAGACTGCCAGTGCACTTGAACTTTGCGTACATTACTCAGCGCAGTTTCAATTTTTTCATTCATGCCTTCCACTTGCCCTTTGGCAATTTGATAAGAGGCCGCAAGACTCATCGCGTGAGCGAGTTCTTTATTCGCCGTCTCAATTTGAGATTCTACTTTATTAATCTCGCTCTTTACTTCCTCTAACTGAGCACCTTGGATACTACCGCCAATGATTAGCCCAAGTATGCCGCCAAGACTACTTAAGCCAATACCTGTTTTTAAATCACTCTTTTCATCATTCAGATCGTTAAGTCGTCGTTGTAATGTGCTAATTCGGTCACGTATATTAGCTGGCTGGTCTTTGTTTAAAATGTCCTCAAAAGTGCCTTCTAGTGTATTTAATTGTCCAGAGTGTGTAGTTAAATCTCCTTGAAAGGAAACAAGTTGATCTACCACTGTTTGGGTTTTTGTTAGATTACCATCAACAAAATTCATGAAGGTGTTTAGAAATGAAATCGCTACTTGTCTGCTTTGCTCAGCAGCTTGCAAATTTCCGCTTAGCGACGCGTTATGTAGCTTTGTTAGTTCATCGATAAATGGTTGAATTAGCAATACATGCGTATCGGAGTAATTCGCTAATTTTGTCGCAAGGTCAATGATGCTAGGATAAAGCTTATGATTCCAATTCTGACCCGACGCATTGATTGATTCAAAGGTTGTCATTAGTGCAATGTAGTCGTTATTTAGAGGCGGATCTGCTGGATATCGCGTCGCACTTCTAAAGGCAGCTTCGTTATTAGGTAAGCTAACAGCTGACTCAGCAAAAACTTGAATTGTGTGCCATTGCTCCTGAGTAAGTAGGAAGTCATTCGAGCCAACATCTATAAACAACGGTGAACCTTCAATATCACCTTGAAGTGTATCGTACATAATTGGTGAGATTTCTGGGACGTCGGTATTCGCAGTTGCAAGCTGACTAAGCCCAAATAATTGGAGTGACGTTACGATAGCGATTGCGCTTTTCTTTAACTTAATTGATTTCATCTTTCATATTCCTTAATCAATCGGTGTTCTAACTGTTAAGTTGCACTAGACCTATTCTGGTTTCAAAAGGTGCAACTGAAGATAAAAGTGCATGTAGTTAAAATGTTAACCAAATGTACTTTTAATATTATTGATATAGGGACAATGAGAATGGAAGAACTTCTACACTTTCTAACAAATTGAGGAAATTAGTTGCATTTTCAATAACACCAAACACCGTGGTATACAATCTACAAAACAACAAATTAAGTAAATGAAAGTTAACAAAAACGAGCTGTAACTTGGCCATCCATAGCTATAGATGTAGGGGGTTTTGTTACAAACAGATAGTTAACAGCTTATTTTTATAGCCACTTTCGCTCAAAATTCAACCTTAATTAAACTGTTTCATAAAATCGAACTCAATGTTTCTGCCGCTATAAATGAGACGCGTGTTCTTTGTTGAAGAAATAAATTCAATCTATTGACAGCTATCTGATCTTGGCCAGAAAAATCAAAGTAACTACCCGTTAGTACAGCCACTTTAAGTTATATAAATGACTTAAAAATTCAAACAAGGTTAAACCTAAAACGATTAAGGAAATTATCAATAACCACTTTTAGCTAGGCAGGGGAAATAACACTGAATTTGGTATAGACCAAAACACATATTTCATTTATAACTGTTAAAAATAAATGTTTAATTTATGTAATATTTATGTAATTTTATTTGAGTGCGGCGGTCTTTATCTTATAAAGTAATGTGAAAAGAGAAGTTAAATGAACAAACTAAGAAGAATGATGATATTTAAGGGGGTGGTAGAGTCAGGATCACTGACCAAAGCCGCGGAGAAGTTATCTTTGTCTAAATCAGTGATCAGCCAACATCTCAAGAAACTAGAAGAAGAGATAGGAACACCACTACTATATAGAAACACACGAAGCCAATCATTGACCAACGTTGGTAAAGACTTCTATGCGTACTGCCTTGAAATCAGCCATTTATCAGAGTTAGCTTGGGAGAAAGCAAGATCTAAGCAATCAGTACTGGCAGGGCAGTTAACAGTGACAACATCCTATGCTTTGATGCAAACCATCGTTGCACCTGCACTATGTAAGCTGATTAAAACGCACCCTAAAATCCGCCTGAATTTAATTAATGAAGATCGCCATCTCAATCTAGTGGAGCGGGGGATAGATCTTGCTGTTAGAGTAGGTAAAAGCACAGATGTGGAGCAATCACAACAATATATTGGTTCATTTAGAGACGTGCTATATAAAGCAAAGGACAGTGAATTTAACGACACAACCGCTCCTTACATTGCAAACTCTTGGGAAAGCAAAGTCACAAATTATGAATTTATACATACAACACAAAATATCGTTAAACCGCTTTCATTCAAAGCACATCACAAAACCAATTCCGTTAGCGATACAATAGGGCTCATTGAAAGCGGTTTGGGTATTGGATTAGTGCCAGAAATCATCGCATTTAATAATCATAACTTGGAGCGAGTAGATCCCGAATTCGAGCTGGAAAAAGTGGAAGTATTTTGCATTCATAAAGGTAGTACTGATGTACCCGCGACGATACGAATTGCGCAAAGTGCTATTAAAAGCTATATGGATGCTCATCAATTTGTATTGAAAAATGCTGCGATGCACTAGTGAGCGCCAGATGGAATGCTGTCCTCATTTGCGTTACTAAAAATCTACGTTATGCTTGCAGTAGTTTAAGAAAATTATTTCACTCTAAACATGAAGTTAAAGGAAAATCTATTCTCCCGTTGTACCTTGGTATTTGGGCTAATATTGTTTGCGATACTGAGCCAAAGTACTCAAGCGGAAATAACCATCGCGGTTGTAGGCAAAACTAAAAATGACACCTTTTATGAACAATCGTATAAAGGGTGTGTAGACTTTGCGAAACAACATCCAAATGTAGAGTGTATCTACGATGGTGCAGACGACTATCAAGATTTTAGAACGCAAAGCCTAATCATTAATGAACTATTGAGTAAAAAGGTAGACGGGTTATTAATATCAACTACCGATTCAAACTATCTCGTGTCACGTTCACTCAAAAAGGCAAAGCAATTGAAGATACCAGTGATCACTTTTGACTCTGACCTTTTAACAGAGCATAAAGATTACCGTCTCGCCTATGTAGGAACCGATAACTTTGCATTTGGTGTTGCACTTGGAGAAGCCGCTAAACCTTATAAAAAGGCCGCGCTTCAATCGTTTTGTATTCAAACAGGTCATCACTCAACACCTAATTTGGATAAAAGAATCAATGGCATTAGATATGCACTCTCTACACATACAATAGACAACCTTACAAAAACAGAGAATGATCTCAAGCAAGGGTGGCAAGAGTACGAACGATGCCCACTTTACACAATGGGTAAACGCGAAGATGCGATAAGCCAACTATTGACCTTGCTAAGTTATGAAAATCCCCCGATTTTTATTGCTGTCGCTGGCTTCGCTCAATTTCACTCTAATTATATTGAACGCGTATTACCATACAAAGAGAAGATCAAAAATAACAATGCTGTGATCATTTCCGCAGATACAGAAGAGATGCAACTTAAAGCTTTGGAAAAGGGACTTTCAACAATCAATATTGGCCAAAACCCCTTCGAAATGGGCCGAAAAGGAGCGGAATTACTTTACAATACGATAGCTCTTGGCCAGTCACCTTCCAAGGACAACTACTACTTAGACTTTCATTACTGCAACCAAACAAACGCTCTTAAATGTACCGTTAACCATTAGCTTTAATGACTTTGTTATACGAAACCCTAGTCTCGGTCAAAATGACGGATAGGTTTCGACATCTATTTTCCACGCCAAGAAAACAATACTAAAGTACCAATTAAAAAGTCTATTTAGAGACGTAAAACATCATAAAATCTGGTTTTTCGGTTACTCATTGACCGCCGACCCAATAAATACGACAATGGTAGTATATTAAGTGATGTTATTGTAAACAAAAAATTTACATTAACTCTATTTTATTGGAGTGGCTATGAAACTTAACTTTACAACCTTAGCGTTAATATCAGTTGTTGGTACAGCAAGTGCTGCCGACAATTTAGTCGTTAACGGCTCGTTTGAAACATCAGGCAATATTTCTGGTGATTGGGCGTTATTTGACAACCTCCAAGGTTGGAATAGAGAAGGTGCCAGATTCGAAATTCAAAAGCAAAGCCTTGGTATTATCGTGCCTCAAAACGGCAATCAATACCTAGAGCTTGACTCAACTGCAAATTATACAATCTACCAGAATATCCCAACAACGGCTGGAAAAAAGTATAAAGTGAGTTTTTATTACTCGCCTCGAGTGGTAAACAATAACTCAACTAATCGTGCACGTGCATGGTTTGGTGACAACACACTAGTGACGATGAATGCAACGACCCGAGGCTGGACAAAGTACGAGTATACGGTTGAAGCGACTGGTAGTTCGACACAATTACGCTTTCAGGGGTTAGGCACTTCTGACTCATATGGTGCGTTACTAGACAACGTAGTCGTAACAGAAGAGGAAGACGTTACACCTCCAGAGCCTCCAGTAACTTGTAAAGTAGGCGTGTATGGCATCAATAACTTTGGTGAAGACAGCAATAGCTATGTTTATAAATTCGACATGGTTAATGGTACCTATGCATACGTTGATGGCGTCGCTAATACAGCTTCAAACATTGCTGCGCACAATGGTGCACTTTACTTTATGGAACAAAACGACAGTGCATCTAAAGCTTCATCACTTTGGAAGGTTTCACTAGATAGTGCAGAGCAGACTTTAGCTGCTAATGCAGTTTCATGGCCATTATACCGTTCAGCAGTAACGCCAGACGGTACTAAATTACTTGCAAGCAGCAAAACTTATCTTTATGAGTTTGATATGCAAACAGGCGCAAAAACAGTGCTTGGAAAACTAAGCTATGCAGGTGACGACTTCTCACACGGTGATATCGCTTATTCAGCAGATACTAACGTGATTTACGTACTAACAGGTAAAGCACTTTACACGCTAGATAAAGGCGACATGTCTTTAGATCTCGTTGGCGAGCATGGTGTAAATTGGGCATCGGGTTTAGCAGTAAGCTCAGACGGCACCTTATACGTATCTGGCCGTAACTCAGGTGAAGACGCGAAGATCTACACACTAGATCCAAACACTGCAGAAGCAACCTTTGTAATGGATGGCCCTGAGCACATCAACGACTTAACGTACGTAGCCAACTACTGCGAATAAATTAAGAAACAAGTAGACTGTAGACAAGGCGAGGGAAAACCCTCGCTTTTTTCGTTTTGGCGCTTTGACGCGACCTACCTATTTAACATAACGTAAATTATAGGCTTATCTACACAGTATTGCATAATATGTGCAGATGTCACTATAATATGTCCAATACTAACCAATATCGGACTTATCATGATTTTACCATTGGTCGACACCTTAAAGCAGCTTAGGTATCAAATCGCCCATCTTGAAGATGATACGCTTGGGCATGAATATCCAGAGCTGGAAAAATTCTTGGCTCGTCAAGGTAAATCAATACCGGTACATAGCGAGCTACAGTTCCTATTTCAGTTTTTGTATGTTTACGGTCGTAAGTCTGAAGCAACTTTTAACCGCTTTCGTAATGAGCTTGAGCGCTTTTATTTATGGTCGTGGCTGGTTGCTGAGAAGTCAGTGTTTGAGCTAAAACGCGAAGACATCGAGGCATATGTGGATTTTGTGGTAGAGCCAGATAACGCATGGACACAAACTTCTGTGCAGTGGCGTTATAAGCAAAACCAAGGTATCCGTCAGGTTAACGAAAATTGGCGGCCATTTGTTCTCAAAGAAAACGGTGCTAGCCAGCAAACGTTGGCAGCAATGTTTACCGCGCTCAATGTGTTTTACAAGTTTGCCATTTTAGAAGAAAAATCATTTGCTAACTTTGTTCCAGTGGTTAAGAAAAATAGCCCGTATTTAGTGGTTCAATCGCAAATCAACCTTCCTGATACGCTGAGTGATTTGCAATGGGAATATGTTTTTGGTGTAACACGTGATTTAAGTGAACAGCAGCCGGACCTAGAAAGAAATCTTTTCGTATTAGCTTGCTTAAAAGGCTTGTATTTACGCATTTCAGAGCTATCTGACCGCCCTCATTGGTCACCAGTAATGAGCCACTTTTGGCAAGATCAAGATGACTTTTGGTACCTAAGAATTATGGGTAAAGGCAATAAGCTAAGGGATGTAACGCTTAGCGAAGACTTTATCAGTTATTTAAAGCGTTACCGGCAGTACCGGGGGTTAAGCGCCCTACCTCGCGTTGATGAGCCCTACCCAATTGTTCATAAACTAAGGGGCCAAGGCGGTATGAATGTTCGTCAATTACGCCGTATTGTTCAGCAAAGTTTTGACTTAGCAGTGGCTAAACTAAAGGAAGATGGCTTTACAGAAGAGTCAGAGCAACTCGAAGCCGCAACTTCACACTGGCTAAGACATACAGGTGCAACGCATGATGCGCAACACCGCCCGCTAAAACACCTATCTGAAGATTTAGGTCACGCTAAAATCGCAACAACAGATCAAATTTATATTCAAACCAATATTAAAGAACGCGCCAAATCGGGTTTGAAACGGAAGATTTAGGCTCAGAGCGTTCGGTCTGGATTTTAAGGAGTATATATGAGCTCAAGATCATTGGTAATAATTGAAGATGACTTAGGCCTTGCGGAACTGCTTAGGCGCTTCTTTGAAAAACATGGTTTTATCGTGAGTATCCAAAATGATGGAGTGAGCGGATTGGCGCATGTCCTGCAACTTCAGCCGGATTTTGTATTGCTTGATTTGATGTTGCCAAATAAAGATGGTTTCGAGATCTGCAGGTCACTACAAAACAGGTACAATGGTAAATTGATTGTGTTAACCGCGAGTCACGATGATATAGACGAAATTACGCTATTAGAAATGGGGGCTGATGACTTTATTCATAAGCCAGTCAACCCACGAATTATCCTAGCGAGATTTCGAAAACTAGTTCGCCTAGCAGAAGAAAGTGAGAATAAACAGCAAAACGGGCACGTGATCCGTGTTGGCCCCTTCTCATTTAACTCATCGACAAGGCAAGCAAGCCAAGATGGTATACCGCTTGGTCTCTCAGACAGTGAATACACATTATTCCATTTTTTGGCGTCTAATGTTGACTCTATTCTAAGTCGCGACCAGATTTCAACTCAGCTGTACGGCCGCTCATTTGATGGTTTCGATCGTACAGTTGACAATAAAATCATGAAGATAAGAAAGATTATCGGTGATGAAATGCCCTATCAACACCTCATCACTGTAAGAGGGAAAGGATATATTTTTGTAAATAGCAAGGAAACTGAATGACAAGCATACGTTTTGCATTTGCAAGCTTACTCTTTGCTAGTTTGTTTTTAGTGATAAATCCCTTTTTGACTTCTCTAGCTACAAGTTATTTCTCAAAAGAGCTGAAAAAGGATGTAGAGCTTGATTATCTAGCCTATGTTTATGCTTTAGATGCAGCTCGCCCTGGCTTGGATGATGCTCAGTGGCAAGCTTTACTTGCCCAGATCTCAGAAAAAAGTAATCTAAAAGTACAGACACTAGATAGACCTGCATTTGAGCAAACGACTAAGTTAGTCATCGAAAACGTTTATGATGAGGAATTACAAACCGTAATCGCAAAAATACAAGGTAAAGAGTTAATAGCGTTTTCTGCGCTTGGAGTGCAAGGCTCTGCAGGGGCGATCCTCAATTTTATTCAGTATGGTTTACCCTTAGGACTAATCCTAGTCCTATTTTTGTTGCACTCACTTTGGTTGCAATTTCGACTTTCTAGGTTAGAACATGCTAGTAAATTAATTGCACAAGGATTGTTATCTAAACGTGCTGATACCGGACTTTTAGCAGTCGGACGTGTCAATTACGCCTTTAATCAAATGGCTGAAAAATTAGAGTTTGCCTTTGCACAGCAAAGGAATATGATCAGAGCCGTATCTCACGAGCTCAAAACGCCATTATTCCGACTTCAGCTCAAGCTTGAGTTGCTTGATGTTCCACCAAAGAACAAAAATCTGGTTCGAGAGTTATTTGAGGAATGTGAAGAGCTTGAAATGCTGGTGCATGAGATTTTGGAGTTCAGTAAAGTAGAACAGTTTTCCGCAAAGACCAGCGTTTCCAATTTTGATTTGAGTACACTAATTAATGAATACATCGTCACTTTAGAAAAGTATTGTAATCACCCTATAATTATAAATTGTCCAAACTCAGTATGGATAAGAGCCTGCCAAACAGATGTTAAACGCGTGCTTCATAACTTAATTGTTAATGCTGATAAATTTGCAGTCGAGCAGATCCGTGTTTCACTAAGTTTATGTAACGCTCAACTTCTCTTAACTGTGGAAGATGATGGCATTGGCATTGCAGAAGATAAACATGAGTTAGTCTTCCAAGCCTTTTTTACGGTAGATGAAAGTCGCTCAGGAAGAAGACGGGGTGCAGGCCTTGGCTTGACCATCGTAAAAGAAACTTTATTGAACTATGACGCTGAGGTCTCGGTAAGCAGAAGTGAACTCGGTGGCGCATGTCTAACTATCAATTTGTCCCCAATGTTGATCTATTAACTATGACAAACCCCTGACAAATCCGCGACAATCAAATCACTACTTACACTTTAAAATAACTTCATATTTTAATCGATAGGAAGTTATGATGAAAAAATTCAACTTAAGACCGATCACTTTAATCTTGTGTATCGGCCTTGCTGGTTGCCACTTTGACGAAAATAAAAGCAGCGTAGAGGTTGTTCAACAAACGCAAAGAAATGAGCTTTGGTATTCGGAACATTATGGTGAAATAAAACAAATAGTTGATGAGCGTCTAGTGACCTGGCAAGTAACAGGCTCCTCTTGCTATCCAATTCTGACATTAGACCCTCTTCCGTTATTTGATGCGTTTAGCGCCAAAAGTGCAGGCTTGCTTACCTATAAACGACCCTACGATTCTGGCCCTGTAAAATACACTGAAATATCCAGTCTCGATGAAGTCTGTAAAGACGGATTTATATCTACCTCAGATAAAAGTGACTATACCTTTGACGCACAGGCAATCTTTGAACTTTTTTGGCTGGATATGAAAAATCACTATGCATTTTTCTCTGAGCGTAATGTAGATTGGGACGCTGTTTATAACCAGTATGCTGGGCAGCTAAGTGATGCCAATGAGACAAACCTACTAGGCGTATTTCGTGAAATACTTGAACTACTAAATGATGGTCACACCAGGCTTTATTTTAGCCTTGAAGAAGAACCGATAAATTTTGAAGCTAAACCTACCCTATTCAAAAGGTTAGAACGAGAAGCAGTTGATCTAAACTTGACTGGTGAGCCTGCTGAAAAATATATTGAAACGCAAACGAATCAACTACAAATGACGATTGCACAATATCTGGATCAAGAGACAAAGCAAGACTTTATAATACGTAAACAGCAAAGTCCGAATGGCCCTAATTGGGGAGTGATTAACACTGGTGGTCAACATATTGGTTATTTGAAACTCTATCATTTTCAAAACTTTATTGATGTAGCAGGTATTGAGCGTCAAGATATTAGTTATGCCAATGCGGCTTTCAACGATTTACTGGATGAAATTTTCACAGACTTATCCCGTACTAATCAGCTGATTATTGATATTCGCGATAATGAAGGTGGCCATGACATACAAGCACTAGAATTAATCAAGCGCTTTATCTCACAAAATACGCTTGTTTGGGATATTAGTACATTTTATGATGGGGCGTTGCATCAGCTGACATCGGTTTATGCAGAGCCTGATAATGACAGGCCATATTATCTTAAAGATATTTATCTTCTAACCTCAAACGGTACTTTCAGTGCTGGCGAAACCTTTGCGTTGGCGATGTCTGCGCTCCCTCAAGTAACACTGGTAGGACGCGCTACAGCTGGTGCTACCTCTGATACTTTTCCACGGATGCTGCCTAATGGTTGGATTTATGAGCTTAGTAATGAGTACTATGAAAATAGTTTGGATTTGAATGTGGAAGTGCTAGGTGTTCCTGTTGACGTTGAAGTCGATCCCTTCGACATCACATTTAGAAAAGAGAACAAAGATGCGGCGATTGAAAAAGTATTGTCACTACTAAGCTATGAGCCTTAACTATGAAAAAAGGACATCCACCGATGTCCTTTTTATCATTTAAGGATTTTAGCAAAAAAACGATGGATTGAACTACTACATTTAACTCAACTAAATAGCATCACTTACGCTTAAAACGAACAATCAACTCGTGCATTTCTTTAGCAGTCGATTCTAGGTCTTTACTCTCTTGATGCACTTTGTCCGCGCTATCTAGGCTGTTGTTTGCAAGCTGTGCAATGTTTACGACTTGCTGATTAATGTCATCAGACACGGCCGCTTGTTGCTCAACCGAAGTTGCAATTTGCATCGACATATCACTAATTTGGATAACCGCTTGGGTGATTTGTTGTAGCATATCGGTGCTTTGATTCAGCTGTTCAATACCGTGAAGCGATTCTTCTTGGCCTTGCTGAGCAATGTCTACTGACGCTTGTGTGCTGCTGGTTAGTTCTTCAATAATTGCATGGATCTCTTTCGTCGACTCTTGTGTGCGCTGTGCTAGATGTCTAACTTCATCAGCAACTACTGCAAAGCCCCTACCTTGCTCACCAGCTCGCGCAGCTTCAATTGCTGCATTTAGTGCTAGCAAATTAGTTTGCTCAGCGATTTGTTCGATAATTTGTGCGGCTGCTGCAATTTTATCAGTTTGTTTAGAGACACCTTCAACAGAATTGCGGATGTCAGCAATGGTATTACTTAAATCACCAAAAGCAATTTTAGTTTTATTAGCGATCTGTTCTGTTTGAGAAGTCAAATCAAGGGAGTTCTGAGCATCTTTAGCACTCAGTTGCACGCTGTTAGAGACATCGTTGATGGTTGTTGTCATTTCATTCATTGCTGTGGCAACAAGCTCAGTCTCAGTTTGCTGCTTTTGTAAATCAGCATAGGTGGCTCGCGCTTCTTTACTCGCCGTATGCGCTCCTTTAGATACGTTTTGCGCCGCATGTTCAACACGCGTAAGAATTGTATCTAGGTGTGCCCTTTCGCTCTTTAAGCGGACTTGGATTGATGCCATAGTACCATCCCAAGTCGAATAAACTTGCTCAGATATCTCATCGCAAAAACTGTGCGCCAACTCAGATTCTAGTCTTCTCAGCTGTTCTTTATCGCGCCAAGTTGCATAGGCTGAATATGCCAGCATATTTGCCATCAACCAAAAAAATCCTGCAGACTCAGAAGCAAAATACCAAAGTGCCAGTGATGAGATGATGTTAAAGACTGGCCAAACCACGCGTAATTTGGGAAGACCGAAACTGCTTCCTTTATTAGTATTTACGTTTGTATAAAGTTGACTTGCCCGTTCAACCGTAGCCCTGTCTGGGCAGCTTCTAACCGACTCATAGCCAATGATTTTGCCATTTTCTGTTATTGGCGTTACATAGGCATCTACCCAGTAGTGATCACCATTTTTACAGCGGTTTTTTACGATCCCCATCCATGGCTTGCCTGTTTTAAGCTGCGTCCACATTGTTTGAAACGCCACAGGTGGCATATCTGGATGTCGTACTATATTATGAGGTTGACCAACTAACTCATCACGAGAAAATCCACTAACATCAACAAACGCTTGATTGCAGTCAATAATATTTCCTTTCAGATCAGTGACGGAGATGAGTTTTACATCGCGAGGAAAGGTTTTTTCTCTTTGGGTTACTGGGTGGTTGGTTCTCATTAGACAAGTCCAAAACTAACAAAAAATTGATTTTCCCTTAAATATTTGCAGAAAAATACGCCCTCAATCCATGAATAGCAATAGAGAAGGGATTAATTAACGATAATTACAACTATAGTGTGAGTTAATTTTAGGCGCAAATTGATTTATGCCAGTTTAGATCGAAATTAGGCTTACTCCCGTATAGCCTTTCTTGTAAAATAACCCTAATAAAATGATAATCTAAGGAGCGTTAAGTGTCTCGCTTTTCAGCCATTACAGATAATCCCCATGAAGGCCGATTTAATTCCAAAACGGGCATTCTTATTACGAATTTAGGTAGCCCGGATGCACCGACGGCTAAGGCACTTAGAGTTTATCTTGCGGAGTTTCTCTCCGATCCCCGTATAGTCGAAATTCCAAGGCTAATTTGGTTAATGATTTTACATGGCATAATTTTACGTGTTCGCCCTAAAAAGTCAGCACATGCCTATCAATCAATTTGGACCGATGAGGGCTCCCCGTTGATAACCATTAGTCGAGCGCAAACTGATAAAATAAAGAAGCAGTTACGCAGTGAAGGTTTTGAAAACATCGAAGTTGAACTCGCCATGCGCTATGGCAACCCGTCAATTGAATCAGGGCTTGAGAAATTAAGAGAAAAAGGCATCACAAGAATTATCATCGTGCCACTATATCCTCAATATTCCAGTGCAACGACAGGCTCAACCTTTGATCAGATCTCAAAGGTGCTAAGAGGTTGGCGCTGGGTACCAGAGCTACATTTTATTAATGGCTATCACAAACATCCGCTCTATGTCGAATCTTTAGCTAATTCCATTAGCGAAGATCTTGAGGCGAATGGGGAGCCGGATAAATTGGTATTTTCATATCATGGTACACCAAAGCTATTTTTAGATAGAGGCGACCCGTATCACTGTTTTTGTCAGCAAACGACTCGCTTAGTCGTTGAAAAACTTAATCTTGATAAAGAAAAAGTAATAACTACCTTTCAAAGTCGTTTTGGTAAAGCAGAATGGTTACAACCTTATACGGACAAAACACTTGAGAGTTTTCCCAGTCAAGGTATTAAAAACGTCGCTATTTTAAGTCCGGCTTTTAGTGCAGACTGCTTAGAAACACTCGAAGAGTTAGAAGTTGAAAACCGAGAGGTATTTGAGTCTGCTGGCGGCGAAAAGTATCGCTATATTCCCGCACTAAACGACCGTGATGATCACATTAAAGCGATCACAGCGCTGATAAAACCACTGCTGTAATAAAGACGCAGAAGCAATCTGCTATTTTTAGGTGTGATATCAAAATATCACACCTTTATTTTTCTAACGCACTTTGTGTTTGTTCAGCAAAAGCGTCTGTTGTGAGTAGCTCAAGACAGGCATCTATTGGTTTTGCGGGACTGTAAAAGAATCCTTGAATGTGATGACAACCGAGCTCTCGTAATTTTTCGAGTTGAGTAAACTGCTCTACCCCTTCGGCTATCACACCAATTCCCAACTTATCACTGAGCTTAATGAGGCAGTCAATCATTACTTGTTTGTTGTAATCAGACATCAGGCTGTCGACAAAGCTTTTGTCTATTTTTAGGTAATCCACCTGATTTTCTATCAAGTTACTTAATGATGAATAGCCAGTACAAAAATCATCAAGCGAAACCTTGATCCCATGTTCTCTCAGTTGATTAAGCGTTTTCCAAGTATAGCGATTTGTAGCAAGCGATTCGGTAACTTCAATGGTAATTGCTTCATACGGGATCTTTGCTTTTTCGATGGCACTGGTAATTAACTTCACCTGATTAATACTGGCTTTAAACTCACTAACGGAACGGTTAATAGAGATCCCAACCTCTGTAAAACCAGCTTGGTGGATCTTTGCTAAGTCTTGGCAACTACGCTCAAGTACAAACTGTCCAACTAAATGAATAAGACCAAATTCTTCAGCAATAGGAATGAAAGTACCTGGTGATACCATTCCGTATTCATCATCAAACCAACGTACTAGGGCTTCAAACTTTGTGATGTGGTTGGTATCAGCATTAACGATCGGTTGATAATAAACAGTAAGCGCTCCTTCTTTCAGTGCCTGCTTTAACTTGTCTTTAAGCTTTATTTTATTTAAATAGGCATTTTGAATTGCCGCATTGTGTAAGGCTACCTGTCCGCGCTCGGTCTTTTTCACGCTATTGAGTGCATGCGCTGCGTTTCTGAGTAAGTTAGCCGCGGTGATCCGAGAGCCAGCCTCGAGCTGTGCAATACCTGTAGAACAAGTGACTTCTATAGTAATTTCATTAAATACATAGGGCTGAGAAAGTTTCAGTGAAAGCTTTTGAGCAATTTTAAGCGCGCTTTCTACATCGCTATGAGTGAGCAATAGCGCAAATTCATCACCACCATATCTTGCGATAATATCATTTTGGCGAACTGCATTTTTTAATCGTTTAGCTACAGAAATAAGTACCTTATCGCCAATCTCCGGACCAAAAACATCGTTCACTTCTTTAAACCTGTCTAAGCCAATGAAAAGCAGTGAACAACTGGTATTGTTACTTCTAGAGCCCGATATTTGTTCTTCCAATCGCTGCATAAAACTGCGGCGATTTAATAATGCTGTTAATGGTTCATGGTTGGCGTAGAAGGTAAGTTGAGACTCGTTACGCTTCCATTCGGTAATATCTCTAAAAATGCCGACGTAGTTAGCAACTCGACCTTGCTCATCCTTCACCACACTCAGTGTTAATTCCTCAGGATAAATCTGACCGTTCTTGCGACGGTTGTGGATCTCTCCTTTCCAATGGCCAACCGTGCTCAATGATGCCCACATGGCTTCATAGAATGATTTATCTTGCTTACCAGATGATAACACCGCGGGGTCTTGGCCCAATAATTCGTAGCCGGTATAACCCGTTAGCCGCTCAAAAGCACGATTCACCATAATGATTTTATTTTCATTATTGGTGATCATAATGGCTTCTGTAGCATGCTCGAACACAACATTAGTGAGTTCGAGCTGTTTATTTAGCGATGAAATATAGCTAATATCTTGAATAGTCGCAGTGAATACAAACTCATCGCTATGCTGCTCATCAGACTCTACTTGCCCAATAATTCTTAATAACCCATGATTTTCCGTGCGAGCGGCCAATGAAACTTGCAAATCAGTATTGCGAACGGCACCTAACCTCACTTTTTCTAATGCAATCCGCAGCCTTTCACTATCTTCTATCGTGAGTTTATCGAGCAATAATGACAGCGACGGAGAATGAGCTTTTGTCTTAAGTAGATGATTTAGGTGGGGGGAAAAGTAGTGCTTATTTTGTTTAAGTTGCCATGTCCATGTGCATAGGTCCGCTATTTGCTCACCTTTTGCAAGTTGCTTTAGTAAAATACCTTGTTTAGTCAATTCTAAATTGTGGTTAAGCTCCGTTGAGATCAGGTGTCCTAACTCTTGAAACCACAATTTTTCTTCAAAGCTGACTTGTTTTTCTTTATTAAACAAACAGACCATTATTCCTATTGGTTTGTGATCTAAGGCCCTTAGCGTTACCCCTAAATACCCCTCTATACTAAGAACACGAAGAATTTCATCTTCTTCATAAAGTTGTTGCAAGCCACTGGTAACACTGCAAACTTCGTTACTTGCTTTAGCATCAAAACACGGCGTCCCTTCTAGGTCATAAATAATATTATCGACTTCTTTACCATCCGCCAGGTACATAACGGTCTTTACGCGCTTATCGTTATCGATAAACTTACCCACAAAACAATGATCCGCATCAAACCGTTCAAACAGCTGTTTCAATGCAAATTGATATCGCTGATTAGTGGATGTTAAATTGTAAAAATGGCTAAACGTTAAATTCATAGAAGTCTGTATGGCTAATTCTCGACCAAGATTTTTGTTTAATAAATAATAATAGCTTATTAAACTACATAGAATATAAATACAGATCAATAAATTTGCTTTTTGAAAAGAAATTGAGTCTAGTAAAAGCAAGATAGCGCCGATTGGCGCTATCTAAGAAGAAAATTTGTTTATCTACAGTTGTGGTTGCACGTCCAAGCCATAACCAAACATCACAGCGAGTACCAATACAGTTGCCGCTGCTACCATGAGTTTAGCCATTAACGGCATACAGAATCTAAACCAATGGGTATATGGGACGCCAGCCATGCCGAGTATCCCCATTAATACTGCATTGGTCGGTACTATCATGTTTGAGAAACCATCACCAAACTGATACGCAAGTACTGCAACTTGCCTTGGTACACCAACTAGGTCACCTACTGGAACCATCAATGGCATGGTAACATAAGCCTGACCAGAGCCCGAAGGTATGAACATATTTAAAAGCGTTTGGATAAGTAACATACCAACAGCTGAAACTTCCGCAGCGACATAAGAAAGTGGTGTTGAAAGACCATGTACAATCGTATGAAGAATTTGACCATCCTCTAGAATTAGTGCAATACCGCGAGCTACACCAATAAGCACTGCAGTAGTAACAAGATCTGAGACTCCTTCGATAAATCGGTTTGCGGCTTCATCAGCTGAAAGTTTACCAAGAATTGAAATAACGATACCCCAGGCGATAAATAAGCCACCTAGTTCGTAGAGATACCATCCTTGAGTCGCAATACCCCAAACCGCACAGACAAGCGTAACAATGAAGGTAAGTAGAATCGTTCTATGACGACCATTAAGCTGCGGATAGCTTGGCGCAGCCTGACCTGCCAGTGGGCAAGGCACGTCTTTCATCATAGAGTGCTCAGGGTTTTGCTGTACCTTTTTTGTATAGCTCCATACATGATGAAAGCCAATCAGTACAAATGGAACAAAAATAGCAAATCTCAACCATATGCCCGAATAGACTGGTACTTCAGCAATTTGCTGAGCAATTAATACCGTAAATGGGTTGAATGCCGAGACACCGTAACCAATACCATAGCCGGCAATGATCATACCAACAGCGGTCATGGCATCCAGCTTCATTGCTTTACAGAGTGCAACTAAAATCAGCACAAACGGGATGTATTCGCCTGCTGTACCAATAGCGCTTGACGCGATTGCAAAACAGAACACTACCATAAAAATGAGTTTTTGTGGTTTATCGCCATTTTTCTCAAGTAAACGACCGATCAACGCATCAACGGTGCCTGTTGCACGTGCGATTGCGAGTACACCACCAACAATCATAACGAAAAAGATTACGTCTTGCGCAGCAGCAAACGCACGAGGAATAGCTTTTAGCAGATCCCAAGGTGTAAGATGAACAGACTCTTCTGCAATATGGTAGGTACCAGCAAGCACAACCTGCCTGCCAGAGTCAGTAGTTGCAGTATCAAAAAAGCCTTGTGGAATAATCCAAGTCGACAGTAATGCAATTAGCATCATACCTAGTAGCAGGACTAGTGTATGAGGAACTTTCAATGTTTTTGCCATGGAAAGTACAGCTCCAAATTTGGTAACGGTAAAATTGCAACGCATCTTACCGATATTCGGAGCAAATTTCACTTTTTAATATCAAATTTCCAATTATGCTACATTGTGATTGGCTAAAACGGCATGTTCAACACGGTTCCTGCCGTTTGCTTTCGCCTGATATAGACTTCTGTCTGCAAGTTTAAGTGCATGATGCAAATCCTCAGAGCACAGCGGCCAGTGAGAGATACCAAGTGAAATCGTAATATGCCCAGCTTCACCAAACTCAGTTTCAGCGGTACATGCACGCAAGCGTTCTGCAATTATGTCTGCTTTATCAATGTCTACATATGGCAAAAACATTAAAAACTCTTCTCCACCGCTACGACATAAGTGATCTTGTTCACGTGCATTAGTGCGCATCAGCTCGGCGAGTTTTCTGATTACTACATCACCAACATCGTGGCCGTAAGTATCATTCACATGTTTGAAGTGATCGATATCGAGCGCAATAATACTAAACGGAGTTTGCTGCTCATAGGCAGTCTCCAGCCACTTTTCCATTCCTCGTCTATTGAATAAATGAGTAAGCTGATCTTGCTTTCTTTCATCGTCAAAGCGTTGGATCTGTGCTCCTAAGTTCTTAACACTGCTGTGCATTGCCTGATAAAGCCATGCGGCTTCATAATACCATGTAGATACATGTGGAAAATCTATGTTTCTACCATCTTGCACTTGCTCTGATAACTTAGCTAATCGCCATAGGGGCTTTGCTATTAAGGTTCCGAGTCCAAGTACACAAATTAACAAAAGTACAGTAAATGGAATGGTAGTTTTGAGTACGTGCCGCATAGTATTAGAAAGGTGCGACATGGTAACTTCTAACGGACGTTGTGCTACTACGCCCCAACCACTTGTGGGAACCAGAGCATAGCCCGCAAGCATCGCAACGCCTTGGGTATTTATCACTTGTGCTGACCCTGAAACTTTATTAAGCAGAGACCCAACAACTTCATTTTCAGTGACATCTTGTCCTATTCGATGATCGTCATGATGATAAATAAGTTTACCATTTGGCCCAGTAACAAAAATATAGGTTTTGTCCTTATGATGGTGGTTAGCAAGAAGCCGCCCTAAGATATTATCTCCTTTTAGATAAATCCCAGCTGCGATAAAGCCGACAAATTTACCTTCTCTATCAAACATTGGGTGTGTTGGGCTCACCATCAAATTTCCGGCGGGAGAGATAAATGGCCCTACAATGAAAGGTGCCTGTTTACGAAGTGGCGATGTTTCGGCTTCATTTATAAGCGTAGTCCCAACAACACCGAGTGAACTGGGTTGAGCACCGACAATTTCTCCATCGGCGTTGACTAGCACGATTGAATCAAAACTATGAGTTCGAGTAAGCATTTGCTTAAGTTCGTTATCGACCAACTCTGGGTTATCTAGCTCCGAGGCGATAGTTTCGCTCGACGCTTTTAATTGCATCAAAACTGATTGTAAAAAGAGATCAGTAACATCCGCGAGCTTAGTTGCATAAGCGCGATTTGCCTCCAAGGTATCTTTTACCATCACTTGCTTTTGAACTTGGTAGCTTGAGAACAGAGCGTTTAGCAACGAAGTAAATACGCATAATGTGGCAAGAATGAGTATGAGCTTTTTGAGGTCTAACCAATGTTTTGCTTTATTTATTTGTACCACTAAGAATTCTCTTTAATGTACTTCCATGACATTTTAGCTATTCGTTTGAATGAAACAGTTAATCTATATCAAACTTCTGGTCAGACCAATAACGAATAAGAACGTGCACATTCTGTGTGCCGGTATTATAACCACATAGCCAAAAATATTTAGTTTTTTGAACGGATTATTGGTATTGTCTCAGCTATCAGGTGTAAAATAATCTGAACATAAATACAGCGAAGTTCTAATGAAGAAAAAGACTACCAATCCACTAGTTGGCCACTTTACACTTGCTTGCCTTGCACTCGCGGCGATATGGATGTTCGTATCTGATAAAGATGCATTGCTTGTCCTTAATTCCTTGGTTCTTGTCTATATTGTCTTTGCTTTAGCAAAACGATTAATGAAGGCTTCCAATAAAAAGTAGCGCGCTTTACTGCTTTTGTTCAGAGCCTCGTTATTTATCGGCTCTGAACACAATAAATGGCCTGTTTTACTGCCTAACCAGCTTTAATAGGTTTTCCCCCCTACTATCAAGCTCATTAAGTGGCTTAAGCCCCATAATGTGTGTAAGTGTTGGGTAAACTTCTAAATTGCTAGCTTGTTCTATCGTTACACCCGATTTAAAGGCAGGGCCACTTGCGACAAAAAATGCGGCCATATCAGGTGTCACCTCATACCCATGCGTACCATAATAGCCTTGCTTGCCTTTTTGCATAAAGACAATAGGCGCTTTTGCTTGCAGGATAATGTCACCGATACGAGAAGACTCACCGCCATTTAATTGCAGTTTTCGCTCACGATTTAATACTTTATAACGACCATTCGCTTTTTTACGTAACTGCTGTATAAGCGTCTCTGTTTCAAGGACTTTATCACCTAACGCATAAAGTGACACCCTCGTTCCGCTATTTTTTATCGTCCAATCTTCAGGTATATCTAGCTCTTCGAGGATCACGGCTTTGCTTGGCTCTACGCTTGCCATACCGTGGTCAGAAACGAGTACTAAGTTCACTTTAATTTTGTCCCTTTTCAAAACAGCGACAAAATCTCCAATTAAGCCATCAACAAATTGTACCGCTTCTCTCGTTTTTTCATGATCTGGTCCGTATTCATGACCCATGGTATCCACTAGAGAAAAGTAGCTGGCGACAAACAATGGTTTTTCGCTTTTTGGTAATTTTAGCCAGTTGTGTATTTCATTTAGACGGTTCTTGTAATCAGCTTGTTTTGAATAGTGATAGTAATAGTCAGGCGTCATACCATTGATTCTAGCGTCTGATTCAGGCCAGAAATACGCGGCAGACTTATACCCGTGCATTTTTACAAGATTCCATAACGGAATACCACTTATCCACGAGCTATCCACTTTACCCATTCCCATCTTATAACACTCTTCACGCTTCTTATCACAAAAGTAATTATCGACAATGCCATGATTGATTGGTTTTAAACCCGTAACAATAGATAAGTGATTCGGAAATGTCTTAGTCGGATATTGAGGCCATAGCTTAGTCGCGCGGACGCCCTGCTTCGCAAGATTTGCAATATTCTTTGCATCGTGTTTTTCAATGTAATCCCATCTAAACCCATCAATGGAGATCAATATGGTTGTCGCGCGCTCAGCAAAAGCAGTGCAACTAAAGATAGATAAGGTGAAAAGGAGGATTCTTAACATGTATAAATTCCCGTGTCATGTGAGTACCGCTGCAAAAGTAGGAGGCTGTGCAGCATAATCCGTGTGATTGTGGCCGCATTAAATCACAATGATTTGAAATTTATATTGATTTGCGGTCAGTGGATGGCAATTATAGATATTCGGGGAAGGTTAACTTTCACTATGTTGTAGTTGAGCTTAATTAATGCTTGATCTAAGTCAAAGTGACCTTTATATTAAAGTTTCAATAATTACTGAAAGTTTAGAACAATGAACTTATCACCAAAAATAGAAAATTTTGTACTTCATTGCGGCGAAATGGGAAGCCGTTGGGGTTTCAACAGAACTATAGGACAAATGGTTGGTTTGTTGGTTATTAATGAAAAACCATTAACAGCGAACGAAATCGCCGATGCGTTAAAAATTTCACGCGGTAACGTGAGTATGGGAATAAAAGAATTGCAATCTTGGCAACTAGTTAAGGTGCATCATATTCCCGGCGACCGTAAAGAATACTACTCTCCAAACGGCTCTATTTGGGATCTCGCTAACCGCGTATTTGAAGAGAGAAGAAAAAGGGAAATCGACCCAACACTAACTCTACTTCGTGACCAAATCCTAGATAGCGCCAACTCACCAGAAGAAGTGTATGCACAGCAGCAAATGCAATCCATTCATGACCTACTTGAAACCGTCACTAAGTGGTCAGCGGAACTTCAACGCCTATCACCAGAGCAATTGCAATCGTTGATGAAGCTCGGTTCTTCTGTGAGTAAAGTAATAGATTTAAAGGATAAATTATTACGTAAGTCTTAAAGTGCGAGGTGCGTCATGCTTGATACGTTGTTGTTGTCGCGAATACAATTCGCAGCAAATATTAGTTTTCATATTCTCTTTCCCACGATAACCATCGCGTTAGCTTGGTTTCTGGCGTTTTTTAAACTCAAGTATGACCTAACCGAACACCCGGTTTGGTTAAGAGCTTATCGCTTTTGGGTCAAAATTTTTGCATTGACCTTTGCACTCGGTGTCGTAAGCGGCATTACTATGTCGTTTCAGTTTGGTACAAACTGGCCCGGTTTTATGGAGAAAGTCGGCAATATTGCAGGTCCCTTGCTCGGTTATGAAGTATTGACCGCATTTTTTATGGAAGCAACATTTTTAGGGATCATGTTGTTTGGCATGAAGCGCGTACCACCTAAAATACATACTTTAGCCACTTTTATCGTCGCCATTGGTACAACGCTTTCCGCATTTTGGATCCTGTCTTTGAATAGTTGGATGCAAACCCCGACGGGCTTTGAACTTAGAGACGGTATCGTATATCCCACGGACTGGTTTGAAGTTATTTTCAATCCTTCATTCGGTTATCGCTTCTTCCATATGCTACTAGCTAGTGCACTGACGGCTTCATTTTTGATAGCTGGTGTCAGTGCGTATCGGATGCTGAAAAACGACGAAAAACATGCCCCCAAAAAGGCGCTAACCGTTGCGTTAACAGTTGCGGCCCTGCTTACTCCATTGCAGGCTTTCGTTGGCGATTTGCATGGCCTAAATACGCTAAAACATCAACCACAAAAAATTGCAGCAATGGAAGGGGTTTGGGAAACAGAGAAAGGTGCACCACTACTATTATTCGCAATTCCGAATGAGGAAGAAAGACGCAACGACTTTGCGCTCGGTATTCCTAACATGGCAAGTTTTATTCTTACCCACGACGTTAACGGTGAAATTAAAGGGCTTAATGAATTTAAAGGTGAACACCCACCTGTTAAGCCCGTCTTTTTCGGTTTTAGAATCATGGTTGGGATGGGCATGCTGATGATCTTAGTTGCGTTTGTCACTCGTTTTACATTATGGAAAAAGGGCGAGTTACCGAAGTGGCAACTGAAAACGCTTGTTGCGATGACTTTCTCAGGCTGGGTGGCTACCCTCGCAGGCTGGTATGTCACAGAAATTGGCCGCCAACCTTATATCGTCAGTGGTATCTTAAGAGTTGAAGATGCAGTCACAACAATTGCCTCAGAAAACGTCTTATTTACACTCATTGGCTATCTGACGATATATGCAATCTTACTGTACGCTTATATTCGCACTTTGTTCCACACTGCTAGCAAGTCTGTAGAAGTGGAAGAGTACGACATGAAGGAATTTGCTGAGGAGGTGACTCGTGTTTAATCCGGAATATCTATCTCTCATCTATGCCGGTTTGATGGCACTCGCTGTGCTTGTTTATGCAATATTAGATGGTTACGACCTTGGCGTTGGCATGATGATCCCGCTGGACGATAAAGAAACCGCAGACACTATGATAGCCTCTATCGGTCCATTTTGGGATGCTAATGAAACGTGGTTAGTTTTAGCTGTAGGCCTCGCATTTATCGCATTTCCTCAAGCCCATAGTATGATCTTGCAGGCGCTCTACATTCCTGTTGTGTTTTTACTCTTTGGCTTAATTATGCGTGGTGTCGCTTTTGATTTCAGAGCAAAAGCGAGAGTTAAACGCCAAAGGCGCTGGGACAAAGTATTTAAATTTGGGTCACTACTCACATCATTTGCGCAAGGGTATATGCTGGGGCTTTATGTTATAGGCTTTGAAAATACCCCTCTAGCCCATGCATTTGCGGTCTTTAGTGGAATTGGCGTTGTCTGCGCGTATGGCTTGATTGGTTCTGCATGGCTAATTATGAAGTGTGAAGGGCAATTGCAGCAAGATGCGATTAGCTGGTGCAAAAAATTTGCGAGAGTAGCCTTTGTTGGGGTGTTGCTCGTTTCTATCATCAACCCAGCGATTAATGAGTGGATCTATGAGCGTTGGTTTGACCTCCCGATGGCCTTAGTCGTATTACCAGCCCCGATTATTTGCTTGTCGCTCTTTGTAATTTTAGAACTTGTGTTACAGAAACTACCAAAGTCGCCGGATAATGGTGCTTGGTTACCGTTCCTGATTTCAGCATTTATCTTTGTGCTTTGCTTCTTCGGCTTAGTTTATAGCTTTTACCCATTCGTAGTGCCAGGCAAGCTAACCATCTTCGAAGCGGTCGCTGACGCATCGGCTCTTACTTTCTTATTATATGGCGTAGTCATTGTGGTGCCGACCTTAATTGCATATACACTATTTTCGTACCGAGTCTTTTGGGGCAAGGTTCAACCTTTGTCCTACTATTGACACTTGCATACATTAGCCCAACCAAAAGGCAGCGAGTTGGACGCTGCCTTTTTTATTGCTTTATGAATACTACTCGTCTTTGCTATATGTCTTTTTTGTTTACTGCAAATCTAATGCCTGCGAAGCAAGCTTTATCATCCAATAAATAGGCATAAAAAATCCCGCTATTCGAGCGGGCTAAGTCTGACTTTGTGGCTAAATCTTTGGGTAACCTATTCTGTCAGATAAATATCCAACGCTTGAGGCAAAGTAATAAGATCTATTCCAATTCATTAAAGCCTTGTAATTGTCATAAGCCAAGTACATCCGGCCATTGGCGTCATCTGGCATCACTAAAGCGGCTGTGATATTCACTTTTGGCAAGTCAGTGCCATCCATCCTACGAAGACCAAGCGCTTGCCACTCCTGCAATGAACGCTCTGATTTACTCCACTCTTTTAACCATTCGCTGTGCGTTTTAGTACCACGCTTTAAAATGTAGCTATTGTCAAAACCTTCAGGTAGCTTAACTTGGCGACCCCAAGTGAGATCGTCGTTCCAGCCCACACTTTTCAGGTAATTGGCTATTGACGCAAAAGCATCTTCTTGTGTCGTCCAAATGTCCTTACGACCATCTTTATTATAATCGACAGCATAAGACGTAAATGAAGTTGGCATAAACTGAGTTTGACCCATTGCTCCTGCCCACGATCCTTTGAAATCATCCAGACCGATGTGACCATCTCTTAAAATATCCAGCGCAGCCCACAACTGACTTTTATACAAAGCTTCTCGACGACCATCAAAAGCAAGCGTCACTAACGCACTAATGACTGGATAGCCGCCTTGAATACGACCAAAGTTGCTTTCAAGGCCCCACAGGGCAACAATAAACCGTGCCTGTACGCCATATTCTTTTGCTATTTTTTCTAAAGATTCTTGGTGTTCTTTGTAGAGTTTGCGAGCCTGTTGGATTTTCCATTCAGGGACGCGCTTGGGTAAATAAGTTTCTAGTGTTTCGACAATTTCTGGCTGGGATTTATCAGCCTTAATCACCTTTTCCTTAAATACTGCTGTTGCAAAAGCCTCATCAACTAATTGTTGTGTATAGCCCTTGTCAATCGCTTCTTGTTTTAAGTTTTTGAGGTATTCATCAAACTTCGCTTGAGTATTAGCAAAGACTGATGTGGACAAGCAAACTGAGGCTACTAGTAGGGAAATTTTTTTTATCACGAATCTGTTACTCCGTTTTGCTTTCTAAATTCATCAAGCAAGCTTTCTGTATGCGGTGGAAGTTGCAAGTAAAACCCATCGTCAGTTAATTTTTGCTTAACCGTTTCAAGATCAGCAATTCCCAATTTTGTTCTTCTCGCAAGGTCAATAATCATGACATAGGTAGGAGTGCCGAAAGTTTCCATTAACGGTGCAGGGACATTGGAAAAATCATCTCTTTTAGTTACAAAAAGATAGGTATCCGCTTTTTTTGGACTTTTGTATATGGCAGTGAGCATTATAAGCCTATAAATTCTTGCTAATCATGGGCGGTCACTATACCATGCTATTAGTAAGTTGTGGAAAGTTTTACTACGCGCTAAAGTCAGCTAGATAAGGCTTTAGCGGCGGTTGTAACAGAAATTTGAGTACATATGGCAAATCAAACATTCGAACTAAAAGGAAATCTATTTACACTCTCTGTGCTGCAGTTGTTTTCTTTAGATCTGACCAAATTAAGGCAAGATCTTGATAGCAAAATTTCGCAAGCGCCTAAATTTTTTCAAGGTGCACCAATTGTCGTTAATTTAGCTGATGTTCAGGAGCAAACTGTAGAATTCAAAGAGTTAAAGCAAACACTGGTCGATTTACAGCTCAATCCAGTGGGTGTGTGTAGCGGTACTCAAAGTCAGCACGACTTAGCCAAAGAAGCCGGGTTTTCTGTACTAAACTATTCAAGGGATGTGCAACCGAGTACCCCATCACAATCTCAAGCAGCAGAAGTAGTAGAAAAACAAGTTTATCTTCCTGCTCAAATTGTGAACGGAACGGTACGTAGTGGTCAGCAAATTTATGCTAAAGACCGTGATCTGATCGTGCTAGGTGCTGTAAGTCATGGTGCAGAAGTTATCGCCGATGGTAACGTGCACATTTACGGTACTTTACGTGGTCGTGCAATCGCAGGTGCGCAAGGCCAAGAAGACACGAGTATATTCTGTCAGCGCTTAGAAGCTGAGCTGGTGTCTATAAACGGGAGTTATTGGATCAGTGATTCGCTGCAAGGTGAACACTGGGGTCAAGCTGCTCAAATAACACAACAAGACGAATCATTAAAAATTACAGCTTTGGTCAAAGGATAAATCAGATGGCAAAAATTATTGTCGTAACTTCAGGTAAAGGCGGTGTTGGTAAAACAACGTCAAGTGCAGCAATTGGTACTGGCTTAGCGCTAAAGGGTTATAAAACAGCCATTGTCGATTTTGATATTGGTCTTAGAAACCTCGACTTAATCATGGGATGCGAGCGTCGCGTTGTTTATGATTTTGTCAACGTTATCAACGGTGAAGCAAATTTAAATCAAGCATTGATTAAAGATAAGCGCGTTGAAAAACTTTATATTCTTCCAGCTTCTCAGACTCGTGATAAAGACGCCCTCACTCGAGAAGGGGTTGAGCGCGTGTTAAATGAGATGAAAGAAGAATTTGATTTCATCATTTGTGATTCCCCTGCAGGTATTGAGGCAGGCGCAATGATGGCATTGTACTTCGCAGATGAAGCCGTGGTAGCAACTAACCCTGAAGTTTCATCCGTTCGTGACTCAGACCGTATTTTAGGTATTCTACAAAGCAAGTCGAAGCGCGCTGAAATGGGCCTAGAGCCGGTTAAGGAACACCTATTGCTTACACGTTATAACCCAGAGCGGGTAGATAGCGGTGAAATGTTGTCGGTAGACGATGTAAAAGAAATTCTAGCGATTGACTTACTAGGTGTAATACCTGAATCAAAAGCAGTACTTAATGCGTCGAACTCAGGTCAACCGGTTATCTTAGACCAAGAGTCTGATGCAGGCCAAGCATACAGCGATGCAATTAACCGCTTATTAGGTGAAGTCGTTGATTTCCGCTTCTTACAAGTTGAGAAGAAAGGTATCTTCAAACGGATCTTTGGAGGGTAAGGTGTCATTACTAGATTATTTTCGTTCTGAGAAAAAAAATAGCGCATCATTAGCGAAAGAGCGACTGCAAATCATCGTTGCGCACGAACGCTCAAAGCGTGGTACACCTGACTACTTACCACAACTTAAGCAAGATATCCTCGATGTTATTCGTAAATATGTGAAAGTAGATTCGGATGCTGTCAACGTCCAGTTTGAACAAAACGAGGATGACTTAGCAGTATTAGAATTGAACGTTACTCTACCTGATGATGAAAAGTAACAGTTTGAGTAAATGTAATAAGGGCTATTTCTATAGCCCTTATTTATTTCGTTTTGCCCATTCTAATTAAGCTGTCAAGGGGCTTTACATTGCCCTACTCTTTGCTTAATTTCCGAACTTCAGGTCACTTATTCTTATTTAAGGACAAAGTACCTTTGACCCTTTTTGCAGGCTTAGCATTGGGCTTTGGGCTTGACTTACGTTTGTTGTGACTGTGATTTTGTTCACCATTTCGCGTTTTTGGCTTAGGCTTAACGCTATTTTGGTTGTCGAGTTCAGTTGTTCGATCTTTGCTGTTATGCGCTCGCCTATCTTGCTTTGGACGACCAACCTCACTAACTTCACTTCTAGGCTTATCATGCTGTTTTCCCGCACCAGCACCCGCTGATGCCTCTTGCGTTTTACTCGATGACTCTGTGGCGTGATTAATCGCTCGCATTTCGTCTTCGCTAAGGTGACGCCACTTACCAGAGCTAAGGCCAGTTAGATCGATATTCATTATCCGAATACGTTTAAGGTGTGTTACTTCAAATCCTAGATATTCACACATTCTGCGAATTTGACGATTTAAGCCTTGGGTCAATACAATGGTAAATGACTTAGCCCCGGTTTTACGAACTTTACAAGGCTTTGTGACAGTGCCAAGGATTGGAACACCTGAGGACATACGTTTTACAAAGCGCTCATCAATGGGCCTATCGACCACAACCTCATATTCTTTTTCATGGTTATTGCCGGCGCGAAGGATTTTATTGACCATATCGCCTTGGTTGGTCAAGAAAATTAATCCTTCGGATGGACGGTCTAAGCGACCAATAGGGAAAATACGCTCAGGATAGTTGATTGCACTGACAATATTGCTTCTGATTTTTCGCTCGGTGGTACAAGTTACACCAACAGGTTTATTATAAGCAATAAATACAGCCTTTGGCTTTGCTTTCAAAGGCTTACCATCAATGATGATAGTGTCAGCATCAGACACTTTGGTGCCCATTTCTGGTAGAATTCCATTTACTTTGACACGGCCTGAGGCGATTAAGTCATCAGCTTCTCGACGACTGCAGAATCCAGTTTCACTGATGTATTTATTGAGGCGCTTTTGCTCTGTCACGATACAACCACTTTGAGTAAAAACCCGTATTGTAATCGCTTCAACCACTTTACACTACTGCATTTCTACTTTTGCAAACTTTTTCTTAATAGCTCAGGAGAAAAATGATACTGCTCTTTAGGCTTTCCTCTAAGACTCATTGTCTTGTAATCGATAGATTGCCAGTTTTTCGCTGACTTTATCCAGTAATAGTCAGCTAGATTTTCCTTGGTGATCACAGTTAAATCAAACGCAAGTTCAGTGTTATCCTTCCAAAAAGGGTGCCCATAATAATGATCGTACACCGAAATCAACGCCCAAGCCCCCATCATAAAGTGTCCACCAACGGATGCTTGCATCTCATTGTGTTCAATAAGCTCAAAAGTGTCAGACAACCAATCAAATCCACCAAACACTATTTGTGAGGTGCTTGATGCTGCTGCGGTGATAGCTCCCATCGCCATCAAATCTGACGCACACCAAATAAGGTTTGTTTTTGGATAGCGGTGCAACAATTTCTTAGTCTTATCAAGCGCTTGTTCTTTTGACCAGCCGGCGTAGACAGTTTGCTGAACCACCACGCCAACTTCATCAAAAAAGCGCTTTGCACCGTTACTTCTAATATCTGACTCTGTGCCATAGTGACCATTGATAGCAATAGGGTAAATTGTCTCATGACCGTTAGTTTTAGCTTGTTGGTATAGCTGCTTTGCCAAATCGTAACCGGCTTGGTCATTATCGTGATGCACTTCCCCAAGCCAATACTTATAGTGTTCTTTTGGATTACCAATCGCTTGCCTTTCAGGGCCAGAAATCGTTTCTTCTAAAGTAATATGATTGATACCATATTTTTCTAAAAGCTTTAGGCTTTCCTCGGCACCACCAGGATAATTAATAAGGATGACATAATCGGGAGTAGCACGATAACTCAAATATTTTTTAAGCTCAGCAAGCTGTATAATTCGGTTTCCTTCTCCATAGATCACATCTAATCTAATATCGAATTGATCCGCTGCCGCTTCTGTAATGCCTTGGACGCGCTGCCAAAATGGTTCACCAGGCACAGAAGGATTAACAAACAAGACATTTAAAGACTGTTTAGCATCAACACTAAAACACACCATCCATAGCACTACCCCAATTAGTACTTTTTTAATCATAGCGGGCTCTTCGTATTACTAGCAACTTCAATAACTTCTCAAATGGGCCTTGCTTAAACAACTTAAAATAAATAGACGCAAGGGCTAATTGAATTATAGACGCAATTACAAATGCCGAGAAATAATCCACCCGCTCCCAAGTGCTGATAGCGTTCGGGTTTATAAAGTAAAAATAGCTTACAAACACAATTGACTGGAGAAGATAAAACGAAAGCGCTAGGCGCCCAACACATTGTAAACTCCAAAGTTGATGTTTTGCACCTCGCATTGCCGCCTTAATTACAACGACATAAAACAACGCAACGGGTATCGCAAGGATCCAATCTATTCCTTCAAAAAACTCGACGCCTAGCTTACGCTCAAGAACAAAGCCTACAAATGACAAAATAATGGCTACAACGGCAAACAAATTAATTTTATGAATAGGTTCAGTACGCTCTAAATCAAACATTCCACTTCGATATAAACGCATACCAAGTAGCATTAACCCGGCGGTATACCACAAAGTAATAACCGGGATAAGCAAACTAATAATGATAAAGTACAGGCTATTAAGGATGAGTAGTTCTAAGTAGCTTGCTGGAATTTGCTGCAAAAACTCGAGGTAGACTTCTGAAGTTCTATTTATTTGTGGTTCTGGATCAATTAATAGCAATAAGCTGATAGCAATAGAAGGGACTAAAATGAATCCAATCGCATAGCGGTTTAGCTTTTTGTCGCTCGCATCTATAAATCGTAGCGCTACAAATCCACTCAACGCATAATTAAATAAAATATCTCCAGGCCAAACCAACAGACCGTGTAACACACCGAAAACCATTAACCATGTTAGTCGATGTCTTGCAAGGCTCTGATCATCTGTCTTTGCTACCTGAATGCACAATGCCGCCCCAAATAACATGGCAAATAAGGTTCTGAATCGACCATCAAAGAAAATACTGTTAACCATTGCGAAGAACGGATCAAGATAGTGGGCAGTTTGAGCTGGTACATAACCCAACTCAAAATTGGCCATATGCACCATATTCATGGAAAGCAAGCCAAGCAGCGCGAACCCGCGGATCGCATCCATCGCAATAATTCTATTCATCAATACACACGGTTTTTATACATATCAGCCCAGTTTATCGCAGCGGCATGAAAATCAGGAAGGTTTTCGTCTTTATAGTTTAAATAACTGCACGCATCCTGCAGAGTCCACCAGCTTCCAGACTCATAGGCTCTAACGATATTTAAAATATAATATAGTGTGTTGGGTTTGCCTATCAAAGCATCATGGAGTTGCTCAGGAAAAGGTAGCTTGTTTACAACCTGCTCCATTGGCCTGTCAAGAATGGCATCAAGCAGAGAAAATAACCCTGTCATAAAGCTCATATTGGCAAGCCCTGGCGATATTTGCTGTGCGATAAGTTCACAAAACCGTGAACGAACGATAGAAAGGCGTGTTAATTCTGTCGGTTTTCCCTCGGCTACGTGGGCTGTCATAATTAAGTTTACAAACTTTTTTACACGCTCGTTTCCTAAATATACCAGGGCTTGCTTTAAAGATTCGATACGACTTTTGATCGGAAATACGCCGGAATTAATAAGCCTTAGCAGTTTATACGCAAGCGCAGTGTCCTGAGCAAACAACTCGGCTAATCGCGTAATACTCATATTCGGTTTGAGTGCTTCTTCATAAATGAGCATGACTATCACATAATTGATAGTAATGTCTTTTTGCTCAATCATTTTTGGTTTTGCAAAGAAGTAGCCTTGAAAGAACTGAAATCCCATCTTTTTAGCTTGCTCGAATTCTTCTTCGGTTTCGACTTTTTCCGCAAGTAGTTTAATGTTCTTTCGCTCTTTAATCATGTCAATCACTGGCACTATAGTGTCCAGCGGGTTTTCCATGACGTCGAACTTAATCAACCTTACGAGCTTTAAGAAAGGTTCCCATTCTTTTGAGTATTCAAAATCGTCTAACGCGAGTCTAAAGTTGCTGTGAAATAAGCCTCTTATCCGCTCATAATTTTGTTTTGTTGGCGGAATAGTCTCCAATAGTTCTAAGATCACATCACTTGCTGGGAGAAACTCACACAGCTCCTGACGTAATGAGTCTGGACCAATATTAATTAGCGCTTTCTTTCCCGAAGTGAGATATCGCATGCCGAGGTTAAGTTGATTATTCATTATCAGCTTGGCTGTCGCTGCATCATCTGCAATATTTGGAAAGCTATTTTTTACACCATCGCGAAACAACAATTCGTATGCAACAACTTGTTTTTTACGATTAAATATGGCTTGGCGGGCCACAAAAACCTTCAAACAAAAACTCCTTCGTACCTAAAGTGAACAATCGCACTTTTGGTTTAGCAATTTTTAGATTTTAACCCTTTATGATGATAAAGAAAATCAACCTAAGCTATTAAGAATCAAAATAATAGCTTAAAAGATAATGCAAAATGACAAAAAAGAAAGGCCAAAGCTATCTTTTGATACCTTTGACCTAGTTTTTTGTTTAGCAACTGAGCCAATTGCTAAATACTTAACACAGATGCGAAAATTTTTTTATCTACGTTTTTTCTATCTATATAATTGTTCGCAGTATTTTTGTGCAACATCAGACCAGTCAAAGCGCTGCATACGAGCTTGCAGCCTGAGTTGTTGATATTTTTCGCAATCTCCTATCAGATCAGCAAGTGCTAATTCAAAAATCGCAATAAACTGATTACCTTGCTCTGCGAGTGTTTCCCCTTCAAAGCAATAGCCTGTTTCATTGTGTTTTACCGTATCATATAGTCCACCCACTTTATGTACGATACAAGGTTGTCCAGCGCGCATCGCAAGCATTTGGCTGATACCACAAGGCTCAAAGGAGCTTGGCATTAAAAACAAATCACCTAATGGGTACAGTTGCTCGCCGAGTGCTTTACCATAACCATTTAAAAACAAGACATTGTTATGGCGTGCCATTACTTCGGTAAATAGCTGCTCAAGACTTGGGTCACCAGAGCCTACAATCACAATACGTGCTCCTTGGTGCTTGGCTATTTTTGCAATGTCATCGAGCACAATGCCTGATTGGGTAGGCTGTCTTAAAATAAGTGCTTTTTGATCGGTGAGACGACCAACACTTGTAATTAGCTTGCCGCTAAAGGCTTCGTCACGCCAAGCGAGTATGCGCTGATGAGCAATGTAAAACCGAGACAATACTTGGCTTGATTTTGCCATCCATTGAAACACATGCTGCTCAGCAAGCGCCAAATAGTCAGCAAAAATTAGATTCTCTTCGTCACCTGACTCATCATACACACAACCGTTTAAAATACCTGCTAACCGTCCTTCATGAGACGCATGCTGCATGTCACTTTCTAACCCTTCGCCACCAAAAAAACCAAGCTCAGGATGACTCGGGATCATCACTTCTTTGGCATAGTTAGGAGAAACAACATGCACTTTGTCTGAAAGATTAATAGCCGCTCGCATCGGATTAAAGCAGTGAGGATATTTAGGATCGCAAATACTGAGCCCATCATAGGTGAGTGTCGGAAACCAAGACTCAAGGCTAGAAAAGTCATGATTAAAAGGCCGGATCCCTTGAAGCGCAAGGTTATGCACAGTATAGACTGTCCTTAGCGCCTTTAAGCGTTTGAATCTTGGACTAAACTGACGAAGTACAGCAACGACAGCAGCGTGCCAGTCATGTAGGTGTACAACATCTATCTCAGCTATCAACTCATGTTCAATAAGTTCAGCAACTGCCGCACTAAAAAACGCAAATCGATTTGCATCTGTCGCAAAGGGCTGGTGAGGATCATTACAGTAAATAGCGCCGTGATGCTCACTAAACAATGAGTGTGAAATGACATACTGAGTGACATTGTCACTTTCTTCAACAGACCAAAGAGTCGCCGTTTCTAGGTGTTGACGAAAAGGGACGGCAATATCAGCGACTAAGTTTCGATTTAAAGCAGCTTGGCCATAATCGGGTGTGACTACCGATACTTTAATGCCAAGCTGCGCCAATGCATAAGGTACGTCGCGTATTACATCTGCGACGCCCCCCACCTTACAATTTGGCAACCGATCGTTTTCGGCTGCCACTAAAATTACATGCATAGTACCTCTACATGGATCATTTATTATTTTTTTCCGCAAGCTCTGCGAGCATATCTCGGGTCACCAATACGATCCCCTTATTCGACACTCTAAAGCCATTCTCTTTGTCTAGGTCAGTATCGTAACCAATTGTCATCCCCTCTGGTATTTGACAACTGCGGTCAATGATTGCGTTTTTGATTTTGCAGTTACGCCCGATTTTGGCACCAGGCAACACAACGGCTCCTTCAATTTCACAATACGAGTGAACATGCACATTGGAAAACAGCAATGAACGCTTAACTTTAGAACCAGAAATAATACAGCCACCAGAAACCGTCGAGTCTACGGCCATACCGCGTCTATCATCATCATCAAATATAAATTTAGCTGGTGGTAGCTGTTCCTGATAAGTCCAAATTGGCCAATGAGGATCATAGAGATCAAGTTGTGGTTCAGGAGAAACCAGCTCCATATTTGCTTCCCAGAATGAGTCAAGCGTCCCTACATCTCGCCAATACGGCTGCCCTTCATGTGATGGGTCGCAAAATGGATACGCATATACATTATGCTCTTCTATGATGGATGGGATAATATCATGACCAAAGTCACGACCAGACCCTTCTCGTTCCGCATCCTTTTTTAACTGCTCGAATAAAAACTCAGTGTTAAACACATAGTTCCCCATAGACGCCAAACATACACCTGGCTTTCCAGGGATTGACGTCGGATCTACCGGCTTTTCATCAAAGCGACGCACACGGTTGCTTTCATCCACAGTCATTACACCAAACGTTTTCGCTGCTTCTTCACAAGGCACTTCAATACAACATACGGTCATATCTGCACCTGTCTCAACGTGCTTTGCAAGTAAGCCACCGTAATCCATTCTGTAAACATGATCACCCGATAAGATCATAACGTATTTGGGAAGCTCATGACGAATAATATCCATATTCTGGAAAACTGCATCTGCTGTGCCGCAGTACCACTCATCACCATATCGCTGTGATGCTGGCAATATTTCTACAGATTCTCCAAGTTCCTTTTTAAAGTGTCCCCATGCGCGATTAACATGGCGAATAAGGGAGTGCGACTTATACTGCGTGGCAATACCAACCCGTCGGATCCCTGAGTTAATGCAGTTAGACAGTGGGAAATCGATAATTCGATGTTTGCCGCCAAAATAAACAGCGGGTTTCGCTCGCCAATTGGTGAGCTCGTGAAGGCGCGAACCTCTTCCACCCGCAAGTATTAAAGCATATGTTTCTCGAGTGAGGGTACTAATATAACGATTCGCATAATTAGGCATTATTTCTTCTCTCCATAACTTTTTTGCGGTGACTACTGCATTGGGCTCAAGCGCCAAATATCATCGCTGTAATCTTGAATTGTTCTATCGCTAGAAAATTTTCCACTTGCTGCGGTATTGAGAATACTCATGCGCAGCCAATGTTCCTTGTCTTTATATGCTTGAGCCGCATGCTCCTGGCTCTCAACATAGGAAGGAAAATCTTGTGCCACTAACCAAGGATCGGTACTACTCTTAATTGAGTTGATTACGTCATCAAAGATATTAGGCTCAAATAGGTTAAAGTGACCACTTTCGAGCAAAGCCATAACACGTTTAAGGTCATTGTTGCTTTCTATTATCTTAAGGGGCTGATAATTTTGGCGCACTTGCTGTGCTTGTTCAGCAGTTACACCAAATAAGTAAAAGTTGTCTGCACCAACGCATTCTCGTATTTCAATATTTGCACCATCTAAAGTACCTATGGTGATCGCGCCATTCATCATAAACTTCATGTTGCCTGTGCCAGACGCTTCTTTTCCAGCGGTTGAAATTTGCTCTGATAAGTCTGTTGCAGGACAAATCACTTCCATTTTTGAGACATTGTAATTGGGCATGAAAGCCACTCGAAGATAGGGCCTCGCCGCGGGGTCATTGTTGATAACATTGGCAACATTATTTATTAATTTAATGATCTTCTTCGCCATGTAATAACCGGGTGCAGCCTTACCTCCAAACAGTACGCAACGAGGAACAAGCTCTGCCACATCGCCACGACAGATCCGATCGTAAAGATGGATAACGTGCAATACGTTAAGCAACTGACGCTTGTATTCATGAATACGTTTGACCTGAACATCAAACATCATAGTTGGGTCAAACTCTACCTGACATTCATGAGCAATTAGCTCAGCAAGACGTTGTTTGTTGTTTTGTTTGACTGTTAACCATTGCTTTTGGAAGGCGTGGTTATCGTAAAAACGACGTAGTTCACTAATTTTAGAAAAATCAGCTTGCCACCCGTCGCCAATTTTATCGCTAATCAATCGTGCCAGTTCTGGATTACAATGCGATAACCAGCGCCTTGGCGTCACACCGTTGGTTTTATTATTAAACTTCTCTGGGCACAGTTGATAGAAATCGTTAAACAAGCCAGCTTTTAATAACTCGGTATGAAGTGCAGCAACACCATTGACAGAATAACTACCTACAATCGCAAGATACGCCATGCGAATTTGAGGATGGCTAGACTCCTCAATGAGTGACAGCGCGCGCTGCTTTTCGATATCACCGGGCCATTTAAGTGCAACTTCCGACAAAAAGCGGGCATTGATCTCATAGATAATTTCTAGCAACCTTGGTAACAAGCGCTCAAATAAACTCACAGACCAGCGCTCTAATGCTTCAGGCAATAAAGTATGATTGGTATATGCCATGGTTGATGTCGTTATCTTCCACGCGGCATCCCATTCCAGCTCGTAATCGTCTAATAAAATACGCATTAGCTCAGCTACGGCAATACTGGGATGGGTATCATTGAGTTGGAATACGTGATAATCCGCAAAATCACTGAAATCATCGCCATATTGCTCAACCCAAGTTGCAATCACGTCTTGCAAGCTCGCGCTGGATAAAAAGTACTGCTGCCTTAATCTCAGTTCTTTGCCATTTTCACTGGCATCATTGGGATACAGGACCATCGTTATCTGCTCAGCGAGATTCTTCTTCGCCACTGCTTCTGAATAACTACCGGCATTAAATTCGTTGAGGTCAAACTCATCGGTCGCCTCTGATTTCCATAGCCTTAATGTATTTACCACCTCATTACGATATCCAGGCACAGGAACGTCGTAAGGCACGGCGAGAATATCTTGCGTATCAAGCCATTCATGATGCTGCCTACCATTTTTGTCGGTATGTACTTCAACATGACCAAAAAACTTAACTCTGCGGGCTTGTTCTGGTGCGGCAAGCTCCCATGGATGGCCTTCACGGAGCCAGTTATCAGGCTGCTCTACTTGGTGACCCTGTTCACAGGTTTGGTTAAACATCCCAAATTCGTAACGTAAACCGTAACCAACAACAGGAAGGGCTAATGAAGCACAACTATCCAAAAAACAAGCTGCAAGGCGGCCTAAACCACCATTACCAAGACCTGCATCATGTTCAGCCTGCGCGACCTCTTCAAGCTCAGTACAGTATTCTTGTAATGCCGCTTGAACTTGTTCTTCTAAGTCTAGATTTAACACCGCATTAGACAGTGCTCTACCCATTAAAAATTCCAGCGAGAGATAAGCTGCTTTACGCGTCTTTTTACTCTTTATGTGCTCTTTGGTTGCTCGGCAACGGGCGACTAATCGGTCACGAATGGTCAAGGCTAATGCATGGTACAAATACAGTCGCGACTCTCCTACTTTGTCTCGACCTAAGGTGTAGTAAAAGTGACGAGTCAAATCATCACTCAAGGTGTTTTCATCTATCTTTGGTGCATCTTGCCAATGTTTTACCACGCATACTGGCGCACTTTTATTAGCCATGCTTTTCATCCCCTTTGATTGATGTAAATATCCATGCTGACTTAGCTGGAACCTGTAAATAAGAATCTAACTCTGGTCTTTGCGGCTCAACCGCGGTGGTGATTGCTTGCTGCCAATGAGATGAAAATGCACTAAATGGCAGCTTTATTTGCAATGCACTTTCACTGGCGTTCAATATTATCAATAAGCTTTGCCCTAACTGCTGATCAGTAATGGTGTAACTCAACCATTTGCGGCTCGGCTCTCGCCATTGTTCAGGCGATAACGGCTTTGCTTGTTCATTAAACCAATTCACCGCAAAACGACTGTCACTGTCATGGACATAAAATGAGTGAGAAAACGCGGCAAATTGCTTACGAAGCGCAAGTAAATCTTGGATAAAAAAAGTTAAAGTATGGTGTTGCTGGTGGTTTTTCCATGCCAGCCAGCTAGTGCAGTTGTCTTGGCAGTAAGCATTATTGTTGCCACTTTGCGTATGTGCCATTTCGGTTCCCGCACAAATCATCGGGATCCCTTTGGATAAAAACAAAGTGAGTAATGCATTTTTCTGCATACTGAGACGCAATTCATTGATTTGAGGATCGGCACTGAATCCTTCTACCCCACAATTAAATGAAAAGTTTTCACTGTGGCCGTCTCTATTTGCCTCACCGTTTGCTTCATTGTGTTTATGCTCGTAAGCCGTCCAATCAAACAATGAGAAGCCGTCATGACTGGTAAGAAAATTTATGGAGTTCAAAGGACCCCGTAAGTTATGTTCAAACAGATCACTGGAACCATGAATACGCATCGCAAGCTCTGGCAATACTCCCTCATCACCACGCCAGAAGCGCCTAACTGTATCTCGATATTTATCATTCCACTCACGCCACGGAGAAGGAAATTGTCCAAGTTGATACCCACCAGGACCAATATCCCAAGGCTCGGCAATCAGTTTTACTTTGCTAAGCACTGGGTCTTGATGGATCGCTTGCAAAAATGCATGTTGATTTGAAAATCCCGAGGCTTGACGAGCAAGGATCGTCGCCAAATCAAAGCGAAAACCGTCCACCCCCATGTATTCCACCCAATAGCGCAAGCTGTCCAAGACAAGTCTTAATACCACTGGATTCGAGATATTCATTGTGTTTCCACAGCCCGTGTCATTAATGTAGACATTGGGCTTACTCGGCAAGGTACTGTAATAAGTCAGGTTATCAAACCCTTTAAAGCTAATTGTCGGGCCATCCAAACCACCTTCCGCAGTATGGTTAAACACCACATCCAAAATAACCTCAATGCCGGCTTGATGGAGTCGCTCTACCATTACCTTAAATTCGTTGATGTCGTCGTTAACGAGATAACTTTTGTGTGGCGTAAAAAAGTTGAGGCTGTTATATCCCCAATAATTTTTTAGTCCTTTGGTCGTAAGAAATTGCTCGTTGATAAACGCATGCACAGGTAGCAGCTCAATCGCAGTAACACCAATATGCTTGAGGTGATCGATAAAGGTTTGTTCAGCAATCCCTAAATATTTTCCTTGGTGTTTAGTTGGAATATCTGGGTGCCTAACAGTTGCCCCTTTAACATGACATTCATAGATCACCGTTTTACTCCACGGAGTCTTCGGTCGCTTCCCTTGATACTTCTCAATCGCCGTCACTTTACTCTTTGGCATATCACAGGCGTTATCAGATGGGTTTAAATGGCCTACTGGCAAATGGCAAAAATGCCGTTCACTCCAAGTAAACTCACCGAAAAAGTCGCGACAATATGGGTCTAAGAGTAACTTATTAGCATTGAAAAGCAGCCCTTTTTCCGCACTATACTCTCCGTCTACACGATAGCCATATAAGTCTCCGACTTGTGCTCCCTCGATAAACAGTGACCAATTTCCGCCCTCATGCCGAAACATCCCTATCCGATTCACTTCGCTATGGCCGCTTTTGTCGAACAGACACAGGGTTACGCGTTTTGCTTTCGGTGCATAAACACAAAAGTTAACGCCTTTATCACTGGCCGTTGCACCCAATAATTGATGATCGCCGCGATAACTGGTTAGCATGTGCCACCAGAGATCAGTTGCAAATACACGGTTGCCAAAGGCGGAACGGTTATATCGATACTTTGCTCAAGGCCATGGCTTGCTATGCTTTTCGATTCAATGAGTTGTTGTTTATGTGCAACGACTCCAACGCCGCTCCCCCAAAATGCTTTGTCATCCGTGTTTAAGACAACTTGATACACACCCGCTGACGGCACGCCTAAGCGGAATTGAAAATGGGTTTGTGGCGTAAAGTTTGCTATCACCACCAGCGGTGTAACACCATCTCGTCCATAGCGTACAAAACTATATATGCTTTGCTCCGCATTCCCACCATCAATCCAATTAAATCCTGTTGATTTGTTATCGCACTCGAATAATTGCGGCGTTGATTTATAGGTCGTATTGAGCGCTTTGACACACTCATACACGCCTTGGTGCGCTTCACTTTCAAGCAATTTCCAGTTGAGTTGTTGGTTATGATCCCACTCCTCTCGGGGGGCAAGTTCAGCGCCCATGAACAGCAACTTTTTACCTGGGTGGGCAAACATAAAGCCATAGTAAGCACGTAAATTAGCGAATTGCTGCCAATCGTCTCCTGGCATTTTGCTCAGTAGCGCACCTTTGCCATGTACCACTTCATCGTGACTTAATGGCAATATGTAATTTTCAGAATAGGCATACACCATCGAAAAGGTCATTTCATGGTGATGGTACTTGCGATGAATTGGGTCTTTGGACATATAGTTTAGCGTGTCATTCATCCACCCCATATTCCACTTATAACCAAAACCCAAACCATCGTGTTCAACACTGCGGGTAACACCGGGCCAAGCTGTGGATTCTTCAGCGACCATCATTATACCTTCATCAACGCCATAACATTTGGTATTGACTGATTTGAGGCATTCTATTGCACCTAGATTTTCACGGCCACCATATTGATTTGGCACCCATTCCCCATGCTTACGGCTGTAATCCAAATAAAGCATCGATGCCACAGCATCCACCCTTAAGCCATCGATGGCGTATTCTTTTATCCAATACATCGCATTCGACAACAAAAAGCTTTTTACTTCAGCGCGGTCGTAGTTAAAAATATAGGTGTTCCAATCTGGATGAAACCCTTGCCGCTTATCAGCATGTTCGAATAGGTGTGTGCCATCAAATTTATGTAAACCATGGGGATCTGATGGGAAATGTCCCGGTACCCAGTCGATAAGTAATCCGAGCTCTTCACGATGACAGCACTCAACGAAGTAAGCAAAATCCTCAACGCCACCAAAGCGACTGGTTGGCGAGAATAACCCCACCGGTTGGTAACCCCAGGAGCCATCAAAAGGATATTCACTGATAGGCATCAGTTGCAAATGAGTAAACCCCAGTACCTTTACATAGGGGATAAGGTCGTCCGCTAACTCTCGATACGTAAGATAGCGATTACCTTCTTCCTCTCGGCGTTTCCAAGAGCCCAAATGCACCTCATAAATACTAATGGGTGCATTGATTTTATTACGCAGCGCCTTTTTATCATGATCTGCTTGGCTCAATGTGAAAGCGGCTGGTCGAGCCTGAGTTATACTCGCCGTGCCCGGTGCTTGTTCCATTTTAAATGCAAAGGGGTCGGCCTTTTCTATGCGCTCACCCTCAAATGTAGTAATTGCAAATTTATAGCAGCAGTCTACCTCCAGTGCCGGAATAAAAAGCTCCCATACACCACTGGCTGGGTGTAATCGCATTGGATGCTGCACGGCCTGCCAATGGTTAAACTCACCTATCACAGAAACAGACAACGCATTTGGCGCCCAAACACCAAAGCGAAACCCAATTACACCCTCTATTTCTACTTGATGTGCTCCTAAATGCACATAAGCTTGGGCTTGTGTTCCTTCATTGAATAAGTACAAGGCATCATCAGCCAAGCAACTTTCAAAACTATATACATCCCTCGCAGTGACGGTTTGCTCTGGGTAGTGCACTTCAAGCAGGTAATCTTTGCTGATGTCATCCGCTTTAAAATCTAATGTGAATAGCGCACTTTTGCGAAACCGTTCAAGCGCATAGCTGCTATCGCTGGTAAGCACCTTAACTTCTGTCGCACCTGGAATAAAACAGCGCACGACTGAGCGCTTCGCATCTAGCTGGTGTAACCCTAAGAAGGCAAATGGGTCGCGACACTTACCGGCTTCCAAAGCAGCTAGTTGACTGATGTAGTCATCTACTTGGGCGTCTTCTATTTTTGCTCTTGTATTCATCTATTCTTTCCTGCTGGTTACCGCATCTCGGATCAGCGGCCGAGAACTTGCAATAATTTCCGCTGATGTCTGATTAAGTCGCCTTCTCCAGTTTGGGTACTCTTGGTCAGTACCAGGAATATTCACTGGTAACTTCTGTTCGTCGAGGTCATCAAACTGAATTGTCAGCATTTTTGCAGGCGACTTGGCGAGCACATTGATAAGCGACTGATACACATCACGGGCTTCGCTCGCAAGGCTGACACTCACCTCACCATAGCGACTAAGCCAATGACAAAGCTTCTCTCGCTCGGATGTTCGCTCTTCATCCGATTTTGTTAGTTGGGGTTCGCTCAATAACTGATATTCACGCTTCAACCTAAGGTCATCATGGCTCCACCAGCCAAAAAATGGCGGGACGTCATGGTTAGCAACCATGAGTAACGCATTGTGCTTATAGTGCGTAGGTGCTAAAAACTGACCGTGATAATCCTTCTCGAAGTAAAAAAGAATATTGCTGTATATATGAGACTCAGACATTGCTTCTTTGATTTCGATTGGAACAACCCCTAAGTCTTCACCAATGATCATTACTTGATGTTTGACAGACTCAATTTTGAGGATCGCTAAAAGGTACTCAAATGGATAATATACATAGCAACCTGTTTGCTGCTGATCTTGATAAAAGCACCACCACAACCTTCTTAGGCCCATCACATGGTCAATTCTTAATGCCCCAACACCGGTGATGTTCGCTTGGATCAGCTGTTTAAAAAATGCAAAGCGCTGCGCTTTTAACTTAACGGGATTTAACGCTGGTAATCCCCAGTTTTGACCGAGCTCTGCCCAAGGGTCTGGAGGCGCGCCCACGCGAGCATGTGCGGCATACAAACTTTTATTGCTGTTGTATTCACTTGAGCCGTCAGCACAACCAACGGCTAAATCATTGATTAAACCTACAGCCATACCGGCATTCAGTGCCGAAGACTGGCATTGCGTTAATTGTTCAAACGCAAGCCATTGTAAAAATTTAGCGAAGTCATCGTCCTCAAATGCCTTAAGCTCTTGCTGCTTAACCTGGCAAAATCGAGTAAAGTCTGCACGCCACGCTCCAGTTTGTTCACACAATAACTGCCACGCAAAACGTAACGCGTTAAGCTTACTTTCCATACAGTGAGTCATATCAAGATATGTCGCGTTCAAGTTACTCTTTGAGACGTCTAGATAGTCGGCGAACACACTCACATCTAAGCCAAATTGTTCACACAAAAGCTCGATAGAAATGTAAAAAGGGTGCAGTAGGCGGCGGTCATTTGGGCTGTACGGGCTCGCTTTTTCTGGTTCTTCAACAAACAACAAATGCAGTGGGTTTAACAAAATGTAGTCAACCCCTTCAGCTGCGCTAGCCTCAACTAATTGCTTTAGCTCATAAAAATCCGCACTTAGCTTGCTGCCAGCAGGCTTTAACGAATATAGCTGAATAGACAATCCAAGGAGCTTTTTATGTTGTTCAATCGGGTCATAACACTCTCTAGGCGTCACCCAAAGTTCTGTCTCGAACCGCGCACCATTTAACATTACCTCAGCGCTATGATAACCGACTTCAATCGCGTTTATTGGCACTTCAAGTTGAACATAACGTGTATCTTGATAGCGGTAATCCCCAATCACTACTTGCTTGTTTGGATCGCAAACACAGCAATAACCCAATGCGGGGATCGACACAGTTAATTCGTTAATTTGCAGGCCGGCATCCACTCTTATCGTAATAGTTGGCATCTCTTTGCAAACCAAAGTAATGGCTTCAACTGGCGTTAACCACTTAGCAATATCCAACTCAAAGTTGAGCGTATTTATTTCATCTAGATTGCTGACATCAACACCGCACTCCTGCAATGCCTGTAGGCGAGTTTGGTGATCAAATACCACATGATCACCCGTGTATTTATGGTATTCATAACCAATACCATAGAGATAAAGAAGCTGAGCAATGTTGTCCATTTATAATGTTACGCTCTCGCTGTGGACACAACACTGTTGTCTTCTCCAAAGCCGTTGGGCACATAATCATCTGCTTGATGATCGTTGTCCCAGACTTCACCATCAATCAAATATCTGAAGTGGTAATCTTTGTCGGTTGGTAAACGGTGTTTGAGCTTAAACGCACTGTCTTTTTTGATGAATTTCATCGGCTCAGGTTGCCAATCATTAAAATCACCAGCAAGTTCCACCGTTTTCGCTTCTGGGTGTGAAAATGAAAATGTAATTTCTGCTTCGTCTTTTGTTTTGAAAAACCGTTTAGTGAGCATATAACCCCCGTTTACCTTTTGTGAGTCCTTATTTCACAGCGACGTACGCTAATACTGCAAACGACTGGTAACTGTGTACGATTTATGTCGAGCATATTGAAATTTAAGTGAAACTAGATGACAACTCACCGTTCGCTTTAAAAATCAACAACCCTAAGTACAGCAAACAAATATTGAGTTTGTATGACAGTACAAATTTGGTGCAATTTTGCACCGCTTTGGCGCAATCTAAATCAGATAAGCAGTGATTTCAGTTTGCTATGAGTTCCTTGCAATCACTGAGCCAATCACATTAAGAGTCAACAAGAAAGCTAGTTAAGAATGGTTATCATGTAAAGTGAATTTAACTAATAATTGATCCCGCTCATATAAAGCAGTCTGCAAAGTGAAATATTTGGTACTTTCACACGATGAAGTTTGCAACTGAATGCTAAAGTGTGTAAAAAACTAGGTTAGCAACTATAATTTCAGATTACATTTTTTGCGATGAAGATCGCATCTGCATATAATTACTCCGTAATATGCAAGAGTCTGAATTACTAAGGAAAGCCTATTCATGCCAAACGCGATAAGACTAACAAGTACCCTACTTCTGGGCACAATATTTGTTGTCATATTGCTGCATCTGTCTTTTAAGGCCCACGTGCTTGAGCTGATCGCTACAACCCCGATAAATGAGCACCTTACAGTATCAATGATATCACCTTGGTATTCCCCACTTCTGCACGGTTTGAGCTTTGCAGCAAGCGGAAACCACACTTATGTTGCAGTAGAATCAACTCTCGGAATACCCAAATATCTGGATGTAAGTACAGTTTGGTATGCCGTATTTACTTCTCCAATCACTCTCATTTCAATTGCAACTTTACTCGCGATTGTTGCGTATCTTTTTAAATCAGAGCGCCGCTACCGTAATCAAGATGAAGATATAAGCGAGGTGAATAAGGACGTTGGAGGAATATTGATGCGTTTAGAGGTTGATAGTGCGCCACTGCACCATAAGTCCTCTCTTGCCAAACTCAGCCATGCGATCCACGACTTGTCTAGCCATCTTGCACGCGTAAAACGCCATTCAGAGTCTCAAATTTTTCAAGACAAGCTCACAAAGCTTATAGATAGACATGCATATATTGACCATATTGAGGCAAAGTTAAAGCAAGCTGAGTTGGCGCAACAAAAATGTGGCCTGCTATTTATTGATTTGGACGGCTTTAAGCAGGTCAACGATTCCTTTGGCCACAGTTTTGGCGACGAAATTCTGATCCAAGTTGCTGCTCGGCTCTCAAAAGTGGTTCGCCAATATGGTTTAGAAGATTGCCACCCTATTCATGGCCTTGAACAAAACCTCTCAAGACTCGGCGGCGATGAATTTTCGCTATTTATTCCCAAATTAAGCAATCCAAGTTTGTGCACAGAAATCGCGCAGTCCATTCTTAGTGATATAGAGCGTGATTTCTTGCTTGGCAATAAGCTTGTCAAAATTGGAGCAAGTATCGGCATCGCGGTATACCCAGATAGTGCAGCAACACCAAACTCATTACTGCAGATGGCTGATGTTGCCATGTATAGAGCAAAAACGGATGGTCGTGGAATTTTTAAAGTTTATTCCCCCGAAATGGGGTCGAAAATGCGACGTTATCACTACCTCTTAGAAGAGTTACGACTCGCTATCTCTGCGCAAAGCTTTTATCTGTCATTCCAACCGATAGTGCATGTTGAAGATTGTGCTATCGACTATTTTGAGGCGCTTATTCGTTGGAACCACCCGATAGAAGGGCAGATTCCACCGGCCGAATTTATTCCAATTGCAGAAGAGTCAAATTTAATTTTAGAGCTTGGTGATTGGATCCTACTTGAGTCGTGTAGGCAAATGTGTGCATGGCATAATGCAGGGATGAAAAAGGTAAAAATCTCGGTCAATGTTTCTGGAATACAATTAAAGCACAGAAAAGTCTTTGAATGGGTAAATGCTGCCCTAGAAAAAACCGGTTTACCAGCTACTGCTTTGATGTTGGAAATCACAGAGTCCACTCTTATCAAGGCCAGCAATGAAACGATTTCACAATTACAACAATGCCGAGATGCAGGAATAAGTGTCGCGATTGATGACTTTGGCACAGGCTTTAGCTCGCTAAGCACCCTCGCCGATTTACCCATTGATGTGATAAAAATCGATAAACTGTTTATCACTCAAGCCAATAGCAACCCCAAGTACCGTAAGATCCTCAATTCCATCAGCGAACTTGGACAACAGTTAGAATTAAAGATTGTTGCCGAGGGCGTTGAACAAACCGAACAATTTGAGCTAGTTAAAAACTTAGGAATTAGCTGTGTACAGGGGTACTTAGTTAGCCGGCCTGAAAGCTCAAATAATGTGGGTAGCAAAGTGTTAAATGGCAATGTGAATCACATCGCAGCCACCGGCACCAGCATTTGGTTACCAGAGCAAGTTGGGTAGCTGCTGTTAATAGTTAAGCGAAAAAAGTTAGCTACATACAGCACCTTGCACGCTAGGAAACCTATTATGCTAAAAGTGGGGTGCTTGGCAAATCGTGATGAACGCCCACAGTATTTAATCTGAACCAAGGCAAGGTTATTTATCGCTTAAATTTGGTTTCTAGGATAACCGATGAATTGGTACGCTCAATCCCCTCTAAATTACCAATTTCATCTAGCAGATGGCTCAACTGCTCCAAACTCTGTGCTTCAACAATGGCAATCAAGTCATATTCCCCACTAATGGCATAAAGCGCAGAAACATTTGGCAACTGCTGCAATGCTAAATTCGCCTTTGTAGTGAGTTTTTGTTTTACCTTAATAGAAACGTGTGCAGATACTAAATCGTCCATATACTGCTCCGCGAACTCTACGCGATAGCCTTTAATTACGCCATTTTGCTCTAATTTTGCGATACGATTTTGTACTGTGGTTCTGGAAAGGTCTAACTTACGTGCCAACTCAGAGATGCTCTCTCGTGCATTATTACGCAACAGTGCAATGAGCTTTTCGTCTTGTGAACTAATCATTTTGCAATTTAATCATGTTAATTTGACATAAATGATAGCAAATATGTGAATTATTGCACTGCAAATTATTACAAAAGCGCGTAATAATGAAGAAATAGCAAGTTGGCTGCGAGCAGAACAACAAGTAATCAGCTTCTGCTCGACAGTAATACCGCACAATGATAACAATTTAGGAGAAAGCGTCATGCAAGCAAATCGCGAATTATTCGATGAAGTCATGGTTCCAAACTACAACCCGTCAGCCGTTATTCCAGTTAAAGGCCAAGGCTCTCGCGTATGGGATCAGACAGGTAGAGAGTTCATCGATTTTGCAGGCGGTATCGCCGTAAACTGTCTAGGCCATTGTCATCCAGCACTAGTCTCTGCACTTAAAGAGCAAGGCGAAAAGATTTGGCACTTATCAAATGTGATGACCAACGAGCCGGCGCTTCGCCTTGCCAAAAAGTTAACTGATGCAACATTCGCAGAAAAAGTCTATTTCGCAAACTCAGGCGCCGAAGCAAACGAGGCGGCACTTAAACTTGCGCGTCGTTGGGCACTGGATAAATTTGGTGCAGAAAAAACGCAAATTATCGCATTCAACAAAGGCTTTCATGGTCGTACTTTCTTCACGGTAACGGTTGGTGGTCAAGCAGCCTATTCAGATGGCTTTGGTCCAAAACCTGCTGATATCACTCATATCGACTATAACGATTTAGCTGCGTTTGAAAAAACAATCTCAGACAATACTTGCGCAGTTATGATGGAACCGCTTCAAGGTGAAGGCGGGATCATTTCTCCAAATGCTGAGTTTGTCCAAGCTGTGCGCGAACTATGTGATAAGCACAACGCGCTACTTATTTTTGATGAAGTACAAACGGGTGTTGGCCGAACTGGTGATCTATATGCTTATCAAGGACTGGGCGTAACACCTGATATCCTAACTAGCGCAAAAGCACTAGGTGGCGGTTTCCCGATTGGCGCGATGCTTACTACCACTGAAATTGCAGCTCACCTTAAAGTAGGCACCCATGGCTCAACTTATGGTGGTAATCCACTGGCCTGCGCAGTAGCGGAAGCTGCATTTGACACCGTAAATACAGAATCGGTGTTAGCTGGCGTAAAAGCCAAAGAACAACTATTCAGAGATGGCCTAAATGCTATTAACGACAAATACAATGTATTTTCTGAAGTGCGCGGTAAAGGTCTTCTTCTTGGTGCAGTGCTCAATGATAAATTTGAAGGCCGTGCACGCGACTTCCTAGTAGCAAGTGCAGAGCACGGTTTAATGTCATTAGTTGCTGGTACTAACGTAGTTCGTTTTACGCCTTCCCTTGTGATCACTGATGAAGAGATCCAAGAAGGTCTAGCACGCTTTGAACAAGCGGTTGCTGCAGTAGTAAACGGCTAAGGAGCTGGGGACCTCGGTCTCCTCTTTCTCATGTTAGTATTAAGACCAATACAAAAAACTGACTTCGACGCGCTAAAAACCATTGCGGTTGAATCTGGCCATGGGTTTACCTCACTGCCAGTAGATGACGAATTGTTGTCTAATAAAATTAACCGCTCGGTTGAAAGCTTTGCAAAGTCAGTATCAAAACCATACGACGAAGGCTATTTATTCGTTCTTGAAGACACACAAACGGGCGAAATTATAGGTACCACTGCGATTGAAGCCGCGGTCGGTATGTCAGTGCCTTTATATCACTATCATCTTGGTAAAACAGTACATCACTCAAGAACTTTGGGTGTCTATAATACCGTCGATATTCTGTCGATGTGTAACGACTACACTGGAAGCTCTGAGATCTGCACGCTATTTTTACGTGAAGGTCATCGTCAAGGCTTCGCTGGTCGCTTTCTTTCAAGAAGTCGTTTCTTATTTATGGCAGAACATGCAGAACGCTTTAGCGACACCGTTATTGCGGAAATGCGTGGTGTAAGTGACGAACATGGCCATTCGCCATTTTGGCAGTGGCTGCAAGAACACTTTTTTAGCATTGAATTTCCGCAAGCAGATCACTTGGTCGGTCTCGGGGACAAAGTGTTTATTTGTGAACTTATGCCCAAGTATCCCATCTATGCAAACCTACTAAGTCCAGAAGCACAAGCTGTGATAGGTAAAGTGCACGAGAAAACCAAGCCTGCTTTGCGTTTATTACAAAAAGAAGGGTTTGAACACCGTGGCTATGTTGACTTGTTCGACGCAGGTCCAACGGTAGAAGCCAAACTAGACAACATTAGAACGGTTAGAGAGTCGTTTAAAGGTGAGGTTGAAATAGTCGCTTCACTACCTGACAAGCTCCCTAATCTTGCTATTTCAAATGGTCGATTAGACGCGTTTAAAGCCACGTTTACCGATCAGGCTTATCTGTGCGAAGCGGAAGAAAAAATTCAGCTGACCGTAGAGGTAGCCAATGCGCTTGATGTCACTCAAGGTGAACTGATAAACGCATTTAAACTATAGATTTCAATGTCGTGCTGATACCAATTGGTATAAAGTTTAACAAGCTGTCACCAAGACAAAAAATTAGGAAACCATTATGCACAACAACGTAGATACACTATTTGAACGCCTGTGGGACAACTACCTAGAAGTAACACCTTCTGCAGTTAAAGTTCATGAACTACTCGGCTCAACGCAAAAAGACGACGTGATCAATGACCACATCGCATTGCGTACTTTTAATATTGAAAAAGTAGGTCTAGAAAAGCTCGCTGCACATTTTAAAGCAGTAGGTTACACAGAATGTGGCGAATACCACTTTGAAGCGAAAAAGCTATATGCCAAGCACTATGAACACCAAGATCCAACGAAACCAAAGGTGTTTATCTCTGAGCTGCTCGTTGAAAAATGTTCAGAAGAACTACAAGCTATCGTTAAAGACATGGTTGAGCAAATCGACGAGTCTGCAGTAACAGCTGAAAACTTCCTGTATTCTGGCACCCACTGGCGCGTTTCTCACGAGACATACAAAAAACTACTGGCTGAGAGCGAGTATGCCGCATGGATGTCTGCATGGGGTTACCGCGCTAACCACTTTACGGTAAGCATCAACTACCTGAAGAACTTCACCACAATTGAAGCTGTAAACCAAGCGCTCAAAGACAACGGTTTTGAACTAAACACCTCTGGCGGCGAGATCAAAGGCTCTCCAGAAGTGTTACTAGAACAATCTTCGACGCTTGCTGATCATCAAAACGTACAGTTTAACGATGGTGCATTTAGCATTCCAAGCTGCTTCTATGAGTTTGCTCTGCGTTATGCCAAGCCTGACGGCGAGATCTATACTGGTTTTGTTGCAGCTTCTGCTGACAAAATCTTTGAAAGTACTAACGCAAGATAATCGCGTTTAAAATCAGTGCTTGCCTAAGCACTCTGCCCAAATTGTAAAGCAGCCTTTATGGCTGCTTTTTTAGTTAATATTAGCCACAACTCCAATCAAACTCACGAGTTACCAAATCAAGCATACCTATCCCTCCGCCAAAGTTATGCCCACCTAAGATCTCTTCGAATTCGATGTAGTAAGGTGTAAGAAAATCAGGGATCCCTTGACCGTTTAAACTCGTCCCGCCTAAATGGTTTGGCGAAACACTCTCTAACCACTCAGGGTCGCCTTCGTACGGATCAATATAACCTGTATCTTCATATTCGCTGGGCATCTTGCCCGCATTAGGATCACTAGGGTTAGCAACAAGCGTAATTGCACGGTTAAAACTTACTGCTTCTGGGGGAATTCCACCAAGCTCGCGATATATTTGGTACTCTTCAGCTGGCAAACTGAGGTACTGGGAATAGTTCATTTTCCAAAAGCAACTCGCCCCACCCTCGACTAGCCATCCAGGGACGCAAACATCATCTTCAAAATGCCGTTCAATAATGGTTGGCGGTGAACAGAGCTCGCCGTAAAACTCAGCTTCACTAAGCAGGAGCGTTGCGTAATAACAATCTAGCGTATCCGCTGCAAACTTACAGCTAGGATGAACCGTTTGCATCGCCTGCCAAAAGGGTTTGAATAGCGGTTCATCTGGCGACTGCTCGGCAAATAACGCCTCTTCTAACCCTTCAATATATTCGGGCCCGCCATCATTGTGATCAACCGCGATTGCAAAAAAGCTAACCGCATACGCATTCTCATCAGTGCGATAACCCTCTGGCAATTTTAGTGTAAAGCTGTGTTTTAGCGGGTAGCCGGTATGTGGGTCCAGCGGCCATTGATTGGCTTTAATTCCGGGGGGCAAACCAAATACCCAGCCATCAAAGCGTGTTTTATCGTCAATGGATTGTTTCAATATTTCGATATTATAAGCATTCATTACTATCTCCTTATTAAATAACGTTGCTTACTCGTAAGTTAGGGCCTGTTTATCTTTCAAGTTTGTTTTTGCAGCAGCAAAGAACAACAGACCCTAGTATAAAAGTATTAACCCCACAATTGAAATAGGTACTTAGACTTTTTACAGTGTTTGAGACACTTAAAAATATTGTTTATATTCATTACCTGTTGTTGAAAAATCAGTAGTGAAGATGATTAGACAAGGATAATAGTTATGAATTATTTTGGAACGTTTGGTTCAACTGAAAAAGAGGCGCTTCGCCTTCTCATGCCAGTTGTCGACAATGCTTTGAAAGCGCATGAGAGAGGAAACTATCAAGCATATTTATCTGTAATAACCGCCGACTTAGCCAAAAAGGTTTCTGAGGAGGGATTTTTACGGGCATACCATGAAATCGCGCCGCAGCTTGGCCGCTTAAAATCCAAAACCTTGTTAGCGTCTCTTCGAAGAGGTCAGGATCCAATGCTGATATTTGCAGCGAAATACGAGAACACACAGGACGATATCGTAATTAATATCACATTTAAAAACGCGACTACCCCGCCTTTAATTGCATGGATGTGGATTGAATAGTCCTTTGGTTCAAAGACTTAGATCAAAACTTATAGGAGGACCATTTCCGGTTTGCTTCACACTTGTGTAATAACATGTATAACCCTTAACAGCCGGTTATTAGGACGAGTAAGTGAAAACAGTGACAGGAAATGGTAATCCCTCAACAAAATTAGACTGTATCAGTCACCTAAAGCAATAATTTTGGCAGTAGACACCGCGGATATTTTCACTCCAAAACTGGAGATACTTGGCAGTGTGGCATTATGATGTATTCTTATTTGTTCACCTGACATGTGCTTTTTGCAATGTGTGGTATGGGCATCCGCCACTAATGTAACTGCATAACCCAAACCCGCGGCTCGCCGACTCGTTGTATCAACACAAAACTCTGTAGCATAACCACAAACATAAATATGTTGAGCTCCATGTTCTTCAAGTATGTTAGACAGATTTGTGTTTAAAAATGAATCTGGGGTGGTTTTACGCACGAACTGATCATTGGCGTCAACTTGAAGTACTGATTGTAATTGCCAACCTTCACTACCATACTCAATCGCAGTACCGTTTTGCTCATGTTGAATATAGATAACTGGCATGCCTTGCTTTCGAGCCCAATCTGTCACTAAGTTAATTTGGCTTAACACCTCTTCACTTGCATACGGTTTGGGCTCTGGGTCGAATAAAAGACTCTGTACATCAATTACCAATACTGCAGATTTCATAGCATACTCTTTTTGGGCATAATCTTGCTTATAAATTAAAAAGCCGCCAACAGCTTGAACAGCATTCATTCTTTCAAGGGTTGTAGTGCCCAAGCAATATAAATCACAAGCGTTATATTGTCATTTTAATATTTATACATTGGTCTTACTGCCACATTGGCTATGTTTCAATACAGCTAAACAAGTTATGATAAATGTGTATGCAAAGACCTTGTGGATAGCACACTTATGGACAAGATTGATCACCAGATATTAACCCCTTTAACGGCATTACTATGCTTGGTCATAAGCGGTTGTGACGACCTAGGCCAACAAATAGACGCGCTTACTGGCGAGCAAGACAAACAAGTGCAAACACTAATTGAGCGCACTAAAGACCAAATGGTGTTTGTTGAAGGCGGCAGCTTTATGATGGGCGATGGTGGAGGTCCTAATAACTTGCCTTGGACCATAGCTCGCGATAATAAGCCCGCTCATAAGGTGACCCTTACCAGCTATTCGATGGGCGCTTATGAGGTAAGCTATGGCGATTTTGATTTATATACCGCAGTAAACGACCTACCAAAAACCATGTGGGAGGATTGGGGTAAAGGGGAAGTTTGGCGCGCACCTGAATTCCCTGCGGGAGTGAGTTGGTATGGTGCTAAGAACTATTGTTTATGGCTGGCGAAACTCACACAACTCCCCTTTGATTTACCAACAGAAGCACAATGGGAATTTGCAGCACGAAACCGTGGCGAAAATATTTTGTTTGCCACCAATACAGGTATGCTTGAACTCGGTGTAAATTACTCTCTCGCCGAAGAGCCAGAGCCGCATATTAGTGGCACCTATCCGCCTAACCCATTAGGATTTTATGACTTGAGCGGCAATATGATTGAATGGGTCAATGACTGGTGGGCTGAGGATTACTATCAACACTCCCCAGAGCAGGATCCTAAAGGGCCAAAAGAAGGCACAAAAAAGGTTATGCGAGGAGGAAGATTTTTAGAGTCTCCTCGCGGTAGTAATGTATATACACGGCAAGAGTCAGATGAGCTTGATGAAGCGTATCGTGCTAAAGGATTTCGCTGTGCGCTAAACCAAGCGAAGTCACTTTCTGTTCAATCAGTTAACTAGTGCATTGTCATCTCATTTATCACCGTAAAAGTCAGCGTTTATTCAAACTACTTACTTTATGCTGTTGCAGTTTTGATTTCGCCTGTACGCTTGGTATGCTTGAGCTGCACTAAGGATAAATAAGTAACATACGGAAAGTCACCATATGGAAAATAAACGGATACATTCACTCCCCCACTTTGCCAACATTAACCGTCGCAATATTATCACCAATAAATACACAACCGTTCCCAGCCTCGCAGTACTGTGTGTGGTAATGACTGGGTGCGACGACCTAGGCCAACAAATAGACGCGCTTACTGGCGAGCAAGACAAACAAGTGCAAGCACTAATTGAGCGCACAAAAGCCCAAATGGTGTTTGTTGAAGGCGGCAGCTTTATGATGGGCGATGGCGGTGGTCCAAATAACTTGCCTTGGACCATAGCTCGCGATAATAAGCCCGCTCATAAGGTGACCCTTACCAGCTATTCGATGGGCGCTTATGAGGTAAGCTATGGCGATTTTGATTTATATACCGCAGTAAACGACCTACCAAAAACCATGTGGGAGGATTGGGGTAAAGGGGAAGTTTGGCGCGCCCCTGAATTCCCTGCGGGAGTGAGTTGGTATGGTGCTAAGAACTATTGTTTATGGCTGGCAAAACTCACACAACTCCCAATTGATTTACCAACAGAAGCACAATGGGAATTTGCAGCACGAAACCGTGGCGAGAATATTCTTTTTGCCACAGATAACGGGCGGATAGAAGAAGGCCGGAATTATGAACTAAATACTGATTATGCGGAGCCTTCTGGCACATACCCCGCTAACCCATTAGGATTTTATGATTTAAGCGGCAATATGATTGAGTGGGTCAATGACTGGTGGGCTGAGGATTACTATCAACACTCCCCAGAACAGGATCCTAAAGGGCCAAAAGAAGGCACAAAAAAGGTCATGCGTGGCGGGATGTTTTTAGAGTCTCCCCGTGGCAGTAATGTATATACACGGCAAGAATCTGAGAAACTAAAAAAGGCATACAGGGCAACTGGATTTCGCTGCGTGCTTAATCAAGCTAAGCCAATTCCTGTTCAATCAGTTAACTAGTTCATTGTCATCGTAAAAGTCAGCGTTTATTCAAACTACTTACTTTATGCTGTTGCAGTTTTGATTTCGCCTGTACGCTTGGTATGCTTGAGCTGCACTAAGGATAAATAAGTAACATAGGAAAGTCACCATATGGAAAATAAACGGATACATTCACTCCCCCACTTTGCCAACATTAATCGCCGCAATATTATCACCAATAAATACACAACCGTTCCCAGCCTCGCAGTACTGTGTTTGGTAATGAGCGGGTGTGACGACCTTGGCCAACAAATAGACGCGCTTACTGGCGAGCAAGACAAACAAGTGCAAATACTGATTGAGCGCACAAAAGCCCAAATGGTGTTTGTTGAAGGCGGCAGTTTTATGATGGGCGATGGTGGAGGTCCTAATAACTTGCCTTGGACCATAGCCCGCGATAATAAACCCGCTCATAAGGTGACCCTTACCAGCTATTCGATGGGCGCTTATGAGGTAAGCTATGGCGATTTTGATTTACATACCGCAGTAAATGACCTACCAAAAACCGTGTGGGAAGAATGGGATAAAGATGAAATTTGGCGCGCCCCTGAATTCCCTGCTGGAGTAAGTTGGTATGGCGCAAAAAACTATTGTTTATGGCTGGCGAAACTCACACAACTCCCCTTTGATTTACCAACAGAAGCACAATGGGAATTTGCAGCACGAAACCGTGGCGAGAATATTCTTTTTGCCACAGATAACGGGCGGATAGAAGAAGGTCGGAATTATGAACTAAATACTGATTATGCGGAACCCTCCGGCACATACCCCGCTAACCCATTGGGATTTTATGACTTAAGTGGCAATATGATTGAATGGGTTAATGACTGGTGGGCTGAGGATTACTATCAAAACTCCCCAGAGCAGGATCCCAAAGGACCAAAAGAAGGCACAAAAAAGGTTATGCGAGGCGGAACTTTCATGGAGTCGCCACGTGGCAGCAATGTTTATACTCGGCAAGAGTCTAATGAACTGAACACTAGCTATAGGGACATCGGGTTTAGATGCGTACTAAATCAACCTACACCGCTAGATATGCAACCAAAGTAGCTAACTTTGGTTGCTATTACGCTGTTATGCAAGTGCTACAAATGGACTAATATTAAGCATCGCGACGGCAACCGAACCGGAGCGTGCTCGACTTGGTAGTTTGCGTCGCCATGCATCAAATTCATGCTGCTGAGCGCCTTCTAAAATACTATTAAGCTGAGATAATCCCTCTTCTCGGCTGCATTTTTCACCGCCCTCTCCCATATTCTGCAATACTTCGTCTAATTCCTCTGTGCAAAGAATATGCTTAAGTACAATAATAATCGCATTTTCACGTCGCTCATTTAAGCCGGACCAGCTGTATGCATCAGAGTCAATTAAATTCGCTAAATTTGGATTAGCAAGTAAATTTAGCATTGCTCCCTTAGCTTCAGGCACCGTAAATTTTAACATTTCGGGCTTTTGTAGAATATTATCCATCATATCTTTCGCGCGCTCATGGATTAAAACAGTTCCTCGCCACCATGTATCGACTTGACGAACACTAGAACCTACGAAATTAATAATTTCATCACCTGTTGCTATGTGCATAGATACTGCTTTGTATAATACTTTAAAAGCATCTTCTTGGATAAATTCAAGGTAATCATAATCATTATTTTTAAGCTGGTGATAAACAAATTGGGCAAGCGTGACAATTTCATCTACACCTATCTCACAGACTAATTCTCCACCAGCACCTACGCCCCAGATAAGTCCCAATTTCGCGCGAAGTATAAACCTTCCGTCTTCATAACCAATAAAACACCCGGCGTGTGCACCGGCGCCAAATGCGCCTTCTGCCTTTCCACCTAGTTTAGCTAAATCACAAAAACTAGATTTACCAGATTTTTCTGGGTTATCCCATTGCAAAGCACCTGTTAACTCACAGCCTGCGGATACCCCAGCAAATGCGCTCAGCTCGCCTTTTACAGGTTCAAACTTGCGATCGGCGCGGCTAAGTGCTTTTACTTGTTCAGGGGTTAATCCCTCAAGCATCATTTTACCTTGCTTTACTGTACAGCCTACATTTGCCGCCGCTTGTAATTTCGCTCCTGCATAGCCAAAAAGGGCAATGGTCGCATTTAATCGGATCGCGCCTAAGTTTATCTCACGCTCTTTGGTCGTATTTTTAAGTGGCATCATAAACTTAAATTCATACCCATTTTTATTAGGGTAGTAACCACTCATTGCAGCTTTTGCTTCACCGACTGCAAAATCGACTTTGGCATCAGCTTGAAATGAAAAGACACCATCCTTTGGGCTAAAGTTTGCAGCAATGCCTGCACCATGGGTATAGCGCATTAATCGCGCCTCTGCACTGGCATCAAAATAGTCGCTTTTTTCAAACCTTTTTATCTTTAGATCTTCATTTAGCTCCCTAGCCCATTCGCCCCATATGGTTGTATACGTGTCGACAAGCTTCTTATCATACTTAAAATTGACCTTTAGCTTGCTCAAATCATTTTTAAGCGCTTTGTTCAGTTTGCTACGGTCTAAGTTGCCATTCGCATCGCTAAAACGACGACCGTTTCGAATGTCCGTATCAATTTTATAGCGTCTAGTATGATTGGCGATTTTATCACTGCGCACATAGGTATACTTTCGGCCTTTAAAGCCAATGACTTCGGTAATTTTATTAGCGGTAGGGCCTGAAACAAGTGGTTTTAGGGTCTCGTTTAACGCCTTTTTTGCGTCAATTACTTTATCATCTTGCTTCGAGAGGTCTTGTTGTCCAGCCAGCGCTTGCTTTAGCTGCTCCATGGGAGGGTTAAGTACTTCCATTTCTTGCTCTAAAATATCGGCAAGTGACTGCGTGACCGCTATAAAGCTGTTATCTTCTGGAATATATATAAAATCAATAATTTCCTGTTGGTCTTCAGATTCTTCAACCGAAAAACTCACGGAGTGCGTCGCACCTCCGGCTTCAGCGGTTAATGTGTATTCCCCCGCCACAAGCGGTAGCGCCAACTCCCAATCATAACCTCTGTCTGGTATGTAGTTGCCATTCACTTGCTCCAATATGGCTGATTTTGAACCCGACGTTGGCCCTTTCCAGATTAGGTTAACGCTGTTGCTATTATAGAATTGTCCTTTAACTAGTACGTCAAAGCCGGTATTCACCCTGACTTTATCACCCGCTTTGGGAGGATTTTTTATAGTAAACTGAGGATGGTTGAAGCCATATATACGGCTTTCATTTGGTGTGCCAGTATACTGCTCGACAACACTCGCGGCAGTTTCTCCCGGCCCTAATACATGATTTGCAAAACGTCTTTTAGTGGCTTGGTTTTGCTCTAGTTTTACGATTTGCTTTGGATTAGGTTGACCAATAATGACAGATGGCGCAATAGTATCTATGGGTTGTGCTGTACTTTCTAGCTTAGTGGGTGTTTTTTGAATGCCAGCGTTACTCTTACCCATTGACAGGCGCGTTGTACCTGCTCCTTGGCTACTATTGAAGCCCACACCATCATTTTTTGAGTAATCGCTTGTAGCAGCATATTTAGCTGCGGCACCTAAATGTGCACCGTTTTGGCTTAACTCTCCCGCCCCACCCGAGAAGCCTTTACTGCCACCAGAACCGAACTGACCTTCCACTTTAGCCTCAAGCGCTGACTTTTTAATAAACGCAAAGATCTCCTTTATATTGCCTTGAGAAACCGTTTTGAGACGTTGTGCTTGGTTATTTGAAATAACAAGTAGTTGTCTATCGTCATGGTGATGAAGTCCACCATGCCAGTAACGAGCTTCTTTTGGGTCAATACGAATATAGTCGGTGTGATGGGGGTTAAGTGCTTTAAGAATGATGGTGGGCACTTTAGCCATCGGCAATCTGGTTGGTTGTGCCGAATTTTTTACGTCTGAATCTGACTGAAAAAGTGAATCATCGAATGTACCTTGCTGTGCGTCTTGCATAAGCGCAGGCCATTTGTCAAAAGGCTTCATGCCAATCCTTCCTTGTTTATTCCGGTTGTTCCTCATCAATGCAATTTGCTACTCATCAATGAGCGCGAGATATTATTCGGGGTAGATTTTATACTGATGGAGTCAGTTATTCAATCAAGGAAAAATTTTGCTATTTGCCTGTTCTAAATGATGAGAAGTTTTTAACGCCGTTAGCGCCCGATTAGCTCCCTCAAATTAAGGAAGTGTAAGACAAAATGGTATGACATATCATTGTCAAAAAGTCCCTGTAGAGTTTACTCTAGGTTACTCTAACACGCTCAAAAGTTAGTTGGTGCGGTAATATTTTCGCGTTGAACAGCACTTTGACAACAACGGGGCCAACTTAACCAAAGGCGATTAAAGGAGTTAGCATGACCAGTTATGTATCAGAAATAAAGGCGCTAAATCGCGGGCTAAGTGTTAAGCCTCCCATGACACATCCTGCTATTGATTCAAAAAAACACTACAAAAGCGAGTTAAAGTACTGGCAAACCCAGCTATTACATGTGCAACAAGCCTATTTTCATCAAGGGAAGCGCGCTATTTTAGTGTTTGAAGGCTGGGATGCGGCTGGTAAAGGAGGCGCTATTCGCCGCATGACAGAACAGCTCGATCCGCGCGGCGTTAAGGTCTACCCAATCGCAAAACCAACGCCTGAGGAACAAGGCCGGCATTACCTTTATCGGTTTCAAACTAAGCTACCTCCTCGGGGTACTATGACTATTTTTGACCGTTCATATTACGGCCGAGTGTTGGTAGAACGGGTTGAAGGGTTTGCTAGTGAGCAAGAGTGGCACCGCGCCTATCAAGAAATCAATGAATTTGAGCGTCTGCTAACAGATGATAACGTCCGCATTGTTAAGCTATTTTTACACATTAGCGAAGATGAACAGCTCAAGCGCTTTACAGAGCGTTTAAATAATCCGTATAAGCGCTGGAAACTAACGGAAGAAGATATTCGCAACCGCCAAAAGCGACAAGATTATGAGCAAGCAATTGATAATATGTTTGCTAAAACCGATACAAATTTAGCGGGATGGCATTTGATCCTCGCGGAACATAAATGGTATGCCCGCGTACAAGTGATGAAAACCATTGTCGAAGCACTAAGTAAGGGGGTTGATACTAGTCCCCCACCTATCGATAAAGCCGTTGTAAAACTGGCAAAATCTCAATTGGGTATTATTCAAAGGGAGGACTAATCCATGAATCGTCACGACTATCTTGCATCTTACTTTAATGAGCGTGAAGGCATTCACGTAAGCAATGAGTGCAGTAAATTCGACAAAATGAGACTCAGTCCATTTCGGTTCTTCCGTGGTAGTGCCGCGCTTATGTATAAGGACTTACTGGAGCAACAATTACAGTTACCTGAAGCGGCCACCAGCCTGCCACTCACCTACGTAATGGGCGATTGTCATACGGGCAATTTTGGCTTTCATAGTGAAGAAGGCAGCCACGGCGATACCCTAATTTTTGAACCTAATGACTTCGATGACGCCTGCGTCGGACACGCTGTATGGGACCTGTTTCGCTTTTTAGTGAGTTTACCGCTTACCCAACTAGAAGGTGGGCGTATTCAAGAGCAAGCTCAGGATATTAAAGACCGAAGTAAACCTTTGGTCAGTAAAGAGCTAGTTGCCCAAGCACAATTGGACTTTTTACACAGTTACCTAAAAGCCTGTCAGTTGTCGCTGGAGCATAAGGTCGATAGCAACACAGGCTTAACCGAATTTGATAATAATCATATACTGCATAAACGATGGCAAAAAGGGTTGCAAAGAATGGCGGGTGGCGCCGCGTTTACGATAAAAAGCACGCTCGCAAAGGAAATCGACCTCAGCATTAAGCCGCTACGTTTTCGCGAAGACAAACTGAAGTTTAAGCAACTTGACCCCGATTTAAAAGAAAACCTTATTCATCACTTCGCGCCCTATGTTGATGACGAAATTTTAGATTGTGTTGAGCGTATCGACCAAGGCACAGGCTCATTGCATCTGAGCAGATATTATTTGTTGGTTGGCCCAAACGTACAAAAGCCCACTAAAGATATTTTGCCGCTATGCCACATTGTGGAGGTAAAACAACAGCAACTCGCTTCGCCTCTTGCTTACTTTGCAAGTTTAAGCCCTGTGAATCGCTTAGATCCCGCACACTTAACCGTCAACAGTCAAAGAAAAATGCAGCGCCGTACCGATCTCATTTTAGATAATGCACTGTGGCAAGGCAGTCACTGGCTGGTACGCTCGCGCCATCATGCTCGCGTTGGTATAGACCCAGAAGACATCACCATCGGTAAACGTGCAGCGACTAAGTCGGGCTTTAGCCAATATGCAGAAGCTTGCGGTGAAGCACTTGCCCTTTCACATATGCGAGCAGATAGACGCTCCTTACAATTTCAAGAGGATGCCGTAGCCATTTTGCCTAGTCTCATCGATGAATTGGTCAAATCGGCCAGTCATTACAGCGAGCAAGTCGTAGCCGATTGGCGTTGGTTTTGCGAGCAATCCCAGAGCTAAGCTGTTACGCACTCAACTTGCTTTTGCTTTGGAATGTCTACAATCAGACCATCCTCTGCAATGATGAGTGCATTGCTAAAGTGCAACTTGGCCTCTTCAATAAGAGGCTGCAGCATGCCCTCGCCATGATAGCGCACGCTAAAATGAGTGAGCGCGAGCATCGGCACTTGATGTAATTGTGCAAATTGAGCGATGCGCTTGGCATCGCTATGTCCTGTATGAAAACCTACTTTATGAAGATCAGCAGCGGTAAAGGTAGCTTCATGAACAAGCAAATCGACCCCTTTTATCATCTGCGATAGCAAGCCGGGCTTTTCGTTATCACCACAAATTATTACAACTCGAGGTTGCCAACTATAAAAACTGTAGTCATCTGAGGTTAAAAGTCGGCCTTGGTATTCTACGTCTTGACCCTTTTGCAACAGGTTGTAGTGGCCGCCAGACGCAATGCCATCTTGCTGGAGTTGGTCTATTTTTAACTTGCGAGGAATGCACTTTTCCGTGAGCTTATAGCCAGCACTGGGCACTCTGTGTTGTAGCGCTATGGTTTCGATATCGCAACTTTCAAGCGGTAGCTTATCGTTTATTTCTTCAAGGGCGATGGTGATTAAGTCAAAACTTAGTCTCACCTCTGTCAGTGTAAAACAGCTTTGCACAAACTGAATAACGGCCCTCGGCGCAATTAATTTTAGCGGCGCTTTGCGAGAGTTTAATGCCATGGATGAAATGAGTCCGGGTAATCCATAGCAATGATCCCCATGAAGATGGGTAATACAAATCGCTTCGAGATGATATAGGGTTAACTCACTGTGCAGCAGCGCATGCTGGGTTGCTTCGGCGCAGTCAATTAGTACCCAGGCTTTGGTATTTTCAAAGCTTACTGCCGCTGCCGACATATTACGTTGTTTAGATGGGCTACCTGAAGAAGTGCCAAGAAAATGTACTTTCACGCCAAAACCGTTTACTTTTTAAGTGGGTATACCATTGTAACGAATAAATAACGTATTAGCGAAGCGCGCGTGCTCGCCTTGCAACGTAATCTCTAAGGAGAAGATGATGAATTTGATACCTTCGGACAGCATGATCTTAGTGATCGATATTCAAGAAAAATTTCGTCCTCATATTGAGGTATTTGGCGATATCGAGCGCCAAGTAACCACCCTACTACAAGCTGCAGAACATTTGACTGTTCCCGCACTGATTTTTGAGCAATATCCCAAAGGGCTTGGCCATACAGCACCGAGTTTACTTGAATTTAATCTCCCGGTTATCGAAAAAACCGCGTTTAGTGCTTACCACGTTGAATCATGCAAACAAGCTATTCAAGAATATAAACGCGACACCATCGTCGTGGTTGGCCTCGAAAGTCATATCTGTGTACAACAAACCGTCAATGACCTGCTGGCGGACAATTTCAACGTTGTAATAGTTGCCGATGGTATTTGCTCACGCAATCCAAAACACACTGATTGGGCGCTAATGCAGATGCAGGCAGATGGCGCACGCTTTTTGGCTTTAGAGTCTATTTTATTTCAGTGGCTAAAATCAGCCAAAAATGAGCAATTTAAGGCAATTTCAGCGTTAGTTAAGTGATCGGCTATCACAGTGAAAGCGTATTCCAAGTATCGAGGTGAACAATGAAAAATGAATTAGATAGCAAGTTCTTGTTAACGGTGTTCGAGCATATTCAAAAGCACGGTGAAGTAACCGAAGAAGGTAAACGCTATGAGGGCATAGTGGCCTATTCAGATCCAGATGGTTACACCATATACCTGCAAGGCAGTGGCGTGTTACTGCGCTCTGGGTTTCATAATACTTATCACTTGGATTATGAACAAGATAAGCACAAAGACGATTTTATTAAGAAGCTAGATTACATTTTTAAAGAGGCGAATGAGTAGCTTATATCCAAATACCAACCGAGGACGTCGCGTTAGACGTCCCCACCCTGAAAGCAAACAAACCCGCACATATGTAAGTAAGGTCGTCGAAGCGCTCAGGGAAAATCCAAGTAAACTCAAGATAATCAAACAGAACTGCGATGAATTTCGCCAGCAACGCTTTTTAAAACGTGGATTTTTGCTCGCCATTGAGCGCTTTGATTGGGTGTTTGCGGTGGACGATGATGTAGAGCGAATTTGCCAGCAGATCCTCGCCGACGACTACATAGGAAAACGCCTACGCCGCTACCCTTTATTGTTTAAGGGTGTGTTAGATGATTAACCTCGTTTGGCTCAAACGTGACTTAAGAGTGTCCGACCATAGACCACTTTACGAAGCGTGTAATAATGGCAGACCAACCCTGATATTGTATGTTATCGAACCTGAATACTGGCAGCTCCCCGATACCAGCGAAAGACAATTTCAATTTTTGAAGGAGTCGCTGCTAAGCCTTGCAGAGCAGCTGCAGCTTTTAGGTGGCACGCTGACGATTCGCCAGGGTGATATCATTGAAATACTTGAAAAGATCCATCAGCACATCGCGATCGCAACCCTTTATTGCCATCAAGAAACGGGGAATACATGGACATTTGAGCGCGATTTGCGTGTTATTGCCTGGTGCAAAGAACGACACGTATCGTATGAAGAATATCGCCAACAAGCCGTATTTAGGGGAAAAATTAATCGTGATAAGTGGCAACAGCAAGCCGAGGACTGGCTGCAAAGCGACTGCCTACCAACGCCTTCAAAAATCAATCCACTGCTGCAACAGCATAGTGGTATTGCACTTTTAAATGACTACCCTGGGAATGACAGCAACTCAGCCCCAAAGCCACAATTAGGTGGACTCAAAGCCGCGCAGCAAACCTTGAATAGCTTTTTTAATCATAGGATAGACAACTATTTATTTGGTATCTCAAGCCCGGTAAAAGCCGTAACCAGTAGCTCCAGACTCAGTCCGTATTTGGCCTATGGCGTGCTAAGCCTCAGGGATGTGTTACAACAAACTCTTGAATTAAATGTTGACTCAAAACGCAATAAGAGCGGTTTCTTATCACGGCTTTACTGGCATAGCCACTTTGTGCAAAAGCTCGAATCAGAACCGCTTTATGCTGAGCGCGCTGTGCATGCATCCTTAATTGATATGCGTGCGAGTGAATTTAATACGCAACGTTATGAACTTTGGGCTCACGGCAACACGGGCGTCCCCTTTATTGATGCCTGTATGCGAATGCTGATCGCCACAGGCTGGATAAACTTTCGCATGCGCGCAATGTTGATGGCGTTTTCAAGCTATCATCTATGGCTTGATTGGAAACAACCAGCAGCAAGACTTGCCACTCTATTTATAGATTATGAACCTGGGATCCACTATCCTCAGGTACAAATGCAGTCAGGCACTACTGGGATAAATCCGTTTCGCATCTATAACCCCATAACGCAGGGGCTAAAATATGATCCAGAAGGCCAATTTATTCGCCGCTACATTCCTGAGCTTAATCACGTTCCAACGCATTACTTGCATACACCTTGGTTTTATACCAGCTTAAAAGAAGACCAATATCAGCGCCCTGCTATATTACCCGATGACGCAGCAAAAATTGCCCGTGAAAAAATCTCCGCATTTTATAAGCAACATCTAGATAAAGATGAAACAGGCAGAGTGCTTCATACTCACGCTTCAAGGCGTCGCTCAAGTCGTGGACGCAAAAAACAAGCAAGTTCTGATAAAAATCAGCTTAAGCTATTCTAACTGATCCGTTTTTGCACAATGTTCCGCCTTTCACCCTAAAAAGAGGACAAATAGCCGCTTAAGCATGATCTCATGTAAAAAAAATGCTAAGGTTGCGCCATTTTTTGGAACTGAGAATTTAGCTATGTCAAATGCTGTAGAGACGCAAGCTGATAGTCAGGACCAACAGGGGCAAAAAGGGGGATTATTCAATCGCTTCTTGGCAACTGTTGAGTTCTTAGGGAATATGCTTCCCCACCCTATTACTTTGTTTGCAATGTTTTGTATCGCCATCGTGGTATTTAGTGGTATTGCCGATTGGATGGGGCTATCTGCCATCGATCCTCGCCCAGAAGGCTCCGCAGGTCGCGACCCCGACGGTGTCATTGAAGTCGTAAGCTTAATGAGTGCAGAGGGTTTGCAACGCATTGTGACTGGTCTTGTGACTAACTTTACTGGCTTTGCACCACTTGGCACCGTACTTGTTGCATTACTAGGGGTTAGTGTTGCAGAACACTCAGGCATGCTATCAGCTGCAATGCGCGGCATGGTAATGGGCGCTTCAAAACGCCTTGTTACGTTCATGGTTGTATTTGCTGCTATCTTGTCTAACACCGCATCAGAACTTGGCTACGTTGTACTTATTCCGCTTGCCGCAATGATTTTCCATAGCCTTGGTAGACATCCGCTTGCCGGTTTAGCCGCTGCATTTGCTGGCGTATCTGGTGGCTACAGCGCAAACCTATTGCTTGGCACAATCGATCCGCTATTAGCTGGTATTACGACGCCTGCTGCGCAGATGATTGACCCAACTTACCAAGTAGGACCTGAAGCGAACTGGTACTTCATGATGATTTCAGTATTCCTAATTGCCATCGTGGGAACCTTAGTCACTGAGAAAATCGTAGAGCCACGTTTAGGGAAATACGACCCTAAAGAAGCCAGCGTTGATTTAAGTGAAAACAATATCGAGAAGCTTTCTGCAAAAGAAAAGTCTGGCCTTAGATGGGCTGGTTTATCGCTACTCGTAGTGAGCATTCTGCTTGCATTAACCATAGTACCTGAAGATGGTATTTTACGTCATCCTGAAACAGGCGAAGTGGCGGGTTCACCATTTTTAAAAGGGATCGTGGTATTTATCTTCGTAACCTTTGCTATCCCGGGTTTTGTGTACGGCCGTGTGGTTGGCACCATGAAAAATGACCGCGACATTATTGATGCAATGAGTAAAAGCATGAGCTCTATGGGCATGTATATCGTGTTGGTATTCTTTGCCGCTCAGTTTGTTGCATTCTTTAAGTGGACAAACCTAGGTACAATCCTTGCAATAAATGGCGCAGCACTATTGCAGGCGCTAAACCTAACTGGCCCTGAAGTATTCGTACTGTTTATATTCATGTGTGCACTAGTTAACCTAAGCCTTGGTTCATCATCAGCTCAATGGGCTGTCACGGCACCGATATTCGTTCCAATGCTTATGCTTATCGGCTATGCGCCGGAAACCATTCAAGCAGCGTACCGTATTGGAGATTCAGTTACTAACCTTATCACTCCCATGATGAGCTACTTTGGTTTGATATTAGCGGTTGCGACGAAATACAAAAAAGACATGGGTATAGGTACATTAGTAGCGACTATGTTGCCGTACAGCATGTTCTTCTTTATAGGTTGGGTAGCACTATTCTACGTGTGGGTATTTGGCTTTGGTCTACCAGTTGGACCTAACTCTCCTATCTACTACAATCCGTAGCTAATACTTTAAAATTATCTAAATGCCAGCATTTGCTGGCATTTTTATTTGTGAAAACCTCAACCCTCACCTAAGGTTGAATAGGAGACAGCGAAGAAGGAGCCGATTTTGGATACCAATAACATTGCAATTATTACATTGGTATTAAACTAACTTCACGTGATCACTGTTATTTTATGCCCTGTTCCTGAGTGATACACGTGACCTAACATTAGGTGAATTATGTATACACTCTTTTACTATCCACAAAGTGCGAGCCTTGCGCCTCATATTTTATTAGAACTCATTGGTGAGCCTTATCAACTTGAACTGGTGGATATCAAAAAAAACGCCAACCGTAGTGCACAATACTTAAAACTAAGCCCTGCCGGACAAGTACCAGCCCTCGTTGACGACGACTTTACCTTATTTGAAAGCGCTGCAATTTCTCAGTACCTTGCTGAAAAGCACATCGACAAGCAGCTTATCCCAACTGAGCTAAAACTAAAATCACAGTGCCTGCAATGGATGCATTTTATGAGCGCTTCTATTCACAGCGACTTATTGATGTATACCTACCCAGAACGACACACCCAAAGTGCTTTAATGTATGACGACCTTATTCGCTCGCAGCAAGGTCGACTGGAAGAAGGGTTTGGTATTATTGATACCTTACTTGCAGACAATCATTACCTGTTTGCAAATCAATTTACGCTGTGCGACAGCTATTTATTTATGCTTTGTGAACGTGCGAAGACATTTTTAGAAAAAACGCCTTCGCTTAAGAATTTACGCCGCTATTATCGCCAAATTGCGGCAACACCAGCTATTAGCAAAGCTTTAGAAATGGCTGAGCTTTAGCCTGAACGATTAACGTTAATAAGTACAATACCGGTCAGCACAGCAATCACGCCCACGACTTTTTGCAGGTTAATAGGCGTATAAGGTACACCAAAGAGACCAAGCTGACCGATCACCATAGCTACCACCATTTGACCACACAAGTAATAAGCCATAAGGTTACCTATACCCATTTTAGGAATTAAAAAATAACAGAGTCCCACCCCTGTTGCACTTAGCACCCCACCTAAACACCACAAGTACCAAGGCACCGCTTTTAGCTCTGAGGTTGCTGGCAGCACGTTATCAGATACCCGAAAGGCAATAAAGGCATAGAATGCGCTGACGGTAAACGCCACTCCAGCTGCCAATATCGGACTTTTTAATAAGCCGCCAAGTTGTGCATTCATGCTTGCCTGCACCGCAATTGCACCACCTGCAAAAACGGCTAATATGGCAAAAATCATAGTCATACCTCAAGATGCAGCAAGTCTCTCGATTTCCTTACTTTGCTTGTATTCGCGTTCACATCCGTACTGTCACGAATGCCAATTGGCGCAATTAATACCGTGCGTAAGTTTAAGGATGAAAGACCCAATACGTCATCGTAGGCAACCTTATCGATACCGGTCATTGGGCAAACATCAATTTCCATACTGGCGGCTACCAGTAGTAATGTACCGAGGGCCAAGTGAGCCTGCTCAGAACACCAGCTATATTGAGACTCAAAGTCCATGGTGTGTAGCGCGTCTTTCATACCCAATTCCATCTGCGCATAGACAAGCTCATCAAGGTTTCGATTCTCCTTAAAGTCTTGAATGTAGCGCTCTACTTGGCTATCTAAAGGTGACATATCCGCAGCAAAAACTAATAGATGGCTATTATCAAGCACTTTTTGTTGCCCATACGAATGCGGTAGCAATGCTTTTTTCATCGATAGCTTGGATATTTGAATAATCTTATAAGGCTGTAAGCCAAATGCTGAAGCACTCAACCCCGTCAGTTCGATTAACTTATCTACTTTGTCCTGAGCAATGGTTTGCTCAGAAAATTTGCGGACGGCGTAACGCCAATTCAATAACGATTCTAGTTGCGTAGTATGCATAAGTTGCTCTCCATTATGTGTTGAGACAACTTTAACAAGGTGAAGAGCTTGGCTCATTTACCTATGTAAACGAACCTGAATTTTTTAACGATTTTCTTATTCGGCTTAACTGTGTAGGAGTGATCCCAAGATGGGACGCTAAATGGTATTGTGGTACACGCTCAGCAAGTTCTGGCTGCTCTTTTAAAAATGCGAGATAGCGCTCCGTGGCATCTAACTGCACCATATAAAGCTCTCGCTTATCCTTTTCTAACAACCAGTTCTTTTCAAGATACAGTATTTGAAATCGCATTAATTCCGGATTATCCATTAATAGTGCTCTAAACTGCTTGAAATTGATTAGGACTACCTGTGATGTTTCAAGCGCTTGGATCCCTTGATTGGCGGGCTCTTGGCGATGTAGAGCATGCATCACACCAGGAAACTCCCCCGCCACAAAAAAACGCTTATTGTATTCCTGCCCAGCAGTATTGGTGTTTACTAATCTAACTAACCCTTGATGTAAAAATGCAAAAGTAGTCAGATACTCTCCTTCTTTGTAAAGCCACTCATCTTTCGCAAGTAGTTTGATGCTGGTGATCGCAGCAATAGCGGACCAGGTGTCTTGAGAAAGCGGGTAATAGGCGTCTACTGCTTGTTTTAATCTTGTTAGTGCATCCATGAGTTATAGCTTTATGATATTATTCGGATTAACTATTCCTATTTGCAGTGTCTATGTCAATCTCTAGCCATTACCAAGCACAAATTGAATGTGGAAATCTTACTCCTGATGCAGCGCAGCAAGCTGCAATTTCAGCTTTAGATGCCCTTTCTCGTTCACTCGCTAGTGGTCACTCGAATAAAGGCATCTATTTCTATGGCCCTGTCGGGCGTGGCAAGACAATGCTGATGGATTGGTTTTATGAATTCACTGACGTCACAGACAAAACTCGCCTACACTTTCATCACTTTATGCAACAGGTGCATAAAGAGCTCAATCAAATTCAAGGTGTGAGAGATCCTTTAAAGCGCATCGCCCAAAATTGGGCAGAGCAAACATCGTTATTGTGTTTTGATGAATTTTTTGTCACCGATATTGGCGATGCCATTATTATGGCGAGATTGTTTGAAGCCCTTTTTGAAGATGGCGTGACCTTAGTTGCAACCTCCAATTGCCACCCAACCGAGTTATACAAAGATGGACTACATAGAGACCGTTTTGAGCCAACAATTGCGCTGCTTATAAGTCACTGCGATGTCATATCTGTATGTGGTGAGACGGACCATCGATTTAGCAAAGGTACAACGGCAAACCACTACTTCGTCAACGATAAACAAGCATTTTGGGACGCCTTTACTAATGTAGGTGGCATATTCAAACCGGGCATCCTTGAAATTAATCATCGTCTAATTAACGTGCTTGGCGCAAATGAAAGCGTCGTATGTTTTGATTTTATGGAGATCTGCTCAAGCCCACGCGCTACCAATGACTATATTGAGCTTGCACAGCAAGTTAGCTGTATTTTTATCTCTGAGTTACCGCTACTGGGTGTTACTCCAGAGAATAAAGATGTAGCGCAAGGAACTGAGGAAGGCTATATCCGCCCAAATAACTCAACGCAACCTAGGATTGGCGACGATGAGGCCAGACGCCTGATTGCGCTTATCGATGAATGTTACGAAGCCAAAGTACCGGTTGTTTTTTTGGCCGCTGCGCCCATATCGCAAATCTACCAAGGTGAGCAACTGGCATTTGCTTTCGCTCGCTGCATTAGTCGAGTGACAGAAATGCAAAGTTGGTATCTTAGCGCCTACTGAGCTTACAATTTTTATAATTGTATAAATTACAAACGAGTGCTAACCTGCTGCAAATAATAATAAAAAGTATGTTTCTATGAAAAAGTTTCCCTTGTCAGAGAGTACTGGCGACAGTGACTAATCAACAAAAACAAGCTCAGCCCTTTATTCCTGACTCTTTTATGCCACCAACGAGGGTTAGCACATCCCATTTTTCTTTTACCGTGCTCAATGAGAAAATTGCGATAGTAGATTATGAGCTGGTGATGGCTAATCAAGTACGCTTGCAAGGCATATTTGGTCCGAATTCAGACTGGCCGAAAGCTACTATGACTTATGAGGAAAACATTGCGAGTTTAGCCACCCACAAGGAAGAATTTATGTCGCGAGCGGCATTTGCCTATGCGGTTTACACCAGACACAGTGAAAAGTATATCGGTTGTGTCTATATCGATCCGCCACAATCTTCAGATTTTGATTGTGATGTCTATCTATGGATAGGAGCAGAAGATATCACATTGGATAACCTAGTCTATCAAACAATTACTCATTGGTTAAAAACGGCATGGCCATTTTCTAAACTTGCATTTCCCGGTCGAAACGTTGCATTCAATACAGAGTAAAAAACAATAATTTAAGGAAAATCATAATGAAAGTTCGATATGCACTGCTGCCACTCATGCTGGTTTCAAGTCTTTGCTCCGCAGAAGCACTGAGCAACAAGGTTAACGCTTACTTCGAGGCACAAAAAGCCGTTGAACACCAATATTCAAAAGAGTCTGATGTTACTCACCTACTTACGCTTTTAACGCCAGATGCCTCATTCGAGCACCCTCGCTTTAATGCCGTATTGTCAAAAGAAGAGTATAAGAAAGGCTTACTCAGCTATCTAGGCCAATACGGAAAATGCGATATCGAAGTCACAAACATCATTGAAGGCCTTAATGCGGTGACCGTTGAGTATCTACATCCTTGCGTTGATCAGCAAGGTAACACGGATGAAAAAGAAAATAAGCAAAAGCTTATGACAGTGTTTGAGTTTAGCGGCGAAAAAATAAAGCGTATTCGCCACTATTTTTAAGTGGCAATAAATACTCAAAAAATAGACCACATCGATTACCTAAGTGGCCTATTTACGCATTTTGATTATCACTCACCAAGTAATTTAGTTAGCCGCTCTTTACGAGCAACAAAGACATCGTAGCCACCATCACCCTTCGATGACAATGCCAGCGCTTTGTTTACTTGCTGTAAAGATGCTTGGTATTGTTTGTCGGTTTCATAGCCATATGCTAAGCCGTTGTAGGCATCTGCATTATTTGGATAGCGTGAAACGCCAAACTTAAACAACTTAATTGCTTCTTTCACGTTACCCATGCTTACGTGGTAATAGCCAAGCTCTCTGATCACTGCTTCCTGTGGCTCAAAAACCTCGCCATATTGAGCAGACAGTTGTTGATAATACTTAGTAATAGAGCTCAATTCACCGGTATACGCACGAGCAGGCATTTGAGTTGGCAAAAACAGCTTTTGATACGCGCTAAACATACCAGCTGCAGACACAAGTCCATGAGGAACATTGTCGTAAGCCTCACTGAAAAAGCGCAAATCATGTGGTTGATTTGCTGCTAGAAAGCGTGCCATATCATCGTATCTTTCGCGCATCACGCCACCTTCCTCACCAATTGTGATATATAGAAAGTTATTTAGTTGCTTCGTTTTGGAAATAAATGCTTTGGTACTCTTTGCTGTCGCGCCAAAGTTCCACCATACCGCTGGGCTATAAGCAATATGCGCTTGAAATAGCTCAGGCTTTGCCTGCAAAGCATAAAGCGCAAAAGTACCCGCTGCAGATGCACCTGCAATGACTTTAAAATCATGAGTGCGATAGGTCTGGTTCACATAAGGAATAAGTTCAGTCTCGATAAACTCTAAAAACTTAGGTGCCCCGCCGCCAATATCCATAGGTCCTGCAGGCTCTTTATTCTTAGTTGGATAAAGATCTCTTAACCTGTCTGTATTTTCGATTGCAACAATAATAACTTCAGGTGCGGCAGAAACGTTTGCTCCTTGCAAACGCTCAAGTACAGCGGTCATCAACGGAAGGTTGCCTTTACCATCAAGGCGATAAATCACAGGGTATTTTTTATTGGGGTTGGTGTGATAATTTTTGGGTAGTTGAATTGTAAAAGTTCTCTTTTCATCAAGTACTTTTGACATCAAGGTTTTTGTTTGTTGCTCATATTCTTGCTTTGTCTTTTCTTCGGACTCTGCCATCGCAGCTACCGAAAAGAAAGCCGCTAAAGTCACAGCAAACAAGCACTGAACTGCCTTACCAATTCTCATTATTATTATTCCATTTAGTTGATTTCACTAACAAAGCTAGCATAATGGTTCAGGAATTGATAGCACCCCATGTCCCTCTTGTTGCTAGCTTACTTTTTAGATAGTCAGCGCATACACTTAAACGGAGAAATACAGCAAGGCGGCAATCACAAAGAAAACAACAATAACGCTGCTGCAGTTACCATTTCTGCCACTTCCTTTTAAGATTTGGCCTAAAAAGCGTTCACTTACGCGATGGTTACTTAACTAAACCATCGACGTTTTTATCCAATACACTATAAATGGCTTTCATGGCGGGATCGACACCATTGAAGTAGCTTGCAGAGTCCGGCAATACCGGCATATGTGGAGCAATCCAAATACGGTGGTCTTCTGCGCGAGAAGTTTGGTGAAACTGCGACGAAACGAGTCCAAACACCCCACTGAACGGTAAACGGAACCTTCCAGCTTCACCAATATGATTTGGCCGAGAACCACTTGGCTCTCCAACCAATATGGCATTGGTAAAGCTATCAATATTGGTCAAGAGGTTTTGCGCTGCAGAAAAGGTATTACGTCCCATCACTACAAATAACTTGCCTTCTGGCTTTGCCGCTTCAAAATAAATAAGTGCCTTTAGTAATGGTGGTAAGATGGAGCCATTGCCACCACTATTATGTCGTAAATCCAGCACCAAGTGATTTACTTCACCGTCTTTTATTGTCTCTATCAACTCCGCACTAAATTGCGCTAGCGACTGCGTTTTCATCTGTGCAACGGCATTAAATTGCACGTACAAAACCTCATTGCTTTTATCCACTTCGTACCAATAAGGTTTATTGACGTTTTGCAGATATTGTGGGCTTTTTTGATGATTTTCTGGCAAAGTCGGAAAGCCGCGAAACTCGAATGATTGGCCACTAAGGCGAATGGTCTTTTGCGCGCTCTGCGCATTTTCTACCGTGATAGACACTTCATTTGACGCATCGATCAACTCTAGTCCAGCGAGTACTTCGGGCATGGCGAGATAATAAGGCGCAAGCCAAAGCTGCTGCATTTCATTATCTCGCGGATTAATCTCGGCAACTTTCGCCATTGCATCTGCGGTTGGTGTTTTCGCAAAGGCTGTAACTTTATAGCCGATTAAATCACTAAACTCAGCTTCAGCATCAACAATGTAAAGGCCATCGGTAAAGGCATAAAACTGCACTGGCAAACGAGTAAAATTCCCTTTTTCTCCGAAGGTCGGTACGATAAAGTTATGCCCGTTACCAAGCCTGCCTATCATTTGCATCATACCGAAGACAATTTGCTGATCAGTTAACTTGGGTATATCTGAGCGCAAATCATTTGCCAACGTAATTAAATCCGGGTTGTTACTTGCCTGTTCGTTAACATGCAACCGCTTAATTTCTGAGAGTAAGAAATCTAAATCTGCATTCCACTGCTGATCCCGAGTGAGCGAAGTGTCTTTATAGTTACCTGTAAGACGCTGAAATTGCATATTATCTTTGATGGAGTCGAAAACGCCTTTATTTGCTAAGCTACTGCGTTCGTCGTACCGCGCTGACAAAGACTTACTCAGCCACTGATTAGCTTCATCCACTTTACCTAGTGCAGCATACGCGCCTGCAATCTTTATCATAATGTCATTTGAGGGGCGCGAACCGGTAGGAATATTGGTTAGGTTTACACCCAGTGACAACGCCTTTTTCAGCGCAATGATAGCTTGCTCATAATGCGCTAATTGTATTTGCGTTAATCCCAATAGATACCAAGTGTCTCCGTCATCTTGATACGACTTAGTAAGCTTTTGCAGTTGTGGTAACGCCTGCTGCCAATTTTTGCTACGTACCAACGCTAGTGCGTTGATCCGTGTATTTAGGTAATCCACTGGGGATTTAACATCTAGTTGCTGTGCAACATGCACTTGTTCGCTCGTTGATGTCAGCACCCGAATAGGTTCAGCCTTTGCAGGCTGCGCGATAAACAAACTACTAAAAGTCAGGTAAGTGGCCACATGAGTGAGAAAACTTGAATACATCATCTTTATCCTTGTTATCGATTTAACTCCAGATTACCTATAACGACTTTATATAGCGTGCAATATCAGGATTTTGTACTTCCAGGACTTTTAAAAAACAGTCAGAATTAAGCATAAGCAATTGTTTAATATACTTATATTAATTTTGAAAATTGACTTGGAGTGTAACCCGTTTGCTTTTTAAAAACACTGTTAAACGAGGATTTTGAGTTAAACCCAGCATTCATTGCGAGCGCTAACAAGTTGGGCGTTGTTTGCTTTTCGCACTGTAGTTGCTGTTTTACCTCATCGACCCGCAGGCTATTGATATACTCATTAAAGTTGTAACCACCACAAGTATTGATGGCCCAAGAGATATCCTTTACCCCAAGTCCAATAACCTCAGCAACGTCGTGAATAGTCAGGCGTGGCTGTCGATATAAATAGTGCTGCATAATCGTGTTATGAATTGCATTGAATATCTCGGTTGGATCTTCTGACTGTTTGTCCACCTCATTGAACGTTATTTCTTGGGCTTGCGTTATAGAATCTTCGAGGTGTGGTTGATTGTGTACTTTGACAACTAGGTAAAGATTAATTGCAAGTAACCAAACTAAGTCAATAAAATACCAGAGTGCTTTAGTGCTGATGTCGTTGTATGTTTGCATATTGAGTCTAACCAAATCCACCAGAGCAAAGATCACAAACAAGACAACCGTTGTTCTTATCCATTGTAAATCGCACGTGTTGACGTCCGCTCTGATCTCCGCGGATGCTTGCTGGTAAAAGCCAACAAGTTGCACCGTAAAAGCAAAATAAATCAACTGACTGACAGTGCCAAACGCAATCACAAGCTGGGTGTATTCAGTAAATGGAAGCGCCAGCAAAACAGGTAAGAAATGTACTAATCTTCGCTCTTGCTTATCCCGATTAGCATGCAGTAGATTTTTAAACAGAAAATAGACTAAAGGCCCAGTAGCTAGGGTAAATACAGGCGTGATAAGTAAATAGCTTCTAGCCCCTAACGCTTCTTCAGCAAAATTGGTTGTCATCAGCACACATTGACATAACAAATAGATGACGAGCATTCTTGCGCGTGGTTGATTGGCAAAAATTAACATTGCGAGGAGATAAGCCCCAAGAGAGGCGAGTTGGATTACATTAACTGGAACAATGTGAAATGACTGAAGCACAAGCCGTATTTTTATAATTATTTTTCGCTATTGTACGCCACATTGGCTAAAAACAACAACGCCAGCGTGCTAGCTGGCGTTGTAAATAAAGCAAAAAAACAATTTTACTTCTTCTTTTGCTGCTTACGTACATTTGCAATACGAGAGCGGTTTTTTAATCTTGCTTCTGCACTTGCTTGATTCGAAGGCTTATTCACCCGCGCCTTACGACGTTGATGCGCGGGTTTCTTCTGGATAGTTTCAACCAGTCTTTCACGATTTGCCACTTCGTAGCCCGGCAGATAATAGCGTGAAATTTGCTGCTCAATTAACTGTTCAATATGAATAAGGTCAGATTCTTCTTCGCGGCTTACAAAGGTGATCGCATAACCAAACTGACCTGCACGACCAGTTCTTCCGATGCGGTGAACATAATCTTCGGCAAGATAAGGCACATCGTAGTTAACCACGCGTGGCAGGCCAACGATATCCAATCCGCGAGCTGCGACTTCGGTTGCAACCATAACGCGTACTTTGCCTTCGGTGAACTCTCTTAAAGCGCGACGACGAGCGCCTTGAGTTTTGTCGCCATGACATACATTTGCATCTATACCATCAAGCTTTAACTCTTCAACTAGCTTGTCCGCGGTTTCTTTCATATTGACGAACACCAGCACTTGTTGCCAGTTTTTGGTCCCGATCAGCTCAGATAGTAACTCGCGCTTACGTTCTTCTTTAACTGGATAAACAACGTGGCGAACCGTGTCGGCTGTACTATTTTCTGGCGTCGCTTGGATTAACTTAGGGTGTTCCAACACTTGTTTCGCGAACTGCTTCATTGCCGACGGGAAAGTTGCAGAAAACAACAATAGCTGCTTTTGCTTATCCACCAGCTCAATGATTTTTTGCATGTCGGTGATAAAGCCCATATCTAACATGCGGTCAGCTTCATCTAACACTAAGTGTTTAACGTTACTTAACGTGACATTACCTAGGCGGATATGATCTAACAAGCGTCCAGGGGTTGCCACTAAAATATCCACGCCCTGCTTTAAGCGCTCAGCCTGGCCATTGGCGTTAACTCCGCCAAACAGTGCCTGCACTTTTAAGTCTGTGTACTTAGCAAATGTCGCACAGTTGTTGGCGATTTGCTCGGCAAGCTCACGCGTTGGCGCCAAAATCAACGCTCTTGGCGTCGACTGTGCTTCAGCCTCAAGCAATTTTTGGATGATAGGTAATGCAAAAGCTGCGGTTTTCCCTGTTCCAGTTTGCGCTGTTGCGAGCACATCACTACCTTGACGGACAGCTGGGATAGCCGCCTGTTGAATTGGCGTTAATGTATGAAAATTGATGTCTTGCAGCGCATCTAAAAGAGGCTGTGCGAAACTAAATGAAGAAAACGTTGCCATAATAACCTACGACCGAGTCAAAAACGGTCGCAGATTATAAATGACAAACCGACTTTTAACAAAACTTAAGCAAGGTTTCGTCAATTAATTTTGGTGTCGAGCCAACAAAGTCACTTTCTTTTAACTGAGAAAGGAGTTCAATCCCCTCTTTTTGCTGTGCTGGCGACAGTGGCACATAAGGCAATCTAAATACCGGTTTGACTGCGCCAGTCATAATTAAAGCTGAATTGATAGCAATTGGATTTGGTTCGCAAAAGAGCCAGTTCATTAACGGTTGCAAAGACTGGTTAAGCGCTTGGTTAGGCGTGTCCATCAATTGCCTGAACAAGCCCGGAATAATGTTTGAAGCAACAGAAATAACGCCATGAGATTGGCTGTTATGACGGCTATCGTGGGCTTGATCATCGTTACCTGACCAACACGCAATGCCTTTCGCTTCATAGTGTGCGATACGCTCATCACCCGCACATTCTTTCATACCAACAAAATGCTTGTGGCTGGCCAGCGGCTCAATGATATCAGGCGTAATGTCTTGTCCCGTTCTGCCAGGCACGTTGTAAATAAAGCCAGGACCGATTTCCAAGACTTCTTTCAAGTGTGCCTTCACACCCGCAATTGAGGTTTTACCATAATACGGGTTTATTTGTAATGCACAGTGCATACCTGATGCAAACCCATATTCAGTCGCTTTTTTTGCTTCTCTGGTGTTATTGCTGCCAGTGTTACCAACAATCAGCAGTTTATCGCCAAACTTATTCGCAGAATGGGCAATGAGCATTAAGTGCTCTTCCCAATTCATCAGTTGGCCTTCACCCGTGGTGCCACCGACAACAATACCATCGACACCGCCGGCGATTTGCGCTTCGACTAGCTTGTCGTAAGTATCTAAGTCAATTTCACCCGCCATTGTGTAAGGGGTTTTAATAGCGGTAATTAAGCTTGCTTTTTTTATTGATTGGATCTGATGCATGGTCTTTCTATTACTCTTCCAGTTGACAGCCATTTTTACCATAAATCTGACTGAGATCCGACCCATAAACCTGAGTAAATCGGTTAAATCTAACGAAATTTAACTTTAGTGCTTGTTATTTGCGTAAAGATCCAGCAAAATCAAAAACACTGTATATTTATCCAGTTTAATTTTATGGGACTGACACATTTTCTAAATACGCACTTTTATACCACTTTGGAGCTGAGCAGCAGCTTAAAGATACCTGAAGAACAGCTCTTAGAATGGCAACAAATGAGCCTATTCCCAAATCCGAGTTATAGTATTCAAAATCAAATTAAGTGTAGTTCGTACTTTGGCCTGTACGAATGTGAAGAATATACTGATTTTTATGCCCGAGGCCTACTCAATTGGGGGCAACTGTTACTTAAACATAAAGTAGATCAATCAAGTAGTGCATTTGAGTTATTTCAACAGCGTTACTGTGAAGCACTTACGAAATGTATTGAAAAAGGCTTTTACACCGAAGATCCAAGCTTTAGTGATGACCTTACAGAGCATGTACAGCAAGTTTGGCAACAGTTCTTATGTGGCAAGTATGGGGTGATCAGCCAAAATGGTCTCGTAGAGGAAGCGCTTTATATTGACCTAGGCCGCGCGATTATCGACGACATTACAGAAGCAAGAACCGCCAGCAGCATTGCCCCAGAGCAACGTATTCAAGTACATAGCGCCATGAAGCTACTAAACAAAGCATTGGCAGCCAATACTCAAGCTGAGCAAACAGAATCGCTACGCACTCGATACATTGACCAATTGATTAGTAAGTACGACTTATCAATCAAATAATCTGCAGTCTGGCGCACAACCGTTTCGCCAGACAATCTATGCGTATTTATATTTGCTGTTCTATGTGCGCACGAATTATCTCAAATGCTTTTAAGACCTTTAACTGATCTTTACATAAGCTGTCGTACCAAGCATCGAACAGTTCATCATCTTGCTCACTGAGCGTTTGATACTGTGCCAGTAGTGTCACTATGTCACTATGTGTGCAAGAGAGTGTGTCTAATTCTTGCTGTAACGCGCTGTCATCGCTGCTGTGAAGCTTAGCCAAAATTGAGTTATCTAACTCAGCATGTTTATCCATAATAAATGCTCTATATCTGTATTGCGTTAGCGAACAAAGTACTTTCGCGAACGTACTAGGTTTTAATTATTTGCTAGACCTCTCTCATTTAGTGAAGGTTATTAACCGTTAAGCCAGCCTCAATTGGATCTCACTCTTTTATCTCATATCTATCAAACCAACAGGCTTACATCGATAGCTATATTCCAAAAAAGTCTATTCGCTACTATTCCGGTTAGGTGTCAACACCAATATGACTACTTGAGAAACTATCTAGAACTAGTTATATCAGGCAATTTTAAGGAAAGTAAGCCCCTTTTAATCAACTGCTCAAGATGCATTCAGTTTAGTTCCGCATGCGTCGACAAATTAGGCGTATCGCGCTAAATAGCGGCAACGACAAATTAGTTGTTGAGAATAGTTTTTATTTGATTTATATTGATACAATATAACAACACATTATTTAGGAGTCGTTGTCGTGAAACCCAATATCCACCCTGATTATCAACTTGTTGCCTTCCATGATACATCGGTTGATAAGTACTTTATTGTTGGTTCAACCATTAAATCAGACAGAACCGTTGAACTAGATGGTAAGACTTACCCTTACTTCCCAATTGACGTCTCTAGTGCATCTCACCCTTTCTACACTGGTAAACAGAAGTTGGTGGCAAGTGATGGTCGAGTTGCACAATTTAACCGTCGCTTTAAGAACCTTGCGACTAAAAAAGGATAAACCAGATGAAAGTACTGAGCTCACTCAAAAGCGCTAAAAATAGACCGGGGTGCCAAGTCGTAAAAAGACGCGGTCGGGTTTACGTAATTTGTAAATCTAATCCGCGATTTAAAGCGGTTCAAGGTAAAAAGAAGAAGAAACGTTAAAGGTCAAAATAAGTACGTTTTAAAGGTGGGCATTGCCCACCTTTAAACTAAAAGGCTAGTCTTTTGCTTCCCACAATGAGAATTCGCCTAGTTGAATTAGGCGTCCGCTAGCGCCGCCAATTCCACCGCCTTCACGGGTATGCTCAAGTTCCAAACGATACTGGGTATACGCATTTGGACTCTCGATAGCAAAGCTATAGTATTCCATCGTATTAGGTAGTTCGTTGAACTGTTGAGTATCTAGCGTAATCCAATTCGTACCGTCATTTGAGCCCTGTAGCTGCCACGCATTAGGAAAGCGATGAGGGTTGTCTCCCGCTGTCGCTAATGAGTAGTATTTTGCTGTTTTAGCGCTGTCAAACACATAGTTAACCTGGGCCTTATCAACCTGCTTTATCGGCAACAAGTCAGGTGCATATTGTGCAAGCCAAGCAGGGGCTTCCAACACCACATTAAATTTAGAGGTAATATTTCTATCATTAAGCTTGTCTGCCCCCTCATTAAAAGGCACAAGTGCAGTTCCGTTTGTTGTTACCTGAGTGCTAGTGGGTGCAAAGTTCTGATAGCCAAGTGGTACTGGTGGTAACTTACCGACGCTTGCAAGGTAGACTTGATACTCTTCAAATACTGCATCAATGCCACGTTGTTCACCAAATATAGACTTAAAAGCGGTGTCTAAACTCCACGCATCAAGCGTTTTTGCTGCCGCATTAAACTTACGGATAAAATCGGTGTTACGATGACTGTTTTCTACCCACTCAAAGAAGAATGCTGTTTGATCGTAAGCATCAACATTGTAGTGTTCCATCCAGCGAACTCCACCGCGTCTATGCTCTAAGTAACCAGCATCTATTCGAATAAAGTTAGCTAGCGCTTCAAGATAGGTGTGATAATCCGTGCCCGGACGATATTCTCCTTCAGCCGGAACGTTGTTGTAACCATGGGTCAGCTCATGCCACAGCACGCCAATAACTTCGTTACGGATAGCCTCATCTCCAAGACCCTCTAGGTTGGCGATGTGCTTAACATCAAACCTAAGCTCCATAAATTTGCCTTCACCGGCCTTTGAAGCCGGCGCATCAAAGTCTCCGGTAATAAAAGTAACGTGCTCAAAAACGTTGATTTCGGTTACATTATTAAACAAGCGCTTGGCAATCTTCAATGAGATCTCATGAATAAGGGCATTTAGGTCTGGTACTGCACGTTCAAGCGCCAGCTGTCCTGGGTGCTCTGGTAGTTCCTTTTTCACTTCGATTACAGGCTCTGGAAACCCAGCCCATGGCGAGGCTGGCTCCCACACACGGATAAAGTCTTGCTGAACTAATGTCGCTTCCCCTTTGTCGTTACTCGCAACCAGTGTAATGGTTTTTGGCCCTAAAGCTTCAAACTTAACCAATGGGCTTTGCTCTGTACTTGTCGCAGGAATACCACCTTCAAACGTCCACTGCCAGCTAGTCGGGTTAACCAACGACTCATCTCTAAAAACAATATACTCAGAGACTTCAGGAGTCGTGTTTGTCGCATTAAATGCGACGATAGGAATATCCGATACCGTTTTGATTTCGAGTTCCGCTAGTTGCGTAATATCAGCACCATAGCTATCTGTACCACCATGTACTAAATCAAATTTGAAGTAGCGATACTTTTCGCCGCTTTCGGCCAATTCAAAATTGCGAGTCAGTCCTCGAGCAGAGAATACTTCTCCCGCTCTTGAGTCCAGCTCAATCCACTCAGCTTTATCATTTGAGCCATATACGACCCACTGTTTTGGATCTCGGTTTGCTTCATCGTTTGCTGACGTAAAGCTATATTCTCTAAGTTCAATCTCTGTCGCGGCTTTAAACACTACAGTGACGTTTGACGCAAAAGCCAGGAATTTTGTACTCGTGTTAGCGTCGATAAGTTTGTCGACACTTTCACCTGCGGGCGAGGCTTGTACACCATCCGCTAAAATAGCCTCAATCTCAACCCCAGTATCTGAGGTGATATTACGCAATGCGCCAGAGTCTGGCTGCCCGGATGATTGAGTTTGCTCTGGCTTATCACGTTCAACAAATTCAGACCCATCATTACAGCCTATTAGTGTCGCAGCAACGGCCATTGCCACCGTTGATAGCATTAATTTTCTCATTTCGTTACCCTTTATTATTAAAATTGGTAGTTAACTTTTAGTAAGAACTCACGCCCATTCGTGTCATAATTACCCGCTTTATAAAATGGGTAACCTCTAAACGAGTCATCTTGAGGCGGCATCGCATTTAATAAGTTTTGAACCGTAAACATCACTCGCGTATTGTCATTGATGTAATGGCCAATGGTTAGGTTATGCTTTATCCATGCAGGTAACTTTTCTCTTTGACCAAAATCAGCACCGTTCCAATTTTTTCCTTTATAATTTACCTGCCATGAAATTGCGGTCTTTTCCAACTGCCAAGTCAGGTTAAACGATGCCATATCTTTGAAGTTATAGTTATCTTGACTGTCTAGCACATCCTCAAGCGGATCTTCGGGACGAAGCTTTTCTTTTTTCTTTAAAACATGGCTGTAATCAAGCTTATAAATAAACTCACCAAGCTCTGACTCAAACGTGCCCTTCACACCAAAGTTGACGCCGCCATGCTGCCTTTCCGCGGCGTTTATATAACCTTCTCTGATAATTGCTGCGGTGTACGGTAACCCTTTTTTCGTGTTCCCTAACCAGTCGGTTGCCAGACCATCTTGATCAAAACGCTGTACTCTGTCTTGCATATTGGCGCATTTAGCAGAAGATGAATCAATTAAGCCGTTTTCACACTTCCAGACATTATCAAGAATTTCGCCAGACCCAAGTCGAGTAATTTTGTCTTTTAAGACAATGTCATAAACATCAACATTGAATGACAGCTCAGGGGAGTACTCATACACAAGACCGAACGTTAATGAATGACCAGACTCTTCTTTTAAAGTTGGATCGCCTGCCGAGATTGTCTCAAAGTCAGCATCTAGCTTTGGCTCATTGCTATTTGTTGTGTCTAAGTCTGCACAGCTGATAGTTAATGCATCAGCATTATATTGAGCGGGATCCCCTGTGGTTTGAAAACGTAGACATGCATCTGCAATCACTCTGTCCGAGCCTCGTCCAAAGTTACCAGCAAACCCTTGATATACTGAGCTCATGCTAGGACCACGGAACGTTGTGCCATACGCACTTCTTAGCATCAGCGCGTCAGTAGGAGAATATTTAAAACCAACTTGATAAGTAAATGCCCCACCAACATCAGAAATATCATCATAGTGGTCATAACGCAGCGCTATTTCACTAGAGATCTGTTCAGTAATTGGGATCATAAATTCTGTCGCCGCAGCATAACGGTTACGTTCACCATCGGTGATAACGCCAGTTAGACCAACAAACTCTTTATTTAGAATTCTGCTATCGGGCGTCGCCCTCGTCCCTTCTTTCATCAGCTCAATATATGCGGCAAAAGACACAAATCCTGCTGGCAACTCAAATAAATCCCCGGACAGATCTGCGGTTAGGGTTTCATTGAACGATAAGCCATCGTAGGTTGCCCAATCAGCCATGTTATACATATTGTCTTGGGTCAGAGGTGCAAAAAAAGCTTGGTAATTTGGACGGTAGATTGGCATGCCATCAACCTCTCCCAACTTAGGGCCTTTTAGCCAGTTATTTCCTTCAACCGTGTGATGCAAGTACCTATCAGAGAAGTCGTATTGTGAACGGCTGAAGCCAACGGAGTAATAGTAATCTGCTACCTCCCCTTCAAGACCAAAACTAAATGAATAAGATTTATCATCGTATACTCGACCTAAGCCATCATTTGTATATTCTGAATCATTCACTATCCGCCACATATACTTAACTGGAGCGCCATAGCCACCAGCTTTATTTTTGATATCTGGATCCCAAAACATGGATCCGTGAATTGACTCTGCATGAGCAAAGAAGAATGGATTTCGTGCCCCTTTCTTTTCTTGATCGATATAAAATCCGTTAACAAAAAAACTGTGTTCGTCGTTGATGCTGTACACCGAGTTGATATACAAACTCATGGTTTCAACTTGGTTACGGAGCAAGTTGTTGCCGGTTTCATCCCACCCACAGCTTAGGCCGTAATCATTGCGGCTAATAAAGTGCTGAACCGCAGTCGGGTGTGGATTATCATCTGTATTACAGTACTGCGCTGAATATTGATTTTTGAACTCGGTATTCTCAGCCCATACGGTAATTGAACGATTGAGCTCTCGCTTGTTTGTTGGATCTGGATTATCCCAAACGCTGTCATGAAAAGGTCTGTCGGCACCAGTTAGCGCCTCTTCCGTCTTGTATTCTAGTGAGTAGTCAAACGTAAAGTCGTCTTGCTCAAAACCACCAACAAACGACAAGCCTTTTTTATCACCCGTACCATAAGTATCCTGGCCATAGAATGCTTCAACGACATGCTCGTCCATACCTTTTTTGGTGATAATATTGACTACCCCAGCCATCGCATCTGAACCGTAGATTGCAGAGCCTCCGCCGGATTGAATATCGATGCGCTCAACCATCGCCGTTGGCAACATATCGAGATTAACAAAATTGGTTTGGCCACCGTACGGCATTGGGTAATAAGCCAAGCGCTTACCATTAACGAGAATTAGTGTGTATTCAGGTCCAACACCTAACAGGTTTAACTCTTTGGCACCAGGTGTATAGGAGCCAGTTTCTACTTCACCGAGAACGGCACCACTGGCGGCTGAAATACTACTCAGTGCATCATACACTGTGTTAAAGCCACTTCTGACCATATCAGCGGAAGAGAGACTTTGGACATTGGTAACACCTTCAATGGCGATACGCTTGATACGAGATCCTGTCACCTCAACGCGTTCTATTTCTTCTGCTTGTTCTTCTGTTGCGGCTGTTACTGAGTTAGTTGCTACCGCTGCTAGGACAGCAGCAGCGATCAGGCTATGTTTATATATTATTGTTGTCATAAGACCCCCATAATTTAAAGGAACGTTCCAATTTTTATTAAAATTTCATTTCTCCCTTAGCAAAACCAACAAAGCTTCAGGCAGAAATCAAAAAGGGAACGTTCCAATTATGAGCAATAAAACAAACCTGTCAACAAATTATGTACATTTACAGCATAGTGATGACAAGTTGTAATCATCTAGTTCTTGCTAGTTCACTGCAATTTCTTGGCAGTTAGCACACTTTGATAGCGAGACCAGAGCTTATCAAGAGGCTCTCCAGTAACTGATTTTATTGCATCTTCAAATGACCAATCTTCTATTTCTACCGCAGTTTGATTAAAACGATAGGTAAAATCTGGATAAGACTCAGCGAGCCACGCAAGAAAAAACCCTGTATTTGTGTATCCACCAATCCAAGAATCCGACGGCTTAGGTGAACGGGTTTTATGGTATCCCGCTTGAATGCGAATGAGATCCGCCATTCCTTCAATAAATGCATGTACATCGGGCTCAGAATAACTTCTCTCTTTTGGAAATAGCTGATATCCATGTGTAAGTTCGTGCCAGAGCACACCAAGGAGTTCGTATTCCACTTGCTCATCTGGCTGCGCAGCGAGTTTTTCGGTGATGTACTTTGAACTAAACACGATTTCCATATTTGTTTCGTCTCCAGAACGATACGCTATTGTGTCCATCCACTTCAGCCTAAATGTGACTTGCTCAAACTCTGGTAACTCTGCAAAGTGTTTGTACAACCTTGGGGCCAGTTGGCGAGTTACGTCATCCACCGTAGTGGCTATATCAGGAAATAGCGCTTGCAGGCGTTTCGACCCTGCCGACTCAGTATCTTCAATAACTACTTTGACCTTTGGCGGCTCAAAGCCTTTCCATGGTTGAGTTGGATCGTAGATTTTTAAATAGTTCGCACGGGTTTTTAGGTCCGAACCATGCGCATTTTTAGTGACTAGAGTGACATCGTAGTTACCTGGCTTGTCATAAACTACTTCAACACTTTTTGCGTTTGGCAGCATCGCTTTGCCCTCAACCTTCCAATTCAGTGCTGTTGGTGAGTTTGCAGATATCGACTGCAGAGAAACTGGCTCATTAAGCTTGGCAACAGTTTTATCTGCAGTAAAATTTGCCAGCGGTAAGTTTGTTTCTGCATAGAGTGCCAGATCAGCGATTTGCAAAAAACGGTCACCCCACTGCGTTTTACCTTCCTGTGCCACAGTAAAGCGCACGTACCTTGCATCCGTTGTTTTGGGTAGGTCAAAAGCGAGTGTTTCACCTCGCCTTGAAAATACGATATCGTTGCGTTTATCAGCCACTTGCCACACCTTACCATCTTTAGATACGGCTACAGTCCAATGCTTTGGATCTCGCGCGGGGGCATCTTGGGCTGAAGTGAGACGATATTGTCTGAGCGCTTTTACGTCTTTCAAGTCAAATACAATCTCAGCGCTGGATTGCTTAGATAAGAATTTGCTTTTTAGCGACCTATCAACTAACTGCTCTATCCCCTCACCTTGGATTTGCTCCTTTACGTCACTCGTTACAGAGAATGCATCGCGTTCGGTGATGTCGTAGAGCGCATTGGCATTCGCTAATGAGGAGCCACAAAATGAAAGTAAAATTAGACTGGCTAATGAGGAGGTTTTCATTGAAATTTCCCAGATTAAAAACAAACATACTGGATCGTTCCAATTTATAATGCAACTTATTTTGAGTAGATTTTTACGTAATATTTAATAAGTGCAGAAAAGGATAACGCTATTTCATCGCTTTTGGATCTTATGGAAGACTAACGAGCCTGAGAGGTAAAGCCACGGCTCGCTAGTCTTTTTGCCATATTCAACTAAAGCCAAGACCGATAAGCAAAGCCGCTGTGATAGAACAAGGAATAACCACAGCGATAGGATAAGTTAACTATTCGAATCTCAGGTTAACTACCAAATAGTAACTCCCAAAAGCCCGGTGGCTCGTGTAGTTTGTGGTATTGCTTTCTCAGCTCATCAATTTTTAATAGCATTTCACGGGCTTTCTCGACTCTTCCCGAGTCTATTTCATGGCTCGCCTTAGTAATGGCTTCGAGTACTTTATCCAAGCCCTCAACTGACTCGGCAGACACCTCTTGCTTAAACTGAAATTGCTTACTTTCATTAACGAGTGTAGTCAGCTCGGTTAAGTGTGCTTGCATTTCTTGAGCAGATTGCGCTTTCATAGCCTGCTTATAAATATGGCCCATTTCCTTCATGGTTTTATTCAATTCGCTTGACTCATGCGCAACCCCTGACACCGAAAACAACAACACGAATATAAATACGATTTTTCTCATCAAAGTCCCCTTACTCTTTGCGCGCTAGTATAAAGCAATTAACGCATGAGCTAAATTCAATGCTATGAAAAATATGCTGGTTCCGAATAGCATTCAAAAAACAGGCAGATAGCGCAACGATTCTAGCGTAAACTATACTTATATTAATGACGTCGCGTATTTAGCAGCACACTTTTTGAATATCAAAAATGTAGAGACTTATGATCCGAAAATTGTTGTTCATCTTTTTATTTTTATCGCCGATGGCCGTGCTATCTGCACAACGATTCAACGTTCAATTTGTAAACCCCGGTTTTGCAACAAAAAACCCTACCGGAGACTTTTGGTATAACGTCAGCAACGTGATGACTGCGGCCGCTAATAACATGAATATTTCCCTCAAAATTAGTTATGCGCAGCGCAACCATATTTTGATGAAATCGCTCGTAGAGCAAGCCTTGAAAAGTGATGCTGATTACCTTGTGCTGGTTAACGAAAAATCGAGTGTCGTTCCCTATTTGTTAAACACCAAAGCCACCAAAATCAAGATTATTTTCTTGCTCAACGGACCGACTAAAACAGAGGAAGTAGCTCTGTTAAAGTCAGGACACCAAATTATTGGCACCATTGAGCCAGACAATTTCCAAGCCGGTTTTAAATTAATGCATCAACTTGCGCGAAAAGCACTTAGGTCCTCCAATCCATCGCAACATGTATTAGCTTTGCTAGGAGACGTGGCGACGACTGCGGCATTAGACCGACAAAAAGGCATGCGCGCTTATCTTGAGCACCATACAAAGCTAGAATTAATCGCAGAGGCAAATTGTCAATGGTCTCAGAATGAAGCTTATCGTCTCACTAAAGCGTGGTTACAGCGAGACTCCGCAATTACAACCGTTTGGGCTGCCAATGATCCTATTGCTTATGGCGCATTACTCGCTGCTAAAGAGTTAAGCCGTAAGATCGTCATAGGTGGGATTAATTGGGATGAAGGTATTGCGCCAAAGTTAGATGTTTCGATCGGAGGGCATGTGTTGCTTGGGGCCTATACTTTAGCTCGACTAGCACAATATCATAGAGACTTTACACCAATAGACAGCGTGACCTTGTCTATTTTCGAATCGCTGGATGACGCTCACTTACCTTTGTATCATGCCATACATGGAAACTTTCCTGAACACCTGGACTTTTTACGTTACATTAACGATCCAGCGCAATTTACCATTACAGAACTAACTCACTCACTTAATAAAAATAACCACAATAATAATGTGAAGAATTGAGAATTTAAGAACGATTAATTAATGCAATAAACAAAACCCAGAAAGATAATGCAATTTACACCTGTCTAATCTTTACACATTGACAGCGATGTCAACACCTGTTTTAGTAACAAACGTAAACAACATGTAAAACAGGTGAAATATGAAAAACAGTAATACGGTAGTAAAACTTCTTAAGCTTTCGACCCTTAGCGCTTGCGTTTGTGCAAGCCTTTCAGTTGCTCACGCAGATACACAGCGCGTTATTGTCACGTTAAAAGACAGCGCAACACCAAATGTTCTGCCAGTGCGCTTAAATCAAGCGGAAATGGCGCAGTTTAAAGCGCAGACTTTGTCTGAAGCTGCCTACTCCACCTTGGGTACTGCTGCAGTCAACACATTGCCAAGCATTAATGCATATGTCGCCGAAGTTTCTTCTACGCAAATGCAACAACTACAAGCAAGCGGTAATATTGCACACGTAGAAGTTGACCCTAAACGCTATTTGCCAAGTGTAAAAACTTCAGCAATTGATTTACTCGCTGAAACCACACCTTACGGCATTAATATGGTGCAGGCTAACCAAGTATCTGACGGCTACAGCGGCAACCGTAAAGTCTGTATTATGGATACAGGTTATACGCTAGGTCACCAAGATTTACCTAGCACAGGCATTACAGGTAATGATGGCTACGGTAACTACGATACAGGTGTGTGGAGTAACGATGGTAACGGCCACGGAACACACGTTGCCGGCACAATCGCCGCTTTAGGTGGTAATGGCACAGGTGTGGTCGGGGTGAATCCATCAGGGCAACTAGGTCTTCATATTGTTAAAGTGTTTAATGACCAAGGCCGCTGGGCATACGGTTCCGACCTCATTAAAGCAATTGAGCAGTGTGAGCAGGCTGGCGCCAATGTAACCAGCATGAGTTTAGGTGGCAGCGGCAGCTCTACGGCAGAACGAAGCGCATTTGAGCAGAGTTATCAGCGTGGCATGCTACATATCGCAGCCGCAGGCAACGCGGGTAATAGCTCGTTGAGCTACCCAGCATCGTATAATGCAGTTGTATCCGTGGCAGCAGTAGACAGTTCTGAGTCAAAAGCCTCTTTCTCTCAATACAACAGCCAAGTAGAAATTGCAGGCCCGGGTGTTGGTGTAAACTCAACCTGGAATAATGGCGCGTATCGCAGTATTAGTGGGACTTCAATGGCAACACCGCATGTCTCTGGTGTCGCAGCACTAGTGTGGAGCCACTTCCCGCAATGTACAGCTCAGCAAATTCGCCAAGTGTTGAATACAACAGCAAAAGACAAAGGCCAAGCAGGTCGTGATACTTCTTACGGCTATGGTATTGTGCAAGCAAAAGCGGCGGTTGATTATCTAACAAATAATGGTTGTGATACTTCAGGTGCAGTCAATGCAAACTTTAACTTCAGCGTGTCCGGCCTCACTGCGACATTTAACAACCAATCAACAGCAGGTAGTTATCAGTGGGAATTTGGTGACGGTGCAACAAGCTCACAAACCAACCCAGCACACACCTACGCAAGTGCTGGTACATACCAAGTGACACTCACTGTGACAGCTTCAAATAACAAAACTGCTTCTAAGACTCTAGCAGTTACCGTTAGTGATGCACCAGCTGGCTGCAATGGTATCCAAGAATGGAATACAACTAAGTTCTACAATACGGGCGACCGGGTTTCATTTAAAGGCTTTGAATACCGTGCTACGTACTGGTCACAAGGCGCAAGCCCAGAGATCTACTCAAACGTTTGGACTAAAGTCGCGCAATGTAAGTAATATCAATTAGTCATTTAAGTGGCGCTTAAGCGCCACTGTTTAATGCTAACATTGCACTACAGCACAGAATAACAGAGATCATAAGCCATTCTTTTGTTGAAATTGCCTCTTTAAAAAACCACATCCCAAGCATACTCGCGCTGATTATGCCAATGGCTCTTTTCAATCCTTCAACAAGCCCCGGCTGAATTTCGGTTAACGCCTGCATTTGGAAGATAACAGCGACAGCGAATACCACTGCAGAAATAGTCCAGAGCAACCAATGTGCGCGGAAATTTTGATTTTTAAACTGTGGTCGTAACAAGATTAGATTAACAAAAAATACCATAAAGGTTAGAAACCCAGCATGAAAAGAGAGCGAGCTGTATTGCAAAGCCTGTTTATCGAACACGATGCAAAGCCCCCAGCAAAAAGAGGTGATTGCAACTTGTTTTGCACCTGGCTCTTGAAAAGAGAATCTGCCTCCTTGCAATAAAAATGAAGCGAGAACAATCGCAGCGATTAGCACTGACTGCAGCGTGGTTAAAGGTTCTCCAAGTAGCAACCAAGCAAACACACCTGCAAGTGCTGGAGTGATAGATAACAGAGGCAGGATAACCGCCATTCGCCCAAGCGCAAGCGCCTGAATAAAGTTTACGCTACCAATTGCAGCCAACATTCCGCTAGCTATCGCAGGCGCTAAATAAGCAGAACTTGGGAGCTGTTTGTCAAAAACCAACCAATAGCCTACGTATGCAGGTAAGACTAGCAGACTAAATATCACCGACATTTGTGCGGCTGAATAATGACTTGCTAGCCTTTTTCGTAAAAAATCAAATACAGCCCAATTTAACGCACTGAATAAGGCTATGGCCATTTATTATCCCTGTTGTAATGCTATTTCCGTTTGAAATTTCATGTAATCATTGATTTTTACATGGTCCGGTTTCCAACCCAACAGAAAGCGATAAAAGTCAGCCCACACCACAGGCCACAACGACTCCCACTCAGAAAGGATCTGAGCGATATCAATAGAGGCTGCTTTGCCTAATAATTCTATTCTCAACATATCTAAATACAATTTGAGATACTCATCGGCATGCAGGAGCTGTTCTTTTTCGTCTAATACCGACGTAATAAACAGCATTAAGTCTGATACACCAATACCCTTTCCAACATACTGAAAATCGAATCCCAGTGCTTGATCGCCATTAAAGGCAAAGTTAGCAAGCTTAGCGTCGCCATGGATCCAAGTATGCCAATGGCTATTTTTGATACGATCTCGTAATCGAGGTGCCGCTTGTTTAATGCTACTGTGTTGCATTCGCTCAAGTTCATCCGGTCGTGTATCTAGGTGCCAATAATTTCCTTGCTCCCACACATGCTCTGCAGGGCTTTGTAAAAAGTGAGCATGGAATTTAGCTAACCACCCTATCACTGCTAATATTTGTGACTCGGATGGATTAGCGGTTTGCGAAAAACCTTGAGTTGAGAAGTCTCTAAAGACGATGTAGTCCATCCCTTCACTTACCCCTTCACCTAAATAACTCGGCGTATTACAGGGTGAGAGTAACTCGCATGCATGATGCTTGTAAAAGTGGCGTTCTACTTGATAAGACTTAGCTTTACGCGCAAGCGCTACTGAAGATTGTTCAATTCGCCGATGTGCAATGTCACTAGGCACTTTAGTGCGCTTAATTGCAAGCTTCCCAGCATCATGATTGATAAATAACATATCACCACAACCGCTCCATAATTGTTGCTCTTGCTGTGTTGACATAGGCGCAGAAATTACATCATTCGGAATACTTATTTTCACTGTGTTACACCTTTTTGTTATTTAACCTGAGAGCCGTTCAATAAATAGCCAAACTTCTTTATTGTATAACTCAGGTTACTTAAACACAGTACAACCCCTTACTTACTATTACGAATACCAATTTGCTTAATTAAGTGATCTATTTTGAGACGAGATAATCTTGTCGATAACTCCGCTACCGCATCCTGTTACCGCCAAGGTATCTACATCCATATAGACAAGGCAAAAATTTTGCTATTTAGTTGTTCTAAATAAAAATTTTAACGCTGTTAACGTCAGATATGCTCCTTCAAATTGAGCAAGTATTAACAAAAAATTGGTATAATAAGCAAACCGTTTTACAGTGCTTGATAATTATAGCTGGTGTTATTATCTTTACCCAACATGAAAAAGCCCTTAACCAATTGGTTAAGGGCTTTTACTTTTACAAAAAAGTTATTTGTTTAACTTACTCATTCACGGCTTGCTTGACTGTTTCTTTCGCACTTTGTTCATCTAACAAGTTTAAATCGAAGTCAAACTCATCCACTCGGATTGCTTTTTCACGCTTGCGATTGTAATCAACCAGTTTTGCATACTCTTCTTCGTTGATAAGGTTACCAACGAGCGCATTATCTAATGTTTGCTCGAAACGAACACCTGGTTGGATCTCGCGCTTGCGAACTGCCTTTTTAACTTTGGCAAGCAGGTCAAGGCAACCCATCTTAGCTTTATATGCTTGCTCATTGATATCATGACCATCACCTGCGGTAGGCTTCACAAGATGAGTAAGCTGCGCTTTGATTGGCGTATCCATTTGCGCCGCGGCGGCTAATTCTCTGATCATATCATCATTAATTTTAGGCATTTGTTTGCCACTAAACTGCATCGTGATCACACGCATAAATTTACGAGTACCACTTGCCGGGAAGTTATCTAAGAATTTATGTAGCGCTTCTTCTGCACTGATAAGTGCATGCCTTGTCGCATAATGGAAATAAGGTGCTGCTTGCTCACGCTCTGCTACTGCTACTTTTTGCTCATAGTATTTGATTGAAGCCATCGCTGCATACAAGTGACTCATTACATCACCAAGGCGTGCTGACAGCATTTCTGCTTGTTTCAGTTTTCCACCTAGTACGAGCAATGAAAAGTCTGCGTATACCGCAAGCTTAGCTGCTAATCTATGCGCGGCTTTTTCATACGCACGCACTTCAGGTAATGGTGATTTTGCATCAGCAGTAAATGGCATAAGACCATATTTGAAAGCACGTAAGCTGTTGGCAACACTATAGCTAACTGTTTTTGTCAAAATACCACGGAATTTACTGTCGGCGTCTTTCTCTTCGCTGTGAATAGATTCAACCATCGACTGTAGATATGGGTGACAGCGCATTACACCTTGACCAAAGATCATCAAGTTACGCGTTAGGATGTTTGCACCTTCTACGGTAATCGCTATTGGCTGGGCAACATAACCGCTTGCAAGGGTATTCTGAGGACCATTTTGAATAGCCTTACCTGCAAGAATATCCATTGCAGAGTCCAATACGTCACGACCAGTTTCAGTCATGTGGTATTTTGCAATTGCTGTTACTACAGATGGCTTAAGACCCATACCTAAACCTTCTGTTGTTAATACCCGCATCGCCTCTTGCATGTATGCTTTGCCTGCAATATCTGCAAGCTTTTCTTGAATACCTTCAAATTGACCGATCGAGAGACCAAATTGCTCACGTACCGCCGCATATTCAGATGCCGATTTCAGTGCGACTTGGCTAGTTGAAACACCTAGCGCCGGTAAAGAAATACCACGCCCTGCACCTAAGCAACTTACCAACATCTGCCAACCGCGACCGATATTCTTCTGGCCACCGATGATAAAGTCCATTGGGATAAAGACTTTTTCACCACGTGTCGTACCGTTATAGAAGCGTATTCCCATAGGGTCATGACGGTTACCAAGTTGTACACCTGGATGGTCATGTGGAATTAACGCACAGGTGATCCCTAGTTCTTTTTTACCGCCTAGTAATCCCTCAGGATCCAATACTTTAAAGGCTAAACCGAGTACCGTCGCAATCGGCGCAAGTGTGATATAGCGTTTGTCCCATGTTACTTCAAGACCAAGTACTTCTTCACCGTTATACATGCCGTTTTTAACAATACCTTGGTCCGGAATGCCACCGGCATCGGAACCAGCTTCAGGGCTTGTTAGCGCGAAACATGGAATATCACGACCGTTTGCTAAGCGAGGAAGGTAGTGCGCTTGCTGCTCTTTAGTGCCGTAATGAAGCAATAACTCACCCGGACCTAGTGAATTAGGAACCATCACCGTTACCGCTACCGCAGAGGATTTAGTCGCAATTGTACCCACTATCGTTGAGTTTGCGTAAGGGCTAAACTCTAGACCGCCGTATTCTTTTGGAATGATCAAAGAGAAAAATCTCTCTTTTTTCAAAAATTCAAGCACATGCTCTGGCAAGTGTTTGCCATTTTGAATTTCCGAGTCATCGATCATACCCATTAATTCTTTAACTGGACCTTCTAAAAAGGCTTGCTCTTCTGTGCTTAGCTTGGCTTCAGGTACAGCACGAAGCGCCGAAAAGTCAGGCTTACCTTGATAAATTGACCCTTCTAACCAAACATCACCGGCATCTAATGCTTCTTGTTCTGTGATTGAAATGCTTGGGAGGATCTTTCTTAAATTCGTTCTTAGGCTCATAATTAACTCATCCGACCAGATAGATATATCTACATTACGGCATAAAAATTCGTTTAGATCAATTACTCTACTTAATTTTTTAACGGCTTTTTTACTGAGTTATCGAGTGATTAATATAAATGACTGCTAAATTAATGGCTTACAGCTGTAAGTCAAAAAAAGTAAATTACTGTTCTTAGGGGGGAATAGGAGTAAAAGAGGGACTTTGACACCCTTAGCAGTTCTAGACTGACATTTTATCTATAATAAAGATGGTTTTTAAAACCAGCACTGCCATTAAAACAGTGCGATTTTTGCTTTGCATAGCTGCTCTACCGTAGCAGGTGAAACAACGACTTCAACTCCCCGCTTGCCCGCACTAACATAAATTTGCTCAAATGCTAAAGCACTCTCGTGAAGTAACGTGGGCAGCTGCTTTTTCTGCGCAAACGGGCTTATACCGCCAATTAAATAACCAGTTACCTTTTGCGCGTTTTGTTGATCTGCAAGCTGTGCTTTTTTCCCCATACACGCTTTAGCAAAGGCTTTTAAATCCACTTGTTGCGTGGCGGGAGAAACGGCTACATACAATTTACCATCAACGTCAATCAGCAGGGTTTTAAATACTTTTTCTCGGTCTAGGTTGAGCTTTTTCGCTGCTTCATTAGCAAAGTCGTGATCGTTAGGGTCGTGCTCAAATTGCAGCACTTGGAACGCCACTTTCGCCTTTTTAAGTAGGTTAATTGCCGGTGTCATTACAAACTCCTTTTAAGCAGATGTTGATTTCTGTTATACCAAGAAACAAACGCTTATGCTATCGCCTTACGATGAGACCCATCATCCGTCAAAACAAAAATGCCCGCTATCGCAGCGGGCATTTTCAATAAGCTTAAGTTACTTAGTTAAGTCATCAAAGAACTTCTTAACACCGTCAAAAAAGCCTTGTGCCTTAGGACGGTTCTTACCGTTGTTTTCACCCATAGACTCTTCAAACTCTTGCAGAAGCTCTTTTTGGCGCTCGTTTAAGTTTACTGGCGTCTCAAGGACAACTTTACAAATTAAGTCGCCTACTGCACCGCTACGCACAGATTTCACGCCTTTACCACGCATACGGAACATTTTGCCAGTTTGACTTTCCGATGGAATCTTCAGTTTTGCGCGGCCATCTAGGGTCGGCACTTCAATCTCACCACCGAGTGCTGCCGTTGTGAAGCTAATTGGCACTTCACAGTACAAATTGTTGCCGTCACGTACGAAGATTGGATGCTCTTTTACACTCACTTGTACGTACAGGTCGCCAGCTGGAGCACCATGCGCACCCGCTTCACCTTCGCCAGACAAACGTACTCTATCACCCGTATCAACCCCTGCTGGGATCTTAACGTTAAGTGTCTTCGTTTTCTCTACACGGCCTTGTCCGTGACAGCTGTTACATGGGTCTGAAATGATCTGACCTGTGCCCTGGCAAGTTGGACAAGTTTGCTGTACTGCAAAGAAGCCTTGGCGCATTTGTACTTGACCTGCACCATGACAGGTTGTACAAGTTTTAGGCTTAGAACCTGCTTTTGCACCACTGCCGTCACATGGTTTACAACTCACCCAAGTTGGTACTTGGATATCCACTTCCTTCCCACGTACAGCCTCTTCAAGACTTAACTCTAAGTTATATCTTAAATCTGCACCACGCTGTTGTCTTGATTGACGACGACCACCGCCACCACCAAAAATATCACCAAATACGTCCCCAAAAATATCGCCGAAGTCGCCAGCGCCGCCAAATCCACCATGACCAGCACCACCACCTTGTTCGAAAGCTGCATGGCCGTATTGATCATACATCTGGCGTTTTTGACTATCAGTCAATATCTCGTAAGCTTCTTTTACTTCTTTGAATTTCGCTTCGAGTTCAGCGTTACCAGCAGTACGATCAGGGTGATATTTCATTGCAAGGCGTTTATACGCCTTTTTAATGTCACGTTCACTGGCGTCTCTCGCAACACCTAATACTTCATAATAGTCAGGTTTAGACATTTTTATCACACTACTCTTTCTTGGCAACTTACATCGTTGCAAACTCTGCCGAGCCCTGTCACTCGCAAATTAATGCCAGACAACAGTCTAATTTATAAACACGTAGGGCGCGACAAGCCATACAGCCAGCGCGCCCTCACTCAAGACCTACAATTACTTGTCGTCTTTAACTTCTTCAAATTCAGCGTCAACTACGTCGTCGTCTTTTTTCGCTGAACCTTGTTGGGCACCTGCGTCACCGCCAGCTTGTTGAGCTTGCGCTTTTGCTTGAGCGATTTCCATAAGCTTTTGCGATTTCTCTGCTAGTGCTTGTGTCTTAGCATCAATTTCGTCTTTGCTATCACTCTTGATTGCTGCTTCTAGCTCGCCAAGTGCAGCTTCAATTGCTGTCTTGTCATCAGCTGGAAGGTCGTCACCCGCTTCTTCAACTTGCTTGCGTGTAGCATGAACAAGTGCATCAGCTTGGTTACGAGCGCCAACTAGTTCTTCAAACTTTTTATCTTCTTCTGCGTTTGCTTCTGCATCACGTACCATTTTTTCAACTTCATCGTCGCTTAGACCTGAAGAAGCTTGGATTGTGATCTTCTGCTCTTTACCTGTGTCCTTGTCTTTCGCAGACACATGTAAGATACCATCAGCATCCACATCAAAAGTAACTTCGATTTGTGGCACACCGCGCTGCGCTGGGCGAATACCTTCTAGGTTGAATTGACCTAGAGACTTGTTATCGCTTGAACGCTTACGCTCACCCTGTAGTACGTGAATTGTTACTGCAGACTGATTGTCTTCTGCTGTCGAGAAAGTTTGCGACTTCTTGGTTGGAATAGTCGTGTTTTTCTCAATTAACGCAGTCATTACCTGACCCATAGTCTCAATACCTAGAGACAGAGGACAAACGTCGAGTAGTAGTACGTCTTTCACGTCACCCGCAAGTACACCACCTTGAACCGCCGCACCAACGGCTACCGCTTCATCAGGGTTAACGTCTTTACGTGGCTCTTTGCCAAAGAATTCAGCTACTGTTTTCTGTACCAGTGGCATACGTGTTTGACCACCAACTAGGATGATGTCATTTACGTCGTTTACAGAAAGGTCTGCATCAGCAAGTGCACGTTTTAGTGGCTCGATTGATTGCGCAACTAAGTCTTCAACTAGTGACTCAAGTTTTGCACGAGTTAGCTTAACGTTCATGTGCTTAGGACCTGTTGCATCAGCAGTAACGTAAGGTAGATTTACCTCAGTTTGCTGTGCTGAAGACAACTCGATCTTCGCTTTCTCAGCCGCTTCCTTAACACGCTGCATCGCTAGCGGGTCGGTTTTTAGGTCGATGCCTTGGTCTTTCTTAAATTCTGCAACTAGGTAGTTGATAACGCGGTTATCAAAGTCTTCACCACCTAGGTGAGTGTCACCGTTAGTTGCTAGTACTTCAAAGGTGTGCTCGCCTTCAACTTCATCAATCTCGATGATTGAGATATCGAATGTACCACCACCTAAGTCGTATACTGCAACAACGTTGTCGCCTTGCTTCTTATCCATGCCGTAGGCAAGTGCTGCTGCTGTCGGCTCATTGATAATACGCTTAACTTCAAGACCTGCGATACGACCAGCATCTTTTGTTGCTTGACGCTGTGAATCGTTGAAATATGCAGGAACTGTAATAACTGCTTCAGTTACTGGCTCACCAAGGAAGTCTTCAGCTGTTTTCTTCATTTTCTTAAGAACTTCAGCTGAGATCTGAGGTGCAGCTCTTTTCTCCCCACGTACTTCAACCCAAGCGTCGCCGTTGTCCGCTTTTACGATGTTGAAAGGCATGATGCTAAGGTCACGCTGTACTTCTTCATCTTCAAAACGACGACCAATTAGACGCTTGATAGCATAAAGTGTATTTTTAGGGTTAGTCACGGCCTGGCGTTTTGCTGGCTGACCTACTAGTGTTTCACCATCATCTGTAAATGCAATAACAGAAGGAGTTGTGCGGTCGCCCTCAGCATTTTCAATAACGCGCGGCTTGTCACCATCAAGTACCGCTACGCAAGAGTTAGTAGTACCTAAATCGATTCCAATAATTTTACCCATGAATCATCTCCGACTTCAAAATTCGTTGTTCAGTTAGTTGCTTTGATAAATAGGGCCGCCAATTTGTAATTCAAGCGTCACAACTAAAAAAAAATGAAAAAATTTGAAATTTTTTTGCTTTTCGAACGTTTCGGTCAAAAAATCACCCTTAATTGCTTATTTTGAAACAAGTGAAGAAGAAAATACGCTGTATTTGACGCTTGATTACCTGGTTAGACCAGTTATGCTAAGTGCAACATAATAAATAATGAGAAATGACAACATGACATTTGATGAAATTATTCAGTCGGAGCATTTACAGCAAGCGCAAACACAAATGACGTTTCCTGCAAGTTGGTGTCAAGGCCGCACTGCGTTTGGCGGATTGTCTGCGGCAATCGCGGTGCAAAGCATGAAGCATCAACTGACAGAGCCTCGTCGACTGCTCTCTGTGAGCGTAAATTTTGTCGGACCACTGCTAGAAGGCGCACCATTTACCGTTGCAACAACCATTTTGCGTAGCGGCAAAAATGCAACCCAAATGCAAACTCAACTGATCCAGTCAGGCGAAGTTTGTCTTATTGCTATCGGGTGCTTTGGCAAGGATAGAGAATCTGCTATCCAAGTTGCAAATGCGGATAGCCCTACTCTTTCAGATGTCAATCCAAAGGCTGTTCTTCCATATCAAGAAGATGTGATGCCTGCATTTTTCCAACATGTCGCGCTCAATGCTCAGCAAGGCGCTTTGCCATTTTCCGGCGCACCATCTTCAAATCTGGGTGGCTGGATGCGATTTAAAGCACAAACTACATCGGTAAGCGAACTACATACACTGGCACTTGCTGACTCATGGCCGCCAACATTACTCCAGATGTGTAAAGCACCAAGCCCCGCCAGCAGTATGTCTTGGTACATAGAATTTTTGTGTGATATTTCACTCGACTCAGAGTCTTGGCTTGGCTTTGAAGCCGTGACTCACCATAGCCAAAATGGTTATGGTATTGAAGATGCAAAAATTTGGTCACAAAATGGCAAGCTGCTCGCCCTAAGTCGCCAAACCGTCGCGGTATTTGATTAACATTGATAAATTTGGGCGCATCAAGCAAACTAGCATAAAAGGAAATCAACGGATTTTTATGTGATTACAGCTTGCCCTGAATGCGATACGCTTGTTGAAATAGACTCTATCGAGTCCCAAAAGCGTGCGGTGTGCCCAAACTGTCGGTGCGTGTTGTGTCATGTACAAGGACACCAAAACCAATTAGTACAAGCCTTCAGCTTTTCTGCGTTACTATTTTTATTCGCAAGCTTATTTCCAGACTTTATCTCCTACACACAACACGGTATCACTCAAGTTGTAAGCCTCTGGCAAGCACTCATATTGTTAGCTGAGCATTACAGCTATTTTCTCGCTGGATTATTTGCCTTCACTATTTTAGTCATGCCTGTTGCCGTATGCTCATTGCTACTGCTTGCACACACCGAGTATTGGCAAATCATCAATGCGCACAATGCTCGGCATTTAGCAAAATTACTCTCAGCACTAAAACCGCTTAATCTCACCGATATATTTTTAGTAGCCGTGCTCGTAAGCGCTTTTAAATTAATGTCTTTCGCTGAATTGGAAATGGGCCTTGGATTTTGGGCCTATATTTTGTTCGTTTTGTGTTTTATTGAAGCCCTCTCACTTTTTGATCACGAGTATATGTGGCGTAATCAGACTCAATGTAATCGTCACTTGGCCGAACCAAAGAATTTATCTACCACGCTAAAACGTTGCAAGGTTTGTGGCTTTTTAGGTGAAGGCGAAAAGTGCCAGCGTTGCTACGCCAAACTAAAATACCGCAAATCTCAATCAACGCAAAAAAGCTTAGCTTGGATGCTCACCAGCGTCGTGCTACTTGTACCTGCTAATTTTCTGCCCATCATGGATACCATCAGTCTTGGGCTTCATACACCTGCAACGATTTTTTCCGGCGTTCAAGTGCTTTGGGAAGCCGGCTCTTATCCCGTAGCAACACTTATTTTTCTAGCAAGTATATGTATTCCTATCGCAAAAGCGTTACTATTGAGTTACTTACTAATACGAGTTAAGAAGCCCAAAGACCCAATCACAGCAACAAAAGTGTACCGCTTGCTCGAATTTATTGGTCGCTGGTCGATGATAGATGTGTTTGTGGTGATAATCTTAGTGTCTTTGGTACAACTTGGTACGGTGCTAAATGTCGAGCCGGAAATTGGTATCGTGTTTTTTACTTTGATGGTGCTTTGCCAAATTGCAGCCGTTAATAGTTTTGATCCGAGATTATTGTGGGATAAAAATAGTCAATGACTACTCAAGCCGATATAGAAGACAAACCAAAATTTTCAGTGATTTGGATTATTCCAATTATCGCGTTGCTCATCACAGGCTGGATGTTATATCAACATCAGGCAAATAAAGGCCACACTATTTTTATAAAAATGACTGACGCAGATGGCATAATTGCAGGCAAAACTGAGGTGAGAGTAAAAAGCGTTAAGGTCGGGTTAGTCGAGTCATTAAAGCTTGAATTAGCGCAAAATGCAGTGGTTGCGAAAGTTAGGATTTTACAGCCCTATCGTGATTTATTAGCTGAAGATTCATCGTTTTGGGTAGTTAAACCTCGAATTGACGAATCCGGAATATCAGGCATGAATACACTACTCTCTGGAGTGTATATAGAGCTATCCCCCGGTGAAGCGAAAGCACGTTCGAGCATATTCACCTTAATGGATGAACCTGCATTAATCGGCTCAGAAGTGCAAGGAAAACGCTATCAACTCGTGGCTTCAGATGCTGAAGTGTTAGACGTTGGCTCCAGTATATTTTTCCGCAACTATAAAGTGGGTCAGGTTGAGTCTGCACATTTTAGCGTCGAAAGCTTAAAAATGGAGTACGGTATTTTTATCTATTCTCCATACGATACGCTTATCACAGACAACGCTATTTTTTGGATTAGTTCCGGCATTGATTTTAAGCTGTCAACGGAAGGTGTTGAAGTGTCGACAGGATCTCTTGCCAAAATGGTTAAAGGCGGAATTTCTGTAGACTATCCACCAACCATGCCAAGTGGCAAAGAAGCACTCGAAAATAAAACCTTCGCCTTGCACAAAAATTTCGCAATGGCCTTAGAGCAACGCTTTGATCACTTCGATTATTATCTTATTGAGTTTGAGCAATCAATTCGAGGACTTCGAGCTGGTGCACCAATCGAATACCGCGGGATGCGGATTGGCACAATAGAGCAGGTACCAGCGACTGGTGTTAGCGATGATAGACCTTTATACTTTCAACAAAATAACACCTCTGTGCCTGTATTGGTTAAAATTGAGTACGGACGCATTTACGAAGATGCGCAACTTGCTCAAACATATTGGTCAGAAAACATAGACAAATGGATTAGTAACGGCCTTAGGGCGTCACTAAAAAGTGGCAATTTATTAACAGGTGCGGTATATATAGAGTTAGACTTTTATCCAAGTGCAGAAGTCGTTAGTTCAAACAAAACGACTATTTACCCGGTATTACCCAGCGTTCCGAGCGGTATTACAGCACTTTCTGAACAGGTCACAAGCTTACTGAACAAGTTAAATGGGTTACCTCTTGAAACAACTGTTAAGGAACTAGAAGGCGCCCTTCAGCAACACAGGTTACTAGCAATGGAAATGAATCAACTCGTAGAGTCTATCAATAACAACAAGATAACAGACAAGGTTGGCGGCAATTTAACGAACTTAAAAGATACATTAAGCCAGCTCACATCAAGCTTAAAGCAATTTGAACAAACTATGACGCAGTACCAAAAAGGCTCAGGTGTCATGGATCAACTTAGTAATACCCTTGAGGAGCTTGAAAGCCTGTCCAATCGCTTAAAGCCTATTTCTAAAGGGCTGAATGAGCAGCCGAATATGCTTATTTTTAATAAAGAAAGTGGCGCGGATCCGCTCCCAAGGAAAAAATAAATGAAGACTGGCTCTGTGATATTTTTGCTTCTATTTTGTTTAACAGGATGTATAACTAATCCATCCCAACCGGTTAGTTATTATCAGTTAGAAGCAAATAATGTCGCAGGCGAAAAGCAAGTTGAGCTCAATCGTGTACTACTGATTGATAAAGTGCAGTTAATCGAACTGTTTGATCAACAAGCCTTGGTGCAATTTCAGCGAGACAATAGAGTAAACATCGCTAATTTCCATTTTTGGGCCCAACCCCCCGCCGATATGTTGACATGGAACTTAGTAAACGCACTAAATGGAACCAACAAAGCTACTGCAATTAAAAGCGATAAATTTTATCGCAATGCGCAAGAGCACCAACGCCTCGTTGTAGAAATTAATGAGTTTGCAGGGCACTTTGAAAAAGGTGCTGTGATGAGCGGGACTTGGTACCTTTATCAATACACAAAAGGGAGCTATCAACTAACTCAAGTGCAACCATTCCAATTTGAAACAGCTCTTGATCAGGATGGCTTTAGCGCTCTGGTTGCGGCACATCAGAGAAACTTTACTCAACTAACGACACAAATAAGTCAACAATTATAATTGACAATCAAACACCACCACAGGTGTTAAATCGTTATCAATTATTATTTTACCAATACGACTAAATCCCACTTTGTAAAGCAGGCTTATGCTAGCTGCATTACTTTCTAGCGCGATAGCGCTCAGCTTAGGGTGATTCCCTTCTGATTTAACATATTGCATTAGCAATTTGGCAGCCTCGGAAGCATAACCCTTCCCAGTAAAATCATCTAAAAACGCGTAACCTAAGTCTGGAATATTAAAAAAAGGTCTTTGATATAAGCCACAGACTCCGATGCTCGTATTGCTACTAAGTTCAGCAACAACGTAAGGCGCTGGCGTACCGATTTGATAAGGAATTAGGTAAGCTTGCTCGATATGCTCCTCAGCTTGCTTTTGTGTTTTTATGCCTTTATCCCGAATGTTATCGATAAAACTTTTTTGATTCAAAAGCCTGAGTAAAAACCCCGCATCATTTAAATTTGCCTTTCTTAAAAAGATCTTTTCTCCCGTCACAATCACCATCTAGTCTCCGAAAATACTGTAATTAATTTCCGTTTATACTTTAGCATTTGCAAAAGCTAATAAAAAAGCTGGGAAACGAATTTTCCCAGCTTTTAATCATCACTGAAATACCGACTGATTATTGTTGGAATTTCACGTTTTTATACATCTGTTCAACTGAATCCAGCTTAGTTTGCTTCGGTAGATCTGCAAACGGTTCAGCTTGGAACTTGGCGCCACGTAATTGAATATTTAATCTAGCAGCATCGGTGTTCATTACAGTTTGCTGATAGTACGCTTTAATATCTTCTAATGTGACCGCTTCAACTGCAGCAATTAGCTTAGCTTCGGAGTCAAACGCCATATTTTCTTTGAACCAATCGCCCAATAACGGTTGTAGTTCTTCAGAAAGATTTTTTGGCTCTTCGGTTAATGAGACTAACACTGCATTTTTTAACTGCTCGAACGTTGCCTGATCTAACGCTGCTAAGTCTTTAGCATATTCATCTTTATACGCGTCAAAGCGAGCTTGCATACTCTTAGCATCTTTTACCGGTGTTTGAATATAGAAGCCTAGCGCTGAATATTCGTCAATAGCAACGCTGGTTGCACCAACCGCATACGCTAACTGCTCTTCGGTTCTCAGACGTTCAAATGCCGCTGTTCTTAAGTGCCCTTGAAGCACCATCGCCGCCGCCTTTTGTGCATAACCTTTGACTGGGTGCACTGCAAAATCGATTACGGCAACATCAGCAACGTCAATGTCTTGCTGCCATACGATTGTCTGCTTTTGCTCTGGCTGCCAATATTTAGCTCGCGCGTACTTGGTCACTTTTTGGCGTTTAGGCAACGCATTATCAAGCGTCTCTTTTACTGTTTGCAAGTCCGTTTTATCGTAGTTGCCATAAGCAAAAACGCGAACTTGGTTATTCGTTAAAATTTGATTTTGCACTTTATCTAGATCGGCCAAAGTCAAAGACTTAGCTGCTGATATCAATGCAGAATCATCATAGCTTCCTGAACGGATAAGTTTTTGATATACACCAAAAGCTTGTCTGAATGGGAATTCTTTTTCTTGGTTTTTAATGCCACGCACGTAACGATCAACAGCCTGATCAAATGCGCGTTTATTCGTTTCTACACGAACACCTGAGAGCGCATCTTTTAGCAATAATGCTTGTTTATCAGTAAAACCTGAAATATCTAGCATTACCCCATTTGCTGGGGTCAAGCCAAGGTGCATACCAGCGATACTCGCTTCCGTCATCAGTTTTGCTTTATCCAGCCGGTATAGATCGGCCCAAATCGACAGTGCAACCTCAGTTTTGATGTCTTTTAATGCACTTGGGTTATTCAAGTAGATTTTCAGACTGCCTTTAGGCTGCTGGTAGAAGCGCTCACTCGCGGCATGCCAAACCGTTACCCCATCAGTATCAATAACCTTCTGAACGCCCTTTTTCGCATCATCCGCAGATGTTTTCAGTGCGAAGTTTTCAGGTAGCAAGGTATTTACACTAGGAAGTGCTAAATCGAAATTTGCCTCTTCTTTCCATTTATCAAAATCGCTACGCTTTAAGTCTACGATCTGATATTCACCATCATAGAAGTGCAGTTTTGCGTCGGTAGGCTCACCTTTACTGATATACCATACCCGCATTTGCTCAGGTGTAAGTTGCTTCAATACAGCCTTAACTGCATCAGCATCAAACTGCGCGTAGTAGTAGCTTGCATTGATAGCATGGTTCATTGGGTAATGCTGCATGCTATCTGCAAGGTTACTAACGTAACCAAACTCATCGCCTTTTTCTAAAAACCTAAATTGATTATTTAGCGACGTTTGGATTTCCTTGAAGTAACGGCTATCGACTCCTTTATCACGGATCATATCGATATAATCCAGTACTGTACCTGTGATTAACTCACGTTGCTTTAGGCCTTCATCGGTTAGCTGAATATCAATCTGCAACGTCCCGTAGTTGCCATAACTATTTGGAGTCGCGAATGCACTTAACGATGAGATTAAACCTTTATCTTTTAGAACTTGAGCGGGGCTACCCGCCATTTCATTACTTAGCAGATAAGTAATGAAATAGTTCGGCTTAACCGCAAACGCATTGGCGTTGTTCTTGATAGTAAAATCAAGCTGTAGAGTCTTTACGTCTTCATTCGGTTTATAATGGACCAACTTTTGTCCAACATTATCGAAGTTAAGCGATTGCTTGACCTGTGGCTTCTCGATGTTCTTATTCTTAATTGTCGTAAAGTGCTTTTTCGCTTTTACCACCATCTGCTCAATCGGCTCATTAGAAATCATGGCTAACTTCATGATATTCGCAGAGTAGTACTTATCATAGAAAGCAACAGTCTCTTGATGTAGCTTGCTTCCTTCTTTATCCCCTAACGTTTCTAGATTACCTATAAGGAAACGGTTAGCAGGATGTTCTCCCATCATGTTTCGTGCAAGTTTAAATTGACCAAAAAAGTCCATTTCACGACGCATAGACCACTCAGCATTCACTGCATTTTTTTCTTTTTCCGTGTACTCAGGGTAGAGCTTTGGAGATTTAAAGAAATCGGAGAACCTGTCTAACGCCTCGTCATAGGCATCATTGTTCACTTTGAACATATAATTGGTAATATCCAACCAAGTGTAAGCATTGTGTGCCCCACCGTTTTTGGTCATGAACTCAGAATAACCTTTGCTGTCTGGATACTTTTCTGTGCCAAGGAACAACATATGTTCAAGATAATGCGCCATGCCCTGCTGTGACATCGGATCGTGTAGTAGACCAACGCCAACACTCAGCGCGGCCGCTGATTTCGATACAGATGGATCTGATACCAAAATAACTTCAATGCCATTTTCTAAGGTTAACGTTTGATATTGCCTATCATCATTAGGACTTACAACCAGTTGCTCTGAAAGAAGATTCTCAGTCGTGCCTGAATGATTAAGTGAAGAAGTTGTACCACATCCAGTCAAAACTGCTAAGGTAAGTGTGCTAATTGCGAATAGCTTTTTCATAAAACAATCCATTATTGTGATAATTACTTTTTGGAACCAGACTATCATCGTCATTCAACTAAGCTTTTGCAATATAGAAATTTTTTGTTTTGTAACACTTCGTAAACTGAGGAGCCTATGCCAACATCCACTTATTTACTGCTCGCCGCACTATTTTTACAAACTCTGCTGACCTTAGTCATCATGGTCATTATGGGTAAACGTCGATTTAAAGCGGCACGAGAAAAACAGATCCAGTTTGATCAGTTCAAAACCATGGCGCTCGACAATGCGCCTGAAAAAGTCATTCTGGCTTCCCGAAACTTTACCAATCAGTTCGAAATTCCCATGTTGTTTTTTGTTGTTTCTCTCGCCGCACTCGCAATGAAACTTGTCACCTGGTGGTTCAGCATTTTCGCCTTACTGTTTGTAATTAGCCGTATTGCACATGCCTATGTTCATATCGGCAGTAATCATATTAGAACGCGTTTTCGCCTCTACCTTGCTGGATGTGCGTTCATTGTGTTGCAGTGGATCACATTACTTTTAACACTTATATAACCAAAAACGATAAAAATGCCATCCGTTTTAACTAATTGTTCTTTAATCTCTGAGTCAATTTGTTAGCATGGCGATGGCAAAAAGAACAACAGGGGCACATAGATGAAACAGGATAATGATATCTGCGATTTTGGACTTCATGCTGGAGAACCGTACTCCACGCTGCCAGCTAGCTTTTTAAACTGGATGATAGAAACAGACCATGCAAAATGTGAGTTAGCAAAGTTTGAACTGGACAGAAGAGTATCTGCGGTGGCACAAAACGCCAGAAAATATAGCAATTTTGAGTGTTAGCACTATTAAAATAATTATAATGATCTAGAATACGCGCATAATTTATCAAATAGCTTCTAAATTATGCGCAACTTACTTATTCTTTCAACCGCTTTGCTATTATCAGCATGCCATTTTTCCTCTCCTAAGCAGTCGCAACAAGCAGAATACCTAACCGTATTACACACCAACGATAATCATGGTCGTTTTTGGCAAAATGAAAAAGGTGAATATGGTATGGCTGCCAGAAAAACCTTAATTGACCAATTAAAGAGCGATGCCGAAAAAGCAGGACATGCCGTTATATTGCTTTCTGGAGGCGATATAAACACCGGTGTACCAGAATCTGATTTACAGTTTGCCGAACCTGATTTTAAGGGAATGAGTAAACTCGGTTACGATGCCATGGCAATTGGTAACCATGAATTTGATAACACTCGAGATGTACTAGCCAAACAAATTGAGTGGGCAAGCTTCCCAGTACTGTCAGCAAATATTCTTGATAATACAAATCAAATGCCAGCATACGAGCCTTACACAATTATTGAACGTGCAGGATTGACCATTGCTGTCCTTGGGCTTACGACAATTGATACTGTTAAAATTGCCAATCCAAAACATGTTCATGGCCTTACTTTTATTGAGCCTTTAACAGCCACAGAAAACTGGGTTCCTAAGATCAAAGCCAAATATCACCCAGATGTGATGATTGCTGTCACACATATGGGCCACTATCACGGTGCTAATCATGGTATCAATGCGCCCGGTGATGTAACACTTGCGCGCCGACTTCCTAAAGGTATGCTTGATTTGATAGTCGGTGGACATTCTCAAGAACCTGTCTGTGTCGACGACAATGGTAACGAGGATACGTCATTCGCTCCTGGCAAAACATGTAAACCAGATAATCAAAATGGTGTTTGGATTATGCAAGCACATGAGTGGGGTAAGTATGTGGGTAAAGCCGTATTTAGAATTGATGGTGATACAAAAACCTTGATTAGCTATAACTTAATCCCTGTAAACTTAAAAGATAAAGCTGGCTTTGTGATTGGTGAAACGATTCAAGAAGATCCGCAAATGCTTGCTTTTTTGAAGCCTTTTCAAGAAAAAGGACAAGCGCAAATTGCTGGTGCAGTAGGATACGTTGATAGTTTTTTAGATGGTCGTCGCAGTACAGTGAGATTTAAGCAAAGCAACCTCGCAGATCTTATCATTAATGCGCAAATGGCAGCTGTCGAAGCTGACTTTGGCATTATCAGCGGCGGCGGGATCCGAGATAGCATAGAACAAGGTGATGTCAGCTACAAAGATGTACTGAAAGTTCACCCTTTTAAAAATCGTATTACTTACATAGACTGGAAGGCCAGAGATCTTATTAATTACTTAAACATTGTTGCTAAATTCCCGCCTGACTCTGGTGCTTACTTACAGTTCCACCATATTAAGTTTGATATCAAGAATGATAAGGTAACCAATATTAGCATTGCGGGCGAGCCATTAACCAACGATAAGACCTATCGTATGAGTGTGAATAGCTATAATGCATCTGGTGGTGATGGCTATCCAAAGATTAATCATCTTCCTGAATATACTGCTACAGATCTAACTGATGCACAGGTTCTAAAAGATTACTTCCAAAAGAATAGTCCAATAAAAGCTATCGATTTATAGAAAGACAATCCAGTAAAGCGGTGTGACTCACCGCTTTACTGACACCTGCTCTATTTACCAATAATATCAACATCAGACTTTTTCACTCCGCTCAGTCCATAACTATGTAATTTGGAACGAGACCCTTCTCCGTGTGCTTTTGGCGGATAAAACAGCACCTTTTTTTCTGGGAATGCGTCTAATACTTCGTCTAGTGCAGCTCTAATTTCACTTAGTGTTTTTTCTAAACTATTGGTGAAGTTTGGCCGTTTTCTTATAGTATGACCAAGCTCAACTAAACGATAAAAGTATTTATCCGCGAGATCCAATAACTCTTTTGGCATCTCTTTGTTTTGGTTGAGAATAGTGTCAGAGTTTACCTCGCAAAACTCAACAAGTGCCAAATAAAAGCATAATGGTTTATTGGCTAGTTGAACACTGACTAATTTGTTTCTATTCGTTGTTACTGTTTTTGAGTACAAATCAATAACAAGCTTAAATTCCGGCAACTTCTCTAGTGTTTGATTTGAACTTACTTTTGCATCAATACCTTTTCTTCTCACCCAGTTGAACACCGCAACGCCGATAAGCGCCATAATCAGAGGGAAAATATAGGTAAATTTCGGTTTGGAGTCGTCTAATGACACCGCTACATAGAAATTTCTGTGTGGCGCAGACAATGTTAGCACTTCACTTTTTTCACCTTCACCTGCCCCAGACGTATTAATGTCAAGAACAGTTAAACGGGCACCTTGAGCGCCTAGCGCAGCATTGAGTGAGTTTATATATTCTCTTAACTCAGTTTCATTACCTGCATAATGTAGAAAAGGATCTGCGACAGGTAAACGATTCATATCAATAGCAACGCGAAGCGCAACCGCTTCTTTTTGTTGCTTCAAAACCCGCTTAGTTTCAATACTTTGAGAAATGTAGAAAATGCCGCTAAACAATAACGCCAAAGCAATAAAAACGGATATATTGCGCTGGCTAACGTCCATCTGCTTCTCCGATAAAGCCATAAGGTGAGGCTTCACATTGCCAGTATCGATCTACCTTATCAAAGTAACTCGATGTTCTTAATTGAGCGACTTGGTTAATAATTCCCTGCATTGCACAAGCTAGATCAGTGTTATTGTTGTTCATCTTTAAATACCATTTACTGCCGCTAACATTATTTGCAATTGGCGTAATGTAATTCTTCGAAAACCGCAACTCGTCTTCTTCGGACCAATAGGAGGCAATAATATCAACTTCGCCAGCAGCTAGACGATCGCGGAGCGCTTGATGCGAGCTTAAATAGGTAATATCGAGCGCATTAATATCGATATCTAACTCTTTAAACGCACTTTTTGGTAATATGTGACCAGAGCGACTTGTTGGATAGTCTAGTAAGCCTATTTTTTTATCTAAGAAATAAGATTTAGATAATTTGGGTTTTTCTGTGTTTGAGATAAAAAAGGCGGAATAAGCCGGGTACCCTATAACAGGCTTATAACTATGCGTTGATTCAGCCATCAAAGCAGACATGATATTGTCTTTTGTTAAAATAAGATCGGCAATTCCCTTAGCTAAAAACTCTATTTGCTCAGCGAGGCTTCCTCCCCAATACACTTTCACCTGCCCATATTGTCTAGTGACCACTTCATCTTCACACGCTCTAACTAAAACGTCTAACGCGAGACTTTTAATCGGAACATGTATTTTTAAAGTGTTGATATTGGACACTGAACGCGTTTTGCAAGTATTTGAGTACTGAACAACGGGATCAAGAATAAGAGGCTTTGCCGATATTAATCGAGCCCCTAAAATCCAGCACAATAATGCGCTTATAAACAACAAAGATACAATTGTTGATTTACTAGTCAAAATGTTACTATGTATCACTAATTGGAATAACCTATCCTTTCTTGACCGCTATTAGATCAATTTTCTTTACTCATTGCAATAGGTAATTTTACTAATAAATCATAACGCCATGAATTTATTACTTTATTGACAGGAAATTATGAATCTTATTGAGTCCTTTTATTTTGTTGAAAAATACGGACAATTGGCCTCACTTTTCGGTTGGGAAGATTGTTCCCTTTTCTACAAGAGATACAAATGTTACGTAAAAGCTTGTCATTACTTTTCGCTGTAGGGATGACTATAACGACGTCAAGTGCACATGCCTGGGGTCAAAATGGTCATAGGATCATTGGCGAATTGGCGGAGGCGCATTTAACTGATCAGACTCGCGTTGCGATTCAACCGTTATTAGAAGGTGATTCTCTGGCTGAGATTTCAACTTGGGCAGATGAGATGCGTTCGGATCCAAGCACATTTTGGCGTAAACAATCTTCAAAGTGGCATTACATCAATATCGACAACCCAAAGGCAATGCACGAGCATGTTCATGCCGATTTGAATGACAAAGAAAAAGTAAAACACATCCTAGACGGTATCTACTACTCCATCAATACACTGAAGTCAGAATCTAAGTCAATCGATGAAAAGCGTTTTGCATTTCGTTTCCTAGTTCACCTTGTAGGTGACAGCCACCAACCATTTCACGCAGGTCGCGGTAAAGACCGTGGTGGTAACATGATTAAAGTAAAGTTTTTTGGCAGTGATTCAAACTTACACAGCACTTGGGACACCAAATTAATCGAAAATGAAAATCTTTCATTTACAGAATTCACACGTTTTATTCAAACCACAAATAATGAAATAATTGCTGAATACTTAGATAGCTCGCCAGCAGATTGGTTGCTTGAGTCAAATAATATTGCTGAAAAAGTTTATAACAGCAATGAAACTGAAATAAGTTACGGTTACATTTATAAATATATGCCAACAGTTAAATTTAGGCTGCAACAAGGTGGCATTAGATTAGCCGGCCTATTAAACCAAATTTTCGATAAGGACTCGCAGCCATTAAAAGAAGCATTAAAAAAGACTTCTAATACTGCGAATATAAAATAACTTTAGTAAGTTCTGAAATATACGGGAAACAACAAAATGAATACTCTTTTACGCAAAACTTCGCTGTCTCTTGCTATTGCAGCAAGTTTAGCTGCAAGCGGCTTTGCACACGCAAACGACACAGCTTCTAGCTTAAAAGGTCAAGTAGTAGGTCCTATGGGTAATCCTGCTGCTGGTACAAAAATAACAATTATTCATACCCCTTCAGGCTCCGTAAAAACAGCCACAGTGAATGAAAGCGGTGTATTCTCTGCAAAAGGCCTTCGCGTTGGTGGCCCATACCAAATTATAATTGACTCTGATAAATTTGAAGATACTAGAGTTGATGATGTTTATTTATCTTTAGGTAAAACATACCCAGTTTCAGTTCAACTGCAATCACTACAAGACATTGAGCAAATAGTGGTAACTGGCCGTCCTTTAACTGCACAGTCTGGTGGAACAGGCCCCGCATCTCACTTTTCTCTGGCTGAATTACAAAATAAGCCTGCAATTAACCGCGATTTGAAAGATATTGTACGTACTGACCCTCGAATCTACGTAGACGAAAGCAGTTCAGGTGCTATTTTATGTGCGGGAGGTAACCCTCGGTTCAACAGCTTAACTGTTGATGGTATGCGAATGAACGATAACTTTGGCTTAAATAGCAATGGTTACCCAACGGAGCGGATGCCTTTTTCTTTTGATTCTATTGATCAAGTTGCTGTAGAACTTGCCCCATTCGATGTTCAATACGGTGGCTTTACTTCGTGTAACATCAATGCCGTAACAAAATCAGGTACAAACACATTAACGGGCGGTCTATTTTTTGACTATACCAGTGATTCGCTATCTGGTGATAAAATTGATGGTCAAAAGCAAAATATCGGCGATTATGACGAGAAACGCTACGGTTTTAACGTTGGCCTACCGCTGATTAAAGACTCTCTGTTCCTATTTACCAGCTATGAAAAGTTGGAAGGATCAGAGATCTTCGAATACACACCATTTGCAAATGGAAAAATCAGTCAGGCGAGCATTGACCGTATTACTGCAATAACACAAGAAAAATATGGTTATGATGCAGGCGGTATGATCCCAAGTATGCCTGTAGAAGATGAAAAACTATTAGTAAAACTAGACTGGAACATCAACGACGATCATCGTGCAAGCTTCGTATATAACTATAACGATGGCTTTTCTTTGTCTCAATCTGATTCTGGTTCTGACAGGCTATCTCTATCGAACCACTTCTATGAACGTGGCGCAGAGCTCAACTCTTTTGTTACTTCAATCTATTCGGATTGGAGCGATGTGTTTTCGACCGAAGTCCGTATTGGTTATTCAGAGCTTGATAACAGTCAATTATCACTAGATCAAGCATCTGGTTTTGGTGAGTTTCAAGTAAATGTTGATGATGTCACTGTTTACTTAGGTCCGGACGACTCTCGTCAAGCAAACAAATTAAAGTACGATAACCTTTCTCTGAAACTTGCAGGTACCTATTACCTTGATGAGCATGAGCTATATTTTGGATATGAACGTGAAGAACTCGACGTATTCAATATGTTCGTGCAACACAACGAAGGTGAATATCGCTTTAGCAGCATTGAAGATCTCAGTAATGGCATTGCGCGCGTTTACTATGGCAATGCTTCATCACATAATCCTGAAGATGCAGCTGGTGAATTTAAGTACGCACTAAATACGTTGTACTTCCAAGATAAGTTCGACTTTATCGATTACGATATGACCATCACGGCAGGCGTTCGTTATGACTGGTATACCAGTGATGACGTACCAGCATATAATCCAAACTTTGAACAGCGCTTTGGCTTTTCAAACCAACAAAATCTGGATGGCGTTGACCTATTACAACCGCGTTTAGGTGTTAACTGGACTTACAATGACCAGCTAGAATTGCGTGGTGGTATAGGCCTTTACTCTGGTGGTAACCCAAATGTATGGATCTCAAACAGCTATTCAAACGATGGTATTCGTAACATCCAAACAGACAAGAAAAACCTTCAGTTGCTAGGCCCAAATGCAATTGCGTTCGTTGGCGACGGTAAAGCTGGTTTCGATATTCCTAAAGAATTATACGATACTATCTCTGCGGGTGGAGCTGATGATAGTACTAACGTAACTGACCCTGATTTTGAAATTCCTTCAGAGTGGAAGCTTTCACTAGGTGCAACTTATGTTACTGAATCTGATTATGTATTCAGTGTTGACTACTTATACACAGATAAACAAGATTCAGCAGTTATCAAGAATATCACATTGGCATCTGATGAAACTGCACCCGATGGCCGTCCAATTTACAACGATAATCTTCATTCTCGCGAATCAGACTTAATGCTAACCAATGTGTCCGGTGATGATGGTTATAGCCATGTTCTATCTTTTGGCATGAACAAGTCATTTGATAATGGTATAGATTTAGCGCTTTCTTATGCATACACCGTTGCAAAAGATGTGCATCCAATGGGTAGCTCTGTCGCGTTTTCGAACTATCACAGAATAGCAACTGCGGATCCGCAAAACCCAGAAGTCGCGACTTCAGATTACGAAGTACCACATCGCGCAACAATGTCTCTATCGTATAAAACTGAACTATTTGATGGCTTAGAAACTCGCTTTAGCCTATTCGGACAGGCAAGTATGACAAACCCTTATTCATACACGTTTGATAACACGGGTATGTTTGGTTACGCTGATGAGAAGCGTGATTTGCTTTATGTACCAACAGCTGATGACGCTCGTGTTGAATATGGCTCATTTGAAGACAAAGTAACTGGCGAAGTAATTCCATTTGATAAAAAGGCATTCGACAAATGGGTCGCTCAGGAAGGCCTAACACGTGGGCAGATCCAAGACCGTAACTCGCAAGACGGCGAGTGGTTTGTTACTTTCGATTTAAAAGTTGAACAAGAGTTTGGCGGTTTTGCTGATGGACATAAAGGTTCTGCATTCTTCGTAATAAAGAATGTTGGCAATCTACTTAACGATGACTGGGGCACTTTAGAGCGTGGTACCTCAATGCAAAACGCAGTGACAGCATCTATCAATGACAACGGTCAATATGTGTTTGAGAAGTTCAACAACCCTTCAGGCACTGACTTTGAAATTAAACCATCGTTATATGAAATCCGTTTTGGCGTTAAATATAACTTCTAGATGATAAGTCTTGGTTGAATTTATCACTTTTACGACACGGCTACCTTCTATAGAAGCTAGCCGTGCTACGTCGTAAACCAGCAGATGATTGTGCTTTATAAATTAATCAACATAGTTAGAGAACAGGAGTACTAGATGCTGTTTAAACACATCTAAAAATCTGACTCTCATAATCTACTTACACGGGAAATGAAACAATGAAAAACGTTCGCTTAACTAGAGTGGCCGGCGCACTTGCATTAGCTCTTGGGGTATCAGTCAGCGCATACGCTGCAGATACATCGTCTGCAATGCGTGGTAAGATCACCACCCCAACCGGTGAAGCAGCTGCAAATGTTAAAGTTACAGTTATTCACGAACCAACTGGTACTATAAGCACATTCACTACTAATGAATCTGGTGCTTTTATCGCAAAAGGTCTTCGCGTTGGCGGACCTTACAGAGTAGTACTTGACTCTGACAAATATTCAGATGCCCAACTTGACAATATCTATCTTGAGTTAGGCGACACTCACCGTATCAATAATCAACTTCAACCATTACAGCAAATCGAAAAAATTGAAGTTACAGGCTATAAGCTGGTACAACAAGCTGGTGGTTCAAGCAGCGTATTTGGTGCTGATACCATTGAAAATGCACCTAGTTTCAATAATGACATCAAAGACATTGCGCGCTTAAATCCGCTTGCCAGCATCAATGGAAATGGTGAACTCACGATTGCGGGTAATAACCCGAGAACGAATGGCTTAACCGTTGACGGTATCGGCCAAAATGATGACTTTGGCCTCAACTTTGGCGGTTACCCAACAGCACAACCACCTGTGGCACTTGATGCAATTGAGCAGATCTCAGTTGATACATCACCTTTTTCTGCTAAAAAAGGTAACTTTGGTGGTGGTACAATCAATGCGGTTACTAAGTCCGGCTCTAATGAATATACTTTCACAGGCTTCTATGAGACAAGTACACCAAGCCTTGCAGGTAAGTTAGATAATATTTCCGACGCCAAATATAAAGAAGATGTTAAAGACGCTGATGGTAATGTAATCCACCGTGCTGGCTCAAATATTCTTGATGAAGATGGTCACAAGACTTTCGAAGTGGCAAGCACAGATCCTATCATTACCGAAAAGCGTTTAGGCTTTAGTACCGGTGGCGCGATTATCAAAGACAAGTTATTCTACTTTGTTAACTATAACTCTTGGAAACAAGAGATGGACTTGGACTACGGTTTTGATGGTTCTGGCACCGCAAATGAGTTTGACGTTAGTGAATCTGACTATAACCGCTTTATTTCTGTACTAAATAATGTATATGGTATCGAAGATGAATTCGGTGGTGACCCTGAAGATACTAGTGATAGTGTCCTAATTAAGCTTAGCTGGAACATTTCCGATCTACATCGTGCTGACTTTACTTACCAATGGCAGGATGAAGAGGATGAGAAAGAATTCGCTACAGGTGGTGAAACTATATCTATGGCTTCAAGTCGTTATACTTATACGACTAAGTTCGATAACTTTGCCGCCAAGTTATACTCAGACTGGTCAGATGAATTCTCTACAGAGATAGGGCTTGCGTATAAAAATGTAACCAATGACAGTGTAACCAACTCAGATTTAGGTACTATTGAAGTTTACTTAAACGATGGTCGTGGTGCTGGTTTCCAATTTGGCCGTAACATCTATCGTCATGCCAATGAATCAGAAACCGAAACATTTGCGTTTACACTTGATGCAACTTATCTAATGGGCGACCATGAGATTAACTTTGGTGGTCAATATGAGAGCAAACGTCTTTACAACCTATTTGGCGAAGGTTCGATGGGTAGTTGGACGTTTGGTAGCATTGAAGACTTTGAAAATAAGAAATTATTTTTAAATAGATACGATGACTACCAATTTTCTTACGCCAATGCTTATACTAATGATGTCAATGACTTAGCTTATGATGCAACGCGTGAGCAACTTGCGCTTTACATTGAAGATAAGTTTTATCTAACAGATGACCTTGAAGTGACGGCGGGCCTTCGTTATGAGCGTTTATCTTCAAGTGACAAGCCTACATTAAATACTGCTTTCCAAGAAACTTATGGTTATACGAACCAGGAAAACTTGGATGGTGCTGATATCGTTCTACCTCGTATTGGCTTTAAATACTATGCTACTGAGTCATTAACAATTAATGGTGGTGTTGGTCGCTTCCACGGCGGTATTCCAAATGTTTGGTTTAACAACCCATTCCAAAAAGATGGCTTAACGCAAGTTGATGCGACACAAGACGCTATCAATAATTACTTTGCAGGCGTAGATCAAGTTGATTTCACTCGCGTGCCTCAGCAAATTCAAGATTCTTTACAGCAAGGTGCTGGCAGCACAGCTTATACGGATCCTAACTTCAAGCTACCATCAAGCATTCGTGCACAGGTTGGGTTTGAATACGAATTTGATTCTGAACTGCTAGGTGATGGCTTCAAGTGGACTGCTGAACTTGCTTACCACAACAAGCAAGACGAAGCGGTATGGCATAACACTTCTATTACGCCAAAGCTTGATGAGAACGGTAACATCGTGCGCTCTGCAACTGGTCGAATCATCTATGATAACAAGTACTCTGGTGAGCTTAGAGATAACTATGACATCATGATGACCAATGCTGATGAAGACGCACGTTCTATTATTTTAAGCACCGCAATTGCTAAAGAGTGGGATAACGGTCTTTACGTTTCTGCAAGTTACACGAATCAAGATGTTGAAGATGTATCGCCTGGTAGCGCTTCTCAAGCAGATGGTAACTACAAACACGCAACTACGCACAGCCGTAATGTTGACCTAGTAGGTCGTGGTCACTACGAAGTAGAACATAGCTTCAAGATTAACTTGCGCTACACCACTGAATTCTTTGACGGTTATGCGTCGAAGTTTAACGTGTTCTTTGAACGTCGATCTGGCCGTCCGTTTAGCTACACAATGGGTTCATACAATGATTATGACTTGGGAGATACCCGTGACTTTGCAGGTACATCTGCATACCTAGCGTACATCCCATCTGGTCCTGATGATGCGAATGTAAACTGGGAACAGTCAGATTTATCTTGGAATCAGCTAGAAGCCTTACTTAACCGTGCAGGCATAACTGAGCGTGGACAACTATTAGACCGCAATACGGGAACTCAGCCTTGGGTTACCACTATGGATGTTAGCTTTAAACAAGAAATCCCAGGTTTCTATAAAGAGCATAAAGGCGAACTTTACTTTATGATCGAAAACTTCGCTAACCTACTTAATAGTGACTGGGGTGTAGAGAAGAAGCTAAGTTACTCTGACCAAGCCGTTTATGACTTCGGCGGTTTAGATGACGATGGCAAGCTAATCATCGAGCCACGCTACAACGGTGCTGATGTTCGCAATTACTCGACTATCGATAAAGGCGCGTCAGCATGGCAAGCTAAAATTGGTATTCGTTACACATTCTAATATCTAACACGTAATTAGATAATCTCCCAAAGGCCAACGACCGTTGGCCTTTTTTCATTAATCAGCATTGCTGGTATCACCGTTTGCTAGTCTATTTTGAAGCGTCATTAGCAGCCCAATAAAATTTTCTTTCTGCTCATCGCTAAAACAACTAAGTAACTCAGCTTCCCATGCCAATGCAAGCGGCGTTAATGCTTGATAAAGCACTCTTCCTTGCTCTGTCACCGCAATAGTTTTTGCACGTTTATCACTTGGACTCACTAACATCTCGATCAACTGTCTGTCTTGTAACTGCTTAATTGCTCTTGAAACGGTTGATTTATCCATGCTTGCCAATTCACATATGTGCTTTGCAGTAAGCCCCTCCGTCTGTATTGCGTGAGATAATACTCGCCATTGTGGCTGCGTTAATTCTCCCTTTTGTTCGTAGACGTGCGCAAAGTCATTGCTCACTTTTGTTGACAGTGAAACGAGCTGATACGGCAAAAAATCGTTTATATTCAGCAGTTTTTTATCAGTTTTAGACATTATTTCACACTCCCAACTGTCACTATTACTTTACAGAGCGACTAGATGACAAACATTGAAAATACTCTCACATGAGAGTATCTTACTATAAAACACAAAGGAGTCGAGACACATGAGCCAAGAACTTCAATATTTAACTGGATTTGGTAATCAATTTGAAAGTGAAGCACTGCCGGGCGCTTTGCCTATTGGTCAGTTTTCACCGCAAAAAGTAAAATACGACCTTTATGCGGAGCAATATAACACCACCGCTTTTACAGCGCCTCGTGCTGATAATCGTAGAAATTGGTTCTACCGTATTCGCCCTTCTGTTTTACAAGGTGAATATGAAGCGATGGATAATGGCCTATTGCGCACGGCACCAATAACTGAAGCCGTTTCCCCCCCTTCTATGTTGCGCTGGAGCCCTATCGATATACCACACGAAAAAACAGACTTTATCGATGGCTTAGTGACGATGGCAGCTAACGGCAGTGCCAATGGCCAAAGCGGGATTGGTATTCATGTATATGTTGCTAACGCATCGATGGAAGGTCGTTACTTCTATAATGCGGATGGCGAGCTGTTATTCGTCCCACAGCAAGGCGAACTCATTTTACACACAGAGTGTGGAAAACTCGCAATTAAACCAGGTGAGATTGCCGTTATCCCTCGAGGTATCAAATTCAGTGTAGAGCTTTTAAGCGATACGGTGCGTGGTTACATTTGTGAAAACTACGGACACCCTTATATATTGCCTGAACGAGGCCCCGTTGGGGCGAATGGCTATACCAACGAACGTGACTTTCAATACCCCGTTGCCGCCTTTGAAGACAAAGAAGGCGATTTTGAACTCGTTGCAAAGTTTAATGGTAATTTGTTCCGCTGTGAGATTGGCCACTCACCACTTGATGTGGTTGCATGGACTGGTAATAGCGCCCCATACAAATATGATTTAGCACGATTTAACGTAATGAACACCGTAAGCTTTGATCACCCAGATCCGTCAATCTTTACTGTACTGACTTCTCCATCAGGCACGCCAGGTGTTGCAAACGTAGACTTTGTGATCTTCCCACCGCGCTGGATGGTGGCAGAAAATACATTCCGTCCGCCTTATTATCACCGTAATATCATGAGTGAGTTTATGGGCTTAATTGAAGGGGTATACGACGCCAAAGAACATGGTTTTGTGCCAGGTGGCATGAGTCTACACAACTGTATGTCTCCTCATGGGCCAGAAGCTGATGTATTTGAAAAGGCGAGCAACGCAGAGCTTGCACCACAGCGCTATGAAAACACACTCGCGTTTATGTTTGAGTCACGTTACATTATCTCTCCAACTAAGTATGCTTTAGAAGGCAAAGCACGTCAGCCTAACTATGCTGATTGCTGGAAAGGCATTAAAAAGTACTTTAAAGGAGCATAAAGATTATGTTGAAACTCTATACTTATTTTCGCTCATCTGCAGCCTACCGTGTGCGTATTGCTTTAAATCTTAAAGGATTAGAGCATGAATTAGTCCCTGTAAACTTGCTTAAATCGGAGCAAAACGGCGAGGCATATTTAAGTAAAAATGGTCAAGGATTGCTACCGGCGCTTGAAACTGAGCATGGCGTTCTTGCACAATCTTTAGCGATATTAGAGTGGCTAGAAGAAACCCAAACAGGCCAAGCATTGCTACCACAAGATCCTTGGCAAAAAGCGCAGGTAAGAAACTTTTGCTACGCCATCGCCTGTGATATCCACCCTATCGATAACCTGCGTGTACTTAAATATCTCTCAAGTGAGCTAGGTGCATCTGATGAGCAAAAAAATGAGTGGTATCGCCATTGGGTTATCGAAGGCTTTAAAAAGCTCGAGCCTATGATAGGCGACGGTCAATTTTGCTTTGGCACGGAGCCCACACTTGCGGATGTTTGTTTAGTACCACAAGTGTTTAATGCCCTGCGTTTTAAAGTTGATATGACTGCATTTCCTAAGATCAGTCGAGTGTACGAATATTGTAATACGCTTGATGCGTTTTCTGATGCGGCGCCTGAAAATCAATTAGACGCACAATAAGGCTAGTAAACGATAAGCCAACTAAAAAGAGTGACATGCTAAGCATATCACTCTTTCAATCAAATGAACGTTTGTTATTTCAACGCGCTATAGACATGATCAAAATGGCCAATAAGGTCGTGACCAAGATCAGTCAAATAACCCCCATCGGGGCTGTCAATGACCCCTTTTTCAAATAGCCGCATCGCGGCACCTTGTATACCTTCAGGCGCGCTGCTATGAATTTTTATCCCCTGATGCAAACTATGTCTTGGAAATCTAGCTAGTAAGGTCAACTCATCCAACAATTTTTGGTCTAATGCCATTGTCATTTTTCCTTATTCTTCTATAGTCATTTAACACTCTAGTTCAAAAAACCAAATTTGATGAAGTTTTTAATTTGTTTAATCACTGTTAATTTGATCTCACTGCCTGTTTTGGCTACAACGCCCGCTGATTTGAGGTTATATGGAGAAATACCAAAGCAAGTCTGTTGGTATGAAGGAAAGTCATATAGCGAAGGCGCACTATTGCTACAGTTTGACATGCTGTTTGTCTGTGCAACGAAAAAGTACAACGAAGACAATGGCAAACTTGTGTGGGTAAAGGCTGACGCGTCTGGGGCACCAATTAGACCTGAAATTTCGGATAAAATTAGGGTAAACTAGGCGTAATATCTAAAGTTATATAGAAGTAGAAGATGACAACCCAAGCAAATAACCCCCTTCACGGTATCAAGTTAGAAGAAATTATTGTAAAACTTGAACAGCAACTAGGCTGGAAAGAAATGGCAGCCGCCGTAGATATCAACTGCTTCAAAGATAATCCAAGCGTTAAATCTAGTCTCAAGTTTTTGCGTCGCACACCTTGGGCAAGAACCAAAGTGGAGCAACTGTATCTAGATACCTTCCACGGCTTTCAGTGGCCAGATATAAAAAAATAACCCGTTTTCTCTAAGTTTATTTGGCTACATAAAGCACGTTGTAAGTTTCCTGGAGCTTTTCAAGAATATGCTTGGGAACATTTTTATTACAAGCTAGGTAAAGAGACGTATTAAACTGATCTAATGTATATACCGGCTCAAGTAATTGAGCCGTTTGCTCTTTTGCACTTCGAAACCTAAACTGAGCATCGCTTAATATCACCAAATCAACAAAGTCTTTGCGCGTCTTGAGTAGCTCAAAAACCTTATCAAAAGAATTAATCAGGATAAGCTGTTTCCCTTCTTGAAAACCATGCTCCATTAAAAATTGGTGGCTAAAATTATCTCGGATCACCGCAGTTCGATAAGCTTGAGCATCTTCTAATTTATTCAGCTTGATTTTGCTTTCACGTAGTGCATAAAAAGAGGTGGTAAACGTATCAATGGGAAATACCCAATTAAACTCATTTTCGCGAATGGTATTTCTGGCTGTTGAAAACACACAGGTATCTTCTTTTCTTAATGCGGCATTATAGGCTGCAGGCCATGAAAGTACGTTGATGGTGTAATCAACGCCAGAGTCATCAAGCACTGCCCTAACTTTATCCGCTGAACGCCCAATTAGCTCCCCTTTTTCATTAAGGTATTGGAAGTCAGGAAAGTTCTCAGTGACAATATTTAGCGTATAGGCAAGCGCACTGAAACTCGTCAGTAAAATACAAAGACCAAAAGAGTATGCACCCTTCATGAAACTCTCCCCATAGCTACTTGAATAATATAGTCTTAACTTAAAGGTTGAGCAATTTTTAAAGAGATAGAATAGCTGCTTGTGAATGCGGGTTATGAGTAACTTATTGAAGTGAATGAGTGATAGACAAAGATGCCTTCGCCTATCACAGTGCTGTTTAGTTATTTAGTTGCTTTAGCTATTGTTGATAGCATCAATTAAAAACGCACTCAGCTTAGCGCCTTCTTTAAGCGTGGTTTCTGAGCTCGTTTGTCCAACAAGAGAGCTGTCGGTAAATGGGGCTATTTCCATCATGTCTGCACCTGTGATTTTAAACTCACCACGCAGCGCTTGTAGAATTAACATCGCTTCGTCTGGAGTCATACCCCCTGCCTCTGGAGTACCCGTTGCAGAAGCAAACTCTTCATCAAGTGCGTCAATGTCAAAGCTAACATAAAGCTCTTCAACACCGTCAGCCTTTAGCTGTGCAATAACTTCATCTACAATCGCTTGTGCACCACGCTCTCTGATCTCATGAGCCCAATGCTGCTTAACACCGAATGTAGACTCCCAATGAGACTTAGGTTTGCCACTCGAGCGGATCCCAAATTGTACTAAATGATGGGGTGCAGGCAAAAACTCTAGGATATGCGTACACCAAGAGCCGAAGCATAAATCGATACCTAAGCGCTCAACAAGTAAATCCGTGTGAGCATCAAAATGGATAATCGCTGTTTTTACGCCACGAGCACGCTTTGCTTTAAGATACGCTTTTGTTAACGGGTAGCTGATTGAGTGGTCGCCACCAATGCCAAACACGCCTTTATCTGGGTAATTTTCGTAAAAGCCATCACACACATCTTCTGTAATAGATAATGGTGAGACGTAATACTCACTCTCTGGGTCAGCATAAAGTGCCTTTTGACAATTACTGATCGTGCTCTCGTTTAAATATTTGTCGTGCAGTAAATGTGGAATAACACGCACATCGCCAAGGTCAAACGCGCTCGTTTGCGGCTGTTGCTCAATTAATGTCGAACGCAAAAATAACGGGCCCCAGTTGGCGCCGCGTAAAATACCACCGCCACAATCTGAACTGATCCCAAGAATTGCCGCTTTATGTTCACTTTCGCCCAATTTTTCCAGTGACGCTTTCCATAAAGTATCGACACCTTCTGTTTGTCCATATAGCTTTCGTCTTAGCGCGTCTTTTCTTTCTTTCGCTGTGTTTACTGTAAACACACCATCTCCCGGTGGGCATAAACAGTGCTCAAGTTTTTTATGGAATTGTTTTTTGCTCTCAGACATCGCTATCCCCTCTTATATGCATAATCATGCGACCCAGAAAAATCTTCCCTATTGCGCTTTATATATTGCGAAACACTCAAAATACGATTGGCTTAAAATGAGTAAAAACGACAAATTAAAAATAAAAATCCTTATAAATCAAAAGATTTACTTGATCTCTAACTTCGTTTTCGGAAGACATTGACTGTTCATTAGGTCGTTGTTGCAGCACATATAACAGGTTCAAATAAGAAGTCAACCGCAGTACCAACAATGCTCATTGATGCTACGGTTGTTTATTCATAGAGGGTGTTTAGTTATTCGTAGTGGCGTGGCACTTTTGTTTTAATTACAGCGATATAGCCATGCCAACTTGCGTACGCTAGCAGCGGCATAATAACGATAAACCCAGCCGTTCCAGTTGCAAACCCAAGCATCACCAAGAACACTAAGATCCCACACCATACCACCATAGCGCCGACATTTTCTTTCACAGCATGCATTGAGCTTATTACCGCAGTCATAATATCCACTCGGCGCTCCATCATTATTTGTGGCGTAAACGCTGAGATTGCAAATACACACACCAATAAAATGCCTCCCACTATCGAGCCGAGTGCTAAAAATGCCGAAAGCTGTTCAAACGTAGGATTCGGAACATTTGGATATAATGCATGGATAAGCGCCGCTAAGCGCATCCAAACAATCATAATGACCATCAGTAACACCGCAAACCCCCACTCGCCAGCGGGATTACGAAACATTGATTTAAGACTATGCGTTAACGTTGGTTTATGGCCCTTTTCCAACTCCCACGCAACATCATACAAGCCAGCTGCGAAAGCAGGTCCAATAAGTGCAAAGGCGACAGCGGCAGGCAGAATTACCAAGTGGGTACCTGATTGGTACACTAACCACATGATAAAAGCAGGTATTAGGGTAAAAATAAGTCCATACACTAGGCTAAGTAATGGTGCATTCGCAATATCTTTAAATGCTAATGCAAGCCAGTGAAACGGTGCCAAGGTTGGAACTTTGTTGCATTCAAAGCAACGCGCAAATTCGTTATCTTTATTTATAGAATGTGTAGCAGGCATAACCATTCCTCATTGTTGCTCTCATGTTAAGGTTTAGTGGAACATCGACAATCCCGCAAGCTATCCTGAGCTATAATACCAACTGCGTTAATTCTCTAACCAATTTAACGGGTAAAATATCATACAAGCTTCGTTAAAAATTTCTTATTTAGAACAACTAAATAGCAAAATTTTTGCCTTGCCTATATGGATTTAGTTGCCAAAGCGGTAGCAGGACGCGAGAGCGGTGCTACTAATATTATTTCCCGCTTCAAAATAGCTCATTTACTTAATACGATTGGTATAATTTAAACACGCCACACTTAAATAGGACATCTGTCCTGTACTTGATAGGCGTTAACTATAAACATTACGCTTTAATTATAACTAAGGTTTACTATGGAAAAGGTATTTCACTTAGGTCTTACGAAAGCCGACCTACAAGGCGCTTCACTAGCAATTGTTCCGGGTGATCCCGAGCGCTCAAAACGCATTTCTGAATATCTCGACTCTCCAGTCTGCTTAGCACAAACTCGCGAATTTCATATTTACCTTGGCTTTTTAAATGAAAGTCCTGTGGTAATTTGCTCAACTGGTATAGGCGGCCCATCTACGTCAATCGCCGTTGAAGAATTAGCACAGCTTGGTATCACTACCTTTTTACGCATAGGTACGACTGGTGCCATTCAACCACATATCGATGAAGGTGATATTTTGGTGAGCACGGCATCAGTGCGTTTAGATGGCGCTAGCCAGCATTTTGCGCCTATCGAGTTTCCTGCTGTGTCTGATTTTCATACCACTTCAGCAATGGTACAAGCCTGTGAATCGTTGGGCATTACTCACCATGTTGGGATCACTGCGTCTAGCGATACTTTCTACCCAGGGCAAGAACGTTACGACACATACTCAGGCTACGTCAGAAAAGCGTATCAAGGTTCGTGTGCAGAATGGCAAAAGCTTAATGTGATGAACTATGAGATGGAATCTGCGACGTTATTTACCATGTGTGCAGCACTTGGATTGAAGGCAGCTTGTCTTGCAGGCGTATTGGTAAACAGAACACGCCAAGAAATTCCTAATGTCGACCATCAAGCTGTTGAAAAGAAAGCTGTCACTGCAGTTTTAAAAGCAGCTGAACTGTTACTTTCGAAGTAGTAGCAGTAAACGTAGAGATTGAGTGGTTACTCAATCTCTATATGTGTAAGCAAATGCTCGGCATTGTATGCCTTTAAAACCGCTAAGCTTACTTGCAACTGATTAGCACTGCCCTGTTTTTCTAGCAAAGTGATCTCTACGACATTTACCTCAGATAATACTTTACCCGACATAGCTAATTGACTTAGTGCACTTTGTAATGGCGATAAGCTTGGGTTATAAGCCGCATTTTCAGCATAACGCCCATAAAAGCACTCACCAGTGTCTAGTTTAATTTCCACCGCACTTTGGTTGTGTGTGTAGGGGCAATAAGCGCGCAGATAATGCCGATAAAGCGCCGCACTGATTGATGCAGGCGATGTTTCATTCGCAGCAAGATGTTGCGCTTGAGAAAAGAGCTTTTCACTGTTGCCCAGATCGTCCGGACCAAACGAAGTCGGCAGCAAGTCACACAACGAGGTTTTGCCTGTCGGCAATAAAATTTCAAGCTCCTTTGCCGTGCTTAGCTCATTCATAAATTGACGACAAAATCCGCAAGGCGCGGCATTAATCGTCATTTTAGAGATTTCCGTTGCACCATTTAACCACGCATTGTTAATTGCCGCTTGCTCGGCATGAACAACCAAAGAAAGCGCCTGATGCGAGAATTCTAAATTCGCGCCTAAAAACGCTTGTTGCGATTTATCATCCCAAGCAATGGCACCAACATAAAATTGTGAAATAGGAGGCGTAGCAAACTCAGCTGCAACTTCAAGTAATGCAGCCTCAAGCTCAGATCGAGATAAGTGAAAGCGGTTTTGATATTGTACTAATTGGGAATAACTAAATATTCCACGATGGGCGATGGCGTATTGCGTTAACGCACTTTTTATTGATGGTTCTATCTTTGCCATATTGTTGTCATGTTTATCTATGGCAGGATAGTTTACGCAAGAGTTACAGCCGACTCAACCATTCTCTTGCAGATTTAAAACACTCAAAGTTTTCAGCGCTGATATTAAAACGCTTAATTTTCTGTAGAAAAAGATCATGCATATAACCTTCAAAACCAACGACGCGTGCAATATGTAAATTGCCAATATTGTGCGCAACTTTTGGCATTATGTTCACAATATCAATTGCGGCGAAGCGGTGTTCAAGTTCACTCACATCTACTAATACTTTGCTACTATTATGCTTTTTTGCGTATAGATTGGCTTTCTCGTATGCCGAGACCACATCGTTTGCATTCGCAATGCCTCTGATCTTCATCATAATCAGATCATTACACTCATCAAATGTGACGCTAGTAGATATTTTGTGCATGTATCGTAGACCCATCAACCGACAATTCTTGAATAAAACAAATAAAACGACTGGTAAAACCAGCCGCGCATTTTAAATCAATGAGAATTACTGTCAATAAATATACTAATAAAAAACCAATCAAAATAAAAAAACCAATCCATTGGGATTGGTTTTGTAGCTATTATGCTTATAAATGTAAAATTTTACAAAAATAGATTATTCAAATTGTTGCACTAACCCGTGTTGCGCATCCCCGCCGCAATCCCTGTCATCGTGATCATGAGTGCCAGTTCCAAATCGTGATTGGTTTCTTCACGCACACGCTTTAACAGTTCTATTTGTAACAAGTTTAGAGGATCAGTATACGGATTTCTCAGCCCGATCGATTCTTTGATCCAAGGTTGCTGTGACAACAGCGACGACTCTGGCGCAAGGCCGCGAATAAGCTCGATGGCCTGTTGTAAGTTGTCTCTTAACTCATCCCCTAGGCCTATATACTCGTCACTAACTAAACTTGCATCATACATCTCGCTGAGCCAAAGGTCGGCTTTACAGAATACCATTTCGAGCATTTCTAAACGGGTTCTAAAAAATGGCCACTTTGCGCTCATTTCTTGCAGCATGTCTTTACCAAACGTTTCTACGGCAGCTTCAAGACCTTCTTTCGCCCCTAGCCAAGCAGGCAACATCAAGCGGTTTTGACTCCATGCGAAAATCCATGGAATAGCCCTCAAACTCTCTACTCCGCCGTTTGGATTTCGTTTAGAAGGCCTCGAGCCTAGCGGTAATTTAGACAGCTCTTGTTCTGGCGTTGCCATTCTAAAGTAAGGCACAAACTCAGGGTTCTCTCGAACAATACTGCGATACTTTTTGCAGGAAGCTTCACTAATCGTCTCCATAACCTCTACCCATTTAGGTTCGGGTCGAGGGGGCGGCAACAAATTACTTTGTAAAATCGCACTGGTATAAATAGATAGACTTTGCATCGCGACTTTAGGTAAACCAAATTTAAAGCGGATCATTTCGCCTTGCTCGGTCACTCGCAAGCCACTTTTTAGCGAACCAGGAGGCTGAGATCTCAGCGCTTGTGCAGCAGGCGCCCCCCCTCGACCAATCGTACCTCCACGGCCATGGAAAAGCACCAGCTCAACGCCCTTCGCATCAGCAAGGTTAACCAGCTTTTCCATTGCATCATACTGCGCCCATCCTGCCGCCATCATCCCTGCGTCTTTTGCAGAGTCGGAATAGCCGATCATGACATATTGCTTGGCACCAATCGTGCCTTTATACCAAGTGTTCTCAAATAACCCGCTGATCACTGATTGCGCATTGTTTAAATCATCCAGTGTTTCAAATAGCGGGGCTACCGGTAAGTTGAATTTACACCCGCTTTCTTGGAGTAATAAATGCACGGCAAGAATATCAGAGGCACTTTGCGCCATCGAGATAATGTAAATGCCGAGTGCGTTTTGGTCTTGATCCGCAATCGTTGCAAATGTCTCTAGCACCTCTTGGACATTGGAAGAAGGTTGCCAATGACGTGGCAGTAACGGTCGTCTCGAGCTTAGCTCGGTTAATAAGAAAGCTTGCTTGTCTGCTTCTTGCCACTGAGCATAATCACCAAGACCCAAATAGCGTGTTAATTCAGAAAACACTTCGGTATGTCTGGCGGAATCTTGGCGAATATCTAACTTACATAAAGACACGCCAAAACAGTCAATTCGTCTTAATACATCTAACAACAAACCGTCGGCAATATTAGCCATGCGACAATCAACCAGCGAGCGATAACACGCCTCTAGTGGCTCTCTTATCTGTGATACCTGTTTAATCTTGTCCTGATAATGAGAGGGCGTGCCTTTGATTTTATATTCCAATGCTGCAATGGTTTCTTCTACCTCAGCGCGTACTTGCTTTAGTACATAACGATAAGGTTCATTACTGCCGTCCGCTCGCGCTATAAAGCTTTCGGATGCATTACTCATAGAGAGTTCTGCGCCCAAAATTTCTAGATCTCGACGATATAAATCAAGCGCCATCCAGCGGCCGTGATCAAGCACAGATTGCGTCACATGAGAAGTAACAAACGGGTTGCCGTCTCTATCGCCCCCCATCCAAGAAGTGAGTTGAATAGGACTAAAATTGGCGGGTAGTTGTAAATTTAATCGCGTTTTCACTTGGGCGTTGAAATACCGAACAAACTTAGGCACGGCTTCCCAAAGACTATTTTCAATAACCGCGAATCCCCACTTTGCTTCATCCAGCGGCGTAGGTCGCTTTTCTCTAATATCGCTTGTGTGCCACGCTTGTGAGATCAACTGCTCAATGCGGTCAATGACCTCATCGTAGACAGGGTCCTCACCTGAGGTCACCTCAAGCACTTTTAAACATTCGCTCAGCTCAACGTGTTTATTGATGATGGTTCTGCGTGTTACTTCCGTCGGGTGAGCAGTTAGCACCAAATCGATTTTTAGTTTGCTTATTACATCTGCAACTTCGTTTAGTGTCAGCGCACCAGCATCAACTTTACTTTGCAATTCATCAAGCGCCTTATCGACTTCGATCATCACGCCGTCTGGAGAGCCTGATTTTGAAATGGTGTGGAATTGTTCTGCGACATTCGCCAGGTTTAAGAAATGATTAAATGAGCGAGCAACGGGAAGTAGCGCTTCATCGCTTAGGCTACGTAAGGTGTCAATCAGCGCTTGCCTATCTGAATCATTACCGCTTCTAGAGGATTTTGCTAGGTGTCTAATTTCTTCAACTTTGTCTAATGTTTCTTGACCCTGCGCTTGTTGAATAATTTGCCCTAACATCTGCCCCAAAAGGCTCACATTACTACGTAGGCTTGCGTATTGCTCAGTCATACAATCTCCTTGATGAAAAGATACTCGAACTCCACTATACCGAGAATAAATTGATTTGCGAACGATCTATTTTCAAGACGTTAACGTAATAACATGACAAAGATAAGTATTATTCGAGTGAGCGAATGATTGTATTTTACGATGGTAACTGTCCGCTATGTGTGAGAGAAATGAATGAACTTAAGCATTTCGATCAACACAATAACATTGATTTTGTGAATATTCATGATGCTCGCTTCTCGAGCGAGTTTCCTGAGATAGAGCATGAAGCAGCTATGGCTAAACTCCACGGTTATGATAACCAAGGTAAGCTTATTTTAGGACTAGATGTTACCGCAGCGGCTTGGAGTCACGTTGGCAAACATCGCTGGATCAAATTATTAAGATTACCCATCATCCGAACAATTGCAGACGGCGTTTACCTGTTTTTTGCAAGGCACAGAATGAAAATTTCTAAACTTCTGGTCCCAAATCAATGCAGTATACAAAATAGTGGAGATTGCAATCGTGACTAACTTCGCCATCATAGTGATTGGTGCAAGTTCAGCGATCGCTGATGCCTTTATACAAGCGCAATCCGAACAAAATCCCGACGTAAAAATGATCACGGTGTCTAGGCAAGCTAAAACGGCTTCACATGCCAATAACCTGCATTTTCAGTGTGATTATTCTAAAACACAAATTCGTCAAGTTGCGAGCCGTATTCTCGAGTTGGACTTAATGGTAAAAAGTGTCACCATTTTTAATGGCTTACTCCATGACGAGTTTGATACATTCCCAGAGAAAAAGCTCGAGGACATTGATCTTGAATACAGCATGGCGCTGTTTAATATCAATACCATGATCCCCATGCTTTGGTTACAAGCTTTATTGCCAGTCTTAAAAGGTAAGCAGTCATGCGTAGTTACAGCACTCTCTGCCCGTATTGGAAGCATCAGTGACAACCAGATGGGCGGCTGGTACAGCTACCGCAGCTCAAAGGCTGCGCTTAATATGATGTTTAAAACCGCAGCAGTCGAGCTTGCGCGTCGAGCAAAAAACATTAAGCTCATTTTGTTCCATCCAGGTACTACCGACACGCCACTTTCAAAACCTTTTCAAGCCAATGTCCCGGACGAAAAACTCTTTACGCCGGAATTTGTAGCACATCAACTTAGTGGCATCATCGCAAACAGTCATCCTGATGGTACGGTGAGCTATGTTGACTGGCAAAATAAATTAATTGGATGGTGAACACAGCATGAAATACTTCTCAAGTAACGATATTAAAACCTTAGACGAGCGTTATCGCGCATTGATGATAAATTCACTATCAGGCTTCAAAAGCGCTAACTTAATTGGAACGGTTGATGAGACAGGTCAAGAAAACTTGTCTATCGTCAGCTCCGTTTTCCACCTCGGTGCCAGCCCGGCGCTCGTGGGTGTGATTTTTAGGCCTCATAGTGTACCTAGGCACACATTGGAAAATATCTTAGCGACTGAAAAATACACCATCAATCAAGTTAATGTTCAAATTTATACGGCAGCCCATCAAACCTCAGCCAGATATGAAAAGAATCAATCTGAATTTGAGGAAACGGGTTTAACCTCCGAGTATTTAAATGCTTTTCCTGCTCCATTCGTCAAGGAAAGCAGATTAAAATACGGGCTTAGCCTCAAAGAGCACCAAATCATCAAGCTCAACGATACTGAGCTGGTAATAGGCGAAATTGAGTCGCTTCACATTGAAGAAAACGCTCTACTCGAAGACGGCTATATCGATATAGAGGCGCTCGACTGTGTCGCGATTTCCAGTTTAGACGGCTATCACAGTACCAAGCGTATTAATCGCTTGGAGTATGCTAAACCAAACAAGCCAACCAGAATTAAATTACTTGGCTAGGTATCTCTACAATGATTCCAAGAGCTCAAGTAATTCTTCGAGCTCTTCCTTAAAGTGCTTCTTTTGTTTGCCGCTCATCGTGCCTTTAAGTTTAACAGCGAGATTTGCATACTCTTTTATTCGCCTTGCTTGAATATCTAGGATGCGCTCAGGCAGCGCTGTGGGTGTAGTAACTATCGCTTGCTGCAACAGCTCAGGTGAAACCTGCTCGACTCCGCTCAGTATCATGGCTTGTTTAAACTGGCTAAATCGTCTTTGTTCATGTGCACGCCAAACCTGACGCGCAAACTCGCCTTGCTCGTAATATTCGTTAATAAGCTCCTTTTGTTTATCACTCAAATCACCAAGCCAACGCTCGTAGCGGTTAAATTGGTCTCCTTCCTCCCAGTCATCGTCCAACATTTCTTTTTCTATGTTGGCTATCAGCATTTCTCGCTGTTCACGGTTAAGCGAATTTAGGTGTGTTTCTAACTTGGGATATACGGCTTCAACGACGGAATACCAATAGTTCCTTGTGGTATACACCATATGCACCATGTCACTCTCTGTCATGGTTTGCCAGTGCTTCAACAGTGATTGGATATGAGATTTGTATTTTGGTAGCTCTGACTGTCGATGCCACGCAACCAAAGATTCTACATCAGCCTCAAGCTTTTCCTCTTGCTCATCCGTCAGCTCAACATAATCGGAAATATAATAACTCGCTAACCATCCTAAGTTGTTATAGGCCAATCTTTGACTACATCCAGCCAAACACAGTAAACATAGCGCCAGTGCTATTAATTTCTTCATCCCATAGCCTCAATTTTTGTTTTTATTACCTTATATTAACGCAGTATCTGCCATTTTAGATTTGTATTTTGTAAATCTGTGTTTCTGGCATTAGAATAACTAACAACATAGTTAGCATAGCTACCTTAAGGAGGTCTATGATGTTAGGCAGGATTTCAAAAGCATGTATCGCCATTGCACTTTTAAGCCAAGCACCTTTGGCAACAGCTGGATTGGAAGAAGGCATAGATGCACTCAATGCTGGCAGGTTCGAAGAAGCACTACAAGAATTCAATTATTTAGCTGAAATGAACTACGCCCCAGGCATTTATCAACTCGGTGTAATGTATGAAGGCGGCTATGGTGTCGTTAAAAATCAACGCAAAGCTGCAGAGTTATTTCAACAGGCCGTAAAACTTGGTGAAGCCGACGCAATGTTTGCGCTAGCAGTCATGTATGACGAAGGTCGCGGCGTTAAAAAGGACCGCTCAAAATACGTTGAGCTAATGACCAGAGCGGCAAACAAAAACATGCCAGCCGCGCAATTTAACGTAGCGCTAATGTATGCAAACGGTGACGGTGTACCACAAAGTTACCGCCACGCACTTAACTGGTATGAAAAAGCCGCCGCAAACAACTACACCTTAGCCATGTTTAATTTAGCACTCATGTATTTTCAGGGCTTAGGAGTCGAGAAAAATATTGAACGCTCGTACGTATGGAACACGTTAGCCGAATTTAATGGTTATGCTGAAGCCACAAAGAGCCGAGTACTCGACGAAAAACAGCTTTCCCCTTCACAAATCGAGCAAGCGAAAGAGCTCGCTAATAGTATTTACGAGCGAATTCAAGCCGGTAAATACGTAGCTGAAACACGTACAAAGTAAGTAAAGTGGTAAATAATAAAGGTCTCATGTGAGGCCCTTATTATTTTCCTTACTAAGAGATTGAGCTAGTACCATCACACCTAGGTAAAAGTCATGCTCATTGTTAACTGCGGCAATCTTTTTACATTGTTGAACCCGCTAACACTAAGGTAAACTAGCACTTCATTCATAATGAGCTGTGAAAATGAATCGCAAAAAGAAAATTTACGAAACCTTAAAGAAAAAAGACAAACGTGCTAATGCTAAACTCCACAAAAGCAACAAACCTCGTTATATTTCAAAAGCTGAGCGTGAGAAAATCGCAGCCCAACAGCAAGAAAGTGACGAGTTAAATAGCGAAAACAATGAACATTAATTGCCTGAGTTTTGTGCCAGCTCGTCATTAACTGTTTTAATTTCAAGCTCTTTTTAACTATGATTCTGCATTGTTGCCTACCTCAATCAATCCTCCAACGTTAGATGAGGATCTCTGCTCTCAAATTAAAATTGATTTGCTGGTTTGAACAGTGAAAATTCACACGTGTTAGGTGTTACTATTTCCATGACTCTGAGTCTTTGCAAACAAGGTGGATAATCGATGCAGGGCTTGACACCCAGAATGCCTGAAATCCTTCAGGTAACGGCTCGATTTCATCACAGCGTACGACGCCAGCAGCTTTGAGGTGCTCTGACGCTGCTGCAATATCATTGGTAACAATCTCGAGCCATGTTTCGGCTTGGCTGATACCAGGTACGCTGTCGAGCCAGAGACTATTGGAGCCAAACTCAAAACCAACCGATGGAGCATGCTCTGTTATTTCTTTGAGGCCAATGACATCGCGGTAGAACTGAAGTGTTGCCTCGTACTGATGAGGCGGCAGCTTCATGGCGATATTACGACCAGCTGTGAACTTAACCTTAGTATTCATGTGAACTCCTTCCTGACTGAAACTGTCATCCTGTATCGTGTTAGCCTGAATATTGGGCTGAGCCAGCACTCTCTCTAGCATCAGCTTTTTTATCTGTTGATATAGTAAAGTCCCATAAAAATAACCAGTGATATTTCAGGCTAAGTCTTATTTCAAGTACATTGGATCTCAATATGTAATGGCGCTTCGCTCAACACATTAACGCTACTTTCTCCTCAAAAATAGCCACTCTAAAGGCTTTGTAAGCAGCTTCGAATGGCTAAGCAACATCTTGTTGCGCCATTTAGTATTATTGGATTGGAGAATGGGCTTTTTGTGGCTAAAGGTATAAAAGCCTTCTTCGCCATGATATTGACCCATACCAGAGTGACCTAGGCCACCAAAGGGTAAAGACTCAACAACCACGTGCACTATGGTTTCGTTGATCGCTAGAGTCCCCGTTGCGAGCTCCTTTGACACTTTATTCATAGCAACCTGAGATTGCGTAAACAAATAACTCGCAAGCGGTGTGGTGTCTTCTCTAATGTAGTTAATCGCATCATTTAAGTCGGATATTTTTAGTATCGGCAAAATCGTTCCAAATAACTCCTCTTGCATCACCCTCATGCTTTTGTTGACATGGGTAATGATATGCAGAGGGAGCTGACGGTTGTCGCATGCCGGCTCAGCTTGCCATACATTTGCGCCTTTACTTTTGGCATCAATAATAATGTCATTTAAGCGCTGAAATTGTCTGTCGTTAATAATTGAAGTTTGGTTTTTTACACCTACTTTTGTTTTATATGTTTTTTCGTAGTGCTGTTCCAGCTCAGCAATAAATGCGTCGTATTTTTCTTCGTGCACTAACACATAATCTGGTGCAACACAGATTTGACCTGAATTAGAGAGCTTACCCATTAACACGCTCATCGCAGCGGCGCTGATATCAGCGTCATCAAGCACAATAACAGGTGATTTCCCCCCTAACTCTAGGGTGACCGGCGTGAGATTTTTAGCCGCCGCCGCCATCACCTTTTTGCCAACTGCTGTTGAACCTGTAAATAGCAAGTGATCAAATGGCTGCTCAGTAAAAGTCGTGGCAATATCAGGTCCACCTTCAATGACGCACACTTCATTATCCAATCCTTTAAAAATGGCTCTTATCACCGCATTCACATTGGGAGTGAACTCGCTCAACTTGAGCATGACTTTGTTTCCAGCGGCGAGGGCGGTAATCACGGGGACAATCGCCAACTGAATTGGATAATTCCACGGGGCTATCACGCCCAAGACTCCTTTTGGCACAATCTCAATTTTCGCCTTAGATGGTAGCCACTGCGCACCGGGTGAACGATGCTGCACTTTGCTCCATTTGCGCAGGTGCTTAGCGATATAATCAATCGAATTAATGCAAGGCATGATGTCTGCAATCACAGTATCGAATCGACTCCGAGTACCAAAGTCCTGATCCGCCGCCTCGACTAATTGATCTTGCCGTTGCAATATACGTGCTTTTATTTCCGCTAGTAAACGTAAGCGCTTTTCAAGCGCTGGGTAAGGATCTTGGTTAAAGCGGCTTTTTAACTGAGTAAATGTGGCTATTAGAGTGCTGGTATTATCTTCAATCATTATCAGGTCCTGCTAATGTCTAATTCGAATATAGCAAGGAAAAAACAACGGGTCTATCTTCAAAAAGCTAGGTATTACTATGGAGGCAGGCTGCGTATGACCGAGTTGCCTTTCGATGGACACAGCCTGTGGAGAATGGCAACTTTAAAACCCTAGTATGCTCCTTGCCAAAGTCAAGGTAACGATTGTAATTAACCCAATTGCGACTAAGTTCAAAACAAACCCTGCTCGGATCATGTCTTTAATTTTAATCTCACCCGAGCCAAATACGATGGCATTTGGTGGTGTTGCGACAGGCATCATAAAGGCGCAACTGGCCGCGATTGCTGCAGGGATAACCCAAGCTAAAGGAGAGCCCGTGATTGATTCAGCGACAGGTCCAAGTAAAGGTAAAAAGCCTGCAGCCGTTGCGGTATTGCTGGTAATTTCCGTTAAGAACGTAATAAGCGCTGCAACAACTAGCACGCCAAGCACTAAGCCCATGGCATCCGCGCCCACAAGTAAGTTAGCGATGTAATCGGCAAGTCCTGAAGATTTGATCTGTGCCGCGAGCGATAAACCACCGCCAAATAATAGCAAAATCCCCCAAGGCACCTTAGCTGCGCTTTCCCAATCTAAAATACGTTCGTCACTTCCCGACTTAGCAGGAAGAACAAATAGTAACAGTGCAGCGGCAATTGCAATGCCAGTATCTGACAATTTAAGACCCGTAACATCACCAATTAGCGGTCTAAAGATCCAACATACTGCCGCTAAAATAAATACCGCAAAAACCCCTTTCTCCGCACGAGACATTTCACCGAGTGCTTTTAATTGGGAAGTAAATAACGACTTAGTATCAACATTGATTTCTTCTTTATCAACCTTGTAAGTCACTTTGGTCAACCAGAACCAAGCAAATGCCAGCATCACCAAAGACAAAGGCACACCAATCATCATCCAAGTGGCAAAACCAATCTCTATTTGATAACTGTCGGATAAATATGCAGCCATTAACGCATTTGGTGGCGTACCAATTAAAGTTGCAATACCTCCAATACTGGCACCATAAGCGATAGAAAGTAATAGCGCTTTAGCAAAGCTTTGGCTATCTCCACCCTGCTCTTTTACCAAGTGAATAACCGAAAGTGCAATCGGTAACATCATTACTGCCGTTGCCGTGTTTGACATCCACATAGATAAAAATGCTGTCACGCCCATCATCGCTAAGATCTGTATACTCGGTTTAGTGCCTGCGAACAACATGGTATTCAGCGCGATGCGTTTATGCAGCCCCCACCTTTCCATGGCGATTGAGAGCAAAAATCCACCCAGAAATAGATAAATCAAAGGATGCGCAAACGGTGCAGCGACTGCTTTAATAGATGCAATCCCGACTAAAGGCGAAATAACCAAAGGTAATAACGAAGCCGCTGGAATAGGCACAGCTTCGGTTATCCACCAAGAGGCTAGCCAAAACGCTAAGCCTGCGGTTCTCCATGCCTCAACCGACATGCCAGATGGTGGTTCAACCAAACAGATCAGTAACATTACCAAGGGACCAAGCCACAGAAACAGCTGCGTTTTTATCGTTTTTTTATTCTCTTCTGTCATTATCTTGAACCTTTAAAACTTATATTTTAAACCAACAGCGATGCTAGTATCGTCTTGTGTTTCAAGGTCGAGCTGCGTTGCCATTACATACAAGTTAGTTTGTTTATCAAAAATATAGTCTGTACCTAGCGTCCACTGAGTCGCATCTTCACTGTGGCGTAATCCGCTTGAGTCTTTGGCAAACTGTAGCTTCGGACGCCAATTATCGTCGAGTTGATAACTTGCGCTTAGCACATAGCCATTACCTGATTTGTCTTTCGCTAGATTTTCACTGTCTTGGATGATGGCACCAAGTTGTAGCTTTTGCCACTTGTAAGCCAACGCGATACGCGTGGAAACCAAATTACCAATACTGTCGGTATGACTCAGAGCAACATAGTAATCTTTATTTTTTAATGCTCGGTCACCATAAATTGCGGTAGCTGCAAACCCAGTTTCGTCGTTGCTCGCGTCGTCTTTCGGTGTGTAGGTCAGAGAAAAAGAAAAGTCGTTCCATTTAGGTGAAGAATAGGTAATTGAATCACCAACTCTGTCTTGGCCTGCTAGCACTTGGGCAATATCACTTTGGGTTTCGTTAAATTGATCGATTTTCCCTTCACTGAATTTAAAACGCGTGTCGTTTCTGCCCACTAAAACCGTACCAAATTTACCTTCAAGGCCAACATAGGTGTTTCTTGCTGAAAATGGCTCGGTGGTATCGTCGTGTTCAAAACCTTTAACTTGTACTTCATATTTGTAGACGAGTTTTAGATCGCTTGATAAGCCGTGAGTGCCTTTTACACCAATTCTTGAAAATGGTGCGTCAATTTGTGTGCCCTCTTTGGTATAACGCATCACACCTTTGTCTGTGTTAGCAATTTGAACTTCTGCTTTACCATAAATGCTGTAGTCTGCGGCTAACGCAGAGGCTGATAGCATTGCACTGGCAACTGCCAACGCCACTAAAGATTTACTTGCTGTCATAACTTGTCTCATTTTTTGATTATTGTCGCTTAAGACAACGCAATTCTGAGACCAGAGTTTATTTTTTAATATAAATCATATGGATAAATATAAATCTAAGATTAACACCAGCTAAAATGTGCGGATTTCCACACACTTAAATCTATAATGTGTCACTAAATTCACCCATCATCATTGGTGAACATAGTGCGATTTAAACCATACTTGCTCATCTTGTCGTACAAGGTTTTTCTCGGCACTTTTAATAAATTCATCGCATCTTTTATGCTACCTTGGCTTTGTGCCAGCGCTTCTTCAATTAACGATTGCTCGTAGTAGCTCACCTTCTCAGCCAAACTCAACGTTTCATCAGACAAATTGCTTTGCATGTTGTTACTCGCAGTCATCGCACCACCGAGTAAAATATGGCGCTCGGCGTGGTTTCTCAGCTCTCGCACGTTCCCAGGCCAGTCTTGCGCCAGTAGCTGCGCCTCTAATTCAGGGCTAATTGGCTGCATAGGTTTATGAAAGCGAGTAGCAGCAATGGAGCTAAAGTGTTTATATAGCAGCGGAATATCAGCTTTTCTGGAACGAAGTGATGGGATCATCACTTTGACGAGGTTAAGTCGATAAAATAAATCCGAGCGAAATTTACCCTGTGCGACTAAGGTTTGTAAATCCACTTTCGTCGCCGCAACCACTCTAATGTCCAGTGCTATCGCAGTGTTGCTACCAACTGGCGTCACACTTCTCTCTTCTAAAACGCGCAGCAGCTTCACTTGTAAAGCCGCAGACATGGCTTCGATTTCATCCAAAAAAACCGTGCCACCTTGGGCAAAAGAAAATTTTCCCTCGCGAGACTCTTTAGCACCCGTAAATGCTCCGCTTTTGGCACCAAATAATTCACTTTCAATCAGCTCTTCTGGAATCGCACCGCAATTGATGGCGACGAAGTTATGGTTTGAGCGCTCGCTATGGTCGTGTAAGTATCGCGCCACCAATTCCTTTCCTGTACCGGTTTCACCTTCAATTAGTACGTCAGCAGGAGTATCAATCACGGCATCAAGCAAATGTAGCATTTGCTGCATTTGTTTTGTCTCACCTAAGATCCGCACCCCCGGCGCAGACTTTTTCTTGACTTGCGCTTTTAGCTCTCGGTTTTCCATCACCAGCCGGCGTTTATCAAGCGCCCTTTCTATGCAGTCAAGTAGCGGCTCTGACACAGGCTTTTCAAAAAAGTCGTAAGCCCCTTTTTGGATAGCTTTTACCGCCACTTCAACATCCGCAAAGCCGGTTAGAAATACCACAGGTAACTCAGAATCAAACTGCATTACCTGCTCTAAAAATTGAATACCATTGATCTCAGGCATATTGATGTCACAAAGCACAACACCGCTAAACTGACGAGAAAGCTTTTTTAATGCAGGCGTTGCACTGGAAAAACACTGCACTGAGTACCCTTCTATTTCAAACAGTTGCTTTAGTGCATCTCGTATACTTTGTTCATCATCGATGATTAACAGGGTTTTCTCTTCAGTCATGTTGCGGATTCTTTGTGTGTAAACTAATTAAAAACTCGGCACCACCTTGCGGATGATTATGGGCACTGAGTTTGCCATGAAACGATTCAATGATCTGTTTTGAAATGGATAACCCCAAGCCCAAGCCATTACCTGATTTAGTGGTGTAAAACGGTTCAAATATGTTGGATAAAGCATGCTGCTTTATCCCTTCGCCCGAGTCAATAATAGACAGCTGGATCTTGCCTTCGTGCTCCACGGCGCGAATATAAATGCATTTATTATCTTGCTCAACAATGGCTTGGCACGCATTGCTAATAATATTCACCAGTACTTGCTCAAACTTAAATGGATCGACCCAGATATTGCACGCAAGCCCCTCACTTTGAATTGCTACACCGTAGCGTTTGAGTTCAGGCCCAACTATAACTAAGGCGTTATCTACAGAGTGTTTAAGGTTGGCCACCAGCATCTTATTATCATGATGCTGACTAAATGATTTTAGCTGCGCCACGATTTTATGCACTCGAGTGATCAAAGATTGGATCAGGACCATATTTTCGACTACTTTGCTCACTTCTCCCTTTTGAGCCAACCGTTTGGCGCTGGCAACATACGCACTCATGGCACTAAGCGGTTGATTGATTTCATGGTTAATGCTGGCGCTGAGCTGCCCTATGGTTGCTAACTTGGCAGCGCGAATCAGTGCATCTTGCGCCTGCTCGAGCGCTTGCTTGCGGCTGGCAACCTCAGCCTCGAGACTCCGCTGGCTGAAAAGCAGTTGTCGGTATCCTGTCAATTTACTCAACGTGTACTCGACAACAACAAAGAGTAAAATCAATACCAGTGCAGTTACCCCAAGCCGCGGCCACTGTGCAGCTTTGATAGGCGCAACTTCATGTAGCAAATAAAGAGTGTATTGCTTGTTAAGCGGCCTCTTTTGCATCAGCGCGTCGCTGCCATGAGATGAAGTTTTCACTCTGGTTGGTGAAAGCACGCGCCAATCAATCGGAAACAGAGATTCGTTTTCAAACTGCCTTGAGGATTCAATTTCTTTTCGCTTTGCTGGGGACAGTTCCCCTAACGAGCCTAACCGCCACTGCTCAACATCAGATGCCAGTACAATATGATTATCGTCCACAATTAAGAAATGGCTATCAGTTCCCGTATCAAGCTGGGCTTTATCTGATTCAAATTTACTGGCGTTAACCTTCATCACCACCACGCCCACAAGCGAGCCGTCTTTATAGACAGACTTAGCAAAATAGAAGCCACGGGTTTTGGAACGTAAACCGAGCGCAAAAGAGACATGCTCATTGCCCTTGATTGTTTCGTAAAAATAGGGGCGAAAGGCAAAATTGCTGCCTTTATAGCTATGCGGTAAATACCAGTTGCTGCTCGCAATCACAGTTCCACTGAGGTCTAGCAGGTAAACGTCTGACGCACCACTGGATATTTGAATGTCCTGAAGGTATCTGTCCAGTTCATTGGAGTTAATAGCGGTTGCTTGCTGTAAGCCTGATTGCACCAAATTGCTTAGGCTCAATTGCGTTTGGATAGCTTGATAACGAGTAAATTCAGTCTGGACATAACTATTGAACTTTTCTAGGTTGGTTTTAGTCTGACCAAGGACATTTTCCTCATCCTGTGCCACATTGAACAAATAACTTGCCCACAGCCCACAAAATAATAATAAAAGATAAATTAATATCTTAACTGAGAACTTATGTGACACACGCAACTCCTAATTGAACTCATTGAGTCTATCAGAAGCAGAATATCAATTAAATCAAATCTCTCTAAATCAATGTATCACTAAGCGCCAAGACCGGAGATAAGCAAGATTATATCCCCGGTCTTAATTTTAAACGCGTATTAGTTGGCGTATTAATTCGCGCTAATACTTAGCGTTACATTGCTCGCTGCTTGGTAGCCTTGCAGGCCGATATGCCAAGTGCCAACCTGAGGATTGGAGATTGTACATACCTCATTATTGCCATTTTTGTATGGCCGACATTGGTAGGTGCTGGTATTTGGTTGCGTGCCAAAATTAACATAAAGATCCGCATCTCCCGTGCCTCCCGACGTCGTAATTGTCAGGGTTTGGTATCCCGCGGTTAGTGCTTGACTAAAATACTGCCACTGACCACTGGTGACAGAAATATTATTGATAGTTTCGTCAATAGGCGTATTGCCACTTGAGGTATCGTATTGTCCTACCAAACTGACCCCCGAAATCGCGTTCCATGCCTCTACCATCACGTAATACGTACCAGTTTGCACAGCGGAAATATTGCATTGCTCGTTACTAGACGAGTTAGTGCTCTTGCAGTCATGAGTATCCAAAGTAGGTTTGGATCCATAGCGAACGTAGAGATCGGCGTCACCAGTACCACCTGAGGTGGTAAAACTTAAATTAGTTGCACCTTGTGGTACTTCCATGGTGAAAAACTGTTGGCTTTTAGAAGCGCCAGAAATCCCCGTTTTAGCCACGCCGTTTTCAAGCTTATTGTTTGGTTGTGGCGGAGGTGTATCACCCGCATTTTTACCAAGCTCAGCAACAAATGCCAGCGCGAGTTTTGCAAATTTTTGTGCATGTGTTGAATCAAATTCAGTATCGTTGGTGGTATGAATTTTTCTGTTGATCTCAGACATTCTTGATTCAAATGGCATAGAAGCTGGGAACCCTTGCTGATACCAAGATGCATGGTCAGAACAGCCATAACCGCATTGGTCATAGGCATAGCTAAGGTTTGGCAAATAAGTTTCAATTAATTGGCCTAAGAACTGATTCTGTGCGCTGTTTGTATAGTCTGTCATCATCACAATATCCGCACTACTGCCATTGCGGCCAGTCATATCAAATTGTGTCATACCGACTACGTTTTTTCCCTGAGAGCTGTACGACTGCGCGATAGCTTTAGAACCTCGAAGCCCAACTTCTTCTGCCGCAAAGCCCATGATTTGGATTGTCCGCTGAGGCTGATAACCATCTTCAACAATAGCGCTTAGCGCTTCGGTAAGCACAGCTATCCCTGAGGCATTATCATCCGCACCCGGCGCAAGCCCACTCGAGTTAGATTGGTTAATTGAATCAAGGTGCCCGCCGATAATAACGATTTCATCGCTCAGTTCGCTACCTGGAATGGTGACAATCACTGAAGACTGAGCCCAAGAGTGGCTAAAATATTCAACACTAATATCTGAGCGACTTGCTGCAATATCGCTCCATGTTTGCTTGACCCATGCAGCGGCATCAACACCCGTTTGCGAGGTATAATAGCGGTTATAAAAACTGGTTAGCGAATTGACACTGCTGTCTAAATTTACCGTACTGACTTTTGAGATTAAGCTGTTAACCCGCGCGGGGTTATCAATGCTGTAGTTAACCAGCGTCGCACTTGGGTTTATGCTTTCTAACTGTGCAAGGTAGCTTTGCGCCTGCTCTAAAGAGTCATGAGCGACAAAACCACCACAGCGGTGATATTCGTCGTGCATAAATGCACTCAGGTGTGAATGTAAGCTTGCAGGTACTTTTAACGCTTTGACTTCGCTGTTCGGTAAAGAAAGCTGCTCAAAGTGAGTACCGCGAATAGAATTATGGACTTGGAAATGCTGACTAGACTTCGCATCCATCGTCACCCAAACCTCTTCTGACGCTTCAGAAAAGCCACTCAAACAGGCAATGCTCAGTAGCATAGGTGTAGTTAATTTCATTGTTGTATCCTCAACTCATTTGAATAACAACATGATTTAAGCGCTGAGCAAAATAAAAGAATTATTCAAATGAGGTAAATTTATGACTTTTTTGGGGCCTAATAAAAAAGGGAGCTTGCGCTCCCTATAAACTGTTACTTAGTTCGCTTTGATATTCAGTGTTACACCGCTAGCTGCGCTATAGCCACGTAAATCAATATACCAAGTACCTTGCTGCGGGTTTGCAATCGTACAAGTCTCATTGTTACCGTTTTTATAAGGACGACACTGATAGCTCGACGTTGTTGATTGAGAACCAAAGTTTACGTATAGGTCCGCATCACCTGAACCACCTGAAATGCTTACTTCAAGGCTGCTGTAGCTAGCATTTAGATCTTGCGTGAAACGTGTCCAGCTGCCAGATGCAACACTGATATTTGACTCAGTGCGGTCAATTGGTTGAGTTCCACCTGTTGAGCTGTATGTACCAGTCAAAGTTACGCCCGAAATCTGATTCCACGCTTCGACCATCACGTAGTACTTACCAGCTTGAATGTTACTAATATCGCAGCTTTCGTTGCTTGTAGACGTTGTGCTATTGCAGTCATAAGTGTTTAGTGTCGGACGAGAGCCATACTTGACATAAAGGTCCGCATCACCGCTACCACCAGAAGTGGTGAAGTTTAGGCTAGTCGCATCAGCTGGCACATCAAGGGTAAAAAACATTTGCTCTTTTGCCGCGCCACTGATCCCAGTACGAGGCTGACCGTTCGTTAACTCTTCATCGCCACCAGGAGGAGGTGGTGGGTTGGTGTCACAGCTACTACCTGTGCTTAAGTTAGAGTTAACGCCAACCGCTGCTAACGCAGCTTGTACATCACCAGGTTCATAACCTAGGTCACATGCCGCATCCATCACGCCATTACCAGCTAAGTCCCAGTCAGTATTAGCGGTCCAATACATTTGGTTAGCTTTTGCCATTACGATAAAGGCTTTTTTCGTATCCCAACCTGCCGTAGTTGCCAGATTGTAGAAGGCTTTGTTGAACACCCCTGAAGTGTGATGAACATCCATGCTAGACGTATAGTTAGACTGATGATCGATTGAGCGACCGTCTTGCGTTGGATCATTCATATAACGCAATGCACCACTCCCTTTGAAAATGTCTTGTCCAACTAACCAGTCATTGCTGCCTTTCATATAAAATTCAGCAGCTTCACCTGCCATATCAGAAAACGCTTCGTTCAAGCCACCTGATTTATAACGGTATACCAAACCTGAGTTTTGCTCAGTGAAACCATGGCTTACTTCGTGAGCAGATACATCAAGACTTACCAACGGATAGAATGTATTTGCACCATCACCAAATGTCATCGCACTGCCATCCCAAAACGCGTTTTCGTAGTTGCTACTATAGTGCACACGCATTTTAAGCTGGAACGACAACGGCGCTGTGCCGAGCCAATCGTTGTACATATTAAATACTACATTGCCAAAATAATGGGCGTCGTTCAGCGGTGAGTATGCACCGTTAATTTCTTTAACGGTATTTTCTGGGCATGTAAAGCTATGTGCAGTCGAACCGCTACTACCGTGATTTAAGTTAATTGTCTTAACGTTCGCATTCGTCATGGTACAAGTATTGCCCGACTGCGCTACGTCTAGATGACCATAATCAGTACCATATTGGTAACGACCAGTCTTTTGGTTACCACCAGGGCCTATCGCATCTGCATGCTGCAAGTTATTGAAGCTTTCTAACACTTCGCCTGTGTTTGCATCAATGATCAAATATGGGCGTTTAGGCTCATCACCATAAGTAACAAAAGTGACTTCATAGACTAAACGTGCCGTTGAATTGCCATCCAACCAGATCGCAAGGCGAGATTTCTCGTTATGTTTTTTAAGCTTTTTGCCTGCACTAAGCGATTGCTTTTCAAACTGATTCAATGCCATTTTGGCATTTAGCTTGGGTTTTACCGAACCGATGTCAGCCGCGATGTTATAAACCGCTGCACCGTGAGCCTTTTTAAGCGCACCGGCATCGTCAAACGTTAAAATGACCGAATCGCCAATCACTGGTAATCCTTGGTACATTTGTTGAAAACGCTTAGTTACTTCACCTTTTTTACTATTGAAGCTTTTAAGCTCCTTTAGTTGGCTCGCGCTTTCCAAACCAATCAGCACTTCTGGTTGTGTACTCAACACTGTTTGAGAAGCTGACTTAAGCATAGTATTAATGTCAGCTTGCTGGTTTAAGTATTGTTTTGTTGCAGCTTGAGCACTGAGCGAAGTAAACGCAATCGCACACGCCGTAGCCATAGTTACTGTAGATAATTTCACGAATTACACTCCTAGTATTGTTGTTTTATTGTCCTTTTCATCACTGCTTAACAAAAAACATTAGATGAAATGTGACTGTTTTCTCCTTCAACTGCAGAAGACATGGCAAGCCCATTAGCACTCGCCACGCCTTATTAGACTAGGCAGCAATTCAAATAAATAAACCCCAAAGTTAACATTTTAATAATATTTAATTTACTTTAAATATTTATGCAATGCTTTCATGCATTTGTTTAAAAAATAGACCCACACTTAATATCTTGAATTAAGTAACAAAACATACGTTTGTAAATTTTTTGATACAATATGAGTAAATATGCCAGTTTCTTCCCTAAACTAACTTTATAATCATTATGTTGTATCAAAACATGTAGTAACTACTCGGTAATTCTTTCTGCCTTGTGCTTCATTTGTTCAACCCCACAACATCTGAAATCTAAAATTATTAATAAAATTCAATACCTTATAAATCTCATTCTCCCGGTATAACACTTGCAGTTTGAATAATTACAAGCTGCAACGAAATTAGGAGGAGTAATGGATACTTTTGAAATATTATCCTACACAGATCATAGAGTTGGGGCCGTTCTAACAGGGAAAGCAGCCGCAGAAAAATTGCAAAATGAATTGTTAAACAGCCACCTTGTTCAACATGAGCATCTAGAACTGGTTAATCCGTATGACAAAGATGCCGACAAAAAACTTGAGCCTAAAAGCGAAAGTCGCCTTGCCAAAAACATGCTTAATTGGCATTTGTACCTTGGCAGCATGGGGGTGATATTAGGCTTTCTAATCGCGGGGCTATTGGTAAGTTATGGACCGGCTTTCACACAAGCTAATCCTTACTTAACGTTTATCGCTTTATTAAGCCCCGGCTTATTTTTAGGGCTATTTGCTTCAGGCCTTATTTCTTTGCGTCCAGACAAAGATGCGTTTAACCAGGCGGTGATGAATAAAATCGCAGAGGGCAAGTGGCTGCTTATCATTAAAACGAATAATGAGGCGCATCGCAGCAAACTCATGTCGTTTTTTAAAAACAGCACCAGAACAGACGTTTTAAGCTAGAAAGAGGTAATCTACATGGAAATTTTTAATGCAATAAAGCAAGATCATGATCATCAACGCGCCCTATTGAACATGTTGGCAGAAACGTCTGGTGATTCAAAGGTTCGCGAGAAGTACTATAAAGAGTTGAAGGACGCGCTAGAGGCGCATGCCATCGCAGAAGAAAGGTACTTTTACGCCCCGTTAATGGAAAGCGACATGACGATCGAAGACTCTCGCCACGGTATCGCCGAGCATCATGAGATTGATGAGTTAATTGAGGCACTGGATAATACGGAGTTTTCCGATCCTAGTTGGCTAACTAAATTGAAAAAACTCAAAGACAAAGTTGAGCATCACTTGGCTGACGAAGAGCAAGCATTTTTCCAGCGTGCGGGTAAGGTACTTGATAAAAGTGAAAAGTCGCAACTTGCAGATGAGTATCAAAAAGAGATGGAAGAGCAGTTATAGCTTTCTATGCCCACAACATGTTGTGGGCATTTACTTTGCTAGATTTTGGTAACCGACACCATCACAGCAATTTACCAATCAATACCACTCCAAGTATGAGCAGTAGTCCATTCATCACCAGCAAAAATTGCTTTTTAGGTAAGCGTTTCGCAAGGTGCACACCGAGCCTATTACCAAGCAACGCTAAAGGTGTAAAACAGATAGCAAGCAGCACATGTTGCCACTGTAACAACCCAGTTGCAGAGAAGGTCGCCAACTTAATCACATTCATCAGCGCAAATAGTACCGCAACCGTCGCGATATAAGCCGTTGGCTCTAATTTTCGAGCGTTAAAATACACCATGAGTGGTGGGCCGCCTGCATGAATTAAGGTCGTGGAGATACCAGCTGCGGTAGAGGTGCTCGCGGCCAATAACCTTAAGTGCTCAACACTTTCAGGTGTATTTTTAATCAGTAAGCTTTTAAGCGCAAATACTATGCTCATCGCTGCAATCACAACCGTCAGCCAAAATTCACTGACGCCTTGAAGAAAAAGCGTTGCTAAAGCTATCCCGACTAGCGTACCTGGCAATAACCGCTTTAATTCTGACACATTCCATAAGCGCCAATAGCTCTTCAGGCTAAAAACATCCGCAACGATAAGTAGCGGAAGCATCAACGCAATGGCGTCCCTTGGATTCAACACCATCATCAAAATTGGAACAGAAAACGCCCCTAACGCGCCTGCAAAGCCAGACTTTGAAATACCACTTAGCAGAACGACAAGGGCAATTACTGCAAGTTGAATTGGTTCTGTCATTCTTCAATTCCTTTAATTTTAGGCGCTGAATTTAATACCAATTTGCTTAGTTAAGTAATAAAAACCACAGCGCTTCAACATCTGTTACTGCCGTAACCTGCATGTTGTCATCAGCAATCAGACCGATGCCATCTCCTTGCTGAAACCTTTCACCATCAAGCGTCGCTTCACCGCCAACAATGTGCAAATAGGCTTTTTGCGCGTGCGCATTCAGCTCAATCTGTTGACCTTGATGTAGTTGCAATCGGTGTATTTCAGCGTCAGCATTGATACTCAGAGTGCTCTCTACGCCTGTAGGCGTAACAATCGGCGTAAGTGCACTACTTTGTTTGATTTGAATTTGTTCATAACTCGGGGTTATGCCTTTAAGCTTTGGCTCTATCCAAATTTGTAAAAAATGGGCAGGCGCTGTCTTTGAAGCATTATATTCTGAATGAAGAATGCCACTACCGGCGCTCATTCTCTGAACTTCACCTGCCGCCACAGTAAACTGATTACCCATACTATCTTGATGTGCTAATTCACCGTCAATGACATAGGAAATAATTTCCATATCTCGGTGACCATGAGTATCAAAGCCATGACCACCAAGTACTGTGTCATCATTGATCACCCTAAGATTACCAAATCCCATGTGGGCGGGATCATAATATCGACCAAATGAGAAACTATGTTGGCTTTGCAACCAGCCAAAATCTGCTTTACCTCTATCTTGTGCTTTTCGAATATATCGCATGTTTCGCTCCAAACGCATGTTGATGACCTTAGTCTATTGCCTGTTTGAAACGAATAAAATTTGATAATTTAACATCAACCATTCTACTCAAGAGAATCTTCTAGCTGCATGCACTGATATCTTAACTCACCAATAAAAGCGCGCGCGGCGGGCCCAAGCCTGTCACCATCTTTAAAAATAAGATGAAGCTGTGCTTTACGCTGACTATGTTGCGATAGTGGTAGTGGTTTCAAGACGCTAGAGTCTAGTTGCGTTTTAATAGCCGGAATAGGTAGCCAAGCAAATCCTAAGCCTTGCGCTATCATATCTATCGAGGTTGTCATATGGCTCACCGTCCAACGTTGATGCGCCCCCAACCATCCTTCATCTTTTTTACGCGAGATTGCAGAATCTCTCACTACGATTTGACGATGGGATTTTAAGTCTTCGAATGTAAGCTCGCGACCAAATTGATGTAATGCGTGATTGGGATTTGCCACTGCAACAAACTCGATTTGGCACAACTCTTCACTGAACCCATCTTGTAAAGTAACTGGAGAAATGGCGATATCTACGTCGGTATTTTGTAAAAGTTCTGATGCGCCTGTTAATACTGACTCGACCAACTCGACACGCAATAAAGGGTATTGTGCAGATGTATTTTCTAGCACCTTATAGAGTACCTGCTGTGGGAAAATTTCATCGACCGCAATGCGCAATTGACTCTCAACTCCCTCGCCCAGCGTCTGCCCTACCGCTTCCACTTTTGCCGCTTCTTCCAAGAGATAATTGGCACGGCGCAGCATCATTTCACCCGCTTCGGTTAACAGGGTTCTTCGCCCTTCGACTCTAAAAAGCTTAACACCAAGGCATTCCTCAATTTTATGGACCGCAGTGTGGATACTTGACTGGCTTTTATGCACTTCTTTGGCAGCTTGATTAAAACCACCATATTCAACAACGGCTCTAAACATTCGCCACTGTTCTAATGTCACTCTCAACATACTGATTTAACCTAATATTTATGCGTTATTGCTCAATGGTTGATGGTTTATTTTCACAATATTCACCATGGCAGGTATTAAGATCTTCTTGCGCTTTTTCGTCCGCCTGCAACACCTGTTTGAGGTCAGCCATACGCTGACGGATCGCAATACCATAGCTTTCATCGTCTCCCCACACATCGGCGAGCATATGCATAGATTCAACATCGTGTTTGGTAAAGAGGTAACCCGCTCGTGCGACATCTTCTTCACTATGGCCCAATAACTTGAGCGCCTGTTCACCTAACTTCACAGCAGAGACAAAGGTTTCTCGCTCAAACGCAGTGACACCCAATTTTATCAGTTGGTAGGCATGGCGACGGTCGGTCGCACGAACTACAAGTTTTAGGTTAGGGAAATGTTGCTGCGCCAACCTGACGATTTCGAGGGTTTTATCTGGCTCATCAATCGCCACGACCAGCATTTGCGCCTCGTGAGCCCCTGCGGCTTCGAGTAAATCTAATCGAGCACCATCGCCATAAAACACTTGATTGCCAAAGCGACGGAGTAATTCAATTTGGCTTGGGCTGTGATCCAAAATCGATAAATGATAACCCTGTGCATGAAGCAAACGCCCTATCACTTGGCCAAAACGCCCGTAGCCGACCACAATAACGTTTTGTGTCGCTTCCATCGTCTCTAAGCTATCTTGTTCTTGAGGAGTATTGGCCTGGCGTTCAACTATTTTGTCATAAAGAATAAAAATGAGGGGCGATCCGAGCATAGATACCGCAACAACCAGTGTAACTAACGCGACTTGATCTGGAGTTAAGATTGCTAAACTGCCAGTAACCGAAAGGAGTACAAACGCGAACTCACCGCCTTGACACAGGGCTGCGGTAAATAACCATGTCGCTCGCTTATGCAGTGAAAACGCCGTTGCCAACATATATAAAATAACCGCCTTTAACCCCATTAGTAGCACCACTGACGCTAAAATAAATAACCATTTTTGTGCCAATAAGGAAAAGTCGATTGATGCGCCTACTGTCATGAAAAAGAGGCCAAGTAGTAACCCTTTAAACGGTTCGATATCGGCTTCTAATTCATGGCGAAATTCACTTTCCGCGAGAACAACACCCGCGAGAAATGTTCCAAGCGCTGGGGATAAACCAATGCTTTGCATCAATAACGCGGTTGCGATAACGATAAATAACGCCACCACGGTAAATAGTTCGCGCATTCGAGTGCTGGCAATATACCTAAATAACGGCGCGGCAACATAATGCCCGGCAGCGATAATAGCCAAAATGACAAAAACAGAGATAATCACTTGGAGATAAGTCGGAAAAGCGTGTAATAAATTGCCGTGGCCATCACTCACAGCCAAATCACTAAATGCTAACAACGGCATAATAGCGAGAATGGGGATCACGGCTATATCTTGAAATAACAACACCGAAAACGCATTTTGACCGCCAGATTGTTTAATTAAGCCTTTTTCATTTAAGGTTTGCAGTGCAATGGCAGTAGAAGACAGTGCCAACATTAACGCGATGGCTAATGATTGCTGCCACAAAAAGCCAAGCACTAAATCAATCGCGAAATAGAGTACAGCCGTTGTTATAACTACTTGTAAGCCACCGAGACCAACTATAGAGCGGCGCATCGTCCAGAGCCTTTTGGGCTGTAACTCAAGCCCGACTAAGAATAGCATCATCACTACACCAAACTCGGCAAAGTGCATGACGTCCGTTTGCTCCCCCACAAGATGAAGAAGGTGAGGACCAATTAGGATCCCCGCCAATAAATATCCAAGCACAGAGCCAAGCCCTAGCCGTTTAGCGATTGGCACCGCCAATATCGCAGCAGCCAAATAGATAGTCGCGAGCAGTAACATAATAAAGACACCTGTTATTGTTATCGTCTTTATTATGTTCAGGGTAAGTGTATTTATCCAGTCTTCGTTCTAAAAAACAAAATATAAATGACCGAAATCCTGCAATTAATCTTGTAAATCCGAATATATAGTGGGGTGGCAGATCTGCATCAAAATGCTCGGATCTGGCACCGCTGCAAAGCCGAATTTTTCATATAGAGTATGCGCATCAAAAGTTGCCAGCATAAAGCGCCTTAAGCCTTGTAGCTCTGGATGTTCAACCACGGCTTGAACAATCGCTTTGCCTACTCCTTTACCTCTGGCACTTTCATCAACTATCACGTCAGCAAGATAGGCAAAGGTGGCATAGTCAGTTATCACGCGACAAAAACCCTGAAACTCGCCTTTGTCATCCAAACACATGAAACTCAGGCTATTTTGAATGGCTTTTTCTAGCAATGCTTTAGGCATTTGTTTTGCCCAATAAGCATTAGAGATCAGTGCATGGATAGTATCAAGGTGGCGCAAAATAAGAGGAGTATCAGTGGTTATCATTATTGTCCCGGTTAACAGCAAGAGTAGAGCTAAAAATTAAGCGATTTTTAGCAAGAAGCAAAGTGAAATTTTCACAGTCATAAATCTTTCATTATTGCGTAACCCTTCGGTCAATAAAGCGGCGTAATCTCCTTTACGAAGACTCCCCTTGATTGATTTAGAGTTGTTGGCAGTGTTGACTCAGTTGACACTGCCTTTTTTGCTTGATACCAAAAAATAATAAAAAACGGCGCTCTAAGCGCCGTAATTAAACAAGCTTTTGAATATAACTAACCTAAGTTTATTTGATAGGTTGGCGGTTGGTTAAGTTTATTGCCCAGTCGGGATAACCCTTTCCACCACGCAAATCCAAACAACAACATCGCTACAATCCAAAGTGAAGCACTCGTCGGCGAGGTACTTAACTGACTAGCTTGGTAAACTAAAGTCGCCATGATATAAGCAATTGAGGTCGTCCAGCCAATAACAAGCCACATCCACTTACCGCCAGATTCACGCTTAATTGCACCTAATACCGCTACACAAGGAGTATAGAGTAAGATAAAGACAAGATAACTAAATGCACCAATTTGACCATTAAATTTCGCGGCCATTGCGGTGAGTAGCACTGTGCCACTTTCAGCACCTGATTCTAATTCGTTAAGTCCTAATGGATCACCAAGGTTTGCGATAAGATCTTTACTATTGTCTACTATGGTCATCAACGCTTCTTTTAACGAAGCCAACAATGAAAACTCTCCACCTTCTTCTTCGGCACCGGTATAAAGCGCATCTAAAGTACCGACGATGGCTTCTTTGGCAAACATACCAGTCACAACACCAACCGTAGCAGGCCAGTTTTCCTCTTTTAACCCAATTGGCTCAAAGATTGGCGTGACAACTTGTGCAGCCTTCGCCAAAAGTGACCTATCTGTATTCTCATTGCCAAACGAACCGTCGGTACCAATCGAGTTTAATGCACTGAGTAAAATAACCACCATGACAATTGTTTTGCCAGCACGTTTGATAAAGCCGCTCAGACGCTGCCAAGTGGTAATGAATATATTGCGCCAAATTGGCATATGATACGCTGGCATCTCAGTAAACGAGGGTAATTTTTGCGTTTTGAATACTTGCTTTCTAAATAAAAAGCCAGAACCTACCGCAACCACTATGCCAAGCAAATACAGACCAAAAACGACATTGGCTCCGTTCGTTGGAAAGAAAGCCGCTGCAAATAACGCATATACCGTCAAACGAGCGCCGCAGGACATAAATGGCGCCATAATAATCGTCAGTAACCTATCTGACTCTCGGCCCATCGTTCTTGACGCCATAACCGCAGGCACATTACAGCCGAATCCAACAATCAAAGGTACAAAAGCATTGCCAGGTAGACCAATGGATGACATCAAACGGTCAATAACAAACGCGGCCCGAGAAAGATAACCACTGTCTTCCAAAATGGATAAGCACAGATACAGCACCGCAATAACAGGGATGAAGGTCGCCACTAATTGAATACCCGCACCAAAACCATCAGCCAATAACACACTTAGCCATTGAGGTGCGCCAATATCAGCCAGCAAGATTTTTACACCATCGATGAGTAAGGCGCCCACGGCGATGTCAAAAAAGTCGATAAATACAGCACCAACATTCACCGCAATGGTAAACATTAAATACATCATGGCTAAGAAAATAGGTACACCAAGCCAGCGGTTGAGCACAATTTTATCAAGCGTTTCTGTCGTATCTGCACGTTTTGGCGTAATGACACTTACGCCATCAGCCAATTTTTTCACTGCTTGGTGACGAGCAACCGCTTTTTCGAGGGGATCGCTGCTAGCACTTTCGGTGTTTGCCGTCACAGGTGCTTTTGGAAAACGCGTGATCTGTGCGAGTTGTTCCAACAACGCTTCTTGCCCTGTACCTTTAGCACCGTGGAATGGCACTACAGGTAACCCTAACTGTTCAGAGAGTCTTTTTAAATCTAACGTTCTTCCACGCTGTGTTGCGACATCAACCATATTTGCAACAACGAGAATAGGTTTGCCTAATTCTTTCAGCTGGGAAGTTAATACTAGATTTCGCTGTAAGTTTGCGGCATCCACGATGTTAATGATGACGTCAGCTTCATTTTGCTTTAGGAAGTCACACGCGATTTGCTCATCTTGGCTTGGCTCAATTTGCTCCATGCTATATAAGCCGGGCAAATCTACCAATTCTACGTTTGTGTTTTCTAAAGCAAAATAGCCGAATTTTTTCTCGACAGTTACCCCTGGCCAATTCCCTACTTTTTGTTTAGAGCCGGTCAGGCGGTTAAATAATGTGGTTTTCCCGCAGTTCGGGTTCCCCACTAACGCAATTTTCATACGTGAGCCCTTAATAACTTATAAAACTTCAATTTCAACGAACTGTGCGTCGGCCTTACGCACACTCACAAAGGTGTCACCAATTTTCACTTGCATCGGGCATCCAAGTGGGGCGACGTTAATGACTTCTATTTGCTCACCAGGAATAATTCCAAGTGCCATTATTCGACTCAGTAACGCAGTATCTGGATGGGTAAGAGAAGTGATGGTCGCTGCGCTATTTTTGGAAAGTTTATCTAATGTCATTGATTATGAGAACAATTTGCAATAAAAGTATGGCGCATCATACCTCATTGACTATTTTCTTTAAACTAGATTGCGACAATAATCTATTATTGCTTGTTATTTAAGGTGTTTACTAGTTAAGATGAACTAAACCATTGCCATATGCCTGACTGTATTAAGGGGTCCTGCCAATGAGTAACGACAAAAAAAAATGGACGCTCAAAAGCATTGCGGCGGAATTAGGTGTGTCAAATGCAACTGTATCGAATGCTTTTAACAGACCAGATCAACTCTCTAAATCCAAACGAGAAGAAATCCTAAAAGCCTGTAAAGAATTGGGTTATTTTGGACCTAACAAGGCAGCCCAATCGCTGCGTAAGGGCTCGTTTAACATTGTCGCGCTGGTACTACCCGATAGCGTTGAATATATGGTATCAGATCCCGTTGCGAGTAGCTTTATGCGAGGAGTTGCAAGCGTTTTAGAAGCTCAGCATATTAACCTACTCTTGTTCTCAGGCACCGCAGATAATGTCGGAGACATTGTCGATTTCGTCGACGGCTTAATTTGTTATGGCCGCCCGCGTAATCCCAAGTTAATTGAGCATCTTGCGAATGTTAGCAAACAGGTTGTGACGGTTGACTTTGATTTGCCCGCACATGCCAGTATTAATATCGACAACCAACAAGCCGCCTTTGATGTAGCGAGTAAAGCATTAAACGACAATAGTGATGTTGCTATTTTTGGTTTGAGATTATTAGACACTGATTTGCTATGCCGCGTATATGAGCAGAACCTAACAGATATAGAGACCTCTATTGCGCATCAGCGTTATAGCGGATATCTCAAAGCCATTGAAGAGCGTGGGTTAACACTTGGCGAAGACAGAGTGTGGAATATTCCTGAAAGCAGCGAAAGGTTTGCAAATATCGCCGCAAAAGAACTACTTAACCTCTCACCAAGGCCTAATACCGTGCTGTGTATGAGTGACTTAATTGCACTACCGCTGTTAAGAGAAGCCAAAAAACTTGGTGTAAAGATACCGCAGGATCTTAAAGTCGTTGGTTTTGATGGCGTTGATGAAGCGCTACGCTTTAGTCCCAGCTTAACTACCATTCATCAAAATAGTGAAGAAAAAGGCCGAGAAGCAGCCAAACTCTTCTTAAATAAAAGCGATGATAAAGTAATGCTTGGCTATACCTTAAAAATGGGGCAAAGCTGTTAATTGCCCCAAGCTAAATACTCAAATACGAGAAGTTCCTTACGGACACATGCCTTCCATTTCGAAAAGCACCTCTCCCCAAGGATCATAGAATGTCCATGTACAAAACTCTCCACCTACACCTCCACCAGAATTGCGACTTGGATATCGCCCAGTAGCTGGCGGTAAATCAATAGCACCATCTGAAGTATCACTACTTTTCACACTCGCTTTTCTATACATATTAAGCGTTTCAAGAACACAATTCGATACTTGATTTAGGCTTGCAGGATTCTCTCGTAAATAGCGCACAGATACTCCTGCGAATGTCGTCATGTCTTTATTTAAATCCATGCGAATATCATTACTAAACTCTAAATTATATACCACTCTATGGTTGCCATTAATTGCATCATAAAATTTTATATCTATCATTCTTGTGCGCGGTACATACTCTACTTGACCTGTAAATCCAACACCTCCCACACCTACCGTGTAACCAAACTGAGTAACACGAGTAGTCTCAAATGCCGCCCTTAAGCTACCATACTCTTCAATTAATGCATTTTCCGCACGTCTTCGTAGAGTCGTTCTTGTCCTTTCGTCGAAAGCGAGTATTGCAGCTCGGGTAATAGCTTCATTTTCACAGTTATTTTCAGATAACGCTTGCTGGCGGCTAGTGCTAGTATTGATACCCAGTGTAGATTGCATACTTGATGAATTATACTCTTGGGAAACTTTCGTTGTTGCCCGGCCCCAAGCATCATAAGACTTGATTAACTCGTCCGCTAATGCATTTGCATGATTTGGTACAGGTAAAATTTGACTACTAAGCTCCATTTCCGCACTAACCCCTCCTTGATTAGCATGCCATAACTTATAAAGCCACTTCTGTTTTGAGTTTGCGTTGATAATTAGGACTTCTCTAGTATCAGAGTAACATTCTTGAATGTAATCCCTATCGAATACTCCTTCATTTTCGTGACACGTCAGTGCTGGCAGATACTTTTTAGCAAAGCTTTCCGCAGTACTTGCATCGCATGTATAACATAGTTCCAAATCATACATTTTTCTGGTTGAAGCTTCAGCTGTAGCAACCTTAGTTAAGGTTAGTACAGCCGCTACCACCGAACTTGACACTAACAGGTATTTATTCACTTATATTCTCCTTAATATATAGTCAGCTGAATAAATCCAGATTAGTAAAGCATGAAACCATATAAGGAACAAGAATATTCACAAGCAAACACATTTACCTAACAATTTTGTTTGAAATCAGTCCTGCTGTGATTAAGAATATGCAAGATATTACTAAACAAGCCGCTAAGCCATACTCCAAAAAGATCCACCCTGACAATACTGTACCGAGTAACCGCCCGATGGCGTTCGCCATATAATAGAAGCCCACATCGAGTGACACTCCATCACTATCGGCCAAACTCACAATAAGGTAGCTATGAAGAGATGAATTGATAGCAAACACAATACCAAAGAGTAAAAGCCCACCTACTACGACTAAGCTTGTCCAGAGCTGCGTTTGAAGTGAAATAGCAATCAACAGCGGAATAGCCGCTAAATACAACGCCCATCCACTGACTTTACTTGGTGTTGATGCAAACTTATCACGACTAATAAACCTTGGAGTTGTTGATTGCACGATGCCATAACCGATAACCCAAGTAGCCATAAAGCCACCAACCCACCAATGATCCCAACCGAACTGCTGCGATAAAAAGACTGGAAGCGCAACCACAAACCAAACATCCCGTGCGGCAAATAAAAACAATCGCGCGGCAGACAGAATATTAATTGCTCGGCTTTTTGAAAATACATCGCTAAATTTGGGTTTGCTTTTAGCCTTGCCTAAATCGCTTTTTAAGCTGATAAGGCTAAACAACCACACTAATAGCAACATGATTGCCATTAACCACATCGCGCCGGTAAAGCCAAGTAAGGTAAGCAACAACCCGCCAAGAAAAAATCCGACGCCTTTTAGCGCATTTTTAGAGCCGGTAAGTATTGCTACCCACTTAAACAAGGTCCCTTCTTCACCCGATTTTACGATGGCCTTTATCGCACTTTTGGCACTCATTTTATTGAGATCTTTGGCAATACCTGAGAGCGCCTGTGCTGCCATAACATAAGGCACGGTGAGCCAGTGCGTTGGTACTACCAACATCAATAATGCCACTATTTGTATGCCTAACCCAATATTCATGGTGCGGTTTAAGCCAATGCGTGCGCCAAGCCATCCTCCAATTAAATTGGTGACAACACCAAAAATTTCATAAAAGAGAAATAGCATGGCAATTTCAAGCGGGTTATAACCCAATTGATGAAAGTAAAGCACCACCAACATTCTGAGCGCACCATCCGTTAAGGTAAACGCCCAATAGTTGCCTGTCACAATGAGATATTGCTTGATATTTTGAGGTATATTGCGCAGCTGCATAATGCTTTATTCGCCTAACGACAATCCGACTTTACGTACTAATTCCGCGGTACGATTTGCATAGCCCCACTCGTTGTCATACCACACGTACAACTTAACCTGAGTACCATTAACTACCATTGTAGATAACGCATCGACGATACTAGAGCGAGGATCCGTTTTATAGTCAATAGAAACTAATGGTCTTGATTCATAGCCTAAAATTCCGTTAAGCTCAGTAGCAGCAGCTTGCGCCATCCAGTGGTTAATCTCTTCCACTGTAGTTGGCCGCTCAACCTCGAAAACGCAGTCTGTTAATGAAGCATTCGCCAATGGAACACGAACGGCGTGACCATTTAGCTTACCTTTTAATTCAGGAAAGATATGGGTAATAGCAGTCGCTGAACCCGTTGTTGTCGGAATTAAACTCATGCCACAGGCCCGCGCGCGGCGTAAATCCTTATGTGGCGCATCCAAAATGGTTTGCGTGTTGGTGATGTCATGAATAGTCGTCATCGAACCGTGCTTTATGCCGATATTTTGTTGCAGGACTTTTACCACGGGCGCTAAGCAGTTTGTGGTACAAGAAGCGGCTGTAACGATTTGGTGGGGCATATCGTCATATAGATGGTCATTCACTCCCATCACAATATTCAATACTCCTTCTTCTTTTACCGGTGCCGTAACAACAACACGCTTAACGCCTTGATCTAAATACTGTTGCAGCAAAGCTTTGGTTTTCATTTTGCCGGATGCTTCGATCACGACGTCACATTGAGACCAGTCGGTTTGCGCAATCTCTTTGTTTTGAGTCACCGACAACACTGTTTCACCTATTTGGATCTGTTCATCTTGAAAAGACACACTGTGATGCCATTTACCATGGACAGAATCAAACTCTAGCAAGTGTGCTAGAGTTTCTGCATTGCCCGCAGGATCGTTAATTTGTACAAACTCGATTTCAGGCCAGTCAAAGCTAGCGCGAAGCGCCAAACGCCCCATTCGACCAAAACCATTGATCCCTACTTTAATTGTCATAAGAACTCCAAAATCTAATTATTAGTTACAGCAAGTTGCCATGCGTGTTGGCCGTTCGCCCATCGCATTTAGCCTCACTAACTCAGCTTTTATATAATCTGGTTGATGCATAACCGTGGCGTTTATCACCGCCTTCATCCATAGCGGTAGCGTTGGGTTTATAGAATAAAATACCCATTGTTTTTGCTTGCGATCACATAGAATTCCAGCCTTCTTTAGCTGCGCCAAATGCCGTGACACCTTGGGTTGGCTATCTTGTTCAAGCGCAGCCATTAGCTCGCAAACACATAGCTCACCTTCCACCATCAACATGGCAAGCGTTTTTAAGCGGATCTCATCCGCTAAGGATTTATAAAATTGCAAGGGTGTAAGTAGCGTATGTTGTGGCTTACCTTCGCGTAGTAGGGAAATAACTTGTTCATTGATGTCGAACAAGGTTTGCTCATAAGCATTATTGCGATTTCGCTCAGCTGGACTCGCAATATCCCACGCAAGGACATGTTCTCCTTGCAGTTTACCTTCGCATTCAGATTGCACTTCAGAGCATAAGGTTACCACCACATCAAAGTGTTCGTCCTTATACTCATTGAGGTGTTTACTGTACAGATTGTCCGTATTAATCCCTAAACGGCGTAGCATTGAAAGCGTAGTCGCATTCACGGTGCTCGGCTTAGTGCCTGCACTATAGGCATGAACATCCGAACCGCCATGAAAGTTAGTTAGCGCCTGCGCTAAAATTGACCGCGTTGAGTTTCCAGAACAAAGAAAAAGTATCTTCATCATTACATAACAAATTAATTATATAACTTTATTGTTATATAGATAATCCGCTATGTCAATTACGCTTTGTTGATATTTATCTATACATAGCAGCTCAACTAAGATTGCGAGCCGCTACCAAGGATAATCGATGTTGAGGAACTTAAAGCCAACTTTCTACGCGTAACTTTGGCTCCTCGCTATGGTTAGAAAAGCAGCGATTGAATGTTATAGCTCTGCTCTGTTGCGTTTTCAGAAGTTTTAATCATGGCTTCATCTTTTGCGAGATCAACTCGCAACTCCGCTTTTGCATTATTGCCCTCCCAAGTTATAACCAGATTTGAGCCTTGGCATGTTACTGCAAAATTGCCATCAAATGCGCAGCAAGTATTACGCAGTTTAATTAGAGTTTGCAGACCCTTCACGACAGGTTTATCGAGTGCAGCTTCCACCATCACTACATCCAAATAAGGGCGGTTGATATCGCGCCCAACATTACTTTTTTCAAGGAGCGCCATGTCATTTTCCATCGCCAATAGACCACCGTAATAAACTTGTGGTACTCCAGGGCAAAAGAACTGAACTGCTCTTGCTACTAAATAATAAAAATCATGCTTCCCTAAGGCTTCATAATAACTGCAATTGACTTGATACAAGTCGACATTGCTCGCTGCAGCGCCGGTTGCCTTGCGGCTTTGACCATTACTGTTGCTATGGATCTGCTCAACCAAAGCATCAATTTGATTAGCATCGAGTAACCCTGGTTTATCCCCTTCAGGCCCTGCGTCAATAATGCCAATTCCGTCATGAGTATCCAGCACGGTTAGACAATTACGCGGCGCAATGTCCAACCACTTGGCTAAAGCCGAGAAATCTTTATTGAATAAACTGTGTAAAATAAGCGGAGGGAGCGCAAAGTCATAAACACGGTCGACTTTGCTGGCAACCTCTACTTGAGTTTTGTAATAACTGTGGATTTCGGCAATGGTTTCCATGCCAAGCTCATTGGCGCGCTTAGATAATTGATTGATAAAAGCAAAGGCCTCATCGGTCATAAAACAGCTGGTATTTGCGCGTTTGATTGCATATCCTGCGGCATCTAGTCGAATAATTTTCACTCCACTGTCTGCAAACAATGTTAAGACTTTTTCTAAATAAGCGCGCCCCGCTTCTGACTCAACATTAATATCAATTTGGTTATCAGTAAAAGTGGTCCAAAAATCCACAACTTCGCCACTCGCTAACGCCTTTTTAGAAAAGCAACTTCCCGGCCTCGGACGATAAATTGCTTGCGCTTGTGCTTGCGTAATGCCATCAGGAAAGACATCTTCTTCTTTTAAAAACATCGACCAAAACTGTGACTCTTGGCCATGAGCCAACACATCTGCAAATTCTGCTGACTCTCCTGACACATGGTTAACGATAAGATCTGCCATTACCTCATAGTGCTCGGCAATCAACTTAATATGTTGCCAATCGCCCAATCGTCCGTCGACTTTGGCATGGTCAATCGGGTCGAAACCTGCGTCACTACCATCAATTGGATAGTAAAAAGGCAAAATGTGGACACCACCAAATAGTCCAGCTAACGGGCCCGTTAGTAACGTATTTAATTGTGCAAGGCCGCCGCCAGACAGGCGGTCAGCATACGTGATCAACTGAACTTGGTTTTTCATAATTTACTCATTAAAAAAGTTGAGACTTAATCGATTAAGTTATATCTTTAATCATGAACAAACAATAATCAAGTTTTATCGTAGCGTTCTACTAAAAATAATTCGCTTAATGCAGATTAGTATTACACTCAGTCTTATGTAAAGAAGTAGACCAGCTACATAACAAAGCCCTTCAAGAGGTGAACAATGAGCAGCAAGTCGAATCACACTCAGCTCAACACATTGCGCTGGTTAACTTATATGATGTTTTTGATGTTTGCGATGACATCAGACGCCATTGGCGTGATCATTCCAACACTGATCAGCGAATATCAACTTAGCATGACCCAAGCCAGCGCCTTTCACTATGCGCCAATGATTTTAATTGCCTTTAGCGGCTTATGTTTAGGATTTTTGGCAGATAAAATAGGTCGTAAGCTCACGGTGTTAATTGGCCTCATGCTATTTTCATCCGCATGTTTCTTGTTCGCACTGGGTGAAACTTTCACCATGTTTTTAATGCTTTTATGTGTGATTGGATTAGCCATTGGCCTATTTAAAACAGGGGCCCTCGCTCTTCTAGGCGACATTTCTGACGGCGCACAAGAACATACTCAAACCATGAATAAAGTCGAAGGCTTCTTTGCCATCGGCGCGATAATTGGCCCTGCAATTGTCAGTTATCTATTGATACAGGGGGTGAGTTGGACCTATCTTTATGTGCTTGCTGGTGGGCTGTGCTTAATACTCAGTATCGTGACTTTAAGCACTGAGTTTCCCAAGTTTAATACCGCTCATGCACAAAACAATGCGGGCCTCTCACACACAGCAGCGATGCTCAAGAACAAATATGCACTTGGCTTTTCCCTCGCCATAGCACTCTACGTTGCAACTGAAGTCGCAATTTATGTCTGGATGCCCACTTTATTACAGGATTACCAAGGTGATTTAACTTGGCTTGCAACTTATGCCCTCACCATCTTTTTTATTTTACGTGCAGTAGGTCGCTTTATGGCTGTATGGTTACTCGCTAAGTACCGTTGGCAAAGCGTAATGCTAGCGCTGAGCTTTGCTATATTTGTATGCTATTTTTTGACTTATCTTTATGGTGTTAATGCCGCTATCTATACGCTCCCGCTAAGTGGTTTATTTATGTCTATGATTTACCCAACATTAAACTCAAAAGGGATCTCCTGTTTTGACAAAACTCAGCATGGCTCTGTTGCTGGTGTGATGTTGTTCTTCACCGCGCTTTCTGCTGCGCTAGCACCACTTCTGATGGGCATGGTGAGCGATTACTTTGGCCATGTTAGCTATGGCTTTGTACTTGCGACTGGGTTTGCATTTTTACTCTTTGCGGCCATGCTGTACAACTGGTTAAAGGACCCTGCCCGCTTACTATTGAGCAAAAACGCTAAGTTGCAGCGAGTGTAACCCCTCCAACCACAAATTTTTCGCGGGTTAAAATTCATAAAAACCAAAGCATTAAAATTTTGTTTGAATTATTGATTAATTTTTAATTGCAACCAAATTAAATTGTGCTAAAAATAAGCTTAATCGATTAAGCTTATTTTTAATAGACCGCACGAGTTTGACAACGATAACAAGAGGCAAATGATGACAACAATCAAAACCACCCTATTTACACTCAGCGCACTCACGCTTGCAATCTCTCACTCGGCGGCCGCTGAAGAAAAAGCACACACTACGCCTGCCGATGGCTTCGAGAAAATAGTCGTAACGGGTGTACCAAAGCGAACAACCATTATGGCATCGAGTGTTTCTGTTAGCAGCATAGGACTGGAACAAATCTCTGTTGCAACCCCCAGAACTACCGCTGAAGCATTCAAACTAATTCCTGGTGTAAGGTCTGAATCAACCGGTGGTGAAGGTAATGCAAATATCGCTGTACGTGGTCTTCCTGTCGCATCCGGTGGCGCTAAATTTTTGCAGTTACAAGAAGATGGCTTGCCTATTTTGCAGTTTGGTGACATTGCTTTTGGTAACGCCGATATTTTTATGCGCCTTGATAATACCGTGGAGTCAATCGAGTCTATTCGTGGTGGCTCGGCTTCGACTGCCGCCAGCGACGCTCCCGGAGGCATTATCAACTTGATTTCAAAAACGGGTGAAAATGAGTCAGGCAGTGTTGTCACCACGTTTGGTTTAGATTATGACGAGTTTAGAACTGATTTTGAGTATGGGAGTTATTTAAGTGACGACATAAAATTTCATATTGGTGGCTTTGTGCGTCAAGGTGAAGGCCCACGTGACACCGGCTATACCGCAAATAAAGGCGGCCAACTCAAAGCCAATATCACCAAGGAATTTGAAAGTGGCTACGTTCGTTTATATGTAAAACACCTTGATGATAAAACAGCAGGCTACCTTCCTATGCCAATGTATTCTAATGGCGACTCCATCAGCAGCTTTGATGTACTGTCAGATACACCTCACTCTGTTTATTTCACCGCCACGCAAGGCTTAGGTGGTAACAATCAAATTCGTCAAGGGGATATGCGAGACGGAATGCACCCTGTTGTTGATAGTATCGGCTTTGAAGCAAATTTCAAACTAGGTAATGATTGGCAAATCGAAAACAGGTCCAGAAAGTCGAGTATCTCAGGCACATTTATGTCGCCTTTCCCTGCAGAGATCGCCAATAGCCAAGCAATTGCCGAGAGCATAGCCGATACCGGTGCGACACTCACCTTTGCCAATGGACCAAAAGCGGATCAAGCGTTCAATCAAGCACTACTAATGCGCGTTCATACCTTCGAAGTGGAAATGAATGATTTCGACAACATCATGAATGACCTAAAGCTCACCAAGTCATTTGGTACTGACACGTCACTCACCTTCGGCTACTTCATGTCATCGCAAAATATCAATATGTCTTGGTTATGGAATTCATACTTGCTCGAGGTTAAAGGAGATAACGCAGCGCTTGTCAACGTGGCCGCTGCGGATGGCACTGCATATTCTGAAAACGGATTATATGCCTACGGTACGCCCTATTGGGGAAATTGCTGCCAGCGCAACTACGACACTGAATACGATACTCGTGCCCCATATATCGCCTTTTCAACAAAGCTCGGCGATATTTCAGTTGATGCGAGTGTGCGTCATGATTCAGGTAAAGCGACAGGTACATTTGCAGGTGCTGTAACATCTCGTGTAGATATCAACCGTGATGGCACTATATCAAAGCCAGAGGAGCAAGTTGCAGCCATCGATCTCGCTAACCCCAATGTGGTTAATTACGACTGGAGCTACACAAGTTACTCTGTCGGCGCAAACTACCAAATGACCTCAAGCAGCGCCATATTCGGCAGATTTAGTGAGGGCGGTCGTGCAAATGCAGACAGACTATTGTTCGGTAAAGTGAATATTGATGGCAGTGTTGCTGATGAAGACGCTGTGGATGAAGTGACACAATATGAATTTGGTATCAAACAAAAGTTTGAACAAGGTCGTCTATTTGCAACTTTATTTTACGCCGAAACAGAAGAGCAAAACTTTGAGGCAACCAGCCAAAAGTTCTTTGACAGGCAATACGAAGCACAAGGTATTGAACTTGAAGGTGTCTATTTTATTGGCTCCTTCGACTTACGAGGTAGCTTAACTTGGACCGATGCTGAAATCGCAAAAGATGCACTCACTCCCGAAGTCGAGGGTAACGCGCCAAGACGGCAAGCTGACTTTGTTTATTCCTTATTGGGTAAATATAACTTCGATCAAGGTGCTATCGGTTTAAGCCTAATCGGCACCACTGACGCGTACGCACAAGACAACAACGAGTTAAAATTTGACGGTTACACTCAGGTCAACGCGTTTGCAAGTTATGATCTGACTGAACGCTTCAATATCGCGTTAAACGTAAACAATCTCTTTGATACCACAGGATTAACAGAAGCCGAGGAAGGCGTAATTCCAACTAACAATATTATTCGCGCTCGCAGTATTAACGGCAGAACTACGTCTGTCACTTTAAAATACCGTTTCTAATTGGGGGTAGTAGTTATGCAATTAACATGTTTTGGCGAGATGCTTATCGATTTGTTACCTACCGGCGACGGTAGCCTTAACCCTATTGCTGGCGGTGCTCCAGCGAATGTGGCGGTAGGCTTTGCTAAACTTGGTGGCAGTGCTCGGTTTGTGGGAGGTTTTGCTGAAGATCCCTTTTCGCTGCAATTAAAATCAACCTTGGCGTTATATGCTGTTGGAACAGAATATTGTGTATCCATAAGTGGAGCGCAAACCGCCTTGGCCATCGTCCACCTAGACGCTCAAGGAGAACGAAGCTTTTCGTTTTACCGCGACAATACCGCTGATATCGCAATCCGCCCAAAAGACTTTGAGCATTTGCAATGGCCAGATCACGGGATATTTCATTTTTGCTCAAACACGCTTACCGATGCAGAAGTTACAAGTACCACCATGGCGTTATTAAAGTCTGCTGCGGCTCATAATCAATTAATTTCATTTGATGTTAACCTGCGCTTGAATCTATGGCAGGACTTATCTTGCTTATCCGAACGTATAGAGGCTTGCTACCCCTATGTCGACATATTAAAAATGAGTAAAGATGAGCTGAGATATCTTGCTGAAGAAAAGAACATGAGAGAGGCTAGCTATTTAGATTGGTTATTTAGTATCGGCGTACAAGCGGTGATCTCAAGCGATGGGCCAAATCCTTGCAGTGTATTAACAGCTAAAGACTTTTATTCCGTCGCCTCTCCTACTATTGATGCGGTTGATACAACCGGCGCTGGGGATAGCTTAATGGCAGGGTTTCTATTTCAACTCAGCCAACATGGGATCTCAAAAGATACACTAGTGCAAAACTTCCCAACCGTAAAAAAGGCACTTAGCTTTGCTGTGAAATGTGGTGCGTTTACTTGTGAACACAAAGGTGTCATGCCCTTTATGCCAACGCTTATAGATGTGTCTGAACGGTTTTCTTCCTTCAACCCTGAGGCTTTGTTAGGTTAATACCTAAAGCGGGAAAAGGCTTTCCCGCTGTTTTATTATAAAAGTCGAAACTTAGAACCCGGTTTCATAATCAATATGAGCAGAGTTTGTCGTCTCGTATGTACCATCAGTATAAAGAATAGTTGCAGTCGCATTGTACTGACGATAAGCACGAATGGTCATGTTACACGTCGTACCACCGCTGCAGTTCGCATCACCATTCCAAATTACTTTACTAATCGCTTTAGTGGCATTTGCGATATAGAACTTACCTGAAGTTGAATTACCGAAAGAAAAATCAATTCCAGAACAATAGCTAGTATTGTTACCCCACACATTACCGCCTGATTTCACGTTCAAAGAGCATTTTAAATCTGCCGCTTGCGAACTAAAAGACAGGCCACCTAGTACAACCAATACTGAAGCAATTAATGTTGATTTCATTATTATTTCCTTTGATTAAGAATAAGTTAAGTAATTTTTAGTGACCAGTTTCATACGAGATACGTGATACATTCGTTTCTTCGTATGTGCCATCTTTGTATAAGATAGTCGCCGTTGCTGTATGTGTTTGATACGCATAAACAGTAAGTGCACATTCAACACCTCCGGAGCAGTTTGCATCACCATTCCAAATCACTTTGTTAATCGGCTTGCTGATATTCGTTAAGTAAAATTTACCTGTAGTTGAGTTGCCAAATGAGAAGTCCATACCAAAGCAGGTTTGTCCGTTACCGATGACGTTGCCACCTCTTTTCACTTGTAGGTCGCAATTCAACTCTGTTGCGCCAACGCTGCAGGTACCAACTAGTGCAATAGCTGCAAGTATCTTAGTTATTTTTTGTTTCATCTTGCTCTCCTTATATTTATTATGTTAACAACCAAGAAACCTTGGTTAAAAAATAAACTACACAATAAAAATAAAAAATTCAATTATTTTAACCCAATAAAAACATAAAATTCACAATAAGTTCAGAAGGCCATGTTCATTCGACTTGATGGCAAGGGATTTAAACGCTGAGAGTCAGCTGTAGAGATTATCGAAATAATAGACTAAATAAAAAAAGGCCGCAGCGGCGGCCAAACACATCATGGGTAAAACAATGAAGGGATGTAAGTGTGAATACACAGGCCATTCTATGCGAATAACCATAAATTAAAATCACATTATAAAGATTGTTATCATCGCTTTTTTCGAACAGTCAATTTTCTACGACACTCGTGATACAATTGCGGGATTAAAAATTACAACTAATTAACCATGCCATTACTTTGGATTGTTACTTTACTTTGGGCGTTCTCGTTTTCTTTAATTGGTGTCTATTTGGCAGGCCAAGTCGATGCTTGGTTTAGCGCTTTATCTAGAACCTTGCTTGCTGCAATTGTGTTTATTCCATTTTTGAAATTGAACTCAGTGAATAAAGAGTTGATAATCAAGCTGATGGCAATCGGTGCAGTGCAGATTGGTCTGATGTATGGCTTTTACTATCATTCTTTTTTATACCTAAGCGTACCTGAAGTGTTGCTATTCACTGTGATGACACCCATCTATATTACTGCACTCAATGATTTACTAAACCGCTCGTTCAATGCCACCTTTTTGCTGTCTGCACTCATAGCTATCATTGGTGCAATCACCATTAGATTTACAGAGCTTACTAGCGATTACCTTTTTGGCTTGCTACTAGTGCAAGGCGCAAACCTTTGCTTTGCGATAGGCCAAGTAAGTTACAAACGCTTAAGTAACCATAACCAGCTGGTACACCACCAAAGCTTCGGCTTTTTCTTTATTGGTGCGTCCCTCGTGCTCGCCATTGGATTTATGTTATTCGGCAATCCCCAACAACTCCCAAGTACGAATCTACAATGGGGAATACTGATTTATTTAGGCTTGATTGCTTCAGGCGTAGGATATTACGTCTGGAACTTAGGACTGACCCGCGTCTCGGTGGGTGAACTCGCGGTAATGAACAATGTGCTGATCCCAGCTGGGATCATTGTCAATTTGCTGATTTGGAACCGAGAGGCTGACCTCGTTCGCCTTGGTATTGGTAGTGCTATTATTTTTGCAGCCCTTCTGTACAGCAAACTCGGAACTAAAGGCGAAAAATGAGTAGAATAGTACAGCTCTTTCCAATCTGGGCCGTTATTTGCTCAATAGTTGCCTATCTTTTTCCAACTCTATTTAGCGCGTTTAAAGGCAGTATTATTCCGTTATTAATGTTGATCATGCTCACAATGGGTTTAACCCTCACTACAAAAGACTTTTTACGCGTGCTTGACAACAAAAAAGCCATTTGCGTTAGTGTACTGCTTCAATTTACCGTAATGCCGAGTGTTGCCTACTTGATTGCAACCACAATGAGCGTAGAAACTGACTTATTAATTGGTATGATTTTAGTGGGCACGGTTGCTGGCGGCACGGCTAGTAACGTTTTGTGTTATCTCGCCAAAGGAGATGTCGCGTTATCGATTTCTATGACCGCGATTAGTACTTTACTCGGCGTGTTCTTAACGCCACTAATTACCACATTGATGATTGGCCAGATGGTTGATATTCAGTTTTCTGATATGTTGACGAGCCTGCTAAAAATTGTGCTATTTCCTGTGGCTGTGGGCGTTGCTTTCAATACCTTGTTTGCCAAACCACTAGCGCACTCTATTATCAAAACAACTCCGATACTGCCGTTACTTTCAATGCTTTCAATCGTTTTTATCATTGCAGTGATCGTTGCTCTTAATCAACCAAAACTTGAAAGCATCGGGCTCGTTATGCTGGTTGCCGTGATCCTGCACAATACTACAGGGCTACTTTTGGGCTATTTCATTCCGAAACGGCTCGGTTTTGACGAGAAGGTATGTCGCACCATGGCCTTTGAGGTGGGCATGCAAAACTCGGGGCTTGCTGTTGCGCTTGCCATGAAGTTCTTTACTCCTACAGCGGCCGTAGCAGGTACCCTATTTTCTATCTGGCATAATGTCAGCGGCTCAATATTAGCAGGAATATGGAGACGAAGCGCCACTAGCTCATCTGGTAACAATAAAGCCTAATATCAAAGGTTAGGCTTTATTGTAATTGCTTATAAAAGTGAATTTTGCAATCCGATGAGCCGTTGATTTGTTCACAATTTACAATCTGGTAATCGCGGCTTATTAACATCAATAGCATGTTTTTGAATAGGTTTCTCGACTTTACTCTAATGGCACCATAGCCTTGCGCTTTGCACCAAGTTTCTTGCATCACCAACAGCTGCTTGGCAATACCTTTGCCGCGATATTCGGGGATGACCGCGCCTAACCAGCTATAAAACTCGTTGTTTGGCAGTTCGTGACCTAGCTTATACCCTACAGGCTTGCCTTGAGCGTACGCCACCAGTAACAAATGCTGTTTATCTCGCAGTTTGTATTCTACTTCTTCACGCTTTCTTGGCGTAACAAACTCAGGAATTTGGTTTTCTATTGTCAGTAAGTCATCTACCGAGCCAGTTTTAAATTCTAACTTCATTTTAATGTCTGTGTAATTGAAAAGGTATCGCCAACAGTCACTTCGGCATATGCGCCGTTAATCAGCGTTAAATTCGGCGCTTGATGGCCTATATCCACATCGTATAGCACGGGGAAATCGCAACCAGTAAAGACTTTTTGCAATGCATCTAGGTGCGTCCAGTCGCTATCTTTTGCTAGTGGCTCTGGATTTCGACCAATCAAAACTCCAGCGACTTTCGAAAACCAACCTCGTAAATTAATACTTTGCAGCGCACGATAGTATGCTGCTGGCGGCATTTCACCATTTTCAAAATATAAGATAATCGACTCATCAGGGTGCGCCTGTGAAAAAGCGTCCAGATCAAAATATTCCGTACCAGCCAATAACATGTGAATATCCAAACAGCCGCCTAATAATCGACCAGCAAACTGCTGCCGGTGATTGCCATTGGCCAAAATACGCCATTGAGTGCTCGCGGATAAGTTAAATCCAGCATCGGGAAAGTCAACAAAATTGAGTGGCTCAGCTTCAAAATGTGTCGAGGGAAATTGCGTGAAAGAGTCCTTAGGCGCACGCCTCAAATAGTCAAAAAGTCCAACCGTTAAAGGGTCTTGTTGATGCACATTTAATTGCATAAGGTTAGTTGCATGCACACTTGCCCAGCCTAGTTTGCAAGTCACTGCGCTCAGCAAAGTGCTGACATCAGAGAAACCGATGAGCCATTTTGGCGGAGCATGGGCCAACTTTTCCCAATTAAGTAATGTCAGTAAATCCATTGCGATTGCACCGCCCCATGGCGGCATAATCGCGTCTATTGTGTCATCGAGTAAGTATCCCATAAGCTCATTAGCACGGGTTTTGACATCCGCGCTAACGTAGTTGTGGTTATCGCGCAGGCATTCACCAACCACGAGTTCAAAACCTTGTTGCGTTAGATAATCCAAAGCGTTGTCTAGTCTCGCGTGCATAGCAGCAGGTACGCCCGCTGAGAATGCCGTGATCGCAATTTTACTGCCCGCTTTCAACGGATTGGGATACTTCATCATGATTTCCGTTATTTTTTTGCTTATCCTACCTGAATTTCCGCTTTTGCATACTTCAAATTCTCCCGTTTCGGGCGAGCGATCAAATATAGAAAGGTTAGCGGCCCCAAGCGTCCAATCAGCATTAAAAAGATGATTACCGCTTCACCGGGTGCGGACAATGAGCCAGTGATCCCTCGAGATAAGCCAACCGTGCCTAATGCAGACACCGCTTCAAACGTGATATCCGTTAAATTTGCCTGCTCGGTGATCGTTAAAATAAGGGTTGCGAGCATCACGGTAAAAAAGTACACCACGGTGAGACTAAGCGCCTTAAATACCGTTTCAGGCGAGATCTGTCTGTGTCCGATAGCGACTTGATCTCTGCGTCTCAGATAAGCGTAAGTTGCCATTAATAGCACCACAACCGTGGTTATTTTAAGACCACTGGCCGTACTCATAGAGCCGCCCCCTATTATCATTAACCAAATGGTCAGCACGGTACTTTCGTCATTCACCAGCGCAAAGTCGATACTGTTAAAGCCCGCTGTCCGTGGCGTTACCGCTTGCATCCAGGCGGTGCTCACTTGCTCAGACAACGGCAAATTTCCAAGGGTCTCTGGGTTATTTGCTTCAAAAAGCCAAAATAAGCTAAATGCCAGCACATTTAACACCGCTGTTGCTATCAACACTAACTTAGTGGCAGATCCAAACCGGCTCCAACGGCGTCTTTTCACTACATCCATCAACACCACAAATCCAAGTCCGCCAATCACAAATAATCCCGATATCACAAGATTAACGACCCAATCACCACGAAAACTGGTGAGGCTGTCATCATGCAATGCAAATCCCGCATTGTTAAAAGCCGAAATAGTGTAGAAGAAGCTTTGCATTATCGCATCACCAAGCGGTAGCGTTTGATACCAATGGGCAAGCAAAATGGTAAATCCTATCGATTCGATGATCAGTGCATAAACTAACACGCATTTGGCTGTATCAACCAACTGATCAAATCGAGCTATGCCAAAGCTTTCTTTTGCGATAAGTTGTTTACTAATGTCCATTTGCTGCCCCATCCCCCGCAGCACCACAACCGTAATGGTCATAAAACCAAGTCCACCGATTTGAATAAGACTAGCAATAACGAGATGGCCAAAGGTCGTAAAATCATTTGGCGTACTCAATACGGCAAGTCCTGTCACCGTTACCGCGGAAGTTGCTGTAAATAACGCTTGCATCACTTTGATGTCTTGGGTGTGTGCTATCGGTAGCAACAACAAAATAGTACCTAAAGCTATCAGCCCACAAAACCCAATAAACAGAACTGCTGGGGGGCTTAACCTAAGCGGCTTTTTGCGGGCTTTGGGCTGGCTACTTGGATAGGGATAATAATGGGGACTCCATGTTTTCATTACGCCCCCAGTTTTAGCGCGATAGAATTTAACGCTTTTAACTGACCGCTGAGGATCACTTTATCATCTTCGTTGATCAAAAATGACTCTGCCGGATTGCTATAACACGCTTTGCCGCGCTGTACTAACACAGCCTTGATTTCGCCCTTTGCACGCTTTAATAGCGTTGCCAAAGACTGCCCGCAGCTTAATTTATTCACGATGACTTCCACCATATAAAAACCATGCCCCAATTGCATATATTGATTGACCATGGGGTAATTCAGTGTTTGTGCGACCCTGATCCCCATTTCTTCTTCAGGGCGGATCACGCGTGTTACGCCTAAACGAGATAAAATTGTATGATGCGCTTCTGAGCTGGCCTTAACCCAAATTTGCTCAACGCCTAAGTTCTTTAACGACAGTACACATAAAATGCTCGATTCTAGGTTTTCACCTATGGCGACCAATACCGCTTTGCTTCTCGTAATATCTAGTTGGCGTAATGCCGTTTCATCGGTCGCGTCTAAAGAGGTGGCATAATCAATATGCTCAACAACTTGGTTCACCACACGTTCGCGACTATCTACCCCTATCACTTTGTTTCCAAGCCGCTTTAATTCCAAACAAGCCGCAAAACCAAATCGACCTAAACCAATAACTACAAATTGTGCCATAACAACCTCTATATACCCCGTTATGAGAAATGCTTATTGAGCGGTAAAAGTAAAAACCGATAACCAACCCCGGGCTCAGTTTCTATGATTTTTGGTGTAGCAGCATCGTCACTGAGTTTCTTACGTAACTGGCTGACCACAATCCGTAAATAGTGACTATCTTCCACATGGCTTTCGCCCCAAATTTGCTTTAATAAGGTTTGCTGACTGACTAATTCTTGTGCTCTTTGTGCAAGCATACTAAGTAGTGCAAATTCCTTTTTCGACAGTGCTAATGGTGCGTTATCCATAATGACTTGATGCTTTTGTAGATCTATCATCAACTTGCCGTAGTCAATGGCGAGCAAGCGTTTGTTCGGTACTAAATCTCGTAATAGCACTTTGACGCGCACTATTAGCTCTTTGATGCTAAAAGGCTTCGTCAGGTAGTCGTTTGCGCCGCCCTCCAGCAGTTTAATCTTCTCAGCCTCTTGATCTCGCGCAGTTAAGATCAATACAGGTAACTTGCTGGTTTCTCGGATCTTCTTCAAAATGCTATATCCATCAAAATCTGGTAGCCCGAGATCTAAGATAACTAAGTCTGGCAGCTCACCTTTTAACACCGACATGGCTTCCTTTCCAGTGCTGGCTTCCATATAATTCAGCCCTTCAGCTTTTAATGCTAAGCGGATAAAACGACGGATCTCTTCTTCATCGTCAATCAATAAAATGGTGTGAGTCATCAATGCGCCTCCTCTTTTGGCAAACTAACTTCCATTGTGCAGCCTTGCGTCGTCGGCAAAATGCGAATATCACCGCCGTGCGCACGAATAATACCTCTTGCCACACTCAGCCCTAAGCCACTGCCACCGTCTTTACTGGCGCTTTGCCGAAACGAGCTAAAGGCGGTAAAGACTTCTTTTTGCCGAGCAACGGGGATCCCAGGGCCGTTATCCTGAATAAATATCAACAACGCTTGCTGCGTTTCTCCAAAGGAAATCTCAACCCGCTCTCCATCGGGACTAAAGGTGACTGCATTTTCAATTAAGTTAAACAGGGCTTGTTCAATGAGTGCAGCTTGTATCGTGAGAATTGGACTCATATTCTGTGGCATTCTCGAGACGCATGGCGCGCCTAGCCGCAAAATCACGTTATCAATCAAGACATCAATAGACGTAGGTTGCTTCAAAAGCGAAAGCTCATCCCCTTGATGCTGTAACTTGGTGGCTTGCAAAATATTTTCGATATAGCGAAACAAACGGTGGCTTTCTGATCGTGCGGACCCCAACAGCTCATTTTGCTCGTCTTGGTCTAACTTATCACGATAGGTTTCTAGCGTTTCGAGCGCTCCTATCACCGCAGCGAGCGGTGTGCGTAGATCATGAGAAACCGACAACAAGATATTGGAGCGCACATTCGCAACTAAAAGCTGCTGCTTTTGCTCTTTGATATAGCTCGATAAATAGCTGGTAGCTAATGCCACCGCGATAAATACCACTAAATTGACCACGTCCTCGGTGTTATTCATATGAAGCGTGTATCTGGGCTCTGTGATAAAAAAGTTGAACACTAGACTGCTAACAATCGCCACTCCCAGCGCCATCCAACGTTTTGCGATGAGCGACACAACAACAACCCCCAACTGCAATACCAACAATACACTGATCGCCGAATGTAGCAACGAGTCTAAGGCAACGGCAAAGGCACTGGTTAACAGCAAAACCAGAAAACTCACGAGATACTCGTTCTTGGCAATAAATCCATTCTCGGAAAACATAGTGACTCCAACTTGCGCTATGTCTTTATTCTATCCTTGTCGAAATTTCGCTGCCGTATAATTTGCGTAAAATTTACTTAGCTTTAGGCTATTTAGCACAAGAGCCTGTTTATCTATCAAGTTTGTTTTTGCATATTGATGATAAAAAGGCTAAGCGCATATCTGATAAAGCCATTGTGATACGCTGGCACAAGCTGTTCAAAAGCAACTGGATAACTTAGAAATTCATTGAAGAATGGCCGAGAGCGAGTACTGACCACTTATTGTAAAACACTCAAAAAACGACGGCGCACAAACCTAGCAAATTGTGAACGTTTGCTGGCTAGACCAAATAAAGGCTTTAGCAATAACGCCTCAAGCTGCGCTAGCCGTAGCCTCCCCCATGCCGTGCGCGATAAGCTTATTTTGACGTCGAGAAATACGTAAACGCCAAAAACTCGCTTATTTTAGAAACACTTTTGATATGAGTGATGAACACTTGTTTGTAATTCTAAGTCGAAACTGCCGTAACTATGGTGAATAGATAATTTTGGGTGTCTGTATTGTTTTTAGTATCGTTTCCAATTTTATCCGCTTTCAAGCTATTTGTTAGCCGACACTATTAAACTGCATGATCATCAACTGCTTTTTGAAGAAGAGTAGCTAACTCAAAAATGAACTCCATGTCTTCAAAGTTCGATTCATAGCTTAATTCTCTTGAAGTAAGCCCTCGATGCGCAATTTGATGCCGAGATAATAAGATTCCATCAAGCCTTTCCTTTGCTTGAACACGTGAAAAATCATCAGTATCCCAACAAGTCGTAACTTTCGTTAATCCGAAAGCATCTTTAAGTAATTGGTCAATATTTTTTGTATTGGGAGTGTTAAACCTTTTCAGTTTATTTTCAACATTCTGAGCAAGTAAATCGTCTAAAGGATAAGGCCCGCTATAGGACTTTATGTCCGTAAATTTTCGACGCACGAGAGACTCAACAAAATCTTGCCAATACGCAACCAAATGAAACACGTAAGTTTGGTTTAGATATCTAATTTTGCTGTCAAACTTGCGTGTTGTTTCGATGTTCAAATCATTTTGAATATGCTGTACGTACTTTAACCTCACTAACTGGCGGCTAAACATTTGTAACGGAGACTTTCTTAAATCAACTTTCATTTAAAACCTGCAGAATGCAATAGCGGCTAACACCTTAATAAACGGCGGAAAATAGCTGGCTAAACTAAGCGAAGAATGAGCGCAAGCCAAGCGTTTTGCGTCCAATTGCCATGATGGCCTTGTTAGGTATACATTCTTCAAATGGATTTAGTTACTAACTTACGTCCCTTTTTCACTAGGCCAACCGCTAATGCGAAAAAAAGTATATTTGTGACTATAAGACCAATTACAAATCCAATTTGATAAGCAGAATTTTCTGCGTCTGTTCCCCAAAACACAGGCATTGATGTTAATACATTTAAGAGCGATATTGCTCCAAACACATAACCAAGGACAAGTAGAATATATCCGATAATTTTAGATGACTTCAACTTACTTCCTTGAATACCTAGACATAATGACTCCCACACGGTGCTAGCCTCCGCTTTTTCGTGGGTTAGCTTAATACAAAGCCAGAGCCATAATTAGTTTGTCAAATAACTAAACAGCAGAGGCCAGCATGAACAAACATAGCATACTTTTTATCGGACTTGATACACATAAAGAATTCAATGAAGTCGCCTATATTGAAGACTATCGAGGCGCACAACCTGTGCACTTTGGCAGAACACCATCAGCTAAAATAGCTGTTAAAAAACTAGTTCGTCATTTTGAATCTAAATGCCCTGATGCAACGCTTCACTTCGTTTATGAAGCTGGCCCCTGCGGTTACTGGATTTATCGGTTAATTAATAAATCGCTGACACCCACCACTAATTTGCACCCTCTAAATATACCGCCTAAGCTTTAATTCTGCACTCAAAGGATTGAGGAAACCAAACTATGGCTACTGCCCGTTAAAGACAAATCAGTTTAACCGACACCAAATATTATCACTGTATCTCCCGTTGCGTAAGGCACGCCTTTCTGTGCGGTGAAGATAAATTTACCGGAAAATCATACGAGCACCGCCGTGATTGGGTTGAAGAAAAGCTCCTGATGTTAGGCTCCGTGTTTTGCATTGATGTCTGTGCTTATGCCGTGATGAGTAATCACACCCACATTGTTTTATATGTTGATGATAAAAAGGCTAAACGCCTGTCTGATAAAGCAATTGTTATTCGATGGCACAAGTTGTTTAAAGGCAATTGGGTAAGCCAAAAATTTACTGAAGGTGAGCCACTCAATGAGTCGGAGCAGTTGATACTCAATGAGCATGTCGCCAAATACAGAGAAAGGCTCGCAGATATTAGCTGGTTTATGCGAGTGCTTAACGAAGACATCGCCCGCCGAGCAAATAAAGAAGATGGCTGTACAGGCCGGTTTTGGGAAGGACGATTCAAATCCCAAGCATTACTAGACGAGGCTGCACTGGCTGCTTGTCTAGCATATGTAGACTTAAACCCCATTAGAGCCAAAATCGCCGCAACGCCTGAAACCTCAGACTACACCAGCATCAAAAAGCGCATCGACCACGCTAAACCAAAAAGCCTACTACGCTTTGCTGGCAGCCCACGAAAACATATGCCTAAAGGCCTACCTTTTGAACTCAAATCCTATATTGAATTGGTTGAGCTCACGGGCAAATGCATTCGCGCCGATAAACGAGGCTATATCTTTGAGTCACAACCCATACTCACTCGACTCAATATAGAGCCTGAGAACTGGATAAAACTCACTACGCAATTTTCTCGGGTATTCCACGGTGCAGTTGGACGAGAACGAACAATAACCGCTTACTGCGAAACACTGCAAAAACGACGACGGACAAACCTAACAAACTGCGAGCGCTTATTGGCTTAGCAAAACGAACACTATCAACTCGAAAATCTATAACTGTTGTATTTACAGCGCTTTGTCGTGCGCGATAACTCGGTTTTGATGTAGAGATACGCTTGAGCGCTAAAAAATAACCTATCGATAAACGTTTTTGGCCAAAGTGACGGCTGTGCTTTCATACTTTTTTACTTCACCTCCTCAGCTTTGATGTTAATAGTGATGGGTGTCGCTTATTTTCCTTGGCTAAACTAAGCGAAGAATGAGCGCAAGCCTGCTGTTTTGCGTCCACGGTTTAATTAATTTGTTAGAGTTACAAAACATCTTTTTTGATTGAGTGTGCTTCAAGTTCCTTTGCTATTAAATTTCGATCCATATCTTCAGGTAATAAGAATGTGATTTCACTATCATCAGTAAACTTAAAAACGATGCCGTTAAATATAAACCTGTACGAAGAGATCAGCTCCCAAGGTATCGAAGTTATATTATCTGCTTTGATTCTGACAAGGCCTTTGGGACCGGAATCAATTTTAACTGGTGACAGCCACGTGACCGTATACAAAACCCAAGCTAAAGTGAAACCTAGCACAGGAGCAATCCAAATTGTTTTAGCTAGATGACTGATAAAGTCATCTTTAGTCAACAGGCTTACAACTGCCAAAAAAACGAAAAACAACGTCCATAGTAAGCAGCTTATTAACACCCCCTTTGAAATGAGGCTATATTTCTCTTGGTTTTGGATTGATTTAATCCAAGGTTCAGTCCACTTCATTGCCTGATTGTAACCCTAACGCCCGAATAACAGGCTAAAAAATTTTGGCTAAAATAGCGAGGCACGAGCGGAGCCAAACTTTTTTAGTCCTTGTTGATTTGTTTGTTATGCCTTTTAGCACCTTAATTAAAGTCGCTTTCAAAAAAAACTGACTTTAAGCTATTTAAATTTCTTACATTTAAATTAGAAAAAGAAATCATAGAGTTAACTACTTTACCTGAAAGGTCAGTATATTCTTCGTTACAATATTTTTTAACAGATCCATAAATGTTCCCATCATTAAGCATAAAGCGATCTAAAATTGAAAACCTTAATTGATGAAGAATATTTGATAGTACCATATGAGCGCACACATCAGTTTTTGATGGACTATAACCTTTATAACGCATGTATAAATCAGAAGAAAACCCTATTGAGTATTTTTCAAAATCCAACAATACGGCCAACGAGTTTGGGGGAAATAGAAACCTTGAACAAATGTATGTAAGCATATCAACAAATTGCATTATTTGAGCCATATCTGACTTAAAATCATCTTTCGGTAGCCGCTGAATGCTATTTATAAATGAATCATTATATTTGTCATTTTGAATTTTTCTAAAGCAATTTGAATCTAGATTATCAAAAATGATATCTGATGGAATACCGCCAAATAGTTGTAAAGACTCTTTGATACCACGAAATGTACTTTCATAATATTTAGGTATAACTTTTTTTCGTTTTATTTTTTGAAAGCTTGGATCATCTTTTTTAAGGTATGAAATATGTAAACAGTAATACTTACGAAAATGATCTAAAAAGCTTGAAAAAAGTACCCATCGAGCAATTGCATCATCTTTTTTCTGTCCGACCCCTATAACCCTAGAGTCTTTAAAAAGGTATTTGCCATCAGCCTTTATGTACCAATTATTAGGATCTAAATCAGGAATCAACTCCTTTTTGTAATCTCTAAATTTGGAAGCCATAATCGGAATATACATAGGTAGAGTTGTTATACCTACCAATGAGAATGAATTATCACTTGGCTTCTCATCAAGTACCGTAACTAAAGGATTTTGAGATGTAGAAGCCAACCTTAAAAAAGTGTTCCCTGCACTTACTTCATCTAACATTCTTAAATCCAACGTATTTGGTATGTTAGATTCATAATTACTCTGATGTTTAAAAGTTAACTCTGGAACTTTATCTAAATCAAATTTTAAGTGTTCCATATTTCAATATCCTTGCAAAACTACAGAAAGGTATAACGCCCCGCTAAGGGGCAAATTGAGTGGGCTATACTTGCGCGAAGCGCCAGCCCGCGAAAATTTGTCCCGCCAGCGAAGCTGGCTAACTTGAGCGACTTGTTAGGCAGCATTTCAGTAACCCTCTACAGTTACCTTTAAAACCATTGCACCCAATGCTTCTGATTCATTGAATTCCACTATAACTTCGCTCCCACTCCCGTCATTACCATAATGGAAAGAAAACGCAGCGTGTTCAATTTTAACTCCTGAGGCAAAATGGGTGTCAGGAGAAAGGCAAGAAACTACGCGCAATACATTGTTTCCAGCAAACTCAGCAGAACCGTATTTCATCAATGCCTGGCACGCAACCGAACCTAACTCAAACCCATAAAAATCACAGCGTTTATTAAATAGCACTTGTAGTGGCAAACTTGCTCAGGAACACCTTTGAAGTTGCGCCCCCAAACCGTTGAGAATTCTACATGGCGTGATTCACCTGGCGCTACTGATTCAACAAAAGACTTTAGAGAATCGCAAAGCACCTCAGTCTCACTATCCCCCCAGGAAGGACTAATAGAGAAAGCCAGAAAAATTGAAACAACCGAAGTGCGAGAAATACCCATATGCTGCCTAACGCTCGCATTTGCGGCTGATTTGGAGCACAGCGGAAAATCTGTCCGACAACATGCGTTTGTTATACAAATTTATACCAACCCAATTTGCAGCTCGTCGATTGAAGGAGAGACACCTCTCCCCCCAAGGTAAAAACGTGCTATGCCTTCGTGAGGCTTCATAAAGCTCCGGTACCTATGATGAACCAGACAAATATTATTTAGATTAATTTCAAAACAATCGAAGGAATAGCTATTAATCGACTTTAAATATTTTTCGTAACTGAATGGCAGCTTTCTTTTCAGAAATGCAACTGTACAATGAAGCAATATATGATTTTCTTCAATTTTAGGTTTTCTAGACCTCAATCTAGAGATGCTATCGAATGAGTTTGAAACTGGTTGAATAAACTTGTCGTGATATGTAGAGGTAGTACTTATCAATCTCCCCTCGACAAAAAGATCCGTTCCATCTTCAGACACCCCCAATCTATCCATGCATACCTTAATGCCATCAATGTTGGTAGAAGCATCAGAAACTTTTTGAGCGATTTCCTTGATACTATGCCCAGGAGTGAGTAACTTTTCTTTCTGTATTGGGCCGGTAGGACTACTTCTGCATAATGTTATGTGTGTAACATGCAGTTGCTCAGGGGAGAGAAATTCAAAGTATTTCATGCGATCAGATGAAATCGATTTACTAAGCCCCCCTAGGTACTCAAAAAATCTATTTACTTCACTCTGAACTTTAGAAATATCTTCCCTTTGCAGAAAGGATGCTATCGATAGCCCCCATCTTTTCTCCAAGTTCTGTATGATATTTTCTACTGAGTCGCTCTCGCAATGAGAAAAATCAATGGTTACATTTTTAATCATATTTTCCTCATAAAAAATATACAAGAATTGACAATGTGCCGTATATAACCAAAACCGCATTTAGTATTCGATTTGTAGACCAGTATTCTGAGTGTACTGTCTGGTTTAACCTTTCCTGAAAATTACAGCCAATCTCGCTTTCTAGATCTACAAGGTAATCCGATACGCTCTGATTAATACTTCTATATCTTCCATAGAGCAATATTCCTAACGACAAAACCAAAAGACCAAAAAGCCTTGTTATCAGACCCATTAATTCATTTTCTTGATTCAATCCAAATACAAGTATTGCTGAACTAGCTGTAACAAACAAAGAAAGCACACTCCATTGTGTAATGCCTATGCTTCGTTTGTACTCAATTGTCTTGAGATATAGATTTTCTTTAAACTGAGAGTTGCAATTCATTTCTTTTTCCTGGGATGATTTTTTTAATAACCTGATAGGAAGACAGCCTAATATCTTGGTAATAAATTATATCGACACAATTAATTAATATATCGTCGATAACGATTTTTCTAAATTCTTTTTTTATTGTGCTTATATAGGACGCATCAGTGAGATCACTTTTACCGATGCACCCTAATGTACACCAAGCATGAGATTGGACCCTGACATCAATATCAAAATTCGCAAAATATTGTTCAAATGTCCTAGTATCAATTTTTCTTTCTATATCCAGTAATTTGAAGGCCGCCCTTATGGCACCATCCACTCCAACTTCGATACCTTGAAATGAGGCTAAGATATCACTATCTATCTTTATTGAGCGTGCGGCTTCTTGAATCGACTCTAAATCCAAGGGATGATCCTTAGACTTTCCTCTGATAACTGTGATATGTAGACTGTCAGAAGAAAACCAATCAATACCGTCTAATACTTTTTGTGACAATTGACTGGGAATTTCAAAAAACACCTTGTGTGCCAAGCATGATTTTTTAGCAAAAAAAACGCCCGACACTCCGTATCGTTTCTGTTGTCTTCGCAACCTCCAAAGGTTAGATTTGTGCTCACATATCATTGTTTACGAACTCATGAATAGAGTTACAAATAGTAAACATCTCGCTCACCCCAGAAAACGTATTTTCAATCACTAATTTCTTTTCCGCTTTGTCAAATAGCTCTTGGTTCTTTAATAAAACATCTCTATTTTTACTAGTTGACGGTTTGTTCTTTTCCTCTCTAGAGTGTTTTGCTGAATCAGCTGGATTTGCAGTAATGAATACAGTTTTTATATGGGAGTGGAGATCCAACAGAGCCTTAGCTCCTGTGTTCCTAAACATTAAAATACCGATAGATCCTTTATTTATAACTCTGAAAATGTCTTCAACAAGGTAACCGTACATCCCCCTTTCCTTTTCACAGAAAAGCATAAAGTCATTATTTTTTATCATTGACTCGTATCTATCTTCCGAAATATAGCTAAAATGACCTGAACGATCATCGCTCCGTTTATACCGGGTCGTATAGTTTCTTATGATTTCATACTGAGGCATTTTATTTAGGATCGAGGAAATTGAAGATTTTCCTGATCCGGACGGCCCAACAACCAAGAGTATATTACCTGAAATATCTTTTGCTCTTCTTCCAAACAAATATTCATGTGCATAAAAATCACCATAGATCTCTCTCATTGATTAATCCCTATATCAGGAAATCCATATATACCTTTCATTCACTGGTCATAGTCGGCTGTATAACGCTTTGCTAAACGGTGGAATAAACTGGGGTGATTTTTGCCTGCGAAGCAGAAAAGCAAAAAGCGCCACAGTTTATGGAATCCGTTTTGAGCAACTTGTTATATTTCATTAACTTGCCATTCAATTTGTTCTTTTGACACAATAACTTGCAGATAGTTACTTGTGACACCTTTTTCAGACAATAATACATGATCAAATGGTGCACTAACATCAAACCATTCTCCAGAAGTGGATACAAAACCATCAAACTCAAACTTTGAAAGGTCTACTACTTTCCCACTTATCCAGTCTATAGCCTGTATTTTGGCAACACATACGATTTCATGTGTTGGAACCGCATTATGGAAGAACACTCTGCTATGTTTGTCTGTTTCATAATCACTGCCAGTTCCGTAAATAGCTAGACTTTCATTCGGATTGCAAACGACGCGTTCAACAAGTAGCTCCCAATTAGATTGAGCCCAATCGTGAAAATAGTCCTCAAACGTAGCTGCGAAATCATTGGGTCGGTTTTCAGCCTCTTTTGCATATTGTTCGTATGCTAATTTAATTGTTTCAAAACCGGAAACCAGGTGATTTCTAAAATTCTCCATTGCCGGTGCTATAAGCTCTACATTCATAAATTTAGTCACAAGGCTCGATTGAAATATAACAATTTAATATCGACCCAATGGGTCGTTTATCTACCGAGTCATGGGGCATTATTCTCATTGTACCAGTTCTATCACAATAACTAACTTGTTGCTACAGATATATTTTTCATCATTATGAAAAGGATGAAAACGACCCAGTGGGTCGTTTTCTTGACTATAGGAGAAACACGCCAATACTGTATATAAATACAGTTTTTTTTAGAGCTAATTCAATGAGAACTCGTTCACCATTTCTAAACCACATCGCAGAGTTTATGCTGACTAAGCAATATTCGCTCAGAACAGTTGATACATATCTTAAGTGGATTTCTTCCTATATTCATTTTCATGATAAGCGTCACCCAGCTTCAATGGGCGATAACGAGGTTGTCGAATATCTCGACTACCTTGTGCTTAAACGTAATGTGTCGCCTAAAACACAAGCGACAGCGTTAAATGCATTATCTTTTCTGTATAAGCAAATAATTAAACAGGATTTGTGCCCCAATCTAACGTTTATCAGAAGCAAGCGCCAATCTAAGTTGCCAATTGTTATGACCCCCGAGGAGGTTAAACGTCTCATGTCGTTTTTAAGTAAACGATATTATTTAATTTCAGGCTTAATGTATGGTAGCGGCTTACGTGTAATGGAAGCTGTTCAACTACGAGTTCAGGACATTGACTTTGACTACAAGTGCATTCGGATCTGGAATGGAAAAGGGAATAAACATCGGGTGGTTACTCTCGCCACAGAACTTATACCTTTGCTAAGAAATCAAATTGCTCAGGCTGATGAATACTTAAAATTAGATTCCCAGAATGAACGATATGCAGGTGTTTGGATGCCAAACGCACTAGCAAGAAAATATCCTAGCGCCAATAAGTCAATTGCTTGGCAGTATCTATTTCCCTCATATAAGTTAAGTGCAGATCCTGAAACTGGGGAGATCCGCCGACATCATTTTCATCAAACAGGAGTACGTAAAGCGGTTAAAGAGGCAGCCAAAAAAGCACAAATAACAAAACCTATAACGCCCCACACTTTTCGCCACTCTTTTGCTACACACCTGTTACAAAGTGGGGCAGATATTAGAACAGTACAAGCTCAGTTAGGCCATTCAGACGTTAAAACCACTCAGATTTATACCCATGTTTTACAGCAAGGCGCAAACGGTGTTGTAAGCCCTTTGAGCAAAATTTTCTAGCTTGTTTTGGGGCATAAATGAGTTAGTGGAACGTGCGCTTTGTGGAACAAAAGTAACATTGACGACCGTCTTTTGTTCCACAAAGCGCATGTCAGGTAAAGTCTCGCCCCGTTATTTTTAAACGGTGAGATTCGGGTATGGGCTACTACATTTTATACTTGGTAAAAAGTACAAATCCCAGCAAACAATAATGATCACGGTAATCAAGTCGTGCCAGTTACAGGCATATCCGAATCAAAGCCAACACTGGTAAATAGGCTATCTAATTCAAGCTCAAAATCTTTGCGATTAACATCCAACGCTTTTAATGTTGTTCCGCCAAGTAACGCCTCTTGGCCCTTTTCTAGGCGTGCATGTAAACTTGCAATTACCGCACGAATGCGATCTCTATCTTGCTGCGCCAATGCTTTTTGACTTTCAGTTTCATGATCAAGCTTTGCCAACATTTCCAGCCGCTCAGAGAGCTCCTTGTACGCTAAAAAATCTAACTCTAAATTTTTAAACAGTAATTGCTGCGCTTGATCTTTACTACTGATATCAACCTTTACAGGCCCTGTCATTATATCAGCCAACAACGCTCGGAGCTTTTCGTAAGCAGCCTCATCTTGAGAGTTGATGTTTGTAAGGTCGAATAGAACTTCGTGATCCGCAAATTGGAACTGCAGTAACGTTTTACTTTTTTCATATAGCGACGTTTCACCAGACGAGCCACTGCTCATGGCACTCATAAAGTTTTGTTTAAAGGTGTGAGCACGACCCCCACCTGCAGTATGGTGATTGTCATTTACTGTAAGCTGATTATGAGCGCTCGGGATCACTAGTTTATCTCGCTCTAAGGGTGAAAAGTTCAGTGAAGTAGGCTCTATGAGCGCTACTTGATGTCCAGTTAAAAACGTTGGCATTGGGCAAGTCTAAAAAAACAATCTCGGTGAGGGATCTTTGCAAGCATTATTCCAAATAAATATTTTCAACAATCAGCCGATGAATTGATATCAATAGCCACTGAACACGGAAATATTTCATTTTCTTAAATAACACGTACAGCTTCATGGGCAATTCATTGCCGCTTAGGTACGTTAGATTGCCCTATTTGAAGGCTAAATGGCAACGAGTCTACTGCTGAACAACTTGCCAAGCCCGTACTTAAAAAAGAAACGCCGCAGTAGCAATCAAAGCGGAATTTGGTATAAACCTTGCTGTATAAATATCAACCACCCAATGGATGTGCTTAATCATGAAGTTGACGAAGGAAGAATTACAATTCATTAACCGAACCCTAGCCGGTAATCGCGTTGCAGGTTCGCTATTGCCGGAAGCTAGGGATCAAAAGCAGCAAACTCACAGCGAGATTAAAAAGTTACTTGCGAGTATTTCAAATAGTTCTCAGTTTAGTCTCGTTGCCAAAAATGCCAACGAGCAGGTCGAGTTTCCACTTAGCGACCTATCGGCATTGATGGAGATTTTAGACAACAACTTAGAAGCCCCTAATATCGTGGAAGCCGCTAACTCTAGTGCCCCACGTAGTTGGCGTACCTGCCCATCAACACCGGTCAGGTTTAGATTGTCCCCTCAAATGATGCCGTTTAACATGGTCTCCATATCCCAATCCGGTGGACTGATTAATACTTTTCCCTACCAAGCAAATGCAATCCAAATTAATGTGATCAGTCGGATAGCTAAATTATATCTTGCCGACCCTATTCCACTGTTTGCAAACGTCCACTCGATAAAGGTGACAAGCCCATTGGAGCTCGCCGTATCCTTTGCAATGAATAAAACCGATAACGAAAAACTCAAAGCATTTATTCTTCATAACTACATACAGCGCAAGGGGTTAGATTAGTTCAGCTTGATAAGCGCGAACTGGCGATCCCCGCTCCCTATGCATATTATGCGATCATTCCTGATGGGCACAAAGATAGAGCGCCGACCAAGAAGTGCTTACAATGGCTACAAGGATTGGTAAATCACTCGTATGGCGAGCAGTAAAAAAGCACAGCCAAGAATTTTATCAATCACAGCTCGCTTAGCCGTTAAATCGAATTTATCTCTTGCTGAAGCACTCAAAATTGAGACAATAAAATACCACAACGCATCTATCGTTAGCACGGTGATACACATGATAAAACCTACCGTTAAAGTCATCTTTTCTGGGTCGATAAACTGCGAAAAGAGCGCAACGAAGAAAATAGCTAACTTCGGATTCAAAAATGCAATTGCAAAACCATCCTGCGCTGCTTTGGCATACGACGTTGCCACTTGAGACTGTGATACCGCCAACCCTTGGCTCTTACTCATTAGGATTTTTATCCCCATCCATGCCAAGTAGGCAGCACCACCGTAAACCAAAAATTGATATACAATCGGAAATTGATGAATAAGCCCTGACAACCCTAAAATTGCTAGGCTGGCATAAATCCCAACTCCCAAGCCATGCGCAAGGCTTGCGACAATACCGTGTTTGGCACTATGAAATAGGCTATAACGCAAGACAACCGCTAAACTTGGGCCTGGTGACATCGCACCAAAAGCACAAATAGCAGCAAGGCTTAACCAGGCTGTAAGCTCCATAATTTTTCCGTAGAGAATTGCAAAACGAGTAGGATAACAGATTTGAAAAAATAGATGGCACTTTGTAAGTAAAAAGGAGCTACCAGCCCCTTTCTACGTGTTTTTTATACAGACTGCGTTTGTAATTCACATTCTGTTTTATGCTGACCAATAAACCAAATGCTGTTGGCTTCGCCATAGTAAGCTCTATGCTTCGTCTTATCTGCCATTCGCCAAAAAATAAAACCTAGGATCATAGCAGTTAACTCTAAACCAATAGAAGACCAAGCTGTCGCAGGCCAAATACCTAGACTTGGGATTGCAAACGCAATGACTGAAGTCAGTGGCAACGAGAAGCACAAAATGGCAATCGCCTTTTGTGACCAAATTGCCGTTTTACTCATACCGATAACGAATGCTGCAATCAAGGTAAAACCAAAACACAGATAATAGACCCACATATACACAACATTGATGTTTATTGTGGTCAAGGCGGCCCATTTTGTTACAGCAAACGCGGCAGCTACACCAAGTAATGAGCCCATTGCCACGCCAATAGTCAATTTACCCATCACTCGGGTTGATTTTGACTGCTCCGGCTGCTTTTGCTTACGGCGCTTCTCAAGCCACAATAAGTTACCCGTATAAAACAGCACTGCGCCTAAAATACCCATAATAAAATAAGCCCAACGACCAAACTCACCACCGTAACTCCCGAAGTGAAGACCGAATAACGTGGTCACTACCGCCCCCCATACCCCTTGCGCATCATCTGCAACACTGCTTGCTGATACTTCAAATGTGTAAGGGTTCATAAACAAATAGTCAGTTTTAGGTCCACGCATCAAGTGTTTATCACTTAACAGTTGAATTGACGCAGAAGGCATGGCGCTATTTAATCGACTCAGGGTTATACCTTTGACTTGGTAGTCAGGTGCGTAGTCTTTCGCTTTTTTCAAAATTACGTCGAGACTTGGCAAGTTTTCAACCTTGTATTCAACAGCTGAGGGGGCTTGACGTGAAAAAAGAGGTTTATCTCCATATAATTTACCTAACCCATCGTACAAAATATCGTGGAATGCGAATACAATCACAGTGATGGCGATAATAATATGAAACGGTAAGCTAGTGATCCCAATTAGGTTATGAGTATCAAGCCAAAAACGGCTCGCGCCTTTTTTATCTCTTAGGGCAAAAAAGCTTTTTACTAAGCTCGGCAATAAGAAAATAACGCCCGAAACAAGCGCAATAAAATACAAAATTGCCGCAATACCGAGTACATAAACCCCTGCCTGATCATGGCCAATTTCCCCCGCAATGCCTGCACTGCGGTGAAGATAATCCACTAGTGATGATAACTCATTAATATAGCTGGTATGCGCCTCAAGCTCCCCTGCTTCATTTAAAGTGCCGTGCCAGAGCGTTTTATCAAGGCTCAAGCCCCGAGCGCCACCTTGCTCATACCAATTAACTGGAGAATTGTCTGCTTCGAAACTAATATTGATACCACTTAGAGCTTCAGGATGTTGTTTAAATACACGGTGGATAAGCGCATCATATTGGCTGGCATCGACTTGAGGCAAATGGTGAGAAGGAGGCGTTGCCCACTTGTCGATGCTACCTGCAAACATGGTGATAGCGCCAGCAAAGAAACCGATAAACAGCAGTAGACCGGTCGTTACTCCCGTCCAAGTATGTACACTTTGATAAATCCTTAATATATCGGCGCGGATCTTCATGCCATCCCTCTTACAACAAATAAAATAACGTAAACAACTAAATTAGCGCCGCCAAGCCAAAGTACTGCTTGTTTTGAGTTTTTGAACATAAAAACAAAACTCAAAATGAGCAACCAGATAGGAGAAATCATCCACATGCTAAATTGAGTCCGCCAACTTTGTCTTGCAGGAGTTAGCGTGTCCATCAAACCATCACTGCCCACCCAAGCGAAAAGACCAACGATCCCAAAGCTTAGTGCCAAGCCAAGTATGACACCTGCAAGTGTCTTCCCCCACCAGTCAGGCTGGATTTTATCAGCATGTGACAACCTGCTCATTGTGATTTCCTAAAAAGTATTAAAATGGTGAAGGGAATAAGCGCGGTAAGTACCATGACACCGATAAGCCAACTAAATACGACCGCAGCACCAGTGAAAATTTGTATTGCAAAAATGAATGTAATTGCCAGAAGAATGTAGCCAGCAGTTCTAGCATTGTTTGGCAGTGGTCGCTTTAACAAGCGCTGATGCTTGTTTGTGCAGTAAATTAACGTAATTGCAAGGCTCAGAAGAGCGACAAAAAACACACTTAACAAGGTAAAACTCCGTTTTACAATTAGATTGAGGATTAAGGTGAGATTAAGATTATAGCGAATGTTTTATTTTCAGCAACACAAAATACAATTGATATGATAATCATTTTTATTACATACAAGATATAACGAATAGCCTGATACTTCTGGATGCAACGGTCAGCTAATAGCGGCCACATTGAATTGATTTATGTATAAACGTAAAACAGTCATAATATGTTCTTTTGTTGCGCTTTTTCCAATCTATCATTACGCTTAGAGAAGGTAATTTAGGACAAACTTGCCGATGCGCATTTTTTTTATTTTGCTACTAACTCTCTCCAGTATTTGTACTCAGGCAAAAACGGATAGTCGTGCAGTACACATTTGCTTTGAACGGTGGTGGCCTTACAGCTTTGTTAACGAGCAAAAACAAGTTCGGGGCATAGAGGTTGATATAATTAAATCAGCACTTATAGGTACTCCCTATCGAGTGACATTTCATGAACTTCCTTATCGTCGCTGTTTAGCAGGCGTTGCCGATGGTACATTTGATTTTACCTTACATGTGGATGAGGCCGATGGCTTTCCAATTATCGATGTGTCATTCACCACCTGGCTGCTTTCTCTTGCGGTAAAACAAGGTCGCTTCAGCAACCCTGATGACTTTTATCAACTTGCCGCCCCAAGAGTCATGATCTCAGAGGATTACAGCTACCCGGAAGCGGCTGTACAAGGGCTGAAAAAAATCAACGCAGCCATTGTCAGACGTTCGTTTTATGAGCAAAACCACGACGACGGAAAAAAGTTTTTTAGCGTACTCAATAACAACAGAGTTGATGCAATTTTAGTCGACAAAGTGTGGGCTTTAGAGATGATCCGCCGCCATCAACTCGAGGTCACTTTTTTACCGCGTCCCTTTCATGCTGAGCAGCAATTTATGGGATACAACATCGCGAACCAAACTATGGCGAGGCGTATCGAGTCGCTCTTAGAAAGGGTTCCAGATAAAACAATTAAAGCTATTGAGATTAAATACTTAGGCGATGATTTTTAATTCTCAACGCAATAATTTCATGTTCAAATAACAAACAAATAACCACACTACGATGATCTAGTCCTACACTTATAATATCCGTTTATCCATTTGCATAGCACTCGAAGGAGCTCATATGAAATCCTTATTTTCTTGGCTCATCACATTATTATCTTTGATTGTTCTTGGCGCTTGTGGCTATTGGTTTTGGCTAACGAGTGAGCAAGAAGAAATTTACAGTGTAGAAAGAATAGCAAGCAGCGAAAGTAATCCTATTCTTGAGTTTTATCCGCATATTTCAAAAGTTAACAGGCCCGTCGATACCTTCGTATTTCCGATTGCGCTAGGAGATATTGGTCCGAATACCAACCTATACTCTGGCCCTAACCAATATCCTTTTTACTGTATGACTCTGGACTCTGGCCTTGGTCAACCAGAAATAGATAACCACTCGGGACTCGGTGTGCCGGTGATGGATGAGCTATCAAACCAAGTACTTGGTTTTAGTAAAGATTGCATGGCAAAAACGCGTTTACGCTACTTTGCGATAACTTCTGACAACCAAATCAAGCCGCTAGACGAAAGAAATAAAGCGATAGACACAAACTTACTGTTACGCGTTGAGCAAGGCACCATCAATCGCTTCATTTACACTATCGTTATGCCAATTACAGTTGACGAAGTGGGTGATAGACAGGCTAAGTCTCAATGGAATAACCGGCTTATCTACCAATTTAATGGCGGTTCAGGGATTGGCTTTAGACAAGGTAGGCAAAAACCGGAGCGTGTAATAGATAGACAGCTAGAGCAGTTAAAGCTTGGCTACGCAGTTATAAGCTCTAGTGGCAATAAAACCAGCTACACCTACAATATGTTACTGGCCGAAGACACTGCAAGACGGGTGAAAAAGCAATTCACGAGTTTATACGGAGAGCCACTCTATACAGTTGGGATTGGCGGCTCTGGCGGTGGGCTCGCTCAATATTTGATTGCACAAAATAGCCAAGGGATCTTAGATGGCCTTATCCCACTTTATAGTTACCCTGATATGATCACCCAAACCACTTACGCGTTAGATTGTGATTTACTGAATAATTACTTCACCTTTAGAGCCAATGACAGAAAAGCATGGCGTGATTGGACCCGCCGCCGCCATATTGAAGGCATGAATGCAATCAACGACTTTCCGCAACGAGCTGGTTTTTTGCAACCTCTCAACCAATTAATGTCCGGGTTTGCGCCCTCCTTTCCTGACGGCAATAGTGAATGCATCAATGGCTACTTTGGATTATCTACTTTTATTAATAATCCGAGGCAAGGGTTTTTAAGGGCCTTTTTTGAGGATGAGGTAGTAGAGAGAACAAACTGGAGTTACTGGCAAGACATGGCCAACGTATTTGGCACGGATCAATCAGGCTTAGGATTAAGCACTTGGGATAACGAAGGCGTTCAATATGGACTAGAAGCATTAAAGGCTCAGCAGATCACGATGGCTGAATTTATTGATCTCAACAAAAAAATAGGCGGATGGAAGCCCCAAAACCAAATGCAACAAGAAGAAATTGTATTACCGTTTGGCCACAAAGTACCTATTTGGCTCACTCTTTGGGGCAATCATAATATCACCACGCCAGATGACAATGGTATAGCACCAAGGCACAGTGGCAGCCTTGCGGCGATGGAAAAAGCGTATCGCTCTGGACAGGTATTTATTGGCAAGGTTGATATCCCTATTATTGATGCCAGACATTATCTTGAGAACGAGTTAGATATGCATCATATGTCTGCTTCATTTTATACTCGATTGAGAATGTCCGCCGCTGATTCAACCCCAGAGAATCAAGTGATTTGGGTTGCACATCAAGCGTTTAATCCAACTCAACTCGCATTTGAAAAAATGGATGAATGGTTACTCAACCTCAAAGCGCAACCGAATTTATCCGTTACAGACGCAAAACCGAAGACACTTGCTGATACGTGTTTCGACGAACAAGGTAAAGTCATCGCCAGCGGCAACGCAGTGTTTAATGGTATCTGGAATAACCAGCCGCAAGGAACTTGTACCGCCAGATATCCAATGTTTTCTACCAGCAGAATTCAAGCTGGTGCAAACTGGGCTGGTGATATATTTAAGTGTCATAAAATTTCGATTGAAGCGGCGCTCGCGCAAGGGATCTACGGGGATGTAGATATCTCAACACAACTCACCACACTTAAACAAATTTACCCTAAGGGCGTATGCGATTATAGCCAGTCCGATATGGGTAGACCGCAAGATCTTGATTGACCATGAAAATGTCGCAGCTTAGACTTAAAACTTACAGGAGAGCAACGGATTAGAATTAAGTGATGCAAGCATTATTTTCGTACGGCACACTGCAGCAGGAGCAAGTGCAACTTGATACATTCGGCAGACGATTAGAAGGCGAGAAAGCGGTACTTTGTGGATTTAAAATTGGCCAAGTTAAAATAACAGATCCCGCTGTTATTGCCAGTAGCCAAAAGGACATTCATCCCATTTTAATCGCGACAGGTGATGCAGAGGATAAGGTAGAGGGCACTGTATTTTTAATCACGGAAGCTGAATTAGCTCATGCAGATGGGTACGAAGTGGATGAATATCAGCGCATTTCGGCAACTGTTGTTTCTGGACAACAATGCTGGATTTATGTAGCAAACCAAAAAGCAATTCTCGTAGAAAGTCTATAAAATGATAGAGCTTTCCTAGCTCTATCATTAGCTACTACATATAAACTACTCACACGCCTTACCGCAGTTACTTATTGTGACTTGTTTCTGGCCCATATAGCTCGCAACGCCATATACTCGATTAAACGCAATCGCGCCGATAAACTGCCCATCATATAAAATACCTGGAGTCCAATCACTGCTATGCCAGCGACCGCTTGTTAACGCGTATTTATTTATACGATTCGCACCATTGGCAGCAACACTGAAGTTACCTCCCCAAGAAGAATTTATAGTCGGAGTACTCTGGTACACTCCAATTTGAGCAAAATGTTTGCCATAGCCATTTGCATCACGCTTTAAATCAATATAAATATTCATACCTGTAACCAAGTTAGCGATTGTTTCTTCAATATCGATATTTAACGCTCGTTCAGCACTGCTGATATTTGCAGATACGCGCCTATCCGCTAAAATTTTCTGCATTCCAAACAATGCCCCTGGCTGCTCTAGCTCACTGAACTTTCTTAAATTACTTTTGATCAAATCATCAACTTTCGCTTTTGCGTAATCACTTGCAAAGTAATCAACAAATATACTTACGCCTGGTATGGAAAATAATCCCGTTGAGCAACTTGCATCAACCTTTCGATTGTAGTTAATCGCAAGGTCTTCCAAAGCCCCTGTATAGTAGTTATATGTTGCGGTAGGAGCTAAGTTATTTAAACGTGCCGTCACAGTTACGCTGGGGCAAAGGATATCAATGCCGGAAAATTTGACCTTGGCATATAAGTTTATATTCTTGAGCGTCAACTTTACTTTGTAGTTAGTTGTTCCCGAAAAGGTTGCTGACACTCGCTTGGCATCAACGTCTATCGCATAAATACTTTTTACTTTACTCATGCCTGCAATATCACGACGCATACCCGATTCAGTTTCTACCTCAAAGCTCCTCAGATCAGAAAACAAATTGTCGGCTACTGAGCCAATATTTATCGAGCGAGCAGACTCCACCGGTGAGGGCAGGCCGCTTGGTTTTGATAACTTAAGTGTTGTCTCTCCGGCATTAACACTTAGTGTGGTAATACCAATCAAAATCAAACCAGCAAGTTTACAGATGTCTTTCACGTTCACTTTCCTTATTATGAGTTGAATGAACCCATAATATGTACAAATGATGTAACAGAAAAATGATGTGTTTATGTCGGTACTATTAACACAACTGAGCTGTTTTACATCCAGATACTGAATTAAGCCACCCCATTTGATTTAAGTCGTATCATTTGCAGCCTCATCCTTTTTACATACACAATTGCGACATAGTATATCGGCGTTTTCTAGAGACATGGACGTCTCCTTTACATAATTTCTTTTAGATATCCACTTACTTAGTGCTTCATGCATTTAAAAAGCAAATTGTTATAAATTGTAATACCCTGTTCTAGAAACATTAAAATAGCGCTACACTATTTTTGTACATATTGAAGAAAAGGAAAGATTCGTGAAGCGATTCAGCGTTATCGCAACTAGCATAATAATTGCCTCATTAGTTGGTTGCTCGACCGAGTCAACGCAGTCGGATATTGTAAAAACAGAAGGGATTTGGGCGGATATCCGCGTTACTTCAAATGGTGACACATCTCGTGTTGTTACAGAGTTCAATTTAAACAACAGTTCTGGCGCAAACATCATTCTTTCTGAAGGTGATAGTGTGGTTGCCAAACTAGGAAACGAAAAGAAGCAATTAGAAAAAGATGACGACTTATTTGATGTCGATTATCAAGGCTATTTTACAGCGACCGAAAAAGACACTGAGTTAACTCTTGAGTTTCTTCGAGATAAAGAAGATGAAACGCTAACCTCCAAAGTTAGACTTCCTACTCCAATTAAACTTTACTCTCCTGTTTCTGAACAGTTTAATCGTAATGATGATCTTTTAGTCGAGTGGAAACCGGAAAGTGACATAAATACCACGTTACTTATCAGCTTAAACTCAACTTGTATAGCGAATAATGGCGCTTCACATTTTGTTAATTTTGAGTCTGAAATCTCTGAGTCTAGCGGCCAATATAAAATCCTGTTGGGTGAATTAACTGGCTTTGATAACGAAGCACTGGATAAAACTAAACCGTGTGAGACAACAGTTAAGTTGTTCCGTATCCGAAAAGGTACTATTGATAGCAAGTTTAAACCCGGTAGTCGAATTAATGCGATTCAAGAAAAAGAATCTGAAGAATTCAAAATTACTTTAAATTAGTTTATTAGCGTAACTTACCCCTCTTCTAAAAGTTCGTTCGAATAACTAGTCTAGAGTAAACATAGCCCAAAAGCTCTCGCAAGAGAGCTTTTTCTTTAATGTGTATCCCACTTCTTATCCGCACTTTCCGATTCAAAGCAGCTGAAGATTTCCAAATAAGCTATTGAAGAGACTTACCTCGTATCAAAATGGCTCCATCATGAAACAAGCTGCACCGAGTGACAGCCAATATAAAAAGGCCTCAACATTTAGTTGAGGCCTTTTCAATGCTAAAACTGCAGTTAAGCTTAAAAACGATAGCTCAAATTAAGAGCTAGGTCATTTACATCATTTGCTGAAATGAAATAATGGCTATAATCGACTCCAAGTGATAATGATTCACTTAACTGATAGTGAACACCACCACCTATGTAACCGCTAGTACCGCTGTCTTCATAACGAGTGGAAAATTGACCATCCCGAACGCTGTTAATCTTGTAATCCCAATTAAATGCGCCCAAGAACATCTTCCCTACAAATTTGTCTGCAAATGGTTTTGAATAATTGAACTGCAACGCAAGACCCTCAGGCAAGACAGGAGCAACTCGTGCCAAAGTCATTTGGCTTTGTTCAGGATCAGCACTTAAGCCCGAAAACTCAACGCTACCTTGGCCAAGATCGATATAACGAAGTCCAATATGCCAATTGGGTATTAATTCGTAAAATGCGCCTATCGACCAACTGCTACTTTTCTCATCTAAGCTGACAACGTTTAGCTCAGTAGAATTAATTTCACTGTCTGCATTTGACTGCCCAAATGTCGCCTCTAACTCCCAATTGCTCGCCTGTGCCTGTGTTGTTAATAAACAACTACTACTTACTAATGCAAAGGCAGGTAAGAGTGATTTTCTGCGGCGAATCACCACCGCGCTGATTAATAGTATCAACATTCCTCCCATAGTCCCTGAGGACTTGTTAGTTATTGATGTAACTTGTTTCACCGCTACAGTGACATTTACTTGGCCTTCAGCCGTCGCACCAAACTCATCTTTAACAACATAGTTAATTGTATCTGTACCTTCAAATCCCGTTTTTGGTGTGTAGCTCAACGTACCATCGATATTGACGGCCACAGAACCTTGGCCTGCTGTTGCAGAAACAATGCTTAGCACGCCACCTTCAGGGTCACTATCATTTGCAAGTACATCAATGATAATTTTTGAGCCATTTGAGGTTGCCGTATCGTTCGCAACTTGTGGTGGTTGATTAGCAATAATAGAAACCGTTGCGGTACTATTACTCGATCCCCCCTGACCATCAGTGACACTATATTGAATAGTAGCATTACCCATAAATGCAGCTGGTGGTGTGTAATTCAGTTGATTATTTTCTATACTAACCACACCAAAATCAACGCTTGCACCAGTTATGGCGAGTACATCATTATCACTGTCCGTATCGTTTGCAAGTACGTCAATAACAATAGTTTGCCCCGAAGCAATTGTCACACTGTCGGCGTTAGCTATGGGTTGTGCGTTATCCGTAATTGGTACTGCAATTCCACCTGGGTCGACAATACTGCCATTGGCAATACCATCGTCATCATTTGGGCCCCCATCAACAATACGTAGTTGCACACACCAATCACCATCGCTAAGGCCTGCGCTCCATTCGTTGCTTCCAGGTGGTGGACAGAAACCTGGCTCACCTTGAGTTGAGAGCAACTCGTTACCTTCTCCAATCACAAAGTCTTGCCACTCACCGCCAATTAATTTGCGATAAACCGCATTAAGTGGGATAGGTTTGCGTTGTGGTAACACGATACTATATACATCTCCCGGTTGTGGTAACCCCGTCGCAATAAAGTCGAACAAACCACCTGCATTATTTGCATCCGGATCTGAAGGTAACTCAGACTCTAACAGCTGTAAGCCACCCGTATTATTCTGCGGTACAGTTGCACCTTTACGTAAGCAAACACCAGGATCACCTTCCACCAAGAACTGATTTGATTCTAATGCTTGTTCTTGCACCACATTACAATCGGTGATCGCATCCATGAAGTCAGGAATACCATCACCATCCTGATCGACATAGCCTTCTTGATCATCAGGAATTAAATCCCCATCAGTATCTTCTCCGGACAATAATCCTAATGACGGAACAACCTCAATAAACACGGTTCGAGATGTCGACAAACTGGGGGTCGCATTATCTTCTGCCGTAACCCCTACTTTATAAATACCCGTAGGTACATTTTCAGGGCTAAACTCAAAGATAAATGGATCATCCGATGTATTGACTAACACTGCATCTGGCTGCCAACTGACACTCACTTGATCATTCGGATTAGGATCAGCAACCAAAGCTTCTATGGTAACCACATCATTAGAGGCGGTAATTAGGCTACGCTCTTCACCACTTTGCTTCACGACCGCCGTTAAGCTTGGTGCCACATTCTGCTCAACAATTGTTACTGTTGAAGTAGATTTAGCGCCTCTGTTAACTGAGTCACTCAAGGAAATCACAATGGTTTCGTTATCTTCACTTATACCATCAGCAAAGATATTAAAGGTGATGGTAGCACTAGTACCTGCGTTTATTACCACTTCACCCGACTGCAAATCGTGATCACTACTATCGGCTGTACCAGTTACGGTATAAGGCACCGTTACTGGGTAACTTGGTGCTGTGCCATTTAGATACACCTTCACAGAATGACTACGATCTTCGGCAACTCGACTATCTTTTTGCAGCGAGATCAGAGGATTGACGTTTAGATTTTGACTCGCAGTGGCTTGTTGTCCTTGATTATCAGTTGTCTGCCAATAAACAATATGTTTACCAGGTGCAAAGATAGGTGTACCTCTAACCAATGATACTGGCAGTGGGTTTCCTGAGCTATCTGTAGCGACAGCAATACCAAGGTTCACTTTTGTGAATAACCCAGTTGCATCCACTGTTAAATCACTTGGCGTAGTGATTGAAGGAGCATTGCCGGTGCTTGTATTATTAATCGTAATACTTGCATTAGCCTTTGCTCTGGCTTTACCTTCATCTTCAATCATATAAGTGACAACAATTGGCCCTTGTGTATTTTGCACGGCTTGGTAAGTCAAGGTGTTATTTGAAATAAACGCAGAGCCTATCGATGCTTTTGCACCTATAATTCTTAGCGTTCCGCCATCTGGATCACTATCGTTGCTCAAGACTGGCAGAACATACTGATTAGAAGCCACAGCATCGAAGGTGAAACTGTCATCAACGGCAATAGGTGCATCATTTACGGAAGTTACTGTCATCGCGACTGAAGCCGTATTTGACTTAAATTCACCGTCTGACACTGTGTAAGTAAATACATCGGAACCATTAAAGTTTGGCAATGGTGTATAACTAAACACGGTACCTTGAATTTGAACTGCACCATTTTGTGGCTGCGACACTAACTCCATTGTTAATGCATCACCATCTGGATCGCTAACATCTGCTGAGAAGCTTGTCGTTCCATCCTCAAGCACGCTTCTTTGCATATTGTTTGCAATCGGCGCTGCATTAACTGCCTCAACATTGATTTCAAATGCAGGTAAGCTTGCTTGCAAGGCACCATCGCTTACGCTAACGACAATATTGCTATAAGTACCTACATCTTCTCTAGTCGGCGTCCCCGCAATATTACCAGAGGACGTATCAAAGCTTGCCCAAGCTGGTAAGTTGGTCACAGCAAACGTCAATGTTTGAGAATCTACATCAGATGCCGTCGGCGTAAAGCTGTATGCGTCGTCTTGTTTAACACTTGTTGATGGCGTACCTGAGATAACTGGAGCGTCATTCACAGCGTTTACCACTATGCTGAACGCAGGCAACGATACATCAGCTTGGCCATCTGACACCGTAATAACAATACCGCTATATGTACCATCTTGTCCTTCAGTAGGTGTACCTGTAATAGCCCCTGTTAAGTCGTTGAAATTCGCCCAAACTGGAAGGTTTGTGACGCTAAACGTTAAACTATCACCATCTATATCCGTCGCCGTCGGTGTAAAGCTATATGCATCATCTTCATTGACAGAAGTTGAAGGCGTTCCCGAAATAACAGGTGCATCATTTACTGATGTCACGGTGAGATTCACTGTAGCCGCGTTTGAAACTAGCCCTTCAGTATCCTGTACCGTATAAGTAAAGCTATCATTGCCGAAGAAATTAGCATTTGGTGTATAAACAATATTACCTGTTGTGAGTACTTGTAGTGAACCGCCTTGAGGCTGACTAACAATAGCAACACTTGCAACATTGAGCTGGCTATCTACATCCGTATCGTTACCCAATACGTTGATTTCAATGTTGCCATCTTCAAGTAATTGAGCCGTATTGTTAACAGCAACTGGCGCATCATTAACTGCTGTGATATTGACTGTAACCGTCGCCGGATCAGAACGCAGCCCTTCACTATCTTCTACGGTATAAGTGAAGGTCAATATACCATTTTGGTCTTGTTTTGGAGTGATCGCGAGCACACCATCCGAACCAACTGTAACGGTTGCAAGGTCGTAGTTACCTGCACCATCGCCTTTATCTTCAAGCGCAATATCCGAACCATCAAAACCTTGGTCTTCAACATCAGAGTCATTTGCAAGAATTGCCAATGTTGTCGCGGTATCTTCGTTTGTTGTTACCGTGTCATTACCCGCTATAGGTCGGTCGTTTACAGCGCCAATATTGACGGAAATAGTCGCAATATTTGACTTCCCACCCTCACTGTCAAGAATCGAGTAAGTAAAGCTATCACTCCCCGTCTCATTGGCATTTGGTGTATAGGTAATAGTGCCATTATTCAAGTCTATTGCCGCTTGACCTTTACTGGGCTGAGACTCAAGTGCAATAGTACCAGTTGGGTTGGTATCTTCGACATCCGTTGCATTTGCTCTCACGGGCAATGCTGAAGTTGACGTGTCTTCGTCTATATTCGGTGTAAAGTTAGCCGCGACTGGTAAATCATTTACAGGTGTAATGGTTATACTAACCGTTGCCTCATTAGATTCAGCCAGAGTCGAGTCTTTAACCGTATAAGTAAATGAATCCGAACCATTTTCATTCGCGGTTGGCGTAAAGGTCACTACCCCATTTGTAATGCTTAACTGTCCCTTAGTCGGTTGAGTTTTGATAGTAACCGATGAGGCAACCATGTTGTTTTCAGGGTCACTATCATTAGCAAGCACATTCACTGAGTTTGAGGCATCTTCAAGCGTAGTCAGCGTATCATTCACAGCCGTTGGTGCGTCTTCAATCGCGTTCATATTGATTGTTACGGTGTACACCGGTGAGCTGGCATTAGCACTGTCTTCAACATGATAAGTGAAGCTATCGGTATGATTCTCACTCCCCCCATGAACATAACTAAAACTACCATCGGCATTCAGGGTTAACGTACCGTATTGCGGATCTGTGTCTTTTACTATCGTTAGACTATCGTTGGAATCGAGGTCATCGTCACTCGCAAGCGACAGTAAGCCATTGTTGAAGTCCCGCGTTAATGTTGCGCCTTCATCTATAGTGAAGCTAGTGCTTTGCCCCGTTGGCGCATCATTGGTATTAACTACTTCAATATTAAATGCTGTGAGTGTATCGCTATCCGTTCCGTCGCTCACCGAAATTTCAATATTAGAAGTCGTGCCAACATGAGAGTCATCCGGAGTACCTGAAAGTTTACCCGTTTGCGTATCAAATGTTGCCCAACTTGGTTTATTCGTAATACTAAAGGTATGAGTATCGGCTGTGTCAGAATCAGTCAAGGTCGGCGTAAAATCGTATTCACTGTCTTCATTGACGCTCGTTGCCGGTGTGCCTGTGAGCACAGGGGCAACATTATACTTTTTAGTGACGGTGTCAGTTACTGCACTCGATTCATTCCCAGCGTTATCAGTTACAGTAACAGATAACGTCAATGTTCCTTCGTTTAATGAGGTGACATTAATTCCAGTCTCTTGGTGGGTAGTACCCGTTATAGATATTGCACTTGAGCTAGTTACTGAACTGCTACCGTCTGAGATTTCATAAGTAAAACTACCCGCTGATTCCAAGCCCGTTAATGTGAAGCTAAATGCAGTTTCATTACCTGCATTGATTAAATCTTGGTCAATCGCAGCTGAAATCCCACTTGGTGCGGAGTTGTCTAGCGTGACTGTCGTGCTCGCTGCGCTTGAGGTATTGCCTGCAGCATCACTTTGCGATGCCGTTACCGTCAATGTGCCATTGTTAAACGTGCTAACATCAAATTCTGAGCCACTTATTGTCCATTCGCCGAAACTATCAGCAGTGACAGTACGATCCAAACTATTCGCACCGTCATTGATAGTGACAACTACGCTATTTCCAGCTTCCGCTCCCGTTCCTACTATCAAAACATCATCATCTTCTGATGCATTTATTAAATCATCGCCTTCTATAGGCGTTGTGATCGCAGGTGCTGAAGGTGCTGAGTTATCCAATGTGATCGTGGTGCTAGCTGCACTTGAGGTATTACCTGCTGCGTCACTTTGAGTAGCTGAGACAGTCAATGTGCCATTGTTAAACGTACTGACATCAAATTCCGAGCCACTTATAGTCCAGGCCCCTGAGCCGTCCGCAGTGACCGTTCGATTAAAACTATTTGCACCGTCATGAATAGTAACGGTTACACTATTACCCGCTTCAGCGCCCGTTCCTACAATCAACACATCATTATCTTCCGCCGCATTTACTCGGCCATCACCTTCAATTGGTGTCGTAATTGCCGGTGCTGAAGGTGCTGTATTATCGAGTGTAACAGTAGTACTTGCTGCACCAGAGATATTCCCTGCTGAATCTGTTTGCGTCGCCGATACAGTTAATTCGCCATTACTAAATCCACTAACATTGAACTCACTGCCACTGATAGTCCAGTTCCCGCTACCATCGGAAGTTACATTTTGATTCAGCGTTGCTGAACCGTCAGTAATACTCACGCTAACAGTCACGTTAGCATCGGCACCAGAGCCAGCAATCAAGACATCATTGTCTTCAGCGGCATTAATTTGACCATCACCCTCAATTGGAGTCGTAATACTAGGCACTGAAACACTCGTATCAATGACCATTGATAAGCTATTGCTATTGGTAATATTACCGGCTGTGTCCGTTGATCGCGCTGTGATTGCATGCGTACCACTGGTCATCGCCGAACTTGGGGTAATAGTCCATGCACCTCCCGCAGCTGTGGCTGAGCCAACAACGCCATCAAGATCGGAAATTAGTGTCACTGTGTCGCCCGTAGATGCACTCCCTGTGAATGTGGGCGTTGTATCATTAGTAATGTTATCTGCATTCGAGGAGCCAGTATCACTCCCAGCGGTCAAATCTGGCGTACTTGGCGCGGTAGGGGCTGTATTATCGATCGTTACACTTAAAGCACTAGAGCTACTACTTACGTTCGTGCTCGCATCCGTGGCGGTCGCAAAAATCGCATGTGATAACCCAGCAGTCAACGGATCCGTTGTAATTTGCCAATTACCACCCGTTGCTGTGCCAGTACCAATGACCGTGGTACCTCCGCCTACCTGATCACTATATAATTTAACCGTCGCCCCGCTCTCAGCAGTACCACTGAAGGTTGGTGTGGTGTCATTGGTAATGTTGTCTGAGCTTGAAGCCCCAGAGTCTGAAGCCGCATCCAAGTCTGGTGTCGATGGCGCATTTGGGGCCACGTCATCGTTGACTGTTATCGTGAATGACTCTTGGTAACTTGCGGTTCCATCACTAGTTTGAATACAAATAACATAGTCACCCGGAGATGTTGATGCTTGCGTTTGTAACGTAGCTCCTGAAAATTGGAAACTGCCGTTACCCGTATTTGCGCTACATGTACCACCATCGCTACTGCCAGCCGTAACCAAGCTATAGGTATGACTGTCACCACTTTCCACATCTGTGGTGCTGGCTGTCGCCACGGTCGCAGCAGTTCCGGTATTCGATTGGTCTATGCTTGTTGCTGTCAATGCAATATCGGTAGGGGCATCATTTACAGGAGTAATAGTAACTGCGGCCTGATTTGTACCAGTACTGTCTGCCGTACCATCATTAAAGGTATAGTTAAGTGTTACAGATGAGCTTGGATCCTCAGAGCTGTTACCGTAGCCAATTGATTGCAATACATTATCCACTAGAGCAGAAGTAGCACTGCTGTTGAAAGTGAGTACCAGTGTGCCTGCAGAGTTAGTTGTTACTGTACCGACCTCAGTGCTATCGTAACTTAACGTGCCTCCCTGAGTCAGCGTACCAAGCAATCCCGTGTTACTAAAGATATCTTGACTGTTAGCGCCACCTGAGCGTGAGATTGTTAGCGACGCACCATCATAGTTACCATTTCCGCTATTAAGTGCGTCAAGTTCAGTATCTGAAATGGTTACATCGCTGTCTATCGCAATCGAAGTTCCATTTTCAGTAAAGGTATTACCACCATTTAAATTACTAAAGATAGGCTCATCATTCGCAGCTTCAAAGGTGATCACTGTATCACTGCCAGAGTCAGCGACCGTAAACGCAAGATCGTTCCCTGCGGCATTCGTGAGCGAAATACTTATTTCTGGGTTAACAAAAGTAGTAGCGTTGGTGTCCACCTCCAGCGTACTAGTACCATTAAAGCGAATATTGCTGGTTGATAATCCTGTTACGCCTGTAATTGTTATCTTATCTCCGATGCTAAGATCGGCTATTGTGTCACCATTTAAGTCACTTTGCGCTCCGACAAAATTATCGTTACCATCGTTACCTGTCATGGTATCTGTACCGCCGCCAGGACGTATAGTGTCTGCACCACTACCACCTGTGATCGTATCAGAACCATCCAAATCTGTTGCCGTTATTTCTAGCACATCACTAGAAAAGGCCGAAGCGTCTATGACTAAGTCTGACGTGATTGCACTGCCGCTGGCATTTGCAACCGATACAGTTTGACCGTCGGCATTAAAGTTATCAGTAAGGGTGATCGTTGCTGCGCTATTGGTGCCAATTGAAATGCCTTCAACAGCAGAAACCGAGGTGGTCGAGAAGTCAAATTCTCCACCATCCATAAGTTTTAATGTCTCACTGCCCGCCGCCCCTGAAATCGCTGTTGCAAAATCACTCAGATTGGCCGTATCAATCGCAACAGTTGCACCACTTGATAGACTAAGGTTTCCTATATTGAAGAATCCACCTCCAGTTACATCCGCACCATCTGACGCTAAAACAAGATCTGCTACGTTCGTGTCACCAGTTAAATCGCCAGTGTAGGTGCTACCACCGATATTAAACGTTACAGCATCATCGCTCGACGTTGCTGAAACATCAGTGGTACCGTTACTGATGGTAATAGTCCTAGTATTGCTAGAATCGTCACCAACACTATAAACTTCAACCGAAGAGAAAGTGGTGATATCCCCATCACCAGAAATATTGATAGTTTCTGATCCAGCTGCTGAAATATTACCAGTAAAACTTTCATGTTGAGCTACTGTCATGGAAACAGACGCGCCGGAGGCTATCGTTAAATTCCTGACCGCGTTTATACTTGCTGCCGTAATATCAGCACCAGAACTTAAAGACAAAGTATCGGCAGTGGTATTTTCGCCAGTAATTGTTCCAGTATAGGTAAGCGAACCTAAATCGAAGGTAATTGCATCTGAAGTTGAAGTACCAGTAACAGAATGACCCGCACTGCTCACGGTCACCGTTCTTGAATTGGTTGAATCATCGGATAAAGTATAATTTTCAAGCGCTGAGACCGTTGTAATATCACCATTGCCAGAGACAGTTAGAGAATTAGTGCCGTCGCCGGAAACCGAACCAGTAAACGATGACAACTGAGATACTGAAACTGTTGCAGAGCCACCAGTTGCTACAGAAAGGTTTTCAAAACCGCTTACTGACGCGCCTGCGATATTTCCGCCATCACTAATTGAAAGCGTATCTGTACCACTGCCTCCTGCTAGAGTGCCAGTAGCTGTGAATGTACCAACATTTACGGTGTCGTCACCACTGCTGCCTGTAACACTTTGCCCAGCAGCGCCAAGCGTAAAGGTATTAGCCGCTGAAAGTATGTAAGTTTCAATTGCACTGTTACCCGTTAAACCATCACTCACATCACTGATTGTAATCGTCTCGGTTGCCGCTGCTGTGATTGTTGAGAAGCTGTCATGCTGAGCTTCCGTCATAGTGACTGACGCATTATCACTTAAGGTCAGTGATTCGAAACCGCTGAGCGTAGCACCACTGATATTTGCACCATTATCTGCTTGTAGAGTATCTGTGCCTGCGCCAGCTGCGAGTATACCTGACGGCGTAAACCCGGTTACATTAACCGTGTCATCCCCGCTGCTACCCGTCACATTTTGTGCTGCTGCTCCCATGGTAAAGTTCATTGCAGCGCCTAACACATAGGTTTCAATATCGCTATCACCGGTTAGGGTTTGATCTCCATCAGCGCTAGATATTGTAAATTGGTTTGTACCTGAACCATTGATGGTAGTAAACGCATCATGCTGCGTTTCGGTCAGCGTTAAAGAACCGTCATTGTCTGGGGTTAATGTTTCAAAATTAGCTAGCGACGTAAAGTTAGCTAGATTAGAGCCAGTTACTACAAATAGTGTATCGGTACCTCCGCCCCCATCCGCAGTTGAACCAGCAATATGGCTAGTATCAGCAATAGTCAGTGTTTCATCGTCGCCAGTAAAGGTGATTGCTGGAGATAAGTTTGCGCCGTTTGTTGTATTAAAACCGGCTGCGGCACTGCTCGCTGCAGTAACGTTGCTCACAGAGACAGTGGCTGTGCGAGATACACTATTGCTGGTACCATCGTTGATCACAACAGTTACGGTTCTTGCGGTTTCGTTGGGAGTACCGGAGGTATTGTTGTAAGTGATCGCCTGTAGGAACGTTTGCACTTCGGACGCTGAAGCCGTTGCACCAGTTATAGAAATTGTATCTTGTAGCGAAATATCAGAAGAACCCGAAATTCCCGTCAATGCATCTTGAGCGGATGCACTGACATTCAGGCCTTCAGATGCACCGTCTTGATCGTTGGTAAGACTTACTGTTATGGTGGTAATTGTGTCGCCATCAGCTTCCGTCACAGCAGCATTCGCGGCGATATTTACCGCACCACCACCTTCAGAAAATGAAGCACTACTATCATCGCTGCCACTCGTTGAATCTAAATCAACTGCAGGTGCGGTGTTGGCTGTCGAGAAATTAAAGGTAGTATCGTCACTGATCCCCGCAAAACTGTTTCCCGCAGAGTCATCAACAGCAGTTGCATCAATACGAATGGCGTAGTTGCGATTACCGGTTAGGTCATTAGTAGGGTTTATATAAATTTTATCATTTGTAATGCCAATACGACCTGCACTTGGGCTAGTGGTCGTACCGTCGCTTTCTGTCGCGACATCAAACACTTCAAAATCACTACTACCACTGACGTCACGAATAGTAATGTTACCAGTTCCAAGGGCTATATTTTCGTTGAAGTCAATAGTAATATTACTACTTCCCGATACCCCTGTCGCATTGTCATTCGGTGTTGAGTTTCCACCATCGAACGTAGGTGCAACCTCATCGATATCTGTAACCGTGATGGTAATATTTTGTGTCGCTTCATTGTTGCTACTTCCACCATCATCGGCAGTAACCGTAATATTGTAAATATTGTCGCCGCCGTTGTCTCCCGGCGATTCATAATCCGGTGCAGTCTTAAACGTGATGACACCAGAGCTTGAGTTAATATTGAACTGCGAAGCATCTGTGCCAGATAAAGAGTAAGTGATCCCTGAGTCATTGCTACCGCCATCACCATTGTCAGCATTAACATCAAGCACTGTGCCCGTGTCATTTTCTGCAAAGTTAGTCGATGCGCTGCTGTTAAAGGATGGAGGATTATTACTAGGTGTGCCAGGATCCCAAGCACAAAGAGGTGCGTAAGCATTACATGCCGTCTCGGTAAGAAATTGACTACAATACGTATTTGCGGGGTTCCCGTCAGCAGGTCCACATTGCAGAAATTCCAGCCGCCCCCAATTTGGATCGCGCGTGACCGTAATGGTTTTGCTAGTCAACCTTGACTGCACGTACTCTAGCGCTTGCTGATTAACAGCGGTATGAGCCGCCCCGCCCTGTAATGTCTCTGCATTTGCTAGCGTTGATGAAGCCACCGCCACAGGCAACTGAATAGCAGCACTGCATAGCAATGCAGCCTTAATATGGGTTTGTAGTTTACTGTGCGTAAATACCATTGCGCTGTTATGTTCTGTATCCATAGTTTTATCCACATTTTATACCCAGAAGCTCACTTCCAAGGTAGGAACGACCTTTATCCAACTTGTTGTGTTATCAGTAGCTAACACAGCAGGTTAATTACTTTACTTACTCCGGTTGTCCAACATTAAACCAGACACTTGAGCCAGCTTTTGCTTGACTTTATTTGCCGATAATTCAGGTTCAGCAGCCAACAACAGTGCAATCATACCCGTTCCATATGCCGCTGCGTAAGAAGTACCACCAAAACCACTGTAAGCATTATTTTTTGCGGTTACCTTGGCGCTGTAACCTGGCATCCAAGCACTTACCGATTTACCAAAGTTGCTAAAACTTGCCGGCATACCGCCACTATTCATTGCGCCCACCACCACCGCAGACGCAATACTCGCCTCTGTGCTGTTTGCTTTAATCATCTTCCCGCTGTTTCCGGCGGCTATTACTACCAGCGCACCTTTACCGCCTCGGCTGGTTTGTGCTAAGCCATCAATGGCATCTTTTATTGGTTCTAGTAGTAACTGTGTTCGCCAACTCATGTTAACAACATCGGCTTGCGCCAGTTGCGCGATATGTAACGACTCCAATGTATGGCTTGTCCAGCTTTTTGTTTGCCTTATTGCAATAAGCCCTGCGTCGATTGCAAGGCCCGCCCTTTCAGCTGGCAAAGCGTCATTTGCTCTGGCAAAAATCACTCCAAGTACCTTAGTACCATGGATATCAAAACCGCTTTGCGGCTGTACGTCCTTGACTCTTCTTTCAATATCGTAGGTGAGTAATACCTTAGTTTTACTTAAGGCCTCATGTTTTAAATCAAAGCCATCATCGATAACAACTATTGTTACTCCTTCACCTTGAGTCGATTGTTGTAGTTCTTTTTTCCATTTCTCTAACTGAAATAAACGAAAAGGTAAGCTTTTCATAGAACCTGATTGCGACAAGGTTTTTGTTAACCATTGAGACGCGTTATGATTTTCAACTTCGAGCTTACTTTTTATTTGTAAAATATCTGGTTGGGCATATATTACCCCCTCCAAACCACTGGCAATCGCTAGTGCAGCAGTCAAGCGCTTTGCGGACGCGTCTTTTAGCGATACCACCATAAACTCGTGCTCTGCAAAGGGCCCAAAGGTGGCTAGCTGACCCACCTCTATTTTTCGTTTTAAGGCATTTGCAACGTCACCGCCCATCCCAGCCTTTATTTTTATAATTATTCTGTTACTCAGCTCTACCAATTGCTCTGAATTAGCAAACTTATACACACTCTTAGGTTCAGCGTTGCTCTGTTCAAGCTTTATCTTGTTGCCAAAATTAACAAACTCAATTCCCTGTGCATTCGTCGTACCAATAAATAAAACAACAAATATAAAGCACAGCACCAGCTTTAATCTTGTTAGATAAAAAAGCTGACAAACCTCTTTTTTACACATTGGTTACCACTCTTACAAACACCACAGTAAGTTACTAATTTAAAAGCGATAATAACACCCAATTACCACCGTAAAATATAAGTATTAGTAAGGACCAGCACCAACAACAGGCCAATCTCTTACCAATACTTTGCGCCTTACTAAGCTAGTTCCTTGGTGGAAATGTACCATCTAGTGCCAATGCAAACTGAATCGCCAAAAATGGTTGGCGGTTTTCATGCCCCAAATTTGCCATGCCATTAGTACCAAGCGCAGTATAATCCATCTCTACCTGCTCTTGCGCGTTAGGAGCGTTATCATAAACGTTACCGCCTGAAGATTGTGCGAGTAGATTCCCCTGCCCCGTATCAACCGTTCCGCCTAATGAAGTCGTACCATTAAAAGTATGGGTATGAGCAGGTAAGTTCGACTCATATAACACAACTTCATTTTCGCCTTGCTTTTCAGTTAACATATTTGGTGTCAGGCCTGGGCCTGTCCCCGTCCCCATCGGAACTCTACATTGTAAATTTGGCACCCCCATGGTGGTGCGACAATCACCACCAAAGTTACAGCCTATTACCGCAAAAAGTGCTGAATTTTGCGATATAGGTAGTAGCTGTCCTCCACAACTGGTCCACCACTCTGGTGTAAAATTGCAAACAAACATTCGAACTTCACCTAAAAAACAATCAGCCATTATTCTTCTCCTTAATTTCTAGGTGGATATATGCCATTTAGGCATATGATAAAATTAACCCCAAGGCTAGGCATTTTGTTTTCATGAGCCTGATTGCTTCCCGCTGAGGCAATGATGCCGTCATACATAGCTGAAGGACCATCATTATACTGGGCCGTTGCTGGTTCACAGTACATATCAGCTTTACCCAACACTTGCCCACCAGGGTTTGTACCCGTAGCGGTATTGTTACTTACCTGAAAATTATGGCTATGCGATGGTATTTGACTGACGTCCAAGGTAACCGTTTCCACCCCTTTCATTGTTCCTATCAGTGTTGGCGTTAATCCGGTACCATTGCCAAATCCCATAGGTAATCGACCTCGCATATCAGGAAACCCAAAACTACTTCTACCATCTCCACCATAAGTATTCCCAAGCAAAGAGAATAACGCTTCATTCCCTGGAATTGCGGTGATCTGTCCGTAGCAAAACGCCCATTTAAACGGCGAGTAATTGCCGGCAAACATAGTTATCTGTCCAATAAACCCTTCCATTACGACCTCCTTAGTTTCGGCTTGGATAAATGCCAGTGAGTGCAATGGCAAAGTTAAGAGATAAGCTGGGTTGCATATTATTGTGGCTCTGACCGCCGCCAATGCTTGATACCGTGGAGTCAGAGGTATTTACCAAACTTGTAGCTGCGGCATATATAGGCTCTGCCGTCTGCGTCGCCATTTGGTTTGGTCCCGGAATATTAGCAAGTGGAGAGTTAGCCGTTTTCGTACTTGCTTGCACATCGTGGGTGTGTGCAATATTTGCTAAGGTTAACGTTACGTTTTCAGCGCCACCAGCATTGCCTCTATCGTAACTAGCGTTTCCTAAGTTACCAAGCCCCACCGGCACTCTGCCACGAAAGTCTGGCAGACCAAAGGTTGTTCTACCATCACCACCATACGCGGTGCCGGTAAGAGAATAAAGCGCTGGATTTTGGCTAATTTGAATTAGCTGACCATTACATAAAGACCAATTTTTAGGTGCCCAATTGTAGCCATAGAGGGTAACCTGTCCAATATAGGGTTCTGACATTATTAAACTCCTTTATGCTTCTTTTTTTATACTGATAATTATTTGATACTTGTCTTTTTCGTATGCAGATAAAAACAGTGGCATTTCACCCAGCTTTTGATGCTTTAATGTATACGTATCATCCGTAAGCGGAAAATTTGATTTAGCGGTTAACGTTACAGAAAATCCTTCAAATTCATTACTGTTTAGCTTGCACTCATCAATAGCATCAACTTGCAACTCGTTTAGCTTATGCTTGCCATCGGCTGTAAATACTTCAACATCCTGACCGATTAAGTCTTCAAATAAACTACTAGTTAGTTTCACAACACTTGCTCCTTTGCTCATTAAGTTAGACTCGCTCTTGTTAACTAAAAAACAGTTATTAATACCAATGATCAAGCGAGGCGCTTTATTACCTTTCGTCTATTACCCCTCTTTTTAAATTAACCTAAAACTATATTCCTCAACGCTGGCGGATACCAAATTAGTAACTCATAAGGAGCCTTAATTGATTCAATTTTAAAGCCTAGCTTTTGATATAAACGCTTTGCATCGTAATTATTTTGCAATACCGACAAAGTCATTGGCACGCCGGATTGAGCAGCAGCTTGCTGGAAAGATTGAACAACCGCTGCACCGAGTCCTAATCCACGAGCTTGAGGTATTAAAGCAATTTCTATTAATCTCACTTCATTATTACCAAAGTCAATTGTCGCCTTGCCTATTCGCTCATGGTGTTTTTCAATAATGAAATACATAGCGTTTGGAAATTGATCTCCATAGCCATTACTTTGCGCTTTAAACTGCATTTCAATAATTGACTCTATAAAATCCTTATCTCCATCAATCAACTGCAAATCTTGCCGAGTGCTATGGTGTAAGCTTTCCAGAAAGCCTTTATCTTCTGGTTTTGACGGTCTAACATATAAACCATCTGGAGGCGTAAACTTCATCACTCTTACCTTTATATTTTAACTATAAAAACCAACTACTTTTCGATTAATAGCACCAACTAATTTATCATCAAGTCGATTACCAATTTTATCAAGCAGCCAAAACTCAAATTCCTCAAACAACCTAAACCGATACAAGGCTTCTAAAACCAATTCTAAACTTAACTCAAGTTCACCCCATATTTGTGTATCCAAAGACCACTCACATTCATGGTTGTTAATATCAAGCTTATTTACTTTATTTAATTGGCATTTAACGAAGATACGTTTAATTTGGAAAATTCCAGACTCACCCACCTCATGATAAGCGGGAAGATTTGGTAAACTTTCACCAGGGAAGCTAAAGATGAACTCAGGTATTGGATCGTTAATATACTCAAAAGTAATCCGATCACCGGCCTTTAGATTTTTATCTTGGTACTTAATTGGTAAATTCAAGCTGCATTGGTTTTCGGTGAGTCTATGCTCCCTATAGACTTTGATTTCCGTTTTCAATTCCAGTGTATGATAAACTTTCCCGCAATCCGGTACCTCAAACGAACCAGATAAAACATCTAGGTTATTCTCATTGAGTGCGCTGGCTGTGTTTTTATCGAGACGGAAAAACGAACCAAGCTCAGCTGGGTTGACTCTTTGCTCACTTTTCGTCAGAGAACTTGGATTGCATAGCCAAGCAGTAAGCTCAATTTCTTGAGGTATGAGCTCTCCATCTGGCTTTAAAAACTGTTGAAGGTGGCTAAAAATCCATACTTGAGGCTCTCTGCGTAATAAGGTATTCATGGTCTCGGAAATGATGAGATCAAACTCTATTGGTTCTTCAGGTAGCCAAGTTGTTGCATCTGCGTGCACTATACGTTTCACCATATGAGCGATATCAAGTTTAGTTACCAGCTCATGTATTGCTTGCGTATTTTCTGGATGAATATCTAAAAGTGTTACTGAGACTGGACTCGTTTTGTGGAGCGCGAGAAAAGGTAATAGTAATACACCATATGGCCCGGTCCCTGCGTAGAGGATATTTATATTATCTTGCTGATTGATTTTGTCTCGTATCGCGCTCGCAACGCCCTGCATAAATATCTGACTACGTAGCGTTTCTAGTAAACATTTAGCTGCCTGAACAGGTGAAATCGCGACCCCTTTGTCAGTGTTTATATCAGACCAATCATTCATATCGAAGTCAGTGGATACGCCTGTTAGTTCAGCTAGAGCCTCAGACATAGATAGTGCGTGAGGTCTATTTAACCCAGCATCAATATCATTTAGGAGCAAAGCTTGAGAGTGCTCTAGCAATTTTTTTACTTGGTACACGCTGCCAGACGTCATTACAGATCCTTCAACCTATTATTTTTAAATCGCTTGCTAACGAAACACACTGCATTTTTTTAGCTTGTATACTCTTCACAAGGAACGCCCATTGACCCTGACTGGCAATCTAATAACCAATCATTTACTTTGCAATCAATAACGATATTGACTCTATCAAGGTTTCCTCGGTTAGCGACACTGTGTATTTTGTCCGCATTTATGTACCACACCTCTCCTTCTTTCATTGGTACTTGCATACCATCAACGACAAACTCAAGAGCAGTGTCGATGACCAAAGGTATATGAAGTCTTGCTTCACCATTTTCGATACAAAGGCCGCCATCTCTGTGAGGTTTTATAAAAGCACCTGCTTTCAATCGCATGATTCTTACAGAGAGAACTTCACAGGGGAAATTATCAACGAACGATTTAAGTAGCGGCTTTTCTTCTAATATAGGTAAGTTTTGCCAGTGAGTGCCTGACTCAATCGCAAAGTTTTGTAAGATCGGGTGAGCAGATAAATGCTCTGACAAACAACGCAACGCAACTACGTCCCACCCGCCGTCGTAATTTGCTTTATTTACATGGTCAGTCCAGGCCAGCTCATTCAGCGTCCCAAGCTCGTCGAGTACTTGTTGATGTTCAAGAAAAATTGGAAGCTTAAAATAAGCTAACCGTTCCTTACTATATGGCATAACCATCCTTAAGTTCACAGATAACTAACCTAACGTAACTCAAGCTCCAAACTGCTTAAGTGGCAAAAAAGTAAAATCCGATCAAGCCCTTACTCAGCTTAGTCCACCTCGATAAAATTGCGAATATTTTGATCTAATTTCCATTGGCGATCTGAAAACTTCCCACCATTGATAATAATCTGATTAGCGCCATCGATACTTGTAACTGTGCGTTTTTGCTTTTGACTCAATGTATAGTTTTTTAAAAATACTCCATTGCTTTCAAAAACTTTGATACTAGAACTGCCAGAATTCAAAACAAATAACTGATTAGACTTACCAATGGTGATGCTCTTTGGACCATTAAGTTGATAGTCTTGCTCAATTCCGAACTCACCAAAAGTGCCCAATATTTCACCGCTAAAGTCGGCTAACACTATGTGGTGCTTTCCAGGTTGCAATAAATAAAGCTGTTGTTGTGTCGGATCTACAGCAAAATCTTTAAGATCGCTAATGTATTTAGGTAAAGGCAATTCATTGGAAGCAGGGTTACCCTGGGTATCAAAAACCCTGATCACCTTCTCATGTTCGAAGTAAACGTAGAGAGAATCTCCGTAACGCCTAATTATATTGGCTCTTTTTTTAAAAGAAACTCGTTCCCCTGAAGGGCTTAGAACATCCCTGATAGGTACTTGAATACCGAGTTCATTCAATAGATTTTCAGGAAGCCTTTCCGTTGTATCTTTTGATACTCCAGAAGCAGTGAAGCTTTGTCTAGCAAAACTAACAGGAGGCAAGACTGATGCAACCGTGAGTGCTGCACCAGCAAACATAAACGTTCGGCGTTTCATTCATTTTTCCTTTTTATTCTTATAGGTAAAGTATGCCAACTTTTTCGAGCAGAAGGAATTACACTCCATTACAAGCAATATTCCAAAAAACTCACCCAAATAAAAATACAATATTTTCAAAAACTTATAAAATCCCACAGTCAACCCAGACTGTTAATTATCCAATTTTAAAAAACAATTAAAATTCTCATGCTAGACAAGTATTTACATTCCAATTACCCTATACCATTAACAAAAAATAAGAATTAGTAATCATATGTCTCTGACACAGTTTTCGGATAGCCATATTGTCGATGTATTCCAGTCTGACAAATACCAACTACTTGAAAAAATTGGAGAAGGTGGATTCGGTAAAGTTTTTAAGGCGCGCCAAATAAACACAGGGCAAATCGTTGCACTAAAATTTTTGGCGTTAGAACCACAACTAGAAGCGACGAAAAAACAAAGATATGCAGAACGTTTCAATCGTGAAACCTTACTTTGTAGTCAATTAAACCACCCAAATATCGTACGATTATTAGATAAAGGACAATTAAATGAAAATTTAATGTTTGGAGTCTTCGAGTATGTGGAAGGACAAACATTAAGGGACTATCTAAGTCAAAATGGCGCGATTGATTCTGTGTATGCAACCGACATCATGTTGCAGGTGCTAGATGCACTTATTCATGCCCATCAACAAGGCATCATTCACAGAGACATAAAACCAACCAATATTATGCTAAGCCAATCTGGTGCTAAGACTTACGCCAAAATACTTGATTTTGGTATCGGTACACTTGCGCAAGAAAGCCGCCAACATGACTTTGAAACAATCACGCTTACGCAAGAAACATTGGGCACGCCTTCTTACAGCGCACCAGAACAATTACGTGGCGAGCCAGCTTCTGCCAAATCAGATCTTTATGTATGGGGTCTGGTATTCTTAGAATGTTTAACTGGCGTGCCTGCGGTAACGGGCACTAGCGTCGCATCGATTTATCACAAACAATTAAGCGATGTACACATTCCAATTCCAAGCGCCCTACTTGGCCACCCCCTTGCGGGACTGCTTAGGCGTGTACTCAATAAAAGTGCGTTGGAACGTGTGATCACCGCAACCGAGGCATTTTCTGAACTTGCTCGGATGAACGTATCGAACCTTGTTGGTGTGCTAAATGATGTTAAAGCCCAGCATGGTTACGACGAAACCACAATAATGATCCGTGATGACGATCCTAATCATCGCGCCATTCAAGAATATACTGCGCTTACCGAACGCAAACAGCTAACCGTTCTTGCGGTAAGGTTAAGTGTCAAAGCACTCGACAACAATGAAAAAGACTTCGATGTCATAGACACGGTTTATAAATCTCAACGCAATCACTTTATTGATATCGCGACTCGTTACGGCGCTTATCATGTGGGTAATCTCGCCGATACCAGTTTGTTTTATTTTGGCTACCCCGTTAGCAGCGATAATGATGCGCGATTATCTGCCCGTACCGCACTTGAAATGATAAGCGAGCTTGCGAAGCGTAACGCGCTAATGCAAGAAGCTCACAGAGTCGCGCTTAACGCCCATATAGGCATTCACACTGGAATATTTATTACCTATGCTAATGCCGTACCTGAAGGACATCACGCGAATATTGCAGCAGCACTCTCCCGTGAAGCTGGCGAGCGTCAAGTCTTATGTAGTGCAGAGTCACGCTCACTCCTTGATGCTTTTTCTGAATTCAATCTGTACGGTCAAGTACAAATAGGCCCGTTATTTGAACTAACACCGGTTTATAACTTGCAAGGAGAACGTCGCATCGAAGCATTTGGCTTTATGCGTGGTACAAAGAACCATCACGAACTTGTTGGTCGTCACATTGAGCTTGAACAGACACTTTCACTCATTAATAACGAGGTCGAAGGTGCAACCCGCATCGCTCACATTCATGGTGAGGCTGGCATAGGTAAATCTCGGCTGCTGCAAGAAATTCGTGCTAATGCACCGCAATATCAACATTTAGTCGCCCAGTGTTTACCAGAGCATCAAAATAATGCTTTGTATCCAATTTTAACGCTGGTCAAGTATCTATTTAACACCGAGCAGCTAGATGCTCATTCAGCCAATACCGTTTTTAGTTATGTATTATCCAACATGGATAGTAAGCTCGATTTAGCACAAGCTATCCCTGTGTTGCTAGTTTGGCTCAATATCTCACTTGATGATGAAATCACGCCTTCTACACTTTCTCCCGATGAGCAAAAGCAAGTGTTGTTTAAAGGGCTTTGTGCATTGTTATTGTCAAATCGCCATGGACTCAGCAAGTTTAAACTTTACATTATCGAGGACATTCACTGGGCAGATAGCACCACCTTAGAGTTTTTACATCACTTTGTCGGTGCGCTCGCTTCAGGTGATGTTTTACTAAGCACTTCAAGACAAGCGGTACCAACTCAGTTAAAAGACCTCACCTTAGTGGATGTTTGTCTGAAAAAACTAACCGAAAAAGCCACAGAAGATTTTATCATTAATTTGTTTGATGGGCGCCGAGTGTCAGAGCAAGTTCTCAAATTACTTACCAGCCGCACCGACGGGATCCCGCTATTTATTGAAGAACTCGTCAACATGCTTAAACAAAAGGCATTAGTTGGAGATAAAGGCGGAGAGATTGACTTCCTCGCACCAGATAAACTTGACCAAGTACCTACGAGTTTAAGAGAGTCATTACAACAAAAACTAGATAGCCTTAGTCACGCCAAAGAAACAGCCCAACTAGCAGCCACAATTGGCCGAGAGTTTGAATATGATTTACTCGTTGCGGCATCTTCTTTAAGCGAAAACCAGATCCAAAACGACTTAAATGAGTTGATAGCAAACGACCTTATTGTGCAGCAACGTCGTGTTGATAACGATAGCTATATTTTTAAACACGCTTTGGTACGTGATGCTGCCTATGAAAGTATGGGTAAGCATGAATCGCATGCACACCACATGAGTATAATTGAGGTACTCAACAATACAGGAATGAGCCAAAAGCAACCACTGCTTACAACCCACCATTTAGCAAAAGTGGGAGAGCATGATGCGGCTGTTGAATTATTACTAACATCAGCAAAAAGCGCCGCTGCGATTTATTCTGTCGCAGAGGCCAGTATTTACTATGCAGAGGCATTGAATTTCTTCCAAAATGGTTTAATCGATAACCAGCCTTTACTCCATAAGATTAAAAATGCACTTGCCTCATCTAGGATTGCATACAATGGTTGGCTAGATACGTTGGCAAAAAAGCACGTGCTTCAAAATATCAGTGAACTCGCCACAATTTTAGACCCTAAAGAGCGCTTCATTACGATGAGAGGCGAATGGCTGCACGCCTACGCTACCGGTGATATTTTAAAAGCTCATAATATAGGATTACAGCTGCACGAAAACAAAAGCGAATATCCACCTCACCAACACCCAGTGATCTTCGAGCTTTTATCGCAATCCTACTTTTCACTGGGGGAGTTTGACAAAGTAATAGCGCTTGTCGATACGTTACCAAAAGAAGGCTTTTTCGATAATAGCTCTCAAGCCATAACTGATAATTACGGCTTTTGCTCTGAACTCACTTGTATTGCTTTTAAAGCTCTATCACAGTTGCTCACTGGTAAGGTTGATTTGGCACAAAGCGCTATGAATAATTTAGCTGAACTTTCCAAAGATATAAATATAAATGATATTAGCTCAGCAACAAATGGAATATGGGCGTGGTTTAAGCTAATACATGCTTCAATACAAAACGATTCCATTAATTTTAAAAAATATCAAGATGAAGCAAAATATTACTCATCAACAGGAGTAAGCCTTGCAAAAAACTCTAATAACGCTGGCTGGTTGGGTTATAATAATATGCTCAACTACTTGGCAAATTTAGATGATATAGATAGTTTACAAGAATTCGAAGAAAAAATATCAAGCTTTGCTGGGTATCGTTCACATCGAACTTTTTATTATTACTTTTTATATAAAGTATTACTGTTTAATAAAAACACAATGAAAGATGATGCTTATAATGAATACTTAAATGATAAGGCTAGCACTAAAACCTTATACCTCCAAAACTATGAAAATTAGGAAATGAAAAATGAGTGATAATACAAAACTACCAACCGGTTTAATCTCTTACATCTATAATGTAACTAACGATGAAGCTTTGAAACAACGAGCGACCGATAACTTGGCTGAAGTGATGGCTGAGTTTGATTTAACAGCAGATCAAAAACGCATTATTACTGAAATTTCTTTAGAGACTGGATTGACAGATGATCTGTGGGATCAACTATCTGCAGAACTAAGACCTGAAGTTCAACACACTATCAAAACAATTTGGTAATACATAGGAGCAGCGGGTGATTTTTAGCTTAATCAAGCGTGTATTTTTTTGTAGTGAAACTCTGTCAACGGTACAGGAACGATTTAGTTGTTTTACTTTGTAAAATTCTAATGTTATTAACATCAGAAACAGAACAAAAAATAGACCAAAAATTAAGTTAAATTGGTATTTCACCCGCATTCATCATGAAATATAGTAAAAGTGAGCTTTATAGCATTGCACTTGATAGTGAGGTTCAACATCTCAATCGCACAATAACGGAAAAGCTTCAGCCAATTGTAAATGGCATTCCTGAAAATATACATGCAATATGTTTTGAAAAGAGAATTGATCAGTTTGAAGAAGCAGTTGATTTCCTAGTATGCTATTACTGCTCTCCTCATAATTTAGATAGCGTTTTATCTTATATAAACCAAAAACTTCCAAATGAATACGCCCACAGAATAAACAAGTTTATAAAGAGGAGGAAGCTTTCTTCTACTTACAAACCTGTAAACTTAATATGGCTTAGCTTTGACTGGGAAGATGGTCGTTATAGCACAGTTCCAACATTTTGTATAAGTACACAACATTGTCAGTTTGCTGACTTCAGCCTATTAAGCGCATTTATAATTAACGCATCTGAGTTTTTAGCTCCTGAATTTTTAAATAAAACAAAAGAGTTACTTCCTAGCTTAGAGAGTACTAGGATAAACCACTTCAGCTTTACATTTGGACGAAAGGAATTTAGAGCTAAATTCGTTTTTAAATTAGAAACATTGAAACTTCCCGGTTTACTCAAAGATCTAGACTGGAAAGGAAACTTATATCTACTGGAACAATTATTAAATGCTATCGTTCATGTATCAGATGAAATACAAGTTGGGCTTTCCTATTCAACGGAGTTGTCAGAAAAAATTGAAATTGAACTGCCTTGGATCACAAACCTTGACGAAGATTACCTACATGACAGCTTTTTGAGCGCACTAAGAAAAATAACAGACAAAAAATTAAGCACTAACTTAACTCCTTGGCTCAACCTGAAAGTACAAACTGGTTACTATATAAAAATAACCCTCACATCAACATCTGAATTTAATATCAAATCATATTTATATTCTTCACCTTATAAGAAAAGGAAATAACCATGAAAAGTGTAATAGCGAAGCTCTCTTTACTATTAGTAAGTACTGGTACTTTTGCTACTGAATACAGCATTTTTCCAGATTGGCTAGTCAAAGACGAATGCACATTAACTGAGCCCTTTCCTTTTCCTAGCGACTTGACTCAGCTAAAACCTTACCCTCTTGACGCATACAATAAGTTAGTGAAGTCATGTGAAAAGTTAAAACCCGTAAAACCCTCTGAATCGAAGAAGCTTGACTATTTGGATCATCGTTACGCACTATTTTCATGGTTGAGCTTTATTGCACTAAACAGGCAATTGGACGAAAACTATAAGCTCACACAAAATAATCTAAAAGTGTGTACTGCCGACTCAGGCGCCAACTGCCCGCTTCCACTTTGGATAAACTGGCGTGAAACCGAGACCATTTTCACAGTAGATGCAACGCCTCCGGTAAACTGGGATATATCCAAAAACTTTGCCATGATGCAGCCTTTATCTGCTGTGGAACAAGTTGCGCCTAAAAATGAACCGAAAAAACATGCTATTTTAACCGATCAAAAAAACAATCCTGTTTATTATCAAAAGTTCGTCAGTCCATATGTTTTCAATTTTATTACTAAAAACAAACTATATAGCATAGATGGCCAAATTGAATTCGCGAATAACCCGACTTATAGTTGGGCGTGCAAAAGTCAGCAGGCAAGTAATATGTGTATCAACATGAATACTATTGGCTTTTTAGCTTGTTCCGACAAATCTTCACTACCAACTTGTAACTTGCCACAAAACTTGACAAGTTTTGACCCTAAGCCGCCAGGCCTTGCTATAGAGATAAAGGTAGCTTGGAAATTGCTAGATGAGTCAGATGACCTTAGTAAATATATTCGAGCCAAACTACCCGTAAAGCGCTACAACCAGATACAAAATGGCGAAGCTGGTTCATTTAAAATCGAAGAAAAAGAAGTTGGCGTTGTTGGATTTCATATAATGCAGAAAACTGGCACGTCTAGTAACTGGATTTACGCAACCTTTTCACATCAGAATAATGTTTGGGGCAACTCACCAACATTTTTCAACAAGCAATGCCCAACATGCGCAATCAATCATCCAGTAGGAGGCACTAAGCCTACTCAGGTGGTGCGATTAGAGCAAATATCACCTGTTGTTGAGCAAGTGAACCAGCATATTTCTAAGTTGTTTAAACAAGAAAACGCTGTCCTTCAATATTACAAACTGATTGGTACCCAGTACTCAACTAATAACCGAAGTAAGCCAATGACTGATATTAACGGCCAAGCAAGTGATACGATTGAAACCAAACTCATTAATTATTCGGGAGGAATGCCTCACCCGGTTTATTTGACCAATGAAGTGATTGAGACATTTTTACAACTAGGAAATCAACCTCAAGGTAAAGAAGAAGCGCTTTATTATAAAAGCTCCTCTTGTATGAATTGTCATGCGGCAGGCGGGATCGCAACTGAATGCGATAAGAGTACTGGCAAACCAATATTTACACCACGTACAGCAGATTTCTCTTTTATATATCACGATGCAAAGACACAGTTTAAAAACCAAAACTGTATCAAAGAGGAAAAATCAAATTAAGGTTTTTAACCTGAGGTTCGGGGCTTAGCTACTACAGTTAATGTGTAACCACTAAATACACACCAGTCTATCAAACAGTAAAAGCAAGATAAGCAGTCATGCTATCTTGCTTTTACTTAGAAAAATAAAGCTTAGCGCTGCGCTAATTTCCCTCTTGCTGCATGAAGCTTCTTATAACTTTCAATAAGACGCAGGTGCTTATCCAAACCTTCCAGCTTCATGTTAGTTGGCGTTAAGCCATAGAATTTCACATCGCCATTAATTGAACCAATAACCGCATCCATCACGTCTTTAGAGAACATGCGAGTAAAGTTATGAATGTAATCTTCAATTTCTAGCTCTTCATCCAACGCGACTTCAAGTGTGGCATGCATTGCTTGGTAGAATAAGCCACGCTCAACGGTGTTGTCGTTAAACTGCAAAAAGGTTTCAACTAGTTCAATGGCCGTTTCGATATCGCCAAGCGCTAGATAGATTAAAATCTTAAGCTCAAGAATTGTAAGCTGACCCCACACCGTATTTTCGTCAAACTCAACACCAATTAGGGTGATAATATCGATATAGTTATCAAGCTGGCTGTCTTCTAAGCGCTCGACCAAGTTAGCTAATGCTTCGTCATCTAGAGAATGGATGTTGAGAATATCTTCACGATATTGCAGTGCTTTATTGGTGTTGTCCCAAATAAGATCTTCGGCAGGGTACACTTCAGAAAAGCCCGGAACCAAAATACGACAAGCGAACCCTAAGTCTGTGAACTCCGCAATATAGGCTTCTTTACCTAACCCTTCCAAGATGCCAAATAACTTATCGCATTCTTCTTCATTCGTGCCTGTAAAATCCCACTCAACAAAGTCGTAGTCATGCTTCGTACTAAAGAAGCGCCATGAGATCACCCCCGTAGAATCGATAAAGTGTTCAACAAAATTCTCCGGCTCAGATACCGCCATGCTGTTAAACGTAGGTTTTGGTACATCGTTTAAGCCTTCAAAACTACGGCCTTGTAACAACTCAGTTAAACTGCGCTCAAGTGCAACTTCCAAGCTTGGATGCGCACCAAAAGAGGCAAATACACCGCCTGTTTTAGGGTTCATCAGGGTCACACACATCACAGGAAATTGACCGCCCAGAGACGCATCTTTCACCACCACAGGAAAGCCCTGTTCTTCAAGCCCTTTTATCCCTTCAACAATACCTGGATATTTAGCAAGTACAGACTCTGGCACGTCAGGCAACACAATTTCCTGTTCGATGATTTGCTTTTTCACCGCGCGTTCAAAGATTTCAGATAAACACTGCACTTTCGCTTCAAACAGGTTATTACCAGCACTCATACCGTTACTTAGGAATAAGTTTTCTATTAGATTTGACGGAAAATACACGGTTTCACCATCTGAATGGCGAGTGTACGGAATAGAACAAATACCGCGCGCTACATTACCTGAATTTGTGTCGATTAGATGCGAACCGCGTAGTTCACCTTCTGGGTCGTAAATTTCACGAGTGTAGTCGTCTAAAATTTCACTAGGAAGCGCATCATCAGCTTCGGGTTTAAACCACTTTTCGTTCGGGTAGTGAACAAATTCAGCATTTGCGATTTCTTCACCAAAAAACTGATCATTATAAAAGAAGTTGCAATTTAAACGCTCAATAAACTCACCAAGTGCTGAGCATAACGCGCTTTCTTTGGTTGCCCCTTTACCATTGGTGAAACACATTGGTGAAGCAGCATCACGAATATGCAAAGACCAGACGTGTGGCACGATATTACGCCATGATGCAACCTCAATCTTCATGCCTAAATCCGACAGGATCTTGGTCATATTTGCGATAGTCTGTTCCAGCGGAAGATCTTTACCTAGGATAAAAGTGCTGTCGCTTTCGCTGGTATCAACCATCAGCATAGCCTGCGAGTCATCTTCAAGGCTTTCAACCGCTTCCACTTGGAATTCAGGTCCTGTTTGGATCACTTTTTTAACAGTACAGCGATCAATTGAGCGCAGGATACCTTGGCGGTCTTTTTCAGAAATGCTTTCCGGAAGCTCCACCTGAATTTTAAAAATTTGGTTATAACGATTTTCAGGATCAACGATGTTGTTTTGCGCCACACGAATTCCATCCGTTGGAATGTCACGCGCATTACAATACACCTTCACAAAGTAAGCTGCACAAAGCGCTGAAGAAGCTAAAAAGTAGTCAAAGGGACTTGGTGCTGAGCCATCGCCTTTATAGCGAATTGGCTGATCTGCAATGACAGAAAAGTCGTCAAATTTGGCATCAATTCTGAGATTGTCGAGGTAATTTACTTTGATTTCCATTGGAAGGTTCCGGTGTGTTGCAATCGAAAACGCCAATTGTACTTGAGGATGCAAAGTGGTGCCAATGGAAGTTTCTGATTATTCGAGTTGAGTTAATATAAACAAAATCCACAATGTAACCCACCGTAATTGCGCTAACTGGCATTTTACGACACTATAGTCAGTGCTGTAGCTGAGACAGACTCTATTGGCAGGCGAGTGAATATACTCGACAAACAACACTTAAGTCTGACAAGCAACAAAATAACTAGGAAGTACACGCATGACGATTGTGAGCAAAAGCAAACTCGATTTTTACAAAAACAACGGCTTCATTTTATTTGAACAAACTTTACCCGACACACTGCTGGAAAAACTGAAGCGACTATCTAATGCGCTCGAGAGTAAAGCAAAACAAGCACAGCAAGATGGAAAAATCGCGACTCAATACCATTTATCAAATGAATCAGGTGAGCCAAAACTCTTTCGTTATAATGATTTGCTTTTTGAAGCGCCCGAGTTAATTATCGAACTACTCGCAACACCAGCAATGTTAGCGATCAGTGAACACCTTTGTGGTGTAGGCTGTGTTCCATTGCAATGTGACTTAGTCTGCAAATATCCACATCCCCACCCTCACATAGCTTGGCATCAAGATGCTCCTCATTCTCGTCATTTTGCATATTTAAATGTCGGTATCTATCTTGATGATGCGAATATAGATGACGGGTGCTTACGCTATTTGCCAAATTCCCAACACCAAATTTTGGATATTTATTCTCTCTCGAGCGAATATGGCTGGAACATTCCAGGGGTTGTACAGCAACCAGCTAAAGCCGGAGATATCTTAGTTCAAGACATGATGGTTTTACATGGCTCAGAGCCGAAACGCAGTGAAGGTCCGAGAAGGACAATATATGTAGAGCTTCGGCCACTTGCAGGTGTCAATGAGAATCAAAGTAGTGAATGGGCTGAGCTTAGAAAGCAGTGGATGGCGCACGTTATTCAGGCTGCAGACCCAGAAGACGTACCTGAGAATTGGCTAGCCGTTTATGGTGAACCCAATTATGATTTGAATACGCTAGTAGAGCGTATCAAACAGAAACGAGAGGCCGTGATCCCAGCTGCTTGGGCACCGAAAATTGTTGAGCATCCAGACTACCCTACACCCGCCGACCTACGTTAGTCTGCATGAAGTAATTGTCACCGCTTATCGATGACAATTACCTCTGACCATACTGTGTTTGAAATTTTCTCTCACTTCACCTTAGCTAAAATCAAAAACACGATTTACTTCAATGCCATAGCACACTTCTTCAAACCTAAATCGTTTCATTGTTATCCCTTGGGCTTGGTCGAGATTTACCGCCCCATGCTTTTCGTAAAAGCGTCTTGCTTGTTGGTTTTGTTCATAGATCCAGGTGTAAGCGCTTTGACAACCCAGCTCGTAAAGCTTTAACAAGCGTGCTTTCAACAGCGCCCTACCGAGCCTGCGGTTTTGGTGACTTGGTAAAATGTAACCACGATAAAGCTCGCCAGCATTCGTTCTCGATACTTTTTGGCTAACCGGGTTATACATTCGGCGATAAATCCCAGCAGCGCCGCAGCCTAATATTTTCCTGCCATCAGTCACAAGCAATGCTGTTTGGGTTGTCGAATTTTTGATAATCTCAGACCAAATAGTTGCAAAAAATTCGACGTTTCCCCTTTTTAGCACGTGCTCTGGTAAAAACCCGCTAAAGGCCGCTTGCCAACTCACCTTGGTGACTAAAGCCATTTCCTCTATATCTGTGGTGCTAGCAGTCTTTATGGTGATTTTTTCTGGCAGGTTAAATACGTCAACAAATGCCTTTTCATCTAACTCAGTGATATCCATATAAACACTCAGAAGCTCTTTTAAGTAACAATTAACACATTATTGTTACAACTTGTGATTTATACAAATATTTATTCCAACTTCCTTCTTGCTTGGATATTTACGTTTTTCACAAGGCCGACCACTATCAAAATTTATACCCAAATTGATAAATATCATCTAGGAAAAGCTCCTCAGCCAATTTTAACGCTAAATCAGAGTAGTAATGACGGTAGTGCCTACTTGATGCTTGATTATAATAAGGTAAATAATAATCTTTGCTCCCCAACTTCCTTAAAATTCGCTTACTGTCTTTTTGATAGTTTTCAAAGCGGCAAATTTCATTAACGAGTGAATTTCCCAAATGGTCAGATAACTGGGACCATTGACTCCACGCTATTCCGCCGTGCTGCTCTGCAACCATCTCTTGTACAAATAGTTCAAACCTCTCTTTCTCAGCATAATGATGCTTCTCAGATACCGCTTCTGAGTGTAGACTTTTACCTTTCTCTAATAGTGAATACCAAGAAACGAGTCTTTCCCATGGGTTACGTACAAAAGCAAATTTAAACGTACTCTCAAACGCTTCCGGCAATGCCGCTCTAGCCTCTAGAAGCGATGCATGCTGGCTGCATATCATCCTTAGGTCTGGCGCCGTTTGCCTGAGGACACTACATAACGACGTACCGCCAGTGCGGCTAATGTGGCAGAACAAAAAATTGTACTTTTTAGAATAAAACATAAGCCTCAATCATTTCAGACTACAAAATGCATTTTCTTCACTTTGTTAAAGCATCCTTGGTCAAGAATAACTACAAAGTCGAAATCAGGTCTCGCTGACTCACCTTACCAAGTTTAAGCTGTTCGTAAGAATGATAGATAGCCTTTTTGCTATCTTGCAGTCGCTGGGTAATGTCTTCACCTTCAAGTAGCGCCGCTTGCGCGGCTTCTAGCCTATCTTGCGTATCAGTAATAATTGCTGTTAATTTTGCTTTATCTGATCTAATTAGCGTACTGTCCTGCTCGACTTTTTGCTCAAGCATAGTTAACAACTCTGAGCGTACAGTTACCGTTTTATACTCTTTAAAGTCCAATCCCAGATGATTAAATAACAGTGCTTGGTTCATCTCTTCTGGTGCAATTTCTACTTCAATTGGCATCTCTACAATGTTCGTCATCATTTCACGATACATCTCGATGTTATATTCGCGGCTGCCTATTTTGTGATTCGAACTCACCAGAGCTTCATGGGCTAGCTTTTCAGCTTGCTCAAAATGCTTGGTAAGGTAGGTCGATTGGGTGTTGTTCGGGGCTTTTTCTTGAACGGCCTTTGCGGCTTCCATAAACGAAGGTGTACCTGAATTTTTTGCCACTGAATTAGAAATGTCTTGATCGCTCACAGCATTATTGTTCTTTCGACTATAAAGATCGTTCGAACCATACATTTGTGAATAAGGTGAATTTTGAATGTACATACTCGCTCCTTGGTGCATTGGCTGTTCTAGTACAGCAATAAGTGCGCCAAGGAAGCGTTATTAACCTGATCTCGGGTTAGTTAGAGTCCTAGGAGTCTTTTATCCAATTTTTCGATGTAATCGGGTTTTACCAAACCAAAGTTTGCCGTTCAAGCGCTTAATATTACTGCGCTTGAGGCAAACTTTTTCCGTTATCGATTAATTATTAACTTTCTCACGCCAACGGATCATCAACATATACACTACAGGTAACACCACTAAGGTAAGTAATAGTGCGCTTGCCATTCCGCCTACCATAGGCGCGGCGATGCGGCTCATTACCTCAGAACCTGTGCCCGAACCGTAAAGGATTGGCAATAACCCGATAATAATTGTTGCCACCGTCATCATGACTGGACGAATGCGTTTGCCCGCACCTTCTAAAATGGCATTATTAATGGCTTCAAGGGTTATGATCGGTTGTTTCTCCTTAAGCTCGCTGATGGCTTGGTTGAGATACACGAGCATGATAACGCCTATTTCAACGGCAACACCAGCAAGCGCTATAAAACCAACGCCAACTGCGACCGAAAAGTTAAACCCCTCAAGGTATAGCAGCCACAGTCCACCAATCATCGCCATAGGTAACGTCGCCATGATAATTGCCACTTCGCTAAAGCTTCTAAAGTTCAAATAGAGTAAAACGATAATGATCCCAAGCGTGAGCGGCACCACATAAGTCAATTTAGCTTTAGCACGCTCCATATATTCGTATTGACCAGCCCAACTGATGGAATAACCTGCAGGTAACTCCAACTGCTCGCTCAGTACTTGTTTAGCGGCTGCCACATAGCTGCCAACATCGACACCATCTAAATCAATAAACGTCCAACCATTAATACGAGCGTTCTCGCTTTTAATGCCCGGTGGCCCATTTTCAATATAGATAGTTGCCACATCACCTAGGGCAATATTTAATCCCTCGGCGGTGACTATAGGAAGCTTCCGCAGTGCTTCTGGAGAATCGCGTAAGTCTTGCGGGTAGCGCAAACTAACCGGATAGCGCTCTTGTCCTTCAATGGTTTGCGTGACGTCCATTCCACCAATTGCAGTTGCGACCACTTGCTGTACATCAGCAATATTGAGCCCAAATCGCGCGGCTTTATCACGTTGAATATCGACCTTAATATAACGCCCCCCAGCTACCCGCTCTGAATAGACCGAAGCTGTACCCTCTACCTGACTCAAAATACGTTCAAGATCTTGACCAATCTTTTGGATAGTATCTAAATCTGGACCCGCGACTTTAATTCCAACAGGCGTTTTAATCCCCGTCGCGAGCATATCAATACGCGTTTTGATGGGCATCACCCAAGCATTGGTTAAGCCCGGAAACTGCACTAGCTTATCGAGTTCCGCTTTGAGCTTTTCAGTGGTCACTCCCTCACGCCACTGATCTTTAGGTTTTAATTGAATAAAGGTCTCAATCATCGTCAACGGGGCAGGATCGGTTGCGGTTTCCGCGCGACCAATTTTACCAAAGACATTTTTTACCTCAGGCACCGTCGCTATCAATTTGTCGGTTTGCTGCAAAATTTCTCTGGCTTTACCAATCGAAATACTTGGATATGTAGTCGGCATGTACATTAAATCCCCTTCATCCAAAGGTGGGATAAACTCGCTGCCGATTTTATCCATTGGATAAAAGCCAACGACAGTAATAGCAGCAGCAGCCAACAACGTCAGCTTAGGAAAGCGTAAAACTTGTTTCAACAAGGGCATATACGCGCCAACCAACATTCGATTGATTGGATTTTTATGCTCGGGCACAACTTTACCGCGAATAAAGTATCCCATCAGCACAGGAATAAGCGTAATGGCAAGCCCTGCCGATGCGGCCATCGCATACGTTTTAGTGTATGCCAGAGGGGCAAACATACGCCCTTCTTGCGCCTCAAGAATAAACACAGGTAAGAAGCTTACGGTAATAATCAGCAAACTAAAGAACAGCGCAGGACCAACCTCAGAAGCCGACTTTGCGACGATTTCCCAGCGATTTTCATCATTGAGTGGCGTTTTTTCCATGTGTTTATGCATGTTTTCAATCATCACGATTGCACCGTCGGTCATCGCCCCGATAGCAATGGCTATGCCACCAAGGGACATGATATTTGCGTTCACCCCTTGAAAATACATCACGATAAAAGCCACCAGAATGCCAAGTGGCAAAGTGATCACCGCAACCACGGAAGAGCGAATATGAAATAAGAACACCACACACACTAAGGCCACCACCACCAGCTCTTCAAGTAACTTAGACCAAAGATTATCAATGGCTTTGGTGATAAGCTCGGAGCGATCGTAAACCGTCACCACTTCCACCCCTTCAGGTAAGCCTTGTTGTAGCTCAGCAAGTTTTTGCTTTACCCCATCTATGGTCTTTTGCGCGTTTTCTCCAAAGCGCATGACTACAACACCGCCAACAACTTCTCCTTCGCCGTTAAGCTCAGCAATGCCACGACGCATTTGCGGTCCAATATTGACAGACGCAACATCTGCTATCGTTAATGGCGTGCCTTTGACAGCTTGCCCAAGTGGGATAGCTTCAATATCTTTAACGCTTTGAATATATCCCGTACTTGTCACCATATATTCGGCTTCAGCCATCTCAATCACAGAAGCGCCCGATTCTTGGTTACCCCGCTGCAGCGCCTGCTGTACATGCGTAAGCGGAATACCGTAAGCGCGCAATTTGTTGGGTTCAACCTGCACTTGATACTGTTTCACCATACCACCAATCGGCGCGACTTCTGACACGCCGGCAACCGATTGCAGCTCAAACTTTAAAAACCAATCTTGTAAGCTGCGTAGCTGGCTAATATCGTGTCTACCGGTTTTATCAACTAATGCATAAAGATACACCCAACCCACCCCAGTGGCATCAGGGCCCAACTGCGGTTTTGCCGCATCGGGTAATTGTGGTGCGACTTGACTTAGGTATTCAAGAACACGACTGCGCGCCCAGTAAAGATCCGTTTTATCGTCAAAAATAACGTAAACATAGGAATCCCCAAAGAAGGAATAACCACGTACGGTTTTTGCGCCCGGCACAGAGAGCATGGCGGTGGTCAGCGGAAATGTCACCTGATCTTGCACCACTTGTGGTGCCTGTCCAGGATAAGGTGTTTTGACAATAACTTGTACATCAGACAAATCTGGAATGGCATCGACAGGCGTGTTTTTAAGAGTAAATAGCCCAGCCCCCACCAGCATAAGTGTCAGCAGTACCACAAAAAAGCGGTTGTATACTGACCAGTGAATTATTGCTTGGATCATTGTAAATGCTCCTTAGTGGCCAGAGTGCATATTCATCGACATCTCGCCTGCAGGTTTGATATCAGTCACCACAAATTCGTCACCCACTTCAAAGGTGAAAGTCACCTTCATTCCTGTCATAAGCTGGCTTAAATCAATGTGCTCAGCTGCAACAAAGTCCATCGTTGTTGCGGGACGGTCCCATTTTTCAATGGCATCGCGAGAAATATTAAGCACTCGGGTGTCAGGGGTGATGGTGTTTATCACGCCACCCACTGTTGCTGTTGGTAAGGTATTTTCGGTCGTACTTCCTTCGGACATAATGTGAATGCCTGTCAGTAATACGCTACCGTCATCCTGTTTCGTGGCTTCAAAATGCAAAGTCTGTCCAGCGTTTAATTCGTCAACATCGACACTTTCAGCCACGGTAAAATCCATCACCATTTCAGGCCATTCCCACTCGGGTACGGGTTGATGATCGATATTCACTACTCGACTTTGGTAGTTCACGCTTTGAATTTCTCCTTCAATCCAAACTGACTTAGCCTCAGCAACTGGCGCCATACGCATAAAATCAGAAGTAATGCTCGATTGAGAATCAATCAGGAATTGGGCTGACGTAACAATCTTGTCTCCTTCGTTAAGGCCTTTGAGGATTTCAATGTTTTCATCACCAATTTGACCCAGTTCAACGGCAACCGATTTAAAGCTACCGGGTGCAACTTCAACGACAACACGATTTTGTTTGGCAGTGCGGATCACAGCTTCACTCGGCACTTGCAATACATCGTCACGAGAATCGGCATGAATGTTCACTTGCGCAAACATATTTGGCTTTAATAGCGCATCACTGTTGTCAAACCTGAGCCTTACTCTAAGTGTCCGTGTTTTTTCATTGAGTGAGGGGTAGACGTAATCGACTTGCCCTCGCCACGTTCTGCCGGGTAAAAAGTCTAACCTCATGGAAACCGCTTGCCCCTGAGCGACCAACATAGCATCACGTTCAAATACATCAGCTTCGACCCAAATTTCGTCAAGTTTGGCGATACTCATGAGCGTTGTGCCTGGTTTTACGTAAAACCCTTCTCGGATCTGGAGTCCATCCAACACCCCAGATTGACGCGCATAAAAGGTAATGCTTTGATGCACTTCACCCGTTTTTTTAAGCGTATTGATAAAGTCATCACTCAGGTGCAATGCCTTGAGCCTTTCATGCGCGGCGTTTATCAGCGCCTGATTATTACGCTTTCTAGCAATAAGGTATTCTTCTTGCGCATTAACCAGTTGCGGCGAGTACAAGGTATACAGTGGTTCACCTTGCTTCACCGGATCTCCTGCTGCTTTCACGTAGAGCTTTTCAACCCAGCCCTCAACTCGAGGATGAATGTGAACTAAGCTATCTTCGTTGTACTGAACATACCCAACCGTACGGATTTGGTGAGACATCGCTTGACGCATGGCCACCGCAGTACGAACGCCCAAGTTGTTTTCAACGTGAGGCGCTATCTCCACAACCCCCTCACCAAATTTTGCATTCGCAGACTCTTCTTCGTGCACAGGTACGAGATCCATTCCCATCGGAGACTTACCTGGCTTATCACGACGATAGTTCGGATCCATAGGTGCAACCCAATAAAGTGGCGCTTTCTCAGCGTTTTGCGCTACCGCAGACTCGTTACTTGAAGAGAGATTTATCCCAACTAGCACGCCTGCCGTTAATGTCGTGACGGCAACCAGCGTCATTTTTAAGTTGTTATTCATGGCTTGCATCCTCTTCAATTTGAGCCAAATAGTAGTTACTGCGTACCACCGCTTTTAACAATGCAATATCAATGGAAAGTGCTGATAACTGCGCATTCAGTTTCGCGATACGCGCCCTCACTACCTCGGAAAAGTCGCCATCATCATTGGTATAAGCGGTCAATGCAGCTTCGGCCTGTTCAGCGCTTTGTGCCACAATTGATTTTGCGTATAGCGATTGCCTTTCTTGCAATCGTTGGATAGTTTGAATTTCTCCATTTAAGTTTGAAAACAGCTGCTTTAGCACCAGCAAGCGGTCGGTTTTACTCGCCTCAACTTGTGCGGTCGCTGCCGCTTTTTGCTGGTCTTGTTTTCCATCTGTGAATAACGGAACGTCGAAAGACACACCAACGCTGAAAAAGTCAGTGCGAGACATCTGATCCGGTGCATCATCCCGATATGCGTAACTCGCATTGACGGAAAACTGTGGTTTATATGCCTGCTCAGCTAACTTTACCCCTTGATTGGCGCGGTATGTATCAACATCGGCGGCAACAACCAACGGGTGATGAGTCAAATGTTGTACTACAGTTTGACTATCAACTGGACGTTGCTGCATCAACTTTGGCGCAATTGAGCGGATCAACGGCAGTGTCACTTCGTTTTGGTCAAGGACACTCAGCGCATTTGAATTAGTGAATGCATCATTTAACAGCCATTGCGAAAGCTTTGCCTTAGCAGTGTTAAGCTGCTGATAAGCCGCGGAACGCTTGTCATCTAATTGCATCACCTCAAGCTGAGCACGGATCACATCTTGCTGGCGTGTAGCACCAAGCGCATTGGAGTAGCTAGCATTGGCAATTTCTACCATTTGGTCAAACAACACACTATCGCGTTCAATCAATTCTAACGTCTTTTTGGCTTGTACAATATCAAGCCACACCTGAGAAACATCGCGGCGCACTTGCGCTTTTCTATCCGCTTGTAAAATCGGTTGCTTTTTAGCGTCAAGTGCCAATTGTTGGCTCTTAATTTCGAGGCTATCTCCTCGCGGCAACATCTGCATCACACCAACTTTAAGCTGGGTCATCCCCTCTTGATTAAACTCCCAACTATCAACAGGCAGATTCATCATACCGATGGACACCTGAGGATCAGGGTAGCTTAGCGCTTCGCGGCTCATAGATTGCATCGCAGAACGCTTGTATTGGCTAGATTTAAGCCAAGGATCGTTGCTGATGGCGGCATCTATCGCTTGCTCTAACGTTGCAATATTGGCCTGTGCTATCTGAGGTAGTATCAGTGTTGCGATAAACAGGGAAACTTTGATTGTCATTAGAATTGTTCCTCATAACTGTCAATTTCAGCAAAAACCTCATAGCTCCCATCTTTTTTGAGTAGCAATACTTGATAAGGCATAAAACGCTCGCCAACTTCCATACCAGGCGATCCAAGTGGCATAGCCGGCACACTCAAGCCGATATTTTGTATGTCTTGAGTTAACGTTTCGTTTTGCAAAAACTGTTTAATGAACTTGGCAGGAACATGCCCTTCAAAAATAAAACCATTTTTAGAAACCCCGGTGTGACAAGATTGAAAATTTTGCTTAATACCAAACTTACTCTTAAGTGAGCCAAGATAATTTAAATCGGTGGCTTTGTGCGCGATACCTTGCGCAGTTAAATGGTTTAACCACAGCTCACAACAGCCGCAGGTTGGGGATTTAAAGACTTCCAATTCTATATTGGATTTACCGTATGCCACGGCACTCATTAGCCATAGCGTCATCACTAAATAAAACTTTTTCATGCTAACCTCGCATGCAATACCAATTACGTTAGTGCAACAGGTATCAATCAATTCGTTGAAAATTACGTCAAAAAAGACGATTAATCGTACAAAACTTTGAAATTAAGGCAGATCAGCCCTGAGGCTAGGCAAGTATTGGGGGTTTATAAAGAGAGCGAGGGTAGTCGCTGAGTTGACCACTTGTGAAACTTAATTTATCGTTTTTCAGTAAAATAGGCGCTATCCACTCTCTTGGCGAAAACGCTGCAAGATTTGTGGAGCACATATGTGTGGGGCAAGTACAGTCGCTGCATTGTGCTGTGTTCTGAGGGTCACAACAATCCATCTCAACCATCGTTTCATGATGATGAGGCTCTGCCGATTGCACGTTACTTTGAAGCATTTGATGACTTGTATTATGACTGGTAGCGCCATGCATTTCACATGCTGCCATAGAGGCAGCCGCGTTTTGACCACTAAGTGTAGCCACCACGAACAATGTGATAAGTAAACGTAAGAATACTTGCAAGGTACTTTTCCAAATCAAATAAGCAAAGTAATAATAAAAATCTAACCAAAGAAATGCAAGTAAATAGACCAACCTCGTTATTATTTTCTTTCATCATTGATATACTTAGGCTCAAATCTAAAAAATTATTCCAACTCAAGGAAATGAACTTTATGAAAGTAGCTTCATTAGTGACTATTTTGGCGTTAGTTGTTTCAAGCAACGTCAGTGCCGCAGATTACGGAGATTTTGGTGTTTCAATATATGGTGGCAAAACGTACAGCAGTGACATCGAAACTTCTCGCCACCAAACATACGAATTAGAAGACGACTCGCATTTTGGGGTGAGCTTAGACAAGTATTTATCAGAAGGCCGTTACGGATTTTACTATGGTAAAACTGAGACCCAACTTACTGCTTACCCACTAAACAAAGTGGAAATGGAATACCTACTATTTCAAAGCGCAGTAGTACATCCTCTCACAGACAACATAGATGTTTATCTGGGTGCACAGCTTGGTGCGACTTTCATTAACCCCAATTTTATCGACTCAGATACTTTCTTCGCGACCGGTTTATACACAGGCCTTGAATATAATATCGGCGCGGGCTTCCACCTAGGTGCCGAAGTGCGTTGGATTGTGAGCCTTCTAAACAATGATTCAGAAGTTACTTGTGATATTGACCCTGCAACTCAAAATACCTGCAGCTGGCACTTTGATGATGAACAGTTGAAACAAGTTCAAGCAAGTGCAACGTTAAGCTATCGCTTTTCACTGTAATTATTACGAGCGGGTTTTAATATACAGTAAAACTCAACAACCCCTGGTAAGTCGCTGTACAATAAAGTCAGCAAAAACACTCACCTTCGCGGGAATATGGCGAGTAGCAGGATATAACATCCAAAGCTCGCCCGAATAATTAGTCTCGAAATCCCATTCAGGTAATACCTGTATCAACTTTCCCGACGCTAACGCATCTTTAGCTACAAACATAGGTAAGCTTGTGATCCCAAGCCCTTGCAGCGCAGCATCTAACCTCACTCGAGTATGATTTGCTTTATAGCGCCCGCTAACGGAGGTTGTGTGTTTTTGTGTGCCTTTTCTGAATCGCCACTTAGCATCGGCATCCGTTTCCCCCAAAGCAATGCAGCTGTGTTGTATTAGTTCTTTAGGGTGAGTAGGAATTGAGTGCGTTGCAAGATATTTTGGTGATGCCGCTACTATATGTTCTATCGTCATTACGCTTCTGCCTATTAAACCCTGCGGTGGTTCGTTAGTAATTTTAAATAGAATGTCTATTTCATCTCGGATCAGGTCCAGTGCGTTGTCGTCCAACACCAAATGAACATCAATGTTTGGAAGTTCGCCTAGAAACGCCATTACACTTGGATGAATTAGTGTATGTGCGACCGCTTTTGGCGCTGCAATTTTAACTGTTCCTTGTGCCGTTTGATGATGGCTTTCACAAAGCGAGATGACGTCTTTGGCGGCTTGTTCCAACTGAGTACAGCGCTCATACACAGCTCGTCCTGTTTCGCTCAATCTTAAGCTGCGGGTGGTACGCTGAAGTAAACACACCCCCAATTGCTGCTCAAGTTGTTTTATGGCACGACTCACTGATGACGGCGAGACACCTAATTGCCGAGCGCTTTCAGAAAAACTTCCAGTGTTGACAACAGAGACAAAAATCGACATTTCTTGCAGTAGCTCAATATGTTTACTGGTCGCCATAGCTCTCCCATTTGTGCGCTCTATGCAAAAGTTATTTCTATTTTTAGATTATTATCTTCTCAGGAGAATGAAAATACAATGTTCTCAATTATTCAATATTATATTGGGAGCTTATTATGGTGCAGTATTGGCCAGAGTTTTTGTCATTAGCCATCATTCATTTTGTTGCAGTGATCTTGCCGGGCCCCGACTTTGTTATTACAGTCAGACAGAGCTTAAAATACGGCAGACTACATGGCGCAATGACAGCCTTGGGGATTGGCGCTGGACTTAGTGTTCATATCTTATATACCTTACTTGGTGTCGGCGCACTGATGCAGGCCTCACCTTGGGTTTTACAAGTAGCTAAATTAATCGGCGCTACGTATCTTATCTACATCGCTATTCATCTGCTCAAAAGTGCAGGAACGATTCAACTGGATACAGAAAATGCCCAAGCTGATGTAAGCTCACAGTCGCTCAAAAAAGCCTTTAGTCTTGGTTTTTTAACTAATGCAACCAACCCAAAAGCAACCCTGTTTTTCTTAGCCGTGGTAACCAATGTCGTCAGCCAAGGAACTCCGTTACATATTCAACTTTTTTACGGCGCTTGGATGTGCAGTGTTAACGCTTTATGGTTTATCTGTGTCAGCTTATTATTCTCAGCTCCATCTTCTCGCGCTTGGTTCTTGAACAAGATGAACTTGGTTGAAAAGGCACTTGCTGTGTTGCTTATGGCCTTTTCATTAAGGCTGTTGATTGCTTAACACAAGAATGCTGAATAAGGGTTTCAGCCTCATGCGTTAGCCCTCATTCAATCACTAAGATATGGATATTAGGGCATCAACGCTTCCCACCAGCTGCTACTTGATAGCGTTTCTGAAAGCGTCAATACTTCACCCACAACAGGTGTTACCAGTGCTACTTGATTTTGCTCAGCTGCGATTTTCACTCTTGCGAGCGGATCAAACCAAGAGTGAAAGGCCAAGTCAAAAGTACCATTATGAATGGGGATCATATGCGTTCCTCGCAAATCTATATGAGCCTGTACGCTTTGCTCTGGCGTCATGTGAATATCAGACCAATCTTTATCATAGGCGCCGGTCTCTACTAAGGTTAGGTCAAACGGACCAAGCCGTTCACCTATTTCCTTAAATCCAGCAAAATAACCAGAGTCTCCACTAAAAAAGATATTTTTGTCTGCTGTGCGAATAGCCCACGCTCCCCAAAGGGTTTTATTTGCATCTCCAAGTCCACGTCCAGAAAAATGCTGAGTAGGTGTAAAGGTGAGTGTTAACTCAGCGGTCTCTTCAAACTGCCACCAGTCAAACTGCTTTATTTTCTCGGCGGGAACTCCCCACTTTTGCAAATCACCTTCTACACCCAAAGGTACATAAAATACCCCCACTCTATCTGCTAATCGCTTTACGCTTTCTTTGTCTAGGTGGTCGTAATGGTTATGTGAAATCAGCACCTTATCAATTTGAGGCAATGATTCAATAGTAATAGGTGGTTGATGAAAACGCTTTGGACCAATAAATGAAAATGGTGATGCTCGTTCAGCAAAAACGGGATCAATCAGAAGATACTGCCCTTGCGCTTTAATAAGTACTGATGAATGTCCCAGTTTGATAACGTGAGTGTGCGTATCAGAAAGTGCCTTTAAATTCTCCTCAGTGAGCACTTTTACTGGCATATCAACCTTCGGCACCGCATTGACTTTTTGCTCGGTAAAAAAGCGCCAAAAAATTTCCAGCGTCTTACCTAGGCTCGTTTTATTCGTTTCATGAGTATTATGAAATTTACCATCACTATATTGAGTTGATGAATACCCACTTTGATTTACCGCAGCATTTAAATTAGAAGCCATAACTCCTCCTACTCCTATCAGCAAGACCACAATCAATCCAAACCATGTTCGCTTTTTCATATAACCACCAAAAGTAAACTACACAGTGTAGTTTACACATCAAGAATAGAAAGTAAACTAAGCAGTGTAATTTATTTTAGTTTTGCTAGAATGTGGAGTATCCATTTGTTGATATTCCCTTGCCTGTAATAGATAAAATGAAACAATCAGAAAGAAAGCGACTGCAAATTCTAGAAGCTGCCCAGCAATTATTTGCTCAGCATGGTGCTCAAAATACCAGTATGGATCTCATCGCAAAGCACGCTGAAGTGTCTAAACGAACGATCTATAATCACTTTGAGACCAAAGAGCTACTACTGTATAACGTACTTGAACACATGATGCTTCAGGTTGACCAAGGTGATATTTATCAATATCGACCCGATGTCTCGATTGCAAAACAACTTCAAGAAATCGCTTTACGAGAAGTCAATCTGCTCACCTCTGAATCATTTATCAAAGTGGCTCGCGTGGCATTTATCGAGTTGTTGCAAGACTCTACATTGGCTGCGCATTTCAATAACAGTAAAGTAGGTTGTATGCGTTATTTAGAAACGTTTTTAGCCGATGCTGTCGCTAACAATGCACTGTATATCGAACATCAGGCATTCGCAGCACAACAGTTTTTATATCAACTCAAGTCTTTTATCTTTTACCCACGGCTTTATGGATTTGATCTCACAAATACGGAGGAAACGGACTTTATTGTAGAGCAAAGCGTTGCGCTTTTTATGGCGAGATATGGGACTGAACAACGCGCCCAAGATTAATGATAAGGTATGCAAATACAAGGATTTAGATAAATTTCATACAATCTTGCATAAGGCTATATTTCAAACAAAAAGCTTCCCTGATATAGTTATCCACGCTAGCAAGAGTAAGGAAATCAGATGAGCGAATTAATTGCAATTGGTAAAAACATTTGGATCCACAACGGCCCCGCGGTACCATTCTTTGGCATGCCGTACACTACCCGAAGCACTATAGTAAAGCTTTCCTCTGGCGCATTATGGGTGCACTCTCCTGGAAAATTAACGGCAGGATTACTCCGTGAATTGACGCAACTTGGGCAAGTCAAATATCTAATTTCTCCAAATAAACTACACCACCTATTTATGGGAGATTGGCAGGAAAAGTTCCCACATGCGATTATGTTTGCTTCTCCAGGTGTCGACAAAAAACGGCCTGATCTTACTTTTCAGCGCCAACTAGGCGACATGGCAGAACCCGAGTGGCAAGGAGATATTGAGCAACTCATTTTTAAAGGCAGCGCGGTGATGGAAGAAGTCGTATTCTTCCACAAAGAGAGCAGTACATTAATTTTGACAGATCTTATCGAGAACTTTCACCCTAATCACTTCTCCGGTTTTAAAAAAGTATTAGCGAAAATCACCGGGATTATTAGCCCTAACGGTAAAACCCCCATAGACTGGCGAACTTCGTTTATGTTTGGGAAGCAGCAAGCCCGAGCCTGTTTTTCAAAAATGGCCGCATGGCAACCCCAATATATTGTTATTGCCCATGGTGAATGCATTACAACAGGCGCTGGGGCATTTTTACATCGCTCATTTTCTTGGCTGGGTATCAATAAAGCCGCGTAAGGCGCAGAACAAATAGCAGTATATAAAAAGCGCTGTCACTTTACTGAACAGCGCTTTTTTACTTAACCTAAAATTACATACCAGCAGGGTATGTATAACTTGCTTGTAGACCTAGCGGAATACCAAGCATCCAATAGATCAATAAGAAGATGCTCCAACCAATCAAAAAGGCAATTGAGTAAGGCAACATCATCGCTATCAAAGTACCTATCCCGGTCGACTTAACGTATTTCTGGCAGTAAACCACAACCAACGGGAAGTAAGGCATAAGCGGCGTGATTATATTTGAGCCGGAATCACCAACACGATAAGCCGCTTGTGTTAAATCTGGTGAAATACCCAATTGCATTAACATCGGAACAAAAATCGGCCCCAACAACGCCCACTTCGCAGAGCTTGACCCTACAAATAGGTTTACAAATGCGGTGAGGAAGATAATACCAACCACGGTAACATAGCTTGGCAGCGCCAATGCCTTTAATATTTGGGCCCCTTCAATAGCAAGCAGTGCGCCCAAATTTGAATGGCTGAAGGCACTGATAAAAAGTGCACAGAAAAACGCCATAACAATATAGTAAGACATGCTATTCATGGCTTTAGTCATGGCATCAATCATGTCTTTTGAAGTTTTGAACGTACCAACAACGAAACCGTATACCGCACCTGGGATCCAAAACAGTAGGAAAATAAGTGGCACAATTGATTGCATTAACGGTGCACTAAAATCAGTTAAAGCACCCGACGGACTGCGTAGTGCTGAATCTTCACCGCTTGATGCATAAACCAATAACGCGATACCTGCTAACATCACCATAGACGCCACCACAAAGCCCTTCTTTTCTTTGCTTGTGATCTCATCAAACGAAGGCAAACTATCAGTATCGCCGTCAATTTCTGTCGCTTTTAGTCTTGGCTCTATGATTTTATCGGTGATATACCAACCTAATAAAATAATGAATAAACTCGATGCTGAAGTGAAAAACCAGTTATTTAGCGGGTTAATCGCGATTTCTGGATCGATGATCTGCGCTGCACTTTGGGTAAAGCTTTGTAGCAACGGATCGATACCAGAAGGAATAAAGTTCGCGCTAAATCCGCCGCTTACACCAGCAAATGCCGCAGCAATACCCGCAAGAGGATGTCTTCCCATCGCATAGAAAATAACACCAGCAAGCGGAATAACTAACACGTATCCAGCGTCTGTCGCCGTGTGGCTTACAATTGCGATAAGAATAATAGAAGGAGTTAGTAGTGCTTGAGGCGTGCGTTTAAGCATGATTTTAAGGCCAGTATTAATATAGCCAGAATGTTCAGCGACACCCACACCTAGCATAGCAACTAGCACCACGCCTAATGGCGCAAATCCCGTGAAGGTTTTTACCATCGTTGCCATAAATCCGGCAAGCGCATTTGGGTCTAATAAATTGTGAACGACAATCGCCTGATTGGTTCTTGGATCAATAGCGCTAAATTCTACGCCTGAAAATAACCAAGATAGCAGCCAAATCAGCAACATTGCTGATAAGAAAATGATTGCAGGATCAGGGAGTTTATTCCCCACCCGCTCAATCCCGTTTAAAAAACGGGTGATCGCAGAGTTTTGCGAGTTCGCTTGTTGTGTTTCGTGCATACCATTGCCCTAAGAAAAAAATTGCTTAACCATAACTTAATATTTACATGTTAAGCAAGAAAACGTGCCTATTGACGAGACACTTTGCCGAATTAGTAGCCGACTTGGTATTTTTTTGTCTCAAGTCAGTGTTCAATAAAGAATTTACGCTATGCTTTTTATATGTCTGAAATTAAGGATTTTTAGATGATAGATCTAGACGACAAAGTGTTAGCTGACGTCAAACATGGTTTCAATTTACCACCTAAACCTGCGCTGATAAGCGAATTGCAAGCAGCACTTGCTACAGCAGATCCAGATCTGAACGACATCGCTTCTATTATCGCTCATGATGTCAGCACCTCAGCCGCGGTGCTAAAAATCATCAACTCGCCCCTATACGGCTTGGCAAGAACGGTCACTGATGTAAAACAGGCTGTCGTCTTTCTAGGTCTAGACTCTATTAGTAAGCTGGTGACCGGCTTTTTGCTCAAACAAACCTTTGACCAACGTAAATGTTGTATCAGTTTGGAGCGGTTTTGGGATAACGCTTCAGACATCGCGGATAGCATCATGGTGATTGGTAATAAACTTAAATCGCGTGTTCCTATCGAAAACTTGCACTTACTAGGCTTATTTCACGACGCAGGGATTGCCGCTATGGCAGTAAATTACCCCGATTATATGGAAACGCTCATTGCCGCTAACAAAGATTATGACAAGCTGTTAGTCGAACACGAAGAAGAAAAGTACGAGACCAATCACGCTATTATCGGCTACTTCCTCGCGGCTTCCTGGAACTTGCCACAAAGTATTTGTCAGATGATTTTATGCCATCATGACCCCGAGTTTTTGGGGAACTGTAAAGATGAAGAACAGAAATTAGCTTTCTCTGCTCTAAAAATGGCGGAAAATTTTGCACATATCAATAAACGTTTTGTTGCAGCGCCTGATTGGCACTTAATGAAAGCGGATGTATTGAAGGTTTTAAATTTAGATGAAGATGATTATCAGGACATCAAAGAAGACCTAGATGAATACTTCTTAGAGCAGGATGGGGTAAGCAACTAGTTATCTCACACTCAACACCGCCTGTGAAATGCGACTCAACGACACTGTTGCGGCAATTCTTAAAACTTCGTAGACTGGCAGCAAAATTAAAATAAAAAAACTTAAGGAATTTACATTGCCAGCGCTGCTATCTCTTAAAGGCAAATTTGCCATCTTTGGGCCTGGAATATTAATGGCAACTGCTGCTATCGGTGGTTCACATCTCGTTTCATCAACTCAGGCTGGAGCACTATTTGGTAGTCAATTGATCTGGTTAATAGTTGTTGTTAATTTGCTCAAATATCCCTTTTTTAAATATGCAGTCGAGTACACAAGCCACTCTAAGCATAGTGTCGTCGAAGGTTATCACGCACATTACCGCTTCGGATTTAAGGTTTTTGTGCTACTCAATATTTTCGCAGCCATTGTAAATACCGCGGGTGTGCTATTACTTACCGCAAGTCTCTTGAGCTACTCGCTGCCATTTCCAATAAATATTGAATTGTTAAGCTTTATACTTTTGGCTAGTTGCTTGGCAATCTTACTGGTTGGGCACTACAAAATACTCGATGTAACAAGCAAATGGGTGATGATAATTTTGACCATTTCCACGGTTATGGCGCTTGCCATTGCGGCTAATAATGGACCGGCCCATCCAGCCCCCATTGATCCGATATCCCCGTACGACATCGCGTTACTGGGCTTTTTAGTTGCCTTAATGGGTTGGATGCCTGCACCAATCGAGATTTCAGCCATTAATTCCTCTTGGCTAAAGACGAAGATGGCTAAACAATCACTAACAAGTGGCCAGATCCTACTGGATTTCAAGGTGGGATATTTTGTTACGCTGGGTCTTGCGGTCGTGTTTTGTTTACTCGGTATGCTAATGCAATACGGTCAAGATAAGCCTGTGGAACTCGCTGGTGTTGCGTTCTCACAGCAGCTCATTGATATGTATGCCAATACAATCGGCGAATGGGCCAGATGGCTAATTGCTGGCGTCGCATTTTTGTGTATGTTTGGAACAACGATCACAGTGTTAGATGGCTACTCCCGAGTGCTTAGTGAATCACTTCAGCTGTTACGACCGAACACAACGAAAAAGAGTTACACGCTCATTCTATTGCTACAAGCAACGCTTGGTATGGCCGTAGTGCTGTTTTTTAAAGCCGACTTAAAGAGCATGCTAATGTTTGCCATGAGCTCAGCGTTTGTCACTACTCCTATCTTTGCTTGGATGAATTTAGGATTAGTGAAAGGTGAGATCTATCGCAGTCAACCAATGTACACCAAGATTTTGACGGGACTGGGGCTGATTTATTTAGTGGGCTTTGCACTGTTATTCATCTATTGGCGATTTTTGATGTAAAGCCAAGCGAGGCGGAGTAGCAGATGCAAATTACACTTCTAGGGCCTGTTTATCTTTCAAGTTTGTTTTTGCAGCAGCTTGATTGGTGTTTATACAAGGCAGAGCCTGCGTAGCATAGATGCTCTATGTAAGTCTGGCGATAAAGACTTTGTGCTCCTGCAAAGTCACCTTACCCCACATCCTTGTGGGGCAACACAGAAGAAATGCCAATCAAGCGCTGCCCTTTGGGTTCACCTGAGTGCGCTCTGTTCATTGTTGCTCAACTTTTGCCTAGATTACTAGGCGGCAAGTCGAGCGTCGCGATCAAAACACACTCAGAAGAACAAAAATCAAACAGCAAAGGTCAACAGGCCCTAGCATCTGCTACTCTCAGGTGAGGTGCATTTATTTTAGATTTTGCACCTGCTCCCAAATAGAAACCACGTGCGCTTTATCATCGTCATTTAGCTCTCCATTTCGGTATGCTTTTACCAAGCTGCTTTCAACTTTGGCATTTAGCTCATCAATCGAAAGATCTGCTTCCTCTACTTGTGCATAGCCTACCGCTAAGTCAAAGTGACCGCGTAAATAGCCACCAGCAAATAATTCATCATCGCTCGCTCTATCAACAAGCTCATCAAAAAACTGCTGCGCTTTCTCTACATATTCTACTAAAGACATAGTTATTCCTAAATTATTCTTGATGGCCTATGGCGTACATTACATGGTCATTGAAGCCAGTGATCACTTTAATAAATCCAGCTAAGGACTCATCAAGTTGTTCGTCACCGGTATCAGCAATTAAAGGACGACCATTTAAGGCCTTTAATTTCGATTTTGTGGCGATAAGGATAATATTATCTTTGCCGATTTTTTTGATGAGGTTAGGACTTAGCTGCTGATTACCGCGGCCAAAAATATGTCCTTGCCCACCAATTAATGTGATCACTAGCTTTGTTTTGTTATCAGCAAGCGACAACAATTGCTGCGCAGTTTGATCTTGGGCGATCAGCGCTTGGTCCCTTACAACATCAACACCTAGAAGTGTATTATCAAGTCCCATCTCTTCCATCACTGCTGCAACGGTAGAACCAGACCCCATAATGTAGGTTTCATCTTCTTCCATTTCGGCAACCACGTAGGCAGCGATATCGGCTAACACTAATTCATCGCTTTCTTTACCACCGTTTTTCACCGCTTGTACATATCTCAGCTCGGTCGGCACTTGCATTTCACCAAATCGCTTAGCGCGCACAGTCCCTTCACGAAATGCTGCTTCATCAATGTCCATCACATCGGCTTCGCCAATGGAGACAAGCTCTCCGGTAACCAAAAGTTCAACGACTCTACCAGCTGCTTTTGGCGTTATCGCGTATACGCCGCTATGAATTTTGCACCCAGCAGGGATCCCAAGTACAGGACATGAATCACCCACCGCGTGGCAAATGTTGCGGGCAGTACCATCGCCCCCAGCAAACAAAATCAAATCGACACCGTGCTGTTGCATCATTTGCGCTGCGGTCTCGGTATCTTCAGGACGAGTTGCCGTACTTTGAGTTTGATAAATCACTTGGGTGTTAAAACCCAGCTCTTTTGCCGTACGCTCCCCCATCTCACCATTAACAGTGTATATTTCGATATTTTGTTGATGTGAAAGCAGTTGTGTTAAAGCCGTTTTTGCTCGCTGATTAGCGCGAGGCTCTGCACCTAACGCCAAAGCTTGTTGAGCTGTTTCTGCGCCATCGCTACCTTTTAGTGCAACGCTCCCACCAAGCCCAGCTAAAGGATTGATGATAAGTCCAAGCTTAAATTGCATCGTCAAACTCCATGCTTAGCTCTGTCGGGATATCCCAGTTAAATTGCTGCTGGCGTAAAGGCCAAGGTGTATTATAAAAATTGCTTAATGCGTTGAGTAGTTGAGTTGTTCTGGTATTAAATCCGCTTTCTAATAAAGCTAGCACTTGCTGATGCACCCGTTGTTGAAAGCTGAAACGGCAAGTTTGTTCACCGTTGAGGTTATCAACGGAAACATTAAATGAAAAACCAGCTGCGACGCTTAACGCCCACTCAATCGCTTGTGGTTTCACTTCCACTTTTTCAAATTCGAGCTGCTGCGCTTTATCTCGTCCATCGGGACAATACCAATAGCCGTAATCTTCGAGTTGCCGACGCGCTTCACCCGCAACGAGCCAATGTGCAACTTCATGCAAAGCACTGGCATAAAAGCCATGAGCAAAAATAATGCGGTGATGAGGGTATGATTCATTTGCAGGTAGATAGATGGGCTCGTCGTCGCCCACTACCAGCTCCGTGTTGAGCGTGTGCAGGAATAACCCATTAAAAACAGCAATGAGGTCTTCTATTTTATGCATCAACATCCGCCACAAGTCTAAACTGGGCGCAAATTGTAAAGTTTTTAGCGGCTAAAGTAAAAGATCTCGTTTTAGACTATGCCTTTTTGTCCAACGAGCTGCGTGGCGCGATATAAAGCGAAGCACGATCTCGACCTGACTTTTTCGACTCATAGAGGGCTAAATCAGCTTCTTCAAAACATCGTTTGTGATTAAAGCTTTCGCCAATAAGCTCGTATCCCGCGACGCCAATGCTAAATGTCAGTCCAAAACTGGTGAAACGAGTAAATTCATGCACCAGTCGTTGTGCAAAATTAAGCGCGGCATCCGGCCGAGTTTCAGGGCAGATAATCACAAATTCATCACCGCCCCATCGTCCAATATGGTCGCTTGGGCGTGCTTGCTCTCTTAGAAACTGCCCAACTTCCTTCAATGCATTATCACCATCTTGGTGTCCTGCGGTATCATTTAATTGTTTAAAATGATCAACGTCGATTACCAGTAGCGATAGCGCTCGATGATAACGTATGGCCCGCTGCACTTCTTCTTTCAGCAGCGCTTCAATCTTTCTGCGATTCATAACCTGAGTTAAGAAATCCAGTTCAGCTCGGTTCTTCAATTCTTGTTCTTGACGTAAATCTCGGATCACCGCAATAAAAACATCATTTTTAGAGACGGACACCGTGGATAACGCGATATCCACCGGGATTTCCACACCTGATTGATGTCGCCCTACAATTTTAAGGCCATCATGCGTCACTCTGCGCATCGTAGAGGTACCTTGGAACTTTTCTCTGTCCGCGACGTGTTTACCGGTATACCGTTCTGGGATGAGGTCTTCAACCTTCATACCTAGTAGTTCTTGAGGTTGATAACCAAACAAGTCAGTACACGCCTTATTGACTTCTTTAAGCCTACCGTCTTTGTCACAATATAAAATGGCATCAGGAGTAGAATTGAATAACTTTCGTTTCTCGTTGATAAGTTTAACCACAAAAATGAGCGTAAAGATGTTCAAGCAAGCAAACAACAAGACTATTGGTAGTAACAACAATACACCGGTGTTACTCAACTCTTGGGTTTGAGCGAGCTTTACAGATTGATTTTGCTTTGCAAGCTCAAATTTCTCTCCAATTGACTTACGCAAATAATTAAATGCAGCTTCTGCGTCCGTGTCATCTACTCTCACTAAGCGGTCCACCACTTCAGAGCTCAACCTACCTGATGTAAATTTTGACTTAGCAAGCGCAAGCATTTGTGTATATTCATCAAAGGTGTGTTGAATAACGGCTAATGCCTTTGTCTCTTGACTGCTTAGCGCCGTACTTTGCAATTTTAAGATGGTCGCTTTGGTGGCTTCAACATCAGCTAAAGCCTGTTCGTAATAAATCTCGTCTTGACGTAGTACATAATTTTTGAAGTGATGAATAAAGCCGTTATAACCAAAACTACGCTCTAGCTCAGCTAGCAGCTCGGCACGTTTAATTGCAACTTCAGTTTCTGATTGCCATGACTGATGAAATGAGGAAATGGAGTGGTTTAACAAAGTGGACCAATAAAATAGACCACCACTCACCAAAATAGTAAATATAACTAAGCCACTGATCTGCAAAAAAATACGTTTATTCATATACTCTGCTGTCCAAATTCAGCAAATCCTAGAGTGCAGTAAGCAAAAGAAGAAATTAGAGGCCGTCTAGGTGCTGTAGAATCCATGTCGATGGTACAAAAGTTACATACCATTACAGCTACTAAGTCTAGACCAGAGAACGAAAAAAGCCGCATTACAGCGGCTTACAGATAGGATATTTTCAATTAAGATAAATTGGTATCGTTACTCGTAATAAGCTTTGCCTTCTTCAGCCATTGCAAGTAGCGGCTCCGCAGGTGTAAATGCAGGGTTATCAGCAGCGTATGTTGATAACTCTGAGCACACCTTATTGGCACCTTTTTTGTCCATATAACTAAATGGGCCGCCCAAGAATGGTGGGAAACCAATGCCAAAAATAGCACCGATATCACCATCTCTTGCATTACGAATAATACCTTCATCAAGACAGCGAGCAGCCTCATTGAGCATCTGTGCAACGCAGCGGTTCGCAATTTCTTGTTTATTCAATTTAGGAGAAGGCGTGACCCCGAGTAACTCATAAACTGACTCGTCCACTTGCTTGCCTTTTTTACCTTCATAGGTGTAGAAACCACGACCAGATTTGCGACCAAGACGTTTGCTATCTATCATACGTGCAAAAGCATCCGGCGCCTTAAAGCGAGCACCTAATTCTTTTTCTAGGATTGGCGCAATCTTAGAGCCAATGTCTACACCTACTTCATCAAGAAGCGCAAGAGGACCAACGGGGAAACCAAACTCAACCAAGGCTTGATCGATTTTCTCTATCGGCTCACCAGCAAGCAAAAGATTTGCCGCTTCGTTGACATAAGGAGCCAGAATACGGTTTACGTAAAAACCAGCTTTGTCTTTTACTACGATTGGGGTTTTCCCCTGCTTGCGAGCAAACGCCACAGTGCGCGCAATAACCTCATCACTGGTGGTATCGTGCGGAATGATCTCCACCAGCGGCATTTTTTCTACTGGCGAGAAATAATGCAAACCAATTACGTTTTCAGGACGCGTTGCTTTTGCCGCGATTTGGCCGATTGGTAATGATGACGTATTACTTGCAAATATCGTACTCTCACTGCATTCGCGTTCAATATCCGCTACCATCGACTGTTTCAGGTCTAAGTCTTCAAATACAGCTTCAATCACCATGTCTGTGTGTTTAAAACCAGAGTAATCTGTTGTCCCCGTGATCATATTCAAAGTTGACTGCATCTCTGCCTTTGAAATAATACGGCGCTTTTGGCGTTGCGTTAGGATCTTATAGCTGTAATTTAATGCGTTGCTAATGCCCTGATGCGCAACATCTTTAATACGTACTGGAGTGCCTGCTTTAACCGCACTAACATGGGTAATACCTGCGCCCATTAAGCCACCACCTAGCACTGCAACACGCTTCACAGGAGCAAGATCTTCACCTTGGAAATCCTTTTTCATTTCCGTTGTGGCAAAGAAAATCCCACGTAGCGAGCGCGATACTTCAGACATCACTAAATCAGCAAAACCCTCGGCTTCGGTTTTATAACCTTTAAGCTTGTCCAGCTCTACAGATGCACGTACCGCTTTGATGATAGCGAGCGGCGCTGGATAGTGACCACCCGTTTTCTTCTCAACATTTTCTTGTGCTTTTTTGAAAATGATATTGCGTCCGAACGGGTTAGACTCTAGCAATTGGCTAATTTTGTCTAAATTCGGTTTGCGAGGCTTAGGCTTACCTTTTCTGGCAAGCTTCACCGCTACATCGAGTAAAATACTGTGCGGCACGGAATCGTCAACTAAGCCCGCTTTTTTCGCTTGCTTAGGTCGAACTTGTTTACCAGTTAGCATCCATTCAAGTGCTTTTTGAATACCAACTAATTTCGGTAGACGCTGTGTACCGCCACCACCTGGCAATAGACCAAGCTGTACTTCTGGAAGACCCAGTTTAGTCTTGCTGTCTTCAGTACATACACGGTAATCACAAGCCAGCGCAAACTCCAAGCCGCCACCCAGTGCTACACCGTGGATCGCAGCAACGGTCGAGAATGGTAAATCAGCCAATTTAAAGAAGGTTTTATGACACATTTCCGAAATCGCGAGCGCATCATCACGGGTTTTAGCGCTGTCTAGCATTTTAATGTCTGCACCCGCTATAAAGTTATCGTCTTTACCACTGATAAAAACCATACCCGTTACGTCGTCTTGCTTACTCTTTGCAATGATCTCTAATAATTCATCAGCAAATGTATCACGTAGGGTGTTCATTTTTTCGCCCGGTACGTCGATTGTAACGATGGCGACTTTATGGTCGTTTAATTCATAAGAAAATACTGACATTATGCGCTCTCCAATACGAATGCGGCTCCAAGACCACCTGCAGCACAGGCAGTTGTCAATGCAAGACCACCGCCGCGGCGTTTAAGCTCATGTAAGCTTTGCGTGATCAAGCGTGCACCGGTTGCTGCGAATGGGTGACCATATGCAAGTGAACCACCAAGCACGTTAAACTTATCCATGTCGATTTCGCCAATTGCTTTACTGCGACCAAGTTTTTCTTGCGCGAATTTGTCTGAGCCAAACATTTTCATATTGGACAGCGCTTGCGCTGCGAAAGCTTCATGCATTTCTATCAGGTCAAGATCAGCAAGGGTAATACCCGCTCGGTCAAGTGCTACAGGCGTTGAATGTGCAGGACCCATCAACATATCTTCGTGTACGCCGATTGCAGAGAAGGCGAAACTACGCACATAACCTAAGATATCGTAGCCAAGCGCTTTTGCTTTACTTTCGCTCATCATTAATACTGCCGCTGCACCATCGGTCAGTGGCGTTGCATTTGCTGCAGTTACTGAGCCGTGCTGTCTGTCAAATACAGGCTTTAACTTGGCGTAGCTTTCCAATGAGGAGTTTTCACGGATGTTATTATCTTTATCAATAAAGCTTTTGTATGGCTCAACATGGGCAGCCATCACTTCATTGTTTAATAGGCCTTCCGACCATGCTTTTGCAGCTAAGGTATGTGAACGGTGCGCCATCGCATCTTGATCTGCACGGCTGATCCCGTGAGTCTTAGCCATTTGCTCAGCGGTTTGCCCCATTGATAAGCCAGTTGAATATTCCGCAACTGCCGGTGGCACTGGCAGTAAGTCTTTGAGTCTTAGCTTTGAGAAAATCTGTAAACGCTGCTTAAGCGTACGTGCTTTGTTCAAGTCAACAAGGCTACCTGCAAGCTTTTTGCTCACGCCAATCGGTAACACTGATGAAGAATCCGCACCACCAGCAACACCGACACTCACTTGGCCTGAAATAATGCTCTCTGCAACGTTAGCAATCGCCTGGAAACTGGTTGCGCATGCACGTGATACAGAGTAAGCATCAACAGAAACTGGCATGCCAGTGCCAAGCACAATTTCACGCGCAATGTTTGGTGCTTCCGGCATTTGTACAACTTGGCCGAATACCAGTTGGTCGATTTCTTTACGATCGAAGTTCAAACGCTCAAGCATTTCGTTGACGACGATTTTACCTAAATCTAGGGCTGGAACGTGGTGAAAAGCGGTAGCTTGCTTTGCGAATGGCGTACGCAGGCCGCTCACGATAGCGATTCGGTCGCCTTTTGATGTTTTTAGTATGTTTTGTTCAGACATGAATTTTGCTCTCCCGCTGACAGGTCTGACCTGTTAATTTCCTCCGATTCTAAACAACCAAATCGAAGTTGCCAATAGCAAAGCACGAAATGGCTGCTTTTTAAACCGTGAAAACCAACTTTAGATGCTTTTTCAAGCAATCTCAAAGTATTTGAAATTGTTATTTAAAATTTATGAACTTTTCTAAAATTATGGGTCTAATCAACTTGATTATTCATTCAGCGTCCATATAACTATTTTTATTTTTGTCGGCTTAAAAGGCAGTCTCATGGCAGTAAACGAGTTTTCTCAACTAAAAGAATATTTAGACACCCAAATTTTAGGACAAAGTGCACTGACCGAATCCTTGCTTATCGCGCTTTTAGCAGATGGTCATTTATTGGTTGAAGGCCCCCCAGGTCTAGCTAAGACCCGTGCCGTAAATGCGCTGGCTAAAGGCATTGAAGGGAGCTTTCAACGCGTCCAATTTACCCCTGATTTATTGCCTTCTGATGTAACTGGTACAGATATCTATCGCCAACAAACCAATGAATTTGTATTTGAGAAAGGCCCGCTTTTTCATCATTTGATTTTGGCTGACGAAATCAACCGAGCGCCAGCCAAAGTGCAATCAGCGCTACTAGAAGCAATGGCCGAACGCCAAATAACCGTTGGCAAAACAACGTATCCGTTACCTGAGCTATTTATGGTAATGGCAACGCAAAACCCGCTTGAACAAGAAGGTACATACCCGCTACCGGAAGCGCAGCTTGACCGCTTTTTACTCCATCTGAATATCGATTATCCGGATGCAGAAACCGAGGTAGATATTTTGCGCCTCACTCGTGGCGAGGCGTTGGAGGAGTACCAAGCGACCTTCACACCTATTAGTCAAGCAACCCTATTTGAGGCCCGTAAAACCGTACTAAGCATGCACCTTGCTGAGCCTCTGGAGCAATATCTTGTACAATTAATTATTGCGACCAGACAGCCACAACGCTTTGATGCAACGCTTGCAAGCTGGATTGATTATGGTGCGAGCCCTCGAGCTACAATTGCGCTTGATAAATGTTCTCGTGCTCATGCTTGGCTACAAGGCAGAGACTTTGTCACACCAGAAGATATTCAAGCTGTGGTGCATAACGTGCTACGCCACCGTATCGTGCTGAGTTATGAAGCACAGGCCGATGGGATCACCAAAGATCAGGTGATCAGTAAGATTTTAGAATTGGTTGCTGTTCCATAATACTATGAACGACATCAAGCAGTTTAACTCGGCCAGCTGGTTTAATGAAAGCCACAGTAATGGTGTCGAACTCAGCCTGAAAGAGCTACTTTTTTATAAGTCCAAAGCGCATTTACTTTCGCTTAAACCGAGAGGAAAAGTGAAAAGTGCTCAATCAGGTCAATACCTTGCACCGCATAAAGGTCGAGGTATGGAGTTCGCTGAAGTCAGACAATACCAATATGGTGATGATATTCGTGCGATTGACTGGCGAGTTACCGCGCGTACCGGTGAAGCACACACGAAACTCTTTCAAGAAGAGAAAGAGCGCCCCGTTTTTGTATTTTGTGACTTTTCCTCAAGCATGCTATTTGGTTCAAAGCTGTTACTTAAGTCGGTGCTTGCGGCGCACTTAGGCATTTTGGTGTCTTGGGCTGCATGCCAACGCGGCGACCGTGTTGGTGGTGTGGTATTTAATGACAGCAATCACCACGAGCTAAAACCGATTGCTCGCGACCGTGGAGTGCTTGCGCTAGCTCATCAGTTTTGTGCCCTACACGAACAAGCATTAATTCAAAAAGAGACTCACCCCTCGGGGGATCGTTTCAATGAGAATTTAAAACGACTTGTGCATCTAGCCAAACCTGGCAGCCTGATTTATCTCATTTCGGACTTTACGGAGTTGAATGATGAAAGCTTTAAATTGCTAGAGCGAGCCACTCGCCATAACGAAGTCATTGGTTGTATGGTAAGCGATCCTTTTGAGCATCATCTGCCTGAATACAGTCAAGCAATTGAGGTCTCTGCTGGTGAACAAAACTGGACATTGCCCTTGATGGACAAGCAATTTAGAGACAAATTCTCGCAAAATGCGTCTGACTTTTTCAATCGAAGATTAGCGCTACTTAAGCGCTCTGGTATGTCGTTACAAAAGTACGACGCGTCATTACCAATCGAATTACAAATCATGAGGGGTTAAATGCAAGTCAATCCACTCGACCAGCTTAATGATGTGGTCATCCCTCAAAGCGTAAGCTGGTGGCCACTTTCTTATCCAATGTGGGGAGCCATTTGTGTTCTACTCACAATATTTGCGGCTACGTGTTGGCTATTATATCGTCGCCAGCAATTTTTAAAGGCAAAAAAGGAAGCCATAAAACTGAGTCATTCGCAGGATAATGCCCAAGCATTACACACCATACTCAAACGTTTAGTAAAACATTATTACGGTGATACCGCTGCGAGTAGATCGGGCCAAGCATGGTTAACGCTGCAAGCAAGACTTACGCGCGTTGAACTCACTCAGCAAGAGCTCGACTCGTTATATGCTCCGACTCAAGACCCCGCACTCAGCGATAAACTATGTCGTGCGATTAATACCTTCAAAGTGAAGGAGCGTCTCGATGTTTGAGTTTAGTTGGCCCCTTGCCTTTTTATTGTTACCTCTGCCTTGGCTAATTGCGAAGTTTAAACCGAGTATCGCGCAGACCAACATTAATATTCGTATGCCAAGTGCCGCAAAGTTACAACTCGCGAGCACAAATCAACTCAATAAGCGCGCAAAAGTAAGCCTAGTGGAAACACTCGTCTGGCTACTACTGGTAACCGCAGCGGCAAACCCGACTTGGCTTGACGACCCAATCGTTGTGCCAAACGAGGGACGCGATATTATGCTTGCCGTTGACTTATCGGCTTCAATGACAGAGCAAGATATGGAATACCAAGGTCGCTTAGTGGACAGATTGTCTGTCGTCAAAGCCGTTGTTAGCGACTTTATCGAAGCGCGCCAAGGAGATCGTCTGGGACTTATTCTTTTTGGTGACACCGCATTTTTGCAAACACCACTCACCCGAGATTTAGCGACGGTTAGTCAAATGCTTAGTGAGGCACAAATTGGTTTAGTTGGACGCGCCACAGCAATTGGCGATGCTATTGGTTTGTCGGTAAAACGTTTTGGCGAACGTGAACAAAGTAACAAAATCTTGATTTTGCTGACCGATGGTCAAAACACCGCGGGCAACCTTCAACCAGAAGAAGCACTGATCTTAGCCCGAGAAGAAGGCATAAAGATTTATACTGTTGGCGTTGGCTCTGATGGCAGACGCGGTTTTGGTTTATTTGGTTTTAACTCTATGGCTGGTAGTAGTATCGACGAGAAAACGTTGCAACATATCGCCAAAGAAACTGGTGGGCAATATTTTCGTGCAAAAGACGTGGAAGGCCTACAACAGATCTACGCTATGCTCGATGAGCTAGAGCCAATAAGTGATGAAACACAGACTTTCCGTCCTAAGATTTCACTGTTTTATATTCCTCTCCTCGCGATACTCGGCTTGCTTTTTGTGGCTCAGCTAAGTCTCGTATTAAGAACAAAATTAAGAGGGTAAATATATGGAATTTGAATTTATTCGCCCACATCTGCTTTGGTTACTTGTTCCTTGGGTGATATACAGTGCACTGCAATGGTCTAAAAAGTCCAATCAAAAATCAGCGCAACTTATCGCACCGCACCTGATGAAGGTGGTGATGGGATCCAGTGGTCAAAAACACCAAAAACAAAGTAACTCTTGGCTTAGTATTGTGTTCTTTTTGTTGGCCATTATTGCGGTTGCGGGACCAAGTATTGAAAAACAAGAAGTACCAGTATTTAAAACTCAAGCACCTAGAGTGTTAGTGCTCGATATGTCTTATTCTATGTACTCAACCGATCTCGCGCCAAACCGCTTAACACAAGCGAGATTTAAAACTTTAGACATGCTCAAACTCTTTAAAGAGGGCGAAACGGGTTTAGTTGCTTATGCAGGTGATGCTTTTACTGTGTCGCCACTCACAACGGACGTCACCACTCTTGAGAACTTGATCCCGAGCCTTCGTCCAGAGATCATGCCCTCAAAAGGCTCTAACGTATATGCAGGTATCGAAGAAGCCGTTAGCTTGTTAACAGGTGCAAGTGCAACCTATGGTGACATTATTTTGGTAACCGATGGACTTGAACAAGAAGACGCAGAAGATGTACAAAAGCTTCTTTCTGACAGCCCATTTAAGTTAAGTATCTATGCCTTAGGTACGGCGCAAGGCGCACCAATCAAATTACCTGAAGGCGGCTTTTTAAAAGACCAATATGGTCAGATAGTCGTACCAAAGTTATTCCCGACTCGACTTGAAAAACTCGCTAGAGTTAAGGGTGGAAAATTTGCCAGCTATACTGCTGACAGCAGTGACATAGAGACATTTAAGCCAAATTTGGGTGCAAATACATCGGTGCTTAAACGCGACCAAGAAAGTGCTAAGTGGCGAGTAGATGCGGGAATATATCTGTTGATTGTACTTATTCCACTCGCACTGCTATTGGTTCGAAATCACGCAGTTATGCTCAGTGCTTTGGTTGTTTTTGCGATGTTGCCGCAGCAAAAAGCGCTGGCGAATGAATGGACACAGTGGTTTAAAAATAGCGACCAAAACGCGCTGCAGGCCTACCAAAATGAAGCGTTTGATGAGGCCGCGCTTGCCGATAATCCGGTACTAAAAGGCGCAGCCCTTTATAAAGCCGGAGATTACGAAGGAGCAGTAAAAACACTCGAGCAAACAAGCTCAGCAGAAGGCCAATACAATTTGGGCAATGCGCTAGCACGGCTTGGTAAGTTAGACGACGCGATTTCTGCTTACGAAAAAGCCTTATCCTTAGATCCTGAGTTTACGCAAGCGAAGGATAATAAAGCGCTAGTCGAAGCGTTAAAGGACCAGCAAGAGCAGCAAAATCAGCAGGACCAACAAAGTCAGCAAGACCAACAAAGTCAGCAAGACCAACAAAGTCAGCAAGACCAACAAAGTCAGCAAGACCAACAAAGTCAGCAAGACCAACAAAGTCAGCAAGACCAACAAAGTCAGCAAGACCAACAAAGTCAGCAAGACCAACAAGGTCAGCAGGACCAACAAGGTCAGCAGGACCAACAAGGTCAGCAAGACCAACAAGGTCAGCAAGACCAACAAGGTCAGCAAGACCAACAGAATTCACAAGCAGGAAGTGAGTCAGAACAAAACAACAACGAGCCAGAGCTAGATGCTGCCCGCCAAGACCAGCAAGCAGCCGAGGAACAAACTCAAGAGCAAAAACAACAGCAAGCGCAAGCCGCACCTACGCCCGATCCCGAGCAACCACCGCAGGATGAAGAAAAGGCACAGGCTGCAATGATGCAAGATAGTCGGCCACTTACCCCTGAAGAAATAGAGAAAGCGCAACAGCTTAATCAACTGCTTAGAAAAGTACCCGATGATCCGGCCATATTATTGAGAAATAAAATGCAACTAGAAGCACAACAACGCAAACAAAGACGTCTACCAAGAGGAGCTGAAAAATCATGGTAAAACGCATTCTATTTTTTCTGTCTTTGTTGATATTAAGCCACGCCTCGTTGGCATTGGAAAATCTCACAGCCAGCGTAGACAAAAACCCAGTGCTCGCAGGTGAATATTTCACGTTGTCGATTATCGCTGAGGGCAAAGTCAAAGGCACTATTCCTGATGTTTCTGTGCTTAGTAACGACTTTATCACCAGCCCGGTGAATACCAGCTCTAGAACCAGTATCATTAATGGTAGTGTTTCAAGCTCCACTACCTGGCAAATGCAGCTCGTTGCTCGCACTCCGGGTACTTACACCATTCCTTCGTTAGAGGTAGATGGTGAAACGACCCAGCCGATCGAAATCAAAGTTGTTGCTCGTGATGATGAGCAGCAAAGTGAAGATATATTCGTAAAAACCGAACTCAAGACAAAAAATCTCTATGTTCAACAGGCTGCGCTTTATACCGTTAAGCTCTATGTAGGAAAGGAACTACTAGATGGCCAACTGAGTGCCCCAATCTCAGATGGTGCTAACTTCACACAATTGGGCAAAGCTAATGAAGAATACGAAGTTATTGACGGCCGACGCTACATGGTGCTCACCCGAGAATACATGATCCAACCGCAAAAGAGTGGCAATTTCACTATTGAACCACCTATCTTCAACGGCCAGATCAGAGATGGCTATCGTAGAATGGCGACTTCTGCGGTTGGCAATACCATTGACTTTTCAGTATCTCCAATTCCAGCTAACGCTGCTGATAACTGGCTGCCCAGTGAGTATTTGAATTTTTCTGAAGAATGGCAGCCCAAAGATACCGAGTTTATGGTTGGGACGCCCATCACGCGAACACTAACACTCACAGCAGTAGGTGTTACTAAAGAGCAGCTCCCTGACATTCAGCTTGAAGACGTTAATGGGTTTAGAATTTATCCAGACGCGTCAGAGCGTAAGCAAATTACCCGAGATGGAAAAGTCATCTCACAGTTAACCATTTCTTTTGCTTACCTACCGCAACTCGCCGGTGATTTTACTCTGCCCGAAGTAAAACTACCTTGGTTTAACACCATCACTAAACGTGAAGAGTTTGCGACATTACCAAGTAAGTCTGTCAGCGTGATTCTCGATCCAAACCAGCCTACTTTACCACAGACAGCTCCAATCCAGCAGCCGCTTTCAAGCCCAAGCGTAAACCCATCACCAGCTACGCAAACCAACGTGGTCACAGAACAAATTATCCCGCTGTGGATGTGGGGACTCGCCGCTTTCGGATACGCATTATGGCTAATAACATTACTAATATGGCGTCTAAGAACAAAACCGACCACAAGCCCCATAGTAAATACGGTCACTGATGAAAATTCAGCACCTTTTATTTCGTTTGAAAAAGCGGTTAAGCAAGATAACCCAGCGGGCTTTTATCAAGCGCTACTGCGCTACACCAAACAACAAAATATCACCATGGCACAATGGCTAGCACTTCAACCCAGCTCATTGCGAGCACAAGTACAAACGCTGCAAAGCTCGTTGTATGGAGGCAATAGAGAAAAAGTAGACTTGTCTCAACTATATGGTGAAATTAAAACCAGTGTTAAAAGCACTGTTCACACAAATAAAAGCCAAAGTTTAGGTAATCTATACCAATAAGCGCCTCAGGGCGCTTTTTTATTGCAAGACGAGTTAGATTTGTTAGTAAATAATTAACAGATCAATTATGCTTGGTGTGAGATACACTCCCAGAATCAACTAAAATAAAATGAGTTTTTGTTGAAATAAACCTGCAAAAAGATAGGTCTCATAGATATGGCCAGTAAACAACATCACTACGAGTCGCTGGTTCGGATGTACCACAAAGAGCTATATAAGTTCGCTTATTGGTTGTCTGGCGATCCGACAATAGCAGAAGACTTAGTACAAGAAACTTTTTTGCGGGCTTGGCGCGCACTCGATTCATTACAAGATGAGAATGCAGCAAAGCCTTGGTTATTAACTATTTTAAGACGAGAGAATGCACGTCGTTTTGAGCGTAAGCAATTTGACTATGCGGAGGTTGAACAAGATACGCTGGTCGACGATACCAGTTCGGCTTTAGATGATGCAATGGAGCAAACCGTTGTGCAACGACAAATAGCCAACTTAGCACCAGAATATCGTGAACCACTGCTTCTGCAAGTGGTGATGGGATGTTCTGGGGATGAAATCGCCGATATACTTGAGCTGAATAAAAACACGGTGATGACAAGATTATACCGTGCTCGAAACCAGCTGAAAGACGCTTTAACGACTGAATATGAACCAATAAAGGGGGCATCAAACTAATGGATGAACTCGAATTTCGACGCCGCCTCGTTGCTGATCCTCATGATGAAGAGGTCAAAAAACAGGCCGAACAGCAACCTGAGTTGCAAGTGCTGGTTGAAGAAATGCAAGCTTTCGACGATTTCTTGGGTAAATCACTCGATATTGATGTGCCAGAGGGGTTGGCTGACAAGATAATTGCAAAACAAAAGGAGCTTGAAACGGAAGAACAAAAAGTGGTGAAAGCGTCTTGGTTTAGACGCGCTACCGCACCATTTGCGATTGCCGCCAGTGTATTTTTTGCCGCCGTGGTCTTTTACTTTGGCGGTTTTGGACACCCTGTCGATACCGGTGAACATGCGCTTGCTCATGTGTATTACGAAGAAAATGCACTGCAGAAGCAAGAAACAGTGTCACTGCAAACCGTGAATGAGAAACTCGCGATGTTTGGGGGTAAGTTCGACAACTTGCCGGGTAAAGTGGTTTACGCGACATTTTGTAATTTTAAAGGTCAAAAAAGCCTTCACTTGGTTATGCAATCCGAATTTGGTCCACTCACGGTTTTTGTCGTGCCAGCAGGTCAACAAAGTACGATTGACGGCAAAGATAGTTTTGGTGATAGCCGCTTTGAGGGCTTAATTGCCCATGATGGTAAAGCCAACACTATACTGGTGGCAAACCGAGGTGCGCCAATTGAAACCTTCCAATCAGAAGTGACAAGCTCACTACGCTGGTTATAATGCTACCGCCCCACTCTTTGGGGCGGTGTCTCAATATCCTTACTAAACCTCTCAAAATACAAATTTAATTGAGGTACATACCTATTTAAATAGCCATGTTAGTTCTTTACAATGGCGACAGTTATTTTGGTATATAGGAACTTTATGAAACATTTCATTGTGTTACTTTCCCTTGTTTCTTTTTTATTTACAGCCAGTTTTAATGCTGAAGCGAGAAAGAAGTTTGGTAGTAAGAGCTCAGGCAAAACCCAGCAAACGCAAACGACTCAGCAAAAGCAACAAACTGATACACAAGCATTAAATGCAAAATCTACAGCAAAGCCTAAATCGAGTAAAAAAGGCATTATGGCTGGTGTACTCGGCGGATTACTAGCCGGTGGTCTAATTGCCGCGATGCTTGGCGATGATTTTGAAGGATTCCAATTCCTTGAGATGATTCTGCTTGCCGCTGCTGCCTTTTTAATTTTCAAATTGGTTAAGGGCATGCTTGCAAGAAAACAGCAGCCAACTTATGCCGGCGCGCCACCTATGGATGGCTACAACAATACTCCACCACAGCAATTTCAAAGCCAAGGACCAATTGGCGGTGGTTTTGGCGCAAGTAACGTGCCTATGAATTTGCCGAGAGATTTTGACATCAATGGCTTTTTACAAGGCGCAAGACAGCATTATCAAACCATCCAAACCGCTTGGAATAACAACGACTTTTCGACGGTTTCTGAATACTTGAGCCCAGAGTTGGTTGAAGAGTTCAAGCGTGAACGAGAGCAACAAGGTGACGTTAACACTGAGGTGATGTTTGTTGACGCTGAGTTAGTTCGTGCTGATACACGTCCTGACGTTTGGGAAGTAAGCATTAAGTTTACTGGAAAATATCGTGATCTCGGCGACATGCAAGAGGAACCTATCCACGAAATATGGCACTTAGAGCGTAAAACGACGGGAGATGCACCTTGGCTAATCGTTGGTGTTGAAGAGCTAGCAGCATAACTCATCAACTTTAACAAAAATTACACTCAGCTTGTGTATTCGCCAAGCTGAGTGTTTATTTGCAGCACTTCTCTATTCTCACCCAAACACACTTCAATATCCGCTATTCTTGGCAAGCTTCGCATTCCCCATGCCGATAGGCGTTGAAATGGCTGAATAAATTGTCTAACTTGCTCATCACTCATCCCTTTTCCGTTCGATGCTTTGAGCACATGCTCTTGTTGCAGCCGCCACTGATATACTCTGTCGAAGCTCATTCCATTTAAATAAATGAGACTATCTAATTGTGAAAAAATAGCTTGATACTCTTCACATAAAATTTGATTCACTTTTAAGCGAAACGAACCGTCTTTATCAAACTCTTGCTCAAATTGATTAACGGGAGATGCTAACTCATCGCTAGGCTGCTCCTCCAATCCCATACACCATCCCTCGATAATAAGTACCTGTAAACCCGCATCAACTTTTCGCCATGTTGATTTTGGCAACTTCCTATCTATTGATTTATCGAATACTGGTAAAATTAATGCTGCGCCGCGTTTAAACCTGCTTATAACATCTTGTAATAGTTGCAGATCGTGTGTACCAGGCAAGCCTCTTTGTTGAAACAGCGGATGAAACTTTGAAGCAAGCACTGCCCGCTCTTCTGGGTCTAAATAAAAATCATCAAGAGACACACACTTACAGGTAATGCCAACTCCCCTAAGTTGTTTACAAAGAGAATAGCTGAGTGTTGATTTACCAGAGCCCTGAACGCCAGAAATTCCTACTAGTAGAGGGTATGAGAAGCCTCCAGTTGAAAACATCTTGCCTATTCTATTCTTTAACTTATAAGCCAAAGCCATTTCGATCACCACTTTATAAAACCAAAAAATCAAGATACCAAATATTTACCATTAAGAAATAAAAAGATATCTTTTGTATGTAATATAAAAACAATAAGGAAAACGTATAAAAGCAATAATCTATTCAATTTTAATGTGTGTTTCATGCCTCTCAAATGCCATAGAGTATGAACCGGTTAACTGCAGAAGTGAGCAAACAGGTACTAAAAACTTTTATGAAGGTGAAGCTTCGTGCGTAGGTGAATATGCCTATAGCACATGTCCCTCTGGAATTGGAAGTTGTCATGTTGTGGATGATAACTTTGTTACAATTCGCAAGTATATACCATTACAAACTTCAAATAGCGCTCAGCTACAAGAATTAGTAGAACAGTGGGTTACCGGAGTTACTGGGGCACGCTTACGAGAAACTCACTTAGTATCTTGTACAGCACATAATGTTCCTTTTTCTCATTCGGAAGCAGTTTATGAAACTGTGTGTGACTATAAACCGTCGGTCGAAATTTGGCATAGTGCAATAGCTGGTAGTGCTAATAAACATGTGTATATCGTTGCCAGAGATAAAGATGGTTCGATTGGTTCTCAGGAGCTTTGGGTTAATGGCGTAAAACAGAGTGGTTCATCCACTGAGCTTGTTGGACAAGATGGAGACTCTTTCGTTGTAATGGCTAAAGTTCGTGATAACGATGGTTATTCATCCTCAACATCGCGAAATATCATCCTCAGATGGAATGGCTACCCTTGTAAAGGAAAATGTCCTGATCCTTTCTAAAAAAACAATTAAACCACCATTAGTTCATAAATGGTGGTTTTAATTATCATCTAAATCCAAAGCGATATTCAAACAGAATCATGATATTTCTGCCCTGTTGTGGCACATGACCATCAATCAATCTTGGATCAAATACAGTGTATTTTTTATCAAAAAGATTTTCAGCTTTCAGTTGAATTTTAGTATTGTTATCCAAATTAAAAGAAACGGTACCGCCAATGAGGTAGTAACTTGACTGCTTGAAATCATCTACAGTTGACTCTGGGGGTGCAAGTATCAATGTTGTGTCTCGCCAAATTGCATTTAAAGTAACTTCTACCGCCTCTCTTTTATGAGTAAAGGCAAGTGCAGCAAACTTTTTAAAACTGCCGTTTAATGGCTCGTCAAATAAATGGGTGTATGCACCTTGTATCCATGTTGAGTCACTCAAATTAAAATTAGCATTAACTTCAATACCCTGCATACTCGTCTCAAAGACATTATCAAATGTAAACTCAGCTTGCTCATCATCAATGGATACAAGATTAATAAAATCTTCTAGTTCATTGTTAAACAGTACCGCGTCAAATTGTTTGGACTCGTCTTGATAATGCCAGACCAGCTCTGTCGTTTTTACATATTCTGAAGTTAAGTTCGAATTACCTGATGTAACGTCATCGTTTGAGTTAAGCTCATTACTGACTGGTGTACGAAAAGACTCTCCATATTGTAGCTTAAAAGTGTTTGCTTCATCGTAGCCGTAAACGAATGCAAGCCTTGGCGATAAATTATCGTCTATGTCTTTCACTTCGTCATATCGTGCTCCTGCAAACATACTAAGTTGCTCGCTAAATCGATACTTAGCTTGAACATAACCCGCATAAGAATCAAAATCCTGACGTAGCGAATAAAATGGCGCGTAGTCAGATATTGTCTGCACTCCACCCAAATAGGTATGGTTATAAATAATGATGTCACCAGCAGTTTGGTCATAGTAAGTAGTTCTTACACCTGCTTTACTTTGCTCTTCCTTTGACAACTCAATGCCGAAATTCCATTGTAAATGGTCATTTTGTTTATAACCACCATCTAGGTTATAAGTTAAGTCTCTAGATTGCCAAGCTGGGCCAACTAAAAAGTCACCTCCTTGCGTGATACCTATTTCTGCTGCTGTAACGATGAGCCCTGCACTTTCAATGTTATGCTCAATAAAGCTCAGTTTATGGGTTAACTCGAGTAACTCAGTAATTTGCCACTGATACTCAAATGTTGCCGCATAGTTCTCGCTTTTGTGTTCGTTTTCAGGGGAATAACGGGAAAGATTTAAAAACTCGTCAAGTTGAGTGCGGTTAAACCTTACTTGCCATGTTAACGCTTGATGATTGCCGCCAAACACAGCAAAAAGTGATTCTAACGGGTCTTTTACGGCACCTCCAAAATAGCTATCACCAGTGCGTTTATTAAATGCAATATTAGCGTAGACCTGTGTTTCGTTAGACACTTGCTTTGAAATATTGATCGCCGCTTGAGCGCTGCCATGCTCACCATAGCCAACAGAAAGCTGATTACTATGTTTTTTGGTAATAATATTCATTACACCAAGAAAGGCATTGCTACCATAAAGTGCGGAGCCTGGGCCTCGAATAAATTCAACTTTATTGATAATTTCAATGGGAATGTACGGGGTGTAGACCGACGCTTTACCGAATGAAGACTCATTCAGCCTTTGCCCGTCAATCATCACTAACACATGTCCAGTATCCAGATACACACCACGGGTATGCTCTTTTGGCACGGCTCCAACCCAATCGCCTCGAGTAGATTGAAAGCCAGGTACAAAATTCATTAAATCATAAACATTGTCGACACCTAGGCTATTGATTTGTTCTGAATTAAAGACAGTAATACTAGAGGGAACCGATGCTCTAGTCTCATCGGTTTTGGTTGCGATAGAGACGTTTACATTCAACAGCTCTTCAAACGACAGCTGATAAAGGTCGGCGTCCATAGCTTCTGGTTCAGCGACTACCGCAAAAGGAATTAATAATGGAGTGACTTTAATTAACGCGCTTAAGTTTTTCATATTATACGAGCTCTATGTTCCCACACTTCACTCGTAGTGTTAGATTACTCTAACCTACGTAGCAGCATATGATTAACTTAATAATACTTGCTCCTAGCCACTACGCAAGTTTTTGATTAGCCTTTTCTTTTAGACCCTAAGCAGATGCCAACTTTCTCGCTTTGAAATATTTAAATAAACCAATTAAAGACGCTGCGATCCAAAATAACTCTATCACAAAGCTTGCAAGGTTAAAGTTATAACAAAGGCTAATCAGTAGTAGGATCGCACCACTTAAATTCATCAAGTTATACGTTAAACTATCGGGAGATGCCTTTTCCAGTTGTAGCATAAAGAATGCACCAACGACCAAGAAAGTGCCTGTCATACCGATGATATCGAACATTAAATCGATCATGTTTTTTCCATTTAGCAAGACCCAATAGGCTGGCCCAGTTCCATGGGAAGGGTCATTTTCATTCATTGAAACAGCAAAGCCAAACGGCGAAATAGTAACAAACTGGGAAATTCAAGACAGGACATTTGTCTGATAACAAAAAAAGGTGAGCAATAAGAATTGGAGTAATAACTACTTGAAGGTGACCTTGCCACCAATTATTTTCAGTGCTGGCGCACCTCTCACTAGTGTATCCCGGGCAAACTCTTGCTCACAATTGGGGCAGTTTACTTGGTTGGTGGTAAAGTCCTGGGTGATCCGTTCTTTAAAACATTTAACGAGGCTGCCCTTGCCTCCCTTACGATACTTAAATAGCTGCTGGCGGCATCCAGAACAATAAATATCGACGGTTCTAACAGGGCCTTTTTTATTGGGTTTTGCCATACCGAGTTAGCTCATGATCCTAAGTACAAATGCAATGAGCGTAAACTGTAACACATGATAGCCACCGTTGACTAAAAACAGTTTCATCGGGCGCTGCTCAAATATATAGCTTATTCCTAATGAACAGGCGACGAAAAAAACCCCCACACCAAGCCCAACTCCGGTAGCCGCTAACAAAGAGAGCGATAGATCAAGCATCACAGCCATAAACACAGCGGACAACAAAGATAACAGAAATGCGACGCCAAAAGTCATCTTGGGATCGCTCGTTTGTAAGTCAAGCTCTGTTAACCCACACCCCTCCATCCATGTTTTTTGGAACAGCATAGGCGAATACCAAATACCACCTAACATAAAGGAAGACAAAGCGGCGAGAATAATTGCCCAAAGGTTCAATGCTTCAAATGAGAATATCATCGACTAACTCAGCATATTTCATTTTATTTAATAATGAGTATAAGTGAAAACCTACTTATAAACAGGTTTCTTTTGTAATTTCCTCTGCAGCGTTCTTCGGTGCATATTAAGTTGCCGTGCAGTTTCAGAAATATTACCTTCGTTTGCCTTTAGAACTTGCTGAATATGTTCCCACTCAAGTCGCTCTGGAGACATGACTTCTTCTACGATTTCTTGAGTTTTCTCTCCCAATAGCGTTTGTACTATCAAACTGGTACTTGCTGGCTTAGTTAGGTAGTCATCAGCACCCAATTTTATCGCCTCAACTGCAGTTGCAATGCTAGCATAACCCGTTAATAATACAATGCGAGCGCTTGGATTGAGCTGCTTGATTTGTGTTATGAAGTTTATTGAGTTGGCCTCACCCAGCTTCATATCCAACAATATGTAGTCGAAAGCTTCTCGTTTACAAGCCACCTGCATATCTTCAATTAAAGTGACGTGTTCAACACCAAAGTCTTGTTTTTCCAAGCGCCTCATCAATGTTTGTGCGTAAGGCACGTCATCTTCAACAAGCAGTAACTTCATCACTCACCCTTGGTAGTTTAATCGTACATTTTGTCCCATCGGTAACGTCGCTTTCAATAAGCAGATGTCCACCAAGCCGTTCAATTGTCGCATGACTAAGCAGTACCGCCATGCCAAGCCCAGATTCACTATTCACTACATTGTGCCCCAGCTGCGCTAGCCTTTCTTCTGCTATTCCCTCACCTTTATCAAGAATGGTGATCACATGCTCAGTCGGCTCGGAGGTAAATATCACCTCTATGTCCGTCTGTTTTGCTTGTTCATTTGCTCGCACACCGTTACTAATAAGGTTCAAAATCGAAGGCATCAACATAGGATCATCGCACAGCCCCCCCTGAACATTAGTAATATCGAATCGAAAATGCTGCCGTGGAAATTGTAAATTCGTTAATTCTTTTAACTGCTCTGCAAGATGCTCTGCAGTTATCATTTGTTTAGACGCTGACTTTAAATACTCAGTGAATTCTCTAAAGACATTAAGCTGCTCCTTACATTTCCCAAGAGGTTCCGACATTTCTTGAACACATGGATCTTTTGGATACGACTCCTCCAGCTCTTCGTGTAATAGCGCCAAATGTGCGATTGGCGTGGCGAGTTGATGGGTTGCTTGTGCGGCCGCACTACCTAATGCGATTAATTGCTCTTGCTGTAGCTGCTGCTCTCGTAACATGGCAATTGCCCGCTCTTTTTTTCGATTTTGCTTTACCAATATGCTCACCACGGTAACAACGACTATAATAGTGAAAGTAAAGTTAACTAACATCCCGAGCAAGTGAGTGCTCATGTCCATATGGTGGACATGTTCATGAGACATTTTTATATAAAGATAAAGATAAGCCCCAATCGCCCCAGCCGACACCATCAACATGTTGATAGTTGGAATAGTTACTGCTGCAATAACCGTTGGCAATACCAGCAAGGACACAAACGCATTGGTCGCTCCACCCGTCAGGTCCAACAAAATAGTAAGAAACAAAATGTCCGCCAACAATTGCATTGTCATACCAATAGACGCGGCTTCTTTTGTGTTACGGTAGGCGTAAATACTTAATAGCTGAAATACCGACTCCGCTGCCACCACTCCAACCACTGCAACAAAATCAAATTGTTTACCAAAAACTAGAGCTGCGATAGCGAGCATCACTATTTGAATGATGATTGCCACAGATCGCAACAACAACAGTTGACCCAATGCAGAGCTGGGAGAAAACGCAATTTTCATGAAAATATAAGAAGCTAAGCTAAGATAAAAGAATTATACCTAATCTAGCGAAAATAGGTGTGATCGAACTCAGTTATATCGCCGTTTTACAAGCCACAGCTTCGCTTTTATGGCAATACTGTGAAGGATTTGGTATAAATAAAAAATTGGCCAACTGGTCGGATTAGAATAAGAGACACTATGGTTTATGCAAAAATCACGGGCTGGGGTAAGTGCATTCCACCAGCGAGCATCAGTAATGATGAAATTAGCACCATCGTTGATACCAATGATGAATGGATAAGTACAAGAACAGGTATAAAATCCAGACGCGTTAGTCATGTTAGCACTGCCGAACTTGCAACGGTTGCAAGCCAACACGCTTTGGCATGTGCAGGACTTGAAGGTAAAGACATCGATCTTGTTCTACTTGCAACCTGCACCCCGTCAACTATGGTGGCAAATACAGCTTCTTTAGTACAAAAGAATATTGGAGCCGTGGGTGCTGCAGCATGTGATACCAATGCGGCCTGTTCGGGCTTTTTGTATGCATTACAAAATGCCACCGCACAGATCCAAGCCGGTATGATTAAAAGAGCAGTCATTGTTGCAGCTGAGCGTATGACTTGGTATGTAAACTGGGCAAAGCGCGACAGCGCGGTATTATTTGGCGACGGTGCTGGTGCAGTCGTGCTTGAAGCAAGTGAGGAACCAACCGGCCTATTAGGCACCAAAACTGGCTGTGATAGCACTGACAGAAGTATATTACACATTCCAAACTATGGTACCGATATGGACCGCTGTGCAGGCACCGGACCTTCTGACCTCTCTTTTGAGGGACGTGAAATCTTCAAGCGTGCTGTAAAAGGTATGAGTGAAGCATGTGATGATGTACTCAACCAAGCACAGCTATCACTAGAAGACATTGATGTACTTATCCCGCACCAGGCAAATCTTCGTATCATTCAAGCGATCCAAAATCGTTTGGAAATTTCAGATGATAAAGTCATGGTCAATATCGACAAGTACGGTAATACCTCAGCTGCAACAATTGCAATTGCACTTTGTGAAGCTGTCGAAAGTGGTCTTATTAAGCCACACGCTAATATTATGTCGGCGGCATTTGGCGCTGGATTAACCTGGGCTGCGAGCTATTTAAAATGGGGAGAAAGAACGACCCCAATTGCGATGTCGGATGCACGTTTACCTGATTGCGATAAAACAGGTCTTGAGTTGATTGCACCAGCAGTGGCCGCGAGTCAAGCTCAATAACTAACCTACTCTCCCGAATTAAGGTTAATTGCTCGATCTTGCCCTTGGGTGGGTGGTAATATTGCAATATTATTATCGCTCATCCAAGGAGTTTATTGTGCTCAAAGCGCATACCGAGATCAGTCAATTAGAACCACAAGCAATTTGGAAGTTTTTTGACCAAATTTGTGCCATTCCCCACCCTTCAAAACACGAAGAAGCGCTAGCAAGCTTTATTGTTGACTGGGCTAAAAGCAAAAATTTAGACGTACGTCGTGATAACACTGGTAATGTGTTCATCAAAAAAGCTGCAACAAGTGGCATGGAAAATCGTAAGCCTGTTGTACTACAAGCACACATTGATATGGTGCCACAAAAGAATGACGATACAGCACACGACTTCGTTACCGATCCAATCAAACCATATGTTGATAATGATTGGGTAACTGCAACTGGCACTACATTAGGTGCAGACAATGGTATCGGCATGGCATCATGTTTGGCCGTATTAGACGCTGACGATATCAAACACGGTCCACTTGAGGTGTTACTCACCGTTGATGAAGAAGCAGGCATGAGCGGCGCGTTTGGTTTGCAACCTGGCTGGTTAGAAGGAGAAATTCTGCTCAACACCGATTCAGAGCAAGAAGGCGAAATCTATATGGGTTGCGCAGGTGGTGTAGATGCATCCTTAACTCTACAACTCGTGCGAGAAGCGTTACCTAAACACCATCAAATCTTTGAGCTGTCTCTAAAAGGCTTACGCGGCGGACACTCTGGCGTCGACATTCACACTGGTCGTGCAAACGCTAATAAATTGCTCGCAAGATTCTTAAAACACCATATTGCAGACTTTGATCTAAGACTTATCGAGATCAGAGGCGGCTCCCTACGCAATGCAATTCCGCGCGAAGCATACGCTGTCATTAGTTTTGATGAAACGCAAATAAGCGAGTTCCAGGCGCTGATTGAAGCTTATGAAACCATCATTAAGCAAGAATTATGTGCCATAGAAACCGGGATCACATTTGCGCTCAGCACCTCAAAAAGTACCACGTTGCCAATGAGCCAAGCTTCTGAAAGCAAAGTATTAGCGCTTCTCAATGCTTGCCCTAATGGTGTTGTACGCATGAGCGACGACATTCCAGGTGTTGTTGAAACCTCACTTAATATGGGTGTAATTTCTACTACAGATAACAGTTTAGAAGTCCTATGTTTGATCCGTTCATTAATTGATTCTGGTCGCAGTGATGTCGAGGGTATGTTGCGTTCACTGGCTGAGCTGACACAAGCAGACATTGAATTTAGTGGTGCTTACCCAGGCTGGAAACCTGATCCAAGCTCAGAAGTATTAGCTATTTTCCGTGATATGTATGAATCAATCTACGGTGAAAAGCCACATATTATGGTTATTCATGCTGGTCTTGAATGTGGTTTGTTCAAAGAACCTTACCCGAACATGGATATGATTTCTTTTGGTCCAACCATCAAATTTCCACACTCTCCCGAGGAAAAAGTAGAAATTTCAAGCGTTGGCCTATATTGGCAGCAAATGAAAGGGATCTTAGAAAACATTCCTGAAAAGCAGTAAAACTAATCTAAAATTAATTATACCAATTCGGTTATTAGACAAACAAAAAGCCCAGCTTACGTAGCTGGGTTTTTCATAGATTTCAGGCTCTGTGATTGTGATTAGCTGAACTTTTTCTCAAGATAACTAAACATGGTTCTAAGACCCAATGCTTCACCACCAACAGGTCTACCCGGTAACGCTCTCACGTTCCAAGCCATCACATCAAAATGTAGCCAAGGTGTCGTGGCTGGCTCAACAAATTCTTTTAGATACAGTGCAGCTGTTATTGAACCACCAAACGGCGTCGAACCACAGTTAGCAATATCGGCGATATCGCTCTTGAACAGCGCCTTATACTGATCAAACAAAGGCAGTTGCCAAATAGGATCCGAATTACCCAGACCAATTTCCATTAGCTCAGAAGCAATCGCTTGATCTGTAGAATAAAAACCAGGCAGTTCAGTGCCAAGTGCAACGCGACACGCACCAGTCAAGGTTGCAAAATCTATCAATAGCTCAGGCGCTTCTGTTTGCGCTTCTGCCAATGCGTCACATAAAACCAAGCGTCCTTCGGCATCGGTATTGTCAATTTCAACCGTAATACCTTTACGTGTTTTGATCACATCACCCGGCCTAAAGGCATTGCGAGAAACCGCATTTTCTACCGCTGGGATAAGTACGCGTAATCTTACAGGCAGTTTTGCCGCCATAATCATATTGGCCAACGCGATAACATGAGCCGCTCCGCCCATGTCTTTTTTCATATTACGCATTCCAGACGCAGGTTTTAAGTCCAGACCACCAGAGTCAAAACATACGCCTTTACCAACTAACGTAAGTTTTGCGTGGTTTTCATTACCCCAACGTAAGTCAAGCAAACGCGGAGCATTGTCACTCGCACGGCCCACCATGTGGATTGTTGGGTAGTTTTGCTCTAATAACTCATCACCAATGATTTGTTCAAATGATGCGCCATATTGCTCGGCAAGTTCTTCCATTACTTCAGCCATGTGCTGAGGCATCATATCGGCAGCCGGTGTGTTTACTAGATCTCTTGCAAGATTAATAGACTCGACAGCCGCTTTTACTTTGGCATATATATCAGCATCTTCGATAGCAAGCTTTGCGACAATCGCTGGCAATTCTTTATAAGCAGAAAATTGATACGCCCCCAGTAAAAACGCAATAGCGTGGCTCTCAACTTGCTCAGAAGCGATATCAATAAAATAAGTACCTTTTGGTAACTGCTTTGCAAGATCGCCCAATAGCCAAAAATCATCGTCTTCAGCAATAACAATAACTCGCTCTACTTCTCCAGAATCAGCATTCGGAATAAGAATATTTTTTTGCGATTGAAGTTGTGCGGTTTTTACGAAAAGCTGTGTCGTACTTGACTGCTGCGCTTGCCATGACGCTAATTCTGCAGCAGAGAAGATAGAAATGGGTGTACCCTTCGCAGAGTGAACGAGTAGGTTGTTCATGTAGGCCTCAAATTTATTATGTTCGTACTTAGATTACCAAGGCTAAAAAGAAAATTCACTGTTCCTCGGTTTTTGTTGGCTTTTTTTTCAAGTTGAATGAGCTAGGCAAAACATCCACGCCCACTAATTGACCGACCTTTACGATTATCGGAATGGTAATGGGGGCAAAAGGTAAAACGGCAAACACACCCAATCCTAATCCTTTGAGAATATCCACAAGTTGGGCGTTTGCTGTTTTTAGCTCAGCCTTATGCGCTCGCCCCAAAGTATATCGCTTGTATATCTCAAGCATTTCTTTCGTTTCTTGTTTCTCTTGTTCTAGTGCGCATTTGAGCGCAATCATTGCTCTGCGCAATCTTATTTGCTGTCTGCGTTTACTGATCCGAGCAACGCGCATCGGTGCTTTATGGACAACTTTGATCAGTTTCATTAATAAACTCAAAGATAGTGTTGTCCAGAGTCTATCAAAATTTTTAGCACTTTAGCTATTAGCCATTGGTACAAATTAGCTATTCTAACGAGTAAAGTTATACGTAAAGTGTGCAAAACAACGAACTAGAACAAAATCAACCTCAATTACCACACAAAACTGTACAATAATCACTCACACAAAGACTAGCACCTAGCATTGCTCAATTAATCTACAAAAACTGAATAATGAAATTTCCGTAATCTCGCTAAACTTTGTAACAACAAATTATAAGCAACTGGGTGTTTCTCTTCAAAACTAGTTAAACCGTCCAAAAGTTCATCTTCAACAATAACTTATCATTCAACCTTTGCAATTCTTCTTAGCCTAAACAAAAAGTTATTAAGAAAGTTGCAGTTTCAGAAATCACTGCTAATTTTAAAAAAGCGCTTGCCAACACATAGCAAATTAAATTATATGTGTATTAAAGGTAAAAATATTATAAATGGCCTTTTTTATTGGTATGACAACAACAATCAACTGGGGAAACAGGATGAAACTAAAAAGTAACACGGTGCGCCGTGCAATTCGCTTCGCGCTCGCTTCAGCAGCAACAACCTCACTTCTTACTACCACCGCAATGGCTGAAGAAGCCAACCAAGCAAAAGCAGATGAAAAAATTGAAAAAATCGCGGTAGTTGGCTCCCGGGCTGCTCCTCGCTCTGTAGGCGAGTCACCAGTACCAATTGACATCATCGGTGCTGAAGATATGTCGAAAGCTGCGGGCTCTGACATGCTGGAATTACTGAAAGGATCTGTACCATCTTTGAACGTACATGCAAACCCAATCAGTGATGCAGCGACTCTAGTAAGGCCAGCTAACTTACGCGGATTGCCTGCGGACAGTACGCTGATTTTGTTAAATGGTAAGCGTCGCCACCGTTCATCGGTTATTGCTTTTTTAGGTGGCGGTATTAACGACGGTGCTCAAGGTCCTGATATTTCAGTGATCCCTAGTATCGCGCTCAAACAGGTGGAGGTACTTCGCGACGGTGCTGCCGCGCAGTACGGTTCAGATGCAATCGCGGGTGTAATGAACTTTGTACTTAAAGACGCTAGCGAAGGGGGCTCGTTCTCTATTCGTCAAGGTGAATACTACGAAGGTGACGGCGACACGACGGTTATCGAAGGTAACGTAGGTTTGCCATTTACAGATGATGGTTTTGCTAACTTAAGCTTTCAGTACAAAGAAGCGGATGCGACTAGCCGCAGTGTTCAGCGTCCTGATGCAGCAGCTTACATTGGTGCCGGAGTTGAAGGAGTTGGTGACCCAGCGCAGATCTGGGGTGCGCCAGAAATTAAAGATGATATAAGTATCTTCGGTAATGTTGGCGTAGATGTCACTGACAATGCTCGATTCTATATGTTTGGCAACTACTCCGAGCGAGACGTTAAAGGCGGATTCTATTATCGAAATCCACAAACCCGTCCTGGTGTATACTCTAACGACGGTGGTGAAACGCTGTTAGTGGGAGACTTAGATGGTGTAGGTGTGGGTATCGAATGTCCGGTAGTTAACTTGACGGATAAAAATGTAGCGAACATCCCAGCGTATCAATTAATTGCTGCTGATACCGAGTTAGGTAGAAACTGTTTTGCCTTTAATGAAATTTTACCTGGAGGTTTCACGCCGAACTTTGGTGGTAACATCACTGATACCTCTCTAACTATCGGCGTTGAAGGTGAGTTTAAAGACGGCTTTTTGGAGGGGGGTTACTGGGACTTAAGTGGCTCGGTTGGTCGTAACGAATCACGTTACTTCATCACTAACACGGTAAACGCTTCACTTGGCGCAGATACGCCTATGGACTTCAGCCCAGGTAAATACATCCAACTGGAAAAGAATTTTAACTTTGACGTGTCAAAAGGCTATGACTTTGACCTAGCTTACGATGTAAACGTTGCAGCAGGTCTTGAGTGGCATGAAGAAACATTTGAAGTACTTTCAGGTGATGAAGCATCATTTATTGCAGGGCCACTGACTGAGCAAGGCTTTGGGATAGGTTCAAATGGTTTCCCAGGCTTCAAACCTTCTGCAGCAGGGGAATACACTCGTCGTAACTATGCTGCTTATGTGGATATCGAGACCCCATTTACTGAAGAGTTTATGATGGGATGGGCGCTTCGTTACGAAGATTACGATTCATTTGGTTCGACTACAAACTTTAAGATCACAGGTCAATATCATGTTACCGAAGACTTCTCGGTTCGTGGTTCAATCAGTACCGGTTTCCGCGCGCCAACGGTAGGTCAAGCTAACGTGTCTAACGTGCAGACAAACTTAAGCAGTGGTGTATTGGTAGATTCAGCACTATTACCACCAACAAACCCTGTTTCAGAGCAGCTTGGTGGTACTGAATTGACTCCTGAAGAGTCAGAAAGTTACACACTAGGTGCGGTATATCGCTCTGGCGACTTATTTATTACGTTAGATTACTACAACATTGAAGTAACTGACCGTCTAAGCCAGTCTGAAAAAATCGTTTTAAGTGATGCTGACAAAGCAGCCCTTAAAGCGGCGGGTGTTCCTAACGTTGATAACTTAGCGCAGGTGAGCTTCTTCACTAACGACTTCGATACCACGACTCAAGGTATCGACTTAGTTGGTAACTATTCTATGGATATGCTGGGTGGTTATGCAACATTCAGTGCCGCATACAACTGGAATGAAACCGAAGTAGACCGCTTCTCTGCTATCACAGGTGACTTCAAGGTATCTCGTTTAGAAAACGACTTACCGAAGCACAGAGGCACATTAACTTGGGCTCAGCAATGGGATAACTTCTCAGGTTTTGTTCGTATGAACTACTTTGGCGAATACCAAGGCGTTCACGTCGATTATGATGCAACAGCAAAAACAGCGGACGCGACAATCACATTTGATGCAGAGCTTACCTACTTTGCAACAGATTCGATCAGTCTATCTGTTGGTGCAAATAATATCTTTGACCAAGATGCTGAAGAACTAGACTTCTTTGACGCTACAGGTATCCCAAATAACAACTGGGGTGGCAAATACTATGAAACTTCACCATACGGTATTAATGGTGGTTTCTACTATGTGAAAGCAACCTATACGTTCTAACTTTTACTGTAACCCAGAAACAAAGGCGAACTAGCATTAGCTATTTCGCCTTTTTATTTTTATCCTATATAACAAAGCAGTTAATTTTGAATACAAACATGTTGTTATTAAAGCGAGCCAACGAATTATTAGCCGAAAACAAGCTTAGAGAAGCTGAGTTTATGTACAAGTCTGTACTAAAACAGTCACCTAACAACGGTCCAGCTCTATTTGGTCTAGGCCGCATTTGCATGCGTTTAGAGCAGTATGATAACGCAATCTACTATTTAAAAAGAGCCTGCGAACATTTACCAAAAATGCTTGAGCCGCTCTTCGCATTGGCCGATGCATTTTTAGCCGTAGGTTCACCGGTTGACGCAAAAACCGTACTTGAATACACCTTAAGCGTGGCAAAACATAATGCCCAAGCCCATTACCAACTCGGTCAATTTTATCTGGACTATGGCTTTATTGAACAAGCCAAAAATGTCTTTAAAGCGGGGTTAGATTGTCCTCATAGTACAGTGACTGCCTTTATGCTGTACGAACTGGTACAAATGTCCTCAGCCAAAGAATTACCTACATATTTAGCGATTTTAGAAAAATTGGAAAATGAGTTTGAAGCACCGAGACTAAAAACCGTGGTCCACTATGCTCTTGCTAAGTGTCATGAACAATTAGGTAACTTTAATGCAGCCCAAGATAACTATGCTTTAGCGAATGATACACAGCTGCTGATGAGCGAGTTTCGTACTGTAGACATGCTGCCATTTTTTGAATCAATCAAAAAGTATTGTGGCAAAGCGTTTTTTGATAAACCTAGTGATAAGGTTAAGACAACATTTACCCCTGTTTTTATTGTTGGTTTGCCAAGAACTGGCTCGACTCTCCTAGAACAAATGCTAGTGCAACATTCACATGTTGGTACACTAGGCGAGAATACCGTGATCAGCGATAAAATTGTCCCTTACCTCAGTAAACGCAACAATTCAGAGTTCCCAGGTTGTTTAGACCAACTAAGTAACTCTATGTTAGATCATTGCCGCATACTCTATGTCGACGAGATAAAGCGACATCGAGTGCCGGAAGAAGTGGTGATCAATAAACTTCCAGCTAATTTTCAAAATCTGGGCTTAATCCACAAGCTCTTCCCTGAGGCGCGAATTATTCATTTAACTCGCAACCTCAATGCAACAGCCTGGTCGGTCTACAGTAATCATTTCGCCGAAAGCGAGCCCTACTTTTGCTCTTTAAGTGAATTTGCCTTGTATGCGCAAGCGCAAAGCGACTTGATGTCACATTTTAACCAATTTATGAAAAGAGATATTTTTACGCTCAGTTACGAACAACTTATTGCAGAGCCTGAAAAGTCCCTCAAACAATGCTTGAGCTTTTTATATCAAAAATACGAACCTGAATGCTTGGAGTTTCACAAATCTAAAAAGCCGGTGCATACCCTAAGTAAGGCGCAGGTCAGAAAGCCAATCAGTACGCAGCCACTGGAAAAGTGGCAGCGCTATGAAGCATTTATTGAGAAGATGATTGCTCAACCACAAAGCGATCAAACCACGCCAGCAAATCTTTAAACTGATCATCACGTGCATGTTTATGGGTTAACATGTCTATGTGCCCATAATTGTGCCGATGGCCGTGCTTTTTTCCATAAATTCTGAGTTCTTGTATCCCCTTTCCAGATTCACGAATAAACGCTTGAATATCGACAGGTTGTGCCAGTGCTTTATCTTTAACGCCAGCAATGTGCAAGATTGGAGGCAACGTCATGTCTTGTAATACCGCGGCATAATTAAAACCGTCATCGGAGTCAACCCATGGGTGCTTCTGTGCCCAGTCAGCGCTTTGTGCATGTGACTTTAAAGACTCATCATCACTTCCCCAACCAAGTCTCTTCGCAGGTAAGTACCCATGCTTTTTCGAATAATAGTGCGCAACGTTAAACCATATCAGGTTTGCTTTAAGTAATTTGCTCGGGTGATTGTTATGTAAACTACGCTTAGAGCCAAAATAAACACATGCTTTAACATGCGGAATTTCTTCAGGAAAGCGTGCAAAAACACTATTCATCAATACTCCTCCCCAAGAATGCGCAATCCAATATTGTGCTCTAGATCCGGTATATCGTTCGATAAAATTCAGCATTTCAGGGATTTCGTGCAAGATTGATTCAGTTTGACCATAATCCGCTTCAGCGTCGATTTTAGGTATGCTCTCTCCTCGCCCACGAAGATCACCAACAAAACAGCGATAGCCGTGTTCAGCTAAAAAAGGCGCTAGCCCTTTATTACTTTCAGTATAAAAAATTTTGCCATTTTCAACTGCACCATGCATAAAAAACACAGCGGGGCCGCTACTATCCGGTTTTGCTATATATCTGAGGTGGAGTTTATGTCCATCTGCTATATCTACTAATAGTGATTTTTGCTCTATCATTTCTTTGTTTTTATTCTTTTAACACTAACCTCATCGTACCAGTTGACTGATTGATAAGTAAACTCTTAAACGAAGCAAATAAAAGGGTTGATATGCCTCTAAGATAAAGCCAGTATTCAAGACTTAAGCGTTCGATTAAAAGTGTTATAATCCTTTTTATTTATTCGAAGAATCCTGTGCACCCAAGAAACAAGCATAATTCAGGCTATGATCTAGACAAGCTTATAGCGATTGAACCCGCTTTAAAGAATTTTACTTACAACCGAGCTGATGGCATAAAAAGCATCGACTTCACTAATCCAGATGCCGTAAAACTGTTAAATAAAGCATTGCTTAAATCAGACTACGATATACAAGTTTGGGATATCCCCGCACAATTTTTATGCCCGCCGGTTCCAGGCAGAGCAGACTATATCCATGCGTTGAAAGATCTGTTAGATGAAAGTAACTTGCCAGATAAGGTGCAAGGCGTAGATATTGGCACTGGTGCCAATTTGATCTATCCCATCTTGGGATCAAGAGAATATAACTGGCGCTTTGTGGCCTCTGACATCAATCCTCTTGCTGTGAAGTGTGCCAAAACCATCGCAGAACTAAATAAGTTGCCGGTAAAAGTGATGCAACAAAAGCAGCCTAATCACTTTTTTAAAACAATAATAAAAGCAAACCAGTTTTATCATTTTTCAATGTGTAACCCGCCCTTCCATTCCAGTGAAGCAGATGCAAACAAGGGCACGCAAAGAAAGTGGAAAAACCTTAACCGAGCACCACAAGCCTCGCTAAATTTTGGCGGCCAAGCTCAAGAGTTATGGTGTGAAGGTGGAGAAAAGCGTTTTATACTGGATATGATCTCTGAGAGTGTCACTTTCAAAGAGCAAGTTTATTGGTTTACTTCCCTTATCTCTAATAAAGACAACGTCAAACCACTTAAACAGCAACTTAAACAGTTCGCTGCAGAGCAAGTAAAAGTGATCGAGATGGAGCAAGGTAATAAGACAAGCCGTTTTATCGCCTGGAGTTTTTTCACACGCTAGCAATGTATATGGTGGGCTCGAGCTCACCTCGCGTGACTCTCTATACCCCACCGTTGCATTACTGCAACGGGTTTTGAGGTACATTTTTTGCTGGAACTTCATTGCAAGCCATCGGTGGGTGAACCGCCTCTTAGCATGTTGCACTGTGCTGATATTGTGGTGGGAGCGAGTTTACCTCGCGAGATTTTCTATACCCCAAACAGCAAAAAACCCGTCGCATCTCTGCAACGGGTTTTGATGTACATGGATGTTCGAATGTCGATGAAGTTCATGGATGAACGCTTTTCATCAACCTCTTATTTGGCCCTGGCTCGCTACGAAGTAGGATGTTCTCATTTTTTAAATAGAGAGTCACATGGGTAATCCACACTATCATTGACCGGGGCCGACCCTTCGGCTGTTTTGTTTCACTTCTGAGTTTGGGTGACGAGAAACCGAAGCACCGCTTCGCAGTTCGAGGAAGTGAGCGCAAGGACGCGCGAAGGGGAGATGCTACATGGAAGTACTTTACCCCAAATAGCAAAAAAACCCGTCGCATTGCTGCAACGGGTTTCTCTTATTTGGCCCTGGCGATGTTCTACTTTCACATGGGTAATCCACACTATCATCGACGCTGTTTTGTTTCACTTCTGAGTTCGGCATGGGGTCAGGTGGGTCCAAAACGCTATAGTCACCAGGAAATTCTGTTCATCAATGAAGTCTCCTTCATCAATGTAAATCTGGAAAAAGCTATTAAATTCTTTTGTCTACTTTAGTCTATTAACTTCTGTCGCTTATAAACCACTTTGGCGTTGTATGGTTAAGCCTCACGGGTAATTAGTACGAGTTAGCTTAATGCCTCACAGCACTTCCACATCTCGCCTATCAACGTTGTAGTCTTCAACGGCCCTTCAGTTGACTCTAAGTCAAAGTGAGAACTCATCTCGAGGCCTGCTTCCCGCTTAGATGCTTTCAGCGGTTATCAGTTCCGAACGTAGCTACCGGGCAATGCAATTGGCATCACAACCCGAACACCAGCGGTTCGTCCACTCCGGTCCTCTCGTACTAGGAGCAGCCCCTCTCAATTCTCAAACGCCCACGGCAGATAGGGACCGAACTGTCTCACGACGTTCTAAACCCAGCTCGCGTACCACTTTAAATGGCGAACAGCCATACCCTTGGGACCGACTTCAGCCCCAGGATGTGATGAGCCGACATCGAGGTGCCAAACACCGCCGTCGATATGAACTCTTGGGCGGTATCAGCCTGTTATCCCCGGAGTACCTTTTATCCGTTGAGCGATGGCCCTTCCATTCAGAACCACCGGATCACTATGACCTACTTTCGTACCTGCTCGACGTGTCTGTCTCGCAGTTAAGCTTGCTTCTACCATTACACTAACCGTACGATGTCCGACCGTACTTAGCAAACCTTCGTGCTCCTCCGTTACTCTTTGGGAGGAGACCGCCCCAGTCAAACTACCCACCAGGCACTGTCCTCAACCCCGATTCAGGGGCCTAAGTTAGAACATCAACACTACAAGGGTGGTATTTCAAGGTCGGCTCCACAGAAACTAGCGTTCCTGCTTCAAAGCCTCCCACCTATCCTACACATGTAGGGTCAATGTTCAGTGCCAAGCTGTAGTAAAGGTTCACGGGGTCTTTCCGTCTAGCCGCGGGTACACAGCATCTTCACTGCGATTTCAATTTCACTGAGTCTCGGGTGGAGACAGCGTGGCCATGGTTACACCATTCGTGCAGGTCGGAACTTACCCGACAAGGAATTTCGCTACCTTAGGACCGTTATAGTTACGGCCGCCGTTTACCGGGGCTTCGATCAAGAGCTTCGCCTAAGCTAACCCCATCAATTAACCTTCCGGCACCGGGCAGGTGTCACACCGTATACGTCATCTTACGATTTTGCACAGTGCTGTGTTTTTAATAAACAGTCCCAGCCACCTGGTCACTGCGGCTCTCGTTTGCTTACAGAGCAAGTCCTTCACAAACAAGAGCGTACCTTCTCCCGAAGTTACGGTACAATTTTGCCTAGTTCCTTCACCCGAGTTCTCTCAAGCGCCTTAGTATTCTCTACCTGACCACCTGTGTCGGTTTAGGGTACGATTCAGTATGAACTGAAGCTTAGAGGCTTTTCCTGGAAGTAGGGCATCAACAACTTCACCACCTTAGTGGCTCGTCTCGACTCTCAGCCTTAGCAACCCGGATTTTCCTAAGTCACCAGCCTACAGCCTTTCACATGGACAACCAACGCCATGCTTGCCTAGCCTGCTCCGTCCCCCCATCGCATTCATACCGAGTACGGGAATATTAACCCGTTTCCCATCGACTACGCTCTTCAGCCTCGCCTTAGGGGTCGACTCACCCTACCCTGATTAACATGGGATAGGAACCCTTGGTCTTCCGGCGGAGGAGTTTTTCACTCCTCTTGTCGTTACTCATGTCAGCATTCGCACTTCTGATATGTCCAGCATGCCTCCCGGCACACCTTCAGCCACTTACAGAACGCTCCCCTACCCCGCATACTTACGTACGCAGCCGTAGCTTCGGTGGTATGTTTAGCCCCGTTACATCTTCCGCGCAGGCCGACTCGACTAGTGAGCTATTACGCTTTCTTTAAAGGGTGGCTGCTTCTAAGCCAACCTCCTAGCTGTTTTAGCCTTCCCACATCGTTTCCCACTTAACATACACTTTGGGACCTTAGCTGACGGTCTGGGTTGTTTCCCTCTCCACGACGGACGTTAGCACCCGCCGTGTGTCTCCCGGATATTACTTTACGGTATTCGGAGTTTGCAAAGGGTTGGTAAGTCGGGATGACCCCCTAGCCTTAACAGTGCTCTACCCCCGTAAGTATTCGTCCGAGGCTCTACCTAAATAGATTTCGGGGAGAACCAGCTATCTCCCGGTTTGATTAGCCTTTCACTCCTAGCCACAGGTCATCCCCTAACTTTTCAACGTTAGTGGGTTCGGTCCTCCAGTTGATGTTACTCAACCTTCAACCTGCCCATGGCTAGATCACCGGGTTTCGGGTCTATACCCTGCAACTTAAGCGCCCAGTTAAGACTCGCTTTCGCTACGGCTCCCCTAAATGGTTAACCTCGCTACAGAATATAAGTCGCTGACCCATTATACAAAAGGTACGCAGTCACCCAACAAGTAGGCTCCTACTGCTTGTACGTACACGGTTTCAGGTTCTATTTCACTCCCCTCACAGGGGTTCTTTTCGCCTTTCCCTCACGGTACTGGTTCACTATCGGTCAGTTGGGAGTATTTAGCCTTGGAGGATGGTCCCCCCATGTTCAGTCAAAGTTTCACGTGCTCCGACCTACTCGATTTCACTTTAGATAAGTTTTTGTGTACGGGACTATCACCCTGTTTCGTCATGCTTTCCAGCATCTTCCACTAACTACACTAAAGCTTAAGGGCTACTCCGATTTCGCTCGCCGCTACTTTCGGAATCTCGGTTGATTTCTTTTCCTACGGGTACTTAGATGTTTCAGTTCTCCGCGTTCGCCTCGTTAACCTATGTATTCAGTTAACGATACCTGCAAGCAGGTGGGTTTCCCCATTCGGAAATCCTAGTCTCAAGCGCCTCTTACTGGCTTGACTAGGCTTATCGCAAGTTAGTACGTCCTTCATCGCCTCCAACTGCCAAGGCATCCACCGTGTACGCTTAGTCACTTAACCATACAACCCAAAATAGTTTTAAGTTGTACTGCTAAAGACAGTTTAACTTCGCCAGAAGTTAATATTGAATACTAAAGTAGACGCTAATTAATCATCAAATGATTAATCGGCATTTTCTTTCGAAAACTCGATAAATAACTTTCGTTATCTATCAGAATTTAATTTTTCAGCTTTTCCAAATTTTTAAAGAGCAATATCACTTAGCCATCAGGCCAAGCAACAATCATCTGTGTGGACACTTCGAACAAATAAGTTCTAAATCGTATAAGGAGGTGATCCAGCCCCAGGTTCCCCTAGGGCTACCTTGTTACGACTTCACCCCAGTCATGAATCACTCCGTGGTGAACGTCCCCCCTAAGGTTAGACTATCCACTTCTGGAGCAACCCACTCCCATGGTGTGACGGGCGGTGTGTACAAGGCCCGGGAACGTATTCACCGCAACATTCTGATTTGCGATTACTAGCGATTCCGACTTCATGGAGTCGAGTTGCAGACTCCAATCCGGACTACGACAGGCTTTAAGGGATTCGCTCACTATCGCTAGCTCGCTGCTCTCTGTACCTGCCATTGTAGCACGTGTGTAGCCCTACACGTAAGGGCCATGATGACTTGACGTCGTCCCCACCTTCCTCCGGTTTATCACCGGCAGTCTCCTTAGAGTTCCCGACCGAATCGCTGGCAACTAAGGATAGGGGTTGCGCTCGTTGCGGGACTTAACCCAACATCTCACAACACGAGCTGACGACAGCCATGCAGCACCTGTATCAGAGTTCCCGAAGGCACCAAACCATCTCTGGTAAGTTCTCTGTATGTCAAGTGTAGGTAAGGTTCTTCGCGTTGCATCGAATTAAACCACATGCTCCACCGCTTGTGCGGGCCCCCGTCAATTCATTTGAGTTTTAACCTTGCGGCCGTACTCCCCAGGCGGTCTACTTAATGCGTTAGCTTTGGAAAAGTTGTCCGAAGACCCCAGCTCCTAGTAGACATCGTTTACGGCGTGGACTACCAGGGTATCTAATCCTGTTTGCTCCCCACGCTTTCGTACATGAGCGTCAGTGTTGACCCAGGTGGCTGCCTTCGCCATCGGTATTCCTTCAGATCTCTACGCATTTCACCGCTACACCTGAAATTCTACCACCCTCTATCACACTCTAGTTTGCCAGTTCGAAATGCAGTTCCCAGGTTAAGCCCGGGGCTTTCACATCTCGCTTAACAAACCGCCTGCGTACGCTTTACGCCCAGTAATTCCGATTAACGCTCGCACCCTCCGTATTACCGCGGCTGCTGGCACGGAGTTAGCCGGTGCTTCTTCTGTCAGTAACGTCACAGCTAGCAGGTATTAACTACTAACCTTTCCTCCTGACTGAAAGTGCTTTACAACCCGAAGGCCTTCTTCACACACGCGGCATGGCTGCATCAGGCTTGCGCCCATTGTGCAATATTCCCCACTGCTGCCTCCCGTAGGAGTCTGGACCGTGTCTCAGTTCCAGTGTGGCTGATCATCCTCTCAAACCAGCTAGGGATCGTCGCCTTGGTGAGCCTTTACCTCACCAACTAGCTAATCCCACTTGGGCCAATCTAAAGGCGAGAGCCGAAGCCCTCTTTGGTCCGTAGACATCATGCGGTATTAGCCATCGTTTCCAATGGTTGTCCCCCACCTCAAGGCATGTTCCCAAGCATTACTCACCCGTCCGCCGCTCGTCATCTTCTAGCAAGCTAGAAATGTTACCGCTCGACTTGCATGTGTTAGGCCTGCCGCCAGCGTTCAATCTGAGCCATGATCAAACTCTTCAATTAAAAGTTTTTTTGAAGCCTAAGCTTCGTGCTCATTGAATTCTGATTGTTTGTTTCTACTTTTCAAAAAAGTAAAATCAAAACGAATTGACTATATAGTCACTCAGTTACAATTGAGACTCTAAATTTGTTTGCGTCATCTAGCGAACTAGAATCTGCTGTTAGAACTCAATCTGTACGAGTGCCCACACAGATGATTGCTTCATATTTTTAAAGAACGTTTCGAAACATTTCGTTGTTTCGAGGGATGTGCATTCTAAGCACTCCCAATTTTTTGTCAACACTTAATCACTTCGATTATCGATTTAAGTTTCTTTTCGAATCCTCAAAACCTAAGTTTTACTTGACTCCCAACTCGTTAGCCTGTTGCTTTTCAGCGTAGCGCCCCGTGTCAGTGGGGTCGCATTATAGGGCGATCCGATTTTAGTGCAACCCTTTTTTTCGGTTTTTTCTATTTATTTTTCAAATGCTTTTTAGCCCACCGAATCCTAACAACTTATCCACATTTTCTGTGGATAACCCATAGGAATTTCGGCTTTTGCTTTTCTTTGTGGTAGATTACCGCCCCATTATTTACTCGTTCTTAGAAAAAGGCTAAATACATGGCTGATATCTTAAACTCGATAAGTGGTCTTTTATGGGGCCATCTACTTATCTACCTCTTAATAGCTGCAGGTGTATTCTTCACAATTAGGCTTGGCTTTATTCAATTCACTCAATTCCCATATATGGTGAAGGTAATGATGCAAAGCCGCGAAGGTGCTGAAGATGGTATCTCCTCTTTTCAAGCATTCTGTACTTCACTCGCCGCACGGGTTGGTACCGGTAATATGGCAGGTGTTGGTGTCGCGCTCTATTTGGGCGGTCCTGGTGCTATATTATGGATGTGGCTCATTGCCTTGATTGGTATGGCGACCAGTTTTGCTGAAAGTTGCTTAGCGCAGCTATATAAGACAAAAGATGATGACGGAAACTTCCGTGGTGGCCCAGCTTATTATATGGAGCTAGGTTTAAAACGTAAGTGGATGGGGGTGTTATTCTCACTTTGCCTTATCCTTGCATTTGGTTTCGTCTTTAATGCGGTGCAAGCCAACTCTATTGCTGCAGCATTTAACGTTGCCTTTGATGTACCTAAATATGTGATGGGTATTGCGTTAGTAGCAGCTTCAGGGATTATCATCTTCGGTGGTTTAAAAACTATTGCACGCTTTGCCGAACTCGTCGTGCCTTTTATGGCCGTTGCTTATCTTATACTTGCACTTTACGTCTGTGCTGTGAACTTTGCGCAGCTTCCAGACATATTTATGTTAATAGTAAAAAGTGCAATGGGTATTGAACAAGCGGGTGCTGGTGCTATTGGCTACGCCGTAATGCAAGCGATGCTTCAAGGGATCAAGCGTGGCTTATTTTCAAATGAAGCGGGTATGGGTAGCGCTGCAAACGCTGCAGCAAGTGCAACACCAAATCCAAACCATCCAGCATCACAGGGTTATGTACAAATGCTAGGTGTATTTGTAGATACCATAGTGATCTGTACCGCGACCGCTTCGCTTATTCTTTTATCCGGTCAACTTGAGCCAAACTCAGGTTTAACTGGCATTGAATTAACACAATCTGCATTGGTTCATCATGTAGGAGAATGGGGCGCAATTTTCGTTGCAGTGGCTATTCTATTTTTTGCTTTTACTTCCATTGTTGCCAACTATAGTTATGCAGAAACCAACCTACTGTTTTTAGATCACCATTCAAAGAAAGGCATGATGGTATTTAGAGCTTGTGTATTAGGCATGGTAATGTTTGGTGCGGTAAGCGAACTTGGACTGGTTTGGACACTCGCTGATATTTCAATGGGCTTAATGGCTGTAGTAAACGTGGTTGCACTCTTTATGCTTCGCAAAGTCGTGCTATGGCTTGCCAACGATTATAAAAAGCAGCTTAAAGCTGGCGTAACCCCAGAGTTTGATCCTAGTACCAACCCTGAAGTAGAAAAAACACTACCAAAAGGCATTTGGACTAAATAGACCAATACAGCGCACTAGAGCTTATTTTTAGTGCGCTTTCTTCTTATAAAACTCAGGATTAATGACGAAGAACACAAAAATACGCCCTTGAGTTCATTTAATGTCCAAACAAACCAACCACTTATTGCCTTTCAAAAAAAAATCCGTATAGTAAAGCACAAGTCGGCATATAGCGCAGCTTGGTAGCGCACTGTCATGGGGTGTCAGGGGTCGCAGGTTCAAATCCTGCTATGCCGACCAGTTTTTCTACACTCTATTCAATAAGTTAACTTCATTCATTTCCGTTCGTAAAATACGCTGTATTAGTATCTTAGTAATATAACTTTTCCAATTTTCGTTCGCTATTCCTGTTCAGACTTATGAACTTTGTTTTCTTTGACGTACTAGAAACTCACCTCAATGAGCATCGCTAGCGACTCCTTTCAATGTCAACGCCTTAAAACAATGTAAGAAAAATTCCTCGTCAGAGGCAAAGCCCTCAAAAACGAATGACTCTGATGACTAATTCAGCTTGAATAGATTGATTTGCCGAAATAAGAACACCAAAACATATCGCTGATGTCGGCTATTAAATGCTTTCTCCCGACACAACCTCTCACTTTAAACTTCAAACAGTGTAGTTTCTACTTCCAGTACTCTACGTGACAAGACCAAAAGGCATGCATTACTCAGGCTTGGATTATTTGTGCCTATTCCATTATGTCGGCTCTGCTCCTAGCCTCTATTTTCCAGTTAATTAGTAAAATGAAAATGAGGGATTCTTAACATAATTTATAGCTATAACGCCTTATAAATCGGTTCTTTCACAGTAGTTTTCAACTAACAGCAGTAATCACAAAACACAATATATTTACATTAAGGTAATAATACTGACAAATAACCAACCTAGTATTGCGTGACTTTCAATTAAGCACGGAGATTAAAATGAAATTCGCAATACTCATGCTTGCAGTCAGTGCGACTGCAAATGCAAACACCAACATATGTAGCAACTACGGTTGCCCAACTGGCACACCATCAAGTAATGATATCGTTGAGCGACCTATATATGTGCTTAGCAATAATCGCGCAACAAAGTTTGCGGACTGGGTAGCATACAAAGTCACACCAAGCACAATTGACGGACCAAGCCGTTCTAGAACTTGGAAATCAGACCCTAAAATTGCAAGTAGATACACGCTAGAGCCAAGTGACTACAGCGATGCGTGGGCAACTATCCATACAGATAGAGGTCATCAAGTGCCTTTGGCGTCGTTTTCCAATACATCCAATTGGAGCGATACTAACTATCTCTCGAACATTACCCCACAATCATCAAACCTTAATCAGGGTCCATGGGTTAAATTAGAGAATGCAGTGAGAAGTTTAGTGCGAACGGGCGAAAATGCCTATGTGTTCACGGGTCCCTTGTATGAATATTACTTTGCTACCTTGCCTGGTGCTGATGAATCTCACACTATTCCGTCAGGCTATTTTAAGGTCGTCGTCACAATAGCTGGCTCAAATGTGAAGGCTTCTGCTTTTATCATGGAGCAAACTTCTGGAAGATACCTTGATTACTGCAAAACAGAAGTAACCATTGACGAAGTAGAACAAAGAGCAGGCCTGAATATCCTACCTAGCCTGCCAAGCTATAAAGCCACCGACATTGAGGGTCGAGTCGGCGGTCTTAGCGCACCACTAGGTTGCTAGTTGTGACGGCTACCAGTTGGTAGCCCTTTAGTGCCTAGCAGGTCTTATTCGAACTTTAGGTTAGCTTAAAATAGCTGAGCAACATAAGCCACCCTGCACCAAACATAACCACATTTTCGGTTAATGATATAAAACCTAAAGGCACATCAGTGTCACCACCAACACATGCACATTTGAGCACTCTTTTATCAATATATACGGCCTTAAACACTGAGATTGCGCCTATAAACCCTATGAATATTGCCACTGGTGCATAATAAATGGCTGGCAAAGTTGTTAGCATGCAAACGCCGGCATATAACTCTAAGTAGGGGTAAGCATACGCGTATTTTAGGTGACGCATCGCTAACAAATCGTAAGTGATAAAGGAGTTTGTAAAGCTATGAACATCGCGTATCTTTTGTACCGCGAGTAACAGCATGGAAAACCCAATAAAGGGCATTACCCATTCCACAAGATTATTGACAGGAAATTGTATCGCGAATGTGACCAGCAGAGCGACTAAAAATATCGAAAGTACTGGCCAGTATACGCTTTTCTTTTCCTTATGTGACGGCTTACCTAGATATCGACGCAGCGCCTCATAGCCACCAATACGTTCATCGTTAATAAATATTTGTGGTGTAGTGTCAACGTTATGAGTGGCTTTAAATTCATCCGTCTGTTCCCTTGACTTGAGCACTCTGTCGTCTACATAAAAACCCTCTCGTGAAAGCAAATCCTTAGCTCTGAGACCAAAAGGGCAAATGTGCGATGAGGTATGCATTCGGTAAAGTGTCGCATTTTTCACTGGTGGCTCCCCCTATTTTATTACAAACATAAGTAGAAATTACCGACCGAGTAAATCAGCTAAGAAAAATCTGCCGACATTAGCGCAATTTCAGCTTAATGATTGTAACTAAAGCGAATTCCATACCACCTTTAATTACACTCAATAACATGAAAGCTGGTTGAATTTATTGATGCATCACAATCAAATTAACCTCGAATGAGGTAACCAAAGATAAACCTGATCTTGGTCAGAAAACACGTTATTAAAGCGCAATTCGGGTAAAAAAACCTTCTGACTATAAAGTCTTAGATTTATATTTCGCCTTGTCTTTAGCTACCGAGATAAAAAACAAATGTCAAAAATAATGGGTAGGGAAATAAAGTTAGGCAAGCACAGTGTATTGCTTTCAACAACGGATCTGGACAGTCGAATTACATACGCAAATCAATCTTTTTGTGACATATCAGGCTTTAGCATTGAAGAAATGCTTGGTCAGCCCCACAACTTAGTTCGTAATCAGGATATGCCAAAAGCGGCTTTTAGAAATATGTGGTCTACCATTCAAAATGGCCAATCTTGGATGGGACCTGTTAAAAACTCAACAAAAAATGGGGATTACTATTGGGTAAACGCTTTTGTCACTCCCATTAAAGACGAGCGAGGCAACATAGTTGAATACCAATCTGTAAGAACTTGTCCTTCTCCCGAGGTAATTAAACGCGCAGAAAATGCTTATCGCACTCTTGATAGCCAACAAAAAACGAGTCGCTATGACAGCACTCGCCTCTCATTTATGTTATTGCTTTTCATCGCGATAACTTTGCCTCTAGCATCGCTATTAAACAACCATTGGTTTACGCTGCTACCTTTGACTCTACTATTCATCACAATTGCGTTAACCGCACGTTTTCGCTCTAAATATAAAGCTTTGCTCACACAAGCCAAAACGATTTTTGATAATGATTTAATGTCTGTGGTATACGGTCAATCTCGCGATCGGGTTGCTGATATTACACTAGCATTTGAAATGCAGAAGGCAAAAATTTCTGCGGTGGTGGGCAGAGTAAACGACGTGTCCGTTCGAGTAAGTGAAAATGCAAAACTTACTACACAAAGCGGCCAATTTGTTGCTGAACTACTAAAGCAGCAAACAAGCGAGGCAAAAGAAATGGTCGTTTGCATGGACGAATTTTCACAAACGATTGACGAGCTCTCAGAAAACGTAAACCACGCTGCTGATGCGGCTAATAACTCAGAACAACAGGCTGGGCGTGGTAAAGCCGCAGTAAAGGATGTCATCGACTCGATTCACTACCTTGATGAGCATTTAATGGAAGTGAACAATGCCGTGAACCGCTTAGTCTCCGGTAATGATCGAATTCAAAATATCCTTAGTGTTATCAACTCTATTGCCGATCAAACCAACTTGCTTGCGTTAAATGCCGCAATCGAAGCCGCCCGAGCGGGCGAACATGGGCGAGGATTCTCAGTTGTAGCAGATGAAGTTCGCACACTTGCACAACGCACACAAACTTCCACAGAAGAAATCACGCAATTACTTAAAGAGCTAAATGATATTTCCAGCTCCGCTGTAGAGTCAGTGCAAAAAAGTAATAGCTTATCAAATCAAAGTGTTGATCTTGCAAAAAATAACGGTTCAAGCCTTGATACCATTCAAAACCATGTGATGCATCTAGCCGACTTAAATCGCAGTGTTGCCGCCGCCATTGAACAACAAAGTTGTGTGGTAAAACAGATAAGCATAAACGTTGACAGCGTGACTACGCTCGCAGAGAAAGGCACGGAGCACGGCGAGAAATCTTTTATTTTAAGTCAAGAATTGCTGACTCAAATCGAGCAGCAAACGCGCCTAATACAGCAATTTTCTCAAACATGAGAAATCAAAGTGAAACAGGACTTAATGTATGCGTACATTAAAGCCTAATCAGTAACTACTCTTAAATATCAGTGGACCTAAGCATTTTACTAGACAAATTAGGTCCACTTAGTTCGCAAATAAAACAATGTTATAGTTCCGCCTCAAGAATGGCGAGTGCCTCCTTTTCTGCCTGTTTCACATTGCCATCAGCTTCAATAACACGCACGGCTAGATCTTTCGCAAGTTTACGCATCGGTTCATCAATAATGTTATTCATGCGGTGTTGCACATAAGCTTCAATATCATTATTTTTTATCGCAACAACAGACTTTGACAGGCTGTCTTCAATATAATCGTCTAATGCGATTGCAGAGTTCCAATGTAGGCTTTTTGCCCACTTTCGCACAACATGCTTTTCACTTTCGCTGATGACACCGTCAACACCAATAAACAATAGTGCGATATCAATTAGAGCTTCTTTTTGCATCTGATCGACGCAAACACCAGTATCAAAGTGGTTTAATAGCTGTTCAAATTTCATAATTCTTCCTTAACCCTTTTCTGCAAATTAAGATCACAGATATTTCAAGACGGAACAAAAAACGCTAATGTTTAAACATATGCTAACTTTTTCCATTTGTCATATTAAAAAAGTGCAAGTTCATTTACACCTCATTCCAAAGCTTGTTAAAGGTCAAAAGGACTATCGGGTCCAACTTATTACATTTTATTTTTCACAATATAAGAAGCATCCAAACTCCTTCAACATTACGGTCTGTATCGCTAAAATGGGTTACGTATGCTGGTCACAAGCACCAACACATACGAATAAAGAACCAGCCTCCCCAAAAAGCATCAATCTTAAAGTTTGAATTAGTAAGAAAAGTTCTAGACCTCCACAATTGATTCATTTTGTTGAAATAATTTGCACACTCTCAAAATCAATCAAAGAAAAATAGGAACAACAATGAAAGAGTTAAAATTAGGAATGAACTTATCATTTTTCATTTCCCTTTCTATTATCGCGCTTAGCTTGCTTATCTTAGATACTTTAATAGTGTCTGAAAGAATTAGCATGATTTCGTTTGTCCAATTAACGCTATCTGCGGCAATCATGTTTTATATTGCTACAGGGCTATGGGCAATATTCAGTGGTCAAAGCCGAGTAATCATCTGCAATCAAGGTGTGGTTTATCACAGCTTGTTAGGTCAAAAGCACTATATTCCAGCAGAAGAAGTGGAAAAAATTTCCGTAGAAGGATTACTATGGTTTAGTTACACCAAACTTTATCTTACAACCGGAGAACTAAGGATCTGGTCTTTCAAACCCAATCTTGCGCAACAACATAGCCTTAAACTACTCGGGTACATTTAATTCTATCCTTATTCGCGTGTAGTAAGTCTCATAAAGTTGCTTTCAAAACGAGGCATTGAGTAAGATAACCTAAACTTATAACGAGGTTATTATGCAAAGACAATATGCTATAGGTACGCTCGGCGTACCTTGGACTTCAAAAGAAAAAACATTGTGGTTAGAAAACCAATCGATAAAACGCTCATATTCTGAAGAAGTCGTAACTCAAATAGAAGCGCTCAAGCACACTTTTGACGTCACCGAGTATGGTCAGCTTGACTACCCCAACCAAACTTATTCTCTATATGCATTAACAACAAAAAACTGGCAGCAAAACAAACCGACCATACTGGTTACCGGTGGCGTGCATGGCTACGAAACAAGCGGTGTACATGGTGCTCTTGCTTTTGCCAAATCAGAAGCACAACAATATGAACAGGCTTATAATTTCATTATCTTGCCTTGCTTGAGTCCTTGGGGCTATGAAACGATAAACCGCTGGAACCCAGAAGCCGTTGACCCTAATCGCTCTTTTTATGCGGATAGTCCAGCGCCTGAGTCTCGATCAGCAATAGACTTTGTCAATAAGAAAGCAGCGGATATTCTGTGTCATGTTGATTTACACGAAACCACAGATTCCGACAACTCAGAATTCCGCCCAGCATTGGCAGCAAGAGATGGTAAAGAGAATCATAATTGGAACATTCCTGACGGTTTCTATTTAGTCGGACATACACAAAAACCGGAAGCTAAATTTCAAAAACGTATTATCGAAGAAGTAGCTGCGGTAACACAGATTGCTGATGCAGATGACCATGGGCAGTTAATCGGTGTTGATTTAGAACAGCACGGTGTGATTAATTATGACGGTACTGCGCTAGGTTTATGTATGGGTATGACAAATGCCGCTTTTGTAACAACAACAGAAGTTTACCCTGATGGTCAAAACGCAACACCAGAAAACTGTATCGCGGGTCAAGTGGCAGCAATTAGAGGGGCCATTAAATACCTACAAAACGAAAGCCTATAAGGTTTCAGAAGGTGTGGTTTGTTAAAAACCACACCTAGGAGCTAGGAGAATGAACAGGATCTACCAAGTTGTCATATTGTTAAGCGCTAAACTTTTCCGGTGAAAACAACACGACCTGTTATAATAAAACCTAATTCGCTAAGTCTTCCTTACCGCTAACAACCCCAAAGATTTCTTTGAATGAAGTCGGTTTTTGCAAAATACTCACTGGAATATGCAATGCTCTTGCGATGTCACTAGCTGAGATCATACCTCTGAGCCCTTCCGAACCAACCAATAAAACGTGCTGCAATCCTAAACTTTGTAAGGTTTCAAGCACATCTCCTATTGTACTTTTAGCAACCATTTCATAGGGAACAGCGTAGAGCTCTTCTTTACTCACCATCACATCTTCAACGCACACATCTTCTCTCGACACCTGCTTTCGCTGGGCAACACTTAAGACCTTTCTACCCGTAAGGTCGCGACAGTTTACCACTCCCAAGAAATTATCATCTTCGTCGACAACGAGCTTTGAGCGCACATGGCCATTTTTCATCATGTATAAAGCATGATCAATATCGACGTCTTTTGCTATCACCTGAGGCTGCCTGCGAGTAAAGTCAGTCACCACCTTAATCGCACTACTGTCCATATTTAAAGGTTCTGAATCGAAGTGATCACAAAGCTGAAATACCCCTTCCAACTTAACGGTTTTTAACGCTTTGTATTGGCCCATTTTATACTCCTGCTTCTATAAAGCTCTTCGAAAGTCTGGTTTTTATGTTGCTGTGAACAATCCACAACTAAAAATAAAAAGAACAACCAGTGCAAAGGCAGTAAAAAATTATTTTAGGTAACTGGAAAAGTAAGAGAGATTACGAAAACTCGAGCACATGAGAGCTAACCTCACTCCTCTCTAATTAAAATATGGTTTATACAGTGAATATATTCAAGTCAATGAAGTCTAAAACTCCTGTAATCTCAGTGTAATGCCGTGTAATAGCTAAATTTAAGCAAACGAATTAGACTGAAGATGTTTGCTAGGATTTATCACCCTAATATCAAACAATTGGTTTAGGCATTGGAGTTCCGCGTCAAACTAGAAAAACTGTAATTCCAAATTAGACCAAGCCGGTACGATAAGTACTGGTGAATTCTTCCCTCAACGAGACCCACCTCGTGGGTCTTTATCATTGAGTAGAAGGAAATAAAATTGTATGCTTCACGGCACTTATACATTGATATAGATGAAATTTACGCCTTGCTGAATTGTGATATCTATTTTGTATAAGCATGTAATTTTCATCAAAGTTATACGGAACTAACTATGGCTTATTTAATCGACGAACAGAAACTCGAACGAGTCTATCTTAAAAGCTATCATACGGTAGGCCGCTATAAATATAGTGTAGATACCTTGATAGACAAGCCGGGAGTATCGCGACATCACGCCATTATCGAACTCAATGAAAACAAATGGTTTATCAGAGATGTGAGTACAAACGGCATCTGGATAAACGATAAAAAGCTCGACAAGAACCTGCCGTATCAGCTATTCGAAAATGATAAGATTGATTTTGCAGCACCTGGTCAAAACTCGTTTGTGGCGGCGAACTTGCAAACCGAGTGTCAATATCTAGTTTCTCAGTCAAACAACCAAAAAGTAGTAGAAGTAACGAATCAACTTCTACTTCCTAGTGAAGATGACCCTAAACACATTATTTACTATGATAAATTGCTCAACTATTGGTTTTTAGAAGATCTCAATACTTCAGATCGACAAGCCTTAATAGATGGCAGTATTGTATCGCTGATGAACGACCAATGGATGTTTTTTTCTGCCACGACAATCGCGGTAACTAAGCACCTTGAATGCCAAAAAGCTGCCAAGCCAATGGCGCTAGAGTTCAATGTAAGTCAAGACGAAGAAGATACCCAATTAACACTAAGTGTTGACGATAAACACCTAGATTTAGGCGTCAGAAGTCATCACTACTTACTGTTGCTGCTTGCCAGAACTCGGATCCAAGATAAAGATGCAGGCCTTGAATCGGATGTTCAAGGTTGGGTTTACCGCGATGACTTAGCAAAAGCACTCGGTGTACAAACAAACCATATGAACATTATGGTTCACCGCGCACGCAAGCAATTTGTCGATTCAGGTGGTGAAGATTACCCAGAAGCGACCTTTTTATTAGAAACTCGCTGTGGCCGAGTAAGGTTGAATTGCCAAGATATCACGATAATAAAAGGCTCTAAATTAGAAACTCGCATGACAACTTAAGCGATATTGTTAGTTGGGCAGAAATAGCATTTCGGCCCAACTATTTTCCTATGCTTTATACTCTCCAGCATTATTCACTATTTTGTTTTCGAGCTCTTTACATAGCCCCAATACGAATAAAAGCTCCACAAGTACAAACAGTGGTCCAATTGCTAAACCAATCAAATCATCGACAAACGCAGGCTTTTTTCCCTCAAAATAATGCCCTATAAACTGTAACACCCAACCTACAAAGAAAACACCAGCCCAAAACAATACCGTCATTATTCCTGCATTAACGATGAGCGGATTCAACGCTTGAACAAGAAAATAAAAAGCCAGTATGATGGCGCTCATCATGAGCCCAAAAATGGGGGATAGCATCAGGTAATAGCCACATAAAACTACCCCTATCAGCGCGGCCAGGGTGATGGTCACTCCTGATACACTGAATAGCGGGATAAAAGTCATACCCACAACAGCAATGACAATTAACGGGATCCCAAAAAAGTGAGTCAGAATGTTTCTTTTGCTGCGATGATACATGGCATACTGACTTAATAACGTCTCTAGTTTGTTCATTATTGTTCTCTCATTGATACCAATTATCCTACTGATAATTAGTCAATAAAGAAAATTTATCAATAAAAAATTCTACTAACGTATTAGGGCCTATATAAATAACCAAATAAACAGCATACCGAATACAATGGTCTGCATTATGAGCACCATCAACAGCTTAAAATTAAAGCTAGGTTTGATGGTTTTATGCCTGAGCATATACATTGCCACTGGTGTGACAATATTGAGCCCAAGTAACCCACACAGTAGTAAATTACGTTCAGGAATGCGCGATTGAGCAAGTGTTGAAGCGCGCTTATCCCACCAAAAAAGTGCAAATATAAATAAATTAATAACCAACAACACCGCTGCAGAAATAACCGCTTGCCAAGGTAGCTTAGATACGCAAAGCGCCCCTAACCACACGCCTGCGCCCCAAAATAGGCCCATCTGCTGATGCATTAAACGAACCGCTGACATGCTACTTTTCCTGTCTTATGGTGTTGATTTCAATGAAAATTTCAGCTGTAGCATAAGCATCATCCATCGCCCGGTGATGATTAACCAAAGGTACATTCATCGCTTGGCAAAATGCCCCTAGCGCATATGAGCGCAGGCCCGGCACAAACTTTCGGCCTAACTGCACAGTACATAACTTCGCACGAGTAAACTCTCGGCCGACTCGAGCAAACTCCTGCCGAATAAAGCCATAATCAAAGTTCACATTATGCGCGACAAAAATAGCACCTTGGCTAAACAGCTCAACTTGCTCCAAAATTTCAAAAAAACTTGGAGCATCACTCACCATTGCCTGAGTGATCCCTGTCAGTTCAGTGATTTTTTGTGGGATACGACGCATCGGATTAACAAGTGATTGCCATTTAGCAACGACCTCGCCGTTAACGACTTTTACCATGGCTACCTCGGTAATGCGATCAAACTCTTTGTTGCCACCGGTGGTTTCAATATCGACAACGACATAAGGTTGCTCTTTGCAAATATGCCATTCAACGGTTTGCAGTCGCGTGGGAATATTACATTGCAAGAGTTTAGAAATGTTAACTAGCTGACTTCGGCTAAGACTATCACCTGGAGCCTTGATTTCTTCAAACCTTAAGCCTGCTTTTTCGTCGACTATCATCAGATCGGGAAAACCAGATTTCATCAGATGAAAATCACTACACATTAGCCTTAAAACAGATTTGACATCCTCAATTGCCAAGTAAGACAATAATATTTTTATTGAGTCGAGCATCTTATCATGCCAATTAAACAACCGATTGGCTTCTCCGTAATGTTCGCTCATCTGGCGTAGAAGCCAGTTCACCCATGCAGAAGTATCTGTAAAACTCGCTAAGCGACATTCAATCTCCTCCTCAAATTCGTTGTAAAAGCGATTTTCTTTTAACGCCAGCGGAGTTCTAGAAAACCCATTAGCAACGATACTTTTTGGGTGATAAAACAGTTCTTGCCAAAAGGTCAATCCAAATAAGGCCAGCCAAATTTCATTTTCAACATGATAGGCCTCAATGTCATGACGTTTATAATAAGCAATGACGCCAGCCTCTGTTTGTCCCTTAAAAGCCTCATCAATTTGAATTGCAGGTTGACTTTTTCTTAGCATATCCGTAAGTACAGAAGTGCGTTTTTGGTTAAATTTACGCTGATAAAAGTCTTCCGCAAAGATCATCAATGTTTCATCGCTTTCCCCCTGCAAAATGCGCTCTAATTGCTCTCGCACCAGCTCAACTTCACCTTGCTTATAATTATGTCGTATCAACATCTCACAAGCTTGAGGGTGCTCAGTCATACCTAGTAAGGTTTTAAAATGGGAAAATTCAGGACCTAACTTTCTGGCAAGCGTTAACAGGTACTTTGCATGTACAGTCACTGCATATTGCCCATCAACCTTAGGCAATTGTTGCGCTGCGGCCTGTTTAGCACGCCACACTAATTCATCTTCAGGGGCATTTTTGAGCTCACTGAGTGCATTTGCATAATAAAACGCGCTCACGGCTTCTGCTTTTTGCTCAAAATGTGCATGGTAAGCGGCGTCAGCGCTCCTGGTATTCATTACACCAAGATCTCGCATCGAAAATTGCGCTAAGCTAAAGCCTATCTTGCCAAAGTACAAAAATAGAAAGTAGTCGATATCGGCTTGAAATGAGAGCGTGAGATACTGGGATAGGTATTCTTGTGTATTTAGATGTTCAACGCAGACAGATTGATTGATATACGCTACCCAGAGCGATTTTTTTGCCGATTTATTTGGCAGTGTAGTTAAATTCTCTCGCTCGGCAAGTTCAATTAAACATGGTTTAGTTAAGCAATGCAGCAGCGCTTGAAAGTCGTCTTGTTGTACCTGACGAAGTAATCCCTTTGCTTTTAATGAAAACGCGACTTCACAAATATTATTGATCTCTTCGTAGCGCAGTGAATTGATATCCAGAAAAGGAGTTTTGCGGGAAATAAACCGCACTAACAAACACAATTCATCTTCAGGCAAGCGGTGTAGCTCAGCCAGCAGCTCACGCTGAGCACTACTTAATAGCGGTTGACATACTTTAAGTAAATAATCGCTAAGCTCACTAAAGTGGCTTAAGTAATATTTGGCGGGTAATTCTTTTCTCAACACAAATTCAGATAACTGTTTTTATATACAGTAAAGATTATCATAGATAGGAAATATTGCCAATTTGCTTCAGTTACCCCCTTAAGTCGTTTCTTCTGTATCGTCTGTGGAAGCATATTCGCTTTTGTATAGCCAATATTGTAGTTTCTCGCTCAATGGCTCTTCCGAAATGGGCTTCGTGAGGTAATCGTTCATGCCTGCATTTAAACACTTCTCTCTATCACCGGACATTGCATTGGCTGTCATGGCTAATATTTTTACTCCCTGATAACTCTCACCTGCGGCTCCGTCTCGGATTAACTCGGTCGTCCGATAGCCATCCATTTCAGGCATCTGACAATCCATTAAGATTAGCTCAAATTGACATTCATCTTGATGTGACTTGAGCAGTTCAATGGCAAGCAGTCCGTTTTCGGCAACTTCAATATGGGTTATCCCCAATTTTTTGAGCATACTTAATGCGACAACTTGGTTCACCTTATTATCCTCAACCAGTAGAATACGACAAGGTTTTGGCCACGTAAATTCGGTTTCGTTCGCCTTTCTTACCAGTTTCAGATAGTGACTCGTAACCAGTGGTTTCGCATTCGCCAGCGCCTTGCCATCTTCAGCTAAAATGGTTAACGCATCAAAAAGGTCTTTGGTTGTCACGGGCTTTGGAAAATAGCCTGAATAGCCACGCTCCGCGTAAAACTGGCCATCCCCCTTAGTACCCATTTGCGTCATCATGATAAGTTTTATCGCTTTGAATCGCTTATCATTTTTTAGTGCAGCGCCGAGCTGCTCACCCGACATGCCTCTAAGCGTCATATCCAGTAAGGCGATATCAAACACATTTTTATCACGTTGGTATTCAGCTTCACACAGCGAGAGTGCTTGTATTCCAGAGCTGGCTTTATACACATCCGCCCCCCAGTGCCTCAATTGAGATTCCAAACTCGTCAAGGCTGAGAGGTTATCGTCAACTAGGAGTATTTTTATCCCTTGTAAATCAATTTTTGCAGCTTCGAATTGAGTATTATCGCCATGGATCAAAGTCACGAAAAATTCAAATTGGCTACCATGTCCAAACCGACTACTAACGGCGATATCGCCATCCATTAATTCACAGAGTTGTCTGACAATGGCAAGCCCCAGTCCAGTCCCTCCATACTTTCTAGTCGTAGAGGCATCAACTTGAGAGAATTTAGCAAAAAGCCTATCTGCTTTGTCCTCTGGTATCCCTATGCCGGTATCTTCAACTGAGCAATGAAATCTCAGTTTATTGCCTACCTCACTGAACCAAGCTCGGATGATGATCTCGCCTTGCTCGGTAAACTTGATTGCATTACTAATTAGGTTGGTGATTATTTGTCGAATACGGCTCGGGTCCCCCTGCACCAATGGCTTTTCAAGTTGGGTTACATCTAGAATAAGTTCAAGTCCCTTTTTCTGTGCTTGCAACGCAACGGATTCAATCAATTCGCCAAGTAATGCCCTAACATCGAAATCTAGTGACTCAAGTTCAAGCTTACCCGCCTCAATTTTAGAAAAATCTAAAATATCGTTGATGAGATTTAATAACGACTTGGCACTCCCCATTGCTAGACTCACTTTATGTAGTTGAGTTTGAGTAAGGTGCTCATCTTCTAGCAGACTTAACATGCCTATTACACCATTCATTGGCGTGCGGATCTCATGGCTCATTGACGCCAAAAACTCGCTTTTAGCTTGCGCGCCCTGCTCCGCCGCTTGCTTCGCTTGTTCTAGCTCTTTTTTCGCTTCAACCGCAGCGGTAATATCCTGTTGGATGCCAACGAATGCCGTTAATTGATTTTGTTCGTTGAACACCGGAGAGATCTGTAAACTATTCCAAAATGCCTTTCCAGATTTGGTGTAATTGATCAATTCAACTTTGACGAATTCGTGAGCTATTATTGCTTCCCTGATTTCCTCTAACGCTTGCTGCTGGGTATGTTCACCTTGCAAAAAGCGACAATTTTTACCCAGTACTTCATCACCATATTCGGTGATTTGTTGAAATGTTTTATTCGCAAATACGATTGGCAATTCAGGCTTAGTCGCGTCAACAATCGTTATGCCGACATTTGCGCACTCTATTGCTTGAGCGAGTAAATCATTTTGTTCCTTGGCCTTTTTCAGCGCTTCTTGATGAAGCTTTTGATCGGTAATATCCGAAAGTGAGCCAACTATCCGCTTCGCTTGTCCATCTTTAAGTGCCGCAGCACCTTTTAGCCAAAAATAGCGATAGCTGTTTTGCCTCGTTTTTATTCTACACTCGACACCAAAAGGCTCTTCTTCCGTCATATGAAACTTAATTGAGTTTTCTAAATTGGGGAGATCTGCAGGGTGGACTCGGTCAAATAAACTAGAAATATGCGCAGAGAATAAAGCTTGTGTCTCTTGCGAAAAGCCTAGTAAAGATTTAAATCTATCTGAATAAAACACCGCATTCCGCTCAAGATCCCAGTCCCAAAGGCCATCATCGCTACCAAATATTGCAAGTTTAAATCGCTCTTCACTGCGTTTGAGTGTTGTCCTCGATTCTTCTAGTTTTTTGAATGGATTTAACAGAAGTTGCTTACCAAACAAATAGAGCAAGCCAAATGATAGGAATAGCCCAAAGGCAATAGCACCAATAAGATCCCACACAAATATTTTCACTTCGTCAGTGACCTGACTTTTCTCTACACGATAGTCTAATACTAAATCGGTGGAGCCAACATCGAGACTGCTTACACTAAAGTAAGTTTCAACTTTTTGGGTGTTAGAAAAATTAATCCACCTGCCTTTTAAACCAATGCTATGAAAAGATGTGGATGATGAGGAGCTAAGCAGACTCTCTAAACTCGTCGAAAATTCGCCAATAAGTGCTCCCTCAGCAAAGCCGTTATAGTAAATCGGTACTGCTATTGTGAAATAGTGCAGATTGCCAACCTGAGTGAGATCTATCGCACTGACCAACTCTGCATTGATCACTTTATCGAGCCACTTTGGTTTTTGGTCTAACACTTCATGAGAATCAAAGTTTGCGTAAACAACATCGCCCAATACATTGATCACCATTAACTTTTCTTCTCTACCTATAATTTGAAAACTGCGCATAAAGTCTCGTAACTTAGCAGCGGAGAGCCCTGTACCCATCGCACCATTTACGATAATAGGATGTAGAGAAAGATCAGAGAGGATCTGCTTACGGCTCTCAAGATACTGAGTTAAGTTGTTAACTGCGAGTTGAGCTTGGGTTTCATTCGTTTCTCTCACTAAGTCTTCGACAATGACATTTGATCTCAGCCCAACAAAAAGTGCACTGAGCAGAAGTGAAACAATAGCCGTTAACCCTAAAAAGGTGTAAAAAGCGCGATTACTCGTTAAGGTGAATTTAGTTTTCAATGCGACCCCGGGTAACTATAAACTAGTTTAATACTGCCATTAGACTGGTATTGCCCCATACACAAGTCTTGCACGGTTAGCGCTTCATGGGCTGAATCATTTTTATCACTCCAGACACTAAAAGGCCGTTGATACGTTTTTATGAGGCCGCTGATCGGCGATTGCAAATCCTCAAATGCGCTTTTTAATAAGACTCTGTTGGTCGCGACTGAATCTGTCAGTTTTATCTGCTCCGCTGCTGCAATAAGAAGCTTGGCAATGTCATAGCCATGGATAAATCCGGGAGCTGCTTGAACAAATCCATGCGTTGCAAACCGGGTTGGGAAAAGCTGTTTTGCACGATTAAATACTCGTACCGAAAACATACTTAATGGTTTATTCTCAAAAGAAAAACAGCTTTGTAGGACCGCCAATGAGACGTCAGCAGATAACTTATCCCCAACCACTTTAAAAAAGTTACCCGCAGTTACCCCCCAATGACTAATAATGGGCAGGCGCTGCGCCTCGTCAATACTCGCCATGGCTTTTACGAACTCTGCGCCCTCAATCGCATTGCCAACAAAAATGATACATTGCGGCTCACTTTCAATAATATTATGGATCATGATCCGAGCCTCATTTTCTTGTGTCGCCCAGTTAAACCAAGATACAGGCAGCGCGTTGTTAGGCTTGGCTGTTTTATATTCCGCTAGCAATGTGTCGTAATTAGAGCGCCCCCATGCGGTATCCTCAAGGAGTAAATGAGGTGCAACACAACCTTGTTGCTTTGCATAATTGATGAGTACTTTACCCGCTTTGGTGTCATCCACAGAAAGCCTAAAAATCCAATTATCCTTACTCGGGTATCTTGTAATTGGCCCACCAGCGGCCCAAGGAACCAACAGCAGCGCTTCACTCTCATTGATAAATTTACGAAATTTAATATAAGGAGGAGAATGAACACCACCAAGCACGAGTAAGGCATTCGGGTCTTTTAAAAATTGCTTAAAGTGAAGCAAACTACGATTACTATTACCACGATGGTCTTTGGCCACCAATTCAACCTTATAACCTTGGATTTGATTATCTACTTCATCTAATGCGGTTAGAAATCCCATTTTTATCGCTTCGGCTGACTCATTTAAATTAGAATAATCAGCGTCATGATAAATACGAAACACTTGCTTGGAGTTTGCGGCGAGACAAACCGAGCTCAGGAGGCAGAAAAACAGTAATAATATTCTCATCGTATTACTAATCACCCAACACATAACTAAACTTTAGTTCAAATCATTGTGATTGCTTAATTTTATAGCGAATACCTTGCTCGTTATAAATCACCAAGACAATGCATGGCAGACAAAGAAACCGCACCCAAAGGTAGGTGCGGTGGTTGGGATCATTCAGGGCCATTAGCAAGTTGGCTCTGAATGTAGTTTGGTAAACCAATTAGTTTGATTAAATTGATATGCTGTTCAAGCCAATAAATGTGATCCATTTCGGTGTCATCTAACAGGGTTTCGAGCATTTCACGAGTAACATAATCTTGCGCTTGCTCACACACTGCTATCACCTTTTTCAAATGATCTTTTACCAGAATTTCCGCAGCCAAATCATTTTCTAGCATTTCTTTCACGTCAGTACCGACGTGGATCGGCGCACGAGAAGCGGTATCTGGCGTGCCTTCCAAAAACAAAATGCGCTCCGTGATCCGCTTAGCGTGATCGAGCTCTTCTTCGTATTCGTGAGATAACTTATGGTGTAGCTTCTCCAGTCCCCAATCTTCATACATTTTGGCATGCGCCAAATATTGATCCATCGAAGAAAGCTCAAGCGTAAGTTGCTTATTGAGTAAGTCGATAACGGTAGAATTGCCTTGCATAACTTACCCCTCAATCTGCGATTGCAGATAGTTTTCAATGCCGGTATTTTTGATTAAGAAATGCTGCGTTTCGAGCCAATCCACATAGCCCTCTTCATATTCAAGAATATCTTCTAGTAGCTCTCGACTAACATAATCCTGTTCGTGTTCACACAGCGCAATTGCATCGCGCAATGTCGGAAGCTGATCGAGTTGAAATGCTAAGTCGCACGCCATCATTTCTTCGGTGTGCTCACCTATTCGTAGCTTTTCTAAATGCTGGAGGTTTGGTAACCCTTCAAGGAATAATATGCGCTCGATAAGATCATCAGCTTGCTTCATATCCTTGATAGATTTTTTATACGCTTTCTCGTTTAGCTCTTCAAGCCCCCAATTTTTGTACATTCTTGCGTGTAGAAAGAACTGGTTTATTGATGTTAACTCTAGTGTAAGCACTTGATTTAGCGCTGTTATGACTTGCTTATTACCCTGCATAGGGCCCCCTAATAATGTCTAGTGACGCCCTATAACCCTAGTTCAATATTTATTCTTCGCAAGATTAAATAAAAATAACAGTTTTCTTAATATACCCTTTTAAAATAAACAACTTATAAGAGTATTAATAACAATTTTCATTACATTTAGGGTTTCATTTTTTGAACGGCTTGTATTTAATCAGAACTCAGAATAAAAAACTTGCTAAGTTATTGAGATTTATAAAAGCAGCTCCGGCTGCTTAACTCATCTGCTTTTTAACATCTAACCCTAAACGCTTTGCTAGTCGAACCAAATTTGCTCTATCCATTTCCAGCTCTCTCGCAGCTGCCGACCAATTAAACCCATGACGTTCCATCGCGTTAACGATCATGTCTTTTTGTAGTAGCTCGACGGCGAATTTCATGGCGACAGGAGGTGTTTTCTCTTGCGTGGTAATGCACTCAGCCTGCTGAATTTGTTGATGGTGTTTTGGCGCGATGTCTATGTCATGGATCTCAATGATATTAGCCTGCCACTGTTGATGCTTAGCTTTTAACGCTGCACGACTGACACAATGTTCAAGCTCTCTGACATTACCCGGCCAATCGTAATGCATTAACCGACTGAGTGCTTGCCTATCCATCACCACTTGTTTTGCGTTGAGCGTGCCTCTTAGCTGCTCTAAAAAGAACCCAACCAGCAGCGGGATGTCATCTAGCCTTTCGATCAGTGGAGGAACAAATAAAGGATACACACTCAAGCGATGATAAAGATCAGCCCTAAATTTTCCGCGTCTCACCTCTTCTTTTAAATCACGATTAGTGGCAGCAACCACTCTAACATCAACAATATGAATGTGGTCAGCACCTACCGCTTGCACCTCACCGCTTTGCAGCACACGTAATAGTTTGCTCTGTAAAGTCAAACTCAGTTCGCCAACTTCATCCAAAAACAGCGTGCCGCCGTCCGCGGCTGCAAACTTGCCTAACCGGTCTTTATCGGCCCCTGTAAACGCCCCTTTTTTGTGACCAAAGAGTTCACTTTCTGCTATCGAGTCAGGAAGCGCCGCACAGTTAATTTGTATAAACGGTTTGTCATTTCGTTGGGAATTAAAATGTACGTGTTTTGCTACCAACTCTTTACCCGTTCCCGTATCACCTTGAATAAGCACATTAAATTCAGAACCAGCAACCAGTTCAATTTCTGATTTAAGCGAATGCATCACCGCACTCTCTCCTACTAAAATTTGCTTTTTAACGGACTTTTGAGATTGGGTAAGTGTAGATGCACGTGCTTGCTCATAGAGGCGCTCAGCCTCAAACATACGTAATGCACTACTTGAGACAATTGCTTGTAGGGTTTTCATATAAACCTCAGACAAGTGCTCAAAGCTATCCGGTTTAAGACAATCAAACGTCACCAATAAGATGCTACTTTGCAGCGCGACCTTAAATCCCATGCAGGCATGCACTGGTAAGCGACTTTCTTCGGCGAGCAACAGACCATCGTAAGGGTCAGGTAAGTCGCTATTGGCAGGAAAACTAACTAGTTCGTCAGACTCGAAAATGGACATCAATCTAGGTTGCTCTGTAAGCAAAAATTGCCGCCCAACAGCGTCCGCACTCAACCCATTGCAGGCTAGGATAGTTAATGCATGCTGATCGCCATAAAGAATGGCGATGGCATCAGCGGTAACAGATTGACTCAATGCTGAAAGCAAGGACTTAGCGTATTGCTTAACCTCGCGACCCTCTTGCGCCAACGAAAGTCGTGATAACGACATACTAAGCTCAAGCAATTTGGAGAGCGCTAACGAATTCATGTCAAAAAGACTCAATTTATTCAAATAAACACTAATTAAGATAGGTCAATTTGACTCAAACATCAATAATAGAATACTAATACAATGATTTATATAGCATTTTAAAGTTGGCGTGACACCTGCAATGTGCAGTCTATATATCAACATTCGCAGAGTTAACGATGAGCCGTGCATACCAACTTTTAAGATATAGCAACATCGCCATTTTCACTTCACTCGCAGCGTTTATGCTGTCACTGCAAGTGAGTTTTTTTAGCGTTGAAAGCTTCAGCCTCTTCTCACAAATTGCAGCACATATTAGTACTATAGTATTGGCCGCCTTGATTAAGCTTGCCTACGTCATCCGCCTTGTCTGTCTATACCACCTAGGTTTGGAGGTTAAGTAAATGAGCTTAATCCAGCTAGAAGAGCCCAGTTCAAAAACAGTGTGTTGGTATTTACCATCTACTTGGCCCGTGTTGATGCTCGGCTTTAGAGCGCTATTTTTACTCGCGGGCTTATTCGCTGTCGTGAGTATTTCTGTGTGGGCTTTATTGCTCAATGGCAATGTTGTTTGGCGTAATGATTACCCAGCGACCTATTGGCACGCCCACGAGATGCTATTTGGCTTTGGCGGTGCTGTCGTCGCCGGATTTTTGCTAACCGCTGCAAAAAATTGGACACAAAGACAGACATTACATGGTGGCGCACTGCTGTCACTCTGTATTATTTGGTGTGCCGCTAGGCTGAGCTTTTTTGTGGCAAATTCATCAATCATCATCACCTTGCTACTACAACTGAGTTTTTGGCTCATTGTACTAATCAATTTAACGACCGTAATTGTTGATGCAAAATCCAGAAACAATCGTGTTTTTATTTTTGCTGTAAGTATGTTGTGTGGCTGCAACATCGTATTTTTGATTTTACTTCACAACCAACACTTCTTATTGCTAAGCGCTACAAGCCAAGCAACGCTAATTGCTTACATGTTATTGATTGGTGTAGTGGGTGGCCGCGTTATTCCGTTTTTTATTGCCCGCGGATTGCAGCAAGCACAAAAGCCACATACTCCAAGGTTAGACAGGGCGATCTTTTACCTCGCCATCATCTGCGTTTTCACCTATATCCTGCAGTTTACGATGCAAAATACTCACTATTTAAGTGCTGCACTTCTGCTCCTTGGGCTACTGCATTCGATAAGAGCAATTTATTGGTTTAACGGTAAATTATTTAACGTACCACTGCTTTGGTCACTGTACCTGTCATATTGTGCAATCGCAGTGGGTTTAATACTTAGCGCATACAACAACACCTTTGCACCAGAGCATTTGCGCAGCCATCTTCACTTAGTGGCAATTAATGGCATGGGATTAATGATCTTAGCCATGATGACTCGCGTTACCTTGGGCCACACAGGCCGGCTATTACAGGTAGGCACGACAACTGCACTGGCATTTATCTGTATCGCGGTATCAGGTCTTATCCGCGCATTCCTTATTCATTTTATAAACCCGCACAATGCATGGCTGTTAAGTGCCGTGGCTTGGGTTTTTGGTTTTATGCTTTTTTCCATTACCTTCGCGCCCATGCTGATACAAAAACGCGTCGATGGGCGAATAGGTTAACTCTACTCTCAAACAGGAGATATTAATGCTTACCCAAAATACGATTGAGTTGGTAAAACAAAGTGCACCGCTATTGGCTCAGGTCGGTCCCGAGATCACCGCCAAGTTTTATCATAGCATGTTCAATCAACACCCAGAGTTAAAAGGGGTATTCAACCAATCCCATCAGGCTTCGGGAAAACAGCCGTTGGCACTATTTGCAGCATTAGCGGCCTATGCCAATTACATTGATCAACCAGAAGTGCTCAGTGACGCCATTTTACGTATCAACCATAAGCACGTTAGCCTTGGGATTTTACCTGAGCAATACGCTATTGTTGGCCGGCATTTAATTGCAACGCTCAAAGCCGAGTTCAGCGAGCAATTCACAGACGAAATAGAGCAAGCTTGGCTTAATGCCTACCAGTTTTTAGCCGATTTATTTATCACCGCAGAGCATGGCCTGTACCAAACCGCGCTTGAGCAGCAAGGTGGGTGGCAAGGAACGCGTGAATTTACAATTGAAAAGGTGATAAGCAATACTGAAAATATTAAAAGCTTTTATCTCAAGCCTGTCGACGGTAAAGCCTTGCCTCATTACCAAGCTGGACAATTTGTTTCTGTCTTTGTACCAAAAGAAGTGGTAGGGTTTCAGCAGATCCGCCAATACTCTTTGTCTGCTGCGCCCAATGGTTCGTACCTTAGGATCTCTACTAAACACGACGGTGCCGTATCGCAATATCTTCATACACTTAAGGCGGGCGACACCCTCAAGCTCACTCCACCAGCTGGAGACTTTGTCAGACAACACACAGCCAGTCCAAAGGTATACATTAGCGCTGGGGTTGGAATAACCCCTATGCTTTGCATGCTTGGCGTTCATAGCCAACATTCACCTGAAGTCGAAGCACATTTTTTACACGCGAATAAAACTCACAGTGACTTAGGTTTCAACCAAGAAATCAATGAGCTTGGTAGCAATATCCGAAATTTTAATGTGGTTACTTGGTTGGAGTCAGAAGCCGACGATACGCATTCCGGACTGATGGATATCAACGCAATCAAAGATACTTTGCCGCTAACAGACGGAGAGTTCTACCTATGCGGCCCGGTTGCCTTTATGCGCTTTATCAAAACCCAACTGATGAATGCCGGTGTACAAACCGAGCAAATATTCTATGAGGTATTTGGTCCTCACGAAAACCTTCCAAACTAACGAGTTAAATTTGGCGTCCTAAGAAAGTTGGTATTAGCTGACGCCTTATATTTTGCTCTAAAAAAATCGCTAGACTGGGTGAATGAATACTACTGGTATTAGCCGGAATCTTATATTTTGCTCTGAATTAAAAAATCGGTAGACTTGGAGAATAAATACTATTGGTATAAAAGCGTACTTGAAGGACAACAATATGAGCGCAATTTCTAGTATCTTAGTCGTCTGCATGGGTAATATCTGCCGCTCTCCAACTATGGAGGCGGTATTAAAGCACAAACTCGCAGCAACAGAGTTAACAATCTGTATCGATTCCGCTGGCACCATTGGCTATCATCAAGGTAACCCTCCAGATCCACGCAGTGTCGCAGCAGGCAGCGCAAGAGGGTATGACTTTTCAGACATATCAGCGCAGCAAGTAAAACCCAGCGATTTTGAAGATTACGACTTACTTTTGTGCGCAGACAACGCTAATTACCGCGATCTACTCTCTAATTGTCCTACCGGCTTGGCGCATAAAGTTCAGCTGTTTTTAGCGTTTGGTGACATGAGTGAGCATGAAGTGCCTGATCCTTATTATGGTGGTGAACAAGGTTTTGAACATGTGCTTGATTTAATCGAAGCCGCCAGCGAAAACATCATTAACAAAATTCGCTTATCGACAAGGTAAAATTAACTCGCTGGATCGGTACCAAACAAAGGGGTAAAAAGACCTTTTTTAGAGGCACCGCTATTGTTAGATTTAGACTTAGAATTTCCGTTCGAGAAATTAGCTCAGGACTTACAAACCACAGGCATTAGTATTTTGCCAAATTTCGTCAGTCCCGACATTTTATCCAAGTTGGAATTGAGAATAGCAGAGCTCAGCAGTGATGATTTTAAGCAAGCTGGAATTGGTCGTTTAGCCTCTCACGAGCAAAATAAGAAAATTCGCAGAGATAAAATTCACTGGCTAGATAGCAGCAATGAGTTGGAATCTGTTTGGCTCAACTACATGGGCGAGCTAAAAGCCTATTTAAACAGACGGCTGTTTATGGGACTCTTTAGTTATGAAAGCCACTTTGCCATTTATCCTCCAGGGGCGTTTTACAAAAAGCATTTGGACGCCTTTAAGGGAAAGACCAACCGAATTTTGACCACGGTATTGTACTTAAATCAGTCTTGGGCACCAGACAATGGCGGCGAACTAGTTGTTTACAATCCCGATAATCACGACGAGATACTCACAACGGTGCTGCCAAGTTATGGCACGCTAGTTACCTTTTTAAGTGATGAATTCCCTCATGAAGTACTGGTTGCCAACGAAAAGCGCTATTCAATTGCAGGGTGGTTTAGGGTTAACGCCAGCATTAATCATTCGATTGATCCACCAAAATAATTGATGAGCTCAGCCTTAATATTATTATCCTGAGTTAAACTCAGGGTAATTTGTTCGGTAACCTAATTTCGACGCACAAACCTTTACCTTCGCGATTATAGAGGCTGATTTTACCGTTGTGTGCTTCAACAATTTCTCTGCACAGCGCTAAACCAAGCCCAGTTCCTGACGCTTTGGTAGAATAAAATGGAATTAAGGCGTTGGCCATCACAGTGTCACTCATGCCTTCGCCTCTATCGAGCACCCATATATAAACCTCGTCGTTACGCTGCTCAGATTGAACGCGGATTTCCTCTATCTTTGAGCCAGACTCGGTCGCATTCTTTATCAAATTAATGAGTAACTGTTCTAACTGTGTCGTGTCTGCCTGTAATTGCATTTGATTAAGCTGATATTGGAATGACCAATGGCTTTGCAGTCGCGCACACAAAACCTGCAAATTCACAGGTTCAATGTTTGGCAGAGGAAGTTTGGCGAACTTACCATAACCCTGAACAAACTCGCTAAGGTGCACAATGCGCTCTTCTATCGTCGCAAATACTCGACTTAGCCTAGGTTCATCCACGCGTTCAGCCAAGATCTGTCCGCTGTGCAGCATAGATGAAATAGGCCCTAACGAGTTGTTTAACTCATGACTAATGATGCGGATCACTTTCTTCCAAACTTGCACTTCTTGGCGGCTCAACTCTCGAGTGAATTGCTTAAAAATATATAATTTGTGAAAGTGGTTGTTGAGTAATAACTCACCGTTGGCGAGATGCCACATTTGCGACTCTCCAATGCTACTTTGTATTGAGAACAAGCCATCAAGTTGGTTGCTTGCTGCTTGCTGAAGTTCATCGGGGACTTCGGATAACAATTTACTAAAACGCTCACCCTCAAGGCGGTGCTCACAGTTAAAAAACGTTTTTGCACTATTGTTAGCAAATACCACCACATCTTGTGAGTCGACAAGGACAAGTACCTGAGGTGACGACTCAAGCACTTTATCTAGCATCAACTCACGCTGATAAATCCATTGTTTTTCATCTCTTAACTGTTTTGCCGTTTCATTGAATAATTGACACAACCTACCGAGCTCATTGTTAGCGCTATAGGTGATTGACGTAGAAAATTCGCCATCCTTAAAGTTCATCAGGCCGACTTCTAACGCCTCCCACCCCGCTTTGTTTTCACGCATTAATAGTCTATGTAGCACTAGTGCTACACTGACGGAGCCCAGTACTATTACAATGAAACCGCTGTGGTCATCGAGAAAGAACCATAAAGGAATCAGGCCAATAATAATACTGATGGCAATGATCAATGCATGTTGCTGCGAGGTCGTCATTATTGTCCTTAATATTCAATGCCAAACTTTTGCAAGCGACGATAAAGCGCTTGTCTACTCATGTTAAAATGTCGCGCCACTTTCGCAATCACACCAAGATGAGTCTTGAGCGCCTGCTCCAATTCTTCTTTACTGGGTTCTCGTATGGTATGCGAGGCGCTAACTTGTGCTGTATTTGCCTGCACATCAAGACCAAAATCCTTGGCACTGAGCTCACCATCTGGATTCAATACTGCCGCCCGTTTACAGGCATTTTCAAGCTCTCGTACGTTTCCAGGCCAAGGGTGTTCACATAATGCTTGCTGGGCATCCGAAGTAAGCCCCCTTGCAGGTAAAAAATGCGCGACCAAAGGTATAATATCATCCACTCGCTGTGACAACGCGGGTAAGTTTAGCTCAATGACATTTAAGCGATAATATAGATCCTCACGGAATTTCCCCCCTCGAATATCCGCTAGCAGATCCGCGTTCGTTGCTGAGATGACACGAACCGAGACTTTTTTTGTCTCGACTGAACCCAACCTCTCAAACTCGCCACTTTGCAAAACACGTAGCAATTTTGTTTGCCCTGGAAGAGGTAAATTACCAATCTCATCCAAAAATAACGTGCCTTTATCAGCAGCTTCAAAGCGACCAATACGCTGCTTATTCGCACCGGTATAAGCACCACTCTCAGCACCAAATAACTCAGCTTCGATTAAGTCACTTGGGAGCGCGCCTGCATTCACTTTGACAAACGGTTGATTTTTTAGTGGTGAGTTCGCTTGAATGATCTCCGCGATTTTTTCTTTACCGCTACCATTTGGACCGGTTATTAACACTGATACATCAGATTTGGCGACTTGCAGCGCCATATCTATGACTCGCTGCATGGCCACCGATTTATACACAAACCCGCATAAATCCGCGCCTTGATTAAACTGTTGGCGTTCTTGTTCAGCCCGTTCAAAGTTTGCAACTTGCTTATGTGCCTCACCAAGCGCGACGAGATTTGCAATTGTGGTGAGTAACTTTTGGTCGTCCCACGGCTTGGCTAGATAGTCTGCCGCTCCAGCTTTTACCAACTCAACCGCCATGGTGAGCTCAGTCCAAGCCGTTAATAAGATAATAGGGAGTTTTGCATTTAGTGCTTTTAATTGGTGAAAAAGCGCAGCCCCCTCCTCTCCTGAGGTGGTGTCTGCACTAAAGTTCATATCTTGGATAACTAGTGCAATTTGCTGAAACGATACCACTTTAATTGCTTCTAACGGTGAGCACGCGGTAACCACTTGATAATCATGCAGCTCTAGTAACAATGACAGTGCATCAAGCACCGCAGGGTTATCATCCACAATTAAGATTTTATCCATATGATTTTATTCTTGTTATTACATATTGCCACTTACCTATACTAGCACAACTAATACAAGGTAAGTTAAAGTAATACCAACTAGGTTGCTCACACAACCTAGTTGGTATAAGGGTTATACACTTCTTGTTGCGATACTCGGTGAAATGTTCGCCGCCTTTTTAGCAGGAAAAATAACTGACGCGATACAGAGCACGATAAGCCCCAGCGCCGTTATCAAAATATAGCTTACTTCTAGCGGCGGCACTGAATACAAAGACATTAGCTTTTGTCCTAGGAAAACCGTAGCCACAGTGCCAAGTACTAAGCCAATTGCACAAACAATGAGGTTTTCTACCACAAAGTAACGAACAATTGCAGACTTACGCGCCCCCAAAGCTCTGCGAGTACCAATCTGTTTAGTGCGTTTACTAATATTAAACTGAGTAAGACCAAATATTCCCAGCGCCGTCACGACGACTAATGCTGTGATTAGCACTAGCAACATTCTTAGCATCAATATGTCTTTAGAGTTGTACCTTTCCTTTACTTCATCAAGTCCTTTCATATTGGTGATCACTCTATTTGGATTTTCTTGAAGCAGCACCGACTCTATTTTTTTCATTACTTCGCCACGCAAACTCGGATCTGTGCGAACTAAGAAATCTTGAAATCCATTCGCATTTACCATGGGAAAAATAATTAAGCGATCAGCATTTCTAAAACGCGGCCAAGCATTAGTCATACGCTCAACAATCCCCACGACTTTTAACGGGCCGCCACCATAATAAATCGTTTCGCCCAATCCTCTACCCTCACCAAATATCTCGTCCGTAAACGCCTTACTGGCAATAACAACATCTGGTTGCTTAGCGTATTCACTTGAGATCAGGACATCACCAGATGTGAAATCACGGCCTTCTATCAATTTTACGCCCAAGGTGCGGATCACTTGTTCATTGGCGTATAAATGCCCCGAGTTTGTATGTTTACCATCGTCTTCTGAGGTTAAGCTGAATCCCGAATTGCTACCTCCTCCTGAAAGCGGAACCGAACTCACTCCCACGGCTTCTATAACACCTGGGATACTTTTTAGTATTCTCTCATCAACGATAAGCTGTTGGTTTGCATCATCTACCTTGTCGTCAAACGACATGACACTGAAGGTGATTATCGACTCTTCTGGGTAGCCAGTTGGCTTGTTGAGATAGCTGACGCGCTCACTAATAATGGACAGCGAATTGCTGACAATTGCCAACGTCAAGGCAAGTTGTAGGATGGCAAGTACGGCACCAACTTTAGAGCGCAATAACGCATTGATAATTGGTTTTAATTCCAACATGGGACTCTCCTTATTGCACTTTTAGATAAGTAGCAGGTGATGTTTTACACACTATCCAAGCTGGGTAAAGCCCTGCAAGAATACAAGTCACAATAGCGATGCTCGGCGCTGCTAACAGCATAGAGACATCCATCGTTGCAAGACTTTCGTATACATGGCTAGTTCTGCGGATCCCCCATAAGCCAAGCTGAGCAAAAACTATCCCTATCACTCCCCCCATAAAACCAAGCAACGCCACTTCGACCAAGTGTTGGTAAAACACTTGCGTTTTACTTGCACCAAGCGCTCTTCTTACGCCAACATCAGGGGCACGTTTAAGAAATTTCGCTAGTAACAATCCGAGAATATTGGCTAAGCAAACGGCAAGGAACATAAAACTTAAACCAATCATGACTTTGTTATCTTCACTAACCACATTATTGTACTCAAGCCATTCAGTGACATTTCGAAGTGAAAACTCTCGTGTTTTACGGTTAAATCTTCCCAAATCTTGTTGGGTTTGGATGTAATTATCCAGTTGTGTTGCTAACGCTTGTTGTTCTTTTTCGTTCTCTAATTCAACCCAAAACTGAGTCCAAAGCATTTCTGAATTCATTTTGTCCGTGAAGTTGTTAATCTCTTCCCTCTTCCAGCCATTCGTATTACCCCAAGTGTCAATCTCATAAGCTGCAGCATGACTGAAGGGAATGAAGATGCGCTCGGCATCAGCAAACGCGCCATTGTTTAAGTCATACATTTTGACGTTTGGCTGCCACTCCTTAGTTACCCCTACTACTTGATATCTTCGCTGCGCCAAATAAATACTTTCTCCAACCACATCACTGCGGCCAAATAACTTTTGTGCGATAGTTTCATCAATTACAACCACTGGTGCAGCATTGTCGGCTTGGCTTTGGCTCCACACTCCACCATACAAAAAACTCAACTCAAACATGGCAAAAAACTCTCGGGTGATTAGCCGTGTCGTTTGCAGCATGGGCCTCACTTCGGGGTTGCTTACATGAACCGCAAAACCGGATTTAAACATCGCGACTTTTTTGTCGACGTTTAGCGTTTGATACAGGTTTTTCGCATCTAAAAATGTCAACTGAAAGGGAATATCATCAGCTGAATGATAGGTTTGCCCCTCATCCATCACTTGTAGCTGTACAGCATAGAGTTTGCCACTTTTGCTTGGAATTGGATCGGCGGACATCATGTGATACACGGATAAACTCACCATAGTGACGCCAATACCAATGGCGATAGCCAGCGTCATTAGACTAGTCGCAAGCGGCGTGGCTTTTAGGCTACGCCAAGCTAAATCAAGGTAATGCGCAAACATAACTTAAGCTCCCACCTGAGATTTCAACGCTTGTGAAGCCGCACCTTTACCTTGATACAAAGTAAAATCCGCAACCTGTCCATCTACAATTTGGATGTTTCTTGGTGTACGCCTTGCGAGCTCCGGGTCGTGGGTAACCATTACTATCGTTGCGCCGTCACGGTTAATTTGTTCTAGTAACTCCATCACCTGACGCGCCATTAAACTATCTAAATTCCCCGTTGGTTCATCGGCGAGTAAAAAGCGTGGCTCACCAGCAAGCGCTCTTGCAATCGCCACACGCTGCTGCTGTCCACCGGACAACTGTTGTGGCAAATGTTTTGCACGGCCAGCAAGGCCAACTTGCTCTAGACAGTTTTCAATTCTGCGCTTGCGCTCAGCCGCCTTGATACCACGATAACGTAGTGGCACTTCAACATTTTCGTACAAGTTTAAATCTGGGATAAGGTTAAAACCTTGAAAAATAAAGCCGATTTTTTGGTTTCGCAGATCAGCTCTTTGGTTGTCATTAAGCTTACCAACATCAATTCCATCTAGCATATATTGACCACTAGAGTACCCTTCTAGCATCCCAGCAATATTTAAGAAGGTTGTTTTACCTGAGCCTGAAGGGCCTGTTACCGCGATAAACTCTCCTTCATTTACTTGCAGGTTAAAATCTCTGAGTGCGTGTGTTTGCACCATATCAGTTTGGTATACTTTGCCGATATTATTCATAATTAACATTATTATTTTCCTTCTTATCTTAATAAGATGCTGGGCGCACGTTCGAATGCGTCGTAACTACTGATGATGATTTGATCGCCTTGCTTTAAGCCATTAAGCACTTCAACTTCACTGATGCTTGAGGTACCGGTAGTGATCTCAATTCGCTCAGCGATATCACCACTTAGTTTGTAAGCGATGTGCCCACCTTCACTCATAAAAGCACCACGTTTAACCATTAAGGTGTTTTCTTTGTGTTCTAGTAAAATTCGAGCAGACAAACGTTGATTTTGTCTAATGCCATCAATGTTTTCGTCCGAAAAACGTACTCGAGTGGTGACTTCACGGTTATTTACTTCTGGAGAAATCGCAGATAACACGCCAGAAATATTTTGGTTGCCAATCCTGAGCTCGACGGCCATCCCGAGCCCAAGCTCTGCCGCATAACTTTCAGGTACTTGAAGCTCGGCTTCATAAGCACTTAAGTCAACGAGTTTCATCAACCCCTGATTGGCATTAACCAGCGCATTTTGATCGACTAATAAATTACCGACTATGCCTGAAACCGGCGCAATCACATCTAAGCTTGCAACTTGACGTTTTAATTCTTCAACGATTAAACGTTGCCGCTCAAGCTGATTCTCAACAGATTTAAGTTCAAAGGCCAAGGTATCTTTGCCTAGCGCAACTTCTTGCTCTGCATGATTGAAGTTTAATTTTGCCCGCGCTAGGTCGTCTTGCGCTTCTTCTAAATCAATTTGGCTGATGAGGTTCTTTTGGATAGACAACTGAGCACGTCGGTCTTCTCTATCTGCCGCTAATAGTTCGACGCGAGCGAGATCTAAGGAGCGATTTAACGCCAAGTTTTGACGTCTAACATCTAATTTTTTCCCTTCAAGCTCACCACTCAGTCTTTGCAGCTCCGCTTCTTCTTGTTGGAGCTGGTTGGTTAAAGTTGGACTTTTAACCGTGGCTAGTACTTCACCTTGAGTCACGCTATCACCCGCTTTGACCTGTAAAGAGACATAACCCTGCTCCGGACTATAAATTTGTGGTGCATTTGCAGCAACGACAAAACCTGTGGCGGCAATATCGCGGGTAAACTCACCGAAAGTCACGGCTGCAATTTGCACTCTATCTTTGGCCACGGAGCTACTAGCATTTGGCCCACCAAACACGACCTGTGCGGTAAGTGCTGCAATAATTACAACACCCGCTATTACAAGACCAAGCTTCTTTTTGGATTTACTAGTTTGGAGCACTTCATCTTGTCCGCTTGTGTCTTTAATCATAATGATTCTCCTCGAATTAACGAGTCAAATACCGCCACGACCGTTGCTACAGCCAACATCATCAAGGGTGAAATTAAAAAAGCAGTACTTAACCACATAACGTATCTTCTTTATTAGTTTGTATGCCGTAAAAGAGGCTAACTTTGTGCCAAAACTTAAGTTGTTGATTATATTTATTTATTTCATTTTAGAAGAGGATGGAATGTGTCCGCGGACGGAAAAAGTGTCCGCAGCGGACACAATCAGAAATCTGAAACCGTTACGAGGGAATATTCCCTTATTTATGGACAATAGTTTCGCAACTGTTTAAATTAACAGGAAATTATAATTATAAGGTAAGTTAATGAACGTTAAGCCACTTGCTCTTGCTATCACGGCAAGTTTGTTCACTCTTTCAGGATGTTCTACTTCTAATCTCCAAAAACAAGATATTACAGTTCAGCCAGCAACCGATGTCCCTGATCATGCCAACTCGTCTTTTCACGTGGATTTTGAGAAGTTCACTTTAGATAACGGCTTAGATGTTGTTTTTCATATTGATAAATCCGATCCCGTCGTTGCCGTCACCCTTGCTGCACATGTTGGCTCTGCACGTGAAAAGGTAGGCAAAACTGGATTTGCTCACTTATTCGAGCATTTATTATTTTTAGAGTCTGAAAATTTAGGTAAAGGTGGGCTAGACAAGCTAAGTGCTCGAGTGGGAGGCTCTGGTGCAAACGGCTCAACTAACCGAGATATCACGAATTACATGCAAACGGTACCCAATGATGCACTGGAAAAGATGATTTGGGCTGAGGCCGATAAACTGGGCTATTTCATCAACACCGTAACAATCCCCGTTCTTCAACAAGAAAAAGAAGTAGTAAAGAACGAAAAGCGTCAGCGCGTCACTAACCAACCTTACGGTCATGTATTTGATGTAATTACAAAAAATTTGTATCCAGTCGATCACCCATACAACTGGCTGCCATTAGGCTCCCTTGAAGACCTAGCTAGCGCTACGGTCGAAGACGTCAAAGACTTCTATAAACGGTGGTATGGACCGAATAATGTTACGTTAGTTATTTCTGGAGACTTTGATAGTAACCAGGCAAAAGCTTGGGTCGAAAAATATTTTAACGATATTCCAAGAGGACCGGAAGTTTCACCCCAACCGAAGCAACCCATCGTGTTGACGAGCAGCAAAAAACGCTATCATGAAGATAGTTTTGCGCAAGTTCCTCAGTTAACACAAGCTTGGCCTTCTATGCCGCGTTTTCACCGAGATAGCTATGCGATGGATGTGCTAATTAAGCTATTAACTGATGGCAACCAAGCGCCTGTAACCAATGAGCTCGTTGAGAAGCAGAAATTAAGCTCTGGTTTAATGCTACTTGATATCCGCTCTGAATTAGCTGGCGAGTTACTCATGATGATAACCGCTTACGACGGTGTCGATTTAGATCAAGTTGAGCAAGCGATTGAAATTGGGCTAAAGCGCTTCGAAACAGAAGCATTTTCACAAGACGATCTTCATCGTGTAAAAGTGGGTATAGAAACTGAGTATTATCGGAATCTATCAAGTGTTGTAAATAAAGGCGTCGCGCTTGCCGATTACAATTTGCTGCTAAATGATCCTGGATACATTAATAAAGAAATTGACTTGATGCGTGCAGTCAGCGCAGACGATATCTGGCGTGTTTATAACACATACCTAAAGAATAAGCCTTTTGTTTCAACTAGTTTTGTACCTAAAGGTAGTAAAAAACTCGCTGTTGACACCGCCCAAAAGGCAGTGATTAAAGAAGAGCAGATCAACCTTGAAGACATCAGCGAACTCGATACAGCCAAGCCACTCCAGATTAGCAAAACACCATCTAGCTTTGATCGTTCCATTGAACCCGAGTTTGGAAAAACTCCGGTAATACCAACGCCAGATGTAAAAACAGCTCAGTTAAAAAATGGACTAGAGGTTTTTTCGTTATACAGTGACGAAGTGCCATTGGTTGAAATAAAACTTACTATTGATGGTTCATTGTTACTCGAGTCGCCAGATAAAAATGGTACCGCTAACTTAGTTGCAAATATGCTGACCCGGGGGACAGCGACAAAATCAGCTGAAGAGTTAAACAATGAGATTAGACAGCTAGGCTCAACTATCACAGTAACAGCAGAGCGCGAGCAAATAGTGCTAAAAGCAAGTACTCTGGCACGTAATTATGAAGCCACATTGGCATTAATTGGTGAAATACTGACTCAACCGAGGTGGGATTTAACTGAATTTGAACTTGCTAAACAAACGGTTACCGGACAACTACAACAATCATCAGCAGATCCCGAAGCCATCGCCCAAAAAGAGCTATACAAGCTTACATATCCAAGACATCACCCGTTGGCAAATAATACACTGGGCACAGAAGAAAGTATCTCGAAGATAACAATTGATGACCTAAAAACCTACCATCAAAAAAATATAGCCCCACAATTGGCAAAATTATATGTAGCCGGTGCTGTCAAACATGCAGATATTCAAAAGTCTCTTGAGCAGCTAATTGACCACTGGCCCGCATCAAAAGCAACACTTCCTCTTTTACCTGAGCCAAATGCACTTAATTCTGCAGCAATATATTTTTATGATATTCCGCAGGCAAAGCAATCGACACTACTAATTGCTCATCCGTCACTTAAAGCAAATCACACTGACTACTTTAACGCAACAGCGATGAATTACATCCTTGGCGGTGGTGGGTTTTCTTCTCGCCTTGTTCAGGATCTAAGAGCAGACAAAGGTTATACCTATCATATACGTTCAAAATTTGACGCTACACCAGTCTCTTCAATGTTTGAAATAAAATCTAACGTGCGAAGCAATGTCACTTTGGAGTCTCTGGAGTTAGTAAAACAAATCGTCGAAGAGTACGGGAACACGTATACTTTAGCCGATTTAACAACGACAAAAAATTACTATTTAAAAAGTAATGCCAGACGCTTTGAAACCTTAACAGCAAAAGTTAAAGTACTTGAGCAAATTGGGTCTCTGAATTTGGCAAACAACTTTATGCAGCAGCGCAACGAACAAATCGAAAGCCTGGGAGTTGATGACATAAAGGGACTTGCCAAGCAGTATATTCATCCGAATAAACTAATATATATCGTGGTTGGAGATGCAAAAACGCAAGCTAATCGCCTAACGGCGCTAGGACTTGGCGAAGTGATAAGACTCAATTAACTTTGGTAAAATAACAAAGTAATAAAGCATGATAAGTGTGAGCGTAGAGGAAGCGCTGATAGCACTTATCATGCTAACTTTAGCATCGAAGGTAAAGTAGAGAGTACACTAGCAATCAGATTAAGGGTAAAGTGATGGCTGCTTTGGTACCTTTACCAATCACTGACGTTAAAGATAGTTCACCACCGTGAGATTTAATGATATTAGATGCAATCGTTAACCCAAGTCCTACGTGTTTTTCTGAGGCTTTAGTGGTATAAAACGGATCAAATACTTTATGCACCAACTTATCCGCAATCCCTTCACCACAATCGAAGATATCGATAGAGAGCGTTTTACTCTCAACTTTCGTGGTGATTTTAATGGCCTTGCGCATTCTACCGGTACTTTCTAAGGCGTTCTTTATGAGGCAATAAATACCGTGTTCTAGAAGTGCAGGGGCACAGTGCAATTCAAACCGTTCTCCTTTTTCAAATTCAATCAGGCTCAAGTTTGTACCATCCAACTCCAAATTAATCATCACAGAGTCCATAATTTGAGAATAGAATTCTACTTGCTGAAACTGGGTTTGATTGCTTTCAAAAAACACACTCAGCTCTTTAACAATCAATTGAATTCTGTCGAGTCCCGAGTGCATTTCTGCCATCACATCATCACTTTCACTCAAGGCCCAGTTTAGTTGATACTCTTTTTCCAATTCACCCAGCGATTTTGCACATTCAGGAGAGAGTTGCGAATTATTTGCCAAAAATTGCCAAGCTCGATACAACTTAACCAACGAACTTTGTACAAACTCTAAGTTACTTTTTAAGTACGCAAGCGGATTATTAATTTCATGGGCGACACCTGCAGCAAACTGCCCTACCGATGCGAGCTTTTCTGATTGGATCAAGGCTTGCTGCTGCTCAGCAATACGGTTATATGCCTCTCTTAAGGCATCATTTGACGATTCAAGTTCATGAGTGCGCTGCTTGACCTTTTCTTCCAATCCTTCGTTAAGTTTGGTTAGTTCATCGGTCAACAACTCAAGTCGATTTAAATCTCGGTAAGAGCGTAGCGAGCTGGTTAACATAGTGAAAAGGCGAGATTTTGTGAGGTCAGTTTTATTTTTATAGTCATTAATATCATAGCGTAGCATGACTTCATGTTCCGGCACACTGCCGGGCTGGCCAGTGCGCAGTACTATTCTTACGTTATGATAGCCAAGTTCTTCACGTATGTATTGCGCACATTCTAAGCCCGCTTCTTCACTTTCCATGATGACGTCGAGTAAAATTAATGCAACGTCATCTCGATTGCTTAAGATATCAATCGCTTCTTTTTTGCTATAGGCATGAAGCAACTCGAGCGGTTTTAATTCAAACCGATAAGCCGTTAACACAAGTTTAGTCACATCATGCACTTCAGGTTCATCATCGACAATCAACACCACCCAAGGAGATGCAGACTCGTCTAGGTTTTGTTCATCAGGCTCTGAAACGTTTAAGAATGATAATGGCTGCTGCTGACTCATTAAAATTACACCCTTACTCCTATTTCTTAAGGATGGTACAAATCCACAGGTTTACCAAATTATTCGAACCAGAAAATAGTATAAATTTAGCGTTATGGTAGGAAAAAATACTGAGTGACGATAGAACGGGATCTGTACTGTTAAGAAGCCACTCTTCACAGTACATCAGGTTTAAATATACTTATGCGTTTAGCGCATCCTTATAGTGTTTTCTACAAAGAGAAACATATCTATCGTTACCACCAATCACAACTTGATCGCCATCCGCAATGGCCTTGCCATGCTCATCGGTGCGAAGCACTCGGTTTGCTTTACGACCACAGTGACAGATGGTTTTTAGCTCAATCAATTTATCTGCCCACGCCAGTAAATATTGTGAGCCCTCAAACAGCTCACCACGAAAGTCAGTTCTCAGACCATAGCATAATACCGGGATCCGCAACTCATCGACGATATCCGTCAGCTCTGCGACTTGAGCTTTTGTTAGAAACTGGCACTCATCTACCAATACGCAGTCAATTTTACTCTCGGTGTGGGCAGACATCAGCAGTGCTTTCACATCTGTTTGGCTTTCAAAAACTTGCGCCTCAGCTTCTAAGCCGATACGCGACGCTACTTTGCCCACACCAGCACGGTTATCAATTGCAGCAGTGATAATAAATGGGCGCATGCCTCGCTCTCGGTAGTTAAATGCCGACTGCAATAAAGTTGTAGATTTACCGGCATTCATTGCCGAATAGTAAAAATAAAGCTGGGCCATAATAGATATTTCGAAATAAAAATTCGCGCTAGTTTACTGGCTAACGATTAAAAGATCTATTGCTTATCCATTTGGCTGGGTTGTGAACGCAAATACTCACTATATAAGGTGTCGAGGTTAATAAGCTGACTTGCACGCCACACTTTCCAGCTTAATTCAGGGTGCTGCTGATAAAACTGCTCAGAAAATGCCATAAAACCAAACGACGTTTCTATCGGTGGAAAAACCGCTTCCAAGTGGTTAAAGGGAGGCGATAATGTGATTGGCATATTACCGATTTGGCAAAGGCCAATGGTCGCATCTAGTAATTCATTTTCAACCAGTGCAATAGCATGCTCCAACGAGTCGGTTTCGAATATGGAAAAATGCTTGGGCATACTTTCTCGAATAGCATACCCACGAGGTACTGCGAGTTCTATTTCTTTGCTCAGATTTAATGTTGCTTTGTTAGTTTTGCTTTTGAGTAAACAAGTGCTGATCCGATTAATTGCATATTGCTGTGCAATAGTGCCATCGGGATTCTTTGGATACGCCATTTGCTCTTCTCTGGATGCTCGGTGACTTGCCACCACAGCATCAACTTTGCCATTTTCCAGCTCATGCAAGCAACGGCTCCATGGCTTTCGAGTGTAAGTGAAGTTCACCTCTTTTACGTGCTCGTCAAGCTGTTGCACTATCTGGATCGTGACGCCTGGATTTGCCGATGGCACAGTTTGCCCTGCACCATGGATAAAGGGTGGAGCATGTTTATCTTCATAACAAAAGCGAACCTCTGTTGCCATACAGGCCCACGAAGTAAAAACGCAAAAAACAATAAATAGCAGTCTCAACATTCACTCCAAACATATAGTCAATCGAAATAACAACGATTAACCACTAGTATACTCTATTTTTTGAAGCTCACTCCCTCATGTTGTAACAACCACTCTTTCGCTTCAAGTCCGCCAGCATATCCTGTTAGTTTGCCATTTGCACCAATAATGCGATGACAAGGCACGATGATACTAATTGGATTTTTGCCGTTAGCAGCGCCAACTGCACGGACAGCATTTTTATTACCTAAGCGCTCAGCTATCCAACCATAGCTATGCGTTTCACCAAATGGTACTTGTGCCAACACCTGCCAGACTTGCTTTTGAAAGTGCGTACCATCCACATCAAGTACCACATCAAAGCGTTGGCGTTTGCCAGCAAAGTATTCTGTTAACTGTTTTTTTGCCATTTCTGTATGCTGATTTTCCCCTTGCTCATAACGCGTCTTTGGAAAAAAACCAACATATCGTAAACCATTATTGGATGCTTGTATTATCCACTCTCCAGTGGGCGAGGCTAATGTAGTTTCAATCATAATTGTTGCCATAGTTGAAAAGTTAAATAAGAACGAAAAGGAGCACACTTTTCGATATCTATTGTTTTTAAGGATTTTTCCATTGCCTTTTTGACACCCAAATCACCACCCAAGTATATGTCTGGGTGACTCAATCCGCGCATTTTTGCATAGTCGACAGTCCAAGGACCTATACCTTTAATATTTAACCAGTTATCAAGTTCAACATGTTCCGAACCAACATATTGCTCAGCGAAAGCTTTAATAGCCGCTTTTCTCCGCTCAGGCATTTTGAAAAAGGCGAGATCACTATCAAATACGGCCTTAGGCTTAGGGAAGTAACGCATGCCATCTTCAGCTACCTCACCAAGTGTTTCAACCAATAAAGCAAGTAAGTTTCTCGCCGCTTGAACACTGATTTGTTGACCTAAAATAGCTCTCATTCCCGCTTCAAACTCACTCCAGATCCCAGGTAATCTGAGTCCCTCTTGTAGCGGCAAATCAGGTGCGGCTTCATGAAGGTGAGACTCAATAAAACAGGTATCCGCATCCAAATCTAACACCCGCCTGATCTGTGCAATCATCGGAACTAACAAGGATAAATCGCTGAGCGCGATAGCCACTTTAAAGCGATGTTTTTCAGGCTCGATAGTCGCGGTGAAACGCCCTGTTTCACCTTGTATCATCACGGTTCGCCCATAACTATATTCTGTTAACCACTCGATACCTGGCACAATTCTCATCGCCAAAAACTGCTGCATTTTATCCCAGTTGTATGGTGGTCGATAGGATAAGTAAATCGCAATGGCTGAGCCACTACCTGCGTCTTTTCTGAGTTGACTTGGTGATAACTGATACAGTTTTTGGAATGCATCATTAAAGCGTCGCAATGAATTAAACCCGGCGGCAAACGCGACTTGCGTGACAGGAAGGTCACTTTGCTGTAATAGCTGCTTAGCTAAGTCACATTGCTTATAAAGTGCATATTGTTTGGGGCTGGTGCCAAAATAGTGATTGAATACTTTATTTAAATAACGGACCGAAATGCCTAACCTATCGGCTAAGTCTTCTGTCGAATGACGTATCAAGGCCCCCTCGTCGATTAACTTTTTGGCTCTGACTGCGGTTGTTTCCGTGCCAAGCCATGCATAACTACCCGGTGCGCTGTCAGGGCGGCAGCGAATACAAGGTCTAAAGCCAGCTTGCGCTGCATTGTGGGCAAATTGAAAATACTCAACATTTTTTTCTTTTGCAGCAGGTGCTGGACATATTGGCCGACAATAAATGCCGGTGCTCTTGACCGCAACAAAAAACAACCCATCAAATCTAGCATCGCGACTATTTCTAGCTTGAGAACAAACTTCTGGTGTATACATGACTTTCGCTCGTACTTCGTTTTCACTCAGTCTAATAGCTATCACTATAGCAAACTAGCCATTTTTGGTACTCAACCATATTTGGAGTATTCATGAAAAAAGCCCACTAGGGGCTTTCTAACCTGAGCTTCGGATAACTAATGCCTTTCTAGCAGCCAGTTTTAGCGCTAACTGCGTTGAATTCACTTCCAATAGCCCGCTATTAATGCGTAAATTCGCCTTGTTATCCCTAAAACTCTCTGGCTAGACAGAAAGTCATTCAAGATAAATTTTAAAACTATATGTTAGCTCAATACTTACCCAAACCTCAGGTTAAATAACTGAGGAAAAAGTACTAACCTATTGCTTGATTATATCTGCGCTCGACTTCAGACCAATTAATGACGTTGTAAAAAGCGGCGATGTATTCTGGTCGACGATTCTGATATTTGAGGTAATAGGCATGTTCCCACACATCTAAACCCAATATTGGGGTGTGCTGCTCCATGTAGGGACTATCTTGGTTAAGACTACTCGTCACCGCTAACTTGCCATTTTCATCTACAACTAACCATGCCCAGCCACTGCCAAATCGGCTGACAGCAGCGTTTGTAAATTCAGTTTTAAAGCTATCAAAACCGCCGAATTCACTTTCTATCGCTTGTTTTAACGGCCCATCACACAAAGGCGCATAATTCGGAGTCATAATTTGCCAGAACAAACTATGGTTATTGTGCCCGCCTACATGTTCTTGCACTGCTTTTTGTAAGGTTTCAGGTAACGTTTTAATGTTTCTCAGCAACGTTTCGGTGTCTTTACCCGCGAACTCCGTCCCCTCTAACGCTGCGTTTGCTTTATTTATATATGTCTGATGATGCAAAGTATGATGGATCTCCATCGTTTTCGCGTCGATATGTGGTTCCAGTGCATCATATGCGTACGGTAATTCAGGTAAGGTATAAGCCATTCGACCTCCAAATGTTAATGTAAAACGCGAGCATGCTGGTGCGTTACCAGCATCGCGTCGTTAATTTGATGAATAAGCTCAGGTAAATGAGGATAGCGTGTTGCAAAATGGATCAACTCTTGTCGAGTTTTATGCAAATGATGTAAGACGATAGGCGCAAGTTCGTTGTTATATTCGAGGTAGGTTGCATGTATCTTCAGATGGATTGAGATAAGTTGCTGGCACGCTCTATTTGGTTGGTCAAGCGCAATAAAGGTATCAGCTAGATTATGCGCGGATACTACGACGGCTGGTAAACTGTGCTCTATGGCACTCATCACAACGCTGTCCTTTTGGCATAATAAAAACTCATCTAAAATACCTGTCGCGAGTGTCAATGCAACCTGATATTCATCACGGGCACGCAGAAATATTTGCGCTTGATATGCTTGATTACCAGAGAGTATTTTAGCTTGCCAAGGTGACAACACTGAAGATAACGCGCAAGCTCCGCTTGCTAAGCGATTTGCACTAAGGTCCATGCGATTTTTCATATTTTACCCTTATACCGAACTAGCTTGCTTGTGCAAGCAAACCAGTATGAGCTATTGGAGCACTATATGATCACACAAACATTAATGCAAACTATTTTCATTTGTATTTATTTAATTTCTACACACTGATGTGTTACCAAAGAGTCCTCGGTTAATTCAAGTGTGGTATGCGACAATCCAAACCGCGACTGTAAACTCTCTTTTAACCGCGCTAGCGTGCTTTGGTCGCTCAAGGACGTAATGACAACTTGCGCCTCTAAAATATATTCATGCTCATTGAGCTGCCAAACATGAATATGGCTTACTGTCTTAACATTCTCTTGAGTCTCAAGGTATTCCTTAACCTCTTGAATATTCACATTATCTGGCGTCGCCTGCATGAGAATTCTAATACTACTTTTACTCAATTCAACACCATGGTAAATCACGTACGCGGAGATCAATACAGTGGCGATAAGATCCACCACATACCATTGATATAAGATGATTAATGTTCCAGCCACGATCACCGCAACGGAAGCCACAGCATCAGAAACATTGTGAATAAATGCCGCACGAATATTTAGGCTGGTCTTTGCACCTGCAGAATAAGTAATAAGTGCTGTGATAACATCGATAACTAACGCCAAGGCCGCGAGCCACACCACTATCCAGCCATCAATTGGCTCTGGATTTAAAAATCGAGAAATCGCCTCGAATAACAGATAAACCCCAACAACGATGAGTGTCGCACTATTAATTAACGCCCCAATTATTTCAGCACGTTGATAGCCATAAGTGAGTTCAAGTGAGGCCGGCTTTCTTGCAACTTTTTGCGCGACTAACGCGATAATAAGCGCACCGGCGTCACTTAAATTATGTAGCGCATCAGCAACCAAAGAGAGACTACCAGAAAGAATGCCACCAACGACCTGCGCGACACTCAGTAGAATATTAACAAATACGGCCCAACCGAGCTTATTTCCATGATGGTGATGATGTGCGTGAGACATACTAAATCCTATTTATTGATCCGAAGAAGGGGCCACTTTCAATGGCCCCCACGGGCATTACGAATTTTTAATTTGCTTTGAGAATAGTGGATAAAGTGCTGGCAATACAAACAAAGTCAGCAAGGTTGACGTTAATAATCCACCAACAATTACACTGGCAAGCGGCCTTTGAATTTCAGCGCCCACTCCTGTCGATAGCAGCATGGGAATAAGTCCCAGCGCTGAGGTTATCGCAGTCATAAGCACGGGTCTAAGCCTTGAAACTGCTCCCTCAAAGACACCCGAATGAAGCAATTCTCCCGCAGCCAATCGCTGGTTTATGCTCTCAACCATGACCACACCATTGAGTACCGCGACACCGAATAAGGTGATAAACCCAACCGAGCTTGGGACCGAGAGATATTGTCCTGAGATATATAAAGAAAATACCCCACCAATGACCGCAAGCGGCACATTCACTAAAATAAGCGCAGCCTGAGCCATTGAACCAAATGCAAAGTAAAGCAAGAGTGCTATTAGCGCCAAAGATAACGGCACCACGATTGCCAAGCGTTTTTGTGCTCGTTGCTGGTTTTCAAATTGACCACCGATTTCAACACCATAACCTGTTGGTAAGTCAACTTTACTATCAATAGCCGCGCGAATATCACTTACTACACTGCCCATATCACGACCTTGCACATTAGCTTGGATCACCACTCGACGTTGAACGTCATCTCGCCTTACTTGCGGTGGACCAGATTGATATTCAACATTCGCAACATCAGCCAACCGGATCCACGCACCTGAACTTGATTGTAAACGTATTTCTTCAATGGTCTGTTTGCTTTGACGGTACTTAGGTGCCAAGCGGACGTAAATATCATAGCGCTCATTACCGTTGATAACCTGCCCCGCTTTACTGCCGCCAATGCCATCTTGCACTAAAGCCATAACGTCCCCGACAGCTAAACCGTAGCGCGATAAGGCTTGACGTTTTGGGGTGATGATCAGCTGTGACTCACCAGCTATTTGCTCAAGTTGTACGCCCTCTGTTCCTTCAACTTGCGCCACGGCAGCCTCAATTTCCTTGCCTTTTTTTGCAAGCACAGCTAAGTCTGGGCCAAACAACTTAATCGCCAACTGCGCTTTAACACCTGAGAGTAATTCATCGACACGCGTCGCAATAGGCTGTGAAAAATTAAACAGTAAGCCGGGATAAGCCGATAGTTTTTGTTCCATCAAAGCTTGTAATTCGTAGCGATTATTTGCGCTTTGCCACTGTGCTACTGGCGCAAGGCCAATATAGATTTCAATGTTATTTACCGGTTCAGGATCGCCACCTATCTCCGCTCGACCAATTCTGCTTAGTGCGTAGTTTACTTCAGGAAAAGTGAGCAGCATTTTTTCCAGCTCAGGCGCAACATTAAGCGCGGTTTCAAGACTGGCGGAAGGCGCTAGCGTTACCCTTAGGTTGATGGTGCCTTCTTCAAGCTCTGGGACAAACTCGGTACCAATTTTAGTGAACGTAAAACCGGCCGCCGCCATCAATAATATGACGATTGCCATCAACAACTTTTGCCTATGCAACACTCGATTTAACGTCCAGCGGTAACCTTTTTCTAGCGCGACGAGAATTATACTCTCTCGCGCTTTAACGCCATGTTTAAATAAGTAGGTCGCAAGCGCTGGGACAATGATAAGGGCAACAAATATCGCCGCAACAACAGCCAAAATAATACTGATTGCCATGGGTTGAAATAACTTAGCTTCAACTCCTTCAAAACTAAATAACGGGGTGAATACCACTAAGATAATACTGGCAGCAAAAAAGATTGGCCTTGCCACTTCCTTTCCTGCGAGCTCAACAATGAGTCCTACAGAAAAGTCATCACTTTCCTTTTGCTTTGTTAGGTGCTTAAAGATGTTTTCTACCATCACCACTGAGCCGTCAACTAACATCCCTATCGCGACTGCGATACCGCCTAGCGACATTAAGTTGGCCGAGACGCCAAGCCACGCCATAACCACAAGTGCAATGGCAATTGAAATAGGAATTGAAATGAGCACCAGAAAAGTTGCTCTCAGGTTCATTAAAAACAGCGCGAGCACCACAACGATAAAAATAAATGCCAGTGCCAAGGCTTCAACGACAGTTTGTACTGCTTTGCTGATCAAATCAGACTGATCGTAAAACGGCTCAAACCTTACCCCTTCGGGTAGCGCTTTATTAATAAGTTCCACGCGGTTGTTAATGCTATCAATGGTTGCTTTGGTGTTTGCTCCCATTCGCTTTAGCACTATGCCTGTTACGACTTCACCGAGCTGTTCCACTCCACCAGAGGCGCTTTTTCTAGACATCGTGACAGCGCCTTGACGGATTTCTCCACCAATCGATACAGTAGCAACCTGAGCCACAGTCACGACCGTGCCATCAATGGTTTTGACGGGCACGTTGGCAATCTCCTGGATCCCCTTCTCCCCACTTTGAAACCAGCCAGTTCCGCGGATCACCAACTGCTCTTGACCGCGCTCTAAATACCAGCCGCCGACATTTTGGTTATTACGCTCGATGGCACTCACCACATCTTGCTGAGTGAGCGCATAAGCCAATAGCTTATTTGGGTCGATATTGACTTGATATTGACGCACATCGCCGCCAAAAGCCAATACATCAGTTACCCCGTCAATGGGCATAATTAACAGCTTAACCACCCAGTCATTGAGACTACGTAAGGCCATTGCATCATATTCAGAGTTCGGCTCGCTCATCAGCATATATTGAAATACTTGACCAAGCCCTGAGGTATTTGGCCCCATTTCCGGCGTACCCACACCACTTGGGATCAACTCCTTTGCAGCTTGGAGGCGCTCAAATACCAACTGTCTGGCAAAATAGATATCGGTGCCTTCCTTAAATACTACCGTAACGCCAGATAGACCAGTTTTAGAAATTGAACGCACTTGCTGCACATCAGGCAAGGCATACATCACAGCCTCAATGGGATAGGTGATTAACTGCTCAACTTCTTCCGCTGCCAGTCCCGGCGCCTCAGTATTCACCGCAACCTGCACATTCGTTACATCGGGAAACGCATCTAAGTTGAGTTTTGGAATAGTCACGCTAGCAGTTGCCGTGATAACGAGTAAAAAAAGAATAATTAGAAGCCGATTGTTTACAGACCAATCGATAATTCGATTAAACATGATGAGGCTCCCTTTAATGGTTATGCGGATCGAAGCCTGATTTGGCTTGTTCTGAGGCAATAAAGAACGCTCCTGTTACGGCCACGCGCTCACCCACAGCCAAACCGATAACTTCAACTTGAGCGCCAAAGTCTTCACCTAAAGTCACTTCTTTGGGATGGAACTCGCCGGGCGCTTCTTCGATGTACACCACCCAATCACCGTCAGGACCGCGACTTAACGCGTCTGCAGGTAACGCAATGGTTGGCTCTTTTGACGGTATGATAAAGTTGACGTTAACAAACATCCCTGCGTGTAGCTTGTCGTCACTATTTTCAACCAATAGGCGGATCTGTCTGGTTCGAGTAATGGGGTCGATTGTATGCGCTTCTTGGATAACTCGAGCCGCATATTGCTGATCTTCTATGCCAATCAATGCTTTAGAGTTAACCGCTAACGAAAGTTGAGAGTTCGGTTGTAAACGGGCTTCCACCCATAGCTCGCTTTCATCAGTGATTGCCATTAAAGTTGTGCCAGAAGTAACATGCTGGCCCTGAGTAAAGGCATCTTGAGTCACCACCCCCTCGCGCTCAGCAACGAGCGTATATTGGCCAAGTTCACTGGCGGGCTTAGTGGCTATTTCTTTGATCTCCTTTTCTGTTACTCCAAGTGCCAACAACTTTGAATAAGCCGAACTAAAATCGGCACTTGCTTGAACGCGTTCACGCTCACTGATGGTTTCTTTGCTTAAGCGTTTAACTCTATCCCACTCTGTTGAAGCGACCAAATACTGCGCTTGGGCCTGCGCCATTGCCTCTGAGAATAAGGTGATAAGTGGGTCGTTAACATTAACCATAGAGCCAAGTGTAGTGTGTCGCTTTAACACGATTGAATCGGCTCTTGGCGATACTAAATAGCTGGTATAACCATTGGCTTTTACTTCTCCAGGTGCAAAATAAAAGCGCTCATGGCTTTCCAACTTGACTTCTTTGGTCTGAATTCCGGCAAAACGCATTTGTTGCTGCGTTAGTACGATGGCATTTTCTTCCTCTTCATGTTCTTCATGACCATCGCCAGCATATGCTAGCGAGCTAAAAAGCGCGTTCACCGCGAAATAGATGGAGAAAATTTTAAAGTTTGTCATTCGATACTCTTTTACTCAAGAACGTAAGTTGACGTTCAAAACCGTTAGCTTGTGTAGCGAATTGCACCAAGCATTGCTTTTACAGTGCCAATTCGTAAACAAGAATGCGCTTCTCAAGCAGACGTGATTTATCTGTAATCAACGTCATCAGCTAAGAAGGAGTAATACCAATCAGGGTTAAAGTAGCTCATTTACTTAATACAATTGGTATAAACGGAGTGGGCAATATCACTGAAAGCAAAACACATAAGCAAAGAAAACAGGTCTAGTTGTTTGCTCACTAACACGAATTTGCGCTAAGTTGGGTTTATCAATTTACGCATTAACCTAAACATAGGTTAGTGAAGTTAAATTGAGTTCACGCCTTCAATGATAACCGCGACTTAAGCGATCGGTGGACGATGTGCTTGCTCTACAAAAGCACGCACTTTAGTATCTGATTGAGGATAAATTTCGCTATTTGGTCGCATTTCAAAGGGGATAAAAGATTTTAAAATCACTAAATTCAAATGCGTCCCACTGCAATGGCCACAGTGGTGGCAATCTTTTGTGTGATGGTCGCTGGAGTCTGCTTGCGCATCTTCAGCATGGTCGTGAGTATGTTGGAGGTGAGACACTTCGATTTGATGGAAGCTAGATTCAGACGCGAACACACTCACAGCTTGCACCGAAAGTAAGAGCATCACAAAAATCAAAACTAGCTTATTCAAATCTACATTTCTCTTTAAAACAAAAGATCGTTGTCAATTTACCACCTGCACTTGTTCTGTCAATAGTAGCGCTAAGCTTTAAGTCTTATTTTTTGCTGTCATTACTGATCCTACTCAAAATGAAATAACAATAATTTGCATTGTTAGGCCAAAACATCAACTTAAATGCGAATTATAATCAATATATAACACCATGTTTTATAAAGATTTTTCATTGACACATCACATAAATCCGTTAGACTAGCTGCATATTCACAGTTTGAGGTAACAGCATGCAAGGTAAACAAAAAGTCATCGACGCATTCAATAAGCTATTAGCCAATGAGCTTGCAGCTATCGATCAATATTTCATCCATTCACGTATGTACGAAGATTGGGGGTTGAGCAAACTATACCAACGCCTTGAGCACGAACGTGAAGAAGAAACCACGCATGCAGATTGGTTGATCAAACGCATTCTTTTCTTGGAAGGGGTACCTAACATGACAAAACGTCGTGATCTACTCATCGGCCAAGACGTTAAGTCCATGATGGAAAACGACCTAAAACTAGAGCTTGAAGTTGTCGAATGCGTTAAAGAAGCAATCAAAATCTGTGAAGAAGAGCAAGATTACCAATCTCGAGAAACGCTTGAAAAGCTGTTGTTTGATACAGAAGAAGATCATGTTTACTGGCTAGAGCAGCAAATTCGCCTGATTGATCTTATCGGTGCTCCGAATTATATCCAATCTCAGCTTTAATATTAAGGACTCGACAAATGAAAGGTGATAGAGAAGTAATCGTAGCGCTTAATAAAGTTTTGGCCAATGAGTTGGTAGGTATCAACCAATACTTTTTGCACGCACGTATGTTTAAAGACTTCGGTTTTAGCCAGTTAGACAAAGCGGATTATAAAGTCTCAATACAAAAAATGAAAAACGCTGACCGCCTTATCGAGCGAATTTTGTTCTTGGAAGGCCTTCCTAACTTACAAGATTTAGGTCGTTTAAAAATTGGTGAAAACAGCGCTGAGATGATTGATTGCAATATGGCATTTGAGCAAGCGTCTTTGGTCGACCTCCAAGCAGCAATTAAATTGTGTGAAGAAAAGCAAGATTACATCAGCCGTGAAGCGTTAGATAAAATCCAAAACGAGCAAGAAGAGCAAATTGACTGGCTTGAAACTCAGCAACATCTAATTAAGGTGATGGGAATAGAAAACTACTTACAGTCTCAACTATAAGTATTTAATTGAGGTTGCGTGATAATGTACTGTTACGCAACCTGATCAGTGACATCAACAATCGCAATCAGCTTTTCATTTAGAATTTTCTTCGCACAGTTACAGCACTTTCCACACTGCTTACCAACAGATAATGTCTGGCTAAGATCACGCATTGAACGAGCACCATCGTCTATCGTCTCTGCAATCTTTTTATCTGTAACACCATGGCAAATGCACACGTACATAAATGAAAACCAATCTCAAACTCATTAACTGAAAACAAGTCTAATCTAAACGATAACAATTATCAACACATACCTTAGCTATAAATGCGAATTATTTTTCTTTGTAAGCTGCAGCAAAGACTTCGTTATTCACACTTCGTAAAACGTCGTACTCAAGCCGACGTTTATTTCTATAAAATTAAGAAAAATCCAGTAAAACTGCTACGCTTAACTTAACCAGATGAGTGTCACTTTAAACATGAGAGTTTGGGTGCACTTTCACCCAAGAAGATTGTTTTGTTTGCTACAAATGACAAACCTTAAACATGTATAAATTGTTAAATATATTGCATAAAAACCAAGGTTTAAGTTGATTTCAATCTAGCATTTCCGCTAGACTTCGCGTCACCGCTAACAGTTTTATTAGCGCGGATCAGCTTAGTTTGATTTGGTAACATGTTGTTAAAGGACTAAATGAGATTGGATAGAGAAAGGTCTTTTAATGAAGCAAGCGCTATTGTGTTTTTTTATATTATTATCTTTGTGTTGCATAGTCGCGCCTAGCCACGCCCATAACTTCGGTCAATATACTTCTCGTTTCTCTGTTGAGGAAGGGTTAAGTCAATCAGCAATCACCGCCATCACACAAGATAAACATGGCTTTATTTGGATCGGTACTCTTCAAGGCTTAAACCGCTATGACGGCAATCAAATCGTTAGTATTGCAGCCTCTCAGGGTCTTGATGAGCAAGAAATAGTTGGGTTATTCAATATCTCGAATGACGAGTTACTGATCTCTACTGGTATCAGCGGTGCGTTTTTACTGAATGTTGATGACTACACAGTTCAACAAATCTACGACGGTAAACGTCAAGACAACAACGCAGCTCCAAAACCCATCGCTACAGCCATTGCTCATCGAGAAAATATCATCTTCTCCATTGAAAGTGACCTCTACACATTAGATCGCGATACGTTAAAGTCAGAATTACTCACTCACTTCGCACCAAGTAGCTACATTCGCGCCATAAACGTTATCGGTAATTTTGTGATTATTGGTACAACGGAAGGTCTATTCACCTATTCTCTTGCGACCGGCAATGTAGAGCAAATAAATTACACAGATTCAAAGTCAGAACTCAGTCATGATGTTAAATTACTCAAACGTGACCCATCGTTGGGGTTACTCGTTGGTACTGTAGAAGGCTTATTTGTAATTCCAGTCAGTAATCAAACACTTGTTGCTTCAAAAAGCTATGAGCTCGTTCCTGAGAAAAATATTTGGGGACATCAAATCACTCCCTATGGCGAGTTTATTGCTACCGAACATGGATTGTTGCTTATTGATAGAAGAAAAAAAACCAGTTCAAAGGTGCTTTCCTTAACCGAAGGGCAATATCGTCTCACCAACCCCAGTATCACTAACCTTTACGCAGATAGAAACAATAACCTATGGATGGGCACGTATAATGATGGTGCATATTTATGGCCTTCAAGCTCGCTGCGCTTTACAACATTTATAAACACCCAAGACAGATTTGCCAATAACAATATCTGGTCGATTCACCCTACCAACAATAACACGGTACTCCTTGGTACGGATAACGGCATTAATGAGTTTGATTTGAGCACCCAGCAATTGAAATCCAGTTACCTGCAAAATAGAGACCCAAAAGCGCTGTACGGAGCAGATGCTGTATTCTCTATTTTTAATTCTTCATATTTCGACAAAAATACATTTCTTATACAAACAACTCAAGAGACCGCACTATTTAACACCGACACCAAACAGCTAAACCCAATTACGCTTGAAAATGGTGACAAACTTGAACCATATAGCTGGGGTATCGCTAAGTACTCAGAAAGTAAGTTTCCATTTATCAATAGCAACGGGTTTTATGAATATGATGCTGCCACTAGTACAGTGCGGGCATTAGAAGGACTGTCAAAGCAGCTGGCAGCGGCACAGAGCTTTTTGATCCTACCGCCTTTGGATACGACTAACGATGAATATTGGATAAGTACGGACATCAGTTTGGTCAAATATAATGAGTCAACAGATACCCTAACAACAATTTACAACAAATCGGATAAGCACTTGGTCTCCGCCGTTAATAGTTGGGTAGTAGATAGAGCTGGAACACTATGGTTGGCAACCTCAACCGAAGGTCTAGTCGGGATCAATAAAGATACTTACGCCGAAGAATACAAGCTAACCACTGAACAAGGTTTGATGAGTAATGCTATCTACAATCTCCAGTTAGATAGAGATGGAATGATTTGGGCCAGCAGTCAACGCGGCATGTTTAAATTTGATCCAATAAATAAAGTATTGGAAACCTTTGGAACGAATCAAGGCCTGCCGACGCTTGAGTTTAACGGAGGGGCAGCAGCAGCACTTGAATCTGGCAAGCTGATGTTCGGTACAGTCAACGGCTCTATCACTTTCGATCCGGAACAGTTTTCAGATGGCGCGGTTAAGCGCCGCCCACTACTGGTCACTCAAATGGATATTTTAAGCAGGGATCAAACCTACTTAGCACCTGATGCAATTTTGCAAGCATTTGATTTTAAGTTTGATGACATGGGCATTGAGCTACAGTTTTCTGATTTTGACTTCAATGCCAATCATCATATTCAATACCAAGCTTCTTTGCATGGTCCAAGTGCACTTATGTTTTCAAGCTTAAAACGAAACAAAGTATTTCTAAATCAATTACTCCCTGGTGATTATCAGTTAATCGTTGCACCGCGTTCGCTTGACGGTGATGACCTGAGCAACGCACTCAACTTGCGCTTTCATGTTGCTCACTCTCCATGGCGCTCGCCTGTTGCATTAATCTTATACAGTCTAAGTGCATTCGCGCTAATATCGCTCGTCGTTATTAAGCACAAACAGAAACAACGTCAGCTTGAAACTGCACTTAAAGCCGTTACGCATGCAGGAAGGCAAACGAAGCTGGCGTTAAAATCAACCAAAAGCGGCGTTTGGTCAGCAGATGTCGTTGCACGCCAAATCACACAGCAGCGCGCCGAAGCGCTTGGCTTTGAGAGTGATACTATGACGTTGCAAGAACACTATAACGCCATTCATCCGGATGATAGAGAAGTTGTCGAGCGTGCTTGGAAGAAATTTATTTCTAACCCGACCAAAGAGCAGCTTTCTCTATCTTATCGACTGCGCTGCACTGACAATAATTGGCACTGGTTTCACGACTTTGGCCAAGTCGCAGAGTTTGACGCACAAGGCAAAGCCACTGAACTACACGGTATTTATACCAATGTAACCACGCAAAAAGCGAACCAGATGCGCGCAAATATGCTGGGTGAGGCCTTCAGCCAAGTGAACGATTGGATTGTGATCTTAGACCCTAACTTACAGCCCATTTCGGTCAATAGTAGCTTCTGTAGAGCATTTCAACTACAGGAAAACGAAGCGTTAAACGACTTAACGACTGAGCGTTTTGTTAATGCCATCGGGCAAAAGAAGTTCCACGGTTTAATTGCAAATTTAAAATCTCTTGGACCAAATCAATATCTAAGACAGGAAGTTCAAGTTACAGACGGCTGGGATAAAGTGCATCCAGTTCAACTAAGCATTAGCGCGGTTTCCAAGGACAATGTGAATCTCCAATACTTCGTGGTCGTTGTTACCGATTTGACTGAGCAGAAAAAAGCCGAGAATGAACTTAGATATCTCGCCAATTTCGACGCTTTGACGGAGCTGCCGAATCGCAGCTTAATGCTACAGCACATTGAATTTGCGCTGTTTAACGCAAACAACACACAGCAAAGCTGTGCCCTACTCTTTATTGACTTAGATAAATTTAAACCAATTAATGATGCCTATGGACATCATATTGGCGATAAACTACTGGTCGCGATAACTAAGCGGATCAAAGAGCAAATTAACAATAATTGTATCTTAGCAAGGCAGAGTGGCGATGAGTTTCTTGTGCTAATTAAGTCCTTCCCTAGCATCGAATATGTGAGCGAGGTAGTCTCCCGCTTAGTGAAGCACATACCCGAACGTATCGAAATTGATGGGATCACCATGAGTGTATCTGCCAGTATTGGCGTTGCAGTTTACCCGTTTGATGCACCGGACTCAGAATCCTTAATCCGTAACGCGGATATCGCCATGATCCATGCAAAGCAATCGGGAAGAAATGCATTCAAGTTCTTTACTGAGACAATGAATGAAGAGATCAGTAAAAAGCTTCGGTTAGAAACCGCAATGAAAACGGCAGTTAAAGACGGTGAGTTTTTCAATCACTATCAGCCTATCATCAATACCACAACGGGTCAGCTTGCAGGCGTTGAGTTACTCATGCGTTGGCGCAATAATGACATGCTAATTCCTCCATGCGATTTTATTCCAATCGCTGAAGAAAGCGGCTTGATCGAAACCTTGACTGAGCAAGCGCTTATCAGAGCCTTAATAGAATTGCGTCCATTGTTTACACAAGAACCAGACTTTTATTTATCTCTTAATTTAAGCGCGGTACATATTTTACGCTCAGATATCGCACACCAGTTCACTGAGATTTTAAAAGCGCATGGTCTTACTAATCGTTGCTTAAGACTTGAAATCACCGAGTCAATTTTTATGTCTGATATGGTTAAGGCACGAGCAACTATCAACGAAATGAAGCGGGCTGATTTTATATTGCTACTCGACGACTTCGGCACTGGCTTTTCTTCACTCACGTATCTGAATGAGTTCCCTCTTGATATTATAAAGATTGACCAAGGGTTTGTACGCAATATGAGCGCAAAACCCGCGAATAAATCTATCATTAGAACCATTTATTTATTGGCGCAAAGCTTAAACATGAAGTGTATTGCAGAAGGTGTCGAGACAGAATCTCAGCTTAATTATCTAAGAGACGTAGGCTGTGAATATATGCAAGGCTACCACTTCGCAAAGCCTATGGCGATTGACGATTTGCTCGCATTTTACGAACAGCATGAACGCTCACGAGCTTGATCGCGGGTTGGGTGGGCTAGCCTAAGCGTTAGCCCTTATCTTGCGTTTCACTATCAGGCAGTTCTGAGCGCTGCCATTCACTAAGCTTTTGATAAAGTTCGTTAATATCAATGGGTTTAGCAATAAAATCATCCATGCCTGCCTGGATACATTTTTGTTTATCTTCTTCGTAGGCGTTCGCTGTTATCGCAATAATATGTGGATTGCCGTATATATTTGGCTCGTTTCTGATCGCTTTGGTACAAGCAAAGCCGTCCATATTCGGCATTTGGCAATCCATTAAAACCAAGGCATAGTTTTTCGCCTTCATTGCAACTAAAGCTTCGACTCCGTCGTCCACTTTATCTAACAAGCAGTGCGTTTTCTCTAGCAACTTACCAACAACCACTTGGTTAATTTTATTGTCTTCTACCAATAGAACATCGAGGCCATTAAAATCAGGAGCCCCTACTTCTTGTTGCTCTCTCTTAACCCCCTGCCCTTTTGAAGCTGGAATATCTACATAGAATTTACTACCGAGCCCAAGTTCACTGTGAATGCTTATCTCGCCATGCATCGCTTCGACTAGTTTTTTAGAAATAGCTAAGCCAAGTCCGGTACCACCAAACTTTCTTGTGGTTGAAAGGTCTGCCTGAGTAAACTCATGGAACAACGTTTCCTGTTGCGCTTTTGAAATGCCAATTCCAGTGTCAGCAACAGTGAACTTTAACATCCCACTCTCATAATGGACGGAAAGTGTTATGTGGCCTTTGTTGGTAAACTTTCCAGCATTGCTGAGTAAATTATTTACCACTTGTGACACGCGTAGTTCATCTAACTCAAGGTATGTAGGGAGTTCAGCCCCCTTCTCGTACTTAAACTCAACACCATATCTGACGTTAGAAATTTTGAAAATGCTGACCAGACTGTCGAGCATTTCTTGTAAATTCACTGCCCGGCGTTCTATTTTCAAAGCCCCCGCCTCAATTTTAGAATAATCCAAAATATCATTGAGGATAAGCATCAGGTTCTTTGCCGACTGCCGTATAATTGTTATTTGGTCTGCCATCTCATTGCTAAGACTTTGCTCTCTGATCAAGCTATCCGACATACCGATAATTCCATTTAACGGCGTTCTAATTTCATGACTCATATTGGCGAGGAACCGGCTCTTGGAATGATTAGCAGCGTTAGCGGCTTCTACGGCTTTGGTTAGCTCTTCCGTTTTCTCAGCAACTTGTTGCTCTAACTCACGATTGAAGTCGGTAAGCTTGCGGTTAAGTCTTTCGTTTTCTAGGCTGGCTTGGTTTTGTTTTGTAAAACTCAGTGTTAGCTTAAAAGCCAGCTGATTGAACTGTTGCTGCAACTCAATTATTTCTAAAAAGCTGCTATCTGCATTCGCCGAATTTTCGATTAAAGTTGAAGGTTCGTAAGCACGAATATCATGACTGAGCGCCACAATTGGACGCACCAACAATCGCGTGAGCTGACGGACAAAAATAGAGCTCAATACAATAATCGCAAGCGCAAGTCCCAATGCATCTGACCAAGCTTCAGCAGCAACTAAGTTAAGATATTTACGGTCAAGCATAGTGATAACTGACCATTCATATTGTTTAGATACCGCAGTTTGTTTAAATAAGATCTGCTCAGTCGAGTCTTCAAAAGTTGAGGATTCCTTATCAAATAGGGCTTGCAACACCACATCACTTGGCATATCTAGGGTTTTAAATTCGGTCTTTAACGAGCTATAGACAACCCTTTTGTGTTTATCCAACACAATCAAATTGGCATCTTCAGCAAGAATTTTTGGAATAAAGCGTTCAAATGAACCAAATATTAAAGACCCTTCCACAATCCCCCTAAACTCTTCAGCGATAAAGATTGGTGCTGAAATTGCGACAATAGGCGCTTCATCAAAACCACGTCCTTGAAATATGCCTGAAACAAATCCTTCTGGGTATTCGGGAGCTTTAATAAAGTAGTCTCTATCTGACACATTGGCGTTTGTTCCCTTCATCGTCTCAGCAAAATGCTGCGGATAAAGGTGAGTAACATTAGCATCTTTGTCCGCAACAATCGCGGTTCTAAAATTAGCATGAGTTTTTAGCAACCGCTCAATAACATAATCAGCATCAATCCCTAAGGATACATCCGTTGCGGATATCACCATCGCGCGACGGTATGCATCAAGGTAGTCATCAATTTGAGCGACTATAGAACCGGAGGCTTCTTCAAGCTGTGTTTTTATCTCTGCTTCAATTCTTTTATAGTAATTGTTTGTCAGCACGACGGTTGTCATTAATACAACTAAAACGATAACAAGGTTGACGGTAGAATTCAGAATTTGATTGAGCGGCATCCCTTGCCATTTGCTGCGAGTAAAGAAAAAGCTCAGCAAGTCGACCACAGCGAGGCAAATACCAGCGTTGATTAGGTACTTAGCAAGTGCAGTGAATATAACGAGTAACGGCAGTTCGAGGGCAAAATAGCCAAAAATAAATAATGCAGGTAACCCCAACAAAATCCAATAAACGATACCCCGAACAAAAAATGGCTTGGCGAAACGGACGCAGACAAAGTGAAGCCACAACACTTCGAAGAAAAAAACCACAGAAGGCCAAGCATGCTCCCATCGATACCAAATAAAACCGGCACCTATAATCACAGCGATGATGGCATAGCGCCATCCGCATAGCAGCAGGATAAATAATACAAACAGCTGGCCAAAAAGGAATTCAGAACTATCCAAAAACCAAATTGGCAACAGATTGGCCAGCCCGCCAAGTACACCTAAGACTAAAGTTATGATGAGCGCTTGCTTTTGATTCAAATGTTACATCACCGGTTTTTGATATTGCCTATGTATAACAATAAAAAATATTTTAAAACCTGCCAAGGTAGTGCAACAAATAACTAAAAAATATATCACACATTGGGTTTATTTTCCCTAATGATGAGGGCAGTCATGGCTCTCTATTTGTAGCACACTACTCAGCACATTAAAGGACTTTTTCAACGCTTCTTCCACTTCCACGCGACACGCTGAATCATGAGATTCGATAGTACAGTGATGCTTTAATACCACATGTGCACCAACGACAACCGCCCCATCAATTTTGCTAACCGTAATATTATGGGCGCTTTCAACATGCTCCGTAGACACAATCGTTCTCTCAACTTCTTGAACCGTAGGTAAAACTTCTGGGGGTGTAGCAAGTCCTTTAAGACAAGCAATTATCACCTTAATTCCTGTGAACAATACAAAGACAGAAATCAGCATGCTCGAGAGAATATCAACCACCTCCCAGCCTGTGAGGTGTATAATCACACCTGCGATAAATGTCGATATGGTGGACAGTAAATCAAAAAATGAGTGCAAGAAAACAGCATAGACGTTAATACTGTCTTTACGGCCTTTGTACAGCACCCAAGCGGAGGCCCCATGAAACAAAAACCCAATTGCAGCAATCATAGACATTAAATAGCTATTCACCTCTAGGTCATGACCGCCCGCATGATGAGACAATCGCTCACTCCCTTCGAGCAAGATAATTACCGCAATTGAAAGGTAGAGAATGCCATTGATAAGTCCACCGGTATATTCAGCACGCTTGTAACCATCGTTATATGTTTTAGCAAGATAAACTGCCACACTTGACGCTATCAACGCGATAAATAAAGAACTATTGTGCACAAACAAGTGTCCAGCATCAGCTAACACAGCGAGAGAATTAGCGTAATAAGCACCAATAACTTGAATGATCATAAAAGAGCAAGTGATTGCAAGCGCAATCAATAATCTTCGGCGAGAAGCTTGATGCGTAGTGATATCTGTCATGAAATGAGTCGTGTACCTAATTTAATATAAGATGCTACGTACAACCACAGCATAAGATGGAGCCACTTGACTAAATGCACCTCACCTTATCTTTTTATACCGTGTAGGAAAAAGCTGTGATTCAAAAATACAGAAATAAATCTAGAAATATACGTAGTTAACCTGAGCTTAGGATAATTAATGCCTTTCTAGCAGCCAACTTTAGCGCTAACTACGTTGAATTCACTTCCAATAGCCAGCTATTGGTGCGCAAATTCGCCTAGTTATCATCAAAACTCTCTGGCTAGATAAGGTAGTAATTTAATGTTACTTTAGAAACAATGAGTTACCTCATTCCTCATCTAAACCTCAGGTTAGTTATCGTTTAAACATTGCCCTAAATGGCAATGATATACAGTCTCAATTGTAACGTTTCCACGAGCTAAATGCACTAACATTTGCGGCTGTAACGGCCGACTTTATAGAAAATTTTGACACCCATCGCTTTTACTTGCGGTAAAGTACAATTAGATTTTTTCCAACTGAGTCACAACGTCGGTTGCGATTTGCTTTAATATTTCACAATCAGCTTCACTCAACTCTCGGGGTTCTATATCGATAACACATACGGTCCCAACGCGAAAACCGCTGGACAATATGATAGGAGCACCAGCATAAAATCGAATATGAGGGGCATTTAACACCAAAGGGTTATCCATAAAGCGAGGATCTTCGAGCGTATCATGAACCACAAATACCGTGTCTTCTAATATTGCATGACCACAAAATGAAACATCGCGAGACGTTTGCTCAGCATCCAATCCAAAGCGAGATTTAAACCATTGCCTGTTCTTGTCAACAAGACTCACCAATGCAATTGGAGCATCAAAAACATGGGCAGTAAATTGAGTAATTCGGTCCAATTCAAGTGTTGGTTTTGTATCGAGTATCGCAAGCTCCCTAAGCGCATGTAACCTAGCAGGTTCGTTTTTAGGTACCTCAGGGATTTTCATAATCTACTTACTTAATTAGACAGTGTTTATATTTCTACTATAGTTTGTTTTGTGAGATAACGCAGGTGGCAAATGTGAGCAAGTATTTTAAAATAATCTCCCTAACTCTTTTTTCCCTAGTCTGCTTAAGTGGTTTTTACCTTGAAATTAACGAGTTTAATAAAAATCGTGTAGTTCACCAGAGTCTGACTTTATACTACAACAACCTTTCCGCCCTAGATAAAGCGATTGAAGTGATCTTTAGTCTGCAACGTGAACGCGGCATGTCTACGGGGTTTAAGTCCGAAGAAGAACACGACGCGCGACTACTTGCATATTATCAGGAAACGGACGAAAAAATAATAAGACTCACTGCTGAAAAACTCACGAGCATTAATAACTTCGATCAGTTTCAATTGACCATAAAAGACGATATACAAACACTGAGAAAGCTCAATAGACAGGCAAATATCAACCACGAGCAACTATTTCTTCGCTACACAATTTTGATTAATCACTTAATCGATACAGTCCGAACCATACAAACTGAGCAGTCCTTCATCCATAATTTTGGTAGCAATGAGAATAGAACTCAGTACCAGAATATTCACACACTTATCAGAGCAATTGAGTTAGGGGGCAGACTCAGAGCTAAGATCAGCCGATACCTAACGGCAGATGAAGAGCCCACTAGATTAAGTGCAATGAGAAGCGCGCTACAATACTACGCCACTCATGTCACACTGATGGACAGCCTCAAAGATAATCAAAATACCGTACAGCTATACAATGCCGCTACGGCGTCTAGAGAGTATGACTATGTCACCTCAGCCCTAAACCGCTTTAGCCGTGGAGCTGAAATCAACTTACCACACTATGTGTGGTGGGATAACAGTACTGCCTATTTGAACTTGCTCGCTAGTGGCAGCCTGAATTTACTTGAATATATGAAGGACTCTGCTGCCGCATCTATGCAAAATTCACAAGAGCGAGCTCAAACCTCACTCATTATCTCTTTGATCATTGCGCTGCTTTATATCATTTTAATTTGCCTATTGATTAGAGCGTTTACCGAATTAAAAATATATAAAACGGCACCGCTTAGAACGCAAACTGCACAGCTCATTGTGATATTTTCGTCAGTACTTGCCGTGCTATTTGTGGAACATTTTGCAAGCCAAAAGCAGCTATTATATCTCTCTGAAGTGCAAACTCTTAGGCAGCTAAACAACCACTCATTGGAGCGTATCAACCACCTTAAAACGCTATGGTATAAGCCACATATAGAAAGCCTTAGATATGCTAGTATTAGCACCAATGCCGATCTCGCTAAACCATCTCAGTTGCAAACGCTAGCCGTGAATAATCTTAATAACACTCCGTATGTAGACAAAAGCCAGATCGCGTCGTTTTATTCTCAATATCAAGAAAGTCTGCACCGAGGAGGGGTAGTTACACAAATCATAAAAGGTAATGATGGTCACCGTATATTGATTATGACGGGTCTTGGGCTATCCGATAAGGGGCTGACGGACACACTGTATTGGTACGAAGCTCAACTAGATGTGTTACTTGGCAGCCTAGAACTCAGCCTTGATACTCGCCTAGAAAACGCATCGGGTTACTACACTATGCAGGAAGTCGAGGCGATTAAAATTAGCGGCACGCATACTCCACTAAGTCAATTACTGCTTACTAATAATATTGACCAAACCGACTTTCTAAGTGCAAAAATCTGGGATCAGGAGCTTCAAGTGGGTACCTACGCCTATTCACGTGAAGCGTTTAATCAAGATCTCTTCTACACTATAGAAATTAAGTTTATCTGGCAGGTGTTGTCATTAGTTGCATTTTGCTTATTTGGCTTAGCAATTAGCTATCGCGCCCAACAAAAAGCAAAATTAGACAAGCAAGCTGCAAAAGACGCTATCCAAAAGCGCCAAACTTTATTGAATTCATCTGAGAAGCTTGCCGCCATCGGCAGTTTTGAGGTGGCTGTTGGACAACACCTAGCACATACCTCTGAAGGCTTTAGGACACTGTTTAACTTAACTCCCGAACTTGAGTACCATAATTTAAAACCAATTATAAAATTACTCGATAGTGACAATAGGAAGAAGTTACAATCAAACTTACGTTCCTTAACTCACGATCAATCTAGTGAATTTCAATTAACAATAAGCGACGAGTCTTCAACTAGATATCTAAATGTCATTTTCAATTTAAAATACTACTCAAGTGAAAATTCGCAGTTTGTTGTCGGGGTCGTAAAAGATGTAACGAATCAAGTTAATGAAAGCAATCGCCAAAAGAGAATCCAGAAGGAGCTCGTCGCCGCGAGAAAAGAGGCCCTAGAAAAAATGCATGAGGCTGATGTGGAAAGAATGTCAGCGCAGCATTTACTCAAAGTCCAAAAGTCGACAGAAAAGCTGCTTCAAGAAGCCATTGATTCATTCCCAGCATTTATCCTGCTAATTGATGAAGACCAGCATATAGCCATGCTGAACCAGTTTAACGAACACATCAAAAGAACTGATCACAACGAATACCAATTCATGGGAAGCTCTCTCAACAAAGGCTCTGACGTTATAGCATTTATTACCCAACTGCCAATGACAGACAATAGCGAATTACTGTCCATGTTAGAAGAGGCAAAAGACAAAGAGCAATATCAAGCACTAACAACGTGCCAGTATGTCAGTGAAGATATCCTGCACTGGTTCAACGTGTTAGTGAAAAACATCACCACAGATTCAGGGAAATACACCCTCATCTATCAGAATGATATCACTAAAAGTATCAACTTTTCTGCAGAGCTTGAGCAAGCTCGCATAAAAGCAGAGCAAGCAAGTGAAGCAAAGTCTCGGTTCCTCGCAACAATGAGTCACGAGATAAGAACGCCGATGAACGGCGTGGTAGGCATGCTGGATATTCTTGCCCAATCTAACCTTGATCATGAGCAATCTCACCTCACCAAAGTCGCAAAAAGTTCAGCATTGGTGCTACTTCGAATAATTAACGACATATTAGACTTTTCAAAAATCGAAGCTGGAAAAATGCAACTTGAATCAACACCATTTAGCTGGCAAGAAATTATTAAAGAACTCGCAGAGCTCCTTGCATATCAAGCGGACTCTAAAAAGCTCAAGCTTGCCTTTTATCTTTCGCCACAGTTACCGAATTGGCAATTAGGAGATCCGGTTAGACTGCGCCAAATTTTATTAAATCTAATCGGTAACGCGTTAAAATTCACCAAAACTACCGCCACAGCCTCCGGCTTTGTAGAAGTGACTATTGGGCGTTCTCCCGATGATGGTTATATGGAAATTAGCGTGAAAGACAATGGTAAAGGTATGTCCGAAGAACAAGTAGAAAACCTTTTTAAGCCATTTGTTCAAGCAGATAGCAGTATTCAACGCCAATATGGCGGTACTGGACTGGGCCTTTCCATTACCCACAAACTTGTTGCCATGATGGAGGGGGAAATTGACTGTAGAAGCCTAGAGGGTTTTGGCAGCAACTTTATTGTCACTCTGCCATACTGTGAAGTGCCAAAACAAACCAGCGCTATTAGCTTAACCTTAGACAGACTAAAAATTGCCGTAGTGGGCGACGAGGACAAATTTGAAAAAGATCTGCAAAATCAACTTCGCATCTATGAAGCCCAATGTGAAATATTCCCTCGAGAACTCTTTAATGCGCAACTAATTGATAGTCAACAATTTGATTATCTCGTTATCACTGCAGAAGCATTTCAACAACTCACTACAGAAGGAAAAGAAGTTTTCATCGCGGAAAGCGAGTGCAAGTATATTTTACTAGACAATAATCAGGATAAGCTTCCGCATGCAAATAATATCAACGTCTCAAACCTCGCGCTATATCCTTATTACGCTTATAAAGTCGTTTCACACATCGCCACCTTAGAAGGGCTAATCGACAGTGAATCAACAAATGACGACAGCGATACTAAATTTAAGACATTGCCTACAATTAGTGATGCCCAAGCACTTAACAAGCTTATCTTAGTCGTTGAAGACAATGTTTATAATCAGGATTTATTCAAAAGACAGCTGGCACTGCTAGGCTATCAATGCATTATCGCCGACAATGGTAAAGTTGCCTTGCAGCTACTCGAACAGTATCACTTTTCGCTTATTATTTCGGATTGCCATATGCCAGTGATGGATGGCTATGAATTCACAAAACAGCGTCGCGAGCATGAACGTGAACGCAATCTAGAGCACATTCCTATCATTGCAGCAACGGCTAATGCGTTAGACGGTGAGAAAGATATTTGCTTTAACGCCGGGATGGACGATTACATTGCAAAGCCCATTGTCTTGCAGAAATTAAACAAAAAGCTAAAAAAATGGTTTTCGAGCAACATTCCAACAAACAGCCAAGGAGCGGAGAATGCTTCCTCATTGATGGAGGAACTAGATGCGCCAACCAGACATATCGACTTGGTGATACTCAGTGAATATGTAGGTACAGATAAAGAGTTACAGAGTATTTTCTTAAGAAGCTTTGTCGACGACACGAAAAAACTGTTACAAGGGGTAGACCTAGAACATCCTGAAAGTGTCAAGAATATTGCACATCAAGGGAAAACCTCGGCGAAGGCTGTTGGCGCAACACAACTCTCTGAAAAAATGGCAGAACTTGAACATGCAGCAGGTGAAGGTAAGCAGATAAAAATTGAAAATTTATTGAATCAATGTTTGATGCTTTTTGATAATGCACAAGCTGAAATCGCTTCTATACTTAATGTGGAAGATCTCACGTAACACGTGCTAAAAATTCAGGTCTAGTATGTATGATAAATGAAAAGCACCTTATTATTGCGATTGATGATAGCGAGCTTATTCTCACACAATTGCAATTGTTGATTTCTAACCAGACACCGTGCGCCTTTAAAGGGTTTAACAGCGGGCTGTCTGCATTAGAAAGTCAAGAACTCCATCAAGCTTCCCTTATTTTACTTGATATCAACATGCCGCAAATGGATGGCGTAGAGATATTGCGGAAATTTGCCGAACTAAGTATCCAAGCACCTATCGCTTTGCTAAGTGGTGAAAAAGGTCTATTTATCAAAAATACCGCTGCACTGGCAGAGCTTCATGGCCTCACCATTATATCTAGTTTAGAAAAGCCACTTTCTGCAACTAAGCTAAAAGAACTTTACAGTCAGCTTCAGTCTCAAAATACATCCACAAAGTCCCAACACGCTCTACAAAACTATAGTAAAGATGAGATCTATGAGGGATTATTGCGAGAAGAGTTTTGTGCGTATTTTCAACCTAAAGTCGCAAGTTCATCCGGTGCAATCATTGGCGCAGAAGTGCTTGCAAGATGGCATCATAGTACCGATGGCACTGTGCCTCCTTCACAGTTTATCGCGACAATGGAAGAGAACGAATTAATTCACCTGCTATCCTATAGCCTGTTGAAACAAACCTTGTCCTTGCTTAGCTATAATCGAGATATTCTTAAAGCGCTTCAATTCAGCATTAATTTGAGCGTGAAAGAGCTAGAAGACATAAAACTCCCAGAAAAACTCGAGTCTATTTGCGAAGAGTATTGCACCCCCACCTCTCAAATCACTCTAGAGTTAACTGAGAGTCACTTGTTAGATAACATCAAGCGTGCGCTTGATGTGTTGCTGCGTTTAAAACTTAAAGGCTTTAAGCTGTCTATTGACGACTTTGGTACAGGGTATTCTTCTATTAAGCAGCTCAACGAGTTACCGTTTGATGAACTCAAAATCGATAGATGCTTTGTTGATGGCTGTTCAACGCAACCGAACAAACGCGTCATTATCGCGAGCACCTGTGAGATGGCTCACCAACTTGGACTAGAGGTCGTCGCTGAGGGTGTCGAAGAGATTGAGGACCTAGTCGTTGTACAAAGTTACGAAGTAGAATCGGTTCAAGGCTATTATTACTACCCACCTTGTACCCCGTCGGAGTTTTTGCAAACTGTCTCTGAATCCGCATTGCAAAAGTCTCATTCTAGTAAATAATTAAATTTAATAGGCTTTGATATACTCTCATAGTTAGAGGGAATCTATGCATAAAAAAGACGTTGAACACGCACAACGACATCCAAAAGTGATTATTATTTGCGACGATCCTGCAGAAATGACTGGCGTTGTTGATATTGTTGCTTCTCAAGTCAATGAATACCGTACTCTCACTAGTCATAAAGAAGTAGCTGAAGTGCTAACTGAGTCTCCACCAGATGTCATTGTTATTGCTCGAAAGACAGTCGCAAAAAGCGTCGAAATCTATAGTTTGCTCGCCAAGCATGGCTTACTTAACTATGCTCATGAAAATATTTTACTGTGTGAAAACAAAGAGTCAGGCGTGGCCTTTCGATGTTGTATGAAAGGTATTTTTACCGATTATTTTGTCTACAAACCGATGTATGAGAACTACCGATTTCGTATGATCTTACATAATGCTTTGGTTCGTACGGAAGGCACGTCTGAGGTTGCTAAAATCAGAGAGGAGCATTTTGGTCGCATAGATGACAAGCTAAAGCAATTGATTGATGATGCAGCTTTGTATCATCAAAAAGCGGATGAAACGCTACAAACGGTAAGACGTAATCTCGACAATGAAAAAGGGATTAATAAAGTTCAAGATGACTTGCTAAATGAATTAAAACAAAAACACTTATCGCCACTGCTGGATGAACTAGAACACCAATTGGCAGATAGCGTTCATGAATTAACAAAAAGATTGAAAGATAAACAATTCTCTATCGCTGAGCTTACAGCATTGCTGAGCGAAAAAGACAACTCTAAGTGCGCGCAATTAGCGCAAAATGTATTGCCAGTAGGTGATACCGGTGAGGTTGATGTTAGCGAACCAAAAGCGCTTGAAACCAAGCAAGAAGAAGTAAAAATAATGGTGGTGGAAGACAACGAAATTTATCGAGAGATGATAGCCAAGATCCTACGTGATGAGGGGTATAAAGTAGACTGTGAAACCAGCGGGTTAGGTGCTATAAAAACATTGAGAAAACATAAATTCACCATGGTATTTATGGACTTATTTATGCCAGAACTTGATGGCTACAATACAACCAAAAATATTCGCAATATTCCACATTGTAAAAAACTTCCTATCATTGCGCTAACCAGCAATAAAAACAAAGATATAATCAGAAAGTGGGCGTCTTTGGGGCTCACTGGGTACATCACCAAACCGTCTACCAAATCATCTATTTTAAAAGCTGTGGAAAAAGCACTTACGGAAAACCAATAAGTTGCGTAAAGTACAAATCAGCAAACATTATCAAATCGAGTTCTGCCATGATAAGCCATATCAACTCTGACGTAAGTTTCGGAGTTGTAATACCAATTCGCCTAATTAAGTGATCTATTTTGAGGCGAATTGGTAAAAGTGGCCGCATAAACCAACAATGAAGTGAATGATGACTAGAAAAGCAACAACCCTGAGCCAATACACTACTCGCTTAAATATTGTTATTGATTACATCTATAACAATATTAATCGCGAACTTGATGTGATCACGCTTGCTGATCAATGCCATATGTCGACTTATCACTTTCACCGTGTTTATCGCTCAATCGCTGGGGAAACCATCAATGCAACCGTAAGAAGAATGCGACTACATGTTGCTGCAGGTATGTTAATTCGCACCCAAGACTCCATTGCAAAGGTGGCTGAGCATACCGGTTATGCAAGTATTGAAGCGTTTAGCCGAGCATTTTCTCAACGATATAAGCAACCACCTAGCCTATTTCGCCAACATGAACAGGCCAAGGCAAAAGGCTGTGCGGCCGAGTTTTATATCATTAAGGTAGAAGAGGATTCGAATATGTTTAATGTAGAAATAGGCAGCAATGAGCAAATGACGTTAATCGGACTTGAGCACCATGGCGATTACATGCAAATCGGTCAAGCATTTGAAAAATTAAACGTACTGGCGCAGCAACAAGGCTTATTAGGTGCGGATACGCGTTTCTTTGGTGTATATTTTGACGACCCAAAAACCGTCGAGGAAAGCAAACTAAAATCAATGGCAACAATTTTAGTGCCAAAGACAACCGCATCTCTCCCAGAGGGGCTTTGTGAATTCGCCATTCCATCGGGCAAAACAGCTAGCCTACTTTACCAAGGTGACTATGCTTCTCTTGAAACGCCTTACGAGTACCTGTTTGGACAATGGTTACCTAACAGTGAGTTCGAACCTGCCGATGTGCCTGTTATCGAAGAATACTTAAATGATGTTAGAGATACACCACCACACGAGCTTCTCACTCGTATCACTTGTTACATTAAATAACTGATTTTTATCCTGTTCAGGGGTTAACTAATCTAAACGCGACTAAGCATCGACTGCTTAGAAAGAATAAGGAGGGACTTCCCTCCTTATTTATTTGCGAACCAATTAGAACCTATAGTTAAAGCTCAATTTAGCATTTCGCTCGTTGCCAGGCGTGCCACCTAAGAACAATGCTTTACTGTAATAACGCTCGTCAGTTAGGTTTTCAAGGTTTAGCTGAATATCGAACTGCTCAGCATCGAACTTAATTGCAGCATCCCAGCGAGTATAACCATCAATAGTTGCCGTAGGCAGGCCGAAAGAAACAGAATTAATTGTTCGTTCACTCTCATAGTTAATTCCAAGACTGTACTCTAGAGTCCCTCCAAACCAATTAGCTGGCTGGGTATACTTCACCCACGTGCTGGCAAACTTTTTCGGTACCCCTTTCATTTGACCTGAGCGTTCATTCGAACGGATCTCAACAGCATCTTGATAAGTCGCGTTCATATTCACACTGATTTGGTCGTTCAATGCTAAATTTAAGTCAAGCTCTACACCTTTTGACTCATCTTCATCATCGAAGAAATAGCGTGGAACGCTGACATTGTAGTCGTCACCTGGCTGCTCGTTATACTCAGGATTGTTATACATTAGGTTTGTGCGTTTAGTTTCGAACCACACTAATGAGCCCAATAAATCTTCATCAAAGGCAGTAAAACGCACACCAATATCTAACGTTTCAGATTCAGAGTCAGGTCTGTTTTTACGATTTGCATCAGCTTCATTTTCTAGACTACCCAGTACACTGTATGCAGTACGACCTTTTGCCATATTTACAAAAGCAGAAAGCTGAGAGGTCACTTGATAATTCAAGCCAATATTATACGTCATACCTGCATCATCCGTGTCCAGCTCTTCACTCTCTTCTGGTGAACGATCAGTACCTAAATGCTGATATTTTTGTTCAACGCTAGTATATGCAAGACCAGCACGAGCAGTTAGTGCATCAGTGATATACACCACTTCTTGTGCACTAATGCCATACGCCGTAAGCGTTTTATCGTAGTTACTACGTAGCGATGGGTCATAATCCTCGAATTCGCCTGTTGGCCAGTTTGGACTGCGAATGTCTAAGATATATGGAATTGAACCTTTACCATCGGCATCATATGCAGACCAACTTTTTAAGCGCATATCACGATTTTCATAGTTAACGCTGACTAAATGCTCACCGCTCAAAGAAGCCATATCCCAAGTTAACTGTAAATCAGCAAAGTACTGCCAAGTTTTTTCGCTGGCAACTTGACGGCGATACTCTTGACGGCGAGCCGCATAAGGATATAGCACATCATCAATCACAAGCGGAGCTCTTGGGTTTGCATTGATCACACCATTGCGCTCCCAATAAACATAATTGTAAGCACCTGTTTGGCGAACAAAATCAGAATCATAGCTACGCCATAATACCTGCTGGGTTAGCTTCGAGTTGCGATTTAAGTACCAATCGTGACGAAGCTTTATCCGTAACTCTTCACCTTCATTAGGACGAGATAAAGGAGAAATCAGATTCCCATCGCCAAGATTGAAAGGCTTTAGGCCATCGCCAATACGAATTGACTCAGCAAGTTGCGCGCGCTGTTCATCATTCAGCTGTACACCTAACCACTTACCTTTCTCAGCATCATATTGTGGGTCATTTGGCAAGCGATCAGCTGTAACCAGTCCTGGTTGCCCAGTAATGCTATCCCAGTTAATAATCCGTACCGGATCGCCAATTGAATCTACTTGTTGCGAATCATCAATATAGGCCGCTGAAAGTAAAAATGAGTGCTCGCTGCTTGGGTCGAAACGTAAGCTTGCATAGATTTCGTCTCTATTAGATTCTAGATCTCGATAGCCGTCGCTACGCTCATGGTTTGCAACAACACGGTAGGCAAGCTTGTCAGTAATTGCATCTGTAAAATCAACGCCCAAACCATAAGTATTCCATGCGCCCACTTTACCGTTAATTGAGAGCGCTTGTTCAAACTGTGGCTTTTTCTCAACTAAGTTAACTACACCACCTGCAGCACCAATACCATAAAGGCCTGTAGCAGGACCTTTTAACACTTCAATACTTTCGATATTGGTTAAGGAGCGTGTTGGGTTAAAGCTGTTCCCTAAGTCAGCACCACCATACATACCATCGTAGGTATAGTTTACGCCTAGGCCACGAACCATTAGTGAATCACCAATGCCGTAGTTATTACCGGCCTGAGACAAACCACTTACGTTGCGTAGTGCTTCTTGTAAAGTCGCTGCGCTTTGCGAATCTAGTAGCTCTTTGTCAACAACAACAACCGCGGCGGGGGTCTGCATAAGATCCATATTGGACTTAGTTGCAGTTCCAGATTGCAAAATAATTTTATTATGTTTGCCATAAACACTGATTTTTTCTATGTCTTCAGAAGCAAAAGCCGTTGTGCTTGCACCTAGTAAAGCCAACTTAACCGCAACGCATGAGGCGGAAAGAACAGAAGAGCGAGAGTATTGCATTTTTAACTCCAAACTACGCAATTGGATAGTGGTGAAATAAGCCAAATACCTATTTCAGAAAATAATTTATCAGAGAGGGGGCGAAGTTTAGCAAAACAATAGTAATGATAACAACTATCATTTACATTTTAAAAATGTAATGTTTTTTGCAATACACGAAAAGATGATAATAAAGTGTAACAGATGGATATTTTTATTTAGCGAGCGTAATCTAACTTCGTTATTTGCTCGCTTCGCGGCTTACCCAATTTTGTAAACCGCGTTAGATTAAAACAATCCTAGCAGCGTCGGATATAACTCATAACAGGTAAAGCTCACTTCAAGCCCAATCAAGACTAAAAGAAAACTGACCAGATGCCCCACTTTTACTTTTGAACAAACATAAGCGCCTAATGGAGCACCAACGACCACAATCGGTATTGCCGCTAGCAAATAGCCATTTATTTCACTGCTGATCGTATTGAGGTGCCACGCATTAATGCTACTTCCAATCAATGAGGTAAACGTCATCACCACGACGGAGGTTGCAGTCGCCTTTTTCACATCTGCATTATAAGCAATCACCAACAAGGCAAAGAGTGCAATATCTGCACCCGACCCTACTAATCCACTCGCTATACCTCCGATTAACGCTACGGCCATAAAGCGTAGCATTTTAGGTTGGATAAACTCACTGCTAGGTTGATGATGTGCCTTACGCCACCATCTCAAAATCAGTGTTAGTGCAAAGCAGAGCAACAAAAAACTAAAAATAGACTTAACGAGGAGCCTTGGTGCCAGAGGCGCGATATACAATAGGCTGAGCGTTACACCAAGCGCAGCCATTGGCAACGCCATTAAAATAACGTTTTTATATACCGGAATACGGCGACAGAAAATAGTAATGGTCGCCGCTGTCATACCAAAACTTTGTATCGCGAGAGAAAATACCTTGGCCGTAGCGGGATCTATGTCTAATAATTTAGTCATCACAGGAAAGGCGACGGCGCCACCGCCTAATGCAGTTCCACCTGCCACAAACGATCCCAACGCCATGGTCAGCGCAATATGGGATTCACTGATAATTTGACCAAGTGCTTGATAAAAGCCTTGTACCCAGATCAACGTAGCGTACACACCCAATGTAAAAAATAAGGGCCACATCGTCGGTTTTGTTATTCGTTGCAACATTATTCATCCATTACTCAAAGAGCCTTTCCTTATTAATACCCGTTACCATACTCATCTAGTATTTGAGCGAACGCAATTAAACATGATGAATACACTTTTTTCAAATTAAATTTACATTAAAAGTGAATACACCTGAATGCAATAAACACATCCTCAATAGTTGAAACGCACGCCTATCTCCCTTATTATAACTATAAATAATTACTTATTACTTTTTGTTATATCGGTAATTTGCTTATACCTAAAGGCACAATCATGACAGTAGAATCGGTGTTACCTCAAATATATCTAGATGCTAATGCAACAACCCCTGTATTAGAGCAAGCAGCAGACGCAGCATTGGTTACCATGAAAACCATGTTTGGTAACCCGAGCAGCAGCCACATTACAGGCCTACAGGCTAAGCAACTGATGGAACAAACTCGTCAAAAAGCACGTGCGGTGCTGGGTTCTGGTCATGGTCGAGTGATTTTCACCAGTGGCGCAACAGAGGGCATCCAAACCGGCATACTATCAGCCCTTTGTGAAGCAAAAAAGAAGATACAGCCAAACAAAAAATATACACTACTTTACGGGGCAACTGAACACAAAGCAGTACCAGAGTCACTTAAACATTGGAATCAAATTTTAGAAATTAATGCCGATGTCAAAGCCATTCCGGTTGATGGTGCAGGTAATCTGGATTTAGCGTTTATCGCAAATGAAGTACCTAATGCGCTAATGATTTGCACTATGGCTGTCAATAATGAAACCGGTGTATATCAAGACCTGAACCAATTAGAAAACGTAATAAGAAAGCATAATTCAAATATTTTTTGGATGGTTGACTGTGTTCAGGCGCTGGGTAAACGCAATTTAAACCTAGCGAGAACAACTATTGACTACGCACCTTTTAGCGGTCATAAGCTCTATGCACCAAAAGGCATCGGTTTTGTTTATATTCGAGAAACCGCGCCGTTTACGCCATTTATTGCTGGCGGTGGTCAAGAGAGCGGTTTACGCTCTGGGACAGAAAACTTACCAGGCCTTGCCGCGCTGAATGTGATTTTTGATGAACTGCTAAAAGAAAATGACAGCCAATTTGCAAGCGTAGATAAACTACACGATTTTCGAAATCAACTAGCACAAACGCTCAAAGATGCGTTCCCGACTATTGTATTTAATAATCACTTCAGTAATAGCGTTCCGACTACACTAAACTTTGCAATTCCGGGATTTAGCTCAAAAGAAATCATGGATTTGTTTGACGCAGCAAACATCCGTGTCAGCTCGGGCTCAGCGTGCAGTTCAAAGGTAACGCGCAGTTTTGTGCTAGATGCCATGGGACTCCCTGCATGGCAAAGCGAATCGGCTATTCGACTGTCTTTTGGTCCTGCCACAACCCAAACTGAAATAGACGCGGCGTGTGAGCGCATTCTCCATTGTGCTCAGGCACTCGGTCACAGTTGTCTCATGCAAGCGGCGAATGGCGTTAACAATAAAGAAGCGCTTGACGGCCTAGTACAATTTAAAGTGGGTGGTGCATGCTGTTGGTTGTTTGCTGATAAGCAGTCAAAAACGGCGATTATTATCGATCCACTTCCTGAGCTGGTAGAACGTCTTAATACGATATTGGAATGCCAGCAGCTAACACTGCTCGCTGCGCTTGATACACATGGGCACGCCGATCACGAATCGAGTCGAACCACACTGAATTTACCAAAACAAACATGCGACCATTTAGGCTGGCCAACTCAAACTACACAAATTGACTATAAAGGCCAGTCACTTGAAGCGCTAGTTATTGGTCACTACCGTCTTGCAAAACTAACCACCCCAGGACATACGGAAGATAGCGTCACCTTTATGCTATTGGAGCAACAACAAGATAAGTACGCCATCAGATACGTTTTTTGTGGTGACCTAATCCTGATGGGGGCATTAGGTAGAACCGACTTCTCCACCAGCTCACCAAAAGCGATGCTGAATAGCATTCAGTTACTTGCTCAGCTCATCGACACAGATACCTTGTTATGCCCAAGTCACGACTACAACAATGAGTTTGCAACCACCCTAGCGGCAGAGTGTAGTCGAAATTTACTATTAAATAGTGTGCTTCAACATGACATTGCGGTTGATGTATTTGTTGAGAAAAAGGCGCAAATAGACAAAAACATTGTTGATGAGGCTGGCAGTGAGATCATGTGTGGCGCAACGGTTTGCAATAAAAACCAATTTGAATTGCACGAGTACAACACAACAGAGCTCAATGCTCACATCGCTAACAACGAAGGTGTGCTGTTAATTGATATACGTGAACCGCATGAATATGCTCTAAATCACAACAGAGCGTTTGATCAAAATGTGCCACTAACCCGCCTTACTGACTTTATTTGCAAACAAAGCCAAGACAAGACGAAAGAGTTGGTGTTGGTGTGTCGCAGCGGCAGTAGATCACAAGTTGCAGCACAGGCGCTAGCACGACTCGGCTTTAATAATATCGGACATTTAAAAGGAGGGTATGCACTCATCCCATCAGCATAACCTTCACTGTTTCCTTTCTAAAGCCCCTACAGCGCTCGCTATGGGGCTTTTTTGATCTCACTTTTCATCACTACCGTATGAATACTAAAAATGACTAATACCAATTGGCTTAATTAAATGATCTATTTTGAGGCGAGAAAACCTTGTCGATAACCCCGCTACCGCGTCCTGCTATCGCCAAGGTACCTACATCCGTGTAGGCAAGACGAAAATTTTGCTATTTAACCTGAGGTTTGGATAAGGAATGTTCTAACTCATTGTTTCTAAAGCACAACTTAGTTTTTTCCTTGTCTAGCCAGAGAGTTTTAGGGAAAACACCGCTTCCGCGTCCTGCTCTCGCTAAGGTACCTACATCCTGTAGGCAAGGCGAATTTACGCACCAATAGCTGGCTATTGGAAGTGAATTCAACGCAGTTAGCGCTAAAACTGGCTGCTAGAAAGGCATTAATTATCCGCAGCTCAGGTTATTTAGTTGTTCTAAATGAGAAATTTTTAACGCAGCTAGCGTCAGATTGGCTCCTTCAAATTGAGCAAATATTAAGACTAATTGGTATAAACCTCAAATGGCTCATAAGAAAGTAAACCTACCTTATAAAGTATGTCCTATTTGCAAACGCCCATTTTATTGGCGGAAAAAATGGCGAAGAGATTGGGAAAACGTTAAATACTGCTCAAAGCGCTGTGCTGCTGAGCGACGCTCAAGTATAGGGCACAACAATTAACAAAACGTGGCGAATGTTGTAACTAGAATAATGCTTTGTAATATTTGCAAATTACAGAACAGTAATATTGATAATCACTCTCATCTACAATATCATTTGCGCAAACTTAGATCATAGGGATTAATCATGCGCTCATTTAAATACAAATATCCAAGCCTTATTGCCAGTGTTGCATTGGCGTTGTCTTGCTCGGCAATTGCACAAGAGCAAACAAAACAAGATAAAGACGACATTGAAATTATTGAAGTTAGCCCAAGAGGCTTAATTTCGTACGTTAGTGCTACCGCGTCAAAAACAGCAATTCCTATCGTCAAAACGCCTGTCTCAGTTTCGGTATTAACAGCGCAACGTATTTCTGATTTAGGTGCAGAAACGCTGCAAGATGCGATTGGGTATGTTGCAGGTGTTTATAATGGGCCATATGGTGTTGATACTCGAGGCGACTGGTCTAAAATTCGTGGCGTCGACCCCTTACTCTATGTTGATGGCCTGCAAAAATTGTTTGGCAATTACAACAATACCCGTACTAACCCATATGCACTTGAAAGCGTAGAGATCTTAAAAGGTCCTTCATCCGTGCTTTACGGACAGGGGTCTACAGGTGGTATCGTCAACGCAGTATCAAAATTACCAAAAGCAGACACTGAAGGTGAGATCTGGGCACAAGTGGGCAACTACGACCGTAAGCAACTAGCACTTGATTACAACACCACATTTGGTGAGCAGCAAGAGTATCAAGCACGTGCTGTTGCCATGTATCGAGACAGCGGCACGCAGACCGATTATGTTGATGACAACACACTGATGCTTGCACCAAGCTTTAGCTGGCTTGCTTCAGATGAAACTAAAATTACCTTGCTTGCCAACCTTCAGAGAAATGAATCAGGCTCTTCAACGCAATTCTTCCCGCATGAAGGCACTATTCTACCTGCAAAATACGGCCAAATTCCCAGTGAGCGTTTCGTCAGCGAGCCTGGCTGGGATAAATATGATACTGAGCAACAAGCGATCACCGCTATTGTTGAGCACAGCTTTGATTTAGACACACATATTAAGTTCTCCGGTCGCTACAGCGATAGTTCATCCGAGTACCGTACCATTTATTCTTGGCCACCAAAATTTGAAGCCGACAAACGCACTGTTAAGCGTATCGCCAGCCTCACCGACTCAAGTGCACGTAGTGTGACGATGGATCTTCAATTCCATAAATATTTGGAACTGGATGCGGTTAAACTCACTATGGTATCAGGTGTTGATTACCAAAATGCGGATACGGATTCTGATCGCGGCCGCGGCGTTGCAGCACCATTAGACTTATATAACCCAGTGTATGGACTAAGCACTGAGTTACCAACAGCGGTTGTCGATAACCCCGAAAATACGCTAAACAACAAGCAGCTTGGTGCTTATGCGCAAGTTACTGCGGAAGTAAACAGCTGGGTACTCAATGCGGCACTTCGCTATGATGACGTTTCAAATCAAGTGCAAACAGCAGGTGCAATAAAAAATAGTCAGAATGCCACTACAGGTCGGATCGGTTTGCTTTACCAGTTTGAGAATGGCATAGCACCCTATGCTAGCTATTCTGAATCATTTAAGGCTGTATTTGGACAAAAACCACAAGGTGGCGCATATAAACCGCTTGAGGGCGAGCAAGTTGAACTTGGCTTGAAATATCAGCCAACGGGTACTGAACACCTTATCACTGCCTCTGTATTTGAAATTAAAGACAAAAATCAAATACGAAAAGTTTCCCCCGAATTTGAAGTACAAGACGGTGAAATCACGGTAAAAGGGTTAGAGCTTGAGGCCCAACTTGAGTGGCAGCACCTTGATATCTATGCGGCATATTCTTATTTAGATACGGAACAAGACGTTTCTCCGCTGTCACCTACAGAGCTCTATGTAGCACAAGATTTGGTTACGCTCATCACAGATGATACTCAGCTCTCAGCAACACCTAAGCACTTAGCTTCAATTTGGGCGACGTACCGCGCAGATGAATGGCTTCCAGGGCTAAAATTTGGCGCGGGTATTCGACATGTAGGAAAAACCTATGATGGCAGTCGCACAGTTGAATTAAACGGCCAAACACTACACCAGCAATTAGTGACTGATAACTTTAACCTTATTGATATGATGATTGGCTATGACATTGAACAATATCAATTCAGTTTACAAGTCGATAATGTCACCGATAAAACGGTTATTACCAGCTGTTTGTTCCGTGGCGATTGTTTCTATGGACAACGTAGAACTATCAGCGCTAACGTTAAGTATAAGTTTTAATCCCCTTTACGAGATAAGGCGGCCTTGTCCCGCCTTATCTCGTTTATTTTTCTCAATATCAACTCAACTGTATGATTTCAAAATCATTACCTACTACAGGGGCAATTAGGTTATTATATGCAACAAACCATGATTTAGAGAAGTTGCATGAAGGAAAATCTAAAGGTTATAACTAACCTATCAATATCTAAACTTATATTTAACTACAGAAAAAAAGTCAGAGGTGTTGTTGAAAACTTAGAGATTGAAAGCGATGCAAACTTACACAAGTACTTTGTGCATCTTAAGTCTAAGTATCAAGAAGCATTACTTCAAGCAAACAAAGCCGATTTACACAGCCTTGCTGAACAAGCCATGGAACAAGGTGTCATTTCTATATCTGAAAAAGCCATATTACCACCTAGTGGTTGTGATAGAGATTACCTCTCTTTCGCTCCCTATTACTATGTTAATGAAAATACTAACCCATTGACGAAAAGTCGAGAAACAGTTCAACATAGAGATAGTAGATCCAACCCTTTTTTAGCTAGTATTTCTGATAAGCCCAAGTTAGCACAAGTCTGTGCAAGACTGCATGCTGTTTCTCTTTCATACCGCGATACGCCCAGCAACGATAAAATCGAATTCATTGAGTCACAAATAAAAACTTGGTTTATCAATGAAAATACAGCAATGACGCCTCACATGGAATTTGCGCAAATTATGCCTTGGACGGGCAATAAATATGGCTTGGGTATTATAGACTCGCGCTGGCTTTTACTCGCGATTGAAGCTTGTGCATTGGTTGTAGATAAGCTGACATTAGAAACGCTTCATGGCTTCAAAGTTTGGCTACGAGAATTTGCAAAGTGGATCCTCAGCTCCAAAAGCGGTTTAACTGAAGTTGCGAGAAAAAATAACCGTGGCAGCTGGGTCGATGTTTTACTTGCTTATATTCTCTTATTTTTGAATGAAGAGCGTTGCGTGGCGTTAATCGTGGACCACACGCTGAAAAATCGATTTGAAATTCAATTTGATAACAATGGCGATCAACCATTTGAACTCACACGATACAACCCTGTAAGTTACTCGTTATATAACTACTATCCGATAAAATATATATTGCAAATTGATGAATTGATAAATAGTCAGGGTAATAGAGAAAAGAAGATAACGATGAACAAAACTATTTCTCGACTTGAAGCTGCAATCACCTGCCACGAAAGAGGTTCTATCGAGCACATAGACTTTAAGTTAAGTAAAAACCTTAATCTTTATTATCCCTATAGCTTCGCTCAAATCGCTACTTTCCCAGCGGTAATGCCTTTAACATCTAACGCGAAAACACCTGTACCCAACAAGAGCAACACGCCAGCTAAAAGTATCGTCAGTAGTTAAGCAGTAGTGCTAAATATTGTACTACTCGTTAACAAGCCAAGTTTCTTTAGGCACTTGGCTTTTATTCTTCATAGCGCTTAATCAATCTTTTAATTAAGCAAATTGGTATTATCAGCGAGACTTTCTGAGTCCAAAATAGACTATTCAATGTAGCTGATTGGTATAAAAGTGGTAAGTCAGCTCCTGTCTAATCTAAATCCGTGGTGAAATATTCTATAAGAGCCATCACAAGAGAGCGCTAAAATTGGTAACTAACTAAAAAGCTGCCATCAGCACGCTTTTTATGAGACTCGCCGCTTTCGCCATAACCAGCCACCAGCTTCACACTCCATCCAGACTGATTTATACCCGAGAAGTGATAGCTATAACTTAAACCTGCACCATTGGTGGTTTCATCATCAAGTAAATCGATAATTGGCTCAAAAATACCACATGTAATATCATCATCATCTTCACATGCTGGCCCAGCATCTCGTGCCCCCAAAGCCCCTAACACCACGCCTATTGCATGTTTGTTATTATCAGACACCGCTTTCTCATAGCCTATAGAAAACCCATCATCTAAACCGATAAGGTAATTTCCGTACCACCGACTATTACTATCGGCTTGTGGAAGAGAAAGTTCGATTTGACCAAAAAATGGATAGCCAGTACCAACAGAAAAATCGACCGAATTGGCAATGCTTACGGTGCTGATTAGCAAAGCAGAAATACCAAACGTCGCCTTTATCAACGAAGAGAGCATTGAATTTTCCTTATATAACTTCGCACAAAACTAGCAGTAAACGTTCCCAAATAGAATACGTTAAATGTAACGAAATATAATACCTATCACATCAACAAATTGGTGAGTTCTGTTATTAGCTCATCCACATCGGCGCGGCTCACTCCCATATGCGTCACAAATCGCATGCCTTGATATCCTGGAGTGATATTGATGCCCTTTGCCTTTAACTGCTTTGCTATAGTAAAAAGATCAATGCCAGCTTCCACTTCAGCGAAGATAATGTTCGTCTGTACTAAGTGCTTGCATGGCTTAAACCCAGGCAATTGCTCAAGTTTATCAGCTAAATATTGCGCGTTTTGATGATCTTCCTCGAGACGCTCTACATTATGTTGCAAAGCATAAAGACCAGCCGCCGCGAGCATGCCCGCCTGACGCATACCACCTCCAAGCATTTTTCTAAGCCTTCTCGCCTTTTCTATCAATGCTTTATCACCAAGCAATAAAGAGCCAATCGGCGCGCCAAGTCCTTTAGATAAGCAAATAGTAAATGAATCAAAATGCTTTACGATTTCTGTGATATCAACCTTTAACGCGACTGCAGCGTTATAGACTCTTGCACCGTCAAGGTGGAGCTTTAAGCCATGTTCGTCACACAGCGCTCTGGCTTGTGCGATATATTCTAGACTTAACACCTTGCCACCAATGGTGTTTTCTAAACTAAGCAGCTTAGTTTTCGCAAAATGAAAATCATCAGGTTTAATCGCTTGCTTAATTCTTTCTAAGCAAATACTGCCATCGGCCTCGTTTTCCAATGGTTGCGGCTGAATAGAGCCAAGCACAGCCGCTCCACCCGCCTCAAATTTATAATTATGCGCCTGTTGGCCACAAAGATATTCATCCCCTCTTTCACAATGGCTCATCAGTGCAAGCAGGTTTGCTTGCGTGCCTGAGCAGGTAAACAGTGCAGCTTCAAAACCATGACGCTCAGCCGCAAACTGTTCAAGTGCATTCACTGTCGGATCATCACCATAAACATCGTCACCAAGCGGCGCGTCAAACATGCTTTGTTTCATGGCGGGGGTCGGTTGCGTAACCGTATCAGATCTAAAATCCATCAATCTTATCCTTGTCAAAAGAGGAGCACACAGCATAATACCAATTGAATTAATTCTCTAATCAATTTGAAGGGTGAAATAGCATATTAGCTTCGTTAAAAATTTCTCATTTAGAACAACTAAATATCAAAATTTTTGCCTTGCCTATATGGATATAGGTACCTTAGCGGTAGCAGGACGCGAGAGCGGTGCTACTAAAGCTATTTCCCCGCTTCAAGATAGATCATTTACTTAATACAACTGGTATAACTGAAAAACGCGGATTGAAGTAAAAAGCAAGATGAAAAAGGGAGTTGTTCACTCCCTTCAAGATCCGTTACTTTTGCAGTGTTTACTGCAACCCGGGCCAAGTACCGTTATCAATGGCTTTAGGATAACCCGCATCGACTTTGTCAAAAGTAATGCTATATCTTAGATAGCGACCGTCAGCTAAGAAGAAATAGGCACGCGTGTCGTTCCACTTTAATGCTGCACTTATCTTTGTCGCATAGGCACCAAGTCCCGGCCAAGTATTATCGTTGACAGCTTTGGGATACCCACTGTCCACTCGGTCATCTCCCAAGTCATAGCGTAAGTATTGACCATCATCTAGGAAGAAATACACCTTATCGGACGTCCAACGAAGGGTTGCGGTTATTTTATTTGCGTAGGCAGCAAGTCCCGGCCAAGTATTGTTATCAATTGTTTTAGGGTAACCTGCTCGTACCTTATCGCTCTGTACGTCATAGCTTAGGTATTGACCATCCGATAGGAAGTAGTACACCGTACCACTGTCTTTATAAAAACTTGCACGAATTTGTTCTGCATAATCCCCAAGTCCCGGCCAGTTGCCATTAGTCACCGATACCGGATAGCCATCATCCGTTTTATCTAACACAGTATCGTAACGCCAGTAGCGTGCATCTTCAGAGAAAAAGTAGCTTTTAGTATTGTGCCACTGATGCGCCGCACTGAGTTTCAGCTCGGTAACTCGATAACCAACATGCACACCCTGTTGCTCAAAGCTATAGTTATTGATGCCAGATACGGGCTGCGGGTCTTGCCACTGGGCAACACCCGCAGGCAAAGTTTCAATCAGTTGATCATTTCGATAAACACGCGTTTGTACATTCGCACCATTTAGCCACGTAAATAGTTTATTACCATAATTGAGTTTACGAACCCCTAAGTCACCGTACATCGGCGTGCTTTCAAAACCCGCTTGCACATTTGTTTCAATGCCCATGTAAGATAAAATCGTCGGTACAATCGCTGTTTGTGCTGGATAGCCATATAAACCAGAAAAGTCGGTATTAGCAGGATTAACATCTTTTGAGCTAAATTCTTTATTCAACACTTTGTTAGTGGCCATAAAGATGGTTTTTTCCGGCTCGGTTTGCTCACCGTGATGACAGCCAACAACCGGTGTACGGCCATGATCAGTGGTGACCATCACCAACCAGTTCTCACCGCTTTGCTCTCTTGCTTCAACCGCGTCGAGCAGTTTACCCAGTCGCTTGTCCGCATCTTCTACCGATTTATTGTAGGCAGAACCAAAGCATAAGCTGTGGCCCACAGCGTCCGGTTCATCTAAATGTAAAAAGACAAAATCTGGTGAGCCGCTGTTTAAGGTAGCCAGCGCTTTATTTAAATTATCGTCGTCGCTGCCTCCCTCCGATCTTCTGTCCATCAAGGCAACATCGTCACTGAAGAATTGCGTATGAATAGGTCCCCAAGTACTAAAACTTGAGATATCGGCGTTAGCATCATGTTCTGCGATGTAACGATAAAGACTGGGATAGGCTTTGTTTGCTAGGCCTGAGTCGTTGCTCGGCACTTGATGCTTATTCACCCAAACCCCAGTTAAAATTGTCGCCCAACCTGGGCCACTTTTGGTTTTTTGCTGTGTTTGTGTTTTTGCGATCCCGCCAGTGTAAGCTTGAGTTAGATATAGGCGATCAAAGTTCGGTGTATTATTGGCACCAATTTTTTCGTATTGCAGGCCATCGATACCAATAAGCAATACTTTGTTTTCAAGTGCATCTGCACTTGCGGTAAATGAAAGTGCAAGTAATGCACTGCTAAGCACGGGTAATTTCATTATCTTTCCTTTAAATGTGAATTCCTGGACTAGTCCAAGAAAGATAATAAATCCCAAACATGAAAAATCGTTTACAAAAAAATTACATGAAAAAATATTTTATCGCGGGTTTTGCTAACCTGCTCTTGCTTCCAAACTTTCGCTTAGCTGCTCCAAGCTCTTACCTTTGGTTTCTTCCACAAACAAAAATACCAGCGCAAACGAAAGCAATGAAAACAGACTGTACAATAAAAAGGTGGTGCTTGCCCCTAAATATTCAAGCTCCCACGGAAACACTAGTTGTACAGTAAAACTGGCGGCATTATTAATCACACCGACAACGGAAATCGCAACGGCTCGAATTGCATTTGGAAATATCTCCGAAAACATTACCCACATGACTGGCCCCAGCGACATCGCGAACGACGCGACAAAAAGGGAAATCCCAAGCAGAACCAGTTTTGCTGGCATATTAATACAGTGTGCGAAAATCACTGACTTGTATTGCCGGTACTCATCTGCAGTTAAACGCTGTTTTATCGCGTCATTAAATGCAACGTCGGAGGTGAAAGTCTGGCCTAATATTGGTGCTAATGCATGCGCAGGAAAATCGGCTACTTCTGTCTTAATTTCAGCAATATGTGCTGTATTTAGCTGATAAGTTGCTTGTTTAAAACCCCAGCTACACAACGCCATACTAAAGCAAATGCCCGTTAACCCGATGAGTAACAATGGCCGCCGTCCGAGTTTATCTATGGTCAATAGCGCAACGATGGTAAAAACCACATTGATCAGACCAATCCAAATCGCTTGCATAAATGCAGCATCAGTACCAATACCGCTTTGCTCAAAAATGGTCGGGGCATAAAAAAACACCACATTAATCCCGGTGACTTGCTGCGCGATGGCAAGCACAACCCCTACCATCAGAGGGACACGAAGTCGCTTACTAAACAAACTGCCCATTTTGCGCGCAAGCGACAAACTACTCAGTTGCAGTTTAGGTAACGCCGCTTGAATAGCATCAAGTTGCTGTTGTGCATTGTTGCTACCAAATAATCGCGTTAATGTGCGTTTAGCCTCTAGCTGCTGATCTTTCATCAATAACCACCGAGGGCTTCGTGGCAATAACAGTAACAACAAAATCCACGCCAGTGCTGGCAGCGCCTCAACACCAAGCATCCAACGCCATGTTTGAGTATCTATTTGCCAACCAGACACCCACATTGCTTCGCTATGACTGAGCTGAAGTAAGAAATAGTTAGTGAAATAGGAGATAAATAGGCCAACGACTATATTGAGCTGATTAACCGATACTAAACGCCCGCGCTGATCCGCTAAGCTGATCTCAGCAATATACATGGGCGCCACCATCAAAGAACAAAATGCCATTCCACCAATGAAACGCGCAATCACCAATGCTTCAAACGAAGTTGCGAAAGCCGAGCCAATCGCGGAGACAAAATACAAACACGCGGTCATCAGCAATGTTTGCTTACGGCCAATAGCGTCTGCCACCGGTCCTGCAATAAGTGTTGCGACCAACCCTCCTAAGGTAGGTGCACTCACGACTATCCCTTGCTGCCATGGGGTGAGCTTAAAGGCCTCACTGATAAAGCCAATTGCACCCGAAATCACCGACGCATCAAAGCCAAAAATAAACCCGCCTAACGATACAATTAAGGTGTACTTTAATGCATTGGATATCGACAAGCTGGTCATCGCTTATTACTCTGCTTTTACGGCGATAGAATCGCGCAAGATTAAAGTTGGTGGGTAGAGATTTTCTACATCGGGTTGGTGCTTCTCTTTATACACATACTTAAGTACCCAACGCGCCGCCGCATTGCCCATTTTACGAATGGGGTTATCTATGGTGGTGAGTTTTGGATAAAGATATTTGGTAAATAACACATCGTCAAAGCCTACAACGGAAAGCGCTGATGGGACATCAAGTCCAGCTTCTCTGGCCGCAGTCATCGCACCTGATGCCATCTCATCGTTTGCGCAAACCAAGGCACTAAAGCGCTGCCCTGTTTGCATTAAATGATTAAATCCCGCGATGCCATCGGTTTCATGATAACCGCCTTCAAATGAGAGCTTAGGATCAAATGACACATTGTATTCAGCTAAGGCTTTTTGATGACCAGCCAGACGCGCTTTGGCGTCAAGCTTAAATAACGGTCCACTGATATACGCTATATCTCGATGTCCGCGCTGCAATAGCGCCTCAGTCGCTAAGTATCCACCCAGTTCGTTGTCAGTATAAAAGCAGCGCTCTGCCAACTCTGGAATGTGGCGGTTCACTAGCACCAGTTCTACATCTCGTCCCGCAAGCTCAATGAGATATTCATCACTGACTGCTTCTGCATGCACAATTAAGGCATCGCAGCGCCTATCCAATAAAAATTCGATGGCTTGTTGTTCCTTTTCTTCATCACTGTGGCCCGCAGCAATAATGGCATGTTTACCCGCAGTTCTTAGCGTACTCTCTATGGTGCTCATCATGTCACCAAAGAAAGAGCCGTGTAGCTCAGATACCATAAGCCCCACACTGTTACTGCGGTTAGAAGCCAAAGATTGCGCGATGGCGTTAGGTTTATAACCTAACTCTGACATTGCCGCGAGCACCTTCTCTTTGGTTTTGTCACTCACCTTTGCATTGCCATTCATCACCCGTGACACCGTGGCTAATGATACCCCTGCAGCTTTTGAGACTTCGTAAATCGTTGCCATATCTATTACTTTTATTCCATCAGTTGTATCTGCGCACTATACCAATTTTGGCTAAAAATGCGCATAGTTTTAGACACTTGATTTACGCTCAAACAGCATCGTTTGGTAGGCTTTTGCACTCGCCTTTAAAGTTCTTTGCTGAGTATGATAATCAACGTGCACAATACCAAAGCGTTGCGTATACCCCTCTGCCCATTCGAAATTATCCATTAAACTCCATGCAAAGTAGCCACGAATATCAACGCCCTGCTCCATTGCTTGATTAACCGCGAGCAGGTGAGATTGGAAGTAAGCCAGCCTTTGCACGTCTAATACTTCGCCATTTTCCATTTTGTCGTCAAAGGCAGCACCATTTTCTGTGATATAAAGTGGTGGCAACTGGTACTCAGCATGTAACTCCCGAAGCAATGCACAAAATGAGTCTGGCACGACTTCCCAGCCCATTGTAGTGAGCGTTTCGGCACTAGGCTCAACTTGTTCATACCATCCATTACCATCAGATTGATAAATATTTCGGGTGTAATAGTTCACGCCAAGATAATCAATGGGGGCAGCAATAATCTCTAAATCTCCAGCTAGAATATCTGGCTGTACGTCTTTGGGGAGCTGGGCAAGTAAATCTGGGTACTGCCCTTCAAGAATTGGCTTGATATACCAGTGATTACAGTAATCATCCGCGATTTTTGCCGCTTCCACGTCACAATGCGCTGTAGACACAGGATCCGCATTGGCAAAATTCAACACGACTCCATGGAGGCTATTTGGGCAATGCGCTCTTAACACTTGCATCGCTAAACCATGGGCAAGAAGCAGGTGATGAGCTGCTTGTCGTCCCGCCGCTTGGGAGCGCAAGCCCGGTGCATGAATACCTAATTCATACCCCAAATGTGCACTACAAAATGGTTCATTTAACGTGGTGTACGCATACACTTTATCGCCAAGCGCTTTACATACCACCTCGGTATACCGTGCAAACGCCACAGCCGTTTCTCGATTCAGCCACCCGCCCTTATCCTCAAGCGCTTGTGGTAAGTCCCAGTGATATAGCGTGACAAACACTTTTAAGCCTTTAGCAACCAACGCATCGACCAATTGTTGGTAAAATGAAAGTCCTGCATCGTTAACCGTGCCATCATCATTCATTACTCTTGGCCAAGAAATAGAAAGGCGATAGGCGTCAACCCCCAAACTGGTTATGAGTTCAACATCTTGCTGCCACCTAGATATATGCTCACAGGCAATATCACCGTTACTACTATCCTTTATCGCGCCATCATGTTCACAAAACCTATCCCAAATTGACTCACAACGCCCACGCCGCTCACCTTCGATTTGAAATGACGAAGTCGCAACGCCGAAAATATAGTCTGCCTTCAACATGGCCGAGTGTGTTGGCAGGATAATTTTATTCATGGTTAATCGTTCCAAGTTATGTGTTCACGCCAAGGTACGAGCGTGTTGTGTTAGTCACAGTGCAAGGCAAAAACATTTTTTATTTGAATTCGTGTTCGCTTTCTGCAATCATCATTAAAAATGTAAGCGCTTTCATTTTTATAAATGTAAGCGCTTTACCAAAAAAAATCAACTAGGAGTTTGTCGTGAGCGTACCGTCTCAACCACAGGTTTCAGCAGCAATCGCCACGGGCCATACTGGTCAGTACCGATTTGCTTTGGGGGCCCTCACCTCACTATTTTTTATGTGGGGTTTCATTACTTGCTTGAATGATATTTTAATTCCGTACCTCAAAGGCGCGTTTGAGCTTAATTACACTCAAGCGATGCTGATCCAATTTTGCTTTTTTAGTGCCTATTTTGTTGTTTCGGTGCCAGCTGGCAAATTGGTTGGAAAAATCGGCTATCAAAAAGGCATTGTAACTGGATTACTTACCGCAGGCGTTGGTTGTGTGCTTTTTTACCCAGCGGCTGAAAGTGGTATCTACGGCGTGTTTTTATTCGCGCTATTTGTACTAGCGGCAGGGATCACAGTGCTACAAGTTGCTGCTAACCCGTTTGTTAGTGTACTTGGCTCTCCCGAAACTGCCCCTGCACGACTCACCATGACCCAAGCCTTTAACTCTCTTGGTACGACTGTCGCCCCATTTTTTGGCGCCATGCTCATCTTCAGTGAGGGAAGCACAGTTGAGGTGGGCAATGCCAGCGCAACCCAATTGCCTTACTTAATGTTAGCAGCCATGCTCGCGTCATTGGCTTTGATCTTTGCCTTTATCAAACTTCCCCAGCTAAGTAGTACTACTGAGGAAGTCACCACAGGTGAAATCAAGGCATGGCAGCATAAACATTTGGTGCTTGGTGCAATCGGTATTTTCGTTTATGTTGGGGCTGAAGTGGCGATTGGCTCAACACTCGTTAGCTTCTTACATCAACCGGACATTGGCAACATGACCGAAGCCCAAGCCGCAAAGCTCATCGCATATTATTGGGGTGGAGCCATGGTCGGACGCTTTATTGGCGCGCTAGTCATGCAGAAAATATCGGGTCGAACCGTGCTCGCCTTTAATGCAGCCTGTGCATTTGCATTAGTACTTATCGCAGTAATTAGCAGCGGTCAGCTCGCCCTTTGGAGCATTTTGGCGGTCGGGCTTTGTAACTCAGTGATGTTCCCGACTATCTTTAGCTTATCGTTGAATGGGCTTGGAAAACAAACGGCACAAGGCTCTGGTATTCTCTGTCTTGCTATTGTTGGCGGTGCAGTTATCCCGCTATTTCAAGGGATGCTAGCAGACGGAATCAATCTGCAGCTATCATTCTTACTGCCAGCTTTATGCTATATCTACATCGCCTACTTTGGATTAACAGGCGCAACTCCCCAGCGTTTCAAGAGTAATTAAGACATGAAAACGAAAATAACCATGCTAAGTCTTGCAATGGCTGTCGCAACCTTAACCGGATGTAGCGAAAGCCCAAATAAAACCAGTGTTGATGCAGCTCGCCAAGTGAAAAATTGGCCAGCGCTGACGCCTGCTATCCAAACCGATAACAATCTAGAAGAAAGAGTTCGGTCGATACTCGCTAAGATGACTCTGGAGCAAAAAATTGCGCAGATGATCCAGCCTGAGATTCGAAATATTACCGTCGCAGAAATGCGAGAATACGGATTCGGCTCATATCTCAATGGTGGTGGCGCATTTCCTTACAACAACAAACATGCAACGCCTGCTGATTGGGTCAAACTTGCCGAAGCGCTTTACCAAGCATCGATTGACGATAGCCTAGATGGCAGCACTATTCCTACCATGTGGGGAACGGATGCGGTTCATGGCCACAATAACGTCATTGGCGCTACGCTATTTCCACATAACATTGGCCTTGGCGCGGCAAATAACCCCGATCTCATCGAGAAAATCGCCCATATTACCGCAAAAGAAGTGTTAGCCACCGGGATTGATTGGATCTTTGCCCCGACGGTCGCGGTGGTACGTGATGATCGCTGGGGACGCACCTATGAAGGATACTCGGAGCATCCCGACATCGTAAAAGCGTATTCCAGCGCTATTGTTAAAGGCTTACAGGGCGATCCTAAGGCGGACTTTCTTGGTAAGAACCGCGTGATCAGCACGGTAAAGCATTTTGTCGGCGATGGTGGCACAGTTGATGGTGACGACCAAGGCGACAACATCGCCTCTGAAAAAGCATTAATTGCACTTCACGCTCAAGGCTACGTAGGCGGACTTGAAGCCGGAGCACAATCGGTGATGGCATCGTTTAACAGTTGGCATGGCGAAAAAGTGCATGGCAGCCATTATTTGCTTACCCAAGTGCTCAAAGAGCGAATGAATTTTGATGGTTTTGTGGTGAGCGATTGGAATGGTCACGGCCAAATAAAAGGCTGTACGAACGACAGCTGTGCAGAGGCCATTAATGCCGGCATTGATATTGTCATGGCCCCGAACGACTGGAAAGCCTTGTACAACAATACGCTAGCGCAAGCAAAAAGCGGCGCTATCGCGCAGTCTCGCATTGATGATGCAGTAAGTCGTATTTTAAGAGTTAAACTCCGTGCGGGACTTTTTGAAAAACCAAGTCCTGCAAATCGTCCATTGGCTGGCAACTCAGAAATCATTGGCGCAGAGTCGCACCGTAAAGTCGCGCGCCAAGCCGTACGTGAGTCACTGGTTTTACTCAAAAACAAAGATCAACTATTACCACTTAAACCGAACCAACATATTTTGTTAGCAGGCGATGGTGCCGACAATATCGGCAAACAATCGGGCGGATGGAGCATTACCTGGCAAGGTACCAACAACACCAATGCCGACTTCCCGGGCGCTACTTCTATTTATGATGGTATAAAGCAGCAAGCAGAAGCGGCTGGTGGCACCGTCACATTAAATACTCGCGGTGATTTCGAAGATAAGCCTGACGTTGCCATTGTGGTATTTGGCGAAGATCCCTATGCAGAAGGCCACGGTGATAGAGCAACACTTGAATACAAGCCGTCTGATAAATCTGATCTCGCATTACTCAAACGCTTTAAACAAGCTGGAATTCCTACAGTGGCGGTGTTTATCAGTGGTCGCCCAATGTGGGTAAACCCCGAACTCAACGCATCCGATGCATTTGTGGCGGCATGGTTACCGGGATCTGAGGGAATTGGGATAAGCGATGTATTATTGGCCGACAAAAATGGCCAAGTTAAGTATGATTTTACTGGCAAGCTTAGTTACTCTTGGCCAAAAACGCCGACACAAATCGTAAATTACCAAGATGAAAATTACGACCCGCTTTTACCTTATGGTTTTGGCTTACGTTATTCAGACCAAAGTGTACTAGCAGATAATTTACCAGAGCAAATACAAACTCAGGCAAATCTCGCCAGCGGTGTAGACTTGCTGGTAAGATCAATCAATAAACCTTGGCAAGGCCATTTATACAGCAGTGCCGAAAATCAACTGATAAATGCCAACACCCATACGCTTGGTGGTATTAGCTACCGCACAACGGACAGAGAAGTACAAGAAGATGCCATTCAGCTACTTTTTGACGGTAGTCGACGCAGCGGCTTTAGACTCGCTAGTGAAAGCTACTTTAGAGAAGACATAAGCCCAAGTATTCCAACCGACAGCGCTCTTACCTTTAAAGTACAAGTTGATGCAGCGCCAGATAAACCGGTTTGGGTAGCGATGAGCTGTGAAGGCGAAGCGGACGCAAACGGCTCATGCACCGCAAAAGTCGATATTGCTAAGCAACTTCAAGCTATGCCTTTAGCCAAATGGCAATCACTAAGCATTGACCTCAATTGCTTTACAACCCAAGGCATGGACTTCACTAAAACCGTTGTCCCTTTCGAACTTTCAACCGCTGGAATACTAGAGGTAACGCTGTCTGAGATACAGATCTCTTCAGAAGCATCACCAACACTAAGCTGCAATTAGTCCCCTTAACACGATGTGGGCACGAGGCTGTGTTCACATCGTTTTTTAGTGTCTAATGAAGCAACTTTAATGTGGACTAGAATTTAAGAGATCTAAGGTAAGCCAATTGTCTGATGCGCTCGTTTATTCTTTTTACAGGGCACAAACAAGCGATTTAAAAAGTCACACCAAGAGCACACTTGCCCTCACCTGCTCAATTTAATACTCTACTTTATGAGCTAAATGAGCTAACACCAAGGAAGAGCCAGAGTGTCAAACATAGCCGAACAAGTGATTAGTACCTATCCACCTGCTGCACAAGCAAAAATCAGGGCACTGCGAAGCCTCGTTATGCAGGTTGCCAGTGAGCAAAACTTTGGCGCAGTGATTGAGGCAATAAAGTGGGGAGAGTTAAGCTTTAATGTTAAATCGGGTAGTCCTTTCCGTATGGCTTGGAAAGCCAAAACACCTACTAACTATCACCTTTATTTTCACTGTCAAACGAAGCTAGTTGATACATTTAGAGTACTATTTTCCGACGAGTTACAGTTTGAAGGAAACCGAGCGATAGTCCTTAAACTGGAAGAAGACATGCCAGCCGCGCTACTCTACCGCTGTATCGCCATTGCAATGGACTATAAAAACCTCAAAAACTTACCTTTACTCGGACAATAACAACCAATCTGGGTAAACCTTGCCCGGAGCGAAAAACCCACCGTTACCAATTTTTACAACCGTGTACTTCTTACCTGAATAAAACGTGAAAAATTTACCCCATTAAAACACGAAGATTAAAAATCAATTAAATTCAATAACTTAAAGATTTAAATTTGTGGTTCGAGCCTTGCTTACATAGTGATAGATAAACAATGTAGATGCATTTCGCCATTCAGCATTGGAAACCACCAAAACCAACTAGCGCAAATAACAACATTAGGAGCATAAAACATGACACCACAACCCGAGCTGCAAGATAGTTTTATTGATTTCGTGAACAAGCAGCAATTTCCATGCATTTGTGGTGGTAATAGAGCCGAATTAGCATTTAACCATGTTGAGGTTTTAGGTTTTGGCGATCTCACCTCAAGACACAACAACTTTAGTTTGATAACGAGCCTCTATTCTTTTGTCGAAAAGGTAGATTTTGACAACATGAAAAGTGCCGCGTTTGTGGCGGTTTTTGAGCAGAGCCAACACTTAGATGACAGCGACTTTAATAAGTCTGTTTGGCGTAAACTGCAGGAATTGCAAAACCTAGTTTCGCAGAGCACTCCGAGAGGGCCGCATTCTCAATCGTCAGATTGCAGCAATAATTTTCATTTTAATTTGGATGGCGAGCCGCTTTATATCACTTGTTTAAGCCCTACAAGCGCATCGAGAAACAGAAAGTTTAAGTACCCAGCGATTGTTTTTAACTTAATGCCTCAGTTTGAGGTCCCACAGAGTTTCCGTGTCGTCGAATCACACATAGAAACCCACAGAATTTAATGCACATTGTACCAACGGAGAGGAACTAGATATGAGCAACATCATGGTAATCGATTTTATTATTTACGTCGTCATTGGCATATTAACAACTTTGGGTTGTTTTGGCTTAATGAGTGCTTCAAGCGCTTATTCAAATCTAAGTAGCCCAACCAGTCGCACTAAGGCGAGTAAGCCTGCTGCAGTGCGGAGCTAAGCGATGCCGAATTCAAGCTTTGCTCCCTTAAACTACTCGCGGGAAAAGGGAGTATGCTTACATTTTTAAGCCACTCAAACTACTTACCGGCGGCAACTAAACCGGCGCCAAACCCAAAAAACACGCCACCGCTCACTTTGTTCATCATCGTCATGCTCTTAGGTGATGACAATTTAGTCTTAGCAAGGCCAGAAAACACCGCATAAGAAATATGCACCATAAACACCAGCAGGCTAAAGGTAAAAACCAACAACATAAATTGCGGCATAAAGGCATTTTCCACATTGATAAATTGCGGAAAGATAGACATAAAGAAAATAACAGCCTTAGGATTGGTGATCGAAACAAAAAAGCCTTCTAAAAAGCACTTTTTCATCGTACTTGCAGCAATAGACTTGCCTAATTTACTCTCACCTTTAGTTCGCCACATTTTGTAGCCTAAATAGAAAAGATATGCAGCGCCAATAAATTTAACGACCGTAAATGCCAACACGGAACTGGCTAAGATCACACCTAAACTTGATGCCGATACCCCAGCGACAATCAAAATCCCGAGCGCGACACCACAAATACCAGCTAAAGACTTGGCAAAGCCTCTTTGAATTGAGTTATTGATAGTCAGCATAACCGCAGGCCCTGGTAATAAAATTGTCGCCAAAGCGACACCTACAAACAGCAAATAATTGTCCAAAACATCAACCCCGCAAACATGTCCGATTCACACTCACTGCATCATCACACTAAATCATGAATTTACAAAGTAATATGCGATAGGTTGGAGCTACGTACTGAGTTTATAAATGATATTCATCTTCGAACTCAGCCTTATCATTTCCCTATGCAATATGCGCTTGAATGAGCGCGACATAAAGTCGCCCCTACTGAAGTAAGTAGTTTAGGGCCAAAAAAATGCAGACTCATCGGTCTGCATTTTTATGCCAATTTGCTTAATTAAGTGAAATTGGTATTAGGGCCTGTTGATCTTTCAAGTTTGTTTTTGCAGCAGTTTGATTGGTATTTATACAAGGCAGAGCCTGCGTAGCATAGTTATTCTATGTAAGTTAGGCGATAACACAGTAGAAATGCCAATCAAGCGCTGCCCTTTGGGTTCCCCTGAGTGCGCTTTGTTCATTGTTGCTCAACTTTTGCTTAGATTACTAGGCGGCAAGTCGAGCGTCGCGATCAAAACACACTCAGGAGAACAAAAATCAAACAGCAAAGGTCAACAGGCCCTAGTGAACTGATGCGAAAAAGATCACTCAAAAGTATACCTCACACCAACCGAGTATCTTGGACCGTATTGACGAGCAAATAAGAATTGCTCTTCATAACGACCATATCCTTGCTCGGTTTCATTGTTTAAGTTTATACCTTCAAAGAACACCGTAAACTGCTCATCAATATCGTAATTCACACTAACGTCCCATTGACCGTAAGACTTGGCATATTGCGGTGGTGCATCTGCCGAGCCTTGCGCTTGACCTACCCCGATAAGATAAGCGTCACGCCATGCGTAGGTTAACTTCACCGATAACCCGTCTTTTTCGTAAAATGCTTGGAAGTTAGCCGAGTCACTCAACCCCGTCAGCGGTGCTTGCTGCACTAGGCTTTCACTATCGAATTCAACATCGCCATCAACAAAAGTTGCGTTAACACCAAGGCCAAAACCCGTTTCACCAAATAAGTGCTGTACCGCCACTTCAAAACCATCAACCGATTTACTATCGGTATTTTGTGGCTGGCTGATGTTCCATACCATCAATGGATCGTCACTGCTTGGTTCAATTTTACCATCGGCATTACCGTGACCATTGGCGAGCATTTGCGCAAAAATGGCATCACTGGTTGCCTGCTCTCCACGGGCTTCAATATCTGCAATCGCTTGTTTATACCTTGGACCATTGTAAATATCGTAAAGACCTTCAATGGTGGTTTGCGTGATTGTGGTTTGAATAAAGTTATCGACCTCTTTTTTGAAGTAGCCAAGTGACGCGTAACTTCCTTCGTTGTAATAATATTCAAGTGAAAAATCTAGGTTTGTCGACTCAAACGGTAATAGATTTGTATTGCCTCGAGAGCCAGTTCTTGCTCCCGGTTTTGGGCTGCCTGACAAACTTCTGCCACCAGCGAGATTACTAAGCGGCGCACGCGACATTGTTTTGCCCCAAGACGCTCGTGCAATTAAATCTTCGGTGATATCAAAACGCACATCGATCATCGGTAATAGAATGTCGTAATCCCCTTCCTGCGTTAAGAAATTGTCATCACCGCCTGCAGCGTATTGCATAATCCATTCAGATGGACTGTCCCAATTCACTTGCGTTTCCACACGCTGACGCACCACACTTGTCACATCCGTTTGTTCATAGCGCAGGCCTGCATTGATCTGCACAAAGTAGTCAGAAAATTCAAACTCCCATTTGGATTGCAAGTAGATGCTGTCAGTGGTTTCATCAACTCGACTTTGGCTATCTATGCCATCAAAATAGGCATCCGCCGAGTAGTAGTCAGCACCGATCACATCTTCTGTAAGATACGCAAGCTGCCTTGCAATAGCTTCATCAAAGTCATAGGTATAGTAATACCCCGGCTGTAGGTCACTGCCACCACCAGCGAATTGGTCTAGCAAATCGCCAGTTTCATGGCGCGTAAACATGCTATCTGGGAAAATTTCTTTAAACGAAGGGTTAAAACCCGGTCCTCCTCGCAAACCACTCCACGCTTCATATCCCCCAGTTGACTGTTCAGTGCGAGCTGCACCAAACTGCACACTGACTAGGCCAATATCAAAACTGTCGTTAAACCAAGTGGCATCAAGTTGTAACTGCTCGACTGTCGCCTCTCCGGGAGAATGGATAAATTGGCTAAAGTTAGAATCAATTTCACTTGCCATGAGTTCATTCGTGCCATTTTTCCAAAGCACATTTGCATGTGGCACTTCGCCCTGCCGATAGTCATAAATCTTAGTGAGTAACTGATCTGAGCCTAAGATGATTTGACCATCACTACCCAAGCCTTTATCTGCGCCATTATCGGTTTCGTTTTTCGAGTCGTGATAATCAAGCTCTACATGCCAATTATCGTTAATTTGCCAGTCCAGATTTAAGCCAAGTGAACGCGCCTCGACTTCCGTCGTATTCCTATTAGCAGTAAACGACGCATCATTACCACCAATATCGGCATAAACCGCGGTGCCATTTGCATCTAACTCATAGGCGTTAATATTACCGCCAAACTCATTCCAAATACCCCACCCCACCGTATTAGAGCCAGTTACGGCAAGGCTTGCCGTATAATCTAAGGTGGCAACAAAACCGTTAGTTGGTGCATATTGAAAGGTAACTTGACCGTTCGTTCTTTCTCGCTCTAGATCTTCGATGCCGTAGTTCATGTCTTTTGGAAAAAAGTAATTTCCGACTTTATTACCCTCGGCATCTTCAGCACGGCCATCAATGATTTTAGATGGGTCTAAATCAGGTAGATCAACATTGGCCTGCCAGCCTTGAATATTGGCTTGCTGCTTTTGAAAATCACGTTGCTGATGGGAGAAGGAAAATCCAAAACCAAAGGTTTCATCGGCAAAAGTATTACTATAAACCGCGGAAACCTCAGGTGTAACATCATCTCCCGCTTCGTTAGAGGTATCAACAATCGCCTTTACTGTTGCGCTAAAGTGTTGCCCTGGGCGTTGTAGTGGCTTACCCGTGACAATGTTGACCAAAGCCCCTAAACCGCCACTTGGTACATCAGCACGTCCGGTTTTATATACCTCAAGCGCACTCACGCCTTCTGCGGCTAGGTTTTCCAAGTTATACGAACGAGTATTACCTGTGCCCGGCATTTGACGACCATTTAATGTCACCAAGTTAAAATCAGGCCCAAAACCACGTACGGTAATTTGGCTGCCTTCACCGTTGGCGCGGCTGACCGAAACACCGGTGATCCGCTGTAAAGACTCGGCTAAGTTGGTATCTGGAAATTTCCCCATTTCCTCTGCCGAAATGGCATCCATAACCCCCGATGCGGAGCGCTTTAAATCCATTGAACGGATCAAACTTCCGCGGATCCCTTTCACTTCGATCACTTCGACTTTTTCGGCTGTTTGTTGCTCTTCTGCTTGAGCTATGCTGACCATACCCGCATTCATCGCTATTGCTAGCGACAACTGAACGGCAAGCTTACTTTTATTGAATTGTTTGTTATTCATGACTGCCCTGCGATTCTATTCTTGCTGCTGGATCACCGAGTTCAAAGCACTATTGGCGATCCACACTGGCTTATTGACTGATGATTTCAACATTGTCTATGCGGTAAACGGCGCCTTCACCCATTCCCCAGCTGGGGAATACCATCAAGACATCAATGGCACTAATATCGAGTCCTGCATCGTACAAAGCTTGAAGTGGAAACGTATACGTTTGCCATTTGCCAACTTCTGGAGCTTGACCTTCAGCGCTTTGGTTTAGAGCAAGCTCTACCGCCGCACTAGCATCATTTGACTCAATTTTAAACAGCCATTGAGCGTCAATATTTGCAGGTGCTGAAGTCACCTTCATATCAAACTTAACTACGCCAGTTTCTAGTAAATGGGAAGCATCATAATAGACATCGTCATCCGCTAAGAACCCCATCACGGTTGGGGTTGCACCAATAACAAATTGCGCAACTTGACCATGGGCTGCATCTTCGTCTACTTCTATTGTGGGTGTAGAGCCACCACAGCAATCCCAAATTGACCACTGCTCAGCAGCTTGATCTTTGAATAAGCTTAGACCGCCACTCGCCTTGTCACCGTCAGGATGAAAGATTTTTGCGTTATCAACACGATAAACCGCACCGCTACCTGAGCCCCAAGCTGGGAAAATCATCACCACATCAATTGCACTTGGATCAAGACCAGCCTGAGCCAAAGCTTCAATTGAGAAAGTATAGGTTTGCCATTCACCGGCCTGTGGCGCTGCACCTTCTTGTGATTCAGATAGTGGTAGCTCAACCGCACTCGCGGCATTGTCAGACTCAATTTTAAGTAGCCAAGGGGCATCAGGCGTTGACGGTAAGCTCATGACTTTCATCTCAAACTGTACTACGCCACCTGCTAAAATTGCAGTTGCATCAAACGGCTTTCCAGCTCCGCCCACTTCTGTTCGAGACGAAAACCCCATTACCGTTGGTGTGTCACCAATCGTAAATTCAGCAACAATACCATGCGTCGCATCGTCAGAGACTTCAGTCGGTATCGAGCCACCACAACAATCCCAAAGCGGCCACTCAGCGTTAATGGCATTTTCAAATAAGGTCAACGAAGGTAAGTTTGTATCCTGTGCAATCTCAACCTTATCAACACGATAGATAGCACCGTTTCCGGCACCCCATGCTGGGAAGATCATCACGACATCAATAGCTGATACATCAAGTCCTGCATCAGCCAACTGCTGTAGTGGGAAGGTATAAGTTTGCCACGAGCCTGCGGCTGGTGATTGTCCTTCAACGCTTGCAAAAAGATCGAGTTCAGCAGCGCTAGAAGCACCTTGGCTTTCAACTTTAAATTTCCATGCTGCGCTTGGTTCTGAAGGCATTTGTGTCACTTGCATATCGAACCGAATATAGCCCGATTCTAGCATACTCGTTGCATCAAATGGCGAGGCTTTACCGCTTGGATCTGTGATAAATTCGGCACGGCTGGTAAAGCCATTTACGGTTGGCGTCTCACCGACCATAAACTCAACAACATTGCCACGGCTTTCGTCTGCAACCAATGCAGGCGTAGAGCCACCACAACAATCCCAAGCTGGCCAGTTAACATTAAAATTATCATCAAAGATGGTTAGGTTTTTAGCGGTACCCGAAGAAGGTGGCGACGGAATAGGTGCTTCGCCTTCGACTAACGCATCCTCAAGGTCGTCGTAGCCTGGACGCACCGTTTCACATCCTTTGCCCGTTTCAGGGTTAGAGCCGCATTCATACACTCTGACATAGTCAACCACAAACGATTGTCCGTTCACAAAGGCGTCCGAGTCGATACCTTTATTATTAACGTTTTCAGGCCAATCACCGCCAACGGCAAGGTTTAAGATAAGGTGAAACTGTTGATCAAAAGGCGCACTATCCCAATGAGTAACCAGCTCGCCTGAGCCTTGCTCGTAGTATTCAGCAAACCATCCACGGTGTTTTAAACCAACCGCTTCTTGCTTTGAGTTGTAACGAACCTCCGATTGACGTTGCGTGGCATAGAGATAACCATCAACGTACCAACGGATCTCACCCTCTTGCCACTCCACAGCATAGGTATGGAAGTCATCGGCTGGATTTACACCATCAGGTATGGCGTATGCTTTACCGGTGTGAACATTATTAGGCCAATCACGGCCGTAATGAAGCGTGCCATGCACGTTAGATTCAACCGAGCCATCTTCACTAGCGACCTTGAGATTTACCGCTTCCATAATGTCTATTTCACCAGACTTGGGCCAGCCACCGTAAACCTCATCCGTAGGCAACATCCAAAACGCGGGCCAACTGCCTTGCCCGCTTGGTAGCTTGGCCCGCATTTCGAATCTGCCATACTTAAAGTCAGCTTTATATTTGGTGTTCAATCTTGCCGAGGTATACGGCAGTTGTGCGCCTGCTTGCGCAGGGGTAGCGACAATATTCAGCATGCCATCGGCAATAAACGCGTTCTGTTCACTGTCGGTGTAACACTGTTTTTCATTGTTGCCACCGCCGTCGCAATTTACCTCGTGCGTCCACTTAGATGTGTCTATCGCATCGCTATCAAATTCATCGCTCCACACTAGCGTCCAGTCTGAAACCGGCGCTGTGGTATCAACGGATTTATAATTAGTTTCTGTCTCGGCGCTTCCGCCACATCCCGCTATGATAGCCACAGAGATTGCGGTGCATAGCCTTGTTAATTTTCTTGCTGCAATTTTCATCAGTTACCCCGATGCAAAACGTCGTTGTCAAATGGTTGAATGCTAAGAACTTTATTATTTAACCTGAGGCTTAGATAAGCCGTCGATTAACTCATCGTTTCTCAGAGCAGATTATTTAGCTATACGCTGGAAGACTACTCAGCGCGTTCCTAGCAACAAATGTAAGCGCTTACAAATGAAGTTAAAAAAACACACGCAAAATGTAAGCGCTTTCACAAAAGTAAACTAAGTTAATTTATTCGTCAATATTAAATTGTCATAAGGTGAAAATCTGCATGGTATAAATACACACTTAACAGATCAGTAGCATCTAATAAAACCGCAGCAGAAAAAGCCGTAAAGGGGCTTTACATGTTTACGCAATCGTTACGTCAAGATACATCATACGCTTTAGCTTGGTTGACAATACGGTTAAATTCACTGAGATTATTAGCAAAAAATTAGGGTCACGCTATGAAATCATATTTCCTTTTAGTTGCAGCGGCAGGTGTTATGAGTGGTTGCATGACCACCAACCTAAGCAGTAACCAGCGCCTCTGTGAAGCGACACTACACAATTACATAAAATATCGAGATTCGGGTTCAGCACAAGCATACCAAAGTGTTTTTACACAGGATGCAACATTTAGTATCCCAGCACTCAATATCAATATTACTGGTGCTGAAGAAATAACAATAAGGCAGCAACAAGCCATAAAAACAACAAAAAGTATGCACATGATAACCAGTGCCGATATTCAACCTATCGAGGCAAATAAGTTTAGTGCTAAAAGCTACTTTGTTCTTTATCAGCAGCCAAAATCTCAATCAGATACCCCAATCACCGTATTTAACGGTGTGTATGAAGACGAGCTTAAAGTAATCGATGGCCAATGCTTAATCAATCACCGCCTTGTTAACGTGCTTAAAAAAGAAACTTGGCATTAGGCGTTGTTAACCCGGTTATTGTTTGTGGCATTGTGCAATTTTGTACAAGACTTTTTGAGTGAAGACAGATACGCTTTTCATCAATGGGGGAGAGAATTATGCAACACTCAAAGTTTAGTTTTCATCGTGAACTCGGTGGCCTAGAAGTACTACACAACATTGATAAGCAGGAAGACTTTGGTAGACATAGCCACAGCGGCTATACGCTTGCCTTAGTGGATAGTGGTGCACAGCGATTCTACCGCAGTGGCGGTGAACACTTAGCTAGTCAGCATAGTGTCATTTTGATTAATGCAGAGCAGGTGCACGACTGCAGAAAGGCGTCAAAAGATAAGTCTTCGTACCGCTCACTCTACCCAACGCCTGAACTATTTAATCAGTTTCTTGGTGATGGCAAGGCAATGGCTCCTTTTTTCCATGATGCAGTGGTACACGACCGAGCGCTTGCGGCACTCATGAACACCACTTTTAACGTCTTAGAATGTGATACCAGCGTGCTTGAAAAGCAGTCTCAGCTTATTACTCTGCTATCTTATTTAAGCAATAAGCAAGGCAAAGTCACATTCGATACAAAGATCCCGTCGGTGAAGCAACGAATTACCACTGCACGCCATTTTCTTTTGGATAATTTATTTGAAGATGTATCACTCGACTCCTTAGCGAGCCTTGTCGGCATGAGTCCCTTTTACTTTATTCGTGTGTTTAAGGCCCACACCGGCCTCACTCCCCATGCCTTTCAAATACAACACCGGCTTAATCATGCCAAGGCATTACTGCGCAGTGGCAAAAGTGTTTCCCATGCAGCATTAAGTGTAGGCTTTTATGACCAAAGCCATTTCAACCGTCATTTTAAAAAGAATATGGGGATCACTCCCAGTCAATATAGCAAGGCTTGTTAATATGAAAGTCGCAGTATGCAAAGGCTTTTGGGATATGTTGCCATTAAATCTCGCCGTGCTTCCTTGGGGAATATTGTGTGGCTCCCTTGCCGTGCAAAATGGCTTTACGCCGCTCGAAGCACAGTTAATGTCGTTATTAGTTTTTGCAGGCTCGGCGCAGTTAGTGGCAATAGAGCTTATTGCCAAAGACACCGCGCTTATCACCTTGCTTGCGACTACCTTTATTATTAGCGCGAGACATTTACTCTATGGCCTTGCTATCCGCAATAAAATGATAGATAAGCCCCTTAAATGGCGTGGCCCCATTGCGTTTTTTCTCACTGACGAATTATTTGCGTTTTCCCATCACCACCGTGCCTATCAAGGCAAACTTCGGCTCGTGTATGCGCTCATCGCTGGTGGTAGCTTTTATGTTGCATGGAATCTGTGGACGCTCATTGGTATTGTCGCAGGTCAGTTTTTACCTGACTTGACCAACCTTGGCTTAGACTTCGCGATTGCGGCAATATTTATTGCTTTAGTGGTCCCGAGTATTAACGCATTACCCGTGTTATGCGCCTGTTTAACGTCGGCCGTAACTATCTTAGTGTTCAAACTGATCCATTTTGAATTTGGTTTAATCGCCTCAGCGCTGCTCGGAATGTCGGTAGGATATGTGCTACAAAGTAAAAAGGAGCGTGTATGATCACCACTATTTTAGCCATGGCTTGCGTCACGTTTGCAACTCGGTATTTATTTTTGGCAAAACAACTGCCTTTTACTATCGGCCCTAAACTACAACGCTTTTTAAGTTTTAGCGCCCCTTGCGTACTGACTGCCATTTGGGTACCCATTGTATTCATTCAGAACAAGCAACTTGCCATCACGCCAAGCAACCCCTATTTGGTCGCCGCAACGGTTGCGGTAATACTGGCGTTTCGCTTTAAAAACCTCTATGTCACCACGTTTGGGAGTCTAGCTGTGTTTTATCTGCTGTACTAAATGCGAAATGGTTACAGCCGTTGGATTAAATCCCAAGCGCATAAGTGCCGTTTCATCGCCTGCTTTACTCACGCAAACCAATGCGCGCTGGTTTAGCGCTTCGAAGCGCCCCGTCACATGGGCTTCACGGCCAATCGCAGCAAGCGGAAACACCATATCGCCTTGCTCAACTTCGATATTTACGTCTAGGCCATTTGCTACTCGTAGCGTCATCCAGCAACCTAATTTTCTGCAAACATGAGTGACCACCCCTTTTACGGTCACAAGGTTTGTTGTGTAGTCATTAAGATTTGGCAATATGTGCTCTGCCTCGACTAACTTAGACATGTCTGCACCACCGGCAAATTCTAGCGGGCTTGAAAAGCTAAACCGAGAAAATACCGCCAAAGAGAGTGCTGTTAGTTTTATCGTATCCTTCATCATTGCGACTCCATAGCTTTTATCACTATTTACCTCATCAATTGCTTACTCCTATAAAAAGTTATGGAGCATCAATCATATAGCTATATAAAAGTACAATTCGCAACTAAAATCAACACAAAAGTTAATAAAAGGTAAATTTAGAAGTTAAATGTTTTTGAAATTGACGCCACAAATGTAGAATCTGCATAAGAATCAATGTCATTGCTTTCATAACCCAATGAAAAAGACCAAGTACTAATCGAGTAAGTTCCAGTTAGATGCCAGTGGGTATAGTCATCATCACCCGACTCCCATTCGTATTTATCACTATCAAAGCTCATTGAATGATCAACCCCGAGCGTCAGTAACCACCGATCTGTAATTGGGATACTATGCGTGAGCATCACTATCCCGTGAGCAGCCCCTGTTCCAAAGTAATCCCATGCATACCAAAAGTCTAAATTTGTCTGGCCATAATTAAACTTTGCAAAGGCTTCTGCATAGTTGTAATCAGCACTCACATCATCACCATGATAGGTATATTGCGAGAGACCAACATCAAGCTTTAATTTTTCAGTTAGCGTAAATTTGTAGCCACCATACAGATCTCCTTCTAAATCCGTACCATCGCCAAAATCTACTTGAGATACCCAGCCTCCAGCATACCAACCACTTTTTCCAAACCAATCGAGACTAACTTGCAGCGCTTCGTCTTCCTTAGTTTGACTCACGCCGTTAAATAAATAATCGGAAGCCAATGTTACGGTAGAAGATGTCGCCGCATTGACAAATAGTGGAGTAAACAACAATGGCAGCAGCCAGTATTTTTTCATCTTTGAAATCACCCTTTAATTGCAGTCATTTCAAGCATAGGCCGCCGTTCCCGCCCTGTCACTGACACAGTTTCATCCGCTTTTTAACGTGCTTGGTATGATTCTTTTTTCGTTTCATAAGCGTCTGGCTGGCGGTAACAACAAAAGCACTTATTGATGCTAAAAGGCGATTAAGCAGGCACATAAAGTACGCTGTGAGTTATCAATAGATCACTCCGCTTGCAGGACAGCGCGTAGAGGTTCTGTTAGGATGCGTTTTTTGCCTGTAGAACCTTTGGAAAAGCCCTTGAAATTGTCATTTATGTTTCGCTTACTGGTGTTATCCGCGCTGCTGTTTACGCTGACAACTCAGGCCGAGTCTGTTTATATACAAGCCGGGCCGGGGAGTTTTAATCATGCCGCACTTGACCTACTCGCCAACCGCCAGTCGCAGGAGTATGAGCGTTTTTACTCGGGCACCCCGGAGCATACTTATGCCAATGCCGCACAAGCGCAGAGCTGGGCCTTTAGCGCGCTGGCCAACTCCACTATTGAAGGACAACTGGTCCCAGCCATTGTCAATGCGATGCGTAACTACAAGGTAACGGAGCTGAGTGCCGCTGTGCATATGCCCATCGAAATGTGTGTTTTTGGATTGAACAAGACAGCTAAAATTACGCATGCAGCATCCCACCCGGCAGCCCTGAACCAAATTGGTCATTGGCTCAATGCTCATCAGGTACAAACCAAGCCCGTACCCAAAGGCACCAACGAAGCGGCTCGCTTACTTGCAAATGGACAATTTGACCAAAACACCGTTGCCGTAGGTAGCTGCGCACTTAAAGTGGTTTACCCAGAGCTGACACTGCGCGAAGTAAGCGTTCAGGATAACGCGGATAACCGTACGCTGTTTGGTCTGATGAAAATGGAAAAACGATCTCAGCCGATAAGCGAAGATGAAGCTCGCAGCGCGCTGGCGCAGGTCGTTGAAAAGGCAAATACATTGGTCAAAACGCGAACAGACTCTGCTGAGGAGTTATTCTCACATATCAACCAACGCCTTGCTCAGATGCAGCCTGTAGCACTGTTTAAAGCACAACAACACAGGCCAATTGAAGACTTATCCCGTGAGGCCACTGTGCTCTCAAAAGCGCTAGAGCAAGCCCGCCAGCAATGTCTGGATAGTGCAAGCGTTGAGGCGTTTTTCCAAGCACAAATGGATGCTGCAAAGGCGATTCAATACAGATACCGGGCACAATGGCTAGCTGAAGGCGTACCAAACGAAGACGCCAATTTGGATCAGCTAAGAAGCACATTAAATCAGCTTGGTGCAGCCATTCTTGAAACACTGACCCAGCATCTTGCCAAGCACGGTAACCTCACGGATGAACAGGCAGGCTTGTTTAACCAAATAATAAACACCGAACAGCTCTTTGCAAACGACAAAGCTAGGCTCTTTTCGGCACTGCAAAAGGTGCGCAGGGTGGATAACTGCACTATCACTGCTTCATAAACAAATTAGCAATAAGTCGGATTAGCTGATGTCTTGACTGATCATGATTACACCAACGACATCAGCCATAAGACAATGGTTTTAAAAGAACTACCCTCTTGTTTTGGCTGCTTGACGGCTTTCCATTGCATTGATGCCCTGAATATCTGGGCCTGTTGAGCTTTCATTTTGCTTTTCACTCTTTAATTTCAGTCACTTCACGCAAAGAACCGTTTTATTGATCTGCATCCATTTACATTCATCCCGGCAAAGATAATAATGAGAATGATTTTTAATTAAGGAGTTAAATATGAAAACCTCTCTTTCCATCACTTTGCTTAGCCTAGGTGTCTTTCTGTTTTCTCATACTGCATCGGCAAACGAATGTGAACTCAGCATCGAAGCCAACGACATGATGCAGTTTTCTAAAAAATCACTCAGTGCGCCATCTAGCTGTAAAGAAATTTCAGTCACGTTAAAGCATACGGGCAAACTGCCAGCCACCACCATGGGCCACAACTGGGTGTTGAGCAAAGCAGCAGATGTTCAAGCCGTTGCAACCGATGGTATGTCGGCAGGTGCAAATAATAGCTATGTAAAGCCAAACGACAGTCGCGTTTTAGCCGTATCAAAGGTGATTGGCGGTGGCGAGCAAACCACAGTGACCTTCTCTACTGAGCAGTTAAAGCAAGGTGACAGCTACAAGTTCTTCTGTTCTTTCCCGGGTCATTTCGCCATTATGCAAGGCACCTTTACACTTAGCTAAAAGTGCTACAGAGCAGGGATCAAACTGTGACTTCCTGAAGCCTCACAGCGCAGCCCTGCTTTTGCCATATCATTAATTTATCTAATTTGTGACAATTATTACTCAAGCCTTGAAGAACATACCTATAATCATTACAATCAATTGCAAACAATAATGATTATCACCATCATGAGCTTTTTCTCAATTATACCGTTTTGGTTTGCCGCAGTGTTACTCTACTTGGCAAGCCCTAAACAACGATTTTTGGCTTCATCTATTAGTAGACTCGCAGCATATCCTTTAGCCACTCTACTAATTTTGTCCGGACTTGGTATTTTAACTGTGCAATATCCTGTTATCTCTGCGATGTTAGCAGCACTTGTTATCTTGATGTTTAGTTTAGTTTCAGTAACTTTGTTAAGTGGGTATTCAATAAGACGTTTCTATCTCAGTTCAGCATTAGTCTTCTTGTTATCTCTATTTGTAGGGGGAATAAGTTATGTGGCCTAAAACCTTACTTGGATTTTCATTGGGATTATTACTGTCTATTTCTTTGGTGCTAAACCTCAACTTGTTACTACCATTTTCTGAATCGGCAAAACTCATGCTGGGTCTGATCTTAGCATTTCCTATCTGGGCGGGTTTTATCGTATGGAGCTACGCATTTCCAAGTGCAAAAGCAGCCTGCAAGCCGTTATTTGCTATTTTTATCCCTTCGCTGCTACTAAATACAGCATTATTGTTAATGAGATAAACAATGAAAAACCAAACACTAAAATCATTAACCGAAGCGCACGCCTGGATTGGACTCATTATTTCAACGGTATTATTCATCGTTTTTATCACAGGCTCACTTAGCCTATTTAGAGATAATATTCGGGGTTGGGAGCGTGCACCTCTGGCTGTACAATCAAACGAGTCAATAACCACAATTTCTTATGACAACGCCATAAACTCTATTCAACAACAATACGATGTTGATACCGATCATGGCTTTTTTATGCGAGAGCCTACGCCGCATAATCCGTTTATTGAAGTATATTTTGCAACCCATTTAGATCAGCCCCACCCGATCACGGGGGAGGATCATCAGGATCAACACCTATTGATATCACCGCAATCTGGTGAGGTACTTGCTGACGCCGATAAGTTTGAGTTTTCTACGTTGCTTTTTGAACTCCATTTCGATTTGGGGTTAGGTAGACCTGGACTCTATTTTGTTGGAGTGATTACGTTATTTTTCTTCGTTGCTATACTAAGTGGCGTTGTGATCCATTGGCGTAAAATTGCTAAAAACTTCTTTCAATATCGCGCCGAAGGTAAAAAAGACAAATGGCTGGATGCTCATAACCTGATTGGCACAATGGGCCTACCTTTTCACATTATGTACGCCTTCACAGGGCTTGTTTTCAACCTCGTGATTATCTACCAGATTTCATACGCCGTGCTGCTCTATAGTGGCAACCAAACTGCATTACTGCAAGCTGCTGGATTTAACGAGCCAAAAATTGAGGCCATAAACCAAATACAACCCATGCAAGGCATTGATCAACTAAGAGCTCAAGCACAGGCTAAGCTTGGGGATGTTACCTTTACTATGGTTGAAATTAGCCACTTTGGTGACAAGAATGCGGTGGTAGGCTTTACAGCAAAAAGCAATGATGCTTTCTCTAATATTAAAGAAATTCAATATAAGCTAAGTGACAGCTCGCAAGTTTACCTCACAGAAAACAACTATGATAATGCAGTACGAGCGGGACTCTCTACCATTGCAAGTCTGCACTTTGGTGATTTTGCTGGATATGGCATGCGACTGGCGTTTTTATGCCTTGGTCTTGCAACCGCCTACTTAATTGTTACTGGCAATTTGATGTGGATTGACAAACGAGCAAAGCAGAAAAAACAAAGTCCTAAAAGCCTAATGTTTGTCAAAAGACTGACCAGCGGCAGTTTTATTGGGGTGATTTTAGCGGTTGCTGTTGGCTTTACATTAACCACTTTACTTCCTGCGACGCATGCCGACAAATTAGAAACCGTCAAGTCCTCTATGTTTATAGCCTTTTTCTTCGCCCTGATAAGTAGCCAATTTGCCAAAGATGTTTTGTCCTTTAGCAAGGTGTTATTAGGACTAAGTGGGATTTGCTATTGTTTAAGTTTGGTGATGAATTTGACCTACTTCGGTAACCAATACAACTTGTTACCGCTACAAACTAAAGTAGACTTCGCGATTGTGATTGGACTAATAGCACTAATGGCCTTGATTTGTTGGAAGGCAGTGTCACGGATCAACGCCGCAGCGCAAACCACAAGCGCAACTTCGTCTGAACAAACTTCGCACCAAACTGCGAACTAAAAAAGCGGGCTTACATAGCCCGCTTTGTCTTACTCTCACAGGGAAACAATGTGAAGTTAAAACTCTGTCTTAAATCTTAGGTAGTACTCACGACCCAAATATAAAGACGAATGAATGGGATCTGCGTTATTTCCATTGCCGGTCGCGAAAGGCGGCGCTTCATCCAGTAGATTGTTAACGCCCAGCGTAATTTGAGTATCAACAGAGTCTAAATGGTAGGTTACTTGAGCATTATGTGTCAGCGTGCTATCAACGGTATTGGTAAAGTTAACGATTTGGTCGCCTTGTTTAACCGATACTTCTTCTAACATTGAATCGATATAGTAACTTTGCCAACTTGCGCTAAAGTCGTCATGCTGCCAATTAAGTGCAAAGTTAACTCTGTGCTCAGGCACCGCCATCTGGCCATTAACGCGCTGTCCGGCTCTGTCTTTGGTTACAAGGCCTGGTTCAATGACTTCATGTTTACTCACAAATGACCAGTTTAGTGCGGTACTCAAATCACCAAATGAAAACTGCCCGATGTCAAAACGAACTTCCGCGTCCACCCCTTGACGGTTTAACGCATTGAGGTTTTCATTAAACACATCAACACCGGTGATCACCCCCTGAAACTCACCAGATTGAACACGATGTACAGAGTCGCAGTACAAACCATTATTCATACATTCACTCAATTTAGTCACCGCACTAATGTTACCAATGGCATCTTTTAATTGGATGTCATAAAAATCTAAGGTGATTGAACCGTTAGTAAGCCAGCTCGGCTGATAAATCACCCCAAGTGTTTTGCTCGTCGCGGTTTCTGGTTCAAGTTCGGTGTTACCGCCAGTATTAGTTCTGATCTGTCCGATCGTTTCTCGGTAACTGCCATCAGCGGGAACGCCTGTGCTGACACAGTTTTGGTTTGGATTTGCTACGGCACAAGGATCGTCGCCATTTTCAAAACCAGGTAACCTTCCTTTATAAAGTTCCACCACATTAGGCGCTCTAAATGCTTGTGACCAAGTCCCTCTAAAACTCAACTGCTCATTCAACGCCCAAAATACGCCCACTTTTGAATTGGTGGTCGAACCAAACGTATCAAAGTCTGAATATCGAGTCGCGAGATTTAACTCTAGGCTCTGCGCCCAATCGTGGTCTGATAGTAGTGGTACGACAGCTTCTAGGTAGGCTTCATTGAGCGAATACTCGCCGCCAGTTGGTCTACCTAATCCATCCGTGACTAAAATATTAATAGAAACGGCATCTGTTTGATTACGCGCCTCAACTTTTTGATTTTCGATACCAAAAGACACACCTAGATCGCCCGCAGGCAAACTCGCCACTACGCCACTTAGGTTCGCGCTGGCGATTTTAATCTGGTTATGACCCTGTTGGATCCCCGGCCAATCACCAGAGAGATAATTTAGCATGTCCTCGGAAATTTCGGAGTCGGTACCGGGTTGGCCAAAGATATTAAGCGGCACACAACCTGCAATTAGCGCATCCGGTGTAGCACCGCAGCGCAGCACACCTTGCTCATCAAAGTGGGTAGGACCAACCGCATTTTTAGCCGCTGGCCAATTGAATATGCCGGTTTTTAGTCGTTTGTTTGAGTTGCGACCAAAATTGTAGGCCAACTCCCAGCTCCAATCTGCATTAAAATCACCAGAAAGCGCCATCACGATACGGTATTGGCTGTTTTCCACATGGTTCATACGGCCATTGGTTTCTACCATTCTGCGACGCCAGTCATTGATGGCATAAGGATTACCATCTTTGTCTTTCGGACCAAATTGTTGGTTGTAATAGTTATCAGGAGAGTAAGTGAAATCTAAATACCCACCCCAAACTGGAACTAGTGGCTGAGGCGCACCATTGGTAGTGGATTTTCGATGTGAATAAAGCGCCTCGAAATTGAATACCACGTCATCCGAAAACTTCAAATTGCCAAGATCATACTCGCCAAACGCACTCATGCTATAGCGTTCAAAAGGCGTTTGTAGCAAGCTAGGCTCTTGGTAGTTGTATAAATCATTTTGTGCAAGTGATGCATCGGAGATAGTTTCACGCCACTCGCCATATTCTGGGCCTCGGGTAACAAATATTTCCTTACCGTTTTCATCCGTGACTTTTAGGTTACTCCATGGCATTGCGGAACTACCGCCTTGGCCGTAACTGCCATCGGGATTAAGTGTTAAATCATAGCGGCTAAAGTCTCTGTCGCCAGCATACACTTCTTGTTTTTCATCGTAGCTGGCACTCACCATAAAACGCCCTTTATCGCCAACAATCCCTGTTACGAGTTCCAAAGAAGTCGTATCAGCATCACCTTCAGCGGATTGGCCAATTGAGCCACTGACCTCAAAAATATCGCCCGTTTGGCGAGTAATAATGTTTACGACACCAGACACCGCATCAGAGCCGTAAATAGAAGAGGCACCATCCAATAGAATTTCAACACGTTCAATAATCGCTGTAGGTATAGCACTTAGGTCAACCGCAGCATCCGCGCCATTTCCCCCGTTTGGTAAGCGGCGGCCATTTAGCAAGACCAACGTGCGCTGCGCACCTAGACCGCGTAAGTCGAAGTTTGTCACGCCAGACGTATTTTCATTTTGAGAAGCATTAGGAGCACTGGCGGAAACCGTTAGATTTTGCAGCATATCACCAATATTTTTAAACCCGGTTTGCTCAATATCCGATCTAGATATTGTGGTTACCGCGCCGGGTTTACTTAGGTTTGCCCGCGCGATACGTGACCCCGTTACCATAATCTTTTCAACGGGTTCCGACGCTGCTTCCTCGGCAAACACTGGGGCCGTCCACACCATAGCGCCCGAACCACACAAGCTGGCGATTGCCAACGCCAAAGTCGTTTTTTGTTTTGTTATTGTCATAACGGTTTCCTTTGTAACGTTCCAAATTATAGTTAGACGCTGACGATAGAAAGTTTCTTATTATCACTATAGGAAATGAAATAGGTTATTTATTGCGCCTTTTTATACTGATAACACAATTAAATCGTTCCAACAAACAATTCTAGACGATTTGCGCAAAATTTATTTACTTTTATTGAATATTCAAGCGTCTAATTAAAAATCATGTAATCAGTCAGATTTGGCGTGTTCACTACCCAGAGAGTCACAAATGTCGCCACTCTCTTGGTATTCAATATTGGCTTTTAAGGCCACCTAAATCTGGTAAAAAGCACTTATCGGGACTACCTTTATCTAGGGCCTGTTGACCTTTGCTGTTTGATTTTTGTTCCTCTGAGCGTATTTTGCTCGCGGCGTACAACTTGCCCTATGTATACATCAATCAAACTGCTGCAGAAACAAACTTGAAAGATAAACAGGCCCTAGCAATCTTCCGTCATCGAACAAACAAGGATCTCCCATGGATAAGAAGCAAAACACACCATCGATTTGTCCTTTTGCACATGGTGCAAATACGTCGTCAGAGCATAGCGAGCACCAGTGGTGGCCAAATAGCCTGAACTTAGACATATTGCATCAGCACGATACGAAAACCGATCCGATGGATGCCGATTTTGATTACAAAAGCGCATTTAACAGCCTCGATTACCCCGCCCTGAAGAAAGATCTCGAGCAACTTATGACAGACTCGCAGCCATGGTGGCCCGCAGATTGGGGACACTATGGAGGATTAATGATCAGAATGGCATGGCACGCTGCGGGCAGTTATCGTGTTGCGGATGGTCGCGGTGGTGCAAACACGGGTAATCAGCGCTTTGCTCCGCTAAACAGCTGGCCGGACAACGGAAACTTAGATAAAGCCCGGCGTTTACTTTGGCCGATTAAAAGAAAGTATGGCAATCGTATTTCTTGGGCCGATTTAATCGTGCTGGCGGGCAACGTTGCTTATGAGTCGATGGGATTCAAAACCTTTGGTTTTGCCGGTGGCCGAGAAGATATCTGGCATCCAGAAAAAGACACCTACTGGGGCAGCGAAAAAGAGTGGCTGGCTCCCTCCAATAATTCAAACAGCCGCTATAGCGGTGAACGCGATTTAGAAAACCCGCTTGCCGCTGTGATGATGGGTCTTATCTACGTTAATCCTGAGGGCGTAGATGGTAATCCCGATCCGTTAAAAACAGCTGAAGATATGCGTGTTACCTTCGCTCGAATGGCAATGAACGATGAAGAAACCGTTGCCCTAACCGCTGGCGGACACACTGTGGGAAAAGCGCACGGAAATGGCAATGCCGATGAATTAGGCCCGGCACCAGAAGGCGCGGACTTGCATGAACAAGGTTTTGGTTGGATGAATCATAACTCGCGTGGCATTGGCTCTGATGCAGTAACTAGTGGTATTGAAGGCGCTTGGACGACGAACCCAACTCAATGGGACAATGGCTACTTCTACTTGCTGTTCACGTACGAGTGGGAGCAGACCAAAAGCCCTGCGGGTGCATGGCAATGGCAGCCTATTAATATAAAAGAAGAAGATAAGCCGGTTGATGCTGAAGACGCATCCAAACGCTGCATGCCGATGATGACAGATGCCGATATGGCGCTGAAAATGGACCCTGCTTATCGTAAAATTTCAGAGAAGTTTTATGCCGATCCCGACTATTTTAACGATGTTTTTGCAAGAGCGTGGTTTAAGCTTACGCATCGCGACCTTGGCCCAAAAAGCCGTTATCTAGGCCCAGAAGTCCCTAACGAAGACCTGCTATGGCAAGACCCCGTCCCCAGCGTTAACTACACCCTAAACGACAGTGAAATTAGCGCACTCAAGCAACAAATTCTAGCAACCAATGTGACGCTTTCAGAATTAGTAGCCACCGCGTGGGATAGTGCTAGAACGTTTAGATATTCCGATTTTAGAGGGGGTGCAAATGGTGCGAGGATCCGCCTAGCCCCGCAAAAAGATTGGCTTGGAAATGAGCCAGAGCGTCTAGCGAAAGTACTTGCGGCATTAGAAACCGTGCAAAGTAATTTTACGCCTACCGTAAGCATGGCCGATCTAATCGTATTGGGTGGCTGCGCTGCCGTTGAACAAGCGGCTAAAAATGCCGGTGTATCAATCCAAGTGCCTTTTGCCGCTGGGCGAGGCGATGCCACAGACGAGCAAACCGACATTGAGTCATTTGATGTATTAGAGCCTGTACATGACGGTTTTCGCAATTGGCAAAAACAGCACTACAGCGTAAAACCAGAAGAAATGCTACTTGATAAAGCTCAACTGTTGGGCCTCACAGCCAAGGAAATGACCGTACTGATCGGCGGAATGCGCGTGCTAGGCACCAATCACGGGCAAACATCGCATGGCGTATTTACCGATAACGTTGGCACTTTGAGTAATGACTTTTTCGTCAACTTGACCGATATGGCATATCGCTGGGAGCCAAGTGGAGAGAACCTATATGAGATAAAAACACGTGATACGGACACGGTAAAATGGACCGCGACTCGCGTTGATCTCGTCTTTGGTTCTAATTCTATTTTGCGCGCTTACGCCGAAGTGTACGCACAAGATGATAGCAAAGAGAAGTTTGTCCGTGACTTTGTTGAGGTATGGACCAAAGTAATGAATGCAGACCGATTTGACCTGAAATAGCTGCTTATAACTCAGCCTAGCCACTGGTGCGTATTTAACAGTGGCTTGGCCTGTTTATCCTATCCGCTTTATTTTTGCAGTACTCAACTCGCCGTCTTATGGCTCAAGCTAAAGTTAACCAAGAACATATAAGATCGCAATTTCAACATGCGCTAAGCTCAGCCACAATCCAATCTCGAAACGCCTTTAATTTAGGCCACTCAAAATGGCGCTCTGGCCCGACCAAGTAATACCGATATTCACATAACCATGCAAAGTCGGGATAGATTTCTAATTGGCCTAGCTCTAAAGATTGATTCACTAAACGTCGACGTAACAAAGAAAACCCCTGCCCTGCCACCGTTGCTTGCTGTACCAACGCCGCATTATCAATTTTGAGATTACTGAATGTATGACCACTCAAATCCAGTTGTTTGTTTAGTTCAAGCCACGCATGCTCATTATCCCGGCCTTCATCATAGATAAAATTGAGTTTAGATAGCTGTTCTCGCAACGGTTTGTTTGGGTCAATTAATCCAGGACGGTAGGCAAGGACTAACTCATCCTCCGCGATGAGCTCGCTTTTCAGTCCCGGATAGTTACCAAATCCAAAGCGGATCCCAATATCAATATCGTCGTGGTTAAAATCGGCGAGTTGCTCGGTTGGATCAATACGTAGCTGGTAGTCTGGTAATGCTTTGTTGAAGCTCGCCAATCTTGGCAACAGCCAACAAGTAGCAAATGAAGGCAAAACCGACAGGTTAATAGTGTTTGGGTTAGGATCTGATTTTAACGTCGATAGACCCATTTCCATTTGCCCAAAGGCCTTGTGTAAGTAAGGCAACAAGTCTTGTCCTTGCTGAGTTAGCAATACCTTTCTTGTTTGTCGTTCAAACAACATACATCCAAGCTGTTGCTCAAGGGTTCTTATCTGTTGGCTCACGGCGGCTTGAGTCACAAATAAGGCTTCCGCCGCCTGCTTAAAACTGCCTAATTCCGCCGCCGTTTTAAAATACCAAAGTCCTTTGAGTGGAGGTGATTTCATTCGCCATCTTACTTAATTAAAACTTAACTATAGTTCAGAATTTCTAGTTTGTCAGTTTTATGAATGCACACAATACTTAGCAGTGAAATCAGAGACGGAAGGAGTCTTTATCATGAAATACGCAATTATTCTTGCATTTCCTCTAGCAGCACTCGCATCAACATCCGAGCAGGTACAAACTGAAAAAGTATTTACCGATGCGGGATACCCCTACAAAAACTTAATTATGAAGGCCGAAAAAGTGGAGCTTGTTTATTCAGAAGAGCAAAACAAAACGACCTGTCGAGTTAAAGTCTATAGCGGTGATGTACTTCATGAAGGGGAGCCTATGGAGATATCGGCTAAAACGTTTTCAACCGATCCCGTCAAGGGCTGTCTTGCCCGACAAAACGCCAAACACATTTTAAGCTTGCTTTAATATGAGCTAACCCGAGATCAGAATAACAACTTGTGTGCTAGCAGTTGTTATTCTTCGGTTAGTTTCAGCTAAGCAACCTGGTTGATAAGTTGCTGCCGCTTGAACCAAAAAGGCGCATCACACCAACGTTTTTCCTTATTATAAAACTGCTGCTTTAGCGCTAAGTACTGATCAAACTGACGCGCTAAGTCTTGTTGATACATCTTGCTACTGTGGATAAACGCTTGAGATGTTTTGGTATTGCCGATAATGGCTGCCGCTTGGCATCCCGATGTCATGGCAAACCCTAATCCCATAGAGGAAATAGGGTCAAACGCACAAGCCGCATCCCCCACTGGTAGATAATTTTTGAGATGAGCAAAACTGTTAAAATGGCTCCCGGCAGGTCGGACCCATAGGTTTTCGTCGACCATCTTTGCCCCCTCAACACGCCTTGACATATATTTACTGCTACCTAAGTGCGCTTGCCACTGTGCCAAACGATTTAAGCGCTGCTTTGAGAGCAATTCAAAATCACTAAAATACGTTACAACTAACATATCGTTAGAAAGCGCCGCACTGTACCACCAGCCACATTCATCACTTTCAATTAGTTGAAGTTGCTCAAGCGCCCCCCGCTTTACTTTAAAGAAGGCACCAACCCCAGTAAGTCTGTCATATTGCTGAACAGCCGCTCCTAGAGATTTGCCAATAGACGAATTACGCCCTGACGCATCAACTAGATACTTGCAAACAATGGTGAACTGACCATAGTCAGGATGACTCACCACCACTGAGTAACGACCGTCTTGTAACTGAGTAATTGCTTTGCTTTTAGTGCGCGGGAACACCGTTCCACCGCGCTGGATTGTGCTTTCGAGCAAGGTTAGATCAAATATCTCGCGATTAATTTGATAGGTTGCTCTGTCTGGTGCAAAAATCGCGTGACGATTAGCAGATTTCTCACTTCCCCAAAATGCACTATTGCCTTGAGTTGGAGTAAAACAGTGCGGACCGAAATCCGCTCTATCTATCTGCAAATAGTCCAATACCGAAAACACACTTGCAGATACACTTTCGCCAATTCTTAATTTTTGTAAATCAGACTGCTCGATTAAAATGACTGATAGGTCTGTGTGATTGAGCAAGTTTAATGCGGTGCTAGCCCCGGCAGGGCCAGCACCAATTACTAGCACATCACATTCGTGAGTACCATTCATATCCATTACCGTCTTGTTCGAGTACCACTGCGAGGCACTTTTTTCGCAGCTCGTTTTTGCGTAATTGGCTTAGCCATTTTTTCTTCAAGCCCTTTTAATATTGCTTTGGCCTTAGAGCACCCGCAAGACAGGTGATCTTTAAGGTCATCAGGAATATAAAACACCGGAATATCGGTTCCGTCGTCTTGGCAATTCCCAGTAATATCAGAGACAGGCACATCCTTATACGCAAACAGTTGGTGATTACGTTCGATTTCCGTAAAGTAGGGGAAATTCGGTTCATCACTATTTTGATTGCGGATAAAACCAAGTGCCGACCAATGCTCAACCATTTGCACAAAACTATTGATACCACGTGCATAGTTGACTTGCTGGCCTGCAGGCAGATGGGTAAGTGATTGATCATCAAATTGATTCGTCAATACATCCCAAGGGCTTTGTGGTGGCCACCAGTAACTATAGTAAGTTGGGGCAGCTGGCACCATTTGCGGATCGTCTTCCGTGCCAACGTTCACTTTATTCACCGTTGGCTCGGTAAAGTTCACATTTTGAATAGTACAGTTGAAAAAGTCTGCTTGCCACGGGCATGCCATGCGCTTGGTTAAATCTCCAGGCTGACATCCACCGCCTTCGCACTCATCACGCTCAGCATCCAAGCCGCTCGGAAAGCCATTACCCATGCTTTGATCTTTAATGATATAAGGCGCCGCGTACACTGCTGGATTTTGTAAACTCCACGTTACCTCAATCCCTGGACACATAGGTAAGCCAACGCAATTACCCACGCTACCTTGATCCGCATAAAATACGCCAAACTCATCGACTGCGCTCTGTGGCGCTGAAGGTTTAGCACTTGAAAAGTTACCAGCAGCCCACTGACTCAGTAAGAAATATTGAGTCTGCGTTAACGTCAGAAACTTATCGACAATATTGTCTTCAGCGTTGCTCACCGAGTTACTACCAGAGTTCATTGGCATCAGTGGTAAATTACCCTCAATACCATACTCGAAGAGTTGCTGATTGGTTTGCTCGTTTGGCGGAGTTTGCTGCACTGTGGCTGGGTCAACTGGCTGCCTAAAGTACTTAAAGTAAGCCTGACGATTGGCTTTATTATCTTCAGAGTTGTCTTTAAAATCAAAAATATTGGAAACAAATGCCGACATAGATTGGACATTTGATACCCACTGATAACGGCTAATACGCTGGATAATCGGCTCAATATCTTGGTAATAATTTGCCTGATAAGAAGACTGATACTCACCATCGCTGTATAGCTCAGGACATAAGTTTTGTTCGCGCACCGCAACGTCAAACATAGTATCACTGAGATTGGAGATATTAACGATTTCCGGTGCAAAATCCGGAGAGCCAACAATTACCCAAGCAGAGAGTTGCAAGGTTTTACCATCGTCAAACGTAACCGTGCAATACACAGTTCCATCCGCAATATCATCATGCCATGTGTCCGCACCACCGTAAGATTCAAGAGGCTGGTTACCACCCGCATTCCCTTTACCGCCAAGTACCACTAAGCGGCCTTCGTTATCGGTTAAAATGTCTCCGAGCGACTTTATTTCAGTGCCTTGGCACGGTTTGGGAGGGAAACTAACCGGATATCCTGCAGGCGCACTGGCGGCGTCAAATTCAGCCTTTGCATTTGCGCCAGATATCGTTCTTGGACCTGGGTCAATAATTAAGCTTCGGCGATCCGTTGCATCCGCATTACGCCAAGGCGTGTTGCGATTGCTATAACTATTATCTTGACCATAGAGTAAGTTGCCTTGTAATTCATTAAACTCATACCATGCCGCCTTTTTATTAGCGACGTGTACAGTCCAACTAATGGATTTAACGTTATCGCTCGATAACGTAAGCTCATTGTTATTTTCGTCAATGATTTTAAAGGGTTGGCCCTGTCTGCGGATCCGGCCTTCTGCGTCTTTAAACTGACTGACAGGGCTGTCTATCTTATTGCCCCATTCATCGGATTCAAACGGTAAACCACCTATTTTGTCTGGTGCTAAATAAAACTGACCATCGCTATTACCGAGTCTTGCGACACCGACAGAGGGGTGAAGTGAATAGTTCATATTTATATCCTTTAGATATAGTAACCACGGCACAAAACAACACACTTGTTAACAAAAGATACTCAAGTGTGCGCTAACTTTCGCTTAAATTGATTCCCAGCTAAGTAGAGTAACTTTAGCACCAGCAATAAAATGTGCATATTTCACGTCATTACAGAACATAAAACATGAACAAAATAAACTGTAAAAACCTGATATTAAATGAAAATTATTTTTATCTTTTTTAAGCCGTGTAAGAGGCAAACACTCACCAAACAAATCAGGTGATAAAAAACCTATTAGTTACAAACAAAAATCAATTGAAACATTTATTTCACAAACTATAATCTTTGCCCCTGCATTGAGTAAAAACTCTATTTTTGCTTTTAGTTTTCAAGGAGTAGATATGAAAATAAAGCCTCTTACAATTTCACTAGGACTTGCATTAAGCAGCACAGTTCAAGCATTCACCCAATTTGGTGGACAAGGGATCATGCCCATGGGACATGAATGGTTAACCCGCACCGCAGCACTAGAGGTGCTGGATGCCGAACATATTATCGAACCAGATCCCAACGACCCCAGACACGCTTGGCGCTATGGTCTGGCAAAAAACATCGCGCTACATACCGCACAAGATGAAATTACTCGACTTCAGTCCCAGTTAAACAATAACCCACTCTATGAACCAAGATACGACAGTGTGAATTCCGCCATTGTCGGTGAGCGTTGGGTTGATATTGCTGGATTTAACGTCACCAATGCCAGTACCGATCCTACCGGCCCAAACTGTTTTAGCGCAGTCTCGCAAGAACCGGCTGACATTCAGCTAGATCACTTTATGCGCCGCTATGATGATATTGCAGGCCA
>NZ_CP127855.1:4005000-4348314 GCF_030291895.1 Pseudoalteromonas sp. JC3 | reverse complement strand
TCTGAACTCCAATAGGTTTTGATTCCCGGGAATAAGAAATAGAGCATTCAGATCTAAAAAATCAGATCTAAATGAAAGGATCGCCGGAAATACTTAGTTTTTATTACAAAATCACTGGTGGAAGCGGGGTATTATGAAGTGATCTTATCCACAAGTTCAATATTGACATTTAGAAAAAGCAAGATCTCACCCTAGCAAAAAAATAAACACATGAAATTTAAAGGTTTTTATTTTTTACCCACAAGTAAGATCATAGCAAAAAACTCACCCGATCTCACCCCAAAATTAAGATCAAATTTAGTTTTCCAGAGCTTTTCCTATTCTTACTAAATGCTATAATGCCGCCCATCGGATCAGATCTATGCAGATCGATTTCGTATTGATCCTACTTTATGTAGATCGTCTATGTTTGCTCGATAGCTTTGCCAAGTTTTGTCTATATATAAGGATAAAGAAATTCTACTGTGGATTATTTAGCCACAGAGAACAGATTTTGATTGACTTTAGACGCGCCCAGCTTTAATATCTCGCGCTCGCAATGGCACCTGTGCCAGGATCGCGACCTGCATAGGATGTTTTAACTTTTAACCGATCGGATGGAATTGTTATGAAAAGAACTTTTCAACCTAGCGTACTTAAGCGCAAGCGCTCTCACGGTTTCCGTGCTCGCATGGCGACTAAGAACGGTCGTAAAGTATTAGCACGTCGTCGTGCTAAAGGCCGTAAAGTACTTTCTGCTTAATATTTAGTGGAAGACTTTAGCTTTAGCAGGGAGTTACGTCTGTTAACTCCCTCGCATTACTCCCGCATATTTCAAGAGCCAGCTCGCGCAGCTACGCCTTATTTTACTCTACTTGCAAAACCAAATGATGTTGGTCATCCAAGACTCGGCTTAACTGTAGCTAAAAAGCGCTGCAAAAAAGCATGTCAACGAAACCGTATCAAACGACTTGCTAGAGAAAGCTTTCGATTAAATCGTCATAAACTTGATAACATCGATATTGTGTTGATGGTCAAAACCGGTGTTGACGAGCAATCTAATGAAGAGCTAACTAAACAGCTCACTAAGATGTGGCGCAAAATAAATGAACGTTGTAAGCCAGGTGCACCCAAACCACCTTTTAAGCCAAAACCTCAACACAAGCGTTCAAAAAATCCTCAAGCTAACGCGAAAAAGCAATAATCTGCTTTAGCCTTTCCTTTTTACGGCGCATTTACCCTTGCTAGCATAGTAATTTTACGCCAATTAAGGTAAGGTTAGCTCACCTTTTAATCAGCTATATCAATGGAAAAATAGTCTGTTTTTGCCTACTTAGGTTGAAGCAGTAAATTGAGGAAATTGATATCTACAAAGCCATGAATTCAACTTCAGGGCGTAGCAAGATCAGAAATCAGTTCAAAGCAGTTTGTTCGCTTCCCAAGCACCTGCTTATATTGCTGATCCGCGGTTATCAACAATGGATTAGCCCCCTACTCGGGCCTCATTGTCGTTTTAACCCGACCTGTTCTAGTTATGCAATTCAAGCAATTAATTTACATGGAATTGCAAAAGGGAGTTGGTTAGCGGTTAAACGCATATTAAAATGTCACCCTTTGAGCGCAGGTGGAGATGATCCTGTACCTGTGAAGTCGACTAAAGTTAAACAACACGAGAAATAAGAGCTGTTATGGAATCGCAACGCACGTTTTTATTTATCGGTTTGTTGCTGGTTTCGTTCCTACTGTTCCAAGAGTGGACACAAGAACAAAACCCGCCACAAGCTGATACCAGTGCCGTCACACAACAAGTGGCGAACTCAACCCCAACAGAAGAGCAAGCTGATGTACCAGCATCAAGCCAATCCGATGTCCCAGTTGTAGCAACTCAGGCAACACGTTCTGTCATTAGTATCACTACCGATGTACTTTCGGTAAAAATTGATACTAAAGGCGGTGACATCGTTGAAGCCAGCTTACTACAACACGCAGAAACCCATGGCAGCGACACGCCTTTCATGTTACTTGGTGAATTTGAAGGCAAACAGTATGTTTCACAGAGTGGTTTAATTGGTTTAAACGGCCCTGACGCGAACAAAGCTGGTCGCCCAGTCTATGAGTCGGCACAACAGCAATATGAGCTCAATGGCGATACGTTACGTGTACCACTGACTTTCACTGATGAGAAAGGCGTACAGTACACAAAAACTTATGTATTTAAAGCAGGTAAATATGACGTTGACTTAGAATATCAAGTTAACAACACCACCTCATCACCTGTTCAAGTACAACTGTACACGCAAATCAAACGTACACGCCAAGATAAAAGCAGCATGGTTGATCAGACCTACTTAGGCCCAGCCTATGGTACCGCTGAAGAACCTTACGAGAAATACAGCTTCTCTGATATGGCGGATGCAAACCTGAATAAAAATACCCAAGGCGGCTACGTTGCTTTCCTACAAAAGTATTTTGTTAGTGCATGGGTGCCAGATCAGCAAACCAATAATACGATTTATACCGCGCTTAGAAATGGTAATGGTATTGTTGGTATGAAGAGCGAGCCAACCAATGTGCAAGCAAACAGCACGGCAACTATCCATGCGGTGTACTACATGGGTCCTAAAGACACAGAAGCGCTTGAAGCAATTCAAGAAGATCTAGATCTCACTGTAGACTACGGCTGGTTATGGTTTATTTCACAACCGCTACTGATACTGCTTAAGTTCCTTTACGGTATTTTAGGTAACTGGGGTCTGGCGATTATTGCTATCACTTTGATTGTGAAAACAGCGTTATACCCACTAACTAAAGCGCAATACACCTCAATGGCTAAAATGCGCATGCTACAGCCTAAGATGCAGGCACTAAAAGAGCGTTATGGCGATGACCGCCAGAAGTTCGGCCAAGCGATGATGGAAATGTACCGTAAGGAAAAAGTGAACCCAATGGGTGGCTGTTTCCCACTACTACTACAAATGCCAATCTTCCTAGCCTTGTTCTACGTATTCCTTGAATCAACGGAACTACGTCATGCTGAGTTTATGTTGTGGCTAACGGATCTATCATCAATGGACCCGTACTACGTACTACCAGTGCTATTTGGCGCAAGTATGTTCCTAACCCAAAAACTACAGCCAATGACAGTTACAGATCCAATGCAACAAAAGATGATGACTTACATGCCAGTCGTGTTCTCAATCTTCTTTATTTGGTTCCCATCAGGTCTGGTACTTTACTGGTTGGTTTCAAACCTTATCTCTATCGCTCAGATGCTTATCATCTACCGTGGCATGGAGAAAAAAGGCATGAAAGTACGCAGTTAACGCTCGTACACCTTGAATAAAAAACGCCAGCTTCACAGCTGGCGTTTTTTATTTGCGTATCATATGAAGTTGTCGTTATTGATCAATCCACTGGAGCTCACCATTTGGACCGCCGTCAACACAGACTTTCCATTTGTTATTTTGCTTTTCTACCGATCCCTTAGAATATGCCTGATCGGCAAAATAACAATATTTTGTAGGGTCGTAGTCTGGTTTTACATTCTCACCACTTAGTGCAGAACCAGATACTGCAAATGCTGCAGATACAACCGCTAGTGTTAGTCTATTCATAATATCTCCCTTTACGCATAATTTTAAGTTACCTAAACTAGGTAACTTACCTTATCTTATAAACACAACGAGCAACAAGCACTTTTTCTTTTAAACTCATAACAATTAAAATATCAAATAAAAGCAAACGCTTGATAAAATTTGATAGCGATTTTATGACGATTTGATAGGTCAAATCTGGGCTATCCGTCATGCTCTTTTGCAGTTAAAAAATGCAAAGAGAAGACGATGCTTGAATCTACGTTACTACAGGCACTCTCCAGTGCCGAAACTGATTGGTGGTTAGTGCCTATTGCACTCTTAGTAGGTGTACTCACCAGCTTCACGCCCTGCGTATATCCCATACTTCCCATAACTGTTGCGACTCTTAGCCAACAACGCCATATTCGCCTTGCCCCTATTTTGTATGCGCTAGGCTTTGCAGCTGTGTACGCCGCGCTTGGATTTATTGCAGCACTAACGGGTAGCTTTTTTGGCCAAGTAGCAACAAACCCTTGGGTGCTGCTTATTTTTGCTAATCTATTACTCTACTTTGCTGCGGTATCAAAAGGCTTAATCTCGCTGCCACGCTTGCCAAATACGATTGCAACAGGCTCACCAGCACCTCTTCTAATGGGCATGGCCAGCGCTCTTGTTGCGGCTCCTTGTACGTCTCCAATTCTAGGCGGCTTATTGCTCTTCGTTGCTAATGCCCAGCAACCTCTATTAGGAGGCGCGCTGCTGTTTAGTTTTGCGCTCGGTATGAGCACCCTATTACTGCTAGCAGGGCTAAGCACGCGCTTTTTGCATACATTACCAAGATCTGGAGCTTGGCTAAATCACATCACTACAGCAACCGCACTTATCTTAGTCGCGATGGCGCAATATTTTCTTATTCAAGCTGGCAAAAGTTGGCTATAAAACGCAAAGGAACCACCATGAAAAAAATCATTTTTTCTTCACTCTTTATGTTACTCAGCACAATGTCTGCAGCAAAGGACTATCCCGTACTGACCGCCAATACGCTTGCAAACAATACCGTAACCAGTCAAGGCAAAGTCACTTACTTGAAGTTTTGGGCAACGTGGTGCTCCTACTGTGTGGAAGAAATGCCACTGCTTGAGCAAAGCTTTCAGCAAGCCAATAACCACTATCAGGTTATCGCCGTCAATATTGGCTTCAATCAGTCGAAAAAACGCGTGCAAACTTACCTTGATAAACATGATTACCAGTTTCCAACGGTATTTGATGGTAGTGGCAAGATAACTCAGCAGTTTCAAGTGTTAGGCACGCCACAACACATCCTCATTGATGAAAACGGCAAAGAAATCTATCGCAGCGCATTGTTTACAGATGAGCTGCAACAACATCTGAGCACACTCCAAGGAGCAAACTAATGTCATCAATTAAAGCCTTACTTATGTTCGCCGCTGTGTGTTTCAGCGTGTTTGCGCACGCCAACACGCAAGAGTATGTGTTTATTAATATTTGGGATGAGTATGTACAACCCACGACTCTACCAACGCCACTAGCACCAAGGAGATTGCTACAGCCCGATATCAATATTGATGAGGCAAGCTTAGCGCAATTTAAAACGGCCTATCCAAGCTATGCTGAGTTAGCTATTGATAAGCAAAACCAGTTGATGCAACGGTTTGCAGTAAGGCAAACACCTGCTCGTGTTGTCGTTAAAGACGACAAAGTTATCAAACGAGAGTTGTTGACGACTAACAGTGCACCAAGCACAGAGAAAGAAACACAGATCCCATTGCAAACACTCACCGGTGCGCCATTTTCGATAGCGACGATAAACAGCCAATACAGAGTGTTATTTTTCAGCGATAGCTTGTGTCCGTTTCAGCATATTCCTGCCTGTGAAATGAGAATAAAGCAAAACAATCAACTCGCTGACTCGAGTGCGTATCCGGTCGTTACTGTGATTAAGCCCTTTTATGTGGAAGAACAAAGTGCTCGAGACTACCAACAACGCTTTGAGGTCAAACACGATATTGTGTTCGATCACCACAACGAAGTATTTAGCCAGTTTGAGATTAGAGAGCTACCTTACTGGGTGGTACAAGACAAACACGGTGAAGTCGTTTATCGCGGTAATCAGCCACCCAACATAGATTAGAGCCTAATTTATCGTCCATTTACTCTGACAATAGACGCTGTAAGGGGCATCGATAAGCTCAGCAATAAAGCGCTTATCGATGCTGCTTTGCTGGCGTATTTGCAGCAACTGTTGCTGTAATAATTGGCTGTTTTCGAGTCCGGCCAATTTATCTGAAAAGCGCTTTTGCAGCGCTTCTTCATTTAACATATCAGCCGCAACAACACCGTAAAGCAACAAAAGATGTGAATTGGTATGTTGATGTGCAGTAATGATCTCAAGCGCTTGTTGAGGCTCGTTTCTCAAAAGGTGGATATACATTTGCGTATAGAGCGCATAGGTCTCAACTTCTTGTAGCTGTAACGTTTGATAGTCTTGCATTGCTTCAATCGTCAACGGCTCTGCTAATTCGAGCTTGCCCGCTTTGATCCAGGTCCAACCCAGTAACAATTTAACGTTGGCACGCGTCACCGAAGAAATATAATCGCTTTCTAACAGCATTTGATATTGCGTAATTGCACTTTGCATTGCATCCGTATCACCCGTTTGCAATGCGATATCCATATGCGCCATGCCAATCAGTAATTGCTGTTGCTCATAGCTTGGAATAAAACGCGGCTCGCCGTTAATGTCTTTTAAATACCGTAGCGCCTTCTCTCCCTGATGTAGCTGAATATAGTAGAATCCTAGGTAAGTGAGTATTTGCTTTTCTAAATAGTGATATCCATTTTTCTGAGCTAAAGCGAGGGCTTTTAATAAACTAGGCTCACTTTCAACCACTGGCACTAAGTAATTTTGACCATAAGCAAACAAAGCTTTTATTAGATTCATGGTCTGCTCTGTTTGCTCATAATAGGCAATGGCTTGCGCGAGTACAGGTTTACTCTTCTCTAAGTTCAGTAACGTTTTTTCAGCGGGACCAGCCGCTGGTGGATTGGCAAGATAGAAACTCCGCTGTGCTTCGCTATAGGCAAACGATCGACTGCCTATCAAAACATGCGCTGAACTCATCGCTTGCTGGTATTCATCCCAACGTTGTAACACCCAAAAAGCATCTGCTTTGAGTTGATATGCCATCGCAATCAACTCAACTTGCTGGCTTTGCTCAGCAGCATCGAGGGCAAGCTGAGCTTGCTGCAACGCTTGCTGATGTAAGCCTTGTGCCTTGAAAAACTCTCCGTAATAGAGGTGGTAGCGAGCACGAGTCGCGATTGAAGCTGTACTTAGTGAAATCTGTTCGAATCGACGGGTGGCAGAATCAATATCACCGAGCTGCCAACAAATTTGCGCAAGCTCCATCTGACTTTCTAGATGTTCCGGCATTTGTGCCACAGCCGCCTCAAAATATGCCTTTGCTAGTTGAGGTCCCTGTTCATTCAATGCTTGCACGCCGCGGTAATAGTCATTCATTGCTAGATTTAAGGATGATTTTTTGGCGGTTTTAGTGTCAATATCTAGCGCTAACTGCGCAATAACCTCTGTTGCAATCGCTTCAAAGCTCTCATCTAACTGTTCAACAATTATCTCGCTTTGCTTATCTCCATAAGTAACACTGAGTAAAAAACGCTGTTGTATCGGCTTTAGTGAAAGCGTGAGCTGATTAATCGCACTATCCTCTGCAAGCTCAGGATATTGGCTTCGTGGTACTAATTGATAATGAAACTGTAAATGTTGTCTCAATGCTGCTTCAAGCGCATAACCCCACCACGCATTGGCTTGCACACCCGTCTCATTCACCATAGGCACAATGATTAACGAGTCTTGCTCAGCTTGTACACGAGTGACAACGGGAACTGAGCTAGAAACGAGGTAAACACTCGCTGCGACTCCACTTAACGCAATAGCGCCAACGACAAGCATTGCTTTCATTGTTGTAGTGAGTTTGAATGTGGTAAATGTGCGGCTCTCAACAGGACAAATCCACTGATAACCTTGCTGTGGTATGGTTTTAATAAAAGTGGGGTGCTGGGCGTTATCTTTGAGGGCTTGTCTTAGCTCAGTGATACTTTGTGTTAGTGCAGCTTCTCTAAACTCACCGTGTTGCCACAACGTGCTGAGCAATGTTTCACGTGTAACAATCTGATTTGGATGGGCTAAAAAATAAGCCAACAACTGCGCGACTCTCGGCCTCAGTGGCACTTGCTCAGCATCACGATATAAACACGAGACATTTGGATCGAAGCGGAATTGAAGAAAATGCAGCACAGCGTTAGTTTCCCTTATACAACCTTTGCTAGTAAGAACAGTAAAAACTGTGACCATAATTATACCTGACAAAAGCGCATAACCGTATCATTAAGGTCATCAACCACCCAAAACACAATGAGCATACTCAGATATTACCCACCAGCTATACCTGAGATATATCAATTGCTGTACAATTATGTCTATTAACCAGACAGTCTAAAGAGTCATCATGATCGCACAAGACACCATAGCAGCACAGGCTACCGCACCGGGTCGCGGTGGCGTTGGTATTATTCGAGTTTCAGGGTGTAAAGCCCGAGCAGTTGCCGAGCAAATCTTAGGTAAATGCCCAAAAACTCGCTATGCCGAATACCTGCCATTCAATACCCTAGCAGGTGAACAACTAGACCAAGGTATTGCATTGTTCTTCCAAGGGCCGAACTCATTCACCGGTGAAGATGTCCTTGAGTTACAAGGCCACGGTGGCCCCGTGGTACTTGATATGCTGTTAAAGGAAATCAGCCAAATTGAGCAAGTGCGCTTGGCAAAGCCTGGTGAGTTCTCAGAACGTGCTTTTATGAACGACAAGCTAGACTTAACGCAAGCAGAAGCTATCGCAGACTTGATCAACGCCACCAGCGAGCAAGCTGCAAAGAGTGCGCTACATTCACTACAAGGTGACTTTTCTAAACATATCAATACGTTGGTTGAGAAAGTAATTCATCTGCGCATGTACGTAGAAGCCGCAATAGACTTCCCTGACGAAGAAATCGATTTTCTTTCCGATGGTAAAGTCTCGGGTGACCTAGAAGCCATTATTCAGCAACTCGCGGAAGTGCGTAAGCAAGCCAAGCAAGGCAGCATCATGCGTGAAGGCATGCGCGTGGTGATTGCAGGCCGCCCTAACGCCGGAAAATCTTCACTACTCAATGCCTTAGCAGGCCGTGAAGCCGCGATTGTTACAGACATCGCAGGTACCACAAGAGACGTACTACGTGAACATATTCATATTGATGGCATGCCGCTTCATATTATCGACACGGCAGGACTTCGTGATAGTCCAGACAAAGTAGAACAAATAGGTATTGAGCGTGCTTGGGAAGAGATCCGCGGTGCCGATCACGTACTATTTATGGTGGATGGCACCGAAACCCACGAAACCGATCCTGCGAAGATCTGGCCTGATTTTATCGAGCAATTACCACAAGGCATGGAAATTACCGTGATCCGCAATAAAGTCGATTTAAGCGGTGAAGCGGTTGGCGCAACAACGAGTGATGGCCATACTCTTATTCGCCTAAGTGCCAAAGATATTCAAGGCATTGATTTATTGAGGGAACACCTAAAAGCCTGTATTGGATTTACTGGTGCAACTGAAGGTGGCTTTATGGCTCGCCGTCGTCACTTAGACGCCCTAGAGCACGCTGCTGAGCATCTAGAAATAGGTCAGACTCAGCTAGAAATGCATATTGCCGGTGAAATTTTGGCAGAAGAGCTGCGCCTTACCCAGCAATACCTCAATGAGATCACCGGTGAATTCACCTCCGACGACTTGCTTGGCAAGATCTTTAGCTCATTTTGTATTGGGAAGTAATAAGTCAAACAAGCTATAACCAACAAGTAGTTGATCTCTTACCACTATTAAACCTTGATTGGTGCACTTATTATCTGAATTCAGGGCCATTTCGTACTATATGATTGAAGCATTTCGCTTCAATCATATAATTTAAATTATATAAAATGTGAATATCATGAAAATATTTGTCCGAAGTTGTTCAAACTGCAAAACTGAAATTTCAATGGTAATAAGGATGAAGTTAATTTCTGAGAAGTTCATTTATTGTCCCAGCTGCGGTTTTACACTTCAACCAAGTATATTATGGACTGTAGTCATCTGTTTTTTGCTTTCTTTCTTGTTTAAAACCACATTTCACTCTGTTATCGCTGACAAATTTGGTTCAACAGCCGCAATCTTAATTATCCTTATGTTAGTATATATTTTTAATCGATTACTCGAACCTTTTTCTGATTTAAAGGCCATAGATAAAAACGAACTTCTATGATTTTCATTTCTTTAATCCTAGAGCCTATTAACCTTTGACCATAAATCACCCAAGAAAATGGTGATATTTGGATATACATCAATCTATACCCTCATTGCCCACCTTGCTGCTTCCTTTTCTTGGCAGCTTAACTTTTCAAGTTGGTTTCTAAAATCATTACTGTCATACCCCTTATCAACTGTTATAACTTCAGCTAGAGTGACTGTGAAATCAAGCTATTAGCATGAGTTACTTCGTCGCTCCTGAATATTGACGTTTTAATGCTTAGACTAGCCGAATTCAATCAATCCAGACTGGGCATTAATTTTATCGACAATTCTGTTATTACGCAGCGCTTTTCGCTGCTAATAACTAATATTAAATCTAGGCATAAAAAAGCCGCAGTTGGGCTAGAATTTTACGGCAGCTTTGGCCTACCTACGCTTTTGCCCTGCAATATACACATCATAACGCATTCCTCGATAACCCCTATCTACAAAACAGCTGTATCGCCTTTTATCTGTGACGTTTTCTACTATTCTCAACGTTTCTCATAACGTGTCGCCGTCATAGGGGCTGCCATGCATTGCATGCATGCATCCAAGCAAACTACAAACTGCTCTTTCAATATTGTCGCGATACTCAACTCATATGGCTTTGCGCTTTTTCCCTTGGCGATACATTGAACACCCGGCTCATGCAGGTTATAGAGTTTGTTTTTACTCGTTTTTCTTGCTTTAACAGCCGCTTGTGTTGTTGTAGGGCATGGATAAACTCCCAACTTGGCTGCTCGGTGCTTTTCCTCAAGATACCTTTCATCACCCGTCTGAGATAGTTTCCCAGTGTTTTCATCATGCGTTTAAATTGTTTAGCATGGGCACAGCGCTACTTTTTGCGCGGTCTTAGGCCAATTCGTTCATAACTTTGCCTAAGCCGAATACTGGCTTGCTTAGCGAAACCAACCAGTTTGCCACGGCATTTTTCTAGTAGTTTACTGTCCGTTGGATGGGCAATATTTTTCTCCATGACAATCTGTCTATGACTACTTCTCGTAAATTATTCCCGGTTTAACCAACACCACGATGATAAAACGCCTAACAGCCCTGCTTTTAATTCCAGTCAATGTGATGCTGTTGCCCGGGTTTAGTGATAAACAGGCGTTAGTAGGGTTAGGAGTCAAACGTATCTCATCGGGTAATGCACTCAGCGATCATGTGATAGCACTACAAGAATCAGTCACCAGAAGGCTGCTCGAAGAACATGCTGTAGACTTCTTATTTGAGCAATCAGTCCGCACAACTTGGCTGTCAAACTAAATAAATCACAAGATCTGACCGCTTTTTTAGATTCTTTTATTATATGGATCTAACTATATAGATCTAAAAGACTGGATCGACTTCCAGCTTTTAGATCGTTATCCACAACACCTCATCCACAACCTCAAAATTTGTTCAAAAACAGCGGAGATCTTACCGTTTCAAGCATGCGCTTTGGCTTAAAAAAGTATTTTTAGGCTCAGCTATCCCATAGATTATCCACAAATAAATCACCGAGTTAAGCTTGGGAATATTTTATTTTCTGTTTTTATTTCATATAGATAAGTAAAAACACTAAAAATTACACACTATTTGTGCAAATATTTTTATCCAATAACCTCAAAGCCCTCTTTACATATTCACGTTAAACGCTAAGATGGCGCGCAATACGACTTAGGTAAGGGTAACAATGCAAACTTTAGATCTTATTGTAGGCAGCCAAATGGGATCAGCAGAATACGTTGCTGAACAGCTAATGGAATCGCTTGAATCTCAAGGTTATACCGTGAATTTGCATGAAAAACCCGAGCTTGAAGCTTGTCAGCAAGCACTTTGGCTGGTGGTGACATCAACTTATGGGGCCGGTGATTATCCAGAAAACTTATTACCTTTTATATCAGCATTAAAAGCGAGCTCGGATCTAAGCCAGTTACGCTTTGCGGTAGTAGGAATTGGTGATTCAAGTTATGACACCTTTAATCATGCAGCTATTAATCTTGCTGATCTACTTAAAGAAAAAGGTGCAACACAGCTGTTAGACATAGAAAAGATCGATGTTTTACACCCAGATCTACCAGAAGATACCGCTATTGCTTGGTTACCTAAGTTTGTTGAATGTGTCGCTTAACGGCGCGACACTGAAATACACAGAAGTTATTCACAAATTCAGTCTATTTTAGATCGTATTGTGGATAACCTATGATCTAACTGCTGATCTACGCTTACTTATCCATTGGATAAAATAATTCAGATCTAGCCCTGTGAATAAAGTGGCAAGTTGATCAAAGGTTTTAAGCCCATTGATCCGATCTAATTCACACCAATTGATCTTAGTTAAGCAGTTGGATCTAAACAGGAATACAAAACTATTCACAGATCAAAGGATCAGTAGTAGTAAGATCAATAAAGATCTTTAAAAAGATCCTTATATATTTTAAGTGATCTCTTTTTTTGCGTTGTGCAAAGTTTAACCATTTCACTTCTGGTTAATTCTAGGTAGAATACGCATCCTTTCTAAATTTGCTCGGTTGTTTTAAGTAGGATCCCGTAAATGATTTATCATGAACATTTTGATGTCATCGTTGTTGGTGGTGGACACGCAGGCACTGAAGCTGCACTTGCAGCTGCACGTATGGGTATGAATACCTTATTGTTAACACACAATATGGATACCTTAGGCCAAATGTCGTGTAACCCAGCTATTGGTGGGATTGGTAAAGGTCATTTGGTTAAAGAGATCGATGCGCTTGGTGGTGCAATGGCCAAAGCAATCGATAAAGGTGGGATCCAATTTCGAACGCTTAATTCATCGAAAGGCCCTGCGGTACGAGCGACTCGTGCTCAGGCAGATCGCGCATTGTATAAAGCGGCGATCCAAGACATTTTGCAACATCAAGAAAACTTAAAGATCTTCCAACAATCTTGTGATGATCTGATTGTTGAAAGTGATCAGGTCAAAGGTGTCGTAACTCAAATGGGTTTACGCTTTAGCGCTTCTTCAGTGGTGCTAACGGTTGGTACTTTCTTGGGTGGCCAGATCCATATTGGTTTAGAAAACTTCAAAGGCGGCCGTGCTGGCGATCCTCCTTCTATCGCTTTGGCTGAGCGTTTACGTGAAATGCCTTTTAGAGTTGATCGACTAAAAACGGGTACACCACCACGTATCGATGCAAGAACGGTTGATTTTTCAGTGATGCAAGAGCAACCAGGCGATACCCCTACTCCGGTTTTCTCGTTTATGGGCAAAGTGTCTGATCATCCAAAACAGATCCCTTGTTATATCACCTATACCAATGAAAAAACCCATGATGTGATCCGTAATAACTTACATCGCTCGCCGATGTATGCTGGCGTGATTGAGGGGATTGGTCCGCGTTACTGTCCTTCCATCGAAGATAAAATTGTGCGTTTTGCTGATAAAGAAAAGCATCAGATCTTCGTAGAACCTGAAGGCTTAACGTCATACGAGCTGTATCCAAATGGTATTTCCACCAGCTTACCATTTGATATCCAACTGGAGATCGTGCGTTCTATTAAAGGCTTTGAGAATGCGCATATTTGTCGTCCTGGTTATGCAATTGAGTACGACTTCTTCGATCCTAGAGACCTAAAGCAATCATTAGAAACTAAGTTTATCAATGGCTTATTCTTTGCAGGTCAAATAAACGGTACAACCGGTTATGAAGAAGCTGGGGCCCAAGGTTTGATTGCGGGTATGAACGCAGCTCTTCAAGTTCAAGGCCGTGAAGCATGGACACCGCGCCGTGATGAAGCTTATGCCGGTGTGTTGATTGACGACTTAGCAACGCTTGGTACAAAAGAACCTTATCGTATGTTTACCTCTCGTGCTGAATACCGTTTGTTACTACGTGAAGACAATGCGGATTTACGTCTAACGGAAAAAGGTCGCGAATTAGGTTTAGTTGACGATGAACGCTGGGCTGCATACAACGACAAGCTTGAAGTTATGGAACAAGAAGCACAGCGTCTGCGCAATACTTGGATCCATAAAGATCACCCTGCACTTGAAGCGGTAAATGGATTATTGAAAAAACCACTGGTACGCGAAGCCAGTCTTGAAGATCTGATCCGCCGTCCAGAGGTTAATTATCACGACCTGATGGCAATCGAAGGATTAGGATCTGAGTTTGATAATATTCCAGCCCTTGAACAGGTTGAGATCCAAACTAAGTACGCCGGTTACATTGCGCGTCAACAAGATGAGATTAATAAACAGCTTCGTCATGAAGAGGCATTACTGCCTGCTGAGTTTGATTATAGCCTGGTAAGCGGCCTGTCAAATGAGGTTGTGGCAAAGCTGAGTGATGCTCGTCCACAAACGATTGGCCAAGCTTCACGTATTTCTGGTATCACCCCTGCTGCTATTTCGCTATTATTAGTGTATCTGAAAAAGCAAGGGCTATTACGTAAGTCGGCGTAATAGCAGTGGAACACTGTGTTACTAGAACAATTGAATGAATTACTCGCTGATACCTCTATCGAGCTCAGCGAACAACAAAAGCAGCAGTTGGTCGAATATGTCCAGCTGCTGGATAAATGGAACAAAGCCTACAACCTCACTTCCGTTCGTGACCCAAAAGAAATGATGGTAAAACACATCATGGATTCTTTGGTTGTTGCGCCACACTTAACGGGCAGTAACTATATTGATGTTGGCACCGGACCGGGTTTACCGGGTATGGTTTTAGCGATAGCTAGACCGGACATCAATTTTGTTCTTCTTGATAGCCTTGGTAAAAGAGTTCGATTTTTAATGCAGGTAAAACATGGGCTTGGCATTGAGAATGTTACCCCAGTGCAGTCTCGAGTTGAAGAATATCAGCCAAGTGTTAAATTAGACGGTGTACTCAGCCGTGCTTTTGCATCACTACAAGATATGATCCAGTGGTGTTCACATTTAATCGATAACCAAGGTGTATTCTTAGCACTAAAGGGTCAATACCCTGCGGATGAGCTAGAACAACTACCAAACGGCGTGAGTTTATCGCAAGATATTAGTTTAGTGGTGCCCAAGCTTGAAGGTGAGCGCCATTTAATCATTCTTTCTAAAGATTAATTGTCGAGGACAATGTGGCAAGAGTCATTGCAATAGCAAACCAAAAAGGTGGTGTTGGTAAAACAACCACTGCGGTGAATTTAGCCGCGTCCATGGCGGCGACTAAACGTAAAGTATTGTTGATCGATCTCGATCCCCAAGGTAATGCAACCATGGGCAGTGGCGTCGATAAATACGCCGATGTCGCAACGGTTTATGATCTGTTGATCGAAGAAGCGCCAATGGATCAAGTGATCACCACAGAAACCAGTGGTGAGTATCATTTGATCGCAGCCAATGGGGATGTAACCGCGGCAGAAGTCAAACTGATGGAGTTGTTTGCGCGCGAAGTGAGACTACGCAACGCCCTTGAGACGATAAAAGATAAATATGAGTATATATTCATCGACTGTCCACCTTCATTAAATATGCTAACGGTAAATGCCATGGCTGCCGCCGATGCGGTTTTAGTTCCGATGCAGTGTGAATATTATGCACTGGAGGGATTAACAGCTTTAATGGACACCATTACCCAACTCGGTAAGTTGGTGAATCCAGGATTGCAAATTGAAGGCATTTTGCGCACTATGTACGACCCGCGTAATCGTCTAGCTAACGACGTATCTGAGCAGTTAAAACAACACTTTGGCGATAAAGTGTACCGGACTGTGATCCCTCGTAATGTGCGATTAGCGGAGGCGCCAAGTTTTGGAGCGCCTGCGATGTATTATGATAGAGCATCAAGCGGTGCGAAAGCTTATCTAGCGCTAGCGGGTGAAATGCTAAGACGCAAAGAAAAGCAAGCAGCTGCGGTTGCCTAAGAGGATAAAAAGAACATGTCGGTTAAAAAACGTGGTTTAGGCCGAGGGTTGGATGCCCTACTCAGCTCAGCTAAACCTAATCCAAGTGCTGCGGCACCTGTGCCTAATCAACAAGAAGCGGTTGCAACAGTCAGTGAAGCACCTGCCGAATCGGTGGTTGAACAAGAGTTACAACAATTACCTATTGAGTGGCTAAAGCCGGGTAAATATCAGCCGCGTAAAGATATGTCTGAACAGGCACTTGAGGAACTGGCGAGTTCGATCCGTTCACAGGGGATTTTACAGCCTATTGTGGTGCGTAAAGTTACCACGCAAAGCTTTGAAATTATTGCCGGTGAGAGACGTTGGCGTGCGGCACAACTGGCAAAGCAAGATACCGTTCCTTGTTTAATCAAAGATGTGCCGGATGAAGCGGCTGTTGCTATTGCCCTTATTGAAAACATTCAGCGTGAAGACCTCAATGCGATGGAAGAAGCAATTGCTCTAGATCGATTGCTTAATGAATTTGAACTCACGCATCAGCAGGTTGCTGATGCGGTGGGTAAATCGCGTACAACGGTCACCAATTTACTTCGTCTCAACAATCTCAACGATGATGTAAAAATCTTGTTGGAACATGGCGACATAGAAATGGGTCATGCTCGTTGTTTACTTGCCCTAACTGGTGAAGCGCAATCTGAAGCAGCAAGAACTGCTGTGGCCAAAGGATTAACCGTAAGAGAAACCGAAAAACTGGTTCGCACCATTTTAGAGCCTGTTGAGAAAAAAGAAGCGAAGCAAAAAGATCCTGATGTGAAGCTGCTTGAACAGCAATTGCAGGAAAACTTAGGCGCAAAAGTTGAGATCAACTATAACCAAAAAGGCAAAGGTAAACTGGTTATTTCCTATGCTAGTTTGGATGAGCTTGATGGTATTTTGGGGCGTATTAACTCTGAAATGAGTGAAGCTGAATAACGGTAAACTTAACTAATTGACTAATACGTGAATGCGGTGCTTTATTTTGCGCCGCTATTTCCTCACCGATATGCTGCGAAATAGCGAGAATACTAAGAACTTTGATGGAAAAATAGCCACTCTTGTACAGGCTTTAATTTAAGCCTTCCTCCCTAACAAATTTTGACCTATTTGGCGTCCAAAAAACGTCACATTTCGCCTCGTCAAGTTGCAAATTAAGCAGAAACAAGTATAATTTCGCCAGTTTTCATACCCTGATAAAATTTAACGTCATTAAGGTTAATATAAAGTGACTCATTCGTTAGCCCGTCCATACAGGCGAGCCGCATTACAAGGTGTTTTGATTCAGGGTATCGTAGCATTAGTCGCTGCAGTAATCGTTTTTATAGGTTGGGGAGTACAAGCCGGAGTTTCAGCATTAGCTGGCGGCGCTGTGTTGGTACTCCCTAATTTTGTATTTGCTGCTTACGCCTTTCGATTTATGGGTGCAAGCAAAGCAAATCAAGTATATTCCTCGATAAAACGAGGAAATGGATTAAAATTTTTGCTAACTGTTGTGCTCTTTGCACTGATTTTTAAGCATTTTTCAGTAATGATGCTGCCTTTCTTTGGCGCGTATATGCTCGTGATGCTGACACAATGGTTGGTCCTGATTTTTTTTAATCATTAACTTTTGGGATAAAACATGGCTGCAGAAGAAGTTACTATATCGAGCCATATTCAGCACCACTTGACCAATGCCAAGATGTGCTCGACCGATGCCGGTCTTGCCTTCAATAAAGCATGTGCGGACAGTGGTTTCTGGGCATGGAATATAGATACCCTCGCATGGTCAATCGGTTTAGGTCTTATTTTCTTATGGATCTTCCGAAGTGCCGCTAAAAAATCCACTATAGGCGTTCCTGGTAAGTTCCAGTGCTTTATCGAGATGATCGTTGAATTCGTTGGTAACAACGTACGTGATACGTATCATGGCAAAAGCGCACTGATCGCTCCTTTAGCCCTAACTATCTTTGTTTGGGTGTTCTTAATGAACTTAATGGACTTAATTCCTGTTGATTTCTTACCTGCTTTTGCCGGCTTTGTTGGTGAGCAAGCGTTTGGTATGGATTCACACGATGTGTACATGAAAATTGTACCAACCACTGACGTGAACATGACCGCAGCACTAGCTATCGGTGTGTTTATTTTGATGATCGGTTATTCAATCAAAATCAAAGGTATCGGTGGCTTTATTGCTGAGCTAACACTTCATCCGTTTAGTACTAAGAACAAGATTGGTATGTTGTTCTTGATTCCGTGTAACTTGTTACTTGAAACCATTGCTCTTGTTGCAAAGCCATTCTCATTGGCACTGCGTTTGTTCGGTAACTTATACGCGGGTGAATTGATTTTCATCTTGATCGGTACGATTGGTTTAATGCAGTTACCACTGCACTTTATTTGGGCGGTATTCCATATTTTGGTCATCGTATTGCAAGCGTTCGTATTTATGATGCTGACAATCGTATACCTAAGCATGGCAAGCTCAGACAACCACTAACAGATTTTTTAAAAAATTAACTTTAACTTTAATTTACAATTGAAACTTTGGAGAAAAAAATGGAACTAGTATTAGGCCTTAAGTTTATCGCTGTTGCTCTACTAATCGGCTTTGGTGCAATCGGTACAGCTATCGGTTTCGGTAACATGGGTGGTAAATTCCTTGAAGCTTGTGCTCGTCAACCTGAGCTTGCGCCTTCACTACAGGTTAAAATGTTCATCCTTGCTGGTCTAATCGATGCTGTAGCAATGATCGGTGTTGGTATCGCAATGGTAATCCTGTTCGTACTTTAATTCTAATTTTTGAACAGTTTACTATTTTAAGGAGGAGTGGTTGTGGATATTAACCTCACTCTAATCGGTGAATTAATTGCGTTTACGGTATTCGTACTTTTCTGTATGAAATATGTATGGCCACCGCTAAATGATGCAATTGAAGCTCGCCAGAAGAAAATTGAAGATGGTTTAGCGGCATCTGATGAAGCTGAGAAAGAACTTGGGCGCGTACGTGCACAAGGTGCTGAACAGTTGAAAGAAGCGAAAGCACAAGCGGCTGAAATCATCGAACAAGCTAAGAAGCGTGCTGCGCTAATTGTTGACGAAGAGACTACTCGTGGTCAGCAAGAGCGTGAAAAAATCATTGCTCAGGGACACTCTGAAATTGAGTCTGAGCGCAACCGTGTGAAAGAAGAGCTGCGTTCACAAGTCGCTGCACTTTCTATCGCAGGTGCTGAGAAGATTTTAGAGCGTGAAATCAATCAAGCCACACACAGTGACATCGTTGAAAAACTTGTCGCTGAGCTTTAAGTAGGAGGGTATGAGCATGTCTGAATTGACTACTATCGCTCGCCCATACGCTAAAGCAGCTTTTGAACTTGCCGTTGAAAAAGGCACAGTTGAAGCTTGGAATGAAATGCTGTTCTTCGCTGGTCAAGTTACCAGCGACGAACAGGTTCAGGCGCTACTTGGTAGCATCGCTACTGAATCACAGCAGTCTGAAATCATTATCAAGTTATGTGCTGAGCAACTCAACGAACAAGGTCAAAATCTTATCAAGCTGATGGCCGAAAATGAGCGTTTAGCCGCCATCCCAGCTGTTGCAGAATTGTTTGCAGAATTAAAAGCAGACTATGACAAAGAAATCGAAGTAGATGTGGTTTCAGCAACAGTGCTTGCAGATGATACGCAAGCAAAATTGGTCGCGGCACTTGAGAAACGTTTCGCACGCAAAGTTAAGCTGAATTGTAGCATCGACGAAGCCATTGTAAGTGGCCTAGTGATTAAAGCCGGTGACACCGTAATCGACGGTTCTGTTCGCGGCAAGTTAGATCGTCTTGCGACGTCGCTACAATCGTAATTGGGAAAAAGAGCATGCAACTTAATTCCACAGAAATTTCTGCACTGATCAAGCAACGCATTGAGCAGTTTGAAGTTGTAAGTGAAGCGCGTAACGAAGGTACTATCGTATCTGTTACCGACGGTATCATCCGTATCCACGGTCTTGCTGACTGTATGCAGGGTGAGATGATCGAGCTTCCTGGCAACCGTTATGCTATCGCACTAAACCTTGAGCGTGACTCAGTAGGTGCTGTAGTAATGGGTCCATACGCTGACCTTAAAGAAGGCGTAAAAGTTAAATCAACTGGTCGTATCCTTGAAGTACCAGTAGGCCGTGGTCTACTAGGTCGTGTTGTTAACACGCTAGGTGAGCCAATCGACGGTAAAGGCGCTGTTGATAACGATGGTTTTGAACCAGTTGAAAAAATCGCACCTGGCGTAATCGAGCGTCAATCAGTAGATGAGCCAGTACAAACTGGTTATAAGTCTATCGATGCGATGATCCCAGTTGGTCGTGGTCAGCGTGAGCTTGTGATCGGTGACCGTCAGACTGGTAAAACAGCACTAGCAATCGATGCTATCATCAACCAAAAAGACACAGGCGTTAAGTGTGTGTACGTAGCGGTTGGTCAAAAAGCGTCAACAATTGCTAACGTAGTACGTAAACTAGAAGAGCACGGTGCGCTTGCAAACACTATCGTAGTAGTTGCTTCTGCATCAGAATCTGCAGCGCTACAATTCCTAGCGCCGTTCTCTGGTTGTACTATGGGTGAATACTTCCGTGACCGCGGTGAAGATGCACTAATCGTATATGATGATTTGTCTAAGCAAGCTGTTGCTTACCGTCAAATCTCACTACTACTTAAGCGTCCACCAGGCCGTGAAGCATACCCTGGTGACGTTTTCTATCTTCACTCACGTCTTCTAGAGCGTGCGTCTCGTGTAAACGCTGACTACGTTGAGAAGTTCACAAATGGTGAAGTGAAAGGTAAAACAGGTTCATTGACGGCATTGCCAATCATTGAAACTCAAGGTGGTGACGTTTCTGCATTCGTACCTACCAACGTTATCTCAATCACTGACGGTCAGATCTTCTTAGAAACTGACTTGTTCAACGCAGGTATCCGTCCAGCGGTTAACGCTGGTATCTCGGTATCTCGTGTAGGTGGTGCAGCTCAAACTAAGATTGTTAAGAAACTAGGTGGTGGTATCCGTCTAGCGCTAGCTCAGTACCGTGAACTAGCGGCGTTCTCTCAGTTCGCTTCTGACCTTGATGATGCAACACGTGCACAGCTTGAACACGGTGAGCGTGTAACAGAGCTAATGAAGCAGAAACAGTACGCACCGATGTCTGTTGCTGATATGTCATTATCGCTATTTGCAGTAGAGAAAGGCTTCCTAAAAGATATCGAAATCAACAAGATCCTTGATTTCGAAGCAAGCCTAATCGCGTTTGCTAAGAGCGAGTACGCAGAGCTAATGGCTCAAATCAATGAAACTGGTAACTACAACGCCGAGATCGAAGCGCAGCTTAAAGAGCTTCTTGAGAAGTTCAAGTCTACGCAAACTTGGTAATGTGTTATTAAGGTGAGTAGGTAACTACTCACCGAGATTCGGAGAGAGAGTCATGGCCAGCGGAAAAGAGATAAAAAGCAAGATCGGGAGTATCAAGAATACTCAAAAGATCACCAGCGCAATGGAGATGGTTGCCGCTTCTAAAATGAAGAAGGCACAAGAACGCGTAGCGTCTAGTCGTCCATACGCTGAAAACTTACGCAAAGTGATCGGTCGTGTTGCTCAGGCTAATCTTGATTTCCATCACCCGTTCCTAGAAGAACGTGATGTGAAACGAGTTGGTTATATCGTTATCTCTACAGACCGTGGTCTTTGTGGTGGCTTAAACTCAAACGAGTTTAAGCGTGTAGCGAAAGACGTGAAAACGTGGAAAGAAAAGGGTGTTGAGGCGTCGTTCGCAACACTAGGTAGCAAAGCTGCTGGTTTCTTTAAACGTTTTGGTGGTTCGCTTGAAGCCAAAAAGGCAGGGCTGGGAGATACACCTTCAATACAGGACGTAATTGGTCCTGTAAAAGTAATGCTAGATGCATACGAAGAAGGCAAAATTGACCGCTTATTCGTTGTGTACAACAAGTTTGTCAACACAATGAAACAAGAGCCTGTTATCGATCAGTTATTACCTTTGCCAAAAGCTGAAGAAGAAGTATCAGCTCACGCTTGGGATTACTTATATGAGCCAAGCCCAGAGGCGATTTTAGAGACACTAATTGTGCGCTTTATTGAGTCTCAGGTTTACCAAGGCGTAGTTGAGAATGCTGCCTCTGAGCAAGCTGCCCGTATGGTTGCGATGAAAGCCGCAACTGATAACGCAGGTGGCCTGATTGATGAGCTACAGCTGGTATACAACAAGGCACGTCAAGCCGCAATCACACAAGAAATCAGTGAGATTGTGAGCGGTTCGGCTGCCGTGTAACGCTTCGGCAAAGTTTAATAAGAGGAATAGACATGAGTTTAGGTAAGGTCGTCCAAATTATCGGCGCCGTTGTGGACATCGAGTTTCCACAAGACAACGTGCCAGCCGTATATGACGCACTAAAAGTTACAGAAGGCGACTTAGCTGGTTTGACACTAGAAGTGCAACAGCAGCTAGGTGGCGGTGTGGTACGTGGTATCGCACTAGGTAGTACTGACGGTCTACGTCGTGGTACTCCAGTACAAGGTACAGCTGAGCCAATTAAGGTTCCAGTTGGTACAGCAACACTTGGTCGTATCATGAACGTACTTGGTGACGCGATTGACGAAGCGGGTCCTATCGGTGAAGAAGAGCGTTGGTCTATTCACCGTGCAGCACCATCATACGAAGAGCAGAGCAACTCAGTTGAACTTCTAGAGACTGGTATCAAGGTTATCGACCTTGTATGTCCATTCGCTAAAGGTGGTAAAGTTGGTCTATTCGGTGGTGCGGGTGTAGGTAAAACCGTAAACATGATGGAACTTATCCGTAACATCGCAATCGAGCACAGCGGTTACTCAGTATTCGCAGGTGTTGGTGAGCGTACTCGTGAGGGTAATGACTTCTACCATGAGATGAATGACTCAAACGTACTAGACAAAGTATCACTAGTATATGGTCAGATGAACGAGCCACCGGGTAACCGTCTACGTGTTGCACTAACTGGTCTAACAATGGCTGAGAAGTTCCGTGACGAAGGTCGTGACGTACTATTCTTCGTAGATAACATCTACCGTTATACACTAGCAGGTACTGAAGTATCAGCACTTCTAGGTCGTATGCCTTCAGCAGTAGGTTACCAGCCTACACTAGCTGAAGAAATGGGTGTTCTACAGGAGCGTATCGCATCAACTAAGACAGGTTCAATCACTTCAATCCAAGCGGTATACGTACCTGCGGATGACTTGACTGACCCATCTCCAGCAACAACGTTTGCTCACTTAGATGCGACAGTAGTACTTTCTCGTGATATCGCGTCTCTAGGTATCTACCCTGCGGTAGACCCTCTAGATTCAACTTCACGTCAGCTTGACCCACAAGTTATCGGTCAAGAGCACTACGACACTGCACGTGGCGTTCAAACAGTTTTACAGCGTTATAAAGAGCTGAAAGACATCATCGCAATTCTAGGTATGGACGAGCTATCTGACGAAGATAAGCAAGTTGTATCTCGTGCACGTAAGATCCAGCGTTTCCTATCTCAGCCGTTCTTCGTTGCTGAGGTATTTACAGGTGCACCTGGTAAATACGTATCTCTTAAAGACACAATCTCTGGCTTTAAGGGCATCCTAAACGGTGATTTCGATGATATGCCTGAGCAGGCATTCTACATGGTTGGCTCAATCGACGAAGCAGTTGATAAAGCTAAAAACATGTAATTAGGAGGTTGTTATGGCAATGACAGTACACCTTGATGTAGTAAGTGCAGAGCAGAGCTTGTTCTCTGGCGCTGTGACTACTATCCAAGTGACAGGTAGTGAAGGCGAGCTTGGTATTCATCCAGGCCACGCGCCACTACTGACTGGCCTAAAACCTGGTATGGTACGTTTGGTTAAAGCGGATAGCTCAGAAGAAGTTATCTACGTTGCAGGCGGTACGCTTGAAGTTCAACCACAAACAGTAACTGTTCTAGCGGACGTTGCTATTCGTGCGGAAGAGCTTGACGAGCAAGCTGCTGAAGAAGCTAAACGTGAAGCGCAAGCGCAAATGGCTTCTGGTACTAGCGGTGAGTTGGATTACCAACAAGCTGCAGTACAACTAGAAGAAGCCCTTGCTCAACTACGCGTTATTCGCCAGCTGCGCAAATAAGCAACCACCTATCTGGTTATTGGAAACCCACGCATCGCGTGGGTTTTTTTATGCGTACAGGTAAAGAGCTAAGGGCTTGCTATCTAGCTATTAGAGCCATTGCATTAAATTTTAGGGCGGATATACCATGCCATTTAAATCAATTAAATGGCTTAATTTTGCCTTGCGGTACGTAGATACTGAGGTAGTAGTCGGGTGTGAGAGCGGATCTGCTAAGTTATTTCTTCACACTATTTCTAGCTGACAACGTGTAAAGCTTTATAGACATTCCCATACTAGGAAGATTTGTTATGCATGCATCGATGCAAATAGGTATCGAGAGTTGTTCAAGCATTGAACAGCATCACTTGCTTCTTTTTATATAGAATGGGCTGTAACTTTCTGTTTTTATATTCTATTTTTTATTGGTACTCTGAACTTTGAAATATCCAGGAAAAATAACATTTTTTACATGATAAAAAAGAAATAATGGTTCGATATTGTCTTTTGTATTTGTAATGGGTATAAGTGAGCGTATTTCCTTGAACTTATTGTTTTTAACGTTAAGTTTTAGGTTAAATGTGGTTGGTAAAGTTATATTTTATGCTACTTTAATTGTTCGTATTTATTGAAAAATAACTTTGTTATCTTAGAATAGGTATTGTCTTCTCGATAATGGAAACTCGCAGGCTTCATGGATGAGGTAAAGCACGGAAAAGTGATGAAAGAAGTAAATTTCACTAGAACAGTCCAATTTGTTAAGTTTGCTCAATGGACTTTAGATCCCAAAAAGCAAACAATCACTGATGGTGACGAAAGTAGAGAATTAGAGCCACTGCTTTATAAGATTCTTTGCTATTTGTTACTTAACATCGATCAAATTATAACTAGACAAGACTTAATTGATGACGTTTGGTGTCAGCATTATGTTGATGATAACGCAATAAATAGAGCGATCTCTGAACTCAGAAAACTGCTAAAGTCAGAAAAGTTCAAAGGCGTTATTATTAAGACTCACTACCGTAAAGGTTATAGCTTAGCGGTAGATAGAGAAATTGTTCTTTTTGAAGATGGCGGCCAATCTAGTAATCCAGAAGTAACCCCACCACCCACTAAAAAATCTAAAAAAAATTACTCCACAATACTAATTGGCTTAATGCTTCTTGTTGTAGCAATCACGCTATCAATGCTTTATTTCCTCCCCGCTAAAAAAAATGAGAATCAAGCGCTCAGCGCTTTTAAAGAGCATTCATTTGATAGTTTTGAGGAGCGAGCTATCACTTGGCAAGAGGCATATTACAGTTATTTAATATTGCACCCTGACAGCAATTATTATGCTTATTTGTCGGAATCTGACACGAGTAAATCTATTGTTGTTCGTTCGATGAAACACGATGATGCAAAGAAATTTACTTTTCCTGACAGCAGTGTAGAGCCTTTAGGTTTTTCTACTTCTCTTTCGCACCTATTCTACAGAGAGAACACTGCAGATGGTGCTTGTGCCATATGGCGTATTGATTATTTGAAGGAAACTGATGCGCAAAAAGTAATGGGATGTGATAAGCAAATTCGCAACCTATTAGAAGTTGATAATCGTTATCTACTCTACGACAAGCTAGGCTTTCGTGAAAAGAGCCATACTGCTGCACTTTATATTTTCGATAGAAAAAGAGAGCTTGAGTTTAGAATATCTTCTCCAAACGCAAGTTCATTTGGCGATCAATTACTGCATTATGACTCCAGTAACGGACGAGTGTATTTCAAACGGATGCAAAGTGAGTTTACAGAAGTTTTTTATACCGATGTTGAAGGCAGTAACCTAGTCCAGGTAGCAACCATTACAGGAGTCGTAAACAACTTTACGATTGTTGATAACCAGTTATATTGGTTTGATTTACTGTCCCAAAGTGTCAAAGCATTTGACATCGATCAGGGAGTTGAAGTTGAGAACATCAAAAATAACTCATCAGTCGAGTATAGGAATATTTGGCGTGTAGCAAAAGATAAATATTTGGCGCAACAAAAAGACTTTGAAGTGGTAACTACACTGTATTCAAAAGATCTTGTCAAGCAGCTGGATATTACAGGGGCCAGAGATGCCGCTGCATTGGAAAATATGGATCAATTTGTTGTTATTTCCAATGTTGATCATATTAATGAGCATTTACTTAGTTTTTTAGACAAGCAAGGCCGTGTTATTCGCCAAGTACAGTTAGATGAGTTTGCTTATCGGGTTAAGGTGAATAAAAGTAATTCATTGATTTATATAAGATTAGATAAAGATATCAAGGTGTTTGACCTCACTGGTAAGTTAGTCAATGAATTCTCATTTGATGAGAAAGTGGTTGAGATTGAAGCGTCTAATGATTCTCAGATAGCTGTAGTGGTACAAAAGGGCAAGATAAATAGAGCGCTTCTTATAGACAGTATGACTGGAAAGCAACGCCTACTGCCGATAAGAGATGTTCTTTGGTTTACCTGCTTTACAGAGTCAAAGTGTATTACGCAGAATTTTTTCAGAGAGGTACGGCTATACGATCTCGAAGAGGGAGCATTTACTGGGCAAAGCACCTACGTTGAACCATTTTTCCCCAACTTTACATTATTTGGAGCAGAGTTAATTTACTTTGACGGTAAAAAGCTAATGGAGTTTGACCCCGAAGCTTTATCGCAAAATGAACTAAAGTCCTACGATCCTAGTGAACAAGGAAATCTGTTAAATATGAGGCTAATCGATAATGATGGCAGTTATCTAACTTTTGCTATCACACGTAAGCAAAATGCAATCACGGTCTTTGAGAACAAATAAAAAAGCCCGAGAGCATGGCGGTGCCTCGGGCTGGTACATATGCGAGAAATGCAGATGTAATAAGGAAAACTTAGTCTAGGGGATCTAATTTATCCAGTCAAACTTATTGAGATACTTATCCTAATATTCAAATTAGCTTTCCTAAGGTTTTGCTAATAGCAAGTTTTTGATTTATCGCTATGCTAGACCTTGCTCTACAATAAAACGGAATAAAAAAATGAAACTTTCAATTAAAAAAAAGCAACTAAAGCAACTAACTAAATCACAAGCATCTAGCGTTAATGGTGCTGGTACTAATGAAATAGTAAAGGAGCTATTGACCTACAGCGTGATGTGTAATCAGGATAGCATGGCCTGTGGTATGGACGATAAAACCACAAAGCATTTTATGTAAGCTAAAAGGGTCGCTCGATTGATGCGTGCTGTTTGGCTTTTAACCAATGTTATACTTATTAAAGAGTTAACTTTTATCCCTCAGCCAGTGGAATACATTTTGGCCGGAGGGGGAGTGAAGTCAATACGCAATCAAATTGAACAAGGACCCGTTCATAAGGAAGAGGTACTATTTGAGTACCTCTCGACTGATAGCCATTTTAAGCCTTTCTTTTCACACTCCAGCGGAATCATACAGTACGCGCTTAAAGATACGCCTCAACTCACTACTGGCAAGAGAATACTCAAGATCACACCCAATGCAAGTTACGGGTACATGATATTTGAACAGTCCAATACGTACCCTGACATCTCTGTAGATTATTTTATTTGTACAGATGATGAAAGTACTGGTTTTGCGGTTCAGTTTTATCACACTCGATCGAATATATTTTTTTGGAAATCAAGTGAAGATGAAATAAACATGCACTCAAGCTTAAGTGGAAAACCGGTTTATTTAGCGCTTACACCATGTAATACGTCTGCCGACTAGCCTTCAAAACAACCCTAATATTATCAAATAATATCCATATCCTTTCATAATGCTTTGATTCAACTTGTTGTTAGTTATGGTTATTTTTATTTTTTTGCTTGTTTGAAATGTAAGTGAACTATAGGCATTATCAAACCACTTTATTAGTTTGAATAGGCACTAAAAATGACGTTAGAAGAATACTTTAATAATTACTACGAACTAATATGTAATGGTGAGTTAGATAACTTAGCGCAATTTTATTGTAGTAACTCTCCACTTATTGAAGCAAATTATCAGCAGTTTTCTGGTATGAGACAGCAATTTAAGTTCAAACTTTCATTACAAGGTGTAGAGCTTATCTCAAAGCAACCTGACCTATTAATTGTGCGAGATAGCTTAAGGTTTGAAGCGACAATTGAAGGTAATGAAGTTGTTCAGGTATCAAGCAACGTTCACATGATGACGCGTGATAACGACGAATGGAGAATTTTTAACTCTGCAGCGTTGCCTGACAATAAGGTGGCATAATGTCTGACTTATTCAGAAAAGAAGCGTTATTACATCAAGGGCATAAACTAGATGGTGAAGTTACCCTCGCGACTCATATGTCATTCAACTGGATACTAGGTGTAATTGTACTTATCGTAGTTATAGGTTGCGCTTATTTATTCCTAGGAGAGTACCACAGAAAAGAAGTGGTTTCTGGTTACCTGAGACCAACTCAGGGGGTTAGCAAAATTTATCCGCTCGGCACAGGGGTAGTTGATAGGGTTCTGGTAGAAGAAGGTCAGTCTGTTAAGAAAGGTGAAGTGCTCGCAACGATTCGTATGGAGCGGGTACTGACTTCTGGTGCAGACATGAATGCCGCGATTGTCACTGAGTTGGAAAAGCAAAAGCAGCTATTGCAAGAAAATCTTGCGAATCAAATAAAATTGAGAGATATGAATCAGGATAAACTTGAGTCTCAGATCGCAAGTTTATCAATTCAGCTAGAAAAGGCTAAAAACCAGTTACGACTACTATCCGAGCGAGTAGCGCTTAGCGATGAACGAGTCAAAAATACAGAAGCACTTATCACAAAGGGGTTTGCCTCAGGTAATGACTTAAAGACTCAAAAAGACAACTTATTAGCAATTACTCAGCAGCAAGAAGAGCTGTTGTCGCGGCTATCCAGTCAAAGAGAACAGATGAGTCAACTTCAATATGAGCTAGCGCAGTTACCTATAGATCATCGAGAAAAACAAGTAAGCCTTCAGTCACAACTCGCAAGTATCAACCAACAAATCAGACAAGCACAAGGCCAGCAGAGCTACAATATACTGAGCCAAATGGATGGCAAAGTTAGCAATCTACTTGTTAAACCGGGGATGGTTGCAAATGGACAAACTCCCATAATGACTGTCTTGCCGCATAATGCGGAGTTGGAGGCTATTTTGTTTGTGCCAACGAGAGCTTATGGCTTTGTAAAACCCGAGCAGCTTACTCGGATCCGTTACCAAGCATTTCCATATCAGCGCTTTGGCATATATGAAGGGCATATTAATACAGTTTCTAAATCAATTTTATTACCTAATGAAGCAAATGCCCCTGTATCTTTGCGAGAACCGGTATATCAAGTAGTTGTAAGTCTTAAATCTCAGTCTGCTAATGCCTATGGCGCGACAGTTCCGCTCCAAGCTGGAATGTTACTAGAAGCCGACATTATGGTTGATAGTCGCTCATTATTTGAGTGGTTATTTGAACCAATTTACAGCATCAAAGGAGCGTTGTAATGGAAAATCCTATGCATTTATTGAGATTTAGTGGCAATAAGCGTCTACCTGTGATCTTGCAAACTGAAGCCGCTGAATGTGGTTTAGCTAGCTTAGCTATGGTAGCGGCATACCATGGTCATAAAACCGATCTTACTTCGCTTAGACGTGAACACGAAATATCGCTCAAAGGAGCAAATTTAGAAGAGTTGATGCAGATTGCTGATAAGTTAAAGTTTAGCACAAGAGCACTACGGCTAGACTTAGAGCATCTACCTAAGCTCAAGACCCCCTGCATTTTACATTGGGATATGAACCACTTTGTGGTATTAAAAAAAGTTTCAAGTCGCGGAGTCGAAATACATGACCCTGGAGTTGGTTTACGAAAATATACATTAAGCGAGTTTTCTAAGCATTTTACTGGTGTTGCTTTAGAGCTAAATCCAACAGAGGAGTTTCGCTCTGAGGATACGAGAGTAAACTTGAAGTTATCTGACTTTTGGAGCAAGGTGACTGGGATGAAATCAACACTTGGTAAAGTGTTTATTTTATCGGTATTACTCCAGGCGTTCGCGATTGCAAGTCCTTACTATATGCAGTTAGTTGTCGACGAAGTTGTGCTCAGCTACGACAAGAACTTACTCGCGATATTGGCGATAGGCTTTGGCCTTCTTATGCTAATTGAAATGATAACTGGTGCCGTTCGGAGTGTTTTGCTATTACACTTTGGAAACTTGATGAGTATACAGCTTGGCTCCAACCTGTTTTATCATTTAATACGCTTACCTTTAAAGTACTTTGAAAAGCGCCATATTGGTGATGTGGTTTCGCGTTTTGGCTCATTACAACAAGTGAAAGACCTACTAACTCAGGGAGTAATTGAAGTTATCATCGATGGTATTATGGCAATTGCCACACTAGTGATGATTTTTATTTACAGCCCCAAATTGAGCTTCGTAGTGCTAGTTGCCATTGTGTTATATGCCATTTTCAGAATTGCAATGTACCGACCATTGAGGCAAATGTCGGAAGAAGTCATTGTGAATTCTGCAAAAGAGCAATCTAACTTCATGGAAACCATTCGCGGAATACAAACGATAAAGCTATTTGGTCGTGAAGTACAAAGACAAAGTGTTTGGCATAATAAATATGCGGATAGTCTGAACGCAGGTATACGCGTTGGACATTTAAATATCGGGTATGAAGCAGTAAATAAAGTTATTTTTGGCGTTGAAAACGTACTGGTTATCTATTTTGCTGCTTTATTAGTGATGGATGGCGACCTAACGGTAGGGATGTTATTTGCCTTTATGGCATATAAAAGACAGTTCGTAGAAAAAATGGCAGGTCTTGTTGAGAAAGCCATTGAATTTAAAATGCTGAACCTGCACTTCAATCGCTTAGGTGATATTACACTCACAGATAAAGAACAAGATATTGAGCGAAAAATATCAGGCTCTCCATTAACGGGAAAGATTGAGCTACAAAATATTGCCTATAAATATAATCAAAAAGACGCACCTATTTTTAAATCACTTAATTTGCAAATTGAAGCTGGTGAATCTGTTGCAATAATAGGCCCTTCTGGTTGTGGTAAAACAACGCTCGCAAAAATTATGCTTGGACTTTTTGAGCCTGATGATGGAAAGGTATTGGTTGATAATCAAGATATTCGTCAATTAGGTTTAGGTAGCTATCGCTCTCAAATAGCCGGAGTTATGCAAGATGATCAGCTACTATCTGGATCAATAGCCGATAACATCTCATTTTTTGATCCGCAGTTAGATATGAAGCAAGTAGAGTGGGCTGCTCAGGTTGCAGCTATAGATAAAGATATTGCTAATATGACTATGGGTTATAACACGCTGGTTGGTGACATGGGAGCTGCACTATCTGGTGGTCAAATTCAGCGCCTACTATTAGCTCGTGCGTTATATCGCAAACCTAAAATTTTATTTATGGATGAGGCTACGAGTAATCTTGATACCAAGCTTGAATATGCAGTTAATACTGCAGTTAAGTCTTTAGATATAACTCGTATCATTATCGCTCACCGCCCTGAAACCATAGCCAGTGCTGATCGTGTGATCGAGCTTCGATATGGTGAAGCTGTTGAGGTGGATAAGGATATTTATGAGGCTAGGAAAATGCCTATGGGTGAATCAACACAAGCACCTGTGTGTAAGTTAAATATTGAAAATGAGCCTTATACAGATACTTCTGCTGGTGGAGAATTTGTTCTGAGCTAGTAAACGATTTCGAGTAATCACTCTCACTCGGGAGCTTGAGGTAATAAGGAAAATAAAATGAACAAAACTAATCAAAAGGTACGAGAAATGATTGAATTAACATATCAATTAGAAAAAATTTATGGCGGCAGTACTTCCCTGCCTACAACAGCGCCAAGGTATCAAGGGCCGTTTTATCCTTCAGACCCATGCTTAGGGCCTATCGATATCACGACTTATTTTTAAGATGAAACTAAAAACCCCTTTTATGGGGTTTTATTTACTATTGATGAACTTTTGGAGTTTGAAATGTTGATAGTGGTATCAGCGATTATGTATGTTTTAGTTGTGTCATATTTTAATTGGGAGGTTTCTTTTTTTAGTGATGATTTTAATTTCTGGTTGTTGTTTTTAGATGTTTCTCTTTATTCGTTTTGTTATGCTGTTTCTTTTTTTGTTTTGAAGTTTTTGTTTAATGAAAAAAAATTGGGTTGACTGTTTTATAAGTTGTTAATCTTTTAATGGTTGTGATTTTATTTTGCTATTAGATTTCCAATGTCTTTGTTGTCTTTTTATTTTTTCTTAATGTTTACAATAATAAAATTACGGTTCTTATGCTTTTTTGTGTTTTTTAATGGTTTTATTTGTTAAGTAGAGGTGTTAAAGGTTATGTATTTATTATATTTCTACTTCTTGTTGTTTTATAAGGTTTTATTTTTCAACCCTATGTTTGACTGTCGTTTTATTTTAAATTAAATTTTGTTGCAGGGTAATTTTTTGATTTGCTCTTATATCGAAATGCTACTTAGGTTTCATGGTGGCGAAATAATTTAAAATTTAAAAGTGAGATGAAAATGAAAGAAATTAATAAAAAACAAATTCAGGAAGTTAATGGTGGTTACTGGAATTTTGTAGTTGGATACTTAGGTGGGAAAGCGATCGATGCTTTCATCGACTATTCAAAAAATCCGACTCCTGTTCTAGTTCGTGAAAACGATGGTTCAGATCCATTGCTATAAAAATATCTTTTTATTTGTCATGTCCATGTTTTATGGACGTGACAATTTTTTAATTTTTCTAGCCGTGGCTTTAAAAAATTTATTGATTATTTAGCTATTTATGTTCTTAGCTTTCTTATTCAGTGTTGAAGTTGTATTGGTTAATAATTGGCTTTTCTGTTGGACCGTAAATTTTCACTCATACAATGAAAAAATAAATAGCACCTGAGCAAGCGTTCTATACATTGAATGCCATCGTAGATCGTTGGGAAATTTTAGAACTCCCAGTCATAACTAAGCGCTCACCTATTTACTTTTACCTTAATATTTCCCCACGAGTTTTCAGTAACTGATATTAAATATCTTATTATTCCTACAATTCCTTAGCTGTTTCGGAGGTTCCTCGATCCTGTTTGCAACTCAGGTTTTACTTTAAAATGACTTAAACCTCATTGGCTGCCCGATGTATGACTCTATCTTAAATTTTAATAGATATAAGATACAACTCACCATATTTATGTCACCTTATTTTCGTTTACCTCAAATTTCTATATCAGACACTTTGTCTATGAATTTTTAATATTCCGACAGTGTGTCACTGTAATAAAGGTCATCGTGAAAAATTCCAAAAGTTGAATATCTAGAGTTTCAAAGAGTTCTTAGGAGATTTTTCTAACCCTTTATAGGTACGGCTGGTATCTTATTACTGATTTTTTATTATTTAAATGTTACCAATTTACAGTTTTAACCTATGTTTATGTTTTTAAAGGTTAAATTATATTTTTATAATTTGACTTGTTTATTTTTTATGTCTAAAGTTCGATTTGAGTTGAATATTTAATTCTCTCCTTTTTAAGGGCTACCTGCTTTGGCGGAATTGGTAGCTGGAAATTTAAGTTTTAATTAATGCGAGAAGAAAGATGAAAGAAATTAATAAAAATCAGATCATTGAAGTTAAAGGTGCTGGGTTTGCTGAGGCTGCATGTGTTACTGGCTTTGGTGCCTTAGGTACTCTTGGTGGCTTTATTGGCGGTGGTATCTCAGGCCCAGTTGGTATGGCCGGCGGAGCTATGTGGGGATTCAATATCGGTGTAACTTTTGGCACTGCTGTTTGTCTTAAATAATAGGGAAAATGATAATGTTAGAAATTAAACTTAACGAGTGTAAAGAAGTTTCAGGCGGCGACTGCATGGGTAGATTTGCTACTGGTGGCGCGCTTCTTGGTGGTGCTGTTGGTGGTGCTGCTGGATTCTTTGGCGGTTTTGGTTTTGGAGCTGGTCCAGGTGTTGTTGGTGGTAGCACGCTAGGCGGTTCATTTGGCATGATCGTCGGTGCTTATGCTTGCTACTAAAAAGCTGAGTGTTGGGGCTTAATAAGCCCCAACGTTTATAAATTTATGTAGGGGTAGAAATTTGAGCTTTTTCTTGTGTAATTTATTAATAACATTAACAATTTTCTTAATACCAATTTTGAGGCTTTCAGTTTCGGATAGTAGTATCATCAATTACTCTGTTCAATTGTTTCTTTTCATTTTTATATTCTTGTTTGTATTTTATAGGGGGAGAGTCCCTATGAAAGTAAAAAATAAGGAGCTATATTGTTATACATTTCCTTTTGTTAGGAAGTTTAAGTGTAGAGAAATAAAATCTTTAGATGTTTCTGATAGAAAAGTTAATATAGAATTTAAAGGTGCGGTTGCAGATATTTATGTTGATTACTTTTTTGGTATTAAAAGTGAAGTTAAAAATAGTGAGTTGGATAATACCTTAGTTGAAAAAGGGTTTTTTGTGACTATTAGTTTTAGTTGAACTTTTTATATTGGTTGTGGGTGGAGGTTTTTTTATTCAATAATTGTAAAAAATAACGATTACCTCTTTGGAACTATGATATCGCTCTAGCTGGCTATTTATCTTAGCAGGCATAATATTTTCATACATCTACTTAGATCGCTTCAACTCCTCATTAATTTTTCTTGGCGACACATTCAACACCCGGCCCATGTAGGCTATAGAGTTTGTTTTTACTCGTTTTTCTTGCTTTAACAGCCGATCGGCCTGTTGTAGAGTATGGATAAACTCCTGACTTGGCTGCCCGGTGATTTTCCTCAAGATGTCTTTCATCACCCGTATGAGATAGTTTTTCTGTTTTTTCATCATGCGTTTAAATTGCTTAGCATGGGCATAGCCCGCTACTTTTTGCGCGGTCCTAGGGCCAATTCGTTCATAACTTTGCCTAAGCCGAATACCGGCTTGCTTAGCGAAACCAACCAGTTTATCACGGCATTTTTCTAGTAGTTTACTGTCCGTTGGGTGGGCTATATTTTTCTCCATGACGGTGCTGTCTACAACCACCTTTCGTAAGCTTACAGGCTTGATGGTATTACTTTTAAGACCAGTATCAACAGTTAACGAAAGCTCAATTCAACCCCATCTTCGCCAATTCGCTTGCGAAAGTGTGTCATTGAACTTGGGCAGCAAGGCGCTCATGAGTGAAAAATTGCATGCCACAAAAATATTGCCAATACGGGTTTTCGCACCACATGACCACCGTGTTTTCGTCAGACAATTTGTGAATTTGTTTCAGGTATTCGAGGCCCGCTAGAAGGGGGACAGGCTTGGCGTCAGCGCCTTTATCGCCATAGCGCTGTTTAAATCCGCTCTCTAAGCGCTGCTAATCAATGAGTTTTGCCAGCTCATGATGCGATGAAACGATATCAAGAAGCTTGAATTAAAACGGGTGTTTTTGTGGTGTGTGCCTAGTTGATTCTGGTGTCATTTTTACACTTAAATTGCGATGTTTTGGTTGTGTGATTCAAAAAATCTGCAATTTGAGGGTAGTAAGATCGTTTAGATCTTCAAGTAATTCAATTGGTTTAAGGATGAACATAATAAAACTTTCATAATCTCGCTGTGAGGTCGTATGGGTACATTATCAGTCCAACAAGTTTGAAAATTATAAATGGAAAGTGCGTAGTTGGAATTGATCATTATAAAGTTAGAGGTTCACCCTTCTTCGTCATTTATTTTTGATATAGCTACTTTTAGGATATAGATAGAAACAACCATGCAAAAAATAAAAAATGCAGGAAACTTATCCATCATAGGCAAATAAAATAACGAGATCATGATGTAAATTATCCATTCTGCGATCTTAAAATGCACAATGCGGTTCATAAATATTGAATTTATAATGAGAAAGCTTGATATGAAGCTAAGTAATGCTAGGATGCTGGCAGCATCTAATTTAAGATGAAATAAAAAAGGGATTAATATAAGTAATAATATAGATAATGAAAACTTATATGGCTTTTCTAGGATGTTATTCATTCTATTCTCTCTACTACGTTATCTAGAAAAATGAGGCTGAATTCAGCCTCATCAAAGGTTATTCCATATGATACAGATCATATGCAATCATACCAAGGCCCAAAACAAGACCAACATGACCACCAATCAGTATACCTCTGGCTAGATTTCTACCTGCGATTCTTCCGAACGCTCTTGCATAACGGTAGCTCGAGCCACCATTCACTTCTTGAATACTTTGAATACTTTGAATACTTTGAATACTTTGAATACTTTGAATACTTTGAATACTTTGAATACTTTGAATACTTTGAATACTTTGAATACTTTGAATACTTTGAATACTTTGAATACTTTGAATACTTTGAATACTTTGAATACTTTGAATACTTTGAATACTTTGAATACTTTGAATACTTTGAATGCTTTGAATACTTTGAATGCTTAATTCTTGCATTTTTAATTCCTTAATTAATAGAAAATTGTACGATATGCAGAGTAAACCGCAAGAGAGCCGCCGATAGTACCCAGACTAATTCCAGTTACTTTAAAAGCAAAACCAACCATTGGAGGAATTATAAACGCTACCCCACCATTTACCTCTGCCATTTCTGCTGCATTTAGCTCAATCATGTTTTCCATTTCATTACCTTTTATTGATATTATAATTAGTCATCACTTCCGCCAAAGAAGATGACTTGTTCTAGAGGGAGTTCAGCTCGCCTCTGAAAATTATAAAAACAATAAAAAATCAAATTTTAAGAAATTAAATGAAAGTAATAAATTCATTGGTTTAGAGGAAAAAATATCAAAAAGTAATATTCTATAAGCATCTAGTAAGATGTTGTTTAGCAATCTGTGTCGTTTCATTAGAATAAACAAAAAAGAGGAATGGCGCATAAGCAAAGAGTTTTATTTAGACACTGGACAAGATTAAGAACCTGTCTTCATGTAAGGTTTTGATTTTTAGGATGTTCTTGAGGTAGACAGACTATTTATGCAAGTTGATACATTGTTAGAACGCTTCTCTAGCATTGATTACTTGAGGTGAGAGCATATTTTTTAACAAAACTAACTCTAGAAGAGTTTCTCTCTGAATTCGTCGTCAAGCCTAGCACCTAATGTTGCTGACTTTCTATGTACCAATGGTGGAGAATTTCTTCTTGTTGCATTATTTGCGCATCTTCAGGGACGGGGATAGATAAAAGTGTGTATCAATTCTTGTTGTTTGCCCATCAATTGCAACTAAGTCAGCAAGCTCTGGCCATTTCTGTTTGGTTTCTTTAGTAATTTATCAGCGCTTAATGCATAAGTAATATGCACTTATTCACGGCTGCACCCATTATTTTGTTGCTTGCTTTCTGACAAATCGCTTTTACTCAATGCATTGTTGAAAGATGATGTGATCCCACCGTGGGATTACCTGTAAGCAGTTTGCTTTTTAACCGCTTCATCAGAGGTCGTATACCATCATCTGAATTCGAGTGCTTAATCTCTCAAGCGTTAACCTGCTTCATTATTACTTAATGAAAACAGAGCTAAAAATCCCGCTAATTTTTATCAAACTCTTATTTTTTGAGAAGCTATTTTTATCTTTTTGTTTTTAAACAATAAATTTATTTATTGTAATTTGCCTTACAAATTTTTGACTGACATGATTGGACCTAAGTTTGAGACGCTATGACATTTGGCGTGTTTGAAATGGGGCATAAGGCATGACAAATACATTAGAAAACGCTGGTGTGAAGGTTCGAGAGTATGATCGGAGCACCTATGCTGTGTGGGAAATTACCTTAAAGTGTAACTTAGCCTGTAGTCATTGTGGTTCTCGTGCGGGTGATAAACGAGCTGATGAGCTGTCGACTACGGAAGCGTTTGATTTAATCAAACAGATGGCTGATCTAGGCGTAAAGGAAGTGACCTTAATAGGTGGCGAAGCTTATCTACGTCCTGATTGGTTGATGATTGCGTCAGAAATAAAAAATAAAGGTATGAGAGTCACCATGACGACTGGAGGTTACGGCATTTCCAGAGGAACCGCAAAGCGCATGGCTCAAGCGGGCATTGAAGCAGTCTCAGTTTCTATTGATGGTCTTGAAGATGAGCATAACAGTATTCGTGGCAAGTCTGATTCGTGGAGCCAATGCTTCACCACATTATCTCAATTTAAAGATTTGGGAGTACATACTGGAGTAAATACTACAGTAACAAGAAAAAGCGCAAAGGACCTTCCTTTATTGTACGAAAAATTAATTGATGTCGGCGTCAAAAACTGGCGAATCCAATTGGCCGTGCCAATGGGGAATGCGGCTGATAATAATGAGATGTTGATGCAGCCTTATGAATTACTCGATCTGTATCCATTATTGGGGTTGCTGTCAGTTCGTGGCAGAAAAGACGATCTCATAATTCAACCTGGTAATAATGTTGGTTATTTTGGTCCTTATGAACGTTTGCTTAGAGGGACTTTTATGCAAGAGAGTAAGTACTCGTTTTATACCGGTTGCGTTGCGGGACAAGGAGCTATCGGCATTGAAGCTGATGGTAAGATCAAGGGATGTCCATCATTGCCGAGCGAAGAATATACAGGGGGTAACATCAGGGAACGTACATTGAAGGATATTTATGAAAATGCACCAGAACTGAATTTTAATAGTCAAGAAATGGACGATGCGTCGATTGCACATTTGTGGGGTAATTGTAAGGGATGTAAATACGCGAAACTGTGCCGAGCTGGTTGCAATTGGACTGCTCATGTATTTTTTGGAAAGCGAGGAAATAATCCTTATTGCCATCATCGAGCATTAACTTTAGCCGCCAGCGGTTTACGTGAGCGCTTTCAGCAGCGCGTTGCGGCTTCAGGTATCCCGTTTGATCACGGTGTATTTGAAATCTATGAAGAATCAATCTCCGCGACATCTAATGACAACGTAAATCGCTTCACTATTCAGGGTATAAATTTTCCTCCTTCTTGGTTGGCGACAGACTCTAATCTGAGAGAGCGATTAAATAGCGAGAAATTAAATGCAATTCATCAATACAGAGCGTTAGGTTTAGCTAAAGCTGTGTGAGTGAATAAAAGTCTGTGGCGGCAGACTTCTAGGTGTAAATGATAGAGGCACCAAAACTTAGCGGTTTACCGCAAAGTATACTCTCGAGAGTACAAGCTCTATCAATAAATGTAATAAGGAAAATAAAATGAGAAATAAAAACTACGATATGCAAGAGCTGAATAATGCAGCCGAGTTACTTGAGTTAGTCGAAGGTGGCACACTGCATGATAATGGCTTAACACCTGTTCCTTGGGATTTTCCTCGTGTTATTCCAGACCCTATTGACCCAGTAAAGCCTCCGTTTCAAATGTCTTACGGTATCTGGATCCCACCATATGATTTAGCTAAGTACTCTTTGAAATAAGCAATGCTTAAGGGGCGGAAGAGATTTCTTTTGCCTCTTTGTTACCTCATACCCCAACTGTTTACTAGGGTCACAAATTTTCATCAGCAATAGCATTAGGCTTTCTTAACTAGTTGATAGTGCTCTGGACAAATCGTGCACTCTTAATCACAGCGACTACTTAACAAGCGACTGTTCAATAAGCGTCTCTCAATTATTAGCTGAATACTTCATATGGTGGAATAGGAAATAGAATAAACCCTTCAATACTTTGAAAAAGATAATAAAAAAAGGAATAGAAGATGAAATTTAGTAAACTTGCACAAAGTTTATTATTGGCACTTTTGCCCGTAGGGCACATATATGCATCTGGAGCCGATGAGAATACAACACCTATTGTTGTGAGCTACACTCAGGGAAATTTACCCTCAGCATTTGTTGCGCGGTCAACGCTGTTATCTTCAGATGGTATCCGTACTTATGCTTCTCTCACCGTTACCCAGAATGAACTTGACTCTCTACTTGTAGAATCACTTAATCAAGGTGGTTTACTGCGGATTGAGGGAAATCATAGGTATCATTTCCCTCAATTACTTTCTCATAATGCGGGTGATAAATCGCAAAATCAGCTTAACTGGCAACAGTTAACAAAGCTTTCTAAACTGGAGGTTCAGACCGTTGGTACAACGAAAGTGTGTCTGATCGATTCAGGTGTTCAACTTAATCATTCCCAATTGAGCTCACAGTTATTTTCAGGGCTGAGTAGTGAGTATGCAGGCTTCTGGTATCAAGATGCGATTGGGCACGGAACTCACCTCGCTGGACTACTTACCGATCCTGTTTTTGCGAACGGTGAAATATCCGTTGAAGTACGAAAATTACTACGGTCGGCTAATGGTGAGAATTCTATTATCCGCGATTCAGACCTAATTAGTGCCATAGAGCAATGTGCAAATTCAGGTGCTCAAGTGATTAATATGTCGCTTAGTAGTCCATACTTTTCATCTGCTACTCGAGATGTGATCGATAGACTTGCCTATGACAGAGACATTATTTTTGTTGCTGCTGCGGGAAATCACGGGATACCTCAATCAGATAAAGGTGACTACCTAGCGTTTCCAGCGGCTTATCGAAATGTGATCGCCGTTGGCGCGATCGATGAAAATACGGATCTTGCATATTTTTCCGCTGAGAATGCCAGTATTGATCTAGTTGCGCCCGGTGTGAATATTCGTTCGACAATGACGAATCGTAATCGAGTGACTGCGGTGAGCAATAATGTAGGAAATAAACTGCACTTTGTTCAGATTGATAATGGTACTCAGGACTTTCCAAATGAATTGAGCTTAGTGGAAAATTGCTTGGTAGCGCTGCCTAAAACGCTATTGGATGAGCATGATACACAATATGCTCTATCCCCTGAAAGCAAGCAGTGGTTAAAAGATGCTACAGACACATGCGCTGATGCTAACGGTAGTGGGATAGTATTTACTTATGATGTTGGTATTGCAGATACTACCATTAGCAAGATCGATTTTAGTACAAGCTTCCCGACTCTACTTATTCCAAACTTGACGTTAACACACGGAAGTTCAGAGACATTCGATTTACAGGTTGATGTAAATCAGTCTGAGCATGCTGTTTTATCCGGCACATCACAAGCAGCAGCCATTGTAAGTGCTGGTATAGCCAAGCTCAAATCAGCTAACCCTAATGTGGATAGAGAAACGCTAATTCAAGCGTTATTTGGCAGTGCCGAAGACCTGGGACAACAGGGCAGAGATGGTAAATTTGGTTTTGGATTAGTCGACTTTTATAAAGCAAACCAAGTATTAAATGGCGAGATTGAGTTACCGGAGCAAGGTGTAAATCACTGTCCTGCTTCTTGGTATAGTAATCGCGCGTATACACAAGGGGAGCGTGTTGCTTTTGGCCGCTTTGTTTATGAAGCGAGCTATTGGTCAAAAAATCAAAACCCTTTATTCTCCGATGGTGATTATGAAGCGTGGAGCTATATCGGTGAGTGCGATAAAACTCAACCTAGTTATACCGCAGACTTCGATAGTGACTATGCCGGTTCTGATTACCAGTTATCAGAAATAGAACGAATCACAGTGGTTTATTCATGTGAAAGCTACACACTAGCTTGTGGTGGAGGTAATTCTGGTGGCGGATTTGGTGGCTTCATTAGCTGGGGTTATGGTGGTGGTTCAGGTTTTTCTGACGGCGGAGGCGGAGGAGGCGGCTCATCATCAAGTAATCAAAATAGTCAAAAAGAGAAAGAAGCTAAACAATTTAAAGAAGATGCAGGCGATATTACTAACGTTGTCGCGCAATTCCAGTTGAAGCTAAAGCAAATATTAAATGGCCTAGACCCAAATAGTTCAGCCTATAAACAAGTCAATGGAATGCTTCAAAACTTAGGTAAACTCGCCGATAGGCTCAACAGTGGCGTACAAGGCTTTAGTCACGCTTGGAATGGTGAGGGTCAAGAAGCATTAGCTGAGGCACTTGCATTTGTGGTTGCCGTTAAAACTGGTAAAACGATCGATGCTGTTGGTCGAATGTTAGGTAAAAACCCTGTAGTTGCTGTTGGCAAGGCTGCAGTCTCTGTTGGGTTCAGCTACGCGGCTGGTAATAGTGTTGAAACAGCTGTTGAAAATTTTGTTTACGATACGTATGTCAAGGATGCGATGACTGCTGCTAGCTATTATCAAAAAGTCGTGAATAAAGGAAATGAAATACTCAATGACATGCGCTGCGGTTATCAGCGGGTAACTAGACCCGATATGTTATGTCGAGAGCATCTGAGAAGCATCGATCTGCTTGATAACACGTACATTGTTATGCTTGATCTAGATAACAATGGTGTTCGCTGGCAGTCCGCGCAAGCAGACAGAGAGATTTCCTTAGGTCAAAGTGACGGAATGTTATTCATAGACTTTAACGGAAGCGGCGAGCTCGACAGTGTTAATGAAGTGCATTTTGGTCATGCAGATACTCAGTTGGATACTTTATTGCTATTAGATAGCAATCGCGACTTGAAGATAGACGCATTAGATAGCAATTTTGACCGTCTAATGGTTTGGCAAGATCTTAACGCGGATGGTCGAGTCAATTCGGATGAATCTATCTCTGCCGCTAGTTTAGGGTTGGTAATCCATTTAGAAACTCCAAGCTTACAATTTACAGCGACAACTCATAGCGGTCCGATAGGACTAATTAAGAGTAAGCAGTAATCGGCAAGCAGCCATGGAATGCTAGTTATTTTGTGGCTGCATATTTTCCATAGTTTGCAGTAATATCAACTTAAAAATAGCAGTAAAGGGAACATCAATCGTGGACGATCACATACAAACCTCTCCCCGAGGGGAGTCTACACTGGTAGATGAAGTAAACACTACGCAATTTTACTTTTCAATTAAAGTATCTCGTCTATTATTTGCATTAGCCGTTTTTTTCGGCATATCTGCTTGGATGTCGGAGGGGATATACTCACCGCAGAGCGCAGCGTCGGCGTTTAAGTCTGAACTTCTCAGTAACCCTAAAATACTTTTTTGGTTTAGCTTATACTGTGTCACTTTTATGGTCTCGGCTGGATTTTACTTGTTGGTTACGATTCAAAATAAGTTGGTTTTAGATGTCAAGAATTGCACGATTGTGATTTCTTATCTGTTTTTGCGAGACAAAACGATCGATTTTGAAAGCCTTGATAGCTTATTGGTGTTTCAAGATGAACATGAGCCATCTTTATTTGGCTTACATTGCCAGGACAAAGACCAACGCAGGGATAAATATCTAAGTAAGGGTATATGTTGGAGACTAGCAGAATCGCAATTGGCAGCATTTCTTCAAGTGATTAAAAAACACCGATTAGATCTCGGAGTTTCGCCTTGGGATTGAAGTGTACCAAACATAGTAAGCATCACTCTTACGAGATTATTCATAAACTTTTCCAAACTCCTTTCGCATCACACGACTGTTGATCTTAGTAGGTCATACTTTTGAATGGCCATCATCATTTTATCTCTCTAGGCCGTACGCTCATGTTATAGACACTGAATGATTAATGGGGGCTCATCAACTGTCTCTCATCTGTCAAAGTGTTTAGTTTGATTTTTACATTAGCTGAATATCAATATCAAACCAATAATATACTCTTATTTGGCCATAATGTTGGTGCTTAAGATTATGATAATTATAGTTAAGTTGTTTTTTTCCTTTGTTTGATTTAAAACTTTTTTAGCAACAATATTGAGCCATACCGAATTGAAGAGATGTGTTATTTACCTTTCACACTTTGCAACTTTAAGTCGGTCTGGCAGGTGGCTGTACTCAACTCTACTTCTCCACTTTGTCTGAAAATCGATTACCAAAAAAAGCGAGATAGTATCAATCTCAGCGCCACAAAAGGACAGTGGTTCTGTGTTGGTTGGAAGATCTAGAGATGCCTTCCATTTGAAGCTTCAAACTTGGTAATCAAACTACATGTTATTTTTTAAAAATAAATTAGGATAATAAAATGAAAGACTTACATCAAAATATGCAAGATGTTACCGAAGCAAAAGAACTACTTGTAAAAGTAGAAGGTGGTCTATCACCTATCAAATTCCCTGGTGATGACAAATTACCACCTTGTGACTGGTGGGTTTGCCCTCAGCCGTTATACGGCGTAATCATCGATCCTCCATTTGAAAAGTTCTAAGAACGTTTCGAATAGATCGTGATTGTGTTGGTGGCGCGTTATGCGCCACCAATAAGACTTGAGCTACTAGGGGTTAAAAATATGTCAGTCAATATGGATAGTGCAGGAATAAAAATAAAAAAAGAAGCACGCCAAACTTATGCAGTATGGGAAATTACGTTGAAATGTAATTTAGCGTGTAGTCATTGTGGCTCGCGAGCAGGAGACAGCAGAGTAAATGAACTCTCCACAACAGAAGCATTAGATTTGGTCCATCAAATGGCTGACCTAGGCATTAAGGAAGTTTCACTGATTGGTGGTGAAGCCTTTATGCGCCCAGACTGGTTGATGATAGCTGCTGAAATTACCCGCTTGGGTATGAAAGCATCAATGACAACTGGCGGCTTTGGTATTTCTGAAGGAACAGCTAAACGTATGAAGCAGGCTGGTATTTCAACAGTTTCTGTTTCTATTGATGGATTAGAAAAAGAACATGATTTGCTCCGAGGAAAAGTTGGAGCTTGGAAGCAATGCTTCCTGACAATTGAACGATTGACCAACGTAGGAATTAATGTTGGTTGTAATACTCAGATAAATCGTTATTCGGCAAAGCAACTGCCTTTGCTTTACCAGAAACTTGTAGATGTGGGGGCTAGAGCATGGCAATTGCAGCTAACAGTACCTATGGGTAATGCTGCAGATAATGATGAAATGCTATTACAGCCGAATGAATTACTTGACGTTTTCCCTCTAATTAACTTTCTATCTGTTAGAGGTAGGCGTGATGGCTTAGCTGTGCAAGCAGGCAATAACATTGGTTATTTTGGACCTTATGAACGTCAGCTTCGAGATAATAAATCCACTCATTCTGAATGGGCTTTTTATAGAGGTTGTGGAGCCGGCCAGAATACACTCGGTATAGAAGCTGATGGGAGCATTAAGGGCTGTCCTTCATTACCAACAAATGCATACACTGGCGGTAACATTAGAGAGCGTTCACTACGCGATATCTATGAAAATACTGATGAGCTTAGATTCAACGATATTAATAAACCTGAAGATGCGACCAAACACCTTTGGGGAGAGTGTGCAACCTGCGAATTTGCAAAGGTTTGTCGTGGCGGTTGTAACTGGACCTCTCATGTATTCTTTGGCAAGCGTGGAAATAACCCATATTGCCACCACCGAGCTGTAAAGATGGCAGTAAGAGGTAAACAAGAAAGGTTTTTCATTCGAGAAAAAGCGTCTGGAGACCCATTTGATCATGGGGTATTTGATTTAGTTGTTGAAGATTTCAAGCCTTTGGATCCACAGGATACTTCTGTATTCAGCTTAGCACAGGCGCAATTTCCTGAAAATTGGCTTGAAGCGGACCCCAATTTGGTCAGGCGTTTGTTTACTGAAAGGGGCCTTGTTATGAAGCAATACGTTGACTCAGGTATTGTACCTAAAGAGGAATCTCCTTGGTTCGATAAAACCCAACGAGAAGCACTGATGTCTAGCGCTGTGCCAGCCTAAGTAATTATAACACCGATAAATTTTAGAGGTATGTGAGTTATGTTTAACAACAGATTGTCTTTAGTCGCTTTGGCATTACTTTCTCTTAATGCTACAGCACAAAAAAATACTACGATAACGCAACTGACTTCTGCTGTACCATCTGATATTGCACAGTCTCAATTTATCAAAAGTGTGCAAGATGACAGAAGTTATGATGAGCTCGTATTGGAAAATGGCCTACGAGTTGTGGTTGTCTCAGACCCCAGTATTTCAGAAGCTGCTGTAAGTCTGACGGTTGGTGTTGGCCAATATCATGACCCTGAATCTTATCAAGGGCTGGCGCACTTTCTGGAACATATGATCTTTCAGGGATCTAAGGCTTACCCTAAGCCAAATGCATTGAAGGATTTTATTAGCAAGCATGGCGGACAATATAATGCCGCCACTGAATTGCAAATGACGAGTTACTTCTTTAGTTTACCGCAAGATAAATTTGATACTGCATTGACGATGCTTAGTGATGCAATCGTTAATCCTCTTTTTGATAAAGAAAATATTGATAATGAAATCAATGCAGTAGATCAAGAGTGGCAACGATTGAGGCAACAAGATAGCTTCGTGATTAACCGTACGGCCGCCGTAACCGTTAATCCAGAGCATCCAATTAGAAAGTTCGGTGCAGGCAATAAAGCTTCATTAAAGAGTAAATCAAATAAGAATGACCTCTATGCAGCGATGGCTAACTTTTACAAGCAGTATTACTCTGCAAACTTAATGACAGTGACGCTAGTGGGAGGGGAGTCGACTGGCGAATTAAAATCGTTAGCAAAAAAGCACTTTGCAAAAATAAAAAACTTACAGGTTGAACCCCCAATTATTTCAACACCGGTATTTACAGAAGCTACACTAGGCCAAGAAATCAAGCTCCAAACCAAAGTTGCTACCGATCTATTACTATTACAGTTTCCATTGTCTTCAAACTTTGCTAATTGGCAATTTAAGCCAAATGCGTACATTCAAATGTTATTGGCTTCTCAAGAACCGGGGTCCTTGGCTGCTACGCTGACTGAGCAAGGGTTAATTGAAATGATGCTACCTATGTTGATACCCAATAGCTACGGCCTTGAGGGTACTGCGCTGGTACAATTTATGTTGACTGAAAAAGGCAAGATGCATCAGGAAAAAATAGTCGCAGCATTTTTTGATTACGTTGAACTCATTAAGGAAACTGGGATAACTGAAGGATATGCCGCTGAGCTAAAACAAATGCTTAGTGGTCAATTTGAGAGCTACCAAAAGCCTCCCGCGCTTCATTTGGCAATGCAGTTTAGTCGTATGATGCAAACTGTACCTGCTCGCGATATCCTTCATTTTGATACTTATTTTAAAGGTTTTAATTCAGCAGTCATTCGCGAAAGTTTATCTAATCTCACCTTAGAGAAAGCCAGAATATGGCACATTAGCAACGATGAAAAAACGGGCACTTCTTTGCAATATGCACAAGGTAGCTACCATGTTGCTCCTTTGTCCGATTCGGCGAAAAAAAGTTATGCAGATTCAGGGTTGAACTTTAAGTTGCATTCGCCTTCTGTAGAAGAAGAGGTTGCTACACAGCTTGTTAAGCAAAGTAACGAGCTACCTAGCCAAGTTGTTGCATCAAAGGGTATTAGTGCTTGGTTGAAAAATAGTGAACATTTTACACAGCGTCAGGGCGTTTTAGGTATATCCATTGAAAGTGCAGTACTTAATCAAGATGTGAAAAATCACACAATGCTGAACTTGTTAAATGTGATGATGATAAGAGAGCTGCAAAGGTTGGGGACTCGTGCTCAACAAAGGCATCAGATAAACCTGATGGCGATGCAGAATGCGCAAGGAAATTTAGCGATCACTCTCTCAGGGAAAACAGGAAAGCAAGATTATTATGCTGAGCAGCTTTTTAAAGAAATTACCGGCATGGAAATTTCGGAATCTAGACTTGAAGCTGCGAAAAAGTTGTATTTAGAATCTTTAGAAAATCTAGATAAATTGCCGCTTGCGTACCAGTCGGAACTGCATTTTGGTCGACAAGTTAAGACTGAAGCGATGTTGTGGACAACAGAGCAGGTTATCGCACAACTTAAGCAAGTTAATACCAAGGAATTAGCTAGTTTTCACAATAAGTTAGTAAGTAACACTTACATCGATATATTTGCATTTGGTGGTTATGACCAAGCTGATGTGCAAAGTCTTGCGTATAAAGTAAGAGAAACTTTTGGTCCAACATCCCAGACCCAAAAGCCACAGATTACAACCAAATATGCTCCTCAAAAAGGTTATATGACGAATGATAAACAGCGCTCTTCACTGGATAACGTTTATTATAGAGAGAGTTATATTTACGCCGAAAAATCCGCGCCCACGTATGCTGCGCTTATGGTGTTGAACCAGTTTTTTAATAGCTCAATATTCAATACTTTGAGAACTGAAAAGCAAATGGCTTATGCGGTAGGGAGTAAAGCGTTTAAGGTACATGATTATCCAGCTTTCAGTTTATTTATTGAAAGTGCAAATACCTCGTTACCAAAGATTAAGTCCGAGTTTGATAATTTCATTATGTCATTTTATCAAGGACTTGAAAAAATGGATGAGAAGGAGTTTGAGGTTGTTAAAGATGGATTGCTTGTCAGTTTAGAAAAGCAGCCTGAAAATGTATTTATTGAATCTCAGCGTTACTTCGAAGATTGGTTGAGTGGTAGGCTCGATTTTAGTTCTCGAGATGAGCTGATACATTATCTGAAGCGTGTGAATAAGTCACAAATTATTCAAGCCTATCAGCAATTATTAATTGACTATCAGGGTGAAGTGCAATTGCTTCAAATTAAAGGCCCGAATTCTAATAGTGAATACTTTGAATTTGAAGAATAAATTCTGCGGTAACGCAGGTCAGTATTGCGAGGCTTAGAGTAAAAATGGCAATTATTGTTATGGGACAAGTTGAAGATGGTCATACCCAGCATATGTTTCAACAGTTAAAGCGCTGTCGAGATGAGGTATACCATTTTCAATCACATGATTTTCCGTCAAAGTGTCAGTTGAGTTTTGATTTCGTAGATAATAAACATTCGATAAGCCTTGCCTGTGGAACACAGATTTCTCTTGATGATATTGAGGCTGTGTACTGGCGAAATTTTTCTGGGGTGAGTGATGAATCGACACGTGAGAATGTGGGCAGTTTGGATAGCTTAGCAGCACAGGACAGCATGGCTACTATCCGCACTTGGATGCAGTTAAACAATAGTACTCGCTGGTTTAATAGCTGGGCGGCATATCAATATCATTTGGAGAAACCGAGGCAGTTGGCCAGAGTAAAAGAGCTCGGCTGCCTGGTGCCTAGTACTTATATTGGTAATGAGCTTCAAGCGATCCAAGCGGCATATAAGGCTTTTGATAAAGCGATATTCAAACCAGTTTATGGCGGTGCATATACGGAATGGCTAACTGCTCAGCATATTGACCCAGAGCATGCTCTCGTTGCTCTGCAAAAGTCACCTATCACTGTGCAAGAGTATATTGAAGGCACAAATGTACGTACATTTGTGGTTGATGGCAGAGTTGCTTCAGTTGCAATTGACAGCAACAGTGTTGATTTTAGAGAAGATGATCTTGCAAGTATGCGATTGGTCAATACGCCTTTAAGTATAAAGAGCCAAGCGATCGCCGTAACGAAAGCGTTGCAACTTAACTGGACCGCGATTGACTGGAGACGAACGGCGACTGGTGAGTACTATTTCCTTGAAGCTAATCCCTCACCGATGTTTCTCGGTGTAGAAGAGCGCACTGAAGTGCCAATCACAAAATGGCTGATAGATGCGATGACAGAAAGTAAAAATAAATAATTTTAACTGTTTTGGTATAAATCGGGTGGCGGCCCTCTCGTATCAAAACTTACTTGTAGATGTAATAAGGAGAAAACTATGCATCCATTTTCATTAAATAAAGCGCAGCAAAAGAAAGTAAACGGTGGTTTACCTATTAAAGATCTGAAGAAAGAGACGCAGCCTGCTGGTTGTGTTGAAGGTGGCGGTATCATTCCACCTGATTTCTTTAAAGATATGTAATTAAAAAAGAGCCAGAGTGTACGCTTTGGCTCTTTTTTATACTTTTTAAGTAAGCAGTCTTTAAAACTATTATTTTTTGGATTTTTAAATGAAACCGTAGTTAGCGTGACTAAAAATGGTAAAGTTTATATAAATCAATGAATTATTGTTATGGCGCAGCAAAATAAAAACCCAAGTCATTCTACAAGTGGAAATTCTGGTGATTGAGACCGTGACCAAGACCAGCAATCATCTGACGACAAATCCCTAGGAGATGCTCATGATGATGGCTATGGCGGTGATCAGGAGTGTTATACAGCTTATACAAACTCTGGTGATGGTGAAGTTGAGCAAGTAACCTGTATGTAATAGCTAATGATAACAACAAGGGCAGCGATAGTTTTGCTGTCTTTATAACACGAGGGGTTAGATATTGAACTCGAGTTATTTGTTAAAGATTCTATTTTCTGTGGTCTCTTTTAATGTTTTCTACTTACTTTTTACTCTTTTCTTTGAAAGAGACTTTGACTTTTATGTCTCAATTTTTGGCAGTTTTGGTATTCTATTCTCGATATTTGTTTTTTCATCCGAAGATGAGTGAGTTAATTGTTTTTAACGAACCTGAGATTTACAAAAACTAAAATTGCCGTTGAGTTGTGAAGTTTATCTTATCCGGCAATGTATTAGCTCTATGCTTTTGGTAACTCTACCTACGAAACCGTTGTATAGCTATTTTTGAGCTCTTTCATTATCTTCAGTGTTTCCGTCAGCTTAGTTGTCATGCATATCATGGGATCACTATAATTGGCGCACAGTGTTTGAGATTCATCTATATGTGGCTGGTGTAGGTTGATGAGCTGTTCGCTGCCCATTGAAAGGAACGCTCTCGATACCGGATAAAAAGCTGTGTGCGGATAAACACTCTCATTATCAATAGTTTCTTTTTCAGCCGGATACTCTCTTACGTTTCTGAACAATCCCCGCTACAATATTGCAAAATTTGTACTGAGTAAGTACTTATCTGCCTGCTAATTTTAGGTATCGCGATGCACATAGAAGTGATGGCGTTAAAGGCGTAAGTATAGAAAAGTACACCTGTTTAACTGACACAAGAAAAAGGATCCTGTGTTCATGCCATTAAATACAATTATTCTGGCTGCGGGTAAAGGTACCCGCATGCGCTCAAAACTGCCAAAAGTACTTCACCCTATTGCAGGAAAGCCAATGGTGCAGCATGTCATCGATAATGCGGTGTCTCTTGGGGCGCAATCGACCAATTTAGTATTCGGACATGGTGCGCAGCAATTAAAAACTGCTTTGGCACATAACGAAGTAAATTGGGTTCATCAAGCTGAGCAATTAGGTACTGGTCACGCGGTTGCGGTTGCGAAAGAGCATATTGGAGATGAAGATAAAGTTTTAATCCTCTATGGTGATGTTCCACTGACAAAAAAGAGCACGTTACAGCGTTTACTAAATGTGACGCCAGATAATGGCCTTGCTGTACTCACTGTTGATTTAGCAAATCCAACGGGCTACGGCCGTATGTTACGTGAAAACGGCAAATTAGTTGGTATTGTGGAGCAAAAAGACGCGTCTGCTGAGCAACTTGCTATTACCGAAATCAATACAGGCATAATGGCGGCAAATGGTGGGCTACTAAAGAAATGGCTTGGACAGTTATCTAATAATAATGCACAAGGTGAATACTATCTCACTGACATCGTTGCTATGGCGCACAGTGAAGGGATAGAGATTACTTCTGCACAGCCTGATGATGAAATGGAAGTTGAAGGTGCGAACAACCGTGTGCAGCTTGCTGCTTTAGAGCGTGCCTATCAGGCTTGGCAAGCTGAAGCTTTGATGGTTAACGGTGCAAGTCTAGCGGATCCTGCTCGTATTGATGTCCGTGGTCAAGTAACGACCGGCGAAGATGTTCAGATTGATGTTAACGTGATATTTGAAGGTCATGTTGAAATTGGCGATGATGTCGTCATTGGCCCAAACTGCGTACTTAAAAACTGTAAAATCGGTAATGGTGTTGTAATTAAAGCCAATACCCTTATCGAAGATGCACTGGTCGCTGATAAATGCACTTTAGGTCCATTTGCTCGCCTGCGTCCTGGGGCGATCATGGAAGAAGACTCTCATATTGGTAACTTTGTAGAGATGAAGAAGTCGCGCCTAGGTAAAGGATCAAAAGCTAATCACTTAACTTACCTCGGTGATGCCGAAATAGGTGAAAAAGTGAATATTGGTGCTGGTACCATTACTTGTAATTACGACGGCGTTAATAAGTCAAAAACCATCATTGGAGACAATGCTTTTATCGGCTCAAATTCATCACTAGTTGCACCTGTTGAGATCGGTAGCACGGCAACGATTGGTGCGGGCTCTGTTATTACCTCAACTGTAAAAGATGAGCAGCTAGCAGTAGCGCGTGGAAAGCAGCGCAACTTAGATGGCTGGCAACGCCCAATTAAAAAGTAGTAATGTTATTTCATTATCACTTTCATAGAGATAGGTTTAAATTTCTCTAACTTTTAGTAGGGCAAGTTATGACTTGCCTTATTTCATTCCTTTCTGTTACCGCCCGTGGTACATTGTATTTTCAATAAAAAAATATTAACAATAATATTACCCAATAAGTGCTATGGAAAATTTATTTCGCCGTGAGGTGTTTGAGCATAAGCAGCATCGCTTAGAGGGCACAATTAGCTTAATCCAACCACCTGTATTTAAAACACTGGGGTTACTCATTTTAACGGTTGTGATTTTAAGCATCGTGTTTCTATCAAGTGGTAGCTATACCAGAAAGGAAAGAGTATCTGGCGTTATTGAACCCAGTGGTGGGCTACTGCGCGTTGCTGCAATGCAACAAGGTGTGGTGTCCGAAGTGTTGGTCAAAGAAGGGGAGCAGGTCGCTGCAGGACAACCTTTACTGCGTATTGCATCCGCAAAACATAGCACCGAAGCCACTGAGTTAAATCAAGCATTATTGAATCAATATCGCTTTCAACAAAAGAACTTACTACAGCAGATAGAGCAACTGCGTGGACAGTACCAACTTGATATAGAAGAGCTACAGCAACAAGAAACCACCGCAAGAGAAAAGCTAAAAGAGCTTGAGAGCCAAGCGGCCACGTTCCAAGAGCGGCTGCTACTCAATCAAGATTTGGTATCACAAATTGCAACCTTAAAAGGCACTGGGTATATTTCTGAACTTGAATTACAGCGCCAAAAAGACACTTTGCTTTCACTAAAGCAGCAAGCTTCTTCAATTCGCTCAGAGCGTATAGCGCTAGAATCGCAGCTTAAAAACATCAAAAATCAATTAGCTAAATTGCCAATTGAACACCAAAACCGAATTTCTCAGCTGCAATCACAACAAGCCGATCTACTGATCCAAATCTCGTCCATTGAGCAGGAACGACTTGGTGAAGTCCGTGCTACCCAATCAGGTATAGTCACTGGATTGCTTGCTAAGCTTGGTAAAAATGTTTCCATGGGACAGCATTTACTGACCCTTATCCCTGAGCATAGTGATATGCAAGCTATTGTTTATATACCAACTTCAGCTTTTGGTTTTATCAAAGAAGGTCAGGAAACTAAATTGCGCTATCATGCGTTTCCCTACGAAAAGTTTGGTATTTACAAAGGGAAAATTGTGGAGCTTAGTAACAGCGTTATTTTGCCCGAAGAAACCAATATGCCTGGTATTATTCAAGAGCCCGCTTATCGAGTCGTGGTTGAGTTAGACGAACAAGCTGTCAAAGCATATGGTAAAGACACCGCTTTGCGGGCTGGTATGACTTTGGATGCCGATATTGTGGTCGAAGAAAGGTCCTTGTTGCGCTGGTTATTTGACCCAGTATTTAGCATTAAAGGTCAGTTATAAGAAGTAAAAAGGGTTGATATGGAAATGGAACACGAAGGCGCGGCCAGCAAGTTAGAGTTTTGGTCACGGAAATCTTTACCTGTGATCATTCAATCGGAGGCTGCTGAGTGTGGTCTTGCGAGCCTTGCTATGGTTGCTGGATATCACGGTTACCATACTGACTTAACGCGTCTGAGACAGCGCTTTAGTATTTCAATCGAGGGCTGTACGCTGCTCGATATTATGCACTTTGCTGAAAAACTTCATTTAACCTCAAGACCACTTCGGATTGAACTTGAAGATCTTGATGCACTGCAAACTCCGGCTATTTTACATTGGAACATGAATCACTTTGTGGTACTGAAAAAGGCCAACGAAAAACGTATTGTGATCCATGATCCAGCCAGTGGTGAAAAAACCTATACGATGGAAGAGGCTTCTAAACACTTTACAGGAGTGGCACTGGAGCTGACTCCGACAAAGGAGTTCGAAAAGAAAGAGCAAAAAGCGAGTCTTAGATTTGCTGACTTCTGGAGCCGTATCACTGGCTTAAAACGTTCGTTACTGCTTATTTTTATGCTTTCTATTTTGCTGCAAGTGTTTACGCTTGCTGCACCATATTATATCCAATTGGTGATAGACGATGTCATACTAACCGGGGATACCTCATTACTTACTGTGCTTGCGGTTGGATTCTTTTTAGTACTATTGTTTGAGATAGCTACCAATGCACTGCGGGGCTTTACGTTACTGCATTTTGGCAATCAAATGAATATTCAGTTGGGAGCTAATCTCTTTCACCATTTAGTACGTCTACCCATTACCTATTTTGAAAAGCGCCATATGGGGGATGTTGTTTCACGGTTTGGCTCTCTTCAGCAAGTAAAGCAGCTACTTACAACAGGAGTAATCGAAGCCATCATTGACGGTTTAATGGCGATAATCACTCTAGCGATGATCTTCTTCTATAGCCCCATGCTATCTGCCGTCGTAGTTATCGCCGTTATTGCTTACGCGATTATCCGAATTGCTATGTATAAACCATTTCGCAATATCAGTGAGCAGGAAATTATGGCGCGCGCTGAAGAAAACTCCAACTTTATGGAAACGGTACGCGGAATTCAGACGATTAAATTGTTTGGTTCAGAGGTTAAGCGAGAAGGGCAGTGGCAAAATCGCTACGCTAGTGCGATTAACCACAATATCCGCTTGGGCAATTTTAAAATTGGTTATGACGCGATTAACCGAGCACTGTTTGGTGTTGAGAATATCATCGTCGTTTATTTAGCTGCACATCTCGTTATTGCTGGTGGATTTAGCACAGGGATGCTGTTTGCTTTTATGTCTTACAAGCGTCAATTTATGGATAAAACCGCTAACCTAATCGAGAAACTCATAGAGTTTAAAATGCTGGGTCTACATTTTGACCGCATTGCCGATATTGCTTTAACAGACAAAGAAGAGTTGCAACCTGATCAATATCGTAAACTGAATATTGAAGGCAAAATAGAGGTGAAGAATGTTTCCTTTGCGTATTCTGATGCAACACCAAATGTTATTGAAAAACTAAACTTAACAATCAAGGCGGGTGAGTCAGTAGCAATCACAGGGCCTTCCGGTTGTGGTAAGTCGACGTTACTTAAGTTAATGCTGGGGCTAAATAAACCATCCAGTGGTGAAGTTTTGGTGGATGGCATATCTCTTAGCCAAGTTGGTGCAAGACAGTATCGTCAGCAGATAGCTGCGGTGATGCAAGACGATGAGCTCCTATCCGGTACTGTGGCTGATAATATTGCCTTTTTTGATTCACCAATCAATATGGAAAAAGTGGTGCATTGTGCTCAATTAGCAGCTATCCATGATGATATTAGCGATATGCCAATGGGCTATGACAGCCTGATTGGTGATATGGGGTCGAGCTTATCCGGCGGTCAAAAGCAGCGGATCATCTTGGCGCGTGCTCTATATAAAGACCCTAAGATTCTGTTTATGGATGAAGCAACAAGCCACCTTGATACGGGGCTGGAAGAAGATATCAATGAAGCGGTATCGCGGTTGAAAATTACCCGTGTGATCATTGCGCACCGTAAAGAAACTATCGCCTCGGCTGACAGAGAAATTAAGCTCAAAAAGCCAGAAAAGATGGACTCGGAAATGGAAACGTCTGCGTCGGAATAGGCCGTGAGAGAAAGCTGGTACCAAGCTTGCTCCCGTTTTCTGAAGCTTAGTGTTCTTCAACCGTTTATCACGCTAGTTCACCATTTATCTGAGCATTCTTCCGTTTGTCGTTTGGTCTCCAATTGATGGTAGCAAGCCGTATGCTACTCACATCTGGAGGGCATAATGCAAAAACGAATCAACCACTATTTATTATCAACCATTCTCACCTTGTTAAGTTACTCAGCGAATGCAACGGTTGAGTTTGATACAACTTTGCGAATGAACATACAAGATCTTAGTGCCAGTAACGGTCAAATCTTTGATGAGAAAGACACGACTTCCTGGTTTACTGCTCTCGATGTTAGTTCAGAGTTTAATGGGATTAGAGTTGCGGCCACTGCAAACTGGATGAAAATAGCAGGGGGGTCTGAGCTCAATGTTGAAGTTTCTGAGGCTTACTACGATTTCACGTTAGGTGATTGGTTTGCGTCAGTCGGCAAGAAAAAATTGGATTGGGATGTTGGCTATGGTTTTCGGCCTCTAGACATGTTTTCTCCTACTGATTCTCTTGCAGTTTATACTGCTGTGCCACCTGGTGCGTGGATGGTAGTGGGAGACTATTTCACCGAAACTGGTAGCGTAAGCCTTGTGTGTAACGAAACTACTCCAGATTATCTAGAAAAAGGGGTGAAAGTGGCAGCAAGCGCTGGCTGTGGCGGGCGCTATTATCGATACTTCGAGAGTTTTGAAGCTCAGGCCGTTGCACATTATGATGAAAAGTTAGGCGTGAGAGTTGGCGGTAGTGCTGTTACTGTTATTGGGGATAGCATGGAAATTCATAGCTCATTACTTTGGCAGCAAAGGCATAGAATGCCGATTTTTGACCCGCGCATATTGCAATCAGACAGCTTTATTCCTTCAGTTCAAACACAATGGCAGCGTGGTAGTCTTCAAGCCCTGATGGGTATCAATTACAGTTTTCGTTTTGGGATGACTCTGATTGCTGAGTATTGGTACGATGGTCGCTCACCGAGTAATACGCAGTGGCGTGACTTAATTAGGGCTGCAGATGGTAATATAGAAAGTCATCAGTTACACGTAATGCGAGGGCATTTTGCGACCCAAAATTTGTTCAGAGATAACTTGCTGCTGCACCTGAGGACGTCATCGACAACTTGGCAACCTACATTAACTTGGGTTGTAAACCCTAGTGATAACAGTATGTTGATTGATGGTAAGCTATGCTATAGTGGCTTCAAAAATAGCCCACTATGTGGTGGTATTAGGCAGTATGTGGGTGGTAATGAATCCATCTATGAGCAGCTTAGCTTTGACAAGACATGGTACTTTTCTACGGAACTAAAATTTTAATATGGGTCAAACAGTGGACTCACCGTTTAGTGGTGATAATTGGAAGAAAAATGTTCAGTTGGCATTTGTATGTACACTAATCGGAATTACGATTTACGCAATAGGGTGGGCTAAGTACTCGGTAATCTCGGTGCTGATATCACTCGGGGTTGGTTTTACAATCCGATTATCAAGATTTTGGTTGGCTACAAATTACTCAAGCATGAAGTTGGCTACACAATATGCAGCCGCACTGATTTTATCATTTTTAGTCTGGGGCTTAACACCTATTCTATTAAGTGTACTAAAGAGCTCTGGTGGTTATGTTGATGACCTGCAGCAGTACTTAGGGATTTTTGTTGTTGGTGGTTTCATTATGGTTGTGGTTAGTTTCATTTACTATCGCAGTGAACAAACCGCGCAATTAAGACGCTCTCTATATCAGTTCGAACTAGATCAAGTACAAAAAGATAAGCTATTACTAGAAACCCAGCTTAGATTACTTCAATCTCAGATTGAGCCGCATTTTCTTTTTAACACACTTGCGAATATCCAAGCGTTGATTGCGGTTGACGCGAAGCAAGCGAGCAAAATGCTTTCAGCATTAACTGCTTTGTTGAGGCAGAGCCTTGACCGGACTCGTACGGAGTGGCTGACACTTGGGCATGAACTCAGATTTAATAAAGCTTACTTGGCCATACAAAAAATTAGACTAGGCGAACGTCTCCATATTGAGTACGATGTCACTGATAAAATCACAGATGACATTTTGTTTCCGCCGATGTTGTTACAACCGATCATGGAAAATGCAGTAACACACGGTATAGAGCAGATTAAATCAGGTGGTATGCTGAAGCTAATAATAAAGCGTGCCGAGCAGAATGTGATTATTATTGTGTCGAACGATTGCAATATCGGGGGCAGTAAAAGAAAGGGCACGAATGTTGGCCTGAAAAATGTGCAACAACGAATGGAACAGCTTTACGGGGACCAAGCAAAACTGGTTTATGACGATAGCCAAGCGGGACAGGTTTGCGTAACTTTGGAGGTACCTATTAATGTCTCAACTCATAAAAGCAGTGATCGCTGACGATGAGCCTATTTTAAGAGCTCATTTGAAAATGATGCTGAAAGAAGCGTGGCCAGAGCTGAATATTGTCGGTCAAGCTGCTGATGGTGAAGAAGCATTAACACTCGTTGGTGCTTTTTCACCTCAAGTTGTGTTTTTGGACATTAACATGCCTGGCATAGATGGATTAGAGGTCTCGCGGCAACTGTGCGAACAGGTACAGCCACCGTATGTCGTTTTTATTACGGCTTATGATGAGCACGCGGTGGTGGCTTTTGAAAACCAAGCCATTGATTATCTGTTAAAGCCCATCGAAGAGTCTCGCTTAGAACGGACTGTCGAGCGTCTACAAAAACTATTAAGTCAACAATCTCCCTATTTAAATCAAAAAGCTCAGCTCAGTGAGATTTTTGAAGAGTTGCTAGAATCCACTCAGTCAGCCGCGATAGGCAGTTACCTAAAATGGATCAAGGTCAACAAAAATAATGAACTCCATGTTGTTAATACCTCGGATATTGAGTATTTCATTGCTGATAATAAATACACAGAAGTTCACACTGCAACAGACACTTATTTGATCAAAACAGCAATTACAGCGCTGGAAAATGCGCTAAATCCAGAAATGTTTTGGCGTATTCATCGAAATTGTATTGTTAAAGTTGAAAATATTCAAAAAGTTACTAAAGATGAACTCGGTCATGTTTACGTAGATTTAAAAGATAGCAGCGAAAGGTTAGTAGTCAGCCGAAAGTATCAATCGCTTTTTAAGCAGATGTAATATCCCTTCAGGCGCTAAGAACTAAGATTTTTAGTATCTCGTATCTACACATGTGCTCCACTAATGGCTCTATTATAAAGACAACAAGTTAACTCATTCCTTGTTCACACCTTGGGTTAATTCAACGCTTAAACCACACGTCACTTTATCTTTGATATTTACCGTTTATCCCACTTAAGCGCAGGTTATCACCTCGTTTACCACTGAATGTTTGATTTTCTTATGATGCTTACACTAACAGAAAAATGAAGGGTAATAGTGATGACAAGCAAATCAATCATAACAATCGCAATAACAGCAATGGGCTTATTAAGCTTAAATGTCGAAGCTGAAAATATTATACCTGAGCAGGTAATCGAAGCCTACCAAGCGGGGCTACAAGGCTCGAAAGAACAAAATCAATTCGCTTTTAATGCACTAAAAGAAATTAACGAAAAAGCACCAAATCCAGTTGTTCTGGCGATGCTAGGTAGCACAGAGACAACACAAGCTCGTTATACCAACAAGCCATGGCAGAAAATGCAATATGCTGAAAAGGGGATGGCGAAATTGTCCAAAGCAATCAAGCAGGTTAAGTCTTTACCTTATTCATTGCAGGCACGAGTCAATGTAACTGCTGGTTGCACTTTTGCTCAGGTTCCAAAAATGATGAATCGCGCAGAGCATGGAAGTTACTTACTGAACAAAGTAATCAGTGAAAGTGAGCAGTTTAAACAGTTAGAGCCTGCTTTACAGGTTAGTGCGTACCGTTGTGCAGCAGCTGCAGCTGAGAAGTTGGATGATGCTGAGCAAGCAAAATTGATGGCGGAGCTGGCACAAAAGCTCCTGTTAGCTAGCACCAAATAACAATGAGGACGCTTCTATGCTGCGTTTTGAAAACATTCGAAAATCTTATACGACATGTGATGTAACTGTCGATGCACTTAAGGGGGTTTCTGCGCATATTCATGCTGGCGAAACCGTTTCTTTGTGCGGCCCGTCTGGTAGTGGCAAATCTACGCTACTCAATATCTGTGGATTACTTGATGAGCAGTATCAAGGAGATATATGGATTAATGATCATCCTATACCGAAGAAAAAAAGCTTGCTGACGCAGATTCGAAGAGAAAAGCTGGGCTTTATTTTTCAGCGCTACAACTTAATTCCTGTGATGTCAGTGCTCGAGAACATTGAATATCCGTTGTTGATGTTAAACCTTAATAAACAGCAAAGAATGGATAGGGTTGTCGAAATTGTTCATAAAGTTGGCTTGAAAGATCATATATCTAAACGTCCTGACCAGCTTTCTGGTGGTCAACAACAACGTGTCGCAATCGCACGAGCACTGGTGAAAAAGCCACAGTTAGTGATAGCTGACGAACCCACTGCTAATTTGGACACACCAACTGCAAACATGGTGATGGATCTAATGCGTGATCTAGGTAATGACATGGGCACGACATTTATCGTTGCTACTCATGATCACCGGATGACGGATCGCTGCCATCGAGTATTAAACCTTGCTGATGGGCACATCACAGAACAGTTGCAACAAGTAGACAACAGGAGAGCAGGGTAATGCGTTGGGTTGTATTTGCATTTTTTAACGTACTAAGAAACGGACGACGTTCACTGTTCACAATTTTGGTTGCTGCGGTAGCGGTGGCCGCTATTTTAACCACCAGTGGATTTGCGCTGTTTACTTACCAATCTTTGGCTGAGAAAGCAGCAAGAGATGAAGGTAACTTTATTATCACCCATAAAAAATTGCTGGAAGAAGAAGATATGCCGTTGCAGTACGGTTTGTCAGACACTGAGTTACTGCAAAATCAACTATTAGAAGATGAAAGGGTAAAGAATGTTCTACCTAGAATCAATTTTAATGGCCTGGTTTCAAATGGTGAAAAAAGTTCTATTTTCATTGGGTTGGGTGTTGAACCAGAAGAGTTCATGGTTAAAGGACCATTCTTAACCATGGTATCTGGTCAGGCTTTATCGAGTTTTAGTGACCTAGAAGCCGAGTCGCAAATTGTGCTAGGTAAAGACTTAGCTCGGAGTTTAAAAGTGGCTGTTGGTGATTATGTGACGCTAATGTCGACGACCACGGATGGCGCGTTAAATGCCTTAGACTTTCAAGTTCGAGGGATTTATACAACAGGTGTGCCGGACTTAGATAAGCGCCAGCTATACATTAAACTTAGTGACGCCCAATCTTTACTCTACACCGATAAGGTTAGCTCGCTTTCTGTTTACTTATTTGACTTGGATAATACTCGAAGTACTGTCGCGCAATACGAGCCAAGAGATCCATCTTTGGCCTTTGTCCCTTGGTGGGAAAGAGCTTTTTACTATCAATCAGTTAAAGATTTATATAACCGAATCTTTGGCCTATTGGGTGGAATTATGGTGTTACTGGTGTTCTTTTCCATCTCAAACACAATGGCGATGACTGTGACTGAGCGCACTAGGGAAATAGGGACGGTAGCAGCAATGGGATCTTACCAATGGGAAATCATCAGGAACTTCATTCTTGAGTCCAGCATCATTGGTTTCTTAGGCGCAACAATCGGCATTGCTATCTCGACCATTGTTGCTTGGGGTCTCGTTTATCTGGGGTTAGAAATGCCACCACCACCAGGAAGTAACCAAGGGTATCCACTTACTATTACGTTTTCATGGGAAATTGCGTTGAGTGTAATGTTAATAATGATTTTAGTTTGTGTATTAGCGGCATTCAAAGCGGCATACAAAGGTAGCGCGAAACCAATAACGGAGGCATTGAACCATGTTTAATAAACTTACCAAAACTTTACTACCTGCAGCGATATTAGCGTTTGCTTCATTTAGTGTTGGTGCTTCACAGCTTACTAAAGCAGATGCACAAGCTACATTATTAAAAGTAGATGCATTTAGAAGTGAGTCAGCGTCAGTGAAGGTGTCTGCCACCGTAAAAGCTTTTGATGACGATATCCTTAAGCATACAAAACAATACGATGTGTATTCATCGTCATCAAAACGTGCGTTGGTGGTTTTTAAATCTGACTCTGAAAAGGGCCAAAAGGTACTGATGAAAGGAAGCGACTACTGGATGTTTATGCCCAAAAGTCGCCGCCCAATTCGAATCACCCCGATGCAAAAACTGCTTGGTGAAGCATCATTAGGTGATATTGCAACTTTGAGTTGGAGTGAAGAGTATCAAGTTAAAAGCGTTGCACAAGTTGAAGGTGTTATTAAGCTTGAACTACAGGCTAATTCAACCAAACTAAGCTATCAAAATATCCTACTGGAAATTGATCAAAAAGATTATTTTCCTAAAAAAGCAGAACTTTATTTGCGCTCAGGTAAACATGCCAAAACGGCATTTTTTGAACGTGGGATCCGCGATGACAAAGTCAAAGTTGTAGCAATGACTTTACAAGACAAAGTGCAGAAAGGACAAAAAACCGTTATTGCATATGATGAAGTACAACAGATTGAAGTACCAGATAAATTATTTAATCCACAGATACTCATCCGTAGCGATTTAGACCTGTTACTTACCGAATAGGAGCAGGGTGTGGAACTGTCGTTAAAGAAAAACCAAATTGATATGTGGCAGACATCTGTCAGCCTATTTCAAAGTAACAATGCGATTGACGAGTTAACCGGATTGCTGACTGACGAGGATATTGCACACATTGAACTGATACGGAGATATTCTGAAAAGCAAGTAAAGATTGTGTCGAGAGCTTTTTTACGTGCTGTGCTAGCTAAGTATACTGGACAGTCTCCTAAGTCAATTCAATTTGCAAGAGGGTTACATGGTAAACCCAAATTGGCAAATGCAGATATGCAGTTTGAATTTAACCTTTCCCATAGCGATGACTTATTGGCCTGTGCCGTGAGTCTAGATCAACCTGTTGGGATTGATGTCGAGCGGATCAGGTACAAGCGAAACCTAAAGCATCTAGGCAAGTCGGTATTTTCGCCTTCTGAGCAATGTGAGTTTGAACAGTTATCGGAGCAGCACCAAGAGTTATACTTTTTTGATCGCTGGACATTAAAAGAGTCGTTGATTAAAGCGACAGGCAAAGGCTTAACGACCAAATTAAGCAAAGTATCATTTGGTAAACGTGATGCAATTGCCAGCTTCAGTGTCAGTGGTCAGCAGTTGGTGGAAGTATCAGGGGAGTATGCTAGCTGGTTGTGGCCTATTTCAACAGAGCATCGTCTTGCGGTTACTATGCTCGCTCGAGCGAGCATAGCAGAACCTGTGACTTTTAGAAGTTTTAACTTTTTGCCCAAGCGTGTCGCTGCGTCTGCAGCGGCGTAGACATAAAGTAATTTTATTATAAAAGCCCGCGTATGTTACCTAGGTTCAAGCGACATTTGGCGCCAAACTCAAAGTTAGGTGTACACACGCAGAAGAAATGGAGTATATATGAAGGTAATTAGTGATAACGCTTTAGTTATGAACTCAACTGAAAAAGTCGCGTCGTTCAAGCATGATACCTCCGTTGAGAGTATTAGAACTGACAGAAAGGAAAAACTGGCGGGGGCATTTCGCTTATTTGGTAAATATGGGTTCGATGAGGGAGTTGCGGGACACATTACCGTTCGTGATCCGAAATACCTTGATCACTTCTGGGTAAACCCGTTAGGAAAAAGTTTTAATCAAATTCAGGTTTCTGATTTGTTACTGGTGAATCATCAAGGCAAAGTTGTGGAAGGGGAAGGATTACTCAATGGCGCGGCGTTTACGATTCACGCGCATATACATCAAGCACGCAAGGATGTCATCGCTGCTGCTCATGCCCACTCTACTTACGGTAAAGCTTTTTCTTGCCTCGGAAGGGAATTACTACCAACTACTCAAGACGCATGTGCATTTTTCAATGACCATAGTCTCTTAAAGCAGTTTGGAGGAGTAGTTCTTGATAAATCGGAGGGGGAATTAATTGTACAGGCTTTGGGGCGAAATAAAGCCATAATCTTGCAAAACCATGGCTTGCTGACTGTTGGGCGAAGTGTCGAGTCAGCGTGTTGGTGGTATATAGCAATGGAGCGTGCTTGCCAAACTCAGCTGTTAGTTGAAGCGATAGGAAAACCTAAGTTAATTCCAGACCATGTGGCGAAAGAAACTCATAAACACATAGGGCGTGAGCGTACTGGTTGGTTTAACTTCCTTTCACTTTATGAGCACATAGTTAAAGAGCAAGCCGACTTATTGAGATAGGCCAATAATTGGTTTCTCTCGTTTTGATTGCATGTTTTGTGGTGCCCAACCAGGGATGAGAGCATCAAATCCGTTGCAGATAGGGGAATTCGTCGATTGACTTTATGGTTTACACTTTTGATAGCAGCTTGGTATTACCCCAAACACTTTTATGGTAAAAAATAGCTTATCGTTGGCTACAACGTTTCGCAGTTTTGAATCATTTGTTGCTTAAAAATTCTAATTTGCACACTAATCAGCTTAGCTATGTGGTCTATTTTTCGGTGAGGAAATTTTAGCGATATCACAGCTATTGCATAAGGTATCTACATCTTTTCATGCAAGGCAAAAATTTCGTTACTTAGCTGTTCTAAATCAAGAGCTTTTAGCATCGTTAGCGTCAAGTATTGGCGCTAACAGCGTTGAGTTCACTTTCTTTATATCACACTATTGATGCGTAAATTCGTTTTGTTATCCCTAAAACACTCTAGCTAGATCTAGGCTAGGGATTATTTAAGGTGTATTTCAAAACATGAGTTAGCTCATTCTTTATCTAAACTTCAGGTTGGTTTCGTAATGGCTGTTGTTACATAGCATGGTACTTTCAGTATTTGCTCTGTAACAACAGCTTAACTGATCTTATTAAACGTAAGTTGTGAAGATTAGTAGAGATAAAAGTTAGCTTCTATTTCATTGGAAATTCAAAAACCACCATGAATATCTGAAATGGGTTTGTACAGATCTAAGGATGTCAGAAATTACTTGTTTTTGATGGCTGTAAAATTATTTCGATCTCTGAAAGCAGCTCATAAAAGTGCTCTCCTTCCATCAATTTCACATGGTTACCTTTACTTACAAAGTCAAAGTGATGGTATTGAGCTAGAAATCATACCGTGTAACTCAAAATACCCAATAAGAACCTGCTGAATTTCTGAGTGAATATTTATAACTTATTGTTTTTGATGCTTAATTAAATTGGAAGATTTATGAAAGCTTTCCCAAAAGACTTTTGTGCTCAAGTTATCAAAAATGGCTCCATCGACAGCGAGGCGGGAAAATATTAACTCACCTTGTTCAACAAAATTTATGAATTACAAATTTTAAATAAGGATGCATGGGCTATGTTTTTCACGAAAGTAACTACCAGATTAAAGAGCACACTTCTTATCAGCGCAACAGTAATGTCGTTGGCTCCTCAAGCAAACCAAACATCATTAACTAAAGAGCAAATCTTGAACGAGCAACTTCGTGAGCAAAATATGGCCATGGAATATAAAGCACAGCTTCAAGAAGACCTCTCAAAATATGAAACTCAAGAATCATGTAATCCTCATCCAAGATGCAAGATAAGACCAGCTACATCAGTGGAAGATAGCGTTGGCAACAACTACGACTTAAACCGAATTCTCAATAATCGTAATAACTAATAACGATAAATAATCAAAGCTAAGGAAAAAACAATGAAAGCACTAGTCATTGGTGGAACATCTGCGATTGGACAGGGGATCATTAATAAGTTGGCGGAAAACGGATATGAAGTTCTTTTTACTTACAACAGTAATGAAGACAAGGCAAAGCTAGTTGCTGAGTTCAATTCTGAGTTAATTAAATACTGTAGGTTAAATCTTGCCGATAGCGCTGCGGTCACAGAATTCATCTGCACGATGAAGCAAGACATCGGCCCGAATGTACTCGTTAACGTCGCGGGCATCACCAATGACTCTCTGTCCTTTGGTGATATCAATGAAAACTTGACCAAGGTACACACAGTGAACTTTCTATCTCCAGCAACTATTGCAGCAAAAGCGGCAGAAGTGATGATGGAAAAGCGCAGCGGCCATATTGTGAATATCAGCTCTGTAGCGGCAAAGACTCCAAAAACAGGTAATGGCGCATATGGTAGCGCGAAGACGGCACTTGAGCGTTTCACTGCATCACTATCTGTAGAAGTAGCAAGATTCAAAGTAAGAACCATCAATATTGCACCAGCCTTTGTGAACACGCCGATGTTTACTCAGTTCGCAAACGGTAAAGAGCGAGAAGTTATCAGAACCTTACCACTAAGAGAAATTTTAGAAGTTGATGATGTAGCAAATGCTGTATTGGCATTTGTAACTGGAAACATCAAAACCACGGGGGTGACTTTGCCACTAACCAATGGCGCACCTGTTCTCTAAAAATAAATATTAACAATTAAATCAATAATATTATTAAGGATACAAAAATGAACCAAACAGAAATCGCAACAATCGCAGCAAACATTCTTTATCTAGATGACGTCAGTGAAATTGAATTTGATCGTTCATTGTTTGGCGATTATTCAATGTCTTCTCTTGATTACGTTGACTTCGCTTTTGAATTAAAAGGCGAATCTGGAAAGGAATTTGATCCAGACGAATTATGGCCAATCAACACCATGATGGATAACCCAGAATACTACCAAGGTGGCCAATGGACTGAACAAGGCCGTGAGGAACTAAACAAGGTATTCGCTGGTTTCACCGAAGTAGAAGGTGGCAATCCATCACCTGAGTCTTTGTACAACTTATTCAGTGTTAACTTCATTCAGCATCGCATTAATGCACTTTAATGAGGTGATTTTATGTCTGCAGTTTATGTAAAAGCAGCAGGTATTCAAACTGAACATTTTGACCAGTTAGCAGCTCTGGACGCGATAGTAAACCGCGGCCAGGAGCGCGTCGAAAGTGCAGAGAGAAATATCTATAAGCCATTGAATAGAAAGCTATCTAAAGGTGAAGTTGCTGTCATCGCGCGTGAAGACCGCTCAATACTAAACGACCTGTCGACGCTAATTTTAAACTCGATTGGTGACTTGCTCGAGTACACCTCGCAGGACAAGCTTAACGATGCTGAGCAAACCCCACTCTATGCGGGTACAGATGGCGTGTCTGAGTACAACTTTGCTGCGTTGTATAAGATTATCGAGAAGCATGGTGGAGTAGAAGGCGCGCTAAAAAATCTTGGCGAGCTTAGCAAAATGAGTAACCCAATCAATATGATGCGCTTTTTATCAACCAACCCGTTGTATCACGCATCGAAGCGATTGAAGCTACGAGGAGGTGGTTACCCGATACGCGGGATGTCGCTATCGGGACTGCAAGCACTGGAGGATGCGTTCTCAGATATCAAGCACGACAGACAGGCTCAAGGTGTGGTCGTGGGAGCTGGAAGTATGCGTAACTTCGATACTCTACTGGTGTTTGACAAACTAGGTTTGCTGAGTAAAGACGAAAAAGAAAGTGAAATTGAACCTTCTTTTGGTGCGGCAACCCTGTATCTAAGTAACGACCAAACAGATGCATATGCGGAGGTTTTGGCAGTAGAAAGTCGCTACAGTCCATCTCCTTTCCCTAGCCCCAAAGCTTGGCATGCCTTGATGAAGTCTGTGAAAGTTAAAGGGTTGAATGTGGATGTAATTGTGACTTATTGCAACGGCGTAAAAACCAACAATGAAAACGAACTTGCTGCAATTGGTGATACTTTCCCTGAAGTAACCCAAAAAAATTATAAGTCGGTTTTTGGTTACACCAGCAAGGCTAACAACATTTTGGATCTTTCAGCTGTTCTGGTTGATGAGAGTATCCCTGAAGGTGCAACTGTATTAATTAACGGTGCTGGCTTTAGTGTTGGGATTGGTTTAATTGTCATCAAAAAACTAAAAAACATAAAAGTATCATAAAGAAAGGGTATGAAAATGAGTCAGCAGGATAACGTTTGTATCAGCGCATATGGCGCCATAACCCCGCTTGGCCAGACACTGGATGAGATTAGCCATAGTTTACAAAACGGAATAACGGGGATCCGTGAAGTTAAAAAGTTTGATACTTCGACGTTTAAAACAAAGTGGGCTGGATTACCAGAATATGGTAACGAGACAATTCACTGGCCAAAAAAGCCTGGTCAGTCAAATCGTCCAGGAGAGTTAATCTATGCAGAAAAGGCCGTTAAGCAGCTAGCTTCAGAATTTAACCCATTAGAGAAGTACAGCCCAGATCGTATTGGTTGTGTCATAGGCGTTGATGAACCTGGTGTTGATCCAGAACGCACAACACACTTTACAGAAAAACTAGGTCCAGAAAAGAGTAAAAAGCGTGACGAATATATCCCTGAAGGCACTGAATTTTATCGAATTTCAGAGATGATGGACCTCGATGTTACTTCAGTACTTAAAGTGATTCACAAGCACATACCATTTAGTGGTTACACGCGTTGTCATGTGGGACTTTGTTCTGCCTCATTACAAGCGTTGGGGATGGCTCGGCAAGCAATCTTAGATGGAAAAGCTGATGCGATGATCGTTGGTGGTGTTTCCGCGAAAGTCACCCCGTTTAACCTCGCCCAGTTAGAAGCTGTAGGTGCTGTGTGTACAGATCCTCTGCTAGAAGGGGCTGCGCGTTGTCGCCCATTTGATGTCAGACGCTCAGGTTTTATGCCAGCAGAAGGTTCAATTCTATTTATCTTAGAGCGGGAAGATGCAATTGAGTCGAGAGAAGGTACTAAGTACTGCCGTCTAAAGGGTTATGGGGCAAGCTTAGCTTCACAGCACGTTGTTGCGCCGCACACAGAAGGCCGAGAAATGCAGCTATGTATGGAGCGTGCTCTTGCTGAGTCACAGTTGCCACTTGACTCTTTCAGCTTCATCAATGCTCATGGAACGTCAACCAAATTAAACGATTACCATGAAACTCAGGTGTTAGAGGGGATTTTTGGCGAAGGAAAAGTGCCACCAGTGACCTCCACTAAGTCCTTGCATGGGCATTTAATTGCATCAGCTGGTGCAATGGAGGTGTTAGGTGTGATGGCATCATTCCGCGATGGCTTTATTCCAGCAGTTGCCAACCTTGAGCAGCAAGACCCTACGATTAAAGTGTCGATAGTAAAAGAAACCATACATCAGCCAATCATTAACGTGCTGAAGAACTCTTTCGGCATGGGCGGACTGGCTGCATCAATGGTATTACAGAACCCTTCTGTCTAGTAACAGTGGAGATTTAGGCAATGCGCTTCATTGACTTTTTACATCCAACGGCAAGTTGGGTCGCTCGATATAAAAATGAAAAGGTAGATGCTGAGTACGTATCTAATCTACTAGCAACCGTAGGCATGGGTCCTTTGGGTGAGTTAGACAGGGAAAAGTTACATGTTTTTTGCGTATTTAGCCCTGTTCAGGCGTTGTTATCATACTTTGTCGGTTCGTATTTAGGCTTAACCTGTGCAGTGGTTTCTCCGCGCAGCTTGAATAAGCTACTTAATGGATTCGACAACAGAAAGTTGGGCACCATTATTACGCCACTGGGTCGAAAAACTCCAGCGCTACCCGAAGGTACTGAATCCTTATCTTTAAACTTTACAACGCCAAAACTGGTGGGGGGGGCGCTGAATCCAACAATACAAAAAGCACGATTTATTTTTTGCACCTCTGGCTCTACGGGTAAAGCAAAACGAGTTGTGCATTGTGAAAGTAGTTTGATCAACAACGCGAAGATTGTAAGTGAATACTTGCACCTTAGAGAAGATGATATTTCTTATTGTGTTTTTCCAATGCAATACATGTATGGGCTTTCGACTTCCCTCTGTGCACTACATAGCAATAGCGTTATCGAATATGGCGAATTTGTCAGTCCGTCTTTGGTTGCCAGTTACGTTAAAAATAACCCTGTGACGGTATTGCCAATTTTAGGGGAGTGGAGCCAAGAGCTGAGTCAGGTTTGGAAGCAGGGCTTTTCGCCAGAGCGGCTGATCATACTGAATGCTTCAGACCGCCTCTTACAGTCGCAAGCTGAAGAAGTAATGCCCTGGGCAACAGAGTTTTGGAATAACCTTGGGCAAACAGAATCCGCACCTAGAATTTTCGCGCTGGAGTTAACGCAATTTCCTAATTTAGCCGCCGTTTGTCATAACAACACTGTGTCTGTGGGTTATCCCGTTGACGCGGCAATAGAGGTCAAGTTAGTAAACAAAAGTCCTGTTACAGGTATCGGAAATCTTTTTTATAAGACGCCTTTCAAAATGCTGGGGTATTTGCAGGATGATGGCTCTATGCAGTCGACGGATATCTTTTCGGACAGTGGCGATTTGTTTACACAAGATAGCGCAGGGCGGTGGCATTGGATAACACGAAGTAGCCACACCATTAAAGTGAATGGCGAGCTTGTGCCTTTGACATCGGTTACGAATCAAATACTTAACTATAAGCAAGTTTCTGGTGTCGGGTATATCACAAATAAAAAAGGCGAACTGTGCACCTATATTGAATCTTCTTGTATTGATGACGCGCTGCGCATTGAGTTGAGCTCATTGCTGGCTAGCACGCTCAGAGGAAAGCGCTCAAAAGTCGCGCTAGTTCCTAAGTTGCCGAGAACGGAAAATGGCAAATTAGATCTTTCTGAGTTACGCCAAAGTAATTTGGAAAATATGATTATTAATCAATAGGTTATTTAAATGAACGACGTAACTAAAGCAGTAGAATTGCAACATACCGCTTTTGATAGAAAGCGTATCCAAGCAATTGTAAAAAAATATTGGGCGATGAACTTACCTGATGAAAAAGTCCCACGCATCTCGGACTATGAGTCATTCGTGGCTAATGTGCCAGAAATGGGAAAGGAAAAATACATAGAGCTTTCAGAAAAGGCTTTTGAAAATCACAAAGATGCACCTTTGATCATCGGTGGTTCTAGCGGGACATCAGGTCAAAGCAAATTAGTCGTAGAGAAAACCAGTACGCCAGGCTCAAGACCAAGTGAAGAGGATATTCAACTGATCACAGAACTTCGAATGGCAGGAGTCATGGGGCCAGGGGATGTTGCAGCAAACCTCTTCATGGTAGGTATGTATTCAATTTTGCACCACGGATTTAATCGCATTATAGAAGCGTGTTACGCATCAATTTTGCCGCTTGGTATATTGAGCCCTGACCAAACTGAGTCACAGTTAAAGTTCATGAAGCAATATAAAGTCAATGTTCTTACCGGTACGCCAGGGACGCTTATCCAAGTTGCTCATGCTGTTAAAGAAACGGGTGTGCAATTGAGCATTGAACGCATTCTATACACTGGAGAGCGATTAGGAGAGGCAAAAGCCAAAGTACTAAGAGAGGTCTTCCCTGGAGTGCGCATTATCGGCTTTTATGGCTTATCAGAATGTGGATTTATGGCAATAGAAGAAGGTGATGAGCGTTACAAAGTCAGACAACATGCTTACTTCCTAGAAATCAATCAAGCAGGACGGCTACTTGTTACCTGTCTGAATGAGGAGACACCTGTACCTTTCTTGCGTTTTGATACCGGGGATGCAGTATCGCTTACAGCTCGAGGAGAACAGGTCATTATGGCGGGTATTGACCGCTCTGATACGAGTTTCAATTTTGTCGGTAATCTAGTTGATGTCAAGACGCTACGAAGTATTGCAGCAAGCACTATTTGTGAGCCGGATATAATAATTGAGGTGTTATTAGATACTAATAACGCGGGTCAGGATCTGCTGACGATTCGAGTATTACATGACCAGTTAGATGCTCAGCAATGCCAGAAAATCGAATATGCTTTGCTGGGTTATGAAGAAATAAAAGAAGCAATCGATAAGCGTACCGGAGTGGTTAACGTTCGTTTTGATAAACCTGAAACGGCAAGTCTGACAGGGCGCAATAAGCACAGACAGATATTAGATGCGAGAGCGTAAGCCATGAATAGTCAATTTCTAGATATTTGCCGGATTGAACAAGTTGAAAATGGGGTGGCTCAGGGTCGATTAGTACTCAGTAACTATTGCGGAACTTTGGCTGTGGATCCATTGTTTTTAGCACTGGAAGGTATCCATCAAGCAGCAGTCAGAGTGGGAAAAAAGGTGATTGAAGGTGCCAGTAGCCGTGAAATTCGCGTTTTACCAGTAAACATTAACCAATTTCAGCAGCTTGGTGAGTTTGTTTTGCAGGACTACCAATTTAGTTGTGAAGCTGCACCGTTTGGGCCATCCGCACGAGTCAAAATATCTGTTTATGAGGCACCAGACAAACCCGTGGTTGCAGAGTCCCAAATCACAGTGGCCAAAATTTAGCGAGGATAAAATTATGCATAACAATCAAATGTTGTTTACTAACATCCGTTGGCAATCTGACTTTGTGTTTGAGTTTATTTTAGATGCAAATCACTACCTCTTTGCAGAGCATTTTCCTGGTTTTCCAGTTGTGCCAGCATCCTTAATCATGGAAATGGTCTATACACAGTTAGCTAAAAAGCTCAAAAAAGAAGGGTGTAAACTTTTGATAAATAACGCTAAATTTTTAAGCCCAATGTTGCCAGCACCAAACTATCGTTGTGAGCTGAAAAATAAGTCAGGTGCGACTTACATGTTCACCATTTCGGATAGTACAGGTAAAGCTTACAACAAAGGGATTATTTCTTTAATCACTGATTCGGAGGTGGAATATGCTGCGTAAGATTCTTTTAGGGGTTGGTCCATGGGTCGTATTCAGTTTGGTACTACGGTTTGGCACGATGGAGCTTATCAATGTTGCGTGGATCGTATTTTTCGTTCTCCACACTTATTTTGGCCGTCATTATCTCAAAGCAGGCAACCCTTTATCTTGGGTTTCATCACTATTGTTTTTGATTTTGTTTGCTAATGGTATTTTTGGTTGGTCTTACTGGGCACTTCAGTATGGCGCGCAAATCTGTTACGGCGTTTTTGCCATTACGGCATTAGTGACCGTAATGGTGAACAAACCATTTACGTTAACGCACTCAAAGCTTGTCACGCCACAAGAATTCTGGGGGCATCCAATCTTCTTGAAAACAAACCAGCATGTGTCACTGTTCTGGGCCGCTAGCTTTGCATTGAATGGCGTAGTGATGATGTTTGAAGTTTACTATCCGTGGGCATCGCTAATCACAACCTACTTAGTGCTGACATCCGCTATCGTTTTTAGTGATCTTTACCCAATTCGTGTACGAGAAAAGGCGATGGCAATGCGAGCTAAAATGGAAGCAGAAGCGCAACAACAGGCAAAAATGAAAGCATCGGCGCAATCAGTCGCATAAAAAGTAGAGAGAATAAAATGATGAACAAACAAGTATTAATGCTGGCTCGCGGTGAGTATGAAAGCTTTCTAAAGCTAGATGGCTCTACCATATTCGACAATCTGCCTTGCCAGGGGGTGATTCTTGCGGACCGAGGTAACGCTAAAACTTATCCAAAGCTAACGGACAAATTTAAAGTAGAAGTTGTTCGTTGGTCTGAAGAAGAAAAGCTTAAAGAGCAGGTCGTTGCACTACATAAAGAGTATCAATTCACCGCGGTAGCAACCTTGGATGAGTCTAATGTTGGCCTAGCAGCTGAGCTGCGTGAGCTACTGGGAATTGAAGGGCTGCAGCATGAGCAAGGTCTTTGGTTTAGAGACAAAGTCACGATGAAGCAACGCTTGAAAAATACCACCGTGAAGTATCCGCAATTTGCTTGCTGCACTGACATTGAGCAAATAAGAACCATGCTATCTACATTCGGTAAGTTGGTGATAAAGCCTAAAGATGGTTTTGGTAGCAAAGAGGTTATATTTGTTTCTATACCACAAGAGCTGGAGGTATGGATTGAAAAAAACCAACAGCATCTAGGACACTTTGAGGCGGAAGAGTTTATTGAGGGGCAGCTATACCATATCAACGCCATGATAGTGAATGGTGAAACAAAATTAACAGCCCCTGCTGCTTATTTACCAGGTATGAGCAACATTGACTTTACGGCGGGCACTCCATTTATCAGTGTAATTGAAGAAGATACCGAGCTAAAACAAAGGCTGATTGCATTCTCTGATGAAGTAAATAGAGCGTTTGAAATCAAAAATGGCATTACGCATCTGGAATGCTTTGTGTCGCCTAACGGCGAACTCACTTTCTGTGAAATCGGTCTACGACCAGGTGGTGGAGGTATCGTCTGGATGATTGAGTTGCAATACGGTGTGAATTATGCCGAGGCTGTTTTGGCTATCGAAGCGGGCTGCACGGAGGTTTTGCCTTCGATTAATGAACATAATCCAGCTGTATCTGGATTGATAGGAATTCGCTCGAATATTTCGGGATTTGTTAAAGAGTGTTTGCCATTGGGTGCAATGACCGACTCTCGAATCAAGCTCAAGCAATCTTTTGTAAAGCCAGGCGCTTTTAAAGCGGCTTCGACTCATTGCACTGACTTCTTAAGCCTGTTTATTTTTGACTCTGAGAATACTGAGTCATTCCACGGAATGTGGCGCGATATTCAGCAGAAGTACCAACAAAATTTATCATTTACCACTATTTAAGAATCAACAGAAATAAGGAAAAAACCATGAACACTATCAACTTAAGTAACTGTGAGCACACTATGGAGCTTCTTAACGTAAATATGCAAGAAAGCTCTCTCGAGGAAGTGGATGCGTCAGAATCTACGCTTAATCAAGTGAACTTCAGTGAGTCGAAACTTGAAAAGGTGAAGTTTGATAAATCTGAATTTGACGGCGTCTCTTGTCAAGAAGCAAATATGGTATCAATTAACTTATTTAATACTACTCTGACCCGCAGCAACTTACACAACTTGAAAATTTCAAGCTGTAACTATGAAGGTATGACAATTGAGGGTATTGAAGTCTTCAAATTGTTGCAAGCATATCAAAAGCAAAACTCTGCTGCGTAAACAATCATGAATGTTCTCATCGTAGGTTGTGGTGGGATAGGTGGTTACTTCGGTGCTAGGCTGGTAGAAGCTGGCACCGAGGTTACTTTCCTTACTCGTGCTAATACTGCGGCTAAGTTACGCAGTGGTGGGTTACACCTAAAAAGCGCCAGAGGAGATGTTAACACGCCAGTTAACGTGGTAACTGCTGATGAGCTCAATCAAAGTTATGATCTGGTTTTACTTACTTGTAAATCTTACGATCTAGAGCAGTGTTTACAACATTGCGCAGCGGCGATTAACGTATCTACGTTTATATTGCCTATGCTTAATGGCTTTGGTCACTATGCAAAAATACAAGCTGCTTTTCCAGATGCCAAGTTGTTATATGGTTATTGTAATATCAGCGCTGCACGGCATGTAGATGGTTACATTCAACATTATAACTCCATCCATGAGATGACACTGGGTGTCGCTGACGGTAGTGAACTTAGTGACAGGTTAGATGTAATAATTGCTCAGCTAAAGACCGCTCACTTTAATTTACGAGTGAGTAAGCATATTAAGCTAGAGATGTGGGAAAAGTTTGTCTTTATAAACGCACTAGCTGGAGTGACCTGTTTATTGAGAGGCACTGTTGGTGAGATTTTGCAAACTCGAAATGGTCAGTCTGTAGCAATGCAAATTTTAGAAGAGTGTCAGCAAGTAGCTAAAGCGTATGGTTATGCAGTTCGTCCAAGGGCAAACAAGATGACGAGAGATGCATTTGCTCAGGCAAACTCTCCGTTATCGGCATCAATGCTTAAAGATATTCAAAATCACTCTACCATTGAGTTAAATCTGATCGCTGAATTGTGTGATTTTGCAGAGAAAAAATCAATTTCTATACCTTTTATGCAAGCGGTGTACAGCCACTTACAAGTGTACCAGAACAAATTGAAGGAATGTTAGCCATGAATAATGAAGCGAGCAGTTATAAAGCTGCAATAGAGCAGGTAGGTAGAATTAAGTCATTTTACCAGTTTGCTCTGAAAGGGTTAGTACTGTGTGTATTGTTGGTGCTACTTAATGCAGTTATCAATCATGAATATATGTGGAGCCTTTGGGTTCTTGCTGGTTGGTCGATATTGTTCGTACTACGCTGGATTAGCTGTTTTGGCTTCTCCTCTTTTTTTGACCGAGATTGGGAGAAAAAACAGATAGATAAACGGCTTTCAAAGATGAATAAGTGAGGTGCTTGGTGTACGTAGCTCCGATATTATTTAGCTTCAATTAGCTCTATAATATCGGTACTACCTAAGGTGTATCGATCAAAAATACAGGTTGAATCACTACAATTTATGCGTTTTGGGTTGCTCTTAAGTTCTAAGGTTTTAACAAGGTGGTAACTTGGAGCGTTTTGCCATATTTTTAGCTCTGTATCATGAATTAACAATATATAATCTGATGTGACTGCCCATCGTCCTGAAGAGTAGGTTTCAAATTCTTCAATAAGCAGCTTCTTCTCCCTTGTGTATGGATTATAGCGCCAAAGTCCTGGCTTCCTAAACTGAGTAAGATAAATATCATTTTTAAAAAAGTGCCCCGTATAGCCAGATACGCCAAGTAGTTCTTTCTGATCTGTATCCAACTTGAGTGATTCCAGATACCAGCTTTCGTTGACTTCTTTGCTAAACAGAACCTTATTGATGTCTTTTGAGTACGTAAAGTTCTCAAGGTTAGGGAGGTCTTCTTTTAATATCGTAATTTCATTTGTTTGTTTGTCGATTCTGAATAATTTGCCAGGGGTCGTTGCGAGAATGCAGTCACCTGCATCAGCCAGAGTGCTTATATGCTCGAGTTCAGGAGAGTCTGAAACCAGAACGTTCGTCTTTCCTGTACTATGCCATATCCCATTTCGATTTGAGCGATTGCTTATATAATAGAAACTACCATCGTCTTGAGGTGCTGTAGGAGTGTGCTCGTAGTAATCTATTTTGTCTCGTTCTTCCAAAGCCAATGTGTTTAAATCAAGATAAGACAGTTCTGAGAGGAATAGATTGCCTTTACTCATGATGACAGAGTCACCGATCGCTTCTGCCATATAAAGTTGAAATGGTAATTCATCAAGTGCCGAAAACTTTTGCTTGGCAATAGAGTAAGAAAGTAATTTACCATCTTTAGTGAAAATAAGTTCATCGTCAGATCGCCAACTAATTTTGTCGATTAAAAAGGGCTTTGAAAATAGTTTTCTTGTTTCGCCTGTTTGGATATTCATTACCCAAATGCTAGAACGTTCCCAGAATAAGTCTCTGACAAACGCAATGTAATTACCATTTGGGCTAATTGCTGTGCCATAATCACCTCTCCCTGTTGTAGGAGGGGAGGTAAAGTTCCTGATCAGACCTGTGGTAAGATCATGTTTGACGATTACGAATGGACTGGAGAGTTGATCACCTTTTGCGTAGAAAAGTGAGTTACCGTCTTTAGCAAACGTCACTGACATGAGGTAGCCCCCTTCAGCACATGAATCGAGGAGCTTCTTCTCCTCCATAATCAGTTCATTTCCTGCCACACGTGTGATAAACAGTTGGCATTGTTTGCCCTGGTGCTCGACAAAAGCGAAAGACAAGCCATCTCTAGAAAATGCAAAAGACGTTAAACGCTGGTTGTTTCCCAACTCAACAAGTTGTTTCTCACCTGTGGATAGCTGTTTGACCATCAAGGTATATTGAGATTCTTGCTCATTTAAATACACCAATAGACTTTTATCCGGCGAGATAGCAAAATCATATTCAATTCCGCGATCAAAAGTTAACGTCTTTTGTGAAAAGCTTGGAGTAACAAAATTCGCTGAAAAGCTTGGAGCCAAAAACAGCACGGCGGTAAATGCTGTGATTAAACTAATGCTAATCAGCTGCTTTTTATGGTTTAGCAATTGTAATAAAGAGGAGTTCTTCTGTTCTGATGAGATGGCTTTGGGTTGCGCAAGCCCTTGCGCCTTATTGTTCTCAGGGTGTGGTTTTAGCTTGGAAGCACTTCCTGTCTCTAGTTGTTTCTCAGCATATTGCTGGGTGGTATATCTACTCACCTGTTCAAAGGCATTAAAACGATAGCCTTTTTTGGGGACGGTAGAAATGTACTTAAGATTGGGGTCACCGCAGTTAATCAGCTTCCTAAGTTCAGAAATAACAGACGCGATAGTGTTTGTATCACGATATTGAGTACCCCATACTTCCATCAATAAAGTATCATAATCTACAGTTTGCCCGTTAGCCTCCAGCAACGCTTTCAAGCATGCATTGTGGCGAGCAGCTAAGCGGAATATTTCTCCGGTTTTCAGTATTAGCTCATTATTAGAAGCCACGAAAGTCCAATGAGGGGTGCTGTATATGTGCATGACTACGTCTAAATCCCCGCTACCCAATCCTGATTTAACTATTTATAATATTTGTGCGTTAAACTCAACGGCATGTTGTGATGGATGTTAGTATCGATATTGGTTACGTCAATGTCAATATATTGGTTGAAAATTCAGTGAAGGTTAATATTAAGGTGACTTTATTTGGGTTTTTTTTAACAATAACGTGGTTGTGTGATGCTGTTTTTATTTTGGGTTATTTCATTAGTGAGTTTATCTTAACTTACTTATTCTTATTATCTTTTTTATTTTTTCACTGCTGATTTAGATTGTTCCGAAAAATAAAATGGAACATATTAGCTTCTGCAGTGAAATCTGTCGATTTTTCACGCGGTGAGCTGTCAGGAAACAGATTTAAAGGCATTTGTGGATTAGCCAAATTGATGCAAGACGATGAGCTCCTATCCGGTACTGTGGCTGATAATATTGCCTTTTTTGATTCACCAATCAATATGGAAAAAGTAGTGCATTGTGCTCAATTAGCAGCTATCCATGATGATATTAGCGATATGCCAATGGGCTATGACAGCCTGATTGGTGATATGGGGTCGAGCTTATCCGGTGGTCAAAAGCAGCGGATCATCTTGGCGCGTGCTCTGTATAAAGACCCTAAGATTCTGTTTATGGATGAAGCAACAAGCCACCTTGATACGGGGCTGGAAGAAGATATCAATGAAGCGGTATCGCGGTTGAAAATTACCCGTGTGATCATTGCGCACCGTAAAGAAACTATCGCCTCGGCTGACAGAGAAATTAAGCTCAAAAAGCCGATGCATAGTGAGGGTGAGGAGCAAACGTCAACATCTGATTCAGAATAAATAAAGCGAGCACAGAGCTCGCTTGATATGTATCTTTATGGGATCTGACAGGTGTGCTCACGGCAAGAGCGGTTACGACCTGTCCAACAGTCACCGTAGCGATCAGTGAATAAGGCTGCTGCAGGAGATTTACCACCAGCAATCTGAGGTGTCATATTCGCTGGAATAGATTTGCTGTCGTTGGAAAGCGCTTTTATACACTTTTTGTTTAGTGCTAATTTCATTTGTTGTTCCTTACTTTTGCGGTTAATAACAATCCTTTATTTCAATCCTTTTAACCCCCCAAACTCAAAGGGCGTACAAAAAAACTAGTTCTAGTTAGGGTGAATGTCAATTCTTTGTTTGTTTTGTGTTTATCTGTATTTCTTGTGTGTCAAAGTTTGAGTTTGACTGAACAAAAGGTTAACTTACCTGTAGTGAAGACAAAATTAAAAACAGAATTTGAACAAGGATAAGTATGCTAATGCCATTAGATATAGAAAAAAAAGAACTCATCCTGGCTATGGTAGAAAAGCTGGCTAAGCAGGTAGAGTCAGACCTAGAAATGCTAGACCGTAATGGTTTGCTCAGTGGTCTTGCTGGGCACTTATTGTTTTTATTTCGAGCGGCGAACTTTAATGATGCTTGGGTCGATGAGGAAAAATTTCATCTGGCGCTAGATAAGCTCCAAAACGAATTGGCGGAACAAACCCCGGAACTGAGTTCAGGGTTAGCTGGGCAGGCGTGGGTGCTTGAATATTTTAACCAGTATGACGACGAAGATTATGACCCTGAGCTGCTGGAGGAGATAGATCACTTCTTTGCAACGGCACTTGATTTTACTCCTTGGACGGGAGAAATTGAAATGGTGCTCGGCCTAGCTGGTTATTCACCCTATATCTCACGTCGCGCAAAGAGAACTAAACAAAGCACATTATTTGATCGGTTAGTGACGGGTTATGAATCGGTTGCTGTAGAGTTGAGTGATCAGCAGATCGCTTGGTCTCAGCCAAAACAATCCGTATATCGTTTCGATAAAGAAGATACGGAAAGTCATGAGTTTAATTTGGGACTAGCGCATGGCGTACCTGGCATTATTGCCGCACTTCTTCCCGCGCTTCAGGATCAAAAGGTAAAATTGCGCGCGCAGAAGCTAGTTATCGCGGGTTGTGATTGGCTGCTTGAACAACAAAGTCATGCAGAGGATAAGAAGGCGTGCTTTGGCTCATGTGCAGGCGACGAGCACCATTCTCGGTTAGGTTGGTGCTATGGTGACTTAACTATTGCGTTGACACTTGCAAGAGCTGGGCATGCGCTTGATAAGCCAAGGTATGTTGAACAAGCACTGGAAATCGCGTTGTTTAACGTCGATAGAGATGCAACACAAGGCCATATTAACGATGCCGGACTTTGTCATGGTTTTTTTGGGTTGGTAACCATTTATCAACTACTCAACCAAGTTGTGCCTCATCCTAAGTTACAGCAGGCCGCCTTAACTTGGCTAGATTATGGCTTAAATCAGTACCAAGAGCGTGGATTAGAGGCCTTATATTCATATAACGGTCTGGAAAAGGCACATCAGGAAGATCATAGCTTTTTAATGGGTTATTCTGGTATTGGACTTGCTTTAATTGGCGTGTTAGATGACAACCTAGATTGGGTTGATTGTTTGCTAATGAGTTAAGGAGTGACTATGTCAGCTAAAATATCAACAGATTCCTTTTTTGTATTAAGGACACCAAAGCTGCCGATTGAAACCTTGTTCAATCAACAAGATACTAATGCTATGCTGAGTGCCTGGCTCGCCACACCTGGTGTGGTGGAAGCCCTTTATGTCGCAAGTCCTTCGTTGCTCGAACGCTTAGAACAGTGGCGCGAAAAGCCAAACTCTAAACAAGGTAAAAAAGTTGCTTTAGCACTGCTGAGATATTTAATTCGGATGTCATCTCGTCCTACACCTTTTGGTCTTTTTTCGGGGATCCATACGGGTAAAATTGGCTCAGAAACTCGACTTGTGAGTGATAACGTAGAGCATGATTCCCGCAAAACTCGTTTAGATATGTTTCTATTGTCAGCTGTTCGCTCTCATTTAGCCGAAACGGAAGCAAAATCGGATAGTTTGTCCTATTTACCAAATCCTTCCCATTACTTCATAGCAGATCAGTGTCGTTATATAGAAACTTACCTCTCTGATGACTCGATGCAATATCGCCTAAGTGCAGTCGATAGTGATGAATACTTCATCACTATGTTGGAGCTTGCGAAGCAAAAGCTCAGCTTTTCTCAGTTAATTGAGCAATTTTGTCACCGCTATAACGAAGCTGAATATGATGAAGTTAGCGCCTATCTAGAAGAGCTCATTAGCGAAGGGGTGTTAATTCCTGATATTCCGTTACCTCTTACCGGTGATAGCCCCGACATCGCGCTACTTAAAGCACTGAAAACCATCGCGCCAGCAGAGATTTATACTAAGGTGGAGCAAGCAGTTAATGACCTTGCTATTATGGATGAAAAGGGACATGCAACGCCTGAAGAATATCAAACCATTTTTAATTACCTCTCTGAATTACCAGTAAAAGTTCAAGAAAACAAACTGTTTCAATCGGATACTTATCGCGCGTTTTTGCATTGCGAAATGTCACGACAAGAAGTTGCGAGAGTGAACAAGCAACTGCAATTGATTGCGAGTTTGAATCGCAGCACTAAGCAGAATCCACTTGAAAATTTTATTTCTAAGTTTAACGCGCGATTTGAAGGACAATTTGTGCCTTTGGACATGGTCTTGGATGATGAATCGGGTATCAGTGTTTCAACAGAAACTGGTTATGATGCCCCTCTTGTGGGTGGTTTGCAGTTGGGTCGAGCGAATAGCGGTCAATCTAGTTCCCCTGAATATACTGAACTGGATCACATTATTGAGCAGGCAGTTACATTGCCAAGCAATTTAGGTACAAGCTGTGTGGCTCTTACCAGTAGTGAGTTGAAACAAAGAGTTAAGGATAAAGTAGAACTTAACTTGCCACGTTCAATGGCTGTAATGTTGAGTTTATTTGAGGACGAAAAGTCTAATCCCGTATTTAAGTTCAACGGTTGTTACGGGCCGTCTGCGGCCAATCTTTTGGGTCGCTTCTGTCACCTTGATGAAACATTAAAAGAATCGGTTATTCATCATTTAGAGCAAGAACATAGTCACAGTGAAGACGTTATCTTCGCTGAAATTGTACATATGCCCGAAGGAAGACCCGGTAACGTAATTGCGAGGCCACATTTACGACAATACGAAATCGTCTTCATGGCGGACAGTTCACTTGACCCTGAATACCAGATCCCGCTAAGTGATTTATACGTTTGGGTCGAAAGCCAGCAGGTTAAACTCTGGAGTAAGCGGTTAGATAAGCGCATTATTCCTCGCTTATCCAGTGCGCATAACTTCTCTGCCAGAAGCTTGAGTGCTTATAAATTCCTTTGTATGTTGCAACATCAAGAAAGTGAAACGCCCAAGTTTTCACTGCCCTCGAGCCTAAGAAACGCAACCTATGTCCCACGTATCATGTTAGATAACCTGATTCTGCATGAGAAAACATGGCGTATTGAGCGCAAAGAGCTTGAGGCGTTGCTGGTTAATCAGAGCATCGAAGAAAATAAGCTTCAACAACTCAAAGATAAGTATTTGTTAGACGATTGGGTGAGCTTTGCTGCAGGTGATAATGTGCTAACTTTGAGTTTGAGCCAAAGTGCGATGGTAGAAGTTTTGTTGATGGAAACCAAAGGCCGTCATACGGTTGAGCTCAGTGAAGTGTTGGCATCTCAATTTGCACCACGAGTAACAGATACACAGGGTCGTCATTATACTAATGAAATCATTGTTCCTTTACTTAATGAGAGTGCAGCTTCTCACACGCACTACATTGAAAAACCGTTAGAAAATATTACGGCTACACCAATCTCTCGGCGTTTTAGTGCTGGTTCCGAGTGGCTTAGCTTAAAAATATATTCAGGTAATACTATTGTTGAGCAGCTGCTTTATGAGCAGTTATTGCCGCTTATTGAGGAAAATAGCGCATTATTCGATAAGTGGTTCTTTATTCGCTATGGCGATCCTGACTGGCATCTACGCTTACGCTTCCAAGGCAAGCCAGAAGTACTTTGTGGAGAGCTATTGCCGAAACTTAATCAGCTGTTGTCACCTATGATAGAGAGCTCTCAGCTACATAAAGTTGAATTAATGACTTATGAGCGAGAGGTTGAGCGTTACGGCGGTCCGCAGTCTATGGCTTTGATTGAAAGCTTATTTATGTTTGACAGTGAGCTTATTGCAAAAAGTTGCCAGCTTGTCGCAGAGTTTGGTGAAGATGTCCGTTGGCGCGTCGCGTTAGCTTTTACTAATCGACTGCTAACGTTATTTAGCTATGATGCTGAACAAAAGCTATCGCTAATCTCTTCATTGCGCGCAGGGTTTGGTAAAGAATTTAATGAGAGTAGTGCGCTGAGAAAGCAGCTCGGCAATCGTTATCGCGACCATCAAACACAGCTCGATGATGACTTTGCGAAGCTTAATATTTCGAACCTAGCGCAATGTGATGAGGCTCAGCAAGCTATACTTGCACTGTTAGAAGGTTGGCAAATGCAGGCTGAGCCAGTGGTGAAGGAAATTCTGACGTTAGAAAAGTCAGGTTCGCTTAACCTGAGTACACAATCATTGCTGGGCTCTCTTTTACACATGCATAACAACCGTATGTTTAAAGCCTATGGTCGAGAGCAAGAATTTGTTATTCATGATATGTTGAGACGAAAATACTTTTCTGAATCTAAAGCCTTGTAGAGTATGAAAAGGTTGGCTTGATTGCCAACCTTTTTCATTTATGAGCTATGCTGATGCTTTATTTTGCATTTTTTCACCAGCAAGCTGTGGCAGTACTCGCTCAATGAATTGTTGAAGTGGTTTAACGTGCGCTTCTATGTCAGTCCAATCCGCTTCTAAGTCCTCAATAATATGATGAGTTTCTATCACCTCACCTTGATGGCAAAGTTCAATGATGGGGTGTAAGAATTTACTTAATTCCGCGTCAGTCGCGTTGTCTTTATGCACCCGAACCTGGTTGAACGGGTCACCTTCAATTGGCGCACCAAAGTCCAATGCTATCTGCAAATGATAGTGATCACCTAGGTGAGCATGGAGGTATGGGCTCGGTAGGTGCTTGTAATACTGCGCCATACCGGTCTCAGATACTGTGACGGCATCCACCATAAAGCCATGTTGCTGCCATAGCGCGCTAGTCTCATTGATACGGCTGAGGATTGCGCTGCTAATTGCTTCTGGTGTGCCAAGGTGTTGGTCGCATGCAAGCGCGGTATCGTGATGTTTTTGCTTTAACATCTCGACTAAAGCGCGGCTATTGTATCTAAAACCATGAATAAAGCCTGAAGTTGACTTACGATATTTGGTGGATTGAGTGAGCGTGCCTGCAAAGTAAAGACCTTTCACATTAATGGATTCAAAGCTGCAATCTAGAGACGGGAAGCGGCCCTCAATCATTAAATCGGGTTTTGCGCTATCGGCAAAAATGCTGCTATCCATGGCAAACCCTGTACAACAAATGATCTCGTCATACTCTATGGTTTCTTGCTCTCCATTTGCGTGGGCATAACTAAAGTGCACGATAAAGCGGTCGTCTTGTTTCTCAATTAACTTAATGTCGGCGTCTAAGATAGCATTTTGAGATTTAAGCTGATAAGTATCTAAAATATTATTGTTTACGGCACGTAGGTCGCCAACATAGTGCGTCTTCCATGCCATGTCTAAAGGATTTGGACTACAAACATGGATTAGACTTGTAGCAGGAATAAGGTGATCAGCCGTTTCGAAAGCGGAGTTTCCTTTACCGAGAATAAGTACGCGCTTGTTTGCAAACGGGGCCAAATCAATATTTAAGTCAGAGTATTGCGTCACTAACTCAATTCCCTCGATCTTTGGAATATAAGGTTTAGGGACGCCTGTACTAACGATAACGCGAGACGCTTCATATTGATCATTACTTGTTGTAGTTACTACAAAGTGCCCAGCAATTTTTTCGATGGACTTAACATGCTGGTTATAAGCAACATTTAGCTGATTTTGGTCGACATAATGATTGAGATATTTGACTAAATTATCTGCACTTGGGAAAAAGTTTTGGTCAAAGCTTGAAAAGTTTAGGCTGTAGTCATCAGTTAAAATTGAGTTCCAGTCGTGTCGTAAGTTGAACTCAGGGTTTGTCGAACCAGTATATACTTTATTAATTGAAATCAGTTTTCGGTGAATTGGGAATGTTTCGAAAAAACATCCTGCGCGCTGACCTGACTCCAACATAAGGTAGGACAAGCCATTTTGTTTTAGATGATAAGCAGTTTGGACCCCCGCAGGGCCTGCGCCAATAATAAGATAATCAAGCATGTTTGTTGTTCCTTGTTGGTGTTGGTGCTGCAACAACTACTCTAGACAGGGTAAGGCTCCCCGCTTTCCCTATTGCAGTTATGATATTAATTTGTTGTGTAATTATTGTTTTAAAATGTGTATTAATTGTGTATTTGCAATGTTTTTTTACCAATGGTGGGATGACTGGTTCACCTTAAGTACGCAACTTGTGCATGAAGATTTATACTGATTGAGACACAATCAACGGAAATAAAAATGATGAAAAAATTCGGGCTCGCCATATTGGTGGTATTCAGCACGCTATCTTGGGCTAATGAAAAATTAAATGAAGAACTCTCGGTGTTTACACCTTATCTCGGTACTTGGCAATCGGACTTTGATGTAGCTACAGATAAGCCAAAGATGCAGGATGTGAGTCACTGGGAGCGGGCTTTAAATGGCACGGCTGTTCGTACCTTACATTCAATCAACGATGGCATGTACGGCGGAGAGTCATTAATTTTCTGGGATAAAAGTAAAAACAGTCTAGTGTTTTACTATTTTACGACGGCAGGGTTTTACACCCAAGGAACGATGGAAGTCCTGAGCCAGACCGAGTTTGTGGCATACGAAGATGTCATTAATAACAAAGATGGCATTACAAAGGTGAAATCAACCAGTAAATTTGAGAGTGGTCAATTTACGGTGTCGACACAATATTTGAAAAACGGCGAGTGGACTCAACCTGAGTCGCGTGTTTACACGAAAAGTGAGAAAGAGGTTAAATTTAAGTAAGCCTTAAAGTGCCTCCAATGAGGCACTGAACTGTGATATTTACTCTTGATTAGTAAATATCAGGGCAAGTGTGGCGACCACACGTATTGGCAACACAATGCGTTAGCCTGTCTTGGCTGAAGCGAAGCGCGCCGCCTGCAACTTGTGGAGTCATTACTGCAGGTACTGTTTGTTTGTCAGCAGATAGGGCTTTGATTTTCTTTTTGTTTAACGATAATTTCATTTCAGTATTCCTTCTAAACTAGATGCTCAGATTGAGCTACAAAAGTGGATTAACGCGAACTAATTTGTTTCGATTTTTTCGAACAAAAAAGAAACACAATTGCCAAGCTAAAACATATTGCTTACTTTTTCAACATTTTGCTTTCGAATGATTATATGATGGGATATTTGGCAACAATGAAAACGCCAAGTACCTAATAAAGTACTCAGCGTTAAAAACCAGTTAGGCCTACTTTTTGTCTAAACTTAGCGATCTTCCCTTGCGCTCGGAGCCTAACCGAGCTGCCCTAAGTGCAAGTACGTTGCTTAGTGAGGTATTGAAGGGCACCCAGTTGCCGTTTTCAAGCTGTGCTTCGATAACAAAACCCGGAATGGCGGTAAAAGCGTCGAGCTTTGCTCCAGATAGCTGTTTTGCGGCGACGACGGGAATGCGAAATTCAATTCCGGCTTGTGCTAATTTAGGTAGCTCTTGATGGCCCAAAATAGCCACGAATCGTTGCCAATCAGCCTCGCGTTGCGCCTGTAACTTTGCAGTAAAATATCCGCTAGACTGGCTGTATATACGACCGGCTTGGTAGGGTAATTCCCACTCGGCATGGTGCCATGCACGCTCTGCAAGGGCCAATAGCCGTGGATAAAGCATGTATTCGGCTTGTGCATCACTGCGCAGCATTTCACTCCATAAGTGCCCTTGGAGCCCGGCAAACTTAACCCCTTTGTTTAGTGATGAGTCGCTGTCGTTGGCTATGTAGGCGTGGTTATTGGTATTTTTCCAGATCTCTGCATGTGCAGGAAGGTTGTCTGGCATAAATTCAAACATCTTCTTGCTTTCGATAGCACGGCTTGCCCAGTGATTACCACGCTCTTCTGGGTGAGATTGATATGGAAAGTCAAAGTAGGTTACATCAGGGCTAGACAAGACCACCTGCCAGCCCTGATTGGCGAAGCGATGCGCGACCGCGTGCCCGTTTTCGCTTAATGTCGCCCAAGCATTGCTCTGTACGTTTGCTGGCATATTTGCAGCACGTACATCACCTAAACCGTCGCTCCACCCTGCAACCTGTATTCCTTTTTTATCTAGTAACTTTGCGATCCGTTCAATGAAGTAACCGTTAAAGTTGGTAAAATCTTTCACGCTTGCCTGCAATTTTTCACAAGCCGGCGACTCTAGCCAAGCACCTGCGGTTTCATCTGCACCTATATGGTAAGTGTTGAGTGGTACACCTGCACGGTCATGCAGTACTTTTACTTCGCTTAATACTTTGTCGATAAAGGTATAAGTGTTTGCAATACAGACATTTAGCGTGTTGTCGTTATAATGTTGAATGGAGCTGTAACGCGTCTTGTCAGCAGCTTCTACTAATCGATATTGCTGCGCATCCTCTGGTTTGCCTTGTGCCATCAGCTTTTTATATCGCGCCTCCATGGCGATGATTGCAGCGCGTGAGTGACCAGGCATATCTAATGAGGGTAACACCTCGATATGATGCGCCTTGGCATAGCGCAGGATCTCAATATAATCCTCTGCAGAGTAAAAGCCATTCACTTGCGCGTTTTTATCATTCCCAGCGCCTAATTGCGGCAATAGGCAGCGAGTTTCGGTCAAATCAAAGCAGCGATAAGCGCCGACAGAGGTGAGTTCGTCAAGACCGTCGATGGCTAAGCGCCAGCCTTCATCATCCGCTAAATGAAGGTGCAGTTTATTTAGCTTATACGCCGCCATCTGTTCAATGGTTTGTAAAATAAAGGTTTTGGAGCGGAAGTTGCGGGCAACATCGACGTGTAAGCCACGAAAGTCGTACCTTGGTGTATCATTAATATCCACTATGGGAATACTTAAATCATTAATATCCAACAGCCCTGCAAGGCTTTGTAGCGCATAAAATGCAGCGGCGCTGTTATTGGCTTGGATTGAGATATTATTTTCGGCGACCGTCAGTTGATAATGTGGACTTGATTGCTTATTTGGCTTTACAGCGACATTAACTACAAGTCCGTCCTTGGTGCTTTTTACCCCGAGGGTATTGAGTCGCTGTTGTGCCATGGCGATAGCCTCAGCTGAAACGCCCGAAAGTTGCAGATTAATACCGGCTGCTAGATTGAGTCGTTTATCGGACAGCACAGCCAGTTGTTTAGGTTTAGGTATTAGCCCAATTGCAGCATCAAGTGTTGGCTTCACTTGATGTTGATATAAGTATTCGCTGCCCATCCACGGCGTGTCATCTTTACTGCTGGTTTGCAGCTGGTTGAGCGTATCAAATGGCGTCAGATAAGGTTGTAGCTCAAGTCCTGTGTCGTTATCGCGCTGGGTTTGCGTGCTTTTGATCACTTGTGGGGTGAGCTTAAGCTGCGCGTCCGTTACAACATAATTTGGCATAAATTCCGAGCGCGTAACCTGAGAGTCCTTGGTATAAAAGCGCACGGTAGTGGGAGCACTTGAAAACCCACTAAACCCTGCTGCAGGCGTGATTTTGTGAATATCACCATTGATATGGGTGATGGCAAAGTTATCGCCCTCGACATGGTAAATCGGCATCAGTTGGCTAAAAAAGATAGCAAAGTCATTATTTGCTTTGGTATTTTCTTTAGCTACGCTAAAACTCAGCTCTGAGTAATAGCACTTTTGTTGTGCCTTGGGGCAGGTGCTTGGCTTGCTATCAAGCAAGGTGTACTTTACATCAAGATTTTGACCTAACCAGTTTACTGCGGTTTGGTCGAGCGCATAAAGGGGTGACGACACCCCAAAAAGTAGGGCCATAAGCCTATTAAACTTCATTGGCTAGTTCCTTGTTATCATGGTTAATTTTATTGTGTTGAAACAATCCGTATGCCCCTAAAAGTGGCGCGTGATTTAAGGTGCTTGGAATGACACGAACGGATTGATATAAAGCATTGCCAAGCAATTGCTGCATCTTTGCTTCAAGTGCAGCGTTAAAATAGTCATATGAATGCGTCACGGAGCCGCCAAGTACAATGACATCTGGATTCAGCACCATGACTATTTGCGCGAGTGCATGACCAACGTGACCGCCAAAAATCTCAAATTGTTGTAGTGCAAATGAGTCGCCACTGCGTGCTTGTTCGGCCAACCACCTCCCTTCAATTCCTTGTCGCCCAAAGAACTGTCCTGAAGCATAATCTTCAATAATTCCATCAAGATAGCTTAAATTTCCTAGCTCTCCTGCAGCACTATGGTTACCCGTATATAAATTACCGTTAAACACAAAACCGGCACCAATGCCTGTGCCAAGGCATACGCCAATTAGGTTGTTGGCATGGTGGCCACCATATAAGTATTCACCAAATGCAAAGCAGTTTGCGTCATTATGGACAACAACGGGCAATGAAAAGTGGCGTTCTAACAACCGTTTCAGAGGCACATTTTGCCAATGAGGAATATTTTGTGTTGTCAGCACGGTGCCGCTGCACACATCCAGTGTGCTTGGTACGCCAATCGAAATACCAATTGTTTCGGTCGTTAGGTTTTCTTCGATTAAACGGATAACAAAGGCATTAACTTGGTCTAAGTTGGCCTGACTAGGCACTGCATACTGGCGTACCTGCTCGACCTGAGTGTGCGCAACCGAAGCCACAAGCGCTTTGGTGCCACCCAAGTCAATACATAACAAAGAGTGATTCATCGTAATTTAACTATTTTCATTTAGAGGTTGAGACAGCGTCTTTTGACTATTGCCAAAAGTTCTATTTTTAATCAAAGGATTAGCCCATACACCAACACTCAGAATATAGCTAAGTGGCAGTAGTAACAGCAGGGCAGCAAGTTGTAAGTTGTTACTCAATTCGGCCGCAAAACCTATGATTGGAGACATAAAAGCACCGCCAATGATCCCAGTACATAAAATCCCTGTGATTGCGCCATGGCCGGTTTTGAATGAATTTAATGCCAAAGCAAAGATGACCGACCACATAATGGAGAGGAAAAATCCCACAATTGGAAAAGCAATAAGCGCCACCGTAGTGCTACCGAATAACGCACTTAGGAGCGCGATAGCGGCGCCAGAGCTGAATAAAATCAAAAGCTTTTGCGCATCAATGAGTTTAAGTAGTGCCAGTCCAAGTAAACAGCCTAAGGTTAGGCATAACCAGAATTCGCTCACCACTTTTGCGCCTTCGATGGTTGGGTCTAAGCCATGATATTGCTGCAAAAAGACGGAAATAAGGTTAGCGACGCCTTGTTCTAGCGCAACATAAGCGGCGATGGCGGCAAAAAATTTCAGTACGGTTTTATCTTTAAAAAAACCGATACTTTGTGACCTGCTCAGCTGCTGCTTTTTCTGCTCGGGTACCGCGTTAAATGGCGTAAATTGCGAGAGTAATAGCATCACGACGCTTAGGATAGCGAATACCGCATAGATACTTAGCCAGGTTTTATCTGCTGGGATAACACCAGACAGCGCTCCGCCAAATCCCTCTGCGGTGGTGACTTGAGACTGTAGTTTGCTATACACCAGAGGCGCGAGTGTTGCTGCAGCACCAAACATCAACTGCGCAAACACCGAAAGCACGGCAAAGTGTTCTGAACCACCGCTAGCGCGTAATAGTGGATTGATAGCCACTTGCAGTAGTGCCATGGCACAGCCGAGCATAAACAGTGCTACCATGGCAATGGCAAACGTTGGCATGAGCACAAAGGTCGTTGCGCCAATTGCAGCAAGGGTAAATGCGAGCTGCATAACGGTTTTTTCTCCAAAACGCTGAACTAGCAGTCCCGCTGGAATAGACATCACCCCATAAGCGATAAAAAAGGCGAACGGGAAAAACCCCGCGAGCGTTAGGCCTATGCTGTAACTTTCTATTAATGCTGGAAAAATCGCGCCTAAAATATTGGTGATAAAGGACACCGTAAAAAAGGTTGCCAATACTAAGGCAATCACTAGGTAGCTTTTTTTCATGTTGTATTTCCACCTTCATTAGAGAGCGGGTGATGGCGTGGCGATCTCGCTTGTGGGCAGACAAACAAAAAGATCAAGGGGAATCTCACCACCACCCGCAATTGGGTTATGCACGAAACGCTTGTGCTCGCTGTAATTGCTCCAGTGCTGTTGTATGGGCAGTAAAATGCTCATCACTAAGCTTCGTTAGATAGGCCTTGGCCGCTTGTTCGATATGCTGTGGTGCTTGATCAAAGGGCATTTGGCAGGTGCTATCGCGATGATCCATGCCGCCAAGTAAGCAATACCAACTGGGACGAATATAGGGAGAGTGCATCCTGTGTTGGTTGAGCCAAGCATCAAAATCACCACCGCTACGCCAGTGTGTGAGCAGCTCATCGAGCTCGTTTAAGCTCAGTGCCGCGACTTTTGCATCTTGCCAATACGGTGAATCTGCGCGCTTGCTGGTGGCGTAATGTGCCAGTACATACTCTTTAATACCGAGCACCAGCTCTGACAGTTGTTGATTGATGGCTTGTGCCTCGAGCTGTTGCGAAAGCAGCCTATTTAATAACTCAATGCTATAACCTGTGACCATCAGCGCAGTGGCTTCGAGTGGTTCAATAAAGCTCTGTGCGAGGCCAATAGCAAACACATTGCCTTCAACACTGCGTGCCATCATGCCCACTTTCATGGTGAGATGTTTGGCTTGTCCTTTATCGAGTTGCGCGGCTTGGCGTAGTTGAGCCTCAGCCTCTTCGGGAGTGGTATGTGCGCTGCTGTACACGTAACCATGTCCGGTTCTGCCTTGTAGCGGGATTTGCCAGCGCCAGCCGCACGGCATCGCGATAGCAGAAGTGCTTGAAGGTAGCGGGTTTATTTTATCGCCAGCAATCGCGACAGCTGAATCATTGAGTAACTGATCTGCAAAGGAAATAAAGGGCACTTCGAGCGTTTTCTCTATCAGTAGGGCGTTAAACCCTGAGGCATCGACGTAAAAATCGCTTTTCACCTGCTCACCTGACTCAAGTGTCAGTGCAATAATTTCTTTGGCATGATGCTGTACGCTACTCACCGTACTTTGAATATGCTTTACGCCTCGCGCTAGGCTAAATGCCCTTAACCAATCCGCAAGTTTTTGCGCATCAAAGTGATAGCCGTACTCAAGCGCCCTTGGTAATGGACACTGTGGCAGAGGTGCTTGTTGCTTGTCGGCCAGCACTGCGGCTAAGAAGTAATGTTCGGGCTTATCTATATATTCGCTACCACGACGTCTGGCGTTGGCGTTGACAAAGTAAACTTCCGCTGTTTTTGCATCCATTTCAGAGAAGAAGGGATGGAAATAGCTGCCATTGTCGCCATTCCAGTTATCAAAATAGATCCCGGTTTTATAGCTTGCTTGGCATGCGGGCATCCAATCGCGTTCTTTCACACCAAGGCTTTGCATAAAAAGCTGCAAATGTGGCGTTGAGCCTTCGCCAACGCCAATTCTGCCAATACTCGATGACTCAATCACCGTGACCGATAAATTGGGTTGATGCTTAGCAAGGTAGGCTGCGCACATCCAACCTGCGGTACCGCCACCAAGGATGGTGAGTGACTGTATTGTTTTCATAGGCAAATGACCCCAGCCGCAAGTGACTGGGGCTCCGAGGTTAGAACTTATAGCTGACGCCAAGGTAATAACGCGTACCAAATTCAATGGTGTTCTGCGTTAAGTTGTAGTTGGTGTCGTAAGATTGAATAACCTCATTGGTCAGGTTTACACCCTCTAAGCTGACATCCAGATTTTCCATTGCATGCCACACCAAAGATGCATCCCATTGTTGGTAGCTATCGTTGCGCACCGCTTGTGCTGCACCGACGCCAATCCATTCACTACGCCAGTTATAAGCGATACGTGCACTAAATTGCTCGTTTTCGAAAAATAGCGAGCCATTGAATGAGTTTTCAGATACTCCCGGCACCATTTCTTTTGCATTATCTGGTGTGGTGGTTTCACTATCCACGTAGGTGTAGTTAGTAATAAAGCCAAAGCCATTATCAAAGCTATGTTGAAGCTGCAGTTCTATCCCTGTTACGTCACCGTCTCCGTTACTACGTGGGCGTGTGACTCGGCATTGATCATACTTAGAAGGGTCGGTACCGCATCCGTCTACATATTCAATCGCTTCGGTAGAAAAGACAACGTTGTCAATTTTCTTCACAAAAACGGCTGCTGAGAGCAAGGAAGCTTCGGTAAAGTAATATTCGACACCAATATCTGCTTGGTCAGCTTCATATGGTTTAAGATTCGGGTTACCACCGGTGGCAGAACCAAAGTTGGCATCAATCGCTAGACCTGGTTTTAAGTCGTTATAATTAACTCGAGACATAACGCTAGATGCGGCCGCACGGATGATAATATCGTCGCTGTAGTCATAAGCGAAGTTGATGCTCGGTAGCCAGTTGTCGTAGTCAACCGTTTCATCGAAGGCCGTGTTATCAACATAGCCGCTGGACTGTTGTTCTGTATCCACATAGCGTAAGCCGATATTACCGCGGAAGTTTTCACCGCTGAATTCACTTTGCACATAGATAGCGAGCATATCTTCTTCGACATTGTAGGTTTTACCAAAATCTTGCTGCTCGATTAATTCACCCGCCTCATACTTGCCAGTGATAAAATCCCACCACTTATCTTCATCTAGCTTGGCGTATGAGTTAAGAATATGTCCGCCCGTTTGCGAATGAAGATTGGTAAAAATACCATCACTCCAGTTAGCTAGGCTATTACCATCAGGGACAAAACCAACAACATCCGCTGGATTTCTTTGTATTGCGATACGTGCAAATTCGTTTTTATTAACCTTCACACCCGCTTTGATGTTCTTGAAGTAATCATGCTCTAGCATCCATTTGATATCGGTTTGCGCATAACTTACCTCATGTTCTTGAATCGTAGTTTGGAAGTTTGATTCATGAGCAAATTTGAGCTGTGAGGCATCGGTTGGGTCTAGCGAGTCAAACCAAATTTGATAAGGGCCGGATGCATCGTAAGTAAAGCCGCCATCAGTACTATTTTGACCGTTAGGGAAGGCTGGATCGCCAATTTTTCCTCCCTCATCTGTTGCCGGGATCCACCAACTTGAGGAGCCAAACTGTGTACCACCATCAGATGTTGAGCGACCAATAACACCGCTAATCTCGAAAGTTTCACCGACGTATTTACCACTGAAGTTTAAAGCATCGACTTCCATGTTTACGGCGTTACGAACAGTAGGGTTGTATATAATGTTCGCGTAAGCTGGCAATATACGCGCACGCTGTGTACCGCCTGCAGTATTGTTTTGTACATCAACAGCACCTGCACCACGGGCACTTACGGTAAGAAAGTTATGGTTTACATGTGGGTTGTCAAACTCAAAGCGAAAGTAGTCTACCGCAAATTCGGTGTTATCGCTTGGTGCAAATTGCGCGGTAAGTTGCGCGCTGGTGCGCTCGCGCTCAGCTCTAAATGCTTGTGAGCCGATTGCCCAAGCGCCCACTGTAGATGCTTGTCCCGTATCTTGATCCGCCGCAAAATATTCATAGTAGCCACCAATGGACTCAATAACGTGACGGCCTGAAGTCAGGTTCTCAACAGAGTATGCTGCGAGCACACCAAATTTTTCATCGTCACTTTTCCAGCTACCTAAAAATGAGCCACTTATATCATTTTCATCATACAAGGTAGAGCGGCCCATTTCTGCTGACACCATGTAAGTGTGTGCATCTAAGTCCAGTGGTTTACGCGTGACAAGATTCACTGTACCACCCAGCGCACCTTCTTCAAGGTTTGCTTCAGGCGTTTTGTAGACGTTAACTGCCGATACTTGTTCTGCTGATAACAGCTCCATGTTAAAAGTACGCGTCGATGGACCCAAATCATACCAATCGGTACTGGCGACCGATTGGCCATTTAATAAAATACGCGATTGCTCGGGCGCGGTACCACGGATAGTAACACCACTTACTTCACCATATTGGCGGTCAACTGTAACCCCAGAAATACGCTGTAGCGCATCACCAATGTTTTTGTCGGGAAACTTACCAATATCTTCCGAGGTGATAGCATCAACAATACCATCTGCAAAGCGCTTGGTGTTCATTGAAGCTTCAAGCGAGCGGCGAATGCCCCTTACTTCAATTACTTCGACATTTTCTTTTGCGCTTTGTTCTTCGGCTAATGCTGATGGTGCAGCGGTGAGTAAAAGGGGTGATAAGGTACTTGCTGTCACGATGGCGGCAAGTTTATTCAATTTAAATTGCTTCAACTTAGTTGTTTTCATTGTTCTGCCCATTGTTCCTATTTGTTGTTGGCAGAAGCTAGGGTATCGCCTTGGGTGTTTTTTAAGCGGTATATTTCTATCTACTAATGATACTTTTCACGCTTAAATGAGAGTAATTTGACAAAAATACTTCACTGCACTTCAGGCTGTTGCTATATTTCGATAGATTAATATTGGTTGGTGATTGAATTTGCATGATATGCAACGAGGTGTAACGAGTAGTTGTTTTAAAGTTTATAACATGTCGATTTTAAATAAGTTTATTAATGTAAAAGGAAATTGCTATGCGCGCGATGTACGAGAAAGTACTACCATCTCCTGGATGTTCATGGCGTTATTGCCTGTATCAATTGCCCGAAATTCCCTTTAATTGGCACTATCATCCGGAATATGAGATCTGTTTGACGCTCAACAGTGTCGGTGTATGTCACGTGGGTGATCATATCGCCCCTTACGAAGACTTAGATTTGGTTATCCTAGGCCCTGACTTACCACATACTTGGCAGTCAAAACCGAATCCGGATCACTCCGCTCACGTTGTCCATGTTGCACAAATACCTGCGCACTGGTTGGAATCTTTAGTGGCTCAGCATCCTGAATTACACGGCTTATCTGAATTGTTAAATGCAGCGCGCCGTGGCGTCAAATTTCCAGTGGAAGTTGCACGGCAAGCGAAAAAGTGGTTTGAGCAAATCGCGGATGCCGAGCCGTTAATGCGCTTTGTGCTTTTGCTTGAAATGTTAACGCGGATGACGACATCGAACTATCAACATTTAGCCAGTAACGGCTTTCGCTTTGACGCCCGCCATGACCCCGCGAAAGACAAGTTCGACCGGGTTATTGCCTATATCTATGATAATTACACCGACAAATTAAGCGCCGATGAGCTTGCACAGCAAGTGCACATGAGCACCAATCACTTTCACCGTTTCTTTAAAAAGCGCACGGAGCGAACTGTGACGGAATTTATCAATCAGCTGCGTATTGCCAAGGCCTGTAAACTATTAATTAGTTCTGCCTCTCCCATTAGTGTGATATCGGATCAATGTGGTTTTAATAATATTTCTAATTTTAATCGTCGTTTTCAAGCATTGAAGGCGTGTACGCCCAGTGAGTTTCGTGCACGGCTGCACCAAAAGGCATTGTATTGATCTGGACGTGAGCTTGTTTATTGTGCTTTTTAATCAAAACTTCAATTCAAACCGTGAATATTTCGTAATGCTATGATATTCATGCTTATTCCTAAATATTCAACTTGGTATTTATCAAGGAATTGCCAAGAATGTGCCGGGTCGCAACAACAATAAACGAGGATGACCGTGATGACACTAGGACACTTTATAAAACAGATCCGTACACAAAAAGGCTTGAGCCAACCCCAGTTAGCGGAGCAAATGTGTGTTGAGCAAAGCTATTTATCTAAACTAGAAAACGACAAATCCGTGCCTTCTAACGAGGTATTTAGAAAGTTACTAACGGCGCTGAATTTATCCTTAGATGAGTGTATGCAAACCCTTTCAACACAAGGAAAGCGCGAAGAACTAAGCCAAATACCGGATATCGAATATTGGTATAAGCAGCATCAACAATCAAAACAAAAGCAATATAAGCAACTTGCGATATTAGCTATTTTGCTAGTGTCTCTCGGTGTCGGGTTATTTTGGAGTGGTTATAAACAGATATTTTTTAGTGAAAAACTGTTTGAATATGAATCTCAAGGTGTATTGCAAGCCGGTGAGCCCGTCGAGCTATATAGAAAGTGGCGCTTTCTCCTTGTCCCTCATAGTAGGAATAGCGATATTGAATTTGTGGAGCAAGTTAAGCTTGCCATGGCGAAACGTTTAGACAAAAAAACGGTATTTTTTTCAGGCTATAAAGGGAGCGCTTATACCGAATCGGTAACCGATGGTAGAAGGCATTATCGTTTTCAAGGCCCTAAATTTAGTGAGCGTGTAGAAAACGCCTGGCTGCAATTTGTTGGCTTATTGTGTCTCTCCGCTGGGGTTATGCTAACTTTAGTAGGTAAGCGGTTAGTTAAACCTTAGATTATCAATATAGGTGTAAGATGCAAAAACGATTATTTTTTGGTATTGGCATGGATGACGACACTCGAGCGCATATTGGCCAATGGCTGGTGGATAGTGTGAGCGCGAGTAAAGCCAATACTCAGCCGAATAATTGGCATCTTACACTGGCGTTTCTTGCTATGGTGGAGGAGTCACAAGTAGCTGAGCTTTGTGATTTTGCTAGTAGTTTATCGGTGCCTAAATTTACACTCACCTTTGGTGACTATGGCTACTGGCAGCACAATGGCATTTTTTACTTAAAGCCCGAACAAAAACCACAAGCTTTGCTTGATTTAGCCAATCCATTGCGTGCTTTTGGAGAAAAATGCGACCTCTATCACAACCCGCATCCATTCTCACCACATATCACGCTATTTCGAAATTGTAAGCCAGAACCGACTATCGATAAGCCAATTGCACCTTTCTCACTCACGGTAAAGAAGTTCTACTTATACCACTCTCACCGCAATGAAAATGGCCTGATTTATGAGCCAATAGCGTCTTTCTTCTTGAGCTGAAATGTCTATTTTGAATGCTTTTTCCAAATAGAATAGAGTGTACTGCTAAGTAAACAGCTAAATAGCAAGACAAAGATATAATTTGGCACGCCGTTATAAAGATATAACGAGAGGTTAGTTGCTAATAATAGTAATAATGCAATGTACTTCATTCAGTTTAGTTCCTATATTCTTCAAAGCTTTAATGAGAACTAATGTTTGATACATCCCCTGTTATGCCCGTTTGTAGCAGGCCTTAGCTTTTCTTAGAGTAAAAGGGTTCGAGTAGATAACAGGCTAATCCATAGGCGCAGCCGAATCCGATAGCAACAATTGGTAGCATTTGTATTTCACTAGCACCAAGCCAACTGCCAAAAATAAACACCAATGACACAACAGAAACTAGGCATATTGTTATCTTTGCGAGCACAATTAAAATATGCTGTTTCAAAGGTAAGTCGCACTTTTCCTTCCATCTCTCTTGCAGTACTACGTAAATAAAAACGAAAAACACAGGTAACAGAAACTCAATAAACTCAAACATGATTTCGTGTCCTACTAAGTAGGTCAGCTCCAGAACACGGAGCTGACCGATAGGTTAAGCGTATTTATTGTAAAGCTTCTTCGCTAATCCACCCAAAGCTGCGCCAACTAGAAAGGCAGCAACAAATCCAGCGCCATTAACTTGGGCTGTTTCCATTGTAGTTAATTCTTTCATTTTTCTATTTCCTTTTTATTTATTCTGATAACCAACCGGCTACTGCACCTATAGCTCCCCCTACAATTCGACGGCCATAACGGCGAGCGATGTATCCTGCTGGAAGTGCAATAAAAATAGGTATACCGCCATTTGTTTGTGCTGTTTCTGCTACAGTAAGCTCTCGCATAATATTGTCCTTAAGTTAATATAAATTTCAAATCGTTTCCTGTCGCTAAGTATAGAAGCATCGATATTAATCGAGTCGACTCCCGCCAGAGACTCACTCAATAAATCAACATGTCCTTGATGCGACTTGGTCAAGTTAGCATAAAAACTCGCAAGTTCAAAAACCAAGAAAATAAAATTTATTCAATAATATTAGTGGGTTATGTTTGTTTGTTATAGGGTGATAACAACTCGGTTTGCAAATCGTTATAATTGCTTGTCAACTATGTAGCCAACGCTTTAGCTTTTTAACCAAAGTTTCGAACCAAGTCAGTTGATAGCGTTTGTATTTATCGCACTTGAGGAATAGCTTTTTGGTGGCTTCGTTTCGTGCTGGGCTAATATGTAGACGGCTACACTCTTTACTTGCGTTGTGCCAATCTTGTGCGCTGACGGCTTTAATTAAATTAGGAAAGGCCAAAAATAACTTACTGGTACCAAGGTTGTAAGCCATATCCAATAGCGCAATCTTAGCGGGCGTCGGTAATAGCTGATAAGGAATGCTGCCAGTTTCTTGCTTGGCAAGAAAATGAATGAGGTACTGTTCAAATTCTTTGATTTGCTCTATAAGACATTTTTTAGACGCTTTTGGTGGCAAGGTAAGCTCGGTATATTGCGCATACCAAGAAGCCTTGTAGCCGCTGGGTTTGCCCTTAATATTACGGTATTCATCGCGCTTTTGTTGTAGGGTGGCAGAGCGTTTGGAGCGCCTATCTCGCATCGGTAATTGGCAGAATTGTTCAACACTTTGCATATGAAAACCAACACCAATCGTCGGATTGGCATTCACATCTAAGTACAAGTGCAGTACCTCGCCCTCAAATTGCAATAGATGCTGTGTTACTCGTTGGTAGAATTTATCTGCGTCGTTGAACAACTAGGTACCTCAGTGATCACTGCTTTTTCATTCGTGGTATAGCACTGTTTTAGTATAGAACAGTAGCAGGCCTCTGCCTTAAAAACCGACTTATGGGCATCAATTTTGTCCCATAATCCACGATTAAAATTGCTTTTTGGCATGGTAAAAATGTTGAAAGTGTCGCCATCTGCCAGCAAAATCTTTTGTGGCGCACTGGAAACATACCAGCCAAACTTTTTTAGATAATTGATATTCGATTCTTCATTTTGAGCATCACTAAGCGCTGCTTGATAGGCGTTAAGGTTGCAACAAGCGTCCATCAGTTCGGTAACATCAAAGTAATTTTCGCCATCAAACTCGTACTTAATGTAGTGGATTATGGCAGGTCCGGTTCCTGAATTGCGAATATCGACTCTAATCGTTGCTTGAGTGGAGTCTAAATCAAAGTTGCTATAGCTGAATTGTAGCCATGGCCAGGTTTCAGTTTTTAGCTGCTTTTCGGCTGCGGAAACTTGCTCCTGAGCAGCCTTTGCTTGCAGGTAGGTGGCGTAAAACGACGCTGCGGAAATAAACATCGCACACAGGGCTAAAATGGTGTTCATTTTAGAGCGAGAGAGTTTAAATGTCCCTCTCGCTTGTCTTGAATTATGTGGAGATGGGTTTAGGCGCTCAGTGCGTTTCTCTTCGGTCAAATCTTCAGAGTGTGAGTTGTTATTATGTTCTGACATATTTATCCAACTGATATTACGCCCTAGGGCGACAGAAATACGAGTAACGTATCGCCAATTTTCAGTCTATCTGTCGAAAGCTGATTCCATTGCTTTAGCTTAGCGACACTGACATTAAATTGTTTCGCAATGCGCCATAAACTATCGCCGTGTTTGATCTGATAGTCCAGTTGTTTGTCTGCCAAAATGGGCAAAATTAGCTTTTTTCCTGCACGAATACGGTCACTCTTTAATTGATTAAAGGCTTTTAATTCGGCGACAGTTAGCGAGTAGCGCTTTGCAATGGTGCTAAGAGAGTCTCCACGTCGAATAGTATAATGTTGCCATGTATCCGCGGGCATTTTTGGTAAGTGTGTGAGCATGGTTTGCCACTCTGACACGCGCGCTGTAGGGATGACAATATGCTCAGGGCCGCCGAGTAATGCAGGAAAACGTGCATAGCCTGGATTTAATACCTCGACTTCTTTCCAACCTTTAAGATCAGATAAAATAGCTTGTTGTTCGAGTTTAATAACGCTGATTAACGAACGATTAGGGATCTTAGGAAACTTCATTAAGTCATGCTTTAGCAGTTGTGATGCCGCAAGTAGCTTTGGTACGTAGTGACTTGTTTGGCGCGGTAGCTTCAAATGGAAAAAGTCAGTTGGTTTACCTGCTTTTTTATTTCGTTCAATGGCTGCAAGCACTCTACCTTCACCTGTGTTATAGGCGGCAATGGCATGATACCAATCACCATCAAAACGTTTGTGGAGGTATTGCAAAAAGTCCAATGCGACACGGGTCGAGTCTACGATATCTTGGCGACCGTCATACCAAGCGTTGATCTTGGCATCATAATGTTTTGCAATCAGCGGTGTGAGTTGCCACAAACCCGAAGCATGCTTGTGAGAGTAGGCCTGGGTATTAAAGTCGCTTTCAATTAGCGGCATCAATGCAAGCTCTATTGGCATATCGCGCTTTTCGACTTCTTCCACTAAGTAATAAAGTAGCGGCGCTGCACGTTCACTGATGGTATCCATATAGTTTGGATGCCTGAGATACCAATCAATCCGTTGTTTTACACGCTTATCGTCGGAATCGGCAAAGCTGAGCTGATCTTTAATGCGGAGCCATAAATCATCAGTTGCGAGCGGATCATATGGTGTTTTAACCACCGTTTTAGCTTCGTTTTTAACTGTCTCTCTTGGCTTATTTACACCAGTTTGCACGGAGTTATCTGGCGTTGGTTCATCCTGTTGAGGTTGCTGTATTTGGCTACAGCCATTTAGGAGCAGGATTGCTGCGAGTAATGGAGTGATGAGGTTTTTCATAGAGCCTTTTTTATTATCCTTTTATTATGCAGTCCAATGAGGCATCTGAACCGCATAAGATTGTATATAAATTCGGTGCAAATGCAAAAATAGGCACCTTACCTGTTGCGGCTGTGTAGTGTAGAGCGATGAAATGGATACAAAATGAACTTTAGCGTTACAGCATTTATCATTGATTAATGGGATTAACGCAATAACACGCGATTACTCACTGATCGTGTATTGCCCATTTATTCAAGGCGTAGTTGGTGCTTAAATTGTGTTTTATAGGTTCGCGAGAGCGTTAATACTTTCCCACTTTGCAATGCGATTTCACTGTCACCGCTGGCGAGTGGCGTAATACTTACCACTTTAGACACATTAATAGCAAAAGAGCGATGAATACGCACGAAGCCAACGGGGTCTAAGCGCTGACATAAAGTAGCAAGCGTCGAGCGTAGCGGATAAATGCGGCCATTTACGTGTAGGTTGACGTAATTTCCAGACGACTGTAACCACTCAACCTCTTCAACTTTAACGATAAATTCTTTACCAAGCTTACGTACCAATAAGTGATGAATAGGTTTGTGGAGTGTTTCACCTTCATCGCTTTCTTGTTTTATCGGAGATGCTTCACCAAGCATATGGGAGACACTAAATTGATAACCTTTTATGAGTGCAATAAAGAACACCAAACTCCATGCATCTTTTTGATATTCATAGATAAGTTCAAACCAAGAAAGGTGAAAGTTGTAATCTAGTTGCAAACTAAAATAAATCGTTTCACGTAATAACACCATGATGCCAACATGGCCAAAACAAAATAACAGTGAGGCCATAAAAAAGCTAAAAGCGACGTTAACAGGTTTATGCCACTGCCAAGGAAATGCGTTTAAATACCAAGATATGACGGGAATTAAGGCTAAGCTGGCAGCTGCACTGGTATATTCCCACACGAAAGGTTCCCACAGCGCAAAATCGAGCTGCGCATCTCGGTTGGCATCCATGATCAGAGTAATGGCATTTAAGGTGCTATTAATCGCCAGAAAGAGGGCGAGTAATGCCATTGCCATCAAAGGGTGGTATTGCTGAATAAAGGTACGTGAAAACATCATGGTTTGAGTTTTTCTTTTACTCTAGCAACTGGACGCAAAGCGGTCACTTATTTTATCCCTCTATTCCACGGTTTATCCCTAGCTATTGTTATTTAAGCAAATTTCGTTTGTTTGTACGCTGTATTGGCGCACTGTAGGGGTAAGTTTACTTTCAAAAAGAAAATAACATGGATCATTTAAATCGGCGAGTAGAGCTAGACTGGCTGCGTGTTATTGCATTTACAATACTCATTTTTTATCACACCGCTATGTTATATGTACCTAACTGGGGTTTTCACTACAAAAGTGCTTATACTTCGGTTTGGCTAGAATATCTGATGTTAGTGATCTCACCATGGCGCATGTTGCTTATCTGGTTTATCTCGGGAGTTGCGCTTAGATATATTTTTGATAAACAAGGAGCATGCACAGCCATGCTCTTTCGTACTCCTTTGTTATTGCTCCCACTATTATTTGGCATATGGGTTGTTGTGCCAGTGCAACTGTACGCAGAAATGCAGCAAAATGCTGGATTAACGCTCGGGTATGTTGATTTTTACAAACAGTTTATTGATTTTAACAGTCCTTTATTTAGTCAATATCAAAGCGGTATTTGGCCCCATGTCGATGTCAATCACTTGTGGTATTTGCGAGAATTATGGCGTTTTACTTTGCTCCTTGCTGTACTGCATATCGTCTTTAATTCTAAGCTTCAAGTAATGCTCCGGCATTGTATCACTTTGCGCTGGTTAACTTATCTACTAAGCGTGCTGGCTTTTGCAAGCTTACTCTGGGCTCAGTTGGCATTGGAAGGTGATAGCAAAAGAGAATTTCAGGGGTTTGTTTTTCTGCTCGCAGGTTATCTGCTTGCTAAGCATAATCGGTTTTGGGCTTGGCTTGCTCGACAAGGTAAAGTGCTGCTGTGGGTTTGTGCCGTCAACGCCATGATTATTTTGCTTTTATATCATTTTTACTGGTTGCAGCAAGACACGCGCACTACCTTCATTACTTGGGGTGGGAGTCTTGTGTTGGTGTTACAGCGTGTGTGCGCAGTGTTGTTGATATTAGCATTAGCGGCGCGTTATCTTAACCGTCCTCATCCACTGCTTACGGGGCTCAATAAAGCGGTGTTTCCCATTTATCTCTGGCATCAAAGCGTGATTATTGCCTTGGCGCTCTGGCTGAGCCGTTATCAACTCGGTGGTGTGCCTGAGAGCCTGTTGGTGATCACAGGAACACTGCTATTTTCTGGATTGTTGTTTTGGCTGGTGCCAAAGCTGGGCTCCCTTGGGTTGATGATGGGGTATCGCGCCGCCTTGCTGACAAACAATAAAATTCTTTGGGGGGTGGGGTGTTTGTTATTGTTGCCGCTGATCCTCCGGATTATTTAACCAGTGTACTGCACCATTGTTCAATAAATGCTCTACTCTTATTGCTAGGGTCAGTATGCCTCCGGTGGAGGATACTTCACGGATAGCATCGCCACGGGCAAGGTGGTGAGCGAAAATAAGAAGAGGGAATCAAGCAAATGAAACCAATTTCTTCACCTCTGGCGGCAATTCAGCCGCATTACGATGTACTTGTTATTGGTAGTGGTTATGGTGGCTCTATCGCTGCGTCACGCATGGCGAGAGCCGGAAAATCAGTCTGCCTACTTGAGCGAGGACGCGAGTTTTTAACGGGAGAATTTCCGGATACCGAGTTGGAGGCCGCTGGTGAGTTGCAGTTTAATAGCCAAACAGGGCACAAGGGCTCTCATTTGGGATTATTTGATATTCATATGCACCGTGAACAGAATGTCGTCGTCGGTTGTGGCTTAGGTGGTACCTCTCTTATCAATGCCAATGTTGCTTTGCCCCCAGTAGATGCAGTACTGAGAGATCCAGTATGGCCACACGCGATTAGAGATGATGAGGATGGTTTGTTGGAAGAGGGATTCTCGCGAGCTCGAGAGATGCTGAAGCCTGCCTTATACCCTGAACATTACCCAACTTTGAATAAACTTAAGGCTCACCAGCAGTCGGCAAATGCATTAGAAGCCCCCTTTAATAAAGTACCAATCAATGTATGTTTTGCGACCCCAGAAGGTGGCATCAACCATGTGGGTGTTGAGCAGCAAGCATGTAATAACTGCGGAGACTGTGTGTCTGGCTGTAATTTTAATGCTAAAAACACCACTCGAATGAACTACTTACCGGATGCTTGGAATCATGGCGCAGAAATTTATTGCCAGGCCAGTGTGCGCTACTTGGAGAAAACCGACTCCGGTTGGCGGGTGTTTTACCAAGACATGGGAACCGGCGCAGAGTGCTTTTCTGCTGAACCGTTATTTGTTGAGGCGGATCTTGTGATCTTGGCTGCAGGCACGCTGGGCAGTAATGAAATTTTATTGCGTAGCCAAAGTCGCGGTTTGGCTATCTCTTCGCAACTTGGTCAGCATTTTACTGGTAATGGCGATATGTTGGGTTTTGGCTATAACTGCGACAGCGAAATTGATGGTGTTGGGGTTGGTAATCTAGAGCCTGAAGACAAAGCGCCTACAGGGCCTTGTATCACTAGTGCAATCGATCTTCGTGAAGCGAGCGAACGCGCGCAACAAATGATTATTGAAGAGGGAAGTTTACCCGGCGCCATGGCAGGAGTGTTACCAACTGCGCTTGCAAGTGCAGCGGGTGTAGTTGGACTCGACACGGATCATGGTTTTTATGACGCTTTGGAGGAGCAAGCGAGAGTATGGCAAAGCCAATGGCGAGGCGCTTATCATGGTGCGGTAAAACATACTCAGACCTACTTAGTAATGAGCCATGACGATAGCCAAGGTGTCATAACTTTAGAGCAAGACAAGTTGAACATCCGTTGGCCAGAGTTAGGAGCTCAGCCTAATTTTCATCATGCGAGTGAAAAGCTGCTTCAAGCGACAGCTGCGCTCGGTGGCACCTATGTTAAAAACCCAATTTGGTCACCGTGGTTGAATAATCGCTTGGTTACAGTTCATCCTTTAGGTGGCTGTCGGCTTGCTGAGACGGGTTCCGAAGGGGTGGTGAATCATAAAGGGCAAGTGTTTACGGGAGAGAGTGATGCCTGCTACGACTCGCTCTATGTGTCAGATGGTGCCATCATTCCAACGTCACTTGCGGTCAATCCGCTGCTTACGATAAGTGCATTGACGGAGCGCTGCTGTGCGCTTATCGCCAAGGACCGTGATTGGCAAATTGACTATCAATTGCCGTCAAGCCGCTCCCGTAGCGCTGAGCCGACTACAACAGGGTTGGCGTTTACAGAGCGCATGCAGGGCTATTTTAGCCGCGTGGTAGAGCCAAGCACGACCTCTTTACAAACCTACTTGGCTGCCTATCAGCAGGGCCAAGAAACAAACCAAACGCTGTCGTTTGTATTGACGGTCACCTCGACGGATCTAGAGGTGATGTTGACCGACCCACAACATAAAGCGCATATTTCGGGTCGCGTTGAGTGTAATCTGCTTTCTGATAAACCACTGACCGTTCGCAATGGTGAGTTTCGTCTGTTTGAGCGTCAGGCCTTTCCTCCAAATACTCGGAAGATGATCTATAAAATGAATTTAATGGCGGAGGATGGCAAACAGTACTTCTTTAATGCCTTTAAGTTAATCAAAGACGACCCTCATTCTCTCGATCTTTGGGATGATACTACAACTTTATTTGTTGATATTCATGAAGGAGAAGATACTCAAGGGGCCGTATGTGGTCATGGTATTATGAAAATAGCGCCGATTGATTTTGTGACGCAGCTTGCCACTATTCGTGTAAGTCATGCCGAGAGTAAAGCGGCTCGCTTAAAAGCCATCGCGCGCTTTGGGCAATTTTTTGCGGGCACACTATATCAGAGTTACGGCAGTATTTTTTACCAAGAAAAAACGCACAGTGGTGAATTGGTGCGCAAAAAACGGCCGCTAAGGGCTCCAACACCTGAAGTATACTTGTTTGATACAGCTGATCATGTGCAGCTATCGCTGACTCGTTATCGTGGCGGTGACAAGGGCCCGGTTATGTTAGTGCATGGGCTGGGAGTTGCTTCGAGTATCTTTTCCACCGATATGATAGATACCAACTTAGTCGAGTACCTAGTCGCTAACCAATATGACGTGTGGCTATTGGATTATCGAGTCAGTATTTTGTTGCCTGCTGCCGCAAAGCAATCAAATGGCGATCAGGTAGCGAAATACGATTACCCTGCTGCAGTGAACAAGATCCGAACCATCACGGGAGCAGATAGTATCCAGGCGGTGGTGCATTGTTATGGTGCTACGACCTTCTTTATGTCTATGCTTAGCGGCCTTTCAGGGGTTCGAAGTGTTGTTGCATCACAAATTGCGGCGGACGTGGTGGTGCCGATGGCAACGAAAATGAAGACAGGTTTACATCTCCCCTCATTTTTAGAAAGGCTGGGTGTAGACTCGCTAACGGCGCGAGTACCACAGCAGAGCAATGGGCTTGCCTCTTTGTATGATAAGGCGTTGGGCTTGTACGCGCTCGCTGAAGCACAGGGGCGATGCAACAATGACAGCTGCCATCGCGTGACTTTTATGTACGCCTCCTTATACCGTCATGACCAGTTAACCGATTTGCTGCATGAGCATATTGATGAACTATTTGCCGAAGCCAATATTCAAACCCTTGAGCACCTTGCTGCAATTTGCCGAGCAGGAAAACTGGTCGATGCAGATGGCAAGGACGTTTACATGCCACACATCAACCGGTTAAACGTACCGACGCTATTTATTAGCGGGGCAGATAACGAATGTTATTTACCCGAGAGCACGAAAAAAACCTATGAACGTCTTTGTCTTGCCTTTGGTGAGGCTAAGTTTACGCGTAAAGTGATCCCCAATTACGCGCATATAGATTGTATCTTTGGGCGTCAGGCTGATGTAGATGTTTTTCCTCATATTCTCAATCATTTAGAGCGATATTAGTTAGGACACTAAAGTCGGTAGGCACGATTAGTATCGGCCTACCAACTACCACTGAGCGTGAACGCAAACTCAGGTGGTACACGTTCACGAATCGTTTCCACGGCGCTTACGCTATCTGCCCGTGAGGTGTTGTAGTACAAGCGTCGATATTTATATCTAGACGTGAGTGGCGAAGCTTCTAGGTTGAGCTTAACTTGCTGGCTTACTTGAAGCTGCGCTTGTAAAGTCAATTGCAATGAGCCTGATTCAATAAACTGCTCATCGGGGTAATATTCGCGATAACTATCCCCGCTGGAAATCTCTGCGCTCCAAGAAAAGCGATTAAAGCTTTGTCGAAATTGCACGCTAGCCCAATGTGGAACAGTCCCGTTAATCGTACGTTTTCCTGTGAGCGCGTCACGGTATGATGCGTCTCGATAACTATAATCAAGATTGAGCTGACTGTTGTTGATCCAGCTTGATAAGTCTAGATTAACTGCACCATCTAGTCCCCAAAGCGCGGCATCCCCGGCATTTGCAACTATGCTTTCACCTCGATTATCTTGCTGATATTCATGCACATCTTTTTGCCACTGATAAAAAGGTTTAACGTTAAAACGCCATCTTTCACCTTCTTCAATATCAATTTGCAGCGCAAGTTCAGTGTACTGCATTGGCTTTATTTCAAGGTTGCCAAACTGTAAGCGGCCAAATCCTGCGTTGAGCTCTGGTAAAAAAAGTGAAAAATCGAGCTGTTCCACTTCATGTTTTAAGGTGGTCGTAAGCTGAATGTGTTTTGTTGCGTCATAATTTAATCGCACCAACGGCTTGACGATGAAATGTTGAATATCTTCACTTTTACTACTGTTGGTCGAAAGCGTAGCCTGTTCGGCTGCCAGTTTGCTGTATAACTGCCATTTTGGTGAAAGCAACCAAGTAAAAGCAGTAAAGGGCTCAATACTTAGCTCTTTTATCGTGCTGTGTAACTGCTCCTCGGGCAATATTGTGTTGGCATTCACGCGATTGATACTGGCCTCAAGACCGTACTCCGAGACAGCATCGTTTACCATCAGGCGAATTACTCGCTCGTCAGTACGCTTATACTGTGTAAAGCCCGGTGTTGAAAGTTGCGCAGAGAGACCATCAAGCATGTGCAACTCATTCTTTTGTTTTGAGTAGTAGCCTGTAAGCTGTGTGCTCCAGCGCTGACCTTGCCACTGCCTATCGATAGACATTTCGGTTATGTCTGTTTTATCGCGCTCTTGCGAAAACGCAGATTCAACATCGCTGGATGAAGTTGGTGTGCGGTACAGCCATTCGTATTGCGACTGCAAGTTGTCTTTTACAGCCTGAACATTGAGCGTTAGGGCACCATCCTGAATGGTTTTGTGGCTGGTAAGTGAGAGCGTTATTCGCTCACTTTGCTCTTTAAATGTTTCTTCGCTCTTTTCTTCGGGTGTGTTATCAGACGCGAACAGCTGACCTTGGCTGGTGCTTTTAAACGGCTCATCTTGAACTTGAATATGACCGCTGTGTGTCCATTGCCCTTTAGGTAATACAAATCCCGCCATTGCTGTTTTGCCAGTGGAGGCACTGGCATTTATTGCACTACCTAGTTGCCAATTATAGGCATTGTTTTTTTCATCACGAATGATGTTAACAACTTGATTATATTGCTTAAGTGAAGGAAATGGGTGGTGACTTAGATACACTTCTAGCGCAACGATTTTGTCAACGGGAAGTTGTTTTAAATACTCCGAGACCGATCCAGACTTTATGCGGATCTCCATGCCATTTAATAAAATATTGGCAGAACTGCCTCCTAGGCCGCGCTCACCACTTTGTTCAATGAGCGTGAATGACGGTAAGCGCTCGATGGCTGCAAGTGCATCTTGTGCTGCAAACTGTTGCAGTGAACTTCCAGCATAAACACTCGGTTTAGCGTTATCCATATTGGCGTAAACGCTGCTACTTATGACGCTCATTACAGCGTAATAGGCAGCCGTGAAGGGATGAAATCGTGTCATTGTTCCTCTTTGAATAAAAAGCTCTCCATTGCGCTATTAAAAATAAAAAAGCAGATAAAACAAATTACTAGGTACGTAAGGTGGTTCTATGGGACGGATCGACGGGAAACCGTAAGCGGGTTCACGTCGCTCGCTGGTGTTATGCGGCCTGAGAAAGCGTATCAAAGCGTGACTTTAGTGCTTTCTTGTAACCTTTACTCAAGCTAATTTGCGCGCCCGTTGATAACTTGATGATGGCATTGCCTGACGCTTTGGTGATGATACGTTCAACATATGTCATGTTAACCAAATAAGAGCGGTGGGTGCGCACAAATATATCGGTTGGCAGCATGGCTTCAAACTGAGATAAGGTTGCTCGCTTGAGGTATTGGTGTGACTCGGTATGAATTTCAACATAGTTTTTTGCAGCCACAATGTGCACTATATCTTTGATCTGTACAAATGACTTATCGCCGCCTAAATCCACAAGTAAACGTTGATTTATCGCGGTGCTATTGTTTTCTTCGTTGCTTTCAATACGGATAAACTTGTGCCAAACCATAAAGCAGACGTAGATCACCAGCGGATGTAACGGCGCAAAATAATACAGGGTATAGGGAAGATCATCGCAGTAAACGAAGTAGTCGAATACGGCTTGTATAGACATGCTCATCACGAATAAAACCGAGCAGCAAACAAGGTAATCGCGCCAACATACCCTATTCTGTTGGCTGAGTTTATTTAACCACAAGAAGAGTATTGGCGTGTAAATATACCAAAGCCCCCATTCCTGCAAAGCCCACCAGATAGGGTTATTCAGCCGCTCACTTTCTATCTCAACCCAATCGTGCAGTAAGTCGATTGCGGTTAAAAATATGATGACGGCAGTCCAGCCAATTCCAGTAATAGTAAGAATAGGTTTGTATACGGTGTGCACGAACTTTTCCCTAAATTAGATACTTCTAGTTTACCGATTTTTTATAAGTTCACAAATCCTCAAGGAGCGACCTGGCATGCGGTCTTATTTGCCTTGAACTAAAGATAAGCCCTTAAGCAAAGTTCAAGTGAGTTAACCAAATACGCATCTGAAGCATGCGCCTTGTTCGCGCCTAAGATAAATTAAGTCGCCGCCATGATTAATCATAATTTGTCTTGAGAGGCTTAAGCCGATCCCCGAGCCTTGTTGTTTAGTGGTAAAAAACGGCACGAAAATCATGTCGACTACATGTTCGGCAATGCCGGGCCCATTATCGCTTATTTCTATATAGTGCTGGCCTGCGTTATTGGCTCCGGTCTTTAATACCACTTGGCGGGTGTTTCGCTGATCTTCTTCATTGCGCTGCTGCACCGCTTCTATGGCATTTTTGGTTAAGTTAATAAGTACTTGCTCAATTTGAGCCGTGTCTAACATCACCAGTTGGGAGTGGCTAACATCAAGCTGTAAGTCTATGTTCGCTTGATGACAGCTTTGTTGATGTAACTGATAGATGCCCTCTACCAGCGGCGCAAGCTGGGCAGGTTGCAGCGCTGGGCTGGGTAAATTACTCACCGTTCTAAAACGGGCGATAAAAGCGCCCAGATACTCAGTGCGTTTTGCCAGTGTTTGCAACGCTAAGGCGAGGTCTTGTTTATCTTCTTCATCGTCAAAACTCAATGTGTCGGGCAAGAGTCCCCCACAGGTTTGTGCAATGGATGCCAGAGGTGTAATAGAGTTAGCTACCTCGTGCGTAAGCACTTTGGTGAGGCGTTTATAGGCTTGCTGCTCTTTGTTTTGTAATGCATCACGAATGGATTGTAAGGTGACAATTTTACGAATTTGCCCTTGGATCTGCGCTGATGTTATTTGTATAGACAAGTTATCTTGTTGCTCGCCATATTGCCAATTTGCTATCGTTTTCAAGCTCTTATCGCATTCATTAACCAAAGGTGCAAGATGGTCTAAGTCTTGACTTTGATTAATGGGTTTACCGAGTAGGCGGGTTACCGCTGGGTTTGATTCAATAACCTTCCCCTCGCTGTCGAACACCAAAACCGCTAAGTCGATATGCACTAGCAAGGTTTGTAAAAAGTGAGCCTGCTGCTCGGCGCTCAACCGCGCGCTTTGGATCCGCGTTTTGATCTCTTCTAAGTGTTGCCGCATTGGGTGATGTTGGCTTAGTCCCAAGGAGCTATCGCCATTGGCTAAAGACTTAAGTACAAAACCCATGTGCTTGTTTTGCTTGTTAAATTGAAAGTATAAGGTTGAAATAAACGTGATGGTAATAAGGGTGATCAATAGCCAAGTTGCCGAAAAGCCACCTTGTATATACAAATATAGCGAGAGCCCACTGGAAATTACTAGACCAATGATAGTAAAGAAAAAAACAAGGATGGGATGGTGAGCAACGCGTGTCATTTCTTTTCTTCCTACAAATCGTACTTTTCTAAGCGACGATACATTGCCCCTCGGGTTAACCCGAGCGCTTTGGCTGCGTTTGAGACATTGCCTTGATAATGCTTGAGCGCTGCACGCACCGTACGTTGTTCAATTTCTTCAAGGTTGAAAGTGCCTTCAAAAGTGAGTGTATTGGTGTCCGAGGTATCTTCCATACTTGCTTGTGCCGCCGTGGGATTAGTGCCAATCACGGTACTGATATCCAAAAACTCGGTTTCACTTAAGATCACCGCACGTTCGATAGCATGTGCGAGCTCTCTGACATTACCGGGCCACGGGTAGGTTTGTAGACATTGCATGTCGCTGCTATTTACCTCAAGCTGCCTTTTATACTTGTGGCAAAAGTGTTCAAGGTAGTAGTTTACGAGCAGTGGAATATCATCGACACGCTCGCGAAGCGGTGGCAGACGGATCTCTATGGTATTGATCCGATATAATAAATCTTGCCTAAAACGACCTTCATCAACCGCTTGTTGCAGATTATCGTTGGTGGCACAGATAAGCCGTATGTCCACTGAAATAGGCTTATTGCCGCCTACAGGAGTGACTTGTCGATTTTGTAGCGCTGCAAGTAGCGTTGTTTGTTGGCCCATCGGCAGGTTGCCCAATTCGTCCAAAAACAAGCTCCCCTCGTGTGCGAGTTCAAAGCGACCGACCTTATCGCTTTTCGCATCGGTAAACGCCCCTTTTTTATGACCAAACAATTCGCTTTCAAACAAACTTTCGGAGATAGCACCCATGTCTAGGCTGATAAAGGTATTGTCGCGACGCATACTCGCCTGATGAATGGCGTGGGCGGCAAGCTCTTTGCCCGTGCCACTTTCGCCGGTGATCAAAATGTTGGCATCGGTGAGTGCCGCGCGTTCGATGGTACTAAATACCTTTTGCATGGCCGAGCTTTGTCCTAAAAAAGCAAATTGATGGCTACCACTGGATTGATTGAGTGCCTGATTTAACCCTTGCGTCTGACGAGTGAGCTTACCAACCTGTTGTTTGTCTTTGGCATGCGCAAATGCGGCGGCAACCGCACCGAGTAGTTGGTCGTTTTGCCAAGGCTTAGCGATAAAGTCGGCGGCGCCTGCTTTTATCGCGTCAACGGCAAGCTGAATGTCACCATAGGCGGTCATTAACAACACCACGATGCTTGGGTCTTGCTCGACAATTTTCTTTAACCAATAGAAGCCCTCTTTGCCACTAATAGCATCTTGGCTGAAGTTCATGTCGAGCAAGATCACATCTATTTGCTGCGATGTAATCTGCGCTTCTATATCAAAGGGGTTATCTGTGGTGATGATGGTTTGGTAATGCTTTTTTAGCAAAAGCTTTGCTGCAATTAATATATCGCTGTTGTCGTCGACAATTAATATGGTGCCTTCCTGCTTCATATCCTGATCGCTTTATTTTTCTTTTAGCGTACCGCAATCGTTTAGATCTCGTCTACGAAAAGTGTTCATTTATGGACACTTTGTGATTTTTGATGTGTTCTATTTCCGGACACTTATTATTCTTAGAATATAATGGTAGATACCTAAAGTTTTGTAATTACTAATAAAATTAAGCTTGGCATGGTGTTTGATATTAGTCATACATATTCGATAAAACGATTTAACCGACTAACAACAAGAGGCGTGATTATGGATAAGAAAATAGAGCGTTCAGGATTGCAAAAACATCTTAAGAAAGCGGTGGCAGGTGGTGTACTACTGAGCATTGCAGCAGCGGCACTGGCATTCAATAACACTGCCTCTTCAGGTCGTAGTCAAAATCTCGCACTGAGTAGCCTTACGGTGAGTACCGTAAGCAAAGGGGCGTTTGTGGACGCGCTAAGCTTGCGTGGTCAAGTCGTACCCAAAACCACGATTTACTTAGACACCATCGCGGGTGGTCAAGTAGAAGAGCGTTTGGTGGAGCAGGGTGAGTTTGTTGAGGCGGGTCAGCCATTAGTGAGATTGAGCAATACCAGTTTACAGCTAGACGTGATGAGTCGCGAAGCACAAGTAACAGAGCAGCTTAACTTCCTAAGAAACACCCAAATGACCATGGAAACCAGTCGCCTTAATTTACGCCGTGACTTGCTGGAAATTGACTTAAAAATTAGCCATTTGGAACGTCGTTATAAGCAATCCAGGCCACTCGTTGAAAAAGGTGTGCTGGCAACCGACAGATTGTCTGAAATCGAAGACGATTTACAGTATTACAAGGCCCGAAAGGAGCTGACGTTAGAGCGCCAAGCGCAGGAAAATTCAATTCGTAAAGTGCAAGTAGAACAGCTAGAAGACAGTGCTGAGATGTTACAGAAGAACTTGCAATTTGCCCGTCAAAATCTCGAAAACCTACTGATCAAAGCGCCGGTATCGGGTTACTTGAGTGAGCTGGATGTTGAAATAGGTGAGTCAAAGAGTAAAGGGGCACGGTTAGGCCAAATTGACATTCCGAATGAATACAAGTTGGTTGTCCGCCTTGATGAGTTTTATTTAAATCAAGTACAACCGGATATGGCAGTGAATGTGATGTTAGACAGTGGCTTAGTCAGTGCCAAGGTGAGCAAAATTGATAGCCGTGTAACGCAATCACAATTTCAGGTAGAAGTGGCGTTACCAAGCGGCCAAAGCGACATTAAACGCGGCCAAAGCATAGATGTCGAACTGATGCTTGGCGGCAACAAAGAAAATGCCTTATTGCTAAAACGCGGTGCCTTTTTTACAAGCTCTGGCGGTAATTGGGTATACGTGTTGGCAAGTGATGGCAAAACCGCCGAGCGTCGTGACATTCGCTTAGGTAAAAAGAATCAAGATTATTACGAAGTGTTAGATGGTTTATCACAAGGTGAGCAAGTGATCACCTCAAGCTATAGCAACTTCGACAAAGCGCAACAACTCAATTTCTAAGGATATAACAATGATAAAACTAACTAACCTAAACCGTGTATTTTGTACTCAAGACGTTGAAACGACTGCGCTAAACGATATTAACCTAACTGTTAATGAAGGTGAGTTTGTCGCCATCATGGGCCCGTCTGGGTGTGGTAAGTCTACTTTATTGTCCATCCTAGGGATGTTGGATTCACCGTCATCTGGGCAGTTTGAGTTTGCGGGCACGGACATTGCGGGCTATAGCGAAAAGCAGCTCTCACAGCTACGTAAAGCGTCTATTGGTTTTGTATTTCAAAGCTTTAACCTGATTGATGAGCTGACTGTGTTTGAAAATGTCGAGCTACCGCTGCAATACCAAAATATCTCAAAAAGTGAACGTAAGCAGCGTGTAGAGCAGATTTTAAAACGCGTTGCCATCGACCACCGCGCTGATCACCTACCACAGCAACTTTCTGGTGGTCAGCAGCAGCGTGTGGCGGTTGCAAGAGCGCTGGTTATTAACCCTAAACTTATCTTAGCGGATGAGCCAACGGGTAACTTGGACTCCAAAAACGGCGAAGAAGTCATGGCGATGTTACGCGAGCTAAACCGCGAAGGCACAACCGTGATCATGGTAACGCACTCAGAAAAAGAGGGATCATACGCGGATAGACTTGTACGCCTTCTCGATGGCCAAGTGATGTTAGACAAAGCCAACACGGTGGTGCAACCACAAAAATCAGAGGTGGCATAACGATGATAGTGAATTATCTAATAACAGCATTGCGTGCTTTTAAGCAGCAAAAACAGCATTTTATTTTAAATGTGCTTGGGCTTAGTGTGGGCTTAGCCGCGGCAATTTTGGTCGCACTGTTTGCAAAAAATGAACTATCTTACGATAGCCAGCAATCTCATGCTGAGCGTGTGTATCGAATTGCACAAGACTATTCGCAATTAGGGCTTGGGGTCGTTCCTATTTTTAATTACATCAATGGCACTCGAGCACTTGAATATAGCCAAGTTGAAGAGGTTTTTGCGCTGACGATGGTGGAGTTTACTCGCGAAGCTGAAGTAGATGTGACAGTAAAAAATCAAGGTTTTAAACTGAATGACCTTTATGGCGCAACTGCAAATATCGAGAATTTTATCGATATGGAAACGGTGGCAGGTAGTCTAAGTCGCGCCATGAGTGTACCGAATAGCATTGCATTGAGTAGTTCAGAAGCTCAGCGTATTTTTGGTCGCACAAACGTGGTTGGCGAGACTCTACAGCATAAAAACGGCCAATATACGGTAGGTGCAGTATTTACAGATTTACCCGAAAACACGCATTTTGGCTTTAAAAACCTAGTGTCTGTAGAGCATGATCCAGTCAATACGGATATAACTTCTAGTTATGTTTATTTAAGATTGGCGCCGCAAACAGATGTTATTGCTTTGGAAAGCATACTGACTGAGAAATATTATTTCGGTGATTTTAAGGGTCGCTTATCGCTGCAATTACACCCTTTAACGGAGCTTCACTTTACTGCAAAGTCGCCGTTTGAAATGAAAGTGGGTGGTGCGAAACAAGTGGTGATGATCTGTGTTGGTTTAAGCGTGCTGCTGATCCTTATCGCTGGCTTTAACTTTATTAATATGACGGTTGCACAGTCGACCAAACGTGCAAAAGAAGTGGGTGTACGCAAGGCTCTTGGTGCCAGCAAGTCGCAATTAGTTGCACAGTTTTTATCTGAGTCTGTACTCGTGTCATTGCTTGCAATGACAATAGCCTGTGTTTTGGTCGAGTTACTATTGCCAAGTTTCAACAATCTAATTGGCCGTGAATTAAGTATTGATTATGCATCTATGTTTAGTGTCGTAGTAGTCGCGGTTGCCGTCATCGTGGGTTTGTTGGCGGGTCTCTATCCTGCATTTTTTATCTCATCTTTTAGTGCTAAACGCGTACTAAGCGGAGATTTACAGCGTGGGAGTACCGCGATTTGGGTGCGCAAAAGTCTTTTAACTGTACAAGCAGCACTTGCGGTTGGGTTAATTATTGCTTCGATAACGCTACAGTACCAGTTGGCACATTTGCAAAATTTACCGCTTGGTTACGAAACCACACAGCGTTTGGTGGTCTCAGAAGTACCCGTTAAAGCGGCTTTTACAAAAGCGCCAACGTCATTAGTTAAACAGTTCGCGGCGATTGAGGGCGTTGAACATATCAGTGTGATAGATACGCAGCTGACTCGCTCGATTAATAACACCCTAGTACCAACGTGGCCAAATGGTGAACAGTCGCAATCCTTAACGCCAGTTATTGGCACAAGCTACGAGGTAGTCAAAGGGTTGGGGTTAACGCTACTTGCAGGTCGAGACTTTAGCCGAGAGTTTGCCGGTGATTGGTCAAATCGAGTTAACGGCGTAACCACAATAGGCACCATTATTACCGAGTCGGTCGCTAAGCAAGCTGGCTACAGTAATGTTGCAGATATTATTGGCAAAACTATCAAAGATACTGGCCGCAACGTAGAGATGCGAGTGGTTGGCGTCGTCGCTGACGTCAAAGTGGGGAATGCACAAGAAGCGAGTTCTAATATTATGTTTTTATTGGGGTTTACTTATTTTAATCCAACATCTGAAGTAATCTTAACGATTAACCCGCAGTATTTAGCACAGATTCGACAAGACTTGATTAGTGTGTTGGCAAAAACCGCAAACGTGTATGAACCAGAGATAAATCTACTTTCAGATAGTTATAGGGCGGTACTTAGTGGTGATGAGCGTATCTCTAAGGTAGTACTTATCTTCACCGCGCTAGCTGTATTCTTAACCTGTTTAGGCACTTTTGGATTGGCATCCTTTGCAACGGTTCGCCGTCAAAAAGAAGTAGCTGTACGCAAAGTCTTGGGGGCATCACGGCTAAGCATTGTGAATATCTTAGCAAAAGAGTTCCTGATTTTGGTGGGAGTCAGTATCGCCATTGCTTATCCGGTAACTTATTGGCTCGTTGGTGATTGGCTTGCAAACTTTAATGACCGCATTGAGCAAGCAATGTGGGTTTATGGCGCAGCAGCCTTGGTGGTTGCCGGTATCACTTGGTTGACTGTGGCGACCCTTGCCTTTAAAGCCGCGAGTACGCGTCCGTCGCTGATCTTGCGATATGAGTAAATTAAATTGGTAATCACTCAAGAAATTGCGGCCTAATTTAGGCCGCTTTCATCATTTATTCTTTGGTGTTTTCATCGCCAATATCGGCACAACCATTTCTGCTTTTGAATGGTGTGAATATACTGCTACAAGCAGTCATTTTTAAAAGTGAGTCACAATCGCGAGTGGAAAAATCAAGTGACTTTGTACTGGATATCTTTATAAAAAATAACTAAAAAGGATCTTCTATGCTCACTTCATATTTGAATACGGCAATTCGGGTAAGTAAAAAACAAAAGCTACACACACTGCTCAATGTCATCGGTTTCAGCATTGGAATTGCTGCTGCAATTATCGTGGCTTTATTTGCCCAAAGTCAGTTGATTGTTGATAAACATCAGCCTGATGCAAATAATGTTTATCGAGTACATTTAGATTTGCGTTCTGTGGGTGTGGGCGTGCGCGGTGCGATTGACCCTAGAATGCCGCTGCTGATGCAAAAGCACAGTCAAATAAAGGAACTGTTGATTATTAGTCGGATTGAATCGTTACAATATAGTGGCGAACCAATGGCGGATATCGTGAAGGTTAAAGATCAGCGCTTTAAGCTCAAAAAGGCGTATGTTGCGACGCCAAATTTGGCTGAGTTTGTGAATATCTCAGTATTACATGGAGACTTAACTCAGGCCCTTTCTCAGCCCAATCTTATCGCCCTTAGTCAGACAGAATCAAAGCGCTTGTTTGGCGACACAGATGTTATCGGCAGGCAACTTGAATACGATGGGGGAAGCTATGAAGTGGCTGCTGTTTTTGCGGATTTAGAAGCAAATACACACTTTGATTTTGATGTGCTGATGTACTTACCCAAATTGCAGCGCGGTCCTTTTAGTAGTCATGTGTATTTAAAGTTGCAGCCAGAAGCAGATCCTAACGCGTTAGCGCAAGAGATGACGCGCGAGATGCAAACAAGAGCTAAAAACCCGAACTTCAAAGACATCCAGTTTCAGTTTATTCCATTGACCCAGTTGCATTTTCATACCAATGGCACCGTAGAGATGAAGCAAGGCGGGTCTTATTTGGCACTGCAAGTGAGCGTTGTGCTGAGTACTTTACTTGTGATCATAGCCAGCGCTAATTTTATTAACTTCAATATTGCCAGTGCTGCAAAGCGCGCTAAAGAAGTCGGCATACGTAAAGCGCTAGGTGCCAGTAAGTCGCAACTCGTCACACAATTCCTGTCAGAATCGTTACTGATTGTGCTGTTTTCAGGGTTTTTAGGGGTTGTAATCGTTGAGTTGGCATTGCCGCACTTTAATCAGTTAATCGCGCAGCCCCTGACATTGGTATACAACTCTCTATTTATGCTCGGTCTTGTAATTACATTGACAGTGGTTGGTTTATTTTCTGGGCTATATCCAGCTTTATTTATCTCGTCATTTGGTGCGAAAAAAGTGTTAAGTGGCGATTTTAGTCGAGGGCGTTCATCAGCAAGGATCCGCAAAATAACCTTATGCTTACAAGGTGCGATTGGCGTAGGGCTGATAGCAGCTATCAGCATACTCTATCAACAAATGATGCTGGTAAAACAGTTGGATGTAGGTTACGAAAAAGCACAGCGAATTATCATTCGAGAATTGCCCTCAGAGCTGATCTATCAGCAACAAGGAAACGCATTGCTTGATGAGTTAGGCCAGATCTCAGGTGTGGCTGGTTGGACATTGAGCGATACCAATTATGCAACCGCCATTAACGGTGGGATGCATTACACTTGGCCAAATGGCGAAACCTATGACGGCATGTTAGCAGTAATCAATACGGGTTATGACGTAATTGATGTACTCGGGTTAAAGCTGATTACTGGACGAGGCTTTAGTCGCGATTACACTGGAGATTGGTATCGTGAACAGCAAAATGGAGAGGCGCATGTCGCTATCCTGATAACCAAAAAAATGGCTCATTTAGCGGGATATGAGAAGCTTGATGAGGTAATCGGCGTCACTGTTACCGTGCCAAGGCGAAAGTTGACAGCCAATGTCGTGGGTGTAGTTGACGATATCAGAATTGGTTCCGTGAATAATGCGGTACAACCTACTTCATTGATGCTTGGTCATGTTGATGGTGAAACTGCAAATGTGGTATTAAAAATCGCTGAAGGCATTGATCCAGATAACGTGATCACTGAAATTGAACAAGTCCTTGCTGCACATCTCAATCGTCGTGATATAGAAGTTCAGTCTCTCAATGATGAGTTCTTGGCGGCCCACAAGAATGAACTTTATACGCTTACCATGCTATCTATCTTTAGTCCTTTAGCTATATTGCTGACCTTACTCGGAACATTTGGGTTAGCGTCATTTACTACCTTGCGTAAAGAAAAGGAATTAGCTATCCGTAAAGTGTTAGGCGCTACACGTCTTGGGTTAATTAGCTTGGTTGCTAAAGAGTATTTGTGGTTATCTGCATTGAGTATGGTACTTGCGGTCCCACTGACGTATTGGCTAGTTGGTGAGTGGCTTAATCGCTTTAATGAGCGGATAAATCAATCTATATGGATTTATGGAGTCGCAGGCCTACTTGTGATCTTGCTTACTTGGCTTACCGTTGTGCTCGTTACCTACAAGGTTGCAAGCCGGCGCCCCTCATCAGCGCTGCGCTACGAGTAGCTGATAGCAATTTGGCTTAATATTTAAATAGACCACTTAATAAAGCAAGTTGGTATAACTCGCTGTCAATTTAGTGTCAAAAACCATAGTTACACTGGGGTTAATTCAGGCTTGAATAACAAGGTGTAGCTATGGCTAAGGTTAAGACAACCTCTCGTCTTCGTAGAAGATCAGCTAATTCACTTTGGATTGGTGTTTACAACAGTATCCTGTTGTTGTGTTTACCTTTGATTGCGCTGATCTTATTAAAAAAATGGCTACGTAAACCGGGTTATAAAAGGCACTTTTTACAGCGCTTAGGTGTCTACGATTGTAAGCGTTTACCCGCCTGTATTCATTTACATGGCGTCTCCGTTGGTGAATGTGCCGCCATTGCTAAACTTATTCCTGAGCTGCGTAAACAGCATCCTCATTTACCCATTGTTTTTACTTGTACCACGGTTGCGGGTTCCAACTATATTGAGCGCAACTGGGGGGAGCAAGTCATTCATACTTATTTGCCACTGGACTTTCAATTGACGGTTGGTGCGTTCTTGACGCATTTTAATCCGGTATTGACCATGTCGGTTGAGATGGAGTGGTGGCCGAACCTTATTCGCCAGTCGCGCAACCAAGGCAGTCGAGTGATGCTGGTAAATGCTCGCATGACCGACAGATCAAAAAATCGTTATGCCAACATGTTAGGTCTTTTTACCTTTATGGTGTCCAAGGTGCATAAAATTCTGCCGCAAAGTGAGCTAAGTTATCAAGCTTTTCGCGAGTTGGGTGTACCACCAGAAAAACTGATGATGTGCGGTAATATCAAGTACGATTGGCCAGAGCTTAAACATGCCGACCCAACGCAAAAACCCTCTCAGTTGACATGGATTGCGGGGAGCACGCATGACACTGAAGAAATAGCGATGGTCGCAGCGCACAAACAGTTGTTACAGCAAAATCCAGCAGCTCAGCTAATTATCGCACCGCGTCATCCTGAAAGATTTGATGAGGTATGGCAGCAGCTGCAAGCAAGCGGGCTGAGCTGTCAGCGTTACTCGCACGCGCCAACACTAACGGCAAATACGCAAGTGTATCTGCTCGATACGATGGGCAAACTATTTGCGTTTTATCGTGATGCCCACGTTGCCTTTATCGGTGGCTCGTTAGTTAAGCTCGGTGGTCATAATCCTGCCGAAGCCATTGTCCAAGGGGCTGCCGTCGTAATGGGAAGTAGTCGACGAAATTGTGAAGATATATGTGCGCCGCTGAGTCAAGCTGGTGCACTTGTTGAGGGTAACGAACCACAGCAAATAGCTAAAGAAGTCATCGGCTTTTGGCAAAATAGTGCTGCAACAGTACAACAAATACAGGCTGGGCAAGCTGCTATCGCAAAGCATAATGGCGCACTACACACAACCACATTGCAAGTTTTATATCAGTTAAAGCAGGCACAACGGCCAGTTCATAGTACCCGATTACATCCAATGGTGATCAGATAACAATGCAATACAACAATATCCTTATTGTCCGACTCAGTGCCATTGGTGACATCGTGATGGCGTCAGGTCTTATTTCTGCACTAAAGACACGTTACCCAGAAGCAAAACTGAGCTGGTTAGCAGAGCCTGCTGGCGCGACCTTGCTACAACAAAATCCATTGCTAGATGAGGTGATCCTGTGGCCTCGCAATGAGTGGCAAAAAGTGCGAAAAGCACAGGGGATCATAGCGCTACTTAAGCAAGTTAATAGCTTTAAAAAGCAGTTGGCTAGTCGACAATTTGACTTAGTGCTCGACGCTCAAGGACTCCTTAAAAGTGGCGTGCTAGCTTGGCTTAGCGGCGCTCAATATAAGGTTGGGATCAATAGTCGCGAGGGCAGTCAGTGGCTTATGAATAAGGTAGTGACCTCGCCTTGGTCTGCTGATATCAGCTCGGAATACAGAGCTGCAGCGAAATTTTTTGGTGCGCCAGAAACGGCATTTCAATACTCGCTCATTGCCTCGAAAGAGACACAACAACACACAAAAGCACTGCTATTGGAGCATACGCAAGGTCAACCTTATGTGGTGTTTTGTCCGTTTACAACGAGAGCACAGAAACACTGGGTAGATGGGCATTGGCGTGAGTTGTATAAACAAGTAAATCAGTCTATTTGTGCGCATATTATTATATTGGGTGGACCAAGTGATATCGCTCATAGCGAGCGCTTAGAAAAACAGATGCCGGGGATCATTAATCTAACTGGGAAAACGACATTACTTGAGTGCAGCGAGATCATTCGGGGGGCAAAAGGTGTGATTGGCGTTGATACTGGACTGACTCACATGGCGATGGCGCATCATACCCCGGTTATTGCATTGTTTGGTTCAACCTTACCGTATGAAAACACCTTTAATCCAAATGGTCGCGTGTTGAGCGATAAACTTGCTTGCTCACCATGCAAACGCCGGCCAACCTGTGAGGCTCGTTTTGATTGTATGGTAGGGCTCACGCCACAAAGAGTGTCGAGCGCACTGGGAGAAGTGCTATGAAAGTTCTGCATATTGAAGCGGGTCGTCACTTATATGGCGGCGCACAGCAAGTGGTGTATTTAACCCAAGCGTTACAGCAAAAGGGCATTGAGAACGTACTGGTTTGCCCGCCTAATAGTGAAATGATTGCAGCCGTTGATAAGCAAGTTGTTGTGGAGCCTGTGAAAATGGCAGGCGATCTCGATGTCATGCAATGTTTGCGTTTACGAAAGACTATTGCCCATCATCGGCCTGATTGTGTTCATATTCACAGCCGTCGAGGGGTTGATACTTGGGGATTACTTGCCGCTAAGTTGCTTAATGTTCCTGTTATTTTATCGAGACGAGTCGACAACACCGAGCCACGCTGGTGGTCAAAATTAAAGTACCCAGCCTACGATAAAGTTATCGCTATCTCAGAGGGGATCCGCCAAGTATTACTCTCACAAGGTGTTGCCTCTGAGCAAGTAAAGTTAGTCCACAGTGCCGTCGATACCGAGCGCTTTGCACCAAATAGTGCGGAGCGGCAATGGCTGCTTGATGAGTTTGAACTACCACAAAATGCCTTGGTTGTGGCTAATTTTGCGCAACTGATAGAGCGCAAAGGGCAGGATGTGATCATGCGTGCAGCCAAACAACTCATTGCTGAGCATCCTAATTTACGTGTATTACTGTTTGGCCGAGGGCCAAAGCTGCAACAGTATCAAGCGCGTATAGATGAGCTGGGGCTGCAAAAAATTGTCCAGCTGGTGGGATTTCGACAAGACGTAGCGCGTATTTTACCGGCGGTTGATATTGTTGCACATCCAGCATCGATGGAAGGGCTAGGCGTAGCGTTATTACAAAGTAGCGCATCTGGCGTGCCTGTCGTAGGCTTTACTGCCGGTGGCATTCCCGAAGCGGTTGCGCACAATGAAACCGGATTACTTGCTCCGATTGGTAATCAAGCTCAGTTTACTCAAGATCTTAATCGCTTATTGCAGGACCCGATTTTACGAGAGCAAATGGGCCGTAAAGGTCGCGCTAAAATGTGCAGTGAATTTGCCATTGAGGTGATGGCGGAAGGTAACTTGTCGGTGTATCGAAGCGTGTTAACTGAGTTGGGAAGAGCGCCTTTAACCAGCCAATCACAGAAAGTGTGAGTTCCAATAAAGGTAATCACCAATGCGGCCTACTAGCTTGGTTCTTAGTGGGTTTGCAGCAATATACCGGGCAATGGTATGCCTATCTTCTGTGGACCTGAGCATATGATCGTAATACGCGCTTTGCCAAATTCTGTGTTTAGCAGGTAAGCTGTTCTGCCTTTTAATTCTCCAACAACCTTACCAAGTTGTGCATTTCCAAGTGTCAGTAAGCCATGAAAGTGATCTGGCATTAATACCCATGTTTGCCAGCAGCACTTAAACTTTTGTTCATTATGTGAGATAGATTGGCAAAACAATCGTGCCAGCCGATAATCCGTAAAATAGGGCGTGCGTTTATGGCAGTTAAACGTAATGAAGTATTCTGCGTACGGGATTGATATCCTGCCTTTTCTCAGGTCATTCCAGCTCATGTGCACTCCTTGCAATTGAGAGATGAGTTTTAAAGATAATCCCTTCGATTAAATCTGTCGAGGTAAACCTCGACCCACATTTGGATGGTAGGTCGTGATTTATCACGACAACAGGTTTGTGGTGGATAAATAATTACCCCGTCGAGGTAAACCTCGACCTACGGTTGGATGGTAGGTCGTGATTTATCACGACAGGTTTGCGAATGGCGAAATGATTACCCCGTCGAGGTAAACCTCGACCCACGTTTGGATGGTAGGTCGTGATTTATCACGACAACAGGTTTGCGAATGGCGAAATGATTATCCCGTCGAGGTAAACCTCGACCTACGGTTGGATGGTAGGTCGTGATTTATCACGACAACAGGGGATAAATGATTACCCCGTCGAGGTAAACCTCGACCTACGAATGGATGGTAGGTCGTGATTTATCACGACAACAGATTTTCGACAAAACATTCACGACAACCAAGGTGAACCAAACACGCACAAGGGCCGTTTAATTATTAATCGGTTAAACGAGGAGAGCATTATGCTTGCTGCCACACTCAAAGAAAAAATCGCTAATAAAGAACTCCATGCCATCGTGCTTAGCTACGCGGATTCAAATCACTATCTTGCGGGTGGTCAAGATAGTGATGGGAACTTGCATATCTTAATGCATGCTGAGGGTAAACTAACGCCGTTTAACTCGCTGCGAGAGGCCGAGACAAAGCTGGCGGAACTCGGCGCAACTCAAGCCTACCTTAGAGTTGAGTCTGCCTATGATGAAATTGGTCCTGAGGACTCTTCGGGAACGCATATCAGCAATATGGAGATCCGTCACTTAACTCCATCCGACATAACCGTTTAAACAAAAAGGCTTAAGCGCCCACCAGTGAGCGCTTAAGCCTTAAAAGTTATCGAGTAGAGAGATCTTATTCTACTGAGAGTGTTATCGTTTTAGTTGCAACGGAAGCGGACTTTTCATCAACAACACTTAAACTTACCTGGTAGTCGCCTGATGCTACAGGAGTGAATTGTAGGTTCGAGTCATGAGCTGCGGTACTGTCAATCACTTCACCAGACGGAGCAACCACCTTCCAAAAATAGGTCAAATTGCCTGCATTGCTGTCGCTATCTATAACCTCTGGAGTTATCCGCAGTGCAGCATCTGTTTTTAGTACACCTTGATAGTCCAGTGCCGTAATTACAGGAGCGCTATTTTGAACTGCATTTACTGTGATGAATGCTGCAACCACTAGTTCAACCTTGCCATCAGACACGATGCATTTCAGCACATAGTTACCAGCTTCATCGAAGGTAAGAGACGCGCGATTATCAGCATTATTGACCACTGCTGCGCTATTCTCTGGCTTCGTTTCAAGCGACCAGCGATAAGTGAGCGGATCGCCGTCTTTATCTTTTGCGGATACCACAAAGACTTTGGTTTCCCCTTCCGTAGCTGTAGATATTTGTGGGCTCATAGACGCTGTGGGTCCATAGTTTTCAGGGTGGCTCTTTATCACGCCACTGGCAGTTTGGCTTAGCTCACCGTTACTTACCTCCACAAAATAACGGTAACTCCCCTCTCCGTGAGGTGTAAAAATCACCGTATCGGTATCTTCATTCGTAACGGAATAGGTCAAACCGGCTTTAAATGGCTCAAACCTCCAACTAAAGGAGAGTGTTCTGCCGCTTGTATCTCTACTTCGCTTGGCACTAAGCTCGATGGCTTCATTGATTTTGGTTGACTCTGGCGCATCGACGAATACAAGCGGTTTGTTTGCTTCGCCTAATTTGGCCGTTAAGGTATGGGTTGCCTCACTTAAACGACCCTGTCTGTCTTTAAGGCTAAAGCGGATTTTATATTGTCCAGCCTTATCTAATTGAAGCGAGGTGAGAAATCCATTTGGTGTTGCCATTGCGGCTTGGCTGCCGCTCGGTTTGCTGTCAAAACTCCAAAGCGGTGTTACAGCGCCTTGATACTGACTACCATCGCTTTTCAGCTCAACAAAAGTCATTGAGCTTAATGTAACCTCGGAAGGTGCTGAAATAACCGCTTTAAGAGTTGGTTGGTTATCTATAACGATGACTTTTTCTGATTTGCTATGTGACGATTTACCATCATAAACGGTTAAAGTAATGGTGTATTCACCCGCAAATTTAGAGGCAAAAGAGGCAAGGTTATTGTTAGGGCTTACCAATGTGTATTCATCAACATGAGCAGGTGCAGTGACTTGCCATTTATAGCTAAGATTATCGCCGTCTGAGTCTGAGCTGTTGCTCGCATCTAACTGTAGATGCTCGTTGATGGCAATTTCCTGTTTTGTGAGTGTGAAATTAGCGACAGGAGGCGTGTTCACATTTGGAGTGGTTTTCTCTTTTACACGGATCTCAAACTGTGTTGTCGATTCGTTACTACCTGACTTGATTGTTAGCCCTACAATGTAACTACCTGCAACATCAGCGGTAAAGTACGCTTGCTTAGCGTTGGGGTTAGAAAACTGAGCGTTACTGCCTTGAGGTTTGGCTTGCCACTGCCATGTTATTTCGGCATTTTCAGGGATCGTACTTCCTGCAGTGCTAAGCTGAATGACGTTGCCTGCCTCCCCAAAGGCACTAGCCTGAATTTTAGCGACTGGCTTAGTCGTGGTATCCGTTCCTGAATCTGTATTATCGTTATTTGAATCCGTGTTGCCATTATTTCCATTTTTGCCGCTATCTTGATTGACTGGTGTAGTGTCACCACCTGAACCGCCGCATCCTGCTAGTAATAGTGAACAACAAAGTATTGATGTTATTAAGTTTTTGTTCATTTAATTATCCTTTTAAGTACCTCAACTGGGAAATGTATCCTGATGTTCATAATATTTCCAGTTAAAATTTGTTCAGTGCAAAATTTAACTTGTTTAGGTTTTGAAGTTTCGACTATAATCGCCTTAAATTTCGAAACGAAACTTATTTAATGACTAAACGAAACACTCAACAGCGCAGACATACCATTCTTTCATGGGTGAATGAATACGGTGAAGTAAGCGTAGAATCACTTGCCGCTGAGTTTGAAACGTCAGAAGTTACGATTCGTAAGGATTTAACGGCACTAGAAAAAAGTGGCCTGTTACTACGCCGCTATGGCGGTGCGATAGCCCTTCCTAAAGAGATCACCGCATCAGGTAAAGACGAGCAAGACTCAGTACGTAAAACAGCCATTGCCAAAGCGGCCGCCGAGCTGATTAAAGATCACAATCGCATCATTATCGATAGCGGCAGAACCACTGAAACCCTAATTCCTGAGCTTGCGCAAAAGCGCGGTTTAGTCGTGATGACCAATGCGATGAATATCGCTAATCGATTGTTATCACTTGAAAATGAGCCAACCTTATTGATGACCGGCGGGACGTGGGATCCGCACTCAGAATCCTTTCAAGGGCAAGTAGCAGAGCAAGTACTGCAATCCTATGACTTTGATCAGCTTTTTATTGGTGCCGATGGCATTGATGTAGAGCGCGGCACAACCACATTCAACGAATTGATTGGGCTGAGCCGTGTGATGGCAAAGTCAGCCCGTGAAGTGATTGTGATGGTCGAATCCGACAAGATTGGCCGTAAAATTCCGAATTTAGAAATACCTTGGGCACAGATCACCACTTTGATCACCGACAACAACTTGGCCGATGACCTCCGCCAAGCGATCGAAGCGCGTGGTATACAACTTATCTGTGCTGAACTACACACAACGTGCAAATAATGGAGAGATTATGTGTGGAATCGTAGGCGCTGTTGCTGAGCGTCCAGTAAACAAAATTCTTATCGAAGGCCTAAAACGCCTTGAATACCGTGGTTATGACTCTGCGGGTGTCGCACTTTGCGAAGGCGGCGCACTCAACAGCGTGAAAGCCGTAGGTAAAGTGGTAAACCTAGAATCTGCGCTTGAAAATGCTGAAGTAAAAGGTACTACCGGTATCGCACACACACGCTGGGCAACGCACGGCGGCGTAACAGAAGCTAACGCGCACCCGCATATTTCTAACAGCGAAATTGCGCTGGTACACAACGGCATTATTGAAAACCACGAAGGTTTGCGCGCGGCATTAAAAGAAGACGGTTACGAGTTTTTATCTGACACCGACACCGAAGTGATGGTGCACTTGATCCATCAACTCAGACAGCAACACACTACATTACTCGCTGCCGTGCAAGCAGCGGTAAAACAGCTCGAAGGTGCATACGGCACGGTATTGTTTGATAAAGCCAATCAAGATGAAATCATCGTGGCACGTTCAGGCAGCCCATTGGTTATCGGCCTTGGCCTTGGTGAAAACTTTATTGCCTCTGATCAACTCGCGCTATTACCAGTAACTCGCAGCTTTATCTTCCTAGAAGAAGGTGATGTAGCACGCATTACTCGCGAAACGGTAGAAATCTTCGACATTAACGGCAATCCTGTAGAGCGCGAAGTGGTTGAGTCTAACATCACGCAAGATGTGTCGGGCAAAGGCGAATACCGCCACTACATGCTAAAAGAAATCTACGAGCAGCCAATGGCCGTACGTAACACACTTGAAGGCCGTTTAGATAACGATCGCGTCAGTATCGACGCATTTGGCGACAAAGCTAATGAAATCTTTAAAGATGTAAAACACGTACAAATCATCGCGTGTGGTACGTCTTACCACTCAGGCATGGTGGCGCGCTACTGGCTAGAGCAATTTGCAGGCGTAAGCTGTAACGTTGAAATCGCCTCAGAGTTTCGCTACCGCGACTCATTCGTTCACGAAAACAGCCTACTGGTAACCATTTCACAATCGGGTGAAACCGCAGACACACTTGCAGCGCTGCGTCTTGCCAAAGAGCAAGGCTATATGGCGTCGATGACCATCTGTAACGTACCTGGCTCATCGCTAGTACGTGAGTCAGATCTTGCCTTTATGACCAAAGCCGGTGCTGAAATTGGGGTGGCATCAACCAAAGCATTTACAACTCAATTAGTTGGCTTATTGATGCTAACTGCGTCGATCGCGCAGGAAAAAGGCCGTGATCAAAGCGCAATCGTAAACGCGATCAAAACCCTGCCAACCAAGCTTGAAGAAACCCTAACGATGGCCGATGGTATTGAACTTCTTGCAGAAGAATTTGCCGACAAACATCACTCATTGTTCTTAGGTCGTGGTTCACAATACCCAATCGCAATGGAAGGCGCACTTAAGCTTAAAGAGATTTCCTACATCCACGCAGAAGCTTATGCGGCAGGCGAGCTAAAACACGGCCCGCTAGCGCTTATCGACGCAGATATGCCTATTATCGTCGTCGCACCAAACAACGAACTGCTTGAAAAGCTCAAATCAAACGTTGAAGAAGTGCGCGCACGCGGCGGTATCATCTATGTATTTGCAGACAAAGACTCAAACTTTGCCTCAGACGACACCATGCGAGTAATGAACGTCAACCACGTAGAAAACATCATCGCCCCAGTGGTTTACACCATCCCATTGCAGCTACTTTCGTACTATGTAGCCGTGATCAAAGGCACCGATGTTGACCAACCGAGAAATCTCGCAAAGAGTGTAACGGTAGAATAAGAAAAGGCGCGCAAGCGCCTCATGTTGTAACTTAGGAATAAAGTTTCATACTAAGTAATAAAAGTATACATACTTAAATGATCGCAAAGTTGATAGTAGCCGGCTTTGCGATTTTTATAATGTAATTTATTATACCCATACTAATTTACTTATTTGAGAGTTTTTCATTAACTAAAGAGATCAATACTTCCTTTTTCTAGAGAATCAACGATTATATCTAGTGACATATCTCTTGATGCTTGTACCATAATCACATCATCGCCTGAAACCTCAGAGAGCAAGAAATTAGCAGCCAAGTTGGCATTTTCAAAGTGCTTCCAATGTTTTAGCTGGGCTGTTTCTCCAATGAATCTAGCATGCTCGCCAATGGTAATTAAAACATCTATACCAATTTCAGAAATAACTTCACCTATATGTCTGTGAGCTTCCTCGCTGAATTTTCCTAATTCCAGCATATCCCCAATAACAGCCATTGTTCTAGCCCCTTTTGCTCTGACATCAGCCAAAGTGTATAAAGAGGCTTTGATTGAGTCTGGTGCTGCATTATATGTGTTATCTAGTAAAACTGCTCCACATAGTGCTCTAGAAAACACACCTCGTCTTTCTGGAGTTGAATAAGAAGAGAGTCGATCAGCAATCACTTCTTGTCTAATTCCTAAAGCTGATGCAACAGCAAAAGCAGCTCCTGCGTTGTAAGCGTGATGCTTTCCAATGCTTCCCATTATTGATATAGGAACACCATTAATACGAAACACAGGGTTTCCTTTAGAGGTCAAGTGAATATCAGATATTCTAAAGTCTGAGCCTTCAGATTCCCCAAAGGATAATATTTTACACTTTGTAAGCTTTTTAAATTTTTCGAAATACTTATCATCGGCATTTAATATTAAGAGACCGTCAGCATCTATACCCTCTAATATTTCTATTTTTGCTTTTGCTATTTCTTCAATAGAACCTAAATGTTCAATATGAGACATTCCAATGTTAGTGATGACACCAATGGTCGGTCTAGTAATTTTTGAAAGATAATTTATTTGGTTTTTTCCTCTCATTCCTAGCTCAACAACAGAACATTCATGACTTCTATTTAGCTTGCTTAACTCAATCGGAACGCCAAGTTGGTTATTAAAGTTTTTACGGCCTTTATGTGTGTTAAATTCACTTGATAATATGTGTGCGATCATATCCTTAGTACTTGTTTTACCTACACTTCCAGTAACTGCTATTAGAGGGATATTTAACCTTCCCCGCCATATTTTGCCAAGCTGGCCCATAGCATCGACAGTCGAAGGGACTACAAACTGAGGAATATCTACATGTTTCACTTCCCTTTCCACAACTGCGCCAATAGCGCCATTCTTTTTAGCTTCGGATAAAAAGTCGTGACCATCAAATTTTTTTCCTTCTAAAGCGATAAAAAGGTTTCCAGGTAAAACTTCATTAGATATTTGAGTATACCCGGTGACATAATCTAATGAAGATATTGGTTTCGTTGGCCTTCCACCAATTGCTACGGAAGCCTCTATTAAAGGTAAGATCATAATTTAATTTCCTTATGTTACTGAAAGAATAGTCGAATCACATTTGCTATAGTTGCTAGAGCTCCTAAGGCTGAAATGCGTAAAGCTGTTTTTTGAATTTTTAATGTGGTTTGAAGCTCTTTTTCTTTATTTTTAGCCTCTTTATCTATTTCGCGACTAATCCACTTCGTTGCATATTCAACAGTCGGTTTGAATGTTGTTGTGAGCTTTGTTTCTGGGTTAATCAGTGTTGTGGGATTAGGAATCTCTATGAGAGATTTCGGTTTTGCATTTATCACCAAAAGTCTAACTTGTTCTACCCCCAGAACTTGCAAGCTCTCGTCCCACTGTCTTTCTGACTTTCTTTGGCCTTCTTCGTGCCAATCAGACATCAATTTGGTCATAATTCTCCTTAAAATCTTAAGTCTTAGATTTACTAATCTATAATATATATCGAAAATGTTAACAGTGTAAATATTCTTGGTTTGTGGTTTCTATATAAAAGATAATTATGCGTAAGGTAAAATATGCTGATGCAATTTAATCAAGGCTCGATGCAACCAAATGTTGCAGAACCAAGTAGGATCGATTGGTCGAAAAGAGACAAGAAATTTGTTAGGTAACTAATTAATTTAATGAATAAATCTGAAAATCAATTAGATACAGCGTGATATACAGTCACTTGGTTCGCAACCCACGCAAGCATTCCATTGTCTCAGATCAAAAAATACATGAGTTACCTTTTTGTAAATTATTTTTTAATAAATGTTGTGAAACTATAGGAGAATATCAACGCCGTCGTATCGCTGTGGCATGTATTCGTTGTATTGCAAAACATCAAATACTCAGAACTTGGCGAATTGAACGTATGGCAGGGCTAAACGAGAGCACAGCAGCACTGACAGCAGCACTGACACCCACGATTATTTACTCACGATGGTTATGGCAGTTTCGACTTAGAATTATACAAGATTGTTCATTATGTGTATCAAAAGCGCTTCTAAAATAAGGTAGCTGTTGGTGTTTGCTTATTTTTCGACACTAAAACTAGTGTATCACGCACGACAAGGGCGCTGTAATTTGCACCACCCACGATTATTTACTCACGATGGTTATGGCAGTTTCGACTTAGAATTATACGGGGCAGCAGCACTGAGGGCAGCAGCACTGACACCCACGATTATTTGCTTACCATGGTTATGGTAGTTTCGACTTAGCATTGTGCAAGGTTGTTCATTATTCGTATCAAAAGCGCTTCTAAAATAAGGTAGCTGTTGGTGTTTGCTCATTTTTCGACACTAAAACTAGTGTATCACGCACGACAAGGGCGCTGTAATTTGCACAGCTTGAGGGGTTATCGCTAAAGGCGTTATTTGGTTAAGCTAGCAAGCGTTCACAATTTGCTAGATTTGTGCGCCGTCGTTTTTTAAGGGTTCCACAATAAGCTGTGAGTACTTGCTCTCGACCCACCGCGCCGTGGAAAACCCGAGAAAATTGTGTAGTGAGCTTCATCCAGTTATCAGGTTCGATGTTTAGTCGAGACAGAATAGGTTGAGACTCAAAGATGGCACCGCTTTTGTCGGTGCGAATACATTGACCGGTAAGCTCAACTAATTCTATATAAAACTTGAGTTCAAAAGGCAGCCCTTTTGGCATATGTTTTCGGGGGCTTCCCGCAAACCGTAATAGGCTTTTTGGTTGTTTCCCTTGCCTTGCATGGTCGATACGCTTTTTGATACTGGTAAAGTCAGAGGTTTCAGGTGTTGGGGCTAATTTAGCTCGAATAGGGTTTAAGTCAACGTATGTCATACAAGCAGCTAATGCTGCTTCGTCCAGCAAGGGCTGAGATTTAAATCGTCCTTCCCAGAACCGGCCTGTACAATCATCCTCTTTATTTGCTCTACGGGCAATATCCTCGTTGAGTACCCGCATAAACCAACTAATATCAGCCAGTCTTTGTCTGTATTTGGAAGTATATTCACTGAGTATCAACTGCTCCGACTCGCTTAGAGGCTCTTCCTCGATAAACTTCCAAGTTACCCAATTACCTTTAAACAGCTTGTGCCAGCGTATTACAACGGCTTTATCTGATAAGCGCTTGGCCTTTTTATCATCAACGTGCAGAACAAGGTGAGTGTGGTTACTCATCACCGCATAAGCACAGACGTCGATACAGAAAACAGCTGCCAATATCAGGAGCTTTTCTTCAACCCAATCACGGCGATGTTCATAGGATTTTCCGGTCAATTTATCTTCACCGCATAAAAACGCGCGCCTCACGCAACGGGAGATACAGTGGTAGTATTTGGTGTCGGTTAAGCTGATTTGATTTTTACGGGCAGTAGCCATCCTTTGTTTTCCTCAATCCTTTGAGTGCAGAATTAGAGCGTAGACGACTTTTAAAAAAGGCACAAATTAGTGGTGGGTGTCTTTGGTTTACTGTTGTGGTGGGTGTCTTTGGTTTACTTGTTCAACTTCTACAGGCTTATATGCCCTCAAAATCAAGATACTAAAGGCGCATTCAGCGCCTTTTTTATAACGGTTCAAATTAATCCGTCTTAAAAATCTCATAACTCATTTCCCCTTATGGGTTTCTGAAGTTTGCATTCTAAAAGCCAAAGCAGAAAACTTATTTATTAAATACAATTTCTTACTAGATATTTTTCTATTTATTTAAATCGTAAGTTTGTGGTACTACGCACTTAAAAAGACAGTATGAGTAACAATCAGGCACAATTCATCAAGACGTCAGGTTTTTTGTATTTGAACTGCTAATGTCAGTGGTTCTTAAATCACCATTAAGGACAAACCATGAAGTCGAATTTAGCTTTACTCACCCTATTATTTTTAAATCTCAGCGGTTGCTCTATGAATCATGCTGAAGATAAAACCAATGTAAAAGAAAGTATGTATTTTGGTGAGCAGCCACCGGGTTTAGTGCCGAAGATCTTTGAGCCTAAAATAGTTTCACCAAACGGGGAGTTTGAAAGCGGTACATTCACGCCAGATATGCAGTCTTTTTACTTCACCAAAGCGATAGGCGAAGACAAAAAGCGAGGTTTCTTTGTTATCCATAAAGAAAATAATCAGTGGGGAAAGGCGTCAGAAACAGATCTACATTGGCCGCAGTTTTCTTATGATGGTAACAAAATGTTTATCGGTAAAATGTATCGAGAGCGCGAAGGGGGTGGTTGGTCTGAGCCTAAAAGCCCAGGCGCGTTCATAGAACATATGGCTCATGGACGATCGGTTTCTGCAAGTGGCACTTATTACTTTACCGGATATAAAAAGCGAGGTGTTGTTGGCGCTTTGTATTACTCTCGACTTATCAACGGGCAGTATGAAGAGCCGATAAAGCTAAGAGACGATATGAATCAAGGAGAGTATATTGCTGGTTCTATGATAGCGCCTGATGAGTCATATTTGATTTGGAGTGTGCAACGAGCAGAGGGTTTTGGCCAATCTGATCTCTATATTAGTTTTAAAGAGCAAGATGGTACTTGGTCGAAGGTTATAAATATGGGGACAGCAATTAATACAGAAAAACAGGAAAGCTCCCCTCAATTATCACCTGATGGAAAATATTTTTTCTTTAATCGAGGTGATTGGCATGTGAATGGAAGCGGCAAACGTGTTTATGAAGGAAAACAATATTGGGTTGATATTCAACTGATAAAAAACTTAAAACTAAAAAGTGAGTTTACTTAATTATCTTATGTTTACAAACAAAGGCGCGTTTGGCGTCTTTTGACTAATATCTATAGGACACGTAACTGTTCAACGAGTATGCTTATTTACGAGTTACATGGTAAGCAACCAAGCTACAAACTGTTTTGCTTCAACAGCATTGCTAAGGCTTACTTTTCTGAAATCAGCATGATCTTTATAAACAACATTTTGTTTGTTTACAGAGATCGATGAAATCGGTGGGGTGGCTTCTATGTCAGGGGCGGAGCATACTTTGATTACTTATAAGCCAAAGAACACCTGTGCCCTAAATTTGTCGTTCCAGCCAGCTGTTTTCAATTTGCTGCGTTGACTCGGTAAGCCGCATTCACACTGCTTGAGCATATTCATTACAAAGCGCCTGAATAGGGCCATATTTTCCACCGCACCATCGAGACAAATTCTTGATGAATCCTCTTTAAAGGGGGTTATAAAGACACCCATAATTATTTGTCATCAAAGCTGCACTATCCATACACAACCTAATACGATTTGCATTGGCTTAACCGAAAAACGAAAATGATTTCTGTCCAGCAAACAATACTGACAGCCACTACTATTTGCTTACCATGGTTATGGCAGTTTCGACTTAGCTTTGTACAAGGTTGTTCATTATTCGTATCAAAAGCGCTTCTAAAATAAGGTAGTTGTTGGTGTTTGCTCATTTTTCGACACTAAAACTAGTGTATCACGCACGACAAGGGCGCTGTAATTTGCACAGCTTGAGGGGTTATCGCTAAAGGTGTTATTTGGTTAAGCTAGCAAGCGTTCACAATTTGCTAGATTTGTGCGCCGTCGTTTTTTAAGGGTTCCACAATAAGCTGTGAGTACTTGCTCTCGACCCACCGCGCCGTGGAAAACCCGAGAAAATTGTGTAGTGAGCTTCATCCAGTTATCAGGTTCGATGTTTAGTCGAGACAGAATAGGTTGAGACTCAAAGATGGCACCGCTTTTGTCGGTGCGAATACATTGACCGGTAAGCTCAACTAATTCTATATAAAACTTGAGTTCAAAAGGCAGCCCTTTTGGCATATGTTTTCGGGGGCTTCCTGCAAACCGTAATAGGCTTTTTGGTTGTTTCCCTTGCCTTGCATGGTCGATACGCTTTTTGATACTGGTAAAGTCAGAGGTTTCAGGTGTTGGGGCTAATTTAGCTCGAATAGGGTTTAAGTCAACGTATGTCATACAAGCAGCTAATGCTGCTTCGTCCAGCAAGGGCTGAGATTTAAATCGTCCTTCCCAGAACCGGCCTGTACACTCATCCTCTTTATTTGCTCTACGGGCAATATCCTCGTTGAGTACCCGCATAAACCAACTTATATCAGCCAGTCTTTGTCTGTATTTGGTAACATATTCACTGAGTATCAACAGAGGAGCAGCACTGACATCCACAGTTATCTGCTCACCATGGTTATGACAGTTTCGGCTTAGCATTGCACTAAATTGTTCATTATTCGTATCAAAAGCGCTTCTAAAATAAGGTAGCTGTTGGTGTTTACGTATTTCTCGACACTAAAACTAGTGTATCGCGCCCGGCAACGAGGAATACTGCGTCCCAGGCTATTAATGTGGTAACGGTGTCTGCGTGTGCTTGTTCAAATTGAATCTTAAACTAACTACGCGACGTGTTAAAAAATATTTAAACTTGTTTTGTTTTATTTAAATTTGTTATGTGTTAGGTTTGCAATGCCTTAGATTTCAAGGGCTTTTCTAATAAATGAACTTAATAAATGTATAAAGGAATAATATACAATGAAAGTATTGAACAAAGTTTTTGGTGCAACCGTTTTAGCGTTAGGTGTATCTGCAGGGTCGGCTTCTGCTGCTGAAGTAAAAATCACAGAAGTAGATTATGGTAGTGTGATCATCCAAACTGCTGATGTTGTGTTAAACCACAGCCAAGCAGGCACTTTCTCTATGAATGTGAGCGAAAACCATTTAACTGTAAATGCTCAAGACTCTAATGGACGTAAGTTCCGCTGCGTAATGAATGGCACTGTAAGCTACAGCGATCCTACTATTCTTGAAAGAGTAACGAACATCGCAGCGACAATCTCTGAAGGCGACAGAGTACAATTTGAGGTGCAAAAAAATGTATTACCTCAAGTTTGTCATGTTAAAAAAATGCTAAGCTTCTAAGCTTTGCTATTTCGCAATGGAAAGTGTGCGCACCTTCCATTGCTTTAAGTACTTCTATTTAGCTAGCTTGACTACGCAGTGATAAAAGCTTGGGCAAGATCATGGTGACCATCTCTTTCTAAGCAATCGATAACTTGTTGTTCTACTTGAGTAACTAAGTTACTGCGCTTTAGTTCGATAAAGGCATCGGTAAAACTGTCTTTATATTCTTCCCAACCGCCACAATATGCATTGGCTTCACCGAAAATGGACTTAAATTGATAGGTGATAAGAAAATACTCCCCCGATTCTTGCCATTCTGTTGTGGATTCAGTTACTTGACGACCATTCGCTTTCTTCACAAATAAGCGAAACAGTTCAGGTTTGAGAAAGTAGCCGTAGTGGCAGGTATCTAAACACGCAGTATAGTCGTTTTCGGTTAGCTGACTTAAATCGAGTTCTGGGTCTTTAAGTAACTTTTCTAAACAATTCGCGCCATATTCACACTTATCAAGGCGACAAATAATTTCGCACATCAGTGCAAAGTAGTCTGTGACAGACATTTTGCCTGCTTTGCGCAGCTCCACAAAAGAAGGGGCTACGGTGCGCTCAAAAAACTCAATGTCGAACTCTGAGCGATTCGCCGTCATTTCCATCAAAAAGTAGTCGGCGAATGGAAAATCAATGCCAAGTTCGAGGCAATGAAGACAGGCCGTTTCGATATCACCTGGGTGGTGATGATCAACTAATTCTCCCATACAAATATCGAGCTCTACCGCACTTAACTCATCACCCATCAAGTCGGCATACTGAATGACTTGTGCTTTCGTGAGTGCTGCGGTGACATCCAAATAACTTTCAAACAGGGCTTCCGATAAGGTTTCTACCTTTGCCTTATCTTGTTGAGACAAAGCTTGTTTTAAGGTGTCGAGGCGAGTTGGAGTGTCCTCGTTGTACCAATCTCCAAAATAGAATTGCGTCATATTTGTTTTCCTTAATCGATAATAGTCGCAGGAGTAAGTGATTAAGCGCTTGTTGCTGAATATCTAGCTGCTATCCTTGCATTGTTTAGGTTAATATCACAAGTTGCAATTCTTATCATTCAGCGCACAGGCAATCCAAGGTTGCATTGTGTTCCCAAACTGTTTACACTTGCCGCGATTCTAACCATTCATTCACTGTAGAGGAGAAAAAACATGACACAAACAACTTTATCCTTTGCAGGTCTTTCTCTGTAATTCGCGAGCGCGAATAAATATTTCCTAGCTTGCGAAAGCTGTATTTAGCGATTCTATGTTGCCTATGTAACCTAACATTTGATTGCTATAACTAAGCCATTCTAGACCTGCCAATACACAATTATTTTTAAACCTCATTGAAAGGTATTGGTAACTATGGGCAGATCCGTCCAACAAATTTCTGATCGCGTGTGTCTATTTGCATCTCAAGACACTTGGATTGAAGGCGCTGCGATCCAACAACTTACAAAAACCGCTGAACTAGCCAGTATGCATCGCGTTGCTGGTATGCCTGACTTGCACCCGGGGCGTGGTTATCCAATCGGCGCGGCATTTTTTAGCCTAGACCGGCTGTATCCCGCGTTAGTCGGAAACGATATTGGCTGTGGTATGGCGCTGTGGCAGACCACCACAAAGGTTGCCAAAGTTAATTTGGATAAGTTTGCTAAACGGCTAGAAGATATCGAGCAACCGCTCGATGCCAGTTGGCAAGAGACGATTCAAGCTGAAATGACACATCGTGATATTTCAGCTGGATTATTTGAAAGTGCACTGGGTACGATTGGCGGCGGTAATCATTTCGCCGAGTTTCAAGCGGTGGAACGTGTTTACAATGAAGCCGCGTTTACTGCGCTTGGCCTTGATAAAAAGTATTTACAGCTGCTGGTTCACTCCGGCTCGCGTGGGCTTGGGCAAGCCATTTTAGTCGACCATATTGCGCGTTTTAATCATGATGGCTTAGTGGCTGATGCGGGCTCGGAGAGTGAAAGCGCACGCTATTTGGCACGCCATGATGAAGCGGTGCGCTGGGCTGAGTTAAACCGCTTTTTGATTGCAAAAAGATTTCTCGCAGCCATTCGTAGCGATGGCGAATGTACGCTAGATGTTAATCACAACCTCGTGTGTCCAAAAGTTATTGATGGCCGCGCAGGTTGGCTGCACCGTAAAGGTGCGACCCCAAGTGACAAAGGTGCAGTCGTGATCCCCGGCTCACGAGGAGACTATAGCTATTTGGTTCAACCTGTAAACAATGCGCCTGCGTTAACTGCCAGTTTATATTCTTTGGCTCATGGTGCTGGTCGAAAGTGGAAGCGAGGTGACTGCCAAAGCCGCTTGAGTCACAAATATAAACGCGAAGACCTTTATCGCACAGCATTGGGGAGTCGTGTGATCTGTGGCAATAAGGAGTTGCTGTACGATGAAGCGCCGCAGGCTTATAAAAAGTGTGAAACCATTGTCAGTGATTTGGTTGACGCTGGATTGATAGAAGTGATCGCCATATTGCGTCCGGTGCTGACATTTAAAACCAACGGGAGTTGTTCGTCATGATCTTGTTGCAACTTTCAGCCGGTCAAGGCCCAGCAGAGTGCGGGAAAGCCGTTGCATTGGCGCTCAACTTAGTCGATAAACAAGCTAAAGCAATAGGCGCAGAATGTACTGTGTTAGCGCAAGAAATGCATGAACACAAAGGCTGCATGAAATCCGTATTGCTACAGCTTTCGAGTGACGCAAAAGCGCTTGCCGAGTATTGGCATGGCCCGCAGTTGTGGGTGTGCCAGAGCCCATTTCGTGCCAAACATAAACGGAAAAATTGGTTCTTTAGCGGAAGCATGGCCGAGATAGATGAAGTCACAATGGCATCCGATATTCGCTATCAAACTTGTCGCGCGTCAGGAGCTGGTGGGCAGCATGTTAATACCACAGACTCAGCGGTACGAGCGACGCATATAGCATCAGGATTGAGTGTGCGAGTGGAGAGTGAGCGTAGTCAGCACGCCAATAAGCGCGTTGCAAAGGCGTTATTGCTACAGAAATTGGCCGCGCAGGCAGATGCTGAGGAAATGGCTCGTGATAAAGCAAGGTGGCAGCAACATCAGGCGCTACAACGCGGTAATCCTAAAAATACTTTTAAAGGAAACCAGTTCAGCCCAAGGGTGCCGTTTAATATAGGAGCTCTGCATGACAACTAATGTGTTATTCATCTGTAGTCGCAACCAATGGCGCAGTCCAACCGCTGAGCGTATCTGGAAAAATCATCCGGGTATTAGCGTGAGATCGGCAGGCACAAGCCCAAGAGCACGTCGCAGCGTAAATGCGAGTGATATTGAGTGGGCCGATACTATTTTAGTCATGGAAGAAAAACATAAATCGCGGCTGCGTGCACAATACGCCAATCTATTGCGCTATAAAAATGTTCAAGTATTGGATATTCCTGACGAATATCAATTTATGGATGACGAGCTAGTGACGCTATTACAAGACAGTGTCGCGAGTATTTTAGTGGTTTAACCCAGCCCATTTGGGGTGTTAATAAGATTGTAGGGAAGAGGATAGAGCAATGTAATTCCATCGGGAACAAGCAATTGAGAACACAATAAGTCGTTTTGTTGCGATTAATTGCTGATTTTGCGGCCAAGTACCAACTTGGCTTTTTAATTTTAAAAATGGAGCAACTAAGATGAGAATTAAATATCCTCGAACTCCGCACTTGGTGTGGTCAAAAGGGATCACAAGTGATGATGTAAGGTGTGCCAACACGGAGCACTTTAAAAACAAACAAGTAGTCGTGACCGAGAAAATGGATGGTGAAAATACCACTTTGTATGCTGATTATATGCATGCACGATCACTCGACAGTCGTTATCATCCATCTCGCTCTTGGGTAAAAGCACTACAGGCTCAAATAGGTCTAAAGATTCCAAAAGGATGGCGTATCTGTGGTGAAAACTTGTATGCAAAGCACGCCATTCATTATCAGAAGTTGCCTAGCTACTTCCTCGCTTTTTCTGTGTGGAACGCGAGTAACGAGTGTTTAAGTTGGGATGATAGCCAAGCTATTTTTAATGAGCTTGGTCTGCATAATCCAAAGGTGCTCTATCGTGGGGCATGGTGCGAAAAAACCATCAAAAGTATTGTTGTAGATACAAACTTACAAGAAGGCTATGTGGTCAGAGTGGCTGATGCCTTCCATTATGATGAGTTTGCTAATTGTGTTGCCAAATGGGTGCGCTCAGATCATATTGTGTCGGATAAGCATTGGATGCATAGCGTTATTACACCAAACAAACTCATGGAGGAGTAACACTGTATGTTAGCGAAGAAAAAAGTAGCGGATTGGTTGCCTTTGCTTGCAGAGCAACATCAGCCTGATTTTACAGAGTGCTTAACCATGTTGGGGGAAACCTTTCCCCTGTTGCACGAACTTGAAGCAACACCACAAGATACTATTTGGCATGAGGAAGGTAATGTTGCCATTCATACCAATATGGTATTGGAAGCACTTTATGCATTGCTGCAGAGTTCTGCCTCTCATATAAAGGGGGAGCGAAGGCAGGTGCTGATACTCTCTGCGCTGTTGCATGATATTGCCAAGCCTGTCGTGACCAGAGCGAAGGAGATTGATGGTCAACGGCGGATTGTTGCACCGCGGCATGAGGCGATCGGGATGAGTTACCTAGCAAGTAGACTCGTTGACTTACCGTTGCCAATGCAGACTATTCAAACGATTTTGGCATTAGTCGGTTTTCATCAAATGCCCAAATTATTGGTAGTTAAAAACAAAGGCTTCAGTGAATATCTTAATTTAGCGCTAAATGCTGATCTCGAGATGCTCTACTGGCTCGAAGTTGCAGATATGCGAGGTCGTATCTGCCCAGATCAGGATATGCAAATTGAACTGCTGAGCTTGTTTAAAATGTTTGCTCAAGAATATAAGCTTTGGTCGATTGCAGATCCGGCTGAATCACTACTTGCTAATATATCGCGATACCCAACTGTTGAAGAACAGTGCTTCATTGCTGCTTATACAGTTAGGCAAATGGCTTTTGGCGAAATCACAGTTCCTGAAGAAGCTCCTATCAAATTTTACCAACAGGCAAAGCACTATGGTCATTTTTATATCATGTGTGGAGCTAGTGGGAGCGGTAAATCCAGTTGGATAGCAAAGCATCTTCAAGGATTTACACTGGTCTCTTTGGATGAACTAAGAGGCGAGATTAATGGTCGTTCCACGAGTCAAAAAAACCGTGGTCAGGTTCTACAAGCCGCCAAACAAAAGCTGAAAAAAGCATTAGCAGCAAAGGAAAATGTTGTGTGGGATGCGACAAACCTGCGAAAAGATTTTCGTAAGATACTTTGCGATTTAGGGTGTGACTACGGTGCGCTCGTGACGTTAGTTGTATTTCAACAAGGTGAAGTACAACTTCGGCAAAATAACCGAGCAAGAGCACGAGTCGTCCCAGATGAAGTGATAGCCCAGCAGCTGAAAAGGTTGGAGTGGCCATCGGTGACAGAAGCGCATCGGATACAGGTGATTGGCGAACAAGGGCAAGTGCTTTGGCAAAAGGGGGCGTTTTAGCCACCGTTCAGTGAGATTAGCTTTACTTGTCAGCTAATTTTGATAGCTGACAAGTAGCCAATATAGAAGTGTGAATAGTGGCAGAGCGCTATCCTACGAGCTATGCTAATTTTATCTTGCTCAAGAACAGTTCTTTTGTCGGACTGCTCCTGAACATCATCCAAAATTTCGAAGCCTAAAACGTTCCCTTTCTTTGCATTTAACAATCGTTGCACCAGTTTATATTCTTGTGTTGTATAGCCTAGCCAAGGAGCAACTGCACTAGTGTTGTTGGTCATACTCCCTCATACCACTTTTACCAATATCAATGAGAGTATTAAGGTTATATGTATAAATTTTAAGCGCTTTTATATAAAACTTATATACCTTAAAGAAATGACGGTAGACCCACTGTCAGACATAGCTATACTTCACTCTCGATACGCCAAATACAATTATTTTGTGTGGTGGTTTTTAGGATTTTGTTTGTGGAATATAGGGCGGAGGCGCGGAAATACACACATAGATACTTTTAGAATGAGCACAGGTGCGCTCAATATTAATGCGTTTAAGACTATAAATATTAATCCATCATAAGCTTTTTGCGGCAGCAGCATATGGATACTGAGGAATTTATCCGCTAAGAGAATCAATAACCATGATAAAAAGGTGGCTAGAAAATGGTCTAATTTTAGGAAGTAGGCAATAGGGAAAGTTGCAAAAAATATCATCAGGTAGCCGTAGTTTAGGTTGGTGCTGAGTGTGTTACAAAGCCACAGGGTCACGGCTAACAAGGAAATAGTAGATGTGTGCAAAAAGTGTGATTTTATTCCCTGACTTCCAGTAGCCATTTACGTTCCTTAGTGACTGTGGTGGTGTATATTTGTTCAGCAATTACATCCGAACTTGTTCGATAACGCAACGGCTTTTTCAATAACTCCACTGTGCTGCAAAGTGCCTCGCTAACGTAGCGCTTTAAAACGCTTCTATCATTGCTTGTGAAGAAGCGCTTAACTTGTTAAAAGTGCAAATTAAAGCGGTTTGATGGCAATAATATCAACCGCTTTTGCCAGCCATCCTTGATACAGTGTAAATACCTGTTTGGTGTAGGCTTGCTGGTGATGAAAATCAAACGCGGCATGGTCGACAAAGCGTTCGACTAAGGTAAGCTGGGTGCGGTTTTCACTTTCATAAAGTTCAAAGCGTAAACATCCGACCTCTGCTCGAGTGGCTGGCAAGATCTCTTGGATTGCGTTAATACAATCTTGATAGTGCTCGGTTTTAGGCGTGATATGGGCGATAAAGTTGACGTTATTGTGGCTGTTGGCCATGATATTTCTCCATAATGCGTTTAGTAACGGCGGTAACTGGGGCTGATAAAACATAGGCGGCGATGAATGAGGCCGGCCAAGCATTGGCAAAGGCATGCGCCCATCGCGTGGTAAAGTCCGCCACTAATCCCAAATTGATGTACGTAACCCATCCAGACACCATAAACGACAGGCACAATGACAGCAGTAATGTAAAAATGAGTTTTTGCATGTTTCCTCCTCTGGCTGTTGATATGATTGTAGGGAATTGCCAGCCGATCAGAATGGCAAAAATGGAAAGCTAAGATTGCGGAGATAACTATGCTAGATGACTTACGACTCTTTGTTGAGGTAAGCCGCCGAGGAAGTTTTGCCAAGGCGGCAGAAGACCTTGGCATAGGCGCGCCGACCTTATCTAAGCGGATGTTAGCGCTGGAAGACAAACTTGGTTATCCGCTCTTACTGCGCAGCGCCAGAGGACTTACATTAACGAATCATGGTCAGGCAGTGGTGGATAACATGGCGGAGTCTTTGCTCGCCTTGCAAGCGCAAAGTGAGGCGCTATCAACACTAGAAGCGTCCACTTTCCACCTGTTATGCCCGCAAAACCTAATGATTGGTCCTTTGTATAATGCGCTGCAATCGTTTCAGGCCCAGTATCCAGAGATCCAATTGCATGTGGAGCCTGCCAATAGTGTGGCCTTACTCAGCCAAAAGCGGTTTGATTTAACCGTGCGAGTCGGGGAGCTGGATGATTCAAGCGTCTATCAAAAACGGCTGGGGCAAATCGCGGTAAGGGTGGTGGTCGCCAAGGAAATTGCGACTACACAAACCCTGTTTTTGCCCTTTAAAGCATCGCAACTGCCCGCAACCGATGCGTGGCGAGCACTGTTGGCGCAGTTTAGTCACGTCTCTTATGTGGGTGATATTACCTTAGTGCGTAAATTGGTAGGCTCGGCTAACGGTGCTGGCGTATTGCCGATGACAGAAATTGCAGCGTTGGCAGCGCAATCTCAAACCGCATTTAGCTATATCGGTGACTACCAATTTATTCGCAGCATCTACGCACTTTGGCCAAATCAACGAACTCCACCGACTTACACCAGAGACTTTATTGAGTTACTGCAAATGCGGTGTCAGGAGCTTGATTATCTGCAAGGGGCAGTGATAGCTCTGTAATAAACACCGCACAATCGCATTTTATCCTAAGCTCAGATTGCGCTCAAAATGCACGATATCGACATCAGGCTTTAGCTTATAGAGCTGTGCTAACCGTCCGCCTGACTTGACCTTTTCATCCAGTGCTTCAAACATGTTTGAGGCTTCAATTCGTCTTACCAAGCTCTTGCGCTGAATGGGTTTGGCGATAATGGCTTCGATGGCGGTTTTGAGTTGTCCAATGGTAAATTGATCTGGCAAACAATAAACCGGGATCATGGAATATAACGCCTTTTGCTGCAGCCTTGCCTTGGCCTTTTCAATAATATGCTTATGATCAAAAGCCACAGCAAGATCTGGGATCTCGCTAAGATCCACCCATCTCACATCATCTACCGAGTCAATTTGGGTTGCCACTTGCTGAGGTGAAATCAAGGCGTAATAAACCAAGGTGACACTAAAGCCTCGCGGATCACGGTTGATCCCAGAAAACGCCTGAAGTTGTTCAAGGTATTGTGGGGCAACACTGGTTTTCTCTTTGATCTTACGCAGCGCGCTCATATCCGTGTTGTCATCCAGCTCAACATCAACAAACCCTCCAGGTAATCCCCAGCGGCCTTTGAACGGCGCATGGGCGCGTTTGGTGAGGAGGACTTTTAAGCTACCTTGCCAAATTGTAAATAACACACTGTCTACTGAAAAAAGAGGCGGGTGAAACTGGGATAAATTGTGTTCTGAGCTCATTGATTTTTTAGTTAATGTCTTTTGGACACAATAAACGATTGTTTAGGTTAAAGCAAAACAAAGGTTTCAATGTTAATAAGTGGAGTATATTGTCTCTGTGACTCTATCTTGGTGCTTGATCAAAATTTGTGTTGTGATGAGTTTGTGTCTTTATGACACTATTAATTTTGAGTTGCAAAGGTTGCTATTTTGAGCTTGTAAGTAATGTAAAAGTCCTTTTATTTTAAATGGTTATAGTAGCTGGAAGGGATGGAAGCGGATGTTGTTTTATTATGCGATAGTTAAAAGCGGTATCAGTAGAGGTAAGTATGACGTTCCTTAACGAGTAAGGCTGTGGCATAGTAAAGTCACTTAAATTATTAGCTGAAAGATCACCCTGCAATGTGGCTACAAATATCCCTCGTCATGCGGAGGTGCTGTGGTTATAAAGCGGCTTTAAGAATCTCAGCATTAACTCGTTAAATTAATCTCAACAATGTCTGACCAATATACTGTTTTATATGTAGAAGATGACCCAAGTAGTGCTGAGATATTACGTTTATATCTGGCACAAGCGGATATGCAGGTTGTCCATTTCGATAACGCCCCAGATGCCCACCGAGCCCTACAAAACCTAACATTTCAACTCGCTATTTTAGATGTCATGCTACCCGGAGGTGATGGCCGTGAGTTACTTAAAGAAGCCGTTGCACGCAACATTCCTACCATTATGGTGACCGCCAAAGTGTCTGAAACCGACCGTCTTGAGGGGTTTGAGCTAGGTGCGGATGATTATGTATGTAAGCCTTATAGCCCACGAGAAGTGATCTCACGAGCAAAGGCACTATGTAAACGTAGCTATCGTGGTCAGCAGAGTGCCGCTTTGTTGTTTGATGGCTTAAGTATCAATCTTGAGAGCAAATCCGTAACGGTAACACAACAAACACCAGCGTTAACGGCTGTGGAGTTCGAGTTATTACTGACCATGGCCAAGCAGCCGCAACAAGTATTTAGCCGCGCGCAATTAATTGAACAAGTATGGGGAAGTGATGCGCCTATTACGGATCGGGCAGTCGATACTCATTTGGCTAACTTGCGTAAAAAACTAGGTGACAGTAAGGCTGAGCCCAAGTTTATCGCCACTCGTTACGGGCAAGGCTATCAATTTATCGCGCGTAAGGTGTCTTCATGAAGCTAAAAACCAAATTTACCTTACTCGTGGCGCTTTGTACCTTTGCGCTACTCGGAAGCTTTTATCAACTATCTAAAAACTCAGCCGAGCGCACTTTTTTAGCATTTAATAAGCAAAGTGCGGTAACGTTTGGTCATTCATTGCTTGATGATGACTTAGTGGAAGAAGCATTGACTGGTAAAACCTTTGCGAGCCCAGAAGCGACGTTAACGTTTTTAGCATCAACCTTTCCTGAGCAGCTATTTATTTGGCGAGATGCTAACTCAACAGCGGATGTAAAGATCCTCAACCCCGATCTCACCATAGACTATGAGCAGGTCAAATCCGGTCATCAATTTTCAATTCATCATCCCGGTGTTGCGGCGTTTGTGGTGCAATTTAATGAGGCGCAATATGTGTTATCACCACAGGGTGAGTTGTTTTGGTTGCCTGAGGTATTGCTAGATAGGTCGTTTGAAAAGGAAGCGCTGCAGCAAGCGATGTTGGATGATTTTATGCTTACTTTGGTCATCTTATCGATTATTGCTGCATTACTTGCTTGGTTGGGGTCGTGGTACTTTTTGTCGCCACTTAAACAGCTCAAACGTAGCTTCAAGGCGATAGAGTCGGGCGAGTTAGACACCCGCTTAGCGCTAAAACGCCATGATGAAGTAGGTGAAATCATCAATAGTTTTAATAATCTTGCGGCTTGGCTACAAGGTTTGCATCAGCAGTATAAACAAATGAATTCCGACTTATCTCATGAACTTAGAACACCACTTAACGGCATTCGTTCGCGCTTGGAGGCGATGGAAGACGGTATAGTGCCAATGGATAAGGCTCAGTTAGCGGTGATAACCCAAGACCTTCACAACGTTAACCGTATTATCGACGACCTGTGTTTGTTGTCATTAACCGAGTCAAAGCAGCTGACCTTGTCATCAACACGAGTAAATCTCTCTGAGCTGTTAACATCGACCTTAGTGCGTTACCAAGCACAGGCCGAAGCGCGAGGCGTGAAATTGGACGCAGATATTCAAGAAGGTGTGACCGTGACGCTTGATGCCGGAAGAGTCAGACAGATAGTGGTGAACTTATTAGATAATGCCTTTAAATATGGTGCTGATGGTGGCGTTGTGACGTTAAAGCTCAGTTATCAAGATAATGAACTGGTGATTACGGTTGCTGACTGCGGCCAAGGTATGTCGCCTAATCAACTCGAACAGGTGTTTGAGCGCTTTTATCGTGCGCAGGGGTCGCGCCACGATACATCCAGTTTGGGGCTCGGCTTACCAATTTGCCGTCAACTTGCCGAGTTGATGGGCGCGACATTGACCGCGACCAGTACTGAAAATCAAGGCGCAAGCTTTTCACTTCGGTTTTCTCGACTAACTTGATAATTGCTTGACAATTGCTCGGCATAGTTAGCTCAACAACGACATCAACAGTTTGAGAGCAAAAATATGAGAGCAATTATTTTATCAGCATTGGCATGTACCACCGTTGGTTGTGGGATCACCGCGTCTACCGCGCCACAATCACTCACTTTACCGATGAAGTACACCGAGAAAGGTCATGCCTATGTGATGGCAACGATTAACCATACGGTTACCCATCCTATGATTTTAGATAGTGCTGCGAATGTTGGTATTTTACCGGTTAATCTGAAAGCAGCACTTGCCTTGCCAGAAGATAAGCTAAGCAAAATGGACGTACAAGGCGCAAGTGGTAGCTCAGAGCTAGTATTGGCAACGATAGACCACACCAGCGTCGGCCACTTAGCAGCAGAGTCGCTTCCATATGTATTTAAAGATATGACCCGCTTAGATGTGGAAGGCGTCTTGCCAGGAATTTTGGGGCATGGATATATGTCGCAATATTGTAATGTGTTTGATTTTAATAATAATGAGCTGAGTTTGTATCAAGGGGTTTGCCCAAGTAGCGTGACACAAGGCTTGGAGAGTGAAAGTTTTAAAATAGATAACAATTTCATCAAGCTGACAGCAAGTTTTAATGGCGAAGAGGTAGACGCCGTGCTTGATACCGGCGCTCCAACCAACTACATCAACTCACACCTGGCCAATAAACTAACATTAACGCTGGGCGAAAAAGACATCAGCCGAGGGTTAAACGACCAAGCGACTAAAAAGGTGGCCATAGAATCACTGCGTTTTAGCTTAGGTGACAAGGAAATCATCAATACCGAAAGTCACTTATCGGATATGCCTGTGTTTGAGGTGCTTGGATATAAAGATGAGCCGTTTATCCTGCTGGGTTTAAGTAATTTCAACGACGATAAGCTCATTATCGACTACGCTGAGAACAAAATTTACTTTTGATCCCAACGCTGCTGGCTTGACGCTCGACCAGTCAGTAGCTAATTAAATTTCATATTAATTTAGACAGTTATGGTGTTTACTATAGCGAATAGTTATTTGAATGATCATTCAAGTAAAGTTAGTCTAGCATCCAATGAGTAGTTAACCTGAGGTTAGTTAGAGCTCAGGTTATACCAATACAAAATGCATCAAGAGGAGCAACTGATGACTGACTTTACAATCCATACCGTAGAATCTGCACCGCAAAAAGGTAAACCATTACTTGAGAAGTCCCAGCAAGCATTTGGACGTATTCCGAACCTTCATGGTGTAATGGCGGAATCACCAGAGCATCTGCATGGTTATCAAGTGTTACATGAGGCTTTTTTAAATAGCTCGTTCAATAACGATGAAAAAACTGTGGTGTGGCAAGCGATTAATGTAGAGCATGAATGTCACTACTGTGTACCGGCTCATTCTGCTATCGCAAAATCAATGAAAGTAAGTGATGAATTGGTCAAAGCACTGCGTGAGCAAGCACCGCTGGGCGATGAGAAACTAGAAGTGCTGCGTGCCACAACACTTGAAATGCTGCGTGAGCGTGGCAAACTGAGTGATGCACAAACGAAAGCGTTTTTTGCAGCAGGTTATACTAAACAAAATTTGCTGGAAATCATCTTAGCACTAAGTCAAAAAGTGATGAGTAACTACGTGAATCATATCGCACATACTCCACTGGATGATGCTTTTAAAGCGTTTAGCTAATTAGTAGAGAGGCATTTAGCCTCTCTACTAGGTATTACTCGCTTTCTAATCCGTCAAGCTGTAAGCCTATCTGAGTGCTCAATACTCCTGCTTGTACACGTAAATATGCATTCAAAGTTGTGAGGTCAGTGTGTGCGTCAGCGTGGCGATAGATAGCTCGGTTACCACGAGCGTAGCTTAAAATTAGATTATTGTCGCTAGCGAAAGTATTGGCGTTAATCATCGTAAGGTGTTCAACGATAATCTCACCGGTTACGGTATACACCTCCCCAGTTACTGGTGATTGTAGTTTCAACCCTTTAACCAGTGTGGTGTTGTTTTCTTCAAGTGAAACAAATGATTGATTGTTGATGTTTATTTCAGCACCGTGTGGCGCCTCAGTTAATTCTATCAACACATTGTCGGTCGCAAGAGCTTGGCCACTAAGTAGTATGACTGATAAAAAGAGTGCTTTCATAATGGTTCTCCTTAGTTATGACCAATAAAACGAATTTGCCAAGAGGTAAGCTGGCCATCTTGCGCATTATTTCTGTGTACAGCACGAATGTCCGGTGCGCCACTTACTGGATCAAAGATAAAGGCTTCGTCCTCACTTTGTGTATCAATTAACCGAATGGTCCATTGGCCTTGCGCAGGTTCGCCATAGAAGTGATGCGATAGCATTTGCATATCATTAAAGCCGTTGCGTCCAGAAATAGTTCCTGTTCTTGGCGTCATTAATACGCTGCGAGTACCTGATGGAGAAATAAGCTCAATTGCAACGTCACGGGTACTGGTATGCTCACCGGTTACACGGATCTGTACGGCTTCTACGGTGACATCGTTGTCAATTTGTACCGAACTTTCTGCGCCAGCAAGGCTACCGTCAGGAATGGTGACATTAGCATTAACTTGCTGCCAAGGTGTGATAGTGAAATTACCTCTATCTTCATTATAGAAACGAGCCATATTTACTGCAGCATCAACATCAATTGCACCAAAGCCGTAGAAGCCATGGTAGTTATAACCTGCAGCATTGCGCTGCCATGTGGGGATCGCATCATATTGTTGTGCTTCTCCAGCCGCATTATTAAAGGTCAATGTAACGCCAGGATTGTCCGCATCAATTTTACGCGCTGTAGAGGCTAAGATATGTCTCACATCGCGCCAAGTTAATGCCGGGTTTGCTGACATGATAAGTGCAATTGCCCCTGTCGTGTTTGGTGCAGCGGAAGAAGTGCCATTCATCGTTGCATTATAATCACAATTAGGATCCAGTGGATGGCTTCCATGTAAGGTGTTACGCAGATTGGTCGGGTTGCTTCCCCAGTCACAGCCACTGATGTCCGTAGAGATTATAGCGGGAGTGGTTGAGCCGTACTCACCGCCAGGCGCACTGACAAAGACGCTTGAACCAACCGTAGAGTATGACGAGCGTTTACCGTCAGCATTATAAGCAGACACAACCAAATTCCAATAGCTGGTATCAATACGCTCTAAGTTAACATCTTGCATTGGTAAGCCATGGTTACGATTTGCAAACCATAGATACCCAGGCCCTAATCCACTGGCATTAAAGCTTTGAGCTTGGTAACCATTACCTGCAGATTTTACGAAAATTGCACCGCGGCCGCTGTGACTTGTAGTCGTGATCTCTTCTTGAGCATCTTCATAGGTCTGTAGCCATGGAGAGAAGTCGTAGTTAAATGTTTGCGGTGATGAAAGGGTTCGGCCATAGCTTTGGTTAAATACTCTAGGAAAATCAAAAGAAGCTTTGTTGAAACCATCAGAATACATGCCGTGAGACTGTAACCAATTTTCCATACTTCCGTTTTTAAGATAGTTAAAGCCAACGAGCCCGGCTCTAGGTGCGACACCACGACCGCCAATGCCATTAAATGCACTGGCAGCAATGATACCTGCGACACCTGTACCGTGACCATCGCCGCTGTTGGCTGGTTTTAAATCAGCAGAATTCGTAAGGAAATCCCATGAGCCTGGTTTTACATTGTTTATAAGATCAGGGTGAGTAAGCTCAACACCACCGTCGATGACTGCGGTGGTTACGCCTGTTCCCATAATACCAAGCGCATGAGTAAGGCTAAGGTTTAGATCTTCTCCTGCAACACCACCCCGCTCAGAAAAAGCATTTTGCCCTGTATTTTTCAAATGCCATTGTTGGTTGACAAGGGGATCACCTGGAAATAATGGGTATTCTTGTTGGGCACTAGCAGTGCCATGAAGTATGCCTAGCAAAGTAGCTAGATAAGTTATTTTTATTTTCATGGTATCTCAGTTTTTATTGTTTCTTTTACAAGAACAAACTGTATACCCTAAAAAGGGACTTAATGTAAATAGTGGGTTATATATGTATTTTTGTTGTTTTTATTTTGTTTGTTATAATAAGTGGGACTACTTTGTGCTTACAGGAATTATGGACGGACGCGTTAGAATATAGCTGAGCACTCCGGCTTCGGTTATAGCGACAGACCACACCACCCAAACAGGTGCGCCACTAAAGCTCAGTGCCAGTAAGCCAACACTCATGCCAACTGCCGCGCCAATCTTGCCTTTTATGGGGATCACCTGATGTTGTCGCCATGCAAGCAGACTCGGGCCAAATTTGGGGTGGGTAAGCAGCCAGTTTTCTAACTTAGGAGAAGAGCGGGTAAAGCAAGCAAGGGCAAGAATAAAAAAGATGGTGGTAGGCATAACAGGCAGTGCCATGCCGATAAAGCCGAGACCAACAAATACGATGCCAGCAACATGCAGCCAAAAACAACGATTGAATAGGGGGATTTTCTTACGCATAGGCATCCTCATATTTCGGGAGTGCTGAACTGGCAGCGCATCACGGTGACCTGAGCCAACATTGTTAACCAGAAGCCAATTATTAAAAGCATATCACAGCGGCTGAAATTCGCGAATTTTCAACTAAGCTAAAGCAAAGAGATTATCAGTCGGACGTCAGTGTTTGAAATAGCGAATCTGATCTCAGGTTAAGTACAGGGAAGTGGTGCGACTGAAACGTTGAGGAGCAAAGTATGCAAGTAAATTTAGAACGTCTAAAGTCTACCTTATTTGCGCTCGCGGAGTTCGGCTATAACCATGAAGATAAGGGAATTTATCGCCAAGGTTTTAGCAATGAGGATTTTGCAGCGCGTAAATGGCTGATGGAATGCGCACAAAGCGAAGGATTTGTGAGTCGTATGGATGGCGCTGGCAATGTGATTATTGAAATGACCAGTCCGGATATCGCAGCGAAACCCGCAGTGATCATCGGCTCTCATCTCGACAGTGTACCAGCAGGTGGCATGTTTGATGGAACTTTGGGCGTCATTGCGGGGTTTGAGTGTATTCGTATTTTAAAAGAGCACAATGTGCAATTGGATAGGCCGATTTGGGTCATCGGTACCAGTGAAGAAGAAGGGCGCTTTGGCGGCATGATCGGGGCACAAGCGCTCACCGGGAAGTTAACGCCTCACCAATTACTCACAAGTCATGATGCGGATGGCTGTATGCTTAGTGATGCCATGCGCGCGCGAGGGTTAGACCCTATGGATGCACTGAATGCGAGGCTAGAACCTGAGCAAATAAATAGTTTTTTTGAATTACATATAGAGCAAGGGCCCGTGCTTGATCAAAAAGGCATTCAAATTGGTGTGGTGGAAGGGATTTCGGGAGTATTTAAATGGATGGTTAAATTAATTGGAAAGGCCGACCACGCAGGCACAGCCCCCATGGAGATGCGCAGCGACGCCTTTATGGGGTTGGCTGACTTTGCCTACCAGTTAGACCGCATTATTGCAGAGGACGGCACAGATACCACGAGGATCACCGTCGGTAAGGCAGAATTAAAGCCGGGTTTTGCACATACGATTGCTGGAGAGGTGGATTTCACCATCGTCGCGCGTGATATGGACGAAACGGTGATGGAGAACCTTGAAATTGCCTGTCGTAAAGCGCTTTCAGCCATCGCTCGAAAACACCATTTAATGTTTGAATACGAGCAGGTGAGTTGGTTGTCTCCAATGAAGTGCACACCTGAGATGGTGGAATTTATTAGTCAACAAGCAGAGGCCTTGTCACTGAATTATCAAATCATGCCAAGTGGTGCTGGTCACGATAGCCAGTTTTTTTCAGAAGTGTGTCCCACGGGGCTGATATTTATTCCATCACTCAACGGCGTTAGCCATGCGCCAGACGAATGGAGTCATTGGCATGATGTTGAAGCTGGGAGTAATTTACTGCTGCAATGTGTTCAAAAAAGAGCAATAAAAACAAAAGAATAAATGTAAGGCTGGGGTGAAATTGGGTGAGGCTTTACTAGACAAATTTGATCCTTGGGCTAGTCTTTGTTACTACTAGAATAATGTGGATAGCAAAACTTGCGGCGAATTCGGACTTGGATAACCGCAGTTAGGGATTATGAGGATGTGGATCGCCCGAGTAGTAACCTTGGTCTTACTTGCTGCGAGCTTTAGTGGGCTTGCCGCCTCGCTGAGGGTGAGCGATGAGGTCGTGACTGCTGGGTTTATTACGCTACACATTGAGCGTACAGGTCCGCCTCTACAACAACCAACACAGCTATCCATTCAACATCTTTCGGAACCTTACTCCCTCTCCCTTTCGCTTCAGCCGACTCAACAAGCGGTAACCATTAGTGGCTTGGCTGATGGTGATTATCTCGCAACCTTAGGTAGTCCCTCTGCTAACTCGGCACAAACGTCGGTCTCATTTTCAGTCAAACATCATCAGTTAACGCTGGCGCTTGCGCTGTTTGTACTGGGCTTGTGCTTATTTGTGCTACTTGTAGGGATGATTATGGTGGGTAATAAGCAAACGCACGATAAGGAAAGCGTATGATAAATGCTTCATTGGCGCTCGGTCTTGCCCTAGCGTTTGCTTTGCTATGGGTATTTTTTGGCTGGTGGATTGGCAGGCGCGTGCAGTCACATAATGAATTTGCGCTGGCCGGTAGAAATGTTGGGTTGGCCTTTGCTTGTGCCACTGCGATGGCAACTTGGGTCACCAGTAATACCACTTTAGTTGCGCCACAGCTCACTTATCAGTTTGGTATTTGGGGCATGATAGGCTACGCCTGTGCCGCATTCGGATTGTTGCTATTTGCGCCGCTAAGCCAACGCATCAAAACTTTACTACCCCACGGCTACACCAGTGGCGACTTCATGCGGTTGCGGTTTGGGCGTTTCTCTTGGTGGGTCTTTTTGCTGATCTCTTTCGTGTATGCCATGAGCTGGCTCGTTAGTCTAGGCATGGCCGGTGGCATTTTGCTACACACCCTAAGTGGCTTAGATTATCACCTTGGTATGTCGATTATTCTGCTGATGTGTGTGGTCTACACGCTCTTTGGCGGTCTAAAAGCGGTGATCGCCACGGACTTTCTACAGGCCATTATTATTTTGGCAGGTGTCGTCGGAATTGCCATTGTCGTGGCGATGAATGTTGGGCTTGAACCAATTCACCAAAAACTCAGTAGCGACCACCCCAAGCTACTCGACCTGCTTTTTCCTGCCGCTGTGATGTTTTTATTCAACAATATCTTTTTTGGTTTAGGAGAAATTTTTCACAGCAACGTATGGTGGTCAAGGGCGTTTGCATTTAAAGGTGGGGTGGGCAAAAAGGCGTATTTTATCGCAGGACTACTGTGGCTACCGATCCCCATCGTAACTGGGTTTATTGCGCTGGCAGCGCCGAGTTTAGGTTTGTATCCCGCTAGTGCCGATATGGTGGGACCCTTGGTTGCAAGCCAAGTGCTCGGCTATACCGGCTCGATCATTCTGTTCATTGTGGTGTTCTCAGCGCTAGCATCGAGCTTGGACTCTTTGCTCGCCGCAACGTCAGATCTCATCAATCAAGATATTTACCTGCAATACATCAAACCAAAGGCGAGCGATAGCGAACGCTTAAAAAGTGCTAAGTGGATCATTGTCATCTTAGGTGTAGTAACTTGGCTTTTGTGTTTACCAAAAATCGCCACGCTGGGTGCCTTGTTGAACTTCGCTGGTGCCTTCGTCGCCAGCACCATTTGGCCTATCGTATTTGGTTTGTACTTTGCGCGAATGACGGGAAATAGCGCTGGTTGGGCTATGTTGCTTGGCACGGTATCAGGTTTGATTGGGTATTTTTATATTGGTTTTTATGTCGCTGCATTAGTTTCTTGTGCGGTGTCGTTATTAATTTGTGTGATTGCTTGGCGTTTTAGTCAGCAATCATTCCATTGGCAAGCGTTGGGCACACGAAGCAAAGTGGAGGATGTATGATCTCATTGGGCGCATTTTCTAGTTTAATTTGGCTGGCCATAGTGCTCAGTTGTTTATGTCCTGTTGTCCTTGTCGTTATGTTCCTTATTGATTTTAAAAAGAGGCAGTTATGGTAAGTGCGCAGCAAGTAGAGTTTAATCGAGCGCAGCCGGATGTTTACGGGGATGCACATCCCAAAGCATTACTCAGAGCGATACAAGAAGACGGGGACAGGCTGCATTGTTTGGAGAATAAGCACATTATCAGTGTCGACCACCTTGACCGAGACGTGCTGATCCAGCTATTCCGCCTCGCCGCGAAATATGAAAGTAACCCTGCAAGGTTCAGCTCGCCGCTTAGTGGCAAAATTTTGATCAGTGCGTTTTATGAACCCAGCACTCGCACCCGTCTGTCGTTTGAAAGTGCATGGCACCGCTTGGGGGGCGATATTATGTCGATCACCGATCGCTCCTCAACGGGCATTGCGAAAGGGGAGTCGCTGCAAGATGTCGCCGAGATGTTCAATAATTATGGCGATTGTGTCGTTTTACGTGACACCTCTGTGGAGTCTATTGAAGAGATGATCCACAGCCTACGCATTCCAATTATCAACGCAGGTAATGGCATTGATGAGCACCCAACACAAGCGATGTCTGATCTATACACTATCTTCAAATGGCGGCCGTCGTTATTACTCCCTGACAGCGAAGCCTTTAGTCCTATAAAAATTGGTGTGATTGGCGTGCCGAGTCAAATGCGTACGGTGCGTAGCCTGCTGAAAATGTTTACACATTTTCCGCGCATTGTGGACGAAATATTCCTGCTCTACGACGAGAGTGTCGAGGAAGCGGTGTCGAGCGAGCAATTAGCCCAGCTAGAGGAAGCGGGGGTCAAGGTGTCTATCGGCCATGACTTGAACGCCGTTTTACCTGAGCTTGATGTGGTGTATATCAATTCCATTGCATGGGTTGGTGAAAGCTTCGAAACCTATGGAAAGTCGTTTAAATTGAGCGCAGATTCCCCCTTTAAGCCCGATGCGATAGTGCTTCATCCTCTGGCTCGGGGTGAAGAGCTGTGTACCAGTTTAGATGCCACGCCACACAATTGGTATTTTAGTCAGGCACGTGGTGCCGTCTTTTTACGCCAAGCCTTATTGACCTGTATGGTGCAGCGCGCCAGTACTGTGATGGATGTGATTTAGGGAGATATTATGTGCGGAATTGCTGGTATTTTTTCAACGCAAGCGCAAACACAAATAGATAATCAATTATTAGTAAACATGGCAGCCATTCAACATCATCGTGGCCCCGACGGTTTTGGCTATAAACAAATGGCTGGCGTGGGATTTAGTCACGCCAGACTGTCGATAATCGACCTCGACGAGCAGCGAGGGCGGCAGCCCTTTATTAGTTCTGACAAGCGTCTAATGTTGGCTCACAACGGTGAGTTTTACGATTACGCGCGGATCCGAGCTGAGCTGGTAGCAAAAGGGGCAAGGTTCCAAAGTAAAAGCGACTCAGAAATTGCTATGCACTTATATCAGCAGCTTGGTCTCGATGAGATGCTGACGCATCTGCGCGGTGAGTTTGCGTTTGCGTTGTATGACCAACAAACCGATACACTACACTTAGTGAGAGACCGCTTTGGTATTAAACCTTTGTACTACACCCAAACAGAAGACGAAATTGTGTTTGGCTCAGAACTGAAGGTGCTGTTTGCCAACCCTAAAGTTAAGCGCCGATTCTCAAGTGAAGGCCTATTTCATCAACTGATCCAAGTCATGGTGCCCGGCAGCACGGCATTTGCGAATGTACATCAAATCAAACCTGGACATGTTGTTAGTATCACCAGAAGCGAACAAGGTTTTAGCATTGAAGATAGACCTTATTGGGATGTTAACTTTCCGAAGGCGCAAGCGTATTTAAATAGCAAAGATGAAGCATACTACATTGATGGCGTGCGCAAACAGCTGCTAGAAGCGGTGCAGTTGAGACTCACCGCAGACGTCCCGGTAGGTTGTTACTTAAGTGGTGGCATAGATTCATGCGCTATTTTGGGTTTGTCTTCAGCTGCGGCGCAAGCACCAATTAAGGCCTTTACCATAGGCTTTGATAGTGCTGAGTACGACGAAACGTCGATTGCAAAGCAAATGGCGCAAGCCACCAAGGCCGATCATCATATTATGTCGTTAAGCGGTGACGAGCTATATGGCCATTTCGAGCGAACTTTATGGCATACCGAACGAACCATTTATAACACGCTTGGTGTTGCGAAATACTTGATGAGTCAGCAAGTTAACGAGTCTAATTATAAAGTTGTGATGACCGGAGAAGGCTCCGATGAGCTTTTTGCGGGTTATCCAGCATTTAGAAAAGACCTGTTTTTATATGGCTTAGATGAACTTGATGACACCGAAAAAGCCCAGTGGCAAACCATGCTGGAAGACAGCAATAAGTTGTTTAAGGGGGCTATGCTTTCCCGTGAGCAATACGATAGTGCAGCATTAGATGAGGTGGTTGGTTTCACACCAAGTTGTTTGCAGCCTTGGCTGTCATGCAGTCACTTTGCCCATCAACTCGTTGCCGCCGAACACAGAGAAATACTCACGGGTTATGACGCAGGCAAAGCGATTGCCGAGACTTTAGATGATGCCATGTTAGAGTCCCGCCATCCACTCGACAAAGCCCAGTATGTGTGGATTAAAACCATGCTTGAGGGGCAAATATTAACTTGGGGTGGAGATAGGGTCGACATGGCCAATTCGATGGAGGCAAGGCCTGCCTTTTTGGATCATCACCTCGCTGAGTTTGCCTTTACCATTCCCCCGCAATATCGCATTAAAGATCGTAAAGAAAAGTACGTGTTACGTGAAGCGATGAAAGGACTGCTGCCAGAAGTGCTGTATGAACGAGAAAAGTTTGCTTTTATGGCACCACCGGCGCACTCGGATAAGAAAAAATGGGCGGCAATGCGCGTGCTGGCCGATAAATACTTATCTAGACAAGCTGTAGAAGCCGCTGGTTTATTAGATTTTGAAGCGGTAAATGCGCTATTTGAGTTACATGAATCGCCAGACGCAGATGATTCACTCAAAGTGCAACTAGATGCCGTGATCAATCACTTGCTTGGTGTGCAAATACTGCACAAACAATTTATCGCCGCAGACTTACCTCAATTTGCCGCCGCTGAAGCGGAGCGCCTTGGTTGGAGGGCAACCACAGAGTAAAGGCTGATCTTATTGGTATTTCAGAAAGTAAGGTAATAAAAAGGCGATGCGCCAACAAGCGCATCGCCTTTTTGATTTAATACCTAAGATTAATCCCTTAGATTAAAAGTAATAACCGAAGTTAATGTTGAAGCGACGCTCGCTTTCGTCACTATCGCCTGCGATTGAACCACCAATAAACGGCTGGTTCTTTGCGTGAACTAAATCAACATAGGTGAAGAATGCACCCGCAGCGAGTGACACACCTGTGACATTCATCCAAGTGTCTTCAGTGTTATCGGATTTGTCGTAAATAATACCGAAGTCGTTATAAAATTGCAGATCGGTAATTGGACCGAACTCAACTGGCAGGTTGTACGCTACATTAAAGTTCGACATGGTGGCTTCTGCTGCGATGGAATCATAAAATGCATAAGCACCTACTGCCATACGGTTTACATCATCAATATCGTAATGGTATTCACCGTGTTGTAACTGTAAGTTCCAAGGGCCAATGTTGCTGTTTAAATGTAGTGCCCACGCGTTGTAATCACCTGCTCGGTCATTACCGTCGTGAAGGCCTCCGGCAAGACCAGAGACGCCAATTTCAGTTGTGCCACCGTTGTGTTCAATATGATACGCGTAACGACCAACAAAGGTGTTGTATTCGCCGATTGGTTGCGTTGGGTCGTCATAAACGCCATCGCCCGCTTTACGGAAACCTACCACGTCATAAGAGTAGCGATCGCTGCGGTCATCCACGTAACCGTCCACACCACCTAGCTCATCATTTTTGAAAAAACCAAGATCAAGCTGCCAGTTGTCCGCCACTTTACGTTTAAATACCACCCCCATGTCGTGGTCGTCTTCAAGACCAATATAATAGGTAGTGTTAAAGAACCAGTTGTGTGAATTGTAAGGTGAGTTACCAAAAGGTACTTTAGTCATACCAACCTGAGCTTGCCAATGGTCGGCAAAGTCATAGTCTAGGTAAGCGTATTTTACCGCAGTCATATAGTCGAAAAAGCGGATTTCAGCATTTAAGCCAAAGCCTCCGACATTGCCAGAGAAGTTCAATCTGAAAATATCGAAGTCAAAATCGCCGCCACGGTTCTTGTTGTCATCGTCATAAGACGTATGGCTGTAGTTTGTTCTGATCGCGCCGCCGACTTTGATGGCCGGTTTTGTTTCAGCTGCTGCAACTTGAGTTTTAGTTTCAGCTTTTGCTTCGGCTTTTTCAGCCTTTGCGATTTTTTCCTGTTGTGCTCGCGCCTGCTCTTTTTGTTCTAGCTGCGTGAGTTTCTTCTGAAGTTCAGCCAATTGGCGCTTTAACGCGTCAATTTCTGAGTTTTCGGCAAGCACTGAATTAGAGCAAAGTGCTAGACCTAATCCGAGTGAGATGGTTGAAAGTTTTAACATAGTTGTCCCGTTGTTAAATGGTTGAGCGCAAAACCTCTTACAAATTGTAGACCACCAAAGCTATCATTGCAGAAAGCAAATAAATTTTATGGCCCTTGATTGAATTATCCATAGTAACACTGTGGCCTATCCGACCTCAAAGTTACCCAACATTTAACCATACCTAAGATGAATATAAGACGAACAAGTGATCACATTTGTATGTCATTCTTGCCCAATAGCCTATCCCTCACTATATTTTTACTATCTGTGAAACGGTGTTTATTCATGAATATATCGCAAAAATTAAAGCTGTCTTTCGCAACGGCAATCGCGCTTCCTTTGTTAATCATCGCGGGGCTTATTATCAGTCAAACTAGGCAGCAGGGAATAGAGACCTTCTCGGAGCTCAGTGATCGAGAGGCGCTACAGGTTGAGAATGGCATACAGATGTTTTTTGATGAAATTGCAAAAAACGTAGACTATTTGGCAACCCATGCACAAGTCTTGAGCGCGCAGCAAGACGTGAAAACTTATATGGATTCAACCAGCACCACTCGACTTAATTCCAAAGTAGGAAGTAAAACAGAGCAAGCAGCATATTCGTTATTTGAGCACTTTGGTAACACGCACCCCGGCATTGCCTATATCTACATGGGGAATCAGCAAGGTGGTTATATTCAATGGCCTCTAGGTGAAGTGAATGCAAACTACGATCCTAGACAGCGTCCTTGGTATCAAACAGGACAATCAGGAAATGGCGAGACGATCCGCACTAGCGCCTATTATTGGGCGCCGGATGATATGGTGATTGTGTCGACGGTAAAAGCGGTTACTGCCAATGGTCAAACCGTGGGTGTTCAAGGTATGGATGTGTCACTGCAAGGGCTGACCAAAATCATCCGCAATATCAAATTGGGCGAGACCGGCTATTTAATGCTAGTGGAAGACACTGGAAATGTGTTGGTCGATGCCAAGTTCTCCGAACATAGATTTAAAAAGCTGGCAGACATTGCGAACGGCCGCTATCGTGAATTGGCTCAAAATAAAGATGGGCTATTTGAGCTCGAAATTAACGGGCAAGACTACTTTGCCAACATCTATACAGCACCCAAATTAGGCTGGAAGTTTATTGGTTTAGTTGAAAAAAGTGAGGTAATGGCTGCAGCCAATGCGATGACGCTGACGATATTGATTCTAAGTGCTGTCCTGATCACCGTATTTTTGTTGCTAGCAAGTTATATTTCTAAGTTGATTTCAGCGCCCATTGTAGAAGTGAGTGATGGCTTAACTGAAATTTCACAAGGCGGTGGTGATTTAACGCAGCGTTTAGACATTAAAGCTCAGGATGAAACAGGCAAACTGGCGACGAGTTTTAATTTGTTTTTAAATCTCATTGCTGAGTTGGTGACGCAAATCAACGAGTGTGCGCAGCAAGTTAATGAAACCTCACGACAAACCGCTTCGCAGTCTGATCAGCTCACCGGCGCTACCAGTCAACAACAGCAAGCGCTTGAAATGGCTGCTACTGCTATTAATGAGATGGCGGCAACCGCAAATGAAGTGGCGGCAAGCTGCGCCAATGCGGCTGAGCTTGCAGGACAAACTCAGCAAGCATCTGAGTTGGGCCAAAGGGTGATAACAGAGTCTGTCGAGAGCGTCACAACATTATCTGAAGTGATCAATAAGGCAACCGCAGATATCATGCAGCTCGACACCGAAAGCGAAAATATTATGTCGATACTCAGCGTGATCCGAGGCATAGCAGAACAAACCAATCTTTTAGCGTTAAATGCGGCAATAGAGGCGGCACGCGCAGGTGAACATGGCCGTGGCTTTGCCGTTGTGGCCGATGAAGTACGCGCGTTGTCGCAGCGTACCTCTGAATCGACGGAAGAAATTGCCTCTCAGCTTGATAAGCTTAGAAAAATGACGGAAATGGTGTCGGGAGAAATGAAGCGCAGCCTAACGCGTACGGAGCAAACGGTTGAACTGACAAACTCAGCGCAACAACAATTTAGTGAAATTACCCAAGCGATTGTCAATATTAGCGACCTTAACACGCAAATCGCCACCGCAGCTGAAGAGCAGCAACATGTTGCTGAAGACATTAATCGCAACGTGGTGGAAATTAAAAATGCTGCGGATAGCGTGAGTGATATCGCTGTGAATACCAATCAAAATGGCGTGAGATTACATTCATTGTCGAGCACACTCACAGAGCTGGTGGGCAAATTTAAAGTATAGCTTTAGCCCAATCCTCAAGTTCCATAAATCGTGAGAGCAACGCTCTCACGGTGCTACCGCATTGGTATAATTGAATAACTTTCAAATTGGATGGATAACAGTTTACTCGTAGTATTTAAGTGGTAAGGTAGGCATATCATTGAGTTGACGTAGGAATCACCATGGAATTATCACCTTCAGTTTCAATCGAGCGCACTGAGTCCGGACTAGAGTATATTTGGGTCGACAGTGCATTTTGCCAAGCGAAGATCTTTTTACAGGGCGCGCAACTTACCGAGTTTACACCAGCAGGAAAAGGCAATTTAATTTGGGTTTCTGAGGCGGAAGATTACCTTGAAGGTAAACCAGTACGCGGTGGTATTCCAATCTGTTGGCCTTGGTTTGGCGTACATAGCAAAGCGGATTGGCCAATTCATGGGGTTGCTCGCAAGCTACTTTGGCGTGCGCACAGCGTTGAAGAAAAAAGCGATGAAATTACCGTTAAACTCACACTACCGATGACCTTAGTTGAAGCGCAATACTGGCCACACACGTCACAATTAGAGGTCGAGTTTGTGTTATCAGACAAGCTTGAAGTGCGACTGACCAATATCAATACTGGTGATGCGCCATTTACGTTAACGCAAGCCTTACATACGTATTTCCCAACGCCAGAAGTCGGTAATACCACGGTAGACGGGTTACAAGGCGCGAAATATATCGAATTTGGTGAAGGTCCATTTGAGCAAACCGAAGTAGTTAGCTTTGCCCGCGAAACCGATATGGTGTACACCCAAGCAAGCCCGGTGCAAACCATCAACACGCCTGCGGGCATTATTGAAGTAAAACGTGAAAACTCAACTTCTTGTGTGCTTTGGAACCCATGGATTGAAAAGTCACAGCGTTTAAGCAACTTTAATGATGACGAATACCACAAGATGTTGTGCTTAGAAGCTTGTAACGTAATGGACGATGCCGTGCAACTTGCACCAGGTGAAAGCCATACCTTAAGTACAATCATCCGTTGGTTATAATTTTATATTCGCGGAGCACACTATGCTCCGCTGAAACCCTATAACAATAAAAATTCCCCCTATGGAAAAGCCCACAATACTGGTTATCGACGATAACGCCGAAGTACGCCTCAGCGCCGTATTCTTTTTAGAAGATCAAGGTTTCAATGTGATTGAGGCGGCAACCCTTGAACTTGCCAAGCCACTGCTCACCGCTAAGCAAGTGTCATTAGCCTTGCTCGATATGAACTTCTCCCGAGATACCACCTCAGGTAATGAAGGGCTGGACTTTTTGCGCTGGCTACGTGACTCCATTCTTAATGTGCCAGTGATCTGTATTACCGGTTGGGGAAATGTCGCGTTAGCGGTGTCTGCAATGCAGCTTGGTGCGAGCGACTTCATCGAAAAGCCATGGGACAATCAGCAGCTGCTGCAAGCCGTGCAGCAACAACTCAAAATATCATTAAAGCAAGCGAATATCGTAGCAAAACACAGCGAGCGCGGCGCGTTTCAATGGCGCTCTCAGGCGATGCAATCTTTATATAAGCAGCTTGCCAAAGTAGCAAAAACCGACGCTCGGGTGCTGCTTACCGGTCCAAGTGGCGCGGGGAAAAGTCATTTAGCTCAGTGGTTACACCAACAATCTAATCGTTCAGCAGGACCTTGGGTTGAGGTGAATATGGGCGCGGTGCCAGAATCATTATTCGAAAGTGAGATGTTTGGTCATAGCAAAGGGGCGTTTACAGATGCAAAGCAGCATCGTGTTGGTCGTTTTGCAATGGCAAAGCAGGGCACATTATTTTTGGATGAAGTTGCGACTATTCCACTTCCTTTACAAGCAAAATTACTGCGGGTGCTGGAAAATGGCAGTTATGAAGTTGTGGGTAGCAGTCAGACGCAACAAGCGGATTGTCGACTTATTTGCGCAACCAACACCAATCTTGACGACTTAGTGAAAGCCGGTGAGTTCCGAGAAGACTTGTTATATCGCATCAATACAATTGTGATTGAAGTGCCGAGGCTCGCCGAGCGGTTTGGCGATATCGTGCCGTTGGCTGAGTATTTTGTTGCTAAATTCTGTGCGCAGTATGGTGAGCCAATTCGTGAACTTAGCCCTGCGGTTAAAGCTGTGTTGATTGAACACAATTGGCCCGGCAATGTGCGTGAGTTAAGTCACGTCATGGAGCGAGCCGTGTTAATGGCGGAGGGCTTGCAGATTGAGCTCAGTGATTGCCAACTACGCTTTACCGCCGCACCTAAAGTGATCAGTGATATGCCAAGCAAGACCTTGCAACAAGTGGAGCAGGAAATGGTGGAGCAAGCGATGCAACGGGCCCAAGGCAATGTCGCTGAAGCCGCTAAAATACTTGGGCTCACGGCCTCTTCTCTTTATCGGCGTTTGGAAAAATATGGCCTTAAAACATCTGGCTAGCGCTGAGTGGCGGCTTGGGGCCTACTGTACGCTGTTAACCATTAGCTGTACGGTTTTACTGACTTTGCTGCTTCTGCAATTACAGCTAGAGATAACGTGGGTAGCTGCCGTATCGGTGAGTGTGTTGGGGCTGTTGGGCGGGTTACAAAAAATACTGTTGTCTCACCTTAAACGCATTGCCATGCGTGCTAATTGGCAGCTGGAAGCGATTGCACAAAGTGATTTTACGCAAACTATTAAGCCCCATTATACAGCGGGCGTGGTAGCCGAATTTGAACAGCGCTTACTGGCCTTAAGTGCACAGCTACACAGTCAAAAGCGCCGCTATCATAGTCAGCAGTTTATCATTTATCAGCTAATAGACAGCCTTAATACGCCTATTATGATGTTTGACGAAAAACTCAAACTTGCCTATGCCAATGGTGCATTTGAGTCGCTTTATCATCGCCCTTGGTTAGAGTGTAAGGGAATAAGCGCGGCTCAGTTTGGGCTGGTGCAACAAGATAATCACTGGCATTTTGCAGATACAGCGCAGCAATCTCGGTGGCAACTACAAAGTAGTGAATTCTTTCAAGAGGGTAAGCAGTTTTCTTTACTTGTCGCACTCGATATTACTAAGGCATTACGTAAAAAGGAGCTGGCTGCTTGGCAACATTTAATCCGAGTAATAAGTCATGAGATCCACAACAGTTTGACGCCCGTCAGCTCCCTAGCGCAAACCTTATTGGCAAGAGCGAAGGACAAAAAAGAGCAGCATGCGTTAAGTGTTATTGGTCAGCGTTGCCAGCATTTACAACAATTTGTGAGCCAATACGCCAAGGTTACGCAAACCCCGAGACTAGATCGGAAATCAGTCTCTATCATGCTGTTACTGTCTTCTGTTGCGGCGCTATTTGAGGATACTGACATCCAAGTAAATTGCACCGTGAATACGCTCAATCTCGATAAAGCCTTAATTGAGCAAGTGCTGATTAACTTAGTAAAAAATGCCATTGAGGCCAGCGGTGAAAATGCTAAGTTGACACTACATGCTTATTATCAGCAGCAACAAGCGGTGATTGATGTACAAGACAATGGCCCGGGCTTTGCCAACCTAGATAACATGCTTACTCCTTTCTATTCCACCAAAGAAAGTGGGCAGGGAATAGGTTTAACCTTTAGCCGTACCATTGTGGAGTTACATGATGGACAACTGAGTTGTCACAACACAGACTCAGGTGGATTAATAAAAATTACTTTGCCTTGTTGATAATAATTATCATTAGCATATAATTAAAATTCCTTCAAAACCTTGGCAAGGAGCTACCATGTTAGTCACTTATCTGTTGGCCTGCGGCTTTATCTTTATGGCGTATAGCTACTCCAAATCATTCAAACCACATGCACATACCAAGGCAAAGTTGGCGGTGTTATTGAGCGCGGGTTTAATCGCCGCGGCAAAATGGCAGGCGGGGTTGAGTTCAACCGTGGTATTTTTTGTTTTTGCAGTATCTCTTGCGGTACTTAGCTTGTTTGTCACCCTTGCACAGCCACAAAATCACTGAAAAATTACGCGCATTTAGAGCAACTCAGATTTTGCTTGCCCCGAAATAGGCGTTTTAAGGCGTAGCGTGCGCAAGAAATTGTTACTAAAAAGCACACTTTTTCTTTACATCTCTTGTTAAGCTAGCGCAACTGGATTTATTTAGGAAAGGTAATGCGAGCGCTACTGATAATTTTTGTTGCTTTTACGAGCTTTGGTTTACAGGCTAAGTGGCAAACCATCAAAACCGAAAACTTCAATGTGCATTATCCTCAAGCGCTTCAGCAATGGGCGTATTCTGCAGCAAATGAGCTGGAAGTGGTTCGAGATAAAGTGCTGGCACAACAAGGTAGAGCCTTGAGTGAACGTGCTGATGTGATTATTTACGATCCAGAAAATACGGCCAATGGCTTTGCATTACCCAGCACAGATAAACCAATGATGGCACTGCAAGCAACGCCGCCTCAAGCTGATTCCGTCATCGCAAATAACACCAGTTGGCAGCAGTTGCTCATTTTGCACGAATATATTCATCTCGTTCACCTATCACAACCTAGCCGTAATCAATGGCGACAACATCTCAGAGATTGGCACGATATTACCGACTTGCTCGATGCGGTATTACCGCGTTGGGTCAGCGAAGGCTATGCGACCTTGCTGGAGTCTAGATTAACGGGACGAGGACGTTTATACGATAATTACAGTGAGAGCATTGTGCGCTATTACGCGCAGCAAGGCGCATTACCGACCTATAGCGCTTTAGATAATGGCGACAAGTCTTACCTTTCCAACTCCATGGCATACTTAGTAGGCGTACGTTTTCTAGCATGGCTTGAGGATAATTATGGCGCACAGACGTTAGATGCCGTGTGGACAAGAGTGCAGGCGGTGGAATCTCGCAGTTTTGAAACCGCATTTAGTGGTGCTTTTGGAGCGCCAGCCAGTCAGTTATATCGTCGCTTTATTGTTGAATATAGCTATCAGGCCATGCAGCAGGAGCTGGCCTTGGTTCCGACACAGAGTGAACTTTGGCAGCGGTTCGCATATGCTGCTCGAGATATTGCATTCTCTCCAGATGGCAGTCAGTTTTTGGTGGTAGAGCAAAATCGTAAACGCCAAGTCACACTCAATATCTACGAAAACAAAGAAAATGTAGAAGCCATTGAGCAATTTAATAAGCGCAACGAAGCGATATTAAATGCCGATCCTAAAGATATTGTGGATATTGCACCTGAAGTCTTTCCAAAAAAGCGACTTGCGCAGCTTGATGCTCACAATTTTGCTGGTATCTATTACCCCCAGTGGCTGAATGACAGCCATATTTATTTCGTTGCAAAAACGCCAGCTGCAGACGATACCTTTATCAATGATTTGTTTGTCTGGAGAATTGGTACTGGAAAGCCGAAGCAACTAACCGAAGGTGCGGGTATTCGTCGCTTTAGTATTGTTGATGCCAACACCGTAATTGCGGAGGTGTCCCGTTTAGGTTACTCACAGCTGGTGACCATAGAGCTGGACTCAGGCAAGCAAACGCCAATCACCACAAGCAAGCTTGGGGATGTCCATGACTTTCCTGTGCTCTCTAATAAAAAGACGACATTAGCCTATGTGCATGTTACTCCTAACAAACGCTGGCAACTTGTTGTTAAAGATCTTAGCCATGATACAACTAAAATTGTTTATTTACCTAAGTCACATCAATACCTTTCGGGGTTAACTTGGTCTCATGATGATGACAAGCTGTACTTTATTTCTGGAGTCGCAGGCCATTTAGCGGTGATGCGTTATGACGTGGCGAGTAAAATACTTGAGACCTTACCTGCAAGTGCTAAACCGCTTGAGCAAATTATTACCCATTCACAGCTGTTACTGGTGAGCTATGCGACCCCTGAGGGGGTCAAGGTTAACAAAATAGTTGCTCCGGCTTGGCGCACCGTGAGTGTGTTGGAACAAGTGGATGAGGCGGAACAAAAAGAGCAGCATCCCCATCAATTACCTGCGGCTAAGATAGATCAAACCGCCCTGCCCAGTTCTGATTATTCTGTGTTCGAACAGTCTTATTCTGTCGCCTTATCAGGCGCATTAAATAGCGCCTCTTTTGATAGTTTGGGCGTGGCATTAAAAGGGCAGGATGTGCTGCGCCAACTTGCTTGGCAGCTTGGAGCCGAGAAAAGCATCAATAATGGTGCGTTGATGGGCGCATTTGCCCAACTTGAATATCGTCATGAAAACTGGAAAACGACGTTTGATGCTGGATATCAAGAGCTAGAAGCGGATAAGCAGTCTCGCTCGCCACAAGTAAAGACCCAGAATAAAAGCAGCTTTAAGCAATTTGCCTTGTCATCTAGCTATCGTTTTGGTGAAGCATTGAATTTCCTCGCTCCCGAATTGGGCGTTATTCGTGTGCAACATGGTGAAAAAGCATGGAGCGGCGGGCGTTACGGCTTTAACGGTCGTGCAATGTGGGATACGCAGCAGCATGGTGTAGCACTGCAAGTCTCTGCAGCTCAGTGGCTAGGTGAATTAGATGGTTTTGATTATCAGCTGAGCTTGTTTGCTAAAGCATGGCAAATTCCATTCTATGCATCGGTCGATAGCCGCTACAGCAGCGAATTGCCTCTATCTGTGGGCGGTGGAGCGCTTACCAGCACTAGTATTAGTAACAGTTTACACGCTGTCAGCGAACCTATGTTGCCGCATCTATTTGCAACGGGAAGCCGCTATTTAGGCTATGAATTTGCAACTTCATGGCAGCAGGGCAAACCTAAGTTATTTTATAAGCAGCATCAGTTAGATGGAGAAGTGATTGGGCAAAATTACGGTATTAAGATGCGCTTACCTTTGACTCGAGTGATATTAGATAAGGCCGCTGATTTTGCTCCTGCCGGATTAACCGATCTACAGTTTAGTGCTGGAGTTGGTCGTATAGAGGGGCGTAATATGACCAATGAAAACCGTGTTTGGTTTAGTGTTTGGTATGAGTTGTAGGTAATCGTTGCGGACTGCTATCAAACAATGTGCGAGGCTAGCCCCGCACATTGTTTGGTGTGTTATAAAGTGCTGAGATTAATTATGGTTCGCTATAATCTGCAAGCCGGAGTAAGCATTATACCCGCGGATCATCACCCAATAACGACCTGCACCTTCATTTAGGGTACAAGATTCGCTGTTACCATAACGGTAAGGGCGACAAGTCCAATTGCTGGTTGTTGGTTCTGCACCTTTAAGTACGTACATATCAGCATCACCAGTGCCACCACTTGTATTGAATGTCACTGTATTCGTGCCTGCAGGGGCATCATAATAGAAGAAGGTTTCACTGCCGCTAGCACCAGCAAGCCCTGTTTTGGCTACTCCCTTGATAAGCTTTTGCTCTTCACCTGGCAGCGTCACGGTGACTTGTTGTGTTGTTGACGCAGTGTCACCATTACTATCTGTCACGGTGAGTTCTACGGTATAGCTGCCAGAGTTTGTGAAGCTATATGACGTTTGCGCGCCTGAAGCGGATGCGCCATCACCAAACTGCCAGCTGTGCTGTGTAATAGAACCATTTGGTGAACTAGAGCCTGAACCATCGAAGCTGCAGCTTAGGTCATTACAGCTGTAAGTAAATAATGCAACGGGCAATGGATCGGTAGTGCCGTTATCGCCAACAGGAATTTGGCCACCAAAGTGACTAGAAACCTGAGGCCAAATTAAGCTGATTTTAGCGCCTTTATTGGTACAGCCACCTAAGTGGTGTAGCGCAACAACATTATTGGTTGAGGCTGCAAGTACAGGCGAACCTGACGAGCCGCCAATAGTGTCGCAGTAATAGCCTATATCTGTACCCGTACCTCGACCATTCGCCGTTGCTTGGTTAACAGAGCACAGTCCATTGGTGTCTTGATCAGACTCAATCGACAGCTCTTTAGGATTACCTGAACCATGTTGAGGAATGTAAATACGCTCGCCCTGCGATGGATTACGCACGTCTAAGCCAAAATAACCAAACGGCTGGGCCTTAGCGAAATCATTGATGGTAAACAGCGTATAATCTAGTGTGTAATCTGTTTTAAGGAAGTCTTTACCTGTGACCTTAACCACAGTCTCGCGCTGGCTGCCGTTACAGCTCGTACTTTGATAGTTAAACCATACCTCAGTATTCGCCAGCTCTGATGCTGATCCCACACAGTGATTATTGGTAAACATACGGTTATCTGCACCAACACGCCAACCCGTACATAAACCACTGCCGTTCATGAGCAGTCTGGCGACTGGACGCGAGCGCTCGAATTCCACCGGGTGCGATTGCGCCCAGCACTGCACGTCTTTGCGTTCCATTGCGCCACAAGTTGACATGGGCGTCACATCGGTCAAGCCCTCAACAGTTGCTTGCCCTTCAGTACCATGATAGTAAAAATCGACTTCGGGTGTTTTGCCTGCATTACCTTGGCCTGGAGTATATTCAATGATGACTTTATCAGCAGAGACTGACATAGCAGAAAACTGTTTAACGCCGTCATCGCCGAGGTTTGGATCAACCGTTGCTGCGCGGAGGTTTGCTTGGGTGTATTCATAGCGCTCGCCACTATCCTCCGAGCGAACAACGAGTTTACCGCCGTTTGCAAGGGTGAGGTTTTTAAAGTGTAGTTTGATGTAGCTTGCATCTGGGTGTGAAACTGTTTGCACAATAGTTTGTGTAGACGTTGAAGTGCTTGTAGCACTGTTTTGAGTAATAAGTGGAAGGTTTAGTTCGTACTTTTTACCAATCATTGCTTTGCTAGCTTTGCTGGTATATTCCATCATCTGAGCTTCCGTTAGTGGCGCTTGTGCCATCGCGATACCTGATGCTAAACCTAATGCTGTGACAAGAATGTGTCGTTTCATTGTTATTCCTTTTGAGTGTGTGGTTATCCAACTTGAGATAAAAAGTTGGGCGTCGTTCAATACCGAACCAAGCCTTGGGTGCACTGTAGGGCACGACCAGTTGGTGGTATGTTTTTTGAACATCCACACACCAAAATAGAAACAATAATTCGTTTTGTAAAGTTATATATATATTATTTTAACATAAGTTTTACTTTATTAATTCCATGCCGGCTGATAGTTAGATGTTTTCATGCCGCCGCACTTCTAAGCCTTCTAAAGTGTACTTATTTTTATACGGTTGTATTTGAGCCTTGCCAAGGGGTGGGAAATAGATTCTATAGGTTATGTTGTATTTTTATGTTTAGTTCTTAAAATGCGCGCCTTCAAAAATAAAAACCTTAAAAATCATAATTTTACAAAGTGTTTTTAAGGGTTTTACAGCACTTTAACTTAGCAACAATTTAGACATTTGGAGTTGGCATTGAGCGAATATTTACCGATCGTTTCTTCTTTCGTTTTGGTTTTAAGCTTTGTTCCTTTGATTAGGAAGATCCGTAAAAATCGCAGTGTATCAGGTGTCTCACTGTTAATGATGAGTTTTGGTGTTGCACAAAGCTCTTACTTTATTGCCTACAACGTTTTCTTTGAACGTTTTTTTATGGTGTTGCCTTTTGTTGTTACAGGTTCTTTAAGTGCACTTATTTTATATTATTTTATTCGCTACAACGCAAGCTCGAAACAGTGTAATCAATTAGCACTCTTGCTTGCTTTGTCGACGTTGCCATTTGGGCTTTTATTGGCAAAGGACATTGAAGCTGCTGCGTTGCTAAATGCGTTAACTTACTTAGGGCTAGTGATGAGTTCAATTCGCGTTATGCCGCAGACCTATAAAACAATTAAAAGCGGTGATGTGTCTAACTTAAGCGCTAGGTATTTCTCACTGCAGTTTTTAGCCGGAGGAATTGGCTTGGCTGCTGAACTGAGCTTAGGTCATGTTAGCGTAGCTCACGTGTTGATGTTTGTTATGATTTTACTGACTAATGCCGCACAATTAGGCTGTATTCAGTACTATCGCTCTAAACCCGCTTTAGCTTAGTGATATAAACAGACAAAACAAGGGCTAGCAAATTGCTAGCCCTTAACGTTTTCGCTCATTTCACTCGCGTAATACAAAAATTTTCGAGTTACGCTTCTAACGCTTTTGTGATCATACGATCAATATACGCTTTATGTGCCTTAGTTGCCTGATCGGCACCCCAAGCTGTGCTCTTATCCAAAATACTCTGCAGTTGGAATAGTGCAGCGGCTTTTGCCAAATTGTCGTATTTGCTCGCTTTGCTCAATCCTGCAACATTAATTAAGCGAGAAACGTACTCAATTTGTAGGTTCTGGCTTAAGGTAGTTGCATTCTTATCAGCAACGAAAATAGCGGCAGTCAGGTCGTTCATCACCTCGTTTAGGCTGTATTCGTTACCATAGTACGTAGAGTCGCTGATACGTTGTAATACATTCGCGTGTAGTACTTGGTCTAGTACCGACTTTTGCATGCCAAGTACCATCTTATGGACTTTAGGATCTTCGTTCTTACCATAATGGTTAAAGCCACGGCGCTGCGCTTGCATGTAGTTGTAAAGAGGCTGCATATTTTCAAGCACGGTCGGTGCGAAAACCATTTCCTTAAGCGCGGTCATAGCCGCTTTTTGGCGCGCAAGTGGTACTGGTGTAAATGGTTTTGTTTCACCTTCTGTGCCTACTACGCTGCGCTCAACGTATACACCGCCAATTTGGCGTGAAATCACAGTTGCTTGAGCACGGTATTGACCAAACAGCATATTCGCAGAGGTTAATAACTGTTGGTTAGACTGACCTTCAACACGCGCTTTGTCTTTTAGTTCGGTGAATAAATGGTTGACCAGAGTCATGCGGTCAACCCCGTATGTCACCGGATCGGATGATAAGTCGCCAATCATCACGCGAGGATCAATATGACGCCCCGGCGCACGCATATCGTCGGCATCGTTGCCAAAAGCTAAGCCATGTTCGCCAGAACGAGATAAGATCTTTTCAAGGCGCTGTTGCTCTTGGGTGTCATCGTTAAGTGCTGTGCTGTAACCAAATTCTATCGCCCAATCATCGTACGGACCTGGTTTGGTTTGGAAGATATCACCTTGGTCAACGCCTAGAGGGGCAATGTTAGCTGGCGCGTAGTCCATCACAGAGCCGGTTACGATACCTTGTGTTTTTGACTTGTCGTGTACTTCTTTAGGACCCCACAAAATAGAAGACTTCATGTTGTGGTTTAGGCCTAAGGTGTGTCCTACTTCATGAAGAACCAACTGTACTAAGCCCTGTCGTAGCATTTCTTTGCGTTCGATGTCAGCACCTGTTGCAAGGCTTGCCGTCATCAATTGGCCCTGCATTTCATGTCCAAGCGAACAGTGTAGTGTATCGCTTGATGCTTGAGCACCATGGCTCATTTGACCTTGAGAGTAGAGTGAGTCATACATCCAGCGGTTACGCATAAATACATACTCTAGCATGATGTCGGAACCAAGAATTTGGCCAGTAAGCGGGTTGGCAGTTGCTGGACCATAGCCGCCAAACGGTGGGCGAGGTGAAGAAGTCCAGCGCAGTACATTGTAGTTGATATCACCCGCATCCCAAGTGGCATCGTCAGGTTGTACTTTTACAACAATGGCATTCTTAAAGCCGATTTTCTCAAACGCACTATTCCATCCTAGTACACCATCACGAACCGTGTCACGCCATTCGACTGGTGTGGTGTTTTCAATCCACCACACGATAGGTTCAACAGGTTCAGAAAGCGCCGCGCTTGGATCTTTCTTCACTAAGTTCCAACGCTTAATAACGTCTTTATACGGCGCCCAATCTGGTGAAGTTTGCACGTCAAACTGATTGGTGAAGTAACCGATACGTGCATCATCGTAGCGAGGTTGGTAGTCATTGTCTGGCAGTGCGACAAAACTATGTTGTACTTTTAGCGAGACAAAACGTGAGTCTGTCACTGCATTTGAACCTGCAACTTTTGGGTCTGGGTTACTAAAGACATAATCAACAACAATATCTAAGTTGTTGCTATATGGACGGTGCTTAACGATTCGAGATTTCTTCTCGTCTAATTTGCCAAGGGCAAAGCGCTTGCTTGCGTTCTTGTCATCTGCACGTTTCCAAGGAGATACTTTATGTAGTGACTCACTTAAAAATAGCTTATTTGCTTTGAATAAAACTTTACCGTCTTCAGCTTTTTCAATTTCGATACTGGCGAGTACGGCTTCACTGATGTTGGCATCGCTCGCGTTCGCAATAGCTGAGTTTTCATCAAAGATAAAACGCGGCGTTTTGCTGATAATATCAATGCGGTTAAAGTGTTTTCTAAACTCAATCAGTTTCGTTTCTCGGTAGTTACCTCGAAAATGGCCGACATCGGTAACGCCATCAACAGTATGCGCGAAGTATAAGAATGGAGTATCAAGTTGCGTCTCATTGAGTTGCATTAGGTATTCTCCGCTTTCTTTATCCTGATAAAGCGGAAACAGGCCATCAATACTGGTTTTATTTTCGACTAGTGAAGCGATTGTTTTTTCTTCTTCTTTTTTGTCTTTTTTTGCAAAGCTTGGGGCGCTTGCGAAGGTGAGCGCGAGGGCAATGCTTAATGCAGTTTTCTTCATAATGTTGACTCGAAATTGTAAAAATCTGAGTGTACCCAAAACATCAGAGCCTGTCAGAAACTCAAGGTAAAATGAATGTAACAAAAGATAAACGACATATTGGCAAACAAAGTTAAGATCTCTTTTCAATTCCGAAAAGCTGTGTTCGATTTCGAAATATCAGCCGGTTTTGATATCTGGAATTAATTTAACTTATTGAAATGTTAGTTTATTTTTATTTGGCATGGTTCTCGCTAACAGTCGACAGTCAGTGAGGAGGGAACATGGATCTAGTCAAACCGGCAAAACCAAAAAAAACCAAACATTACATCGTTGCTATCTGTTTAATGGTGGTGATAATTGTTTATTTACTGTGGCAACAGTGGGCGTCTCATTCTAGTGTGATGCGTGCTGAAATACTGGTAGCGGAGGTCAAACAAGGTCCGCTTACGTTGTCAGTAGATAGCTTTGGAGAATTACGTAGTGCTGAGCAGTTTTTATTAAACGCCCAAAGTGCGGCTATTGTTAAGGTGATCCATCACAAAGCAGGCGCAATTATTCGTAAAGGGGATGCGATAGCCGAGCTTGTGAGCCCTGATCTCGTGTTGCAAGTTCAGCAAGCCAAACAAGCTTTGCGTCAGTCGCGGGCAATAAAAGAGCAGCTGCTACTCACTCAACAAAGGGAGCTGTTAAACGAACAAACACAGCTGATGCAAAAACAAGGCGCGCTAAAAACCTTAGTATTGCGTCACCGCGCGGAGCAAAGCCTTGCACAACAAGGCATTATTTCCGCGCTGAACTTTGCCCAAACTGAAACCAGTTTGCGTACCTTACAACATGAAATTACCATGCTAGAGCAGCAAGCTAAACAGTTACAAGCACTACATGGCTCGGCGCTTATTCTTGCTAACGAGGAAATCAATATTCGTGAACAAGAACTCAATAACTTACTAGAAAAACAACAACAACTGGAGATTAAAGCCAGCACTTCAGGGATCATTGAGCGCATGCCTCTGGCGCTTGGGCAACGAGTCAATGTTGGTGACGAATTAGCATTGATTGGCTCTAACCAGTCGTTGATGGCGGTATTGTCTGTGCCACAATCCCAAGTGCGCTGGGTTGAAACTGGGCAAGACGTGATGGTGAACATGCAGGCCAACAAAGTAAAAGGCAAAGTGCTCCGAGTTGACCCCGTGGTGGCAAACAATAGCGTGGAAGTAGAGGTGAGTTTACCAAATACCTTACCGAAGCAGGCGCGAGCGCAGCTGAGTATCTCTGCCAGCATCGCCATTAAGCATCTTGCCAATGCCACCTATGTTCAGCGCCCTGCCAATGCCAAAGACAATCAAACGCAGACCTTATTTGCACTGACTAGTGATGACACCGCAAAGCCGCTAGAAATCACCTTTGGTGCTTCAACGGGGAAATATATTGTTATAGATTCTGGCGTTGAAGCCGGGAAACGATTAATCATTTCTGATCTAGCCTATCTTGCCAGTCTAGATGAGACAATCTTATTAAAGTAGGAATATCAAAATGATAGTGCTTAAAAATATCAATAAAGTGTTCGAAACCGAAGAACTACAAACACACGCACTGAGAAATATTTCACTGGAAATTGCAAAAGGCGATTTTATTTCGATCTCTGGCCCATCAGGATGCGGTAAATCTACTTTGCTATCCATCATCGGTTTAATTGACCAAGCAACAAGTGGTAGCTATACGATTGGTGCTCATGATGTGACAACTCTGACGCTTGATCAGGCCGCTGAGCTTCGCAATGAGCATATTGGGTTTGTCTTTCAGGCTTTTAATCTCATTGATGAAATTTCGGTATTCGATAACGTCGCTTTACCCCTAAAGTATCGTCCTGAGAAGTTGAGTAAGGCTGAAGTAAAGCTCCGAGTCGAGTCTTGTTTACAAAAGGTTGGGCTGTCGCATCGCGTTCAACATAAGCCAAATCAGTTATCAGGCGGGCAGCAGCAGCGTGTCGCGATTGCTCGTGCTTTGGTGACCGAACCAAGCATTCTACTGGTGGACGAACCGACGGGTAACTTAGATTCGAAAAGTGGCGATCAGGTGATGCAATTAATCGCTGAATTGCATCAGCAAGGCACTACAGTTTGTATGGTGACGCACGATCCACGTTATGCCGATATGGCTCCAAGGCAGGTGAAATTGTTCGATGGTGAGCTGTTAGGCACCGTCGCTTCTGCTCAACCTGTTAGTCAACGAGCATAGAGAGGGCACCATGCAAGTGTTCAACTTAGGCCGTGCAAATATTTATCATGTTAGTGTGGTGACTACGCTGAGCTGTGTATTCGTTGTGATGCTGGTCGCAATGGGGATGTTACATAGCCTGTATTTCTCACCTCTACCATACCCGGATTCAGAACGTATTGTGAAGCTTGAATACCCGATGTTTGATGAAAATGGCAACGAGAGCAGCGAAGCCTTTAACTATCCATCATTGATGTATTTATACGAGCATAAACCTGCCGCAATGGAGCAACTGGCGATGGTGCATTATGCCGAGCAACTGCTTACTTCGGATGTTGATGCGCCTCAAGTTGAATCGGCTTATGTCTCGCCACAGTGGTTTAGTATTTTTGATATGCCGCTTGCGATGGGGCGGGTTATTACTGAACCTGTCGATGAGAGCAGTCCTGTCGCTGTGCTGAGCTATCAAGCTTGGCAAAGTCACTTCAATGGTGATCCTGATATTTTAAATAAAACGCTGCGACTGGATGGGCGAGAGTTTACGATTGTCGGGGTGGCTGCAGAGCAGTTTTATGAACCTAACTTAAAAAAGCTGACACACAACACTGCGGTCTGGCTACCTTGGCAATACAACCTAACTTCAGAGGAAGCTAAACCTTACTGGTGGAACCGATATGCGCTTAACTTGATGGTGGGTAAGTTGGCTACAGGGGTGGAGCATGAACAAGTCAGCCTCTCGCTATCGAACGAAATGAACACACTTTGGCGCAACAAAGTGAGCGACAGTGAGTATTTTGCGAAGTGGTATATTGGCATTCGCGCGGTGTCGTTGAAATCAATTATGCTCGGTAAGTCTCCCTTATTGTTATTTGGAATGTTTGTGGTATCGCTTGGTTTACTTGGTATTGCGCTATTAAATATCAGTAACTTATACCTTGCAAGACTCAGTCAGATCCAGCGCACGCTGGCAATTCAAGCGGTGGTGGGAGCAAAAATAAGAGATATTGCGCTGATGCAGTGGTTACCGTTGCTAGCACTTTGCTCAGTATCACTCGTGGTTGCAATTGGCGCATCTTATGTTATCTGCCAGTGGCTACAGCAAGAACTCGTGGGACTGTTGCCGCAAGCGCAGCTGATAGCGTTAACCTGGCAAAGTATACTTGCACTGGGATTGGTCGCTTTATTGACGAGCTGGTTATTGTTGTTCGCAGGAATGTCTGCAATACGCTTTCGTCACTTAACGCACATGCTAAAACAAAGCGGTAAGGGGAATGCCGTTGTTGTGAGTGCGCGAGTGCAACGGTTCATGGCGGTGAGTCAGTTAAGTATTTCTATTATCTTGCTCTTCTTCTGCTTCAATGTCGGCGTTGCTGCCATATCTCATCTAAAAAATGCTTATACGGTAGATCTCAAGAATAAATACGAAGTGACGTTTTATGCCCCTGATACTATGCCAAGAGATGAATACACAGAGGTAATGCGTCAAGCCAGTGAAGTCCTTGCGAATACCGCAGAAGTAATCGCGGTGAGTCGAAGCCGTTCACCCATCGGACAAGGCGTTGGCACTTGGTCATTGCAAGAAGTCGAGACGCTCGAACGCGTGCATCCGGTTGGCCGAGTTGTGGATAGTGGTTATCTTGAGTTTTTTTCTTTGCCGTTACTACAAGGTCAGTTTTTCGATAGTGAAGCGGTGCGCCGCGGTGAGCAGCAGTTAATTATCAATAAAACCTTTGCTGAGCAGCTAGGTGGAGAGGAAAAAGCGCTAGGCAAGCGTCTGAGCTTTAACATTACCGACGAAGATGCGGCATTTGAAATTATTGGTGTCGTTGCTGATTTAGCCGTGCCAGGCGAACCTGCACTGCCCCATGTGTATCGGGCAGTACAAGGAAGTAATACGGTGTTAATTAAGACTCAGCAGCCTGTCACTAAATCCCATTTTGCAGCGCTGCTGATGCAAGTTCATCCAGCATTGAAAATCTTTAGTTTTAAATCACTTACTGCGCAGCGTGAGCAATACCTGTTGACTGATACCTTGGTTACCTATGGAGCACTGTTTATCTTCGCGTTGGCGTTGTTGCTCGTGATTATTGGCCTATTTGGTGTCTTTCGTTATAGCCAATCACTTAAGCTTTCTTATTACGGCACGAAAATGGTGCTGGGTGCTAAGCATAGCGATCTCACTCGAGAGGATCTTACTACCCACTTTAAGCACATAAGTATAGCGTTAATGATCTCCCTAACAGGGTGTTTATTATTGTCGCCATACTTTCAGCAAACATTTAATGTGGCAGAGTTTTCGATTGCGGCTGTGGGGATAGTGTTGGTGTCGAGTTCGTGTTTGTACTTTTCACTACAGCAAATACTGCGCAGGCCACTCAACGCATTAATCAACCCATCTGAATTAGTGAAGGGATAAGCATGACATTATGGCATAAGCTATTGAGGCGATTGAGGTATAGGCTTAGGCTAAGTCTGATGTTAGTCGTGTTATTGAGCGGCGCTTTCGCCGCTATGATGATGAGTATTGGCTTATCATGGCAAGCTTATCAGTCGCTACCTTATCCGCAAAGCGATAAACTCGTTTGGCTGCAAGGGAATATGTTAGATGAACATGACAAGACGATCATGGAAAATGCTATCTCTACGCCTGTTGCGTGGCAGCTTGCTCAAGACAAGCAATTGTTTGATAAAGCCTCCGCAGTATTGTATAGCCACAGCTTACTACGTGGTTCAGTGGTTGAGCCAAGGATTGAGACAACTTACGTCGGTGATGATTTCTTTTCGCTCTTTAATATTGCTTTAAAAGAAGGGAGGTGGTTTTCCCAAAGTAATGAGCTTGGTACAGCACCTAACGAAGTCGTTGTGACAGAGTGCTTTGTGCAGCAATATTTTCCTGATGAAAATATTATAGAGCAGAGCATTCAGCTAGATGATCGTCGTTATATCGTGGTGGGAGTGGTCGCGTGCGATGAGTCTGAACCGCAGTTATATCAATCTAACCGGATGAGTGAGGTATTTTTGCCATTCACACTTATGATGGGTGACCGTATTACGGGTATGGACCACTTGGCGGTAAGAAGCGACTTATTTCTTGTGGGTCGCATAAAACACGAAAATGCGCAGCTGCAATTAACGCTTTTGCAGGCGCAGTTTCAAACTGCATTTGAGCAAGCTCAATTAGAACAAGGGATATCTGGTCGTGCGACGCTCAGATTTTCGTTGTCACCACTTGCTGATAAATTAAAAGGGCAGCTAAGAACAACCACGCAATGGTTAGCACTTGCAGGTGTTGGGCTGCTTGTCATTACCTTAGTGAATGCATTTTCACTCTACTTGTTAGATTTTAAAGCCAAACAAAACCAGCTGGCACTGGCGATTGTACTCGGTGCTAAGCACGGCAATCTGCAACTCGAGCAGTGGCGTTATATTGCCTTAATTTTTTTGTTTGCGTCATTGCTTGCCATAGGGGTAGCTAATGCTGGCGTTTGGCTAATGCAGTTTTGGGCAAAGGAGGCTCTAGCCCATGCTGTTTGGCTCAAGCTACCTTGGTGGAGCTTCTCATTGGCAGTTGCCTTTGCTCAACTTTGTGCACTGGTGTTTGTAAAGCTGGCAATGTCTCAGGTGTCATTTAAGGATATTCATAGTCAACTAAGTGGCTCAGGGAAGGGGCAGGTCAAACAATTACCTAAGTCAATGAGTCAAGCCTTACTCGGATTGCAAATCGGTGTGGGCATAGTCACAATGAGCTTTGCGTTTTGGCTATTGAGCTACTTTGGCGGGCAGCTAAATACCTCAAGTGGTTTTAACTCAAATAACCTTTATTTTGTTGAGTTACAGCAAAGTAACTACGACCGCAGCTCAGATGCTATTCAAGCAAGATATAATCAAGCGATGATAAACTTGTCGGCGCTTAGACAGCACCCAAGCGTCGAGAGTGCTGCTCTGGCTGGCGTATTACCCCACGAATTTGTATTTCTGGAGCCGCTAAGCTTAGTTGATGATGGCAGCGACTCAGTCGTCGCTTATTTACAGCTCAGCGGGCCAAATTACTTTATCACCTCAGGCCTAAGGTTTATTGCTGGTGGCGGATTCTCTGAGGATGACCTAGCTATCAATAGTTCAGGGAAAAAAGTGGTGCTCAATCAGCTTTTAGCACAGCGCCTTGGCGTAACAGCAGCAGATATCGGCATGACCATCTACGACAGAAATCAGCGCCCCATTACCCTTGTGGGTATTGTCGAAAATACCTTTAGCCATACGTCTCAAGCACAAGCCTTAGCTTATCTACCTTTTAATTTTATTAGTGGAAATATTCTGGTGCGAGCCAAAGCAGGAGAGAAATTAGGCTTGCATACGGTTACCGCCTTGTACAAACAACAAAACCCAAGCCAATCTATTTTAAAGCTCGTCGATATCAAATCGCGGATGCAGCAACTCAATAAAACAGCCATGCTGAGCTTTTTAGCTGGGCTGGTGATCGCACTGATGATGTTAATACAGGTAGTGGCAGGTATGTATGGTTTGCTCGGCTACCTCGCCATATTGAGTACGCCAGTCTTCTATATCAAGCGTTTAGTCGGTGCTAAGGTACGTGATGTTCTTATTGAGCAGTGTTGGAGTCGGGCTTCTCTCGTGTTAGTCGCAGTTGTTATTGCAGTTTTCTTGTCTTTAGTCGTGGCGAGTACGTTTGGTATTTTGAGTCCACTGCTTGGGATCTATCTGTTGTTCGCTATCGTATTGGTAGGCAGTATAGTTCTAGTGCTTGAGCTTCATCATGTCACTAAGCAGATCTAGGGTGAAAAATGTGACAAAAAGCCGAAAAAACTGTTATATAAATCACAAAAATCGTACTTAAAAAGGTCTTTTCAAATCAATGGTTTTGGTACTTAATTGTTTGAAATAACTTTATAATTTTTGCTGTTTTTCGATAGTTATAAAAAGTTGTTCTAAAGGTGTAACAGATTCTTACAAATGTCACATCCGAGAACGCGCTAAACTTGGTACTATACGGTCAGGAAATTATCAATAGGTACTGTCATGCAAGCTAAAACTTTAAAATGGATTCTACCCTTTACCGTGCTTATAGTGGGTGTTGTCGGATTTATGTTCGTCAATGCCGTTGCTAAGAGTGAACCTGAGAAGCAAGAAGTCGATTCTCGTCCTGTTGTTGAAGTTGAAACACTCGCTGCGCAAGATCACCAAGTTGTGATCCAAAGCTATGGCGAAGTAAAACCGCTAGAAAGTACACAACTTTCTATTCAAGTATCGGGCGAAGTTGAATACTGGCACCCTAACTTTGTTGAAGGCGGTGTGGTACAAAAAGGCGAAGTGTTACTGCGTATTGAGCAAGATAACTACGAAGCCGCGTTACTACAAGCAGAAGCAGAACTTGCCAGAGCTCAGGCGCAGCTTATCGAAGAGCAAGCACAAGCTGATGTAGCTGCTGATGAAGCGAGAAGATTTCCAAATAAAAAGCATACCGACCTATTTTTACGTAAACCGCAGGTCATGAGTGCCAAAGCCTCTGTAAAATCGGCAAAAGCTGCACTGCAGCGTGCAAAGCGAGACCTAGAAAACTGCGAAGTTATCGCGCCTTATAACGCACTAGTGGTGAAAAAAGACGTTGGTCTTGGCCAGTTCGTTTCTATGGGTAGTTCAGTTGGTACGGTCAATAATATCGAAACGGCGGAAGTGATTATTCCTATCGCGGGTTTTGATTCTGTGTTCTTACCTGAGCGAGTGTCAGGGCTTGCCGCTACGGTTTATCAGCGTGGTGTGAATGCCTTCACTCGTGAAGCTGAGATTGATAGAGATTTAGGTACTGTTGACCAACAAACGCGTATGAACAACCTGGTGGTACGTATCAATGACCCGTATGGTCTCACAACGCGCCAGCCAGCGATAAAATACGGCACGTATGTACAAGTTAGCTTTGCGGGTAAAACGTTAAAACAAATCTATCGTCTACCACAAGATATCGTGAATAATCAGTCGGTTTGGTTACTTAATCAAGATAACCAGCTTGAGCCACGTAAAGTGCAAGTTATTCGTGAAGAGGGTGAGTTCTTCTTAATCGGCGATGGCATCACAAGTCGCGATAAAGTGGTCATGACACCACCTGAATATCCACAAAAAGGCATGGAAGTTAAAGTTGCTGGCACGGACTCCTCATCAAAGCCTAGTAGTCAGCCGGAAAAGCTGTAACAGCAAGGAGCGACCATGAGTGATATAGAAAAAACATCGCAGCGCGGTATTATCGCTTATTTTGCGAATAATACGGTAGCGGCGAACTTGTTGATGGTCTTCATACTGATAATGGGTTTTATCAGTTATATGACTATCCAAAGACAAATGTTTCCAAACTTTGAAATCAATTATGTGACGGTGTCAGCTGTGTATCCTGGCGCGTCTCCTCAAGAAATTGAAGAGGGGATTTTGATCAAAATTGAAGAAGCATTAAAAGACGTTACAGAAATCAAAAAAGGGGTTTACCGTGCCGCTAGAGGTAGCGGTAGTGCGCAACTTGAAATCTATAAAGATGAAGACTTAACGGAAGTAGAAGATAAAATTCGCTCGCGTGTGAATAGTATCGCGACTTTCCCAGCATCCATGGAGCCTGTGCAGGTTCAGCTTATAGAATTTCGTCAAGACGTGGTGAACGTCGCACTGGCTGGTAATCTACCGTTGAATGCACTCAAGCCAATCGCCAAAGAGATCGAAGATGAATTACTCGAAATTCCAACGATTTCATTGGTTGACCGTTCAACCCCAAACTATGAGATTGGTATTGAAGTTGATCCAGATGCTCTGCGCCGTTACAACCTAACGATTAGTGATGTAAGTAGCGCAATTAGACGTTATTCAACCAACATTTCAGCAGGTCAAATCAGAACTGAATCAGGCATCATTGCAGTGCGTGTTGAAAACCAAATGTACCGCGGTAATGAGTTTAGAAACATCCCTGTTAAGGTCGGTGATAACGGCGCCAAAATTTATCTTCAAGACATCGCAGAAATTAAAGACGGGCTAACTGAAGGTGAATATTACTTCCGTTTGAATGGTGAAAATGCGGTATTTCTGTCGGTTAAAGCGACCAAAGACCAAAATATGATCCCAATCGCGAAAGCGGTACATAAATATATCGAAGAGAAAAATGCTAAGTTACCCGCAGGCTTAAGATTAGAACCAATCGTTGATATGACGTACTACCTGAACGCTCGACTCGAGATGATGAAGAGCAATATGTTACAGGGTGCGTTACTCGTCGCAATCATGCTGACTATTTTCCTACGCTTCAAATTAGCGCTCTGGGTAATGATTGGCTTGCCGGTGTGTTTCCTTGGTGCATTCCTATTTATGCCAGCTCTTGGGATCAGTATTAATATCGTATCGCTATTTGCCTTTATTATGGTACTTGGGATCGTGGTGGATGACGCCATTGTCATAGGGGAGTCCGCCTACTCCGAAATTGAACGCAAAGGCCACAGCGTTAAGAATGTGGTGATTGGTGCTAAGCGTGTTGCAACACCAGCAACCTTCGGCGTATTAACAACCATTGCTGTGTTTGCACCTATGTTGTTCTCATCTGGTCCTGAAAGTGCATTCTTTAAGTCAATCTCGGGCGTTATTATTCTGTGCTTGGTATTCAGTTTGATTGAATCCAAATGGATTTTGCCAGCGCATATTGCTCATACTAAGATTAAACCACTGCGTCCAAACAGTCGTCGTGCTGCATTTAACAAGAAGTTCTTCGCATTTGTAAACGGACCATACAGACGCTTTATTCAGCGCTGTGTTGATTGGCGCTGGACCGTATTATTAACTTTTGTGGCGATGCTGGTATTTAGCTTTAGCTTAGTGACTTCGAATTTAGTGCGCTTTATTCCATTCCCGAAAGTGCCAGAGGATTATCCAAAGATCGAAATTACCATGAACGACAATGTCTCGGACGAGCAAACCATTGCGGCAATGCAGTCTATTGAGTTAATGGTGCGTAATGTCGATAAAGAGATTGCCCAAGAGTTCGGTCAAGGTATGGTTAAGGATGTATATTCTTGGAACCAAAGCCGCGCTAAGGGCTCAGTGTTATCGACGTTAGTTGACGAAGAGCTAAGACCATTTACGGCTTTTGAACTTGCACGCCGTTGGCGCGAGGCAATGCCAGAGATCACCGCAGTGAAATCAATCATCGTGTATGACAGTGTTGGCGATCAAAGTGGTGGTGAGGGCGAATTTGGCTATCGCTTGCTAGGTTCTGACATCGAGACCCTCAACGCGGCGGGTAGGCAGCTTATTTCAATGTTGCAGCAGCAACCTGGACTATTTGATATCAGCTCAAGTATTGACCCTGCGAGTAAAGAAATGCAGATCGCGCTTAAGCCAGTGGCTTATGAGCTTGGCTTGCAACTTGCTGATGTTGCGATTCAGGTTGGCAATAGCTTCTACGGTGGCGAAGCACAGCGTGTTATTCGTGATGGCGAAGAAATCAAAGTGATGGTGCGTTATCCTGAATTAGATCGTAAAGCTTTGGCTTCACTTAAGCGTACTATCATCACAACGCCAAAAGGTAAAGAAGTGATGCTAGGCGATGTCGTAGAGTTTACCGAGAAGCCGGGTATCAATTATATTCGTCGTGAAGATGGCTTTAGAACGGTATATGTATACGGTAGCATCGATGAAGAGCTGATTGAGCCAGATGCCGTGGTTAAGAATATCGAAGAAAATATCTTACCAGAGCTACTAAAACAGTTCCCAGGCGTCAAAACTAAGCTAGGTGGTAGTGTGGAAGAGCGTCAAGCGCAAACCAGTGAGCAGATCTTATTCTTTGCCGCTGGTATGTTGATGGTTTATATCCTATTGGCTGTACCGCTGAAGAGTTACGCACAACCGCTTATCGTGATGTCGGTAATTCCGTTTAGCTTGGTTGGCGCGCTATGGGGTCACTTAGTGTTTGGCTTGGATATGAGTACTATGTCTATGTTTGGACTAGTAGCCGCTGCAGGGGTTGTGATCAACGACTCCTTGGTAATGACGGACTATATCAACCAAGCACGTGCCGAGGGCGTTAAGCTTAAAGAGGCGGTTATTGAAGCGGGTTGTGCGCGCTTTAGGGCAATCACGCTAACCTCTATCACGACGTTTGCCGGTGTCATGCCAATCATCTTTGAAACGAGTCTACAAGCAAGGTTTGTTATTCCGATGGCGGTATCTCTTGGTTTTGCAGTGCTATTCGCAACGCTTATCACGCTGGTGTTAGTGCCGGCCTTATATATCATCTTAACGGATGTGCAGGGTGCGGGTTCACGCTTAAAAGCGAAGATCAGACGCAAGCCTAAATCTGACGATAACCAACTAGAGAAAGCAGAAGCTTAGAAACTCTCGTTTCCACTCAATAATATAAAGGCCGCGCAGTGATGCTCGGCCTTTTTCTTTGCGCGCTGGTATGGCTCTTGAATCATGATACACTGGCGAAAAATAACGAATTTAGGATGACAACTTGGTGATGGAAAAAACTAAACCGCTAGCCAAAAAGCAGCCGAAATCCTTGCTGCACCATAATCATGAGCGTATCGACAACTACTACTGGATGCGTGATGACGAGCGTAAAAATGCTGATGTGTTGGCACACCTCAAAGCAGAGAATGATTACTGTGAAGCGCAAATGGCGCCTCACCAAGCACTGCAAACCCAGCTGTTTGAAGAAATGAAAGGTCGTATCGTAAAAGACGATAGCTCAGTGCCCGCAAAAGATGGCAACTATTGGTATGTGAGTGAAGTGAGTGGTGATGAGGAATATGCTAAGTATTATCGTGCATCACAAGAAGATTTGTCGGATAAAAAACTGCTGTTAGACATTAATCAGTTAGCCGCTGGCAACGAGTTTTATGACATCGGTGATATTACTGTAAGCCCAGACGAGCAACTGCTTGCCTATAGTGAAGATACCGACGGGCGTCGAATTTATACCATCAAGTTTCTTGATTTAAACACCAATACGCTACTACAAGACGTGCTGTATAACACGGAAGGTCAGGTAATTTGGGCGAACGACAATAAAACCGTATTTTATGTCAAAAAAGACGAACAAACGTTGCTCGGCTTCCAAGTGTATCGCCATGTGTTGGGAACGCCACAAAGCGATGATATTTTGGTGTTTGAAGAGCAAGATCGCCAATTTTATATGGGATTGGGTAAAAGTCGTGACGAAAGCGCTATTTATATCTATCTCGCAGCAACGGAAACGAGCGATCAGTTAATACTGGATGCAAACGATCCTTGCGGTGAGTTTAGCACTCTTATTCCAAGAGAAATTGGCCATGAATATGGTCTTGAAAAAATGGGAGAGTTCTTTTACATCCTTAGTAATAAGAACGCTAAAAACTTCCGTTTAATGCGTGCAACAGCGGCAACCGTTGGTGATGTCGAGCAATGGGAAGAGTTGGTTGCCCATCGCGACCATGTACTATTAGAAGGTTTGGAGCTGTTCCATAGTCACTTTGTGCTGACTGAGCGTGAACAAGGGCAGATCCGTTTTGTTGTCCATGATTATCAAGGGCAGAGCTATCACCTTGGATTTGATGATGCTTGTTATTTTGCTACGGTAGGAAATAACCCTGAGCCAAGTTCAAGTAATATTCGTATCCACTACTCGAGTATGACAACTCCCAGCTCAGTGTACGATTGTGATTTAACCACTGGTAAGAAGACGCTGAAAAAGCAACAGCAAGTGTTAGGTGATTTTAAACCTGAATATTATCACTCTGAACGTTTGCATATAACCGCAAGAGATGGTGTTAAAGTCCCTGTGTCTTTGGTGTATCGAAAAGATAAGTTTAATCAAGACGGTAGCAATCCACTATTGCAGTATGGCTATGGTTCTTATGGTATTACTATCGACCCTAACTTCTCTAGTCAAATTCTAAGCCTGTTAGATAGAGGGTTTGTATACGCGATTGCGCATATTCGAGGTTCTGAGATGCTTGGTCGTGAATGGTATGAGCAAGGCAAAAAAGCGCATAAGCAAAATACCTTTAACGACTTTATTGATGTTACCAAGGCCTTGGTTGAGCAGGGCTACGGCCATAAAGACAAAGTGTTTGCATCAGGCGGAAGTGCAGGCGGCCTGTTAATGGGTGCAATTGCAAACCAAGCTCCAGAGCTGTATTTAGGGTTAGGCTGCCATGTGCCTTTCTTGGATGTGTTAACTACCATGTTGGATGAGTCAATCCCATTGACCACAAACGAGTATGATGAATGGGGTAATCCGAATAATGAAGCGGACTACCAGAATATTTTAGCGTATTCGCCGTATGACAATATTGAAGCCAAAGCCTATCCAAATATTCTAGTCACCACAGGTCTGCACGACTCGCAAGTGCAGTATTGGGAGCCAATGAAGTGGGTTGCTAAGCTTAGAGAATATAAAACGGATGATAATGTGCTGATCTTTAAAACCGACTTGGAAGCGGGTCACGGTGGTGCCTCAGGCCGATTTAAAAGCTTACATGAAAGAGCGCTAGAAATGGCATTCTTTATCAGCTTATTGAATGGTAGGTCGTAGTTCTAACTCGACAACAGCGAGATAAAAGATCGCGAGGTAAACTCGCTCCTACCAGAGGAAAACCTAGGTAGGAGCTGGCTCTGCTTGTAAGTCGTAGCTTTAGCTCGACTTGTACACCCTAGCTCAAACTCGACAACAGCGAGATAAAAGATCGCGAGGTAAACTCGCTCCTACCAGAGGAGAATCAAGGTAGGAGCTGGCTCGCTTGTAGGTCGTAGCTTTTAGCTCGACTTGTACACCCTAGCCTTAATCTTAGTTTAAATATGCTTTCAGCATCCACACCAGCTTCTCTTGCTCTTTGATGTAGTCGCTCATTAGCGCAGCTGTCCCTTCATCTTCGGCTTCGCCCGCCTGCGCTAGAATCTCACGCTGCATAGAAATAAGCGTTGTGTAGCCATCAAGCAGGGTTTCTAGTGCTTGCGTACCATTGCTGATCCCTTTTGCTTCTTGAATTTTGCTGGTTTCCAAATAATCAGAAAACGCATGCAATGGGTTGCCTTCAATTGTCAAAATACGCTCTGCGATTTCATCGACTTTCTCAAGTAATAGCGTATAAATTTCTTCAAATTTTAGGTGTAGTTCAAAAAACTCACGACCTTTGATATTCCAGTGAAAACCACGGGCATTCATATATTGAATTTGGTAGCTGCTTAGTAGCGTATTAAGTGACGTTACTAGCGCTTGGCTCTTTGCTTTGTCTAAACCGATAGAATTAATGTTTGTCATGCGATGCTCCTTGTTGATTCACAGTCAGTATGGCGCAACCTTAGGTGATTGCCCAATGATTAAAATCAAAGTGTTTAATCGGAAAAATCAATTAATAAAATAAAAACATATTAAATATTAATACAATATGACGTTGGGATGAGCGTGGTAAAAAACAAGATGAAACCCCAAAAAGCGCTCAACAATAACAAGGTGACATGAATACTTGGCGGGAATAAAGCTTGCCAACTTTTCCCAAAGCCTTACCAGAGCGCGTAGTTTTTGATCTAAGACAAGTGTTTAATCTCGTTCGTATTTTGGCGGTTTTAAACTTGATTTAGGTCAAAATATCGCCGCATCATAAGCGCATAATCATTTCATCAAGACACAAAAAACGCGGTGTCTACTACTTGAGGAAATGAGTATGAAAGGCAAAACAAAATCAGAACATAAAATGGAACTCGTCGTCGTTGTTATCGCTTTAGTGGCTTTTGTTGTTGGGCTCGTAGGTCACTTAGCTGGCGCAAGCATCGCAAACTCAGATACCTTTGGCTATATTGCAGCGCCAGTACCGTTATTAGTTGGCTTGATCGCAGTGATTGCTTACAAAGTAGCTGCAAGCGCAGAGCACTAAGGCCTCCCTAACAGCTCGCAGATATAGTCCATTACCGCACGGGAATATATTAAGCTGGTATGGCTGAGATGAAATACTTTGTGCTCGGCCATGCCACTGAGCTTGGTTTCTTCTAACAGCACAGTGCCATCTGACTGGCTACCTTTTTGTAGCAGTGGCATTAGTCCAATGGGTAAGTCACCGGCAATACTGTAAAGCTTGGCGTCGAAAGGCCAATCTTGATTGTTAGATAATAAAAACTCCACACTGTTTTTTAACAGTAGCTCCAGTCCTTTGTCGTGCATATGCTTGGCAATGGCACTACCTTTATGTGGTGTCCCCAAGGTCACCACTTTTTTTACTTGCTTGCTCGCGGCAGAACCTCGTTCTAAATATGCTCTTGCAACTAAGCCCCCCATGGAGTGGCAAACGAGGGCGGCGGGACAGTCGCCAACAAAAGTATCAATAGCGGCGCAGATCTCATCAATATCTGGCGTTAATGTGTTATAGCTTAAATTGAGAATACGGTAGCCCGATTTACCTAAGCGAGCGCTAAGCGGCCGCATCACAAAACCAGACATGTACAAGCCGTGTAGCACCACAATGCTCTCGATTTTGGCGCTCGCGGTAATATTGAGTGAAATAGGAGCGTGGTTCATACCGCCTCTTTAAACTTGAATACTTCTAAGCCTTGCGCGAGTGTACCACCCCCACTTGAATACTTGATGTATAAATCAATCCAAATTAGAAATTATTATTCTAACTAATCAAATTGCCACTCTTGCGTGTAATCGTACCTAAAGCCAATGGAGATGGAGTCCATATCGATTTGGTTGTCGAAGGACTTGTTCAAATACTCCAAGTGCACTCTGAGGGGCGGTGTTGGTAGCCACTCAAGTGTAACATTGTAGCCATCGAAGCTTTGATTAAGCGGATCATGACTGCCGTAACCGTCATCAAAATCAAAATATCCGGTTTTGAGTTTATAGTGTTTTGCGAGTTGATAGGCCAACGAAAGATCAAAGGTGTGGCCTTGTCGAGAATCAAGAGCTTCCACGCGTTGATAGTCTTTGTCCTGATATGCCATAGCAGCGTAAAAGCGGGAGGTAAATTGGTAAGCCAGCGCACCAGACCAAAGTTGGTTTTCGCCAATATGTTGCTCGTTATCGTACACATCGTTTTGTTGATAAGTAATCGCTGCGTGTAAACCTGCGTTATCGTAACTTAACCCAGTGTTGAATAAATCCGTTTGATTATCGCCCTTATCACCATTAAATTGGCCTGCGGCGATAAACGTCATTGGCCCCAATTCGTAGCGGTAAGTGACTAAATTATCAACGAAAAAAATACTCTCTGGATCGTAAGCAAATGGGCTGCTGGCGTGATTAAAAATATCAACGTATTCGGCAATAAACAGATACTGTGCAGGCCTTTGTTTGCCAATGCCAAATCGACCATACGGTGTACCTAGCGCAGTATAAGCACGGCGTGACTTGCCAAAATTTCCTTCATTGGCGAGATCGATGCCCCATTCACCATGAAGTTCGGCCTGCCAGCCCGGCATAAATTCATGAGTTACTTTAATCCCTGCGTGGGATAAGGCGTCACGAACATCCCAGTTACTTGCGTCATCTTGATTGATTACGCCAAATGTCGGGCGTATTGTGGCATAGGTTTTGAGCGTGGTTGAGGGCTCGCTAGGTGGTTTTACCGGGTCACTTTGTGGTGTTGATTTTGCCATTGGAGCTGCGGCCTTTAGTTCGCTATTTTGCGTCATAAACCGAGCTTTAAGCTCAGCTAATTGCCGCTCAAGATTTTCAATGTCGGCCATGGTGACAGGTCGATCGGTTGCCAAAGTTGCTGAAGAAGTCAGTAAACAGGCTAGGCCAATCAGTGCGGTTGAATTGCTCAAAGTAAAATTCATGGTTTTTACATCGCTCAGTTGCCAATAATCGAATTATAGACAACACTTTTGATATTCGAGCACTTTTTATTCAGGCTGTTGAATATGAAGATCCGCACTAAGTTCTCTGTGACTTCTGCCATAGTGATCTTATTGATCATCACGACGACGACGCTTTCTACTTACTGGTTTGTTAGCGATTCGGTGAAAACCAAAACCCATGCCTATGTAACAGATAGCACGCAATTGCTGGCTGTGAGCATAGAGAATTGGCTGGCTGGTAAAGCAACGCAAATTAATGTGATAAAAAGTCAGTTAGAGCAAAACTTTAGCGATGATAACTTTCAACAAGCACTGAATACACCAGTGTTTAAAAAGGAGTTTCTGCTGGCTTTTGGTACTTTGGCTAATGAGGAAGGGCTCAGGTCGAACAACCCCGCTCGCAAAAATCCTCCGGGCGTCGATTTTAGAGAGCGAGCTTGGTATCAGCTTGGTAAAAACCAAAATAAAACCGTTTATACCAGTCCATATACGGACGCGGCGACAGGTGAATTATTGCTGTCGGTGGTATCTCCCATTGTAGTGAACGGTAATTTTAAAGGGGTAATTGGGGGAGATTTAAGCCTAAAAACCATCGCTAATAGTGTCAATCAGGTTAACTTTGATAACACGGGCTATGCCTTTTTGGTCGACAAGTCTGGTAATGTAATTTCTCATCAACATGCCGAATTTAACGGCAAAAAATTGCAACAGGTATATCCAGCTTTACGCTTAGATAGCGTAGATAAGTTGCAAGAAGTGGATACCAAAGAAGGCAAAAGGTTGTTTTACTTACATTCGCTTGATAACACCTTTGGTACGGACTGGTATTTGGCGGTATTAATCGATAAATCAAAAGCCTACAAAACACTGACTGAAATTACAATAAACTCCCTGATCATTGCTATTTTAGCCGTGGCTATTGGAGTATTCTGCGTACGGACGTTAGCAATTCACTTACTCCAACCATTACGGGATTTGGAATCTGCAATCATCGGCATGGCAAGTGGGGGCGGTGACTTAACTCAGCGCTTAAAAATTGTTAACGAAGATGAGTGCGGCACGGTAGCGCGACAATTTAATTTGTTCTTGGGCTTTTTGCATGGGTTAGTAAGTAATGTAAAAGAACGTGCAGACGACGTGGTGATAAGCAGTGATGCCGCCAAAGAGCTGTCGACGCATTCTTCACAGAAACTTGATCAACAAGTTAGCCTAATTGAAAACCTCGCTACCGCGATGAATGAAATGAGTACTACCTCGACCGAAATCGCAGGTAACGCGCAGCAAGCCGCAAGCTCTATCACCTCTGTAAATGAAAAGACCTCCGAAGGGCAAGAAATATTCTTTAAAGCGCGAAGCCAAATTAATGCTTTGGCTGACGATATTACTGCATCGTACGAGTTGAGTACGCAACTTGCAGAATATAGCCAAAATATTGAGAATATTCTTTCGGTCATTAATGGTATTGCAGAACAAACCAATCTACTGGCACTTAATGCTGCAATTGAAGCCGCACGTGCAGGAGAGCAGGGCCGAGGTTTTGCGGTTGTGGCCGATGAAGTGCGCTCTCTAGCATCAAAAACACAGGAATCTACCACTGAAATTAAATCCATGATCGACCAGATCCAAGCCTCATCCATTCAAGTTCAGCAATCTATGGGAAGTAGCCGAGATAAAACCCAGCAATGTGTGTCACAAACCGAGCAAGCGACACATATGCTAGAAGAAATCTCAGAGGCAGTAAAAGAGCTTATGGATCGCAATATTCAAATCGCAACAGCCATAGAAGAGCAAAGTGTGGTGATTGAAGAAATCAATAAAAATACAATACATATCAACGATATTAGTGTCGAAGTCGGCAGCTTTTCCGACAAACAATACAGCGCCAGCGAAGAACTCGCTAAAAACGCCCATGAACAAGAAGCGCTACTGTCTAAGTTTACGTTGTGAGCTTGAAATATAACGGGTCACAACACATGGCTGTTGTTATAGCGACAGCGCCATTCTGTTGGCGAGCAGCCAGCATAACGCTTGAATGCAATGCGAAAGTTCACAACAGTACCAAAGCCACTCAGTTCAGATATCACATTGATGTTAAAAGTGGTTGTTTCGAGTAAGATTTGCGCCCGCTGCACTCGCAATTCTCGAAGCCACATCATGGGTGATTGGCCAACGTATTTATTGAAGTTTCTAGTCAGTGCTCGGCTTGTCATACAGGCGTGCTCAGCTATTTCAGCGAGCGTAAGCGGTTTATGATAGTTGTGTGAGAGCCATAATTGTACCCGCTGAATGTCATTTAAGACATTATATACAGGTCGATATAATTGAGGGTGTGAAAAACTGCGCTCAAGAGGCATTACAAAACGTTCCGCAACTTTGTTCGCAAGCGCTGCTCCAAAATCACATTTAATGATGTGTAGACACAGGTCTTGTCCGGCAGAAAGGCCGGCCGATGTGATAACTTGTCCCTCGTCAACGTATAATACGTCACGCAATATATCGACCGCCGTGTGGTGTTGCTCAAACTCTGAAAAAACATCCCAATGCGAGGTAGCCCGTTTTCCATCTAAGACACCTGATTTTGCTAAAAGTACTGAGCCATTACCGATAGAAACGATGCGAGAACCTTGTTGATATGCGGTGCGAATTGCACGGAGAACGTTTTCATCATCATAGGCAGTCGGTGTATATAAGCTTGGAACAATTAATGTGTCATTAGCGCCGATAGCTGATAAAGGTTGTACATTCTCAATGATAAAACTATCGCTTTGAACTTGCCCTTGGTTACCTACAAATTGGATATTATAGCGTGGTTGTTCGCGTTCTTTTGTTGCAAAAAAAAACATTTGGTAAGTCACGGCTAAATCATATGGTACAAAGCCACCGACAACTAAAATATGAAGATTAATCAGAGTAGATTCACAACTCATAACGACCACTTAGCTTATGATGATATATTAATAGTTAGCACAATATTAATGGTAAAGGGAACTCTAGGACATTGATGTTGACTTTTTTCGATGTTAATTAGTCCTTATTCGTTCCTGCTTCATTCATTGTTTATTCTAAACTTTTAAATAAAAGGACTTATTGTTTTTATCAAAGAGAAAAATAGAGTGTAGACCTTTGGCCTACTATTTTGGTAGCAGCTTCAATTTCAATACTGCTGCGGTGATTAATCAATGAAGCTAGAGGTAGGTGTCGTTATGTTTCATTTGGTGCATACGGTTGGGTTGACGCTATATTCATTTTTGTTGGTATTGTTACTTGCTACCAGAACCGTGCCTAGAACACCTTCCGGAGCTGGGTTTTGGTCGAGCGCTATCTTGTTTGCAATTGCTTCACGAATTTGTATTTTGCTAGGCGAACTTGTTATTTCAACAGAGCTAAGTAGTAACCTTTATCTTGTACTTAACCTTTTTGAGAAGCCAATCCTATTAGTTGGAGTATGCCGATTCTTTAAATTGAATTGCGTAAAAAGAAGAGTTATTCAATTATTTAGTTATGTGCTTGGTACGCTGTTTATAATTTCAATCTTAAACTTATCTCCTTGGTACTTTAAGATCCTCTGTGCAATGGTTAACTTTTCTTTTTTATTTTATATATTTATACTTTTTTTTGGAAAGAAAAAGCCATATTTTACCTGTGTGTATCGGTTTATCTCCCTTGCAGCCCTTATTCTCTCCATACATTGGTTGGTTTCTTACCCAATAATCTATTATTTCCCTGACTGGAGAATCTATGGTTTTATTCTAGGTACTATGGTGAACTTGGTACTCTATTTAGCTTTATTGGCATCAGTACTTATTACTTTCCAACGCCGCTTGCTCAAGGCTGAAAAGCATGCACTGAAACTTGCTTATCATGATGCACTTACTGGGCTTAAGAATAAGCGTTATCTGACTAACTTTTTTAATCAGGCGAACATTTTTGCCAATCGCCCACATTAATTAACCGCGGTATTTTACATTGATTTGGATAACTTTAAGCCCATTAATGATAGTAGTGGTCATAAGGTTGGTGATGAAGTACTCAGATGCATAGCAACAAGACTAATTGCCAGTACACGAAGTACCGACATATGTGCTCGAATTGGAGGTGATGAATTTATTGTAATCGCAACGCAGCTAGACTCAAAAGAACAAGCGGAGATTATCGCTAGAAAGTTACTCATCAGTATCACGCAAGAAATTGAAGTTGAACATCAGGTGTATAAAGTTGGGGGGAGTATCGGTATTAGCTTTTTCCCCACTCAGGGAAATTGCATCGAATCATTAATTGAGAAGGCTGATAAAGCAATGTATGCCGTTAAGTCTTCTGGCAAGTGTGGCTATAAGTTATCTAACCCCTAGCAGTTTTTGTATTGCCGCCAGTTGGTATTCGTACTCTTTTATTGTTTCCTGTAGCATAGAGAACCAATGTTTTGCTCAAAGTAAAAGAAATTTCCTCGTTGAATTAAATAGGCTAAGTTGAAAGGTGATGAGATCTAACGGAAAAAACTTTAAGAAGTATATTATTGTTCTGCTATCGATAAGTGCTATTTTCATCATCCTGATTATGCTCATGCAGCCTGTGTTAATCAAAGCTATATGGGCTAAATATAAGTCTACGGATCATTTTTTAACTCTCCAGATTGATAGACGTATCAGATACGAAGCTTCAGCAGAAAACAATGCATTTCGTGTAAGTAGAGTTTTGAGTGAGGGTCAGTATGCAGTAGAGCATGTGCTCAAGGCTAAATTTAAAAAGCCAATCTCGGTTTATGTGTGTGCTAGTCAAGACTCTTTCAATGAATATGTATTTTTATCCAAAAATGTTGTTGGTGCAGTATATTGGGGTAAATTATTTTTATCGCCAAATGCATTTCATAGCAGTTCGATTGGGAGGTTACTTAATCATGAGTTAACACACTACCTTTTTTACACCCATCTTGGGGATAAGGCCCATATCGAAAAAGTACCTTTATGGTTTAGAGAAGGGATCGCTGAGTTTGTTGCAAATGGAGGGCAAGATTATACTAAAGGTAAAGAGATTTTCGAGCTAATGAATGAAAATGAGGTAAATACCTATTTGTCGGGAGAGTTGAATTATTGGTTTTTATCACAGGATGCAAGTGATGCTGTAACAAAAAATGGGGTGGTTAACCGGGTGTCGTACAGGGTTGGTGGGTTATTTGTGCATTTCATCTATGACCTAAGCCCTAAACAATTTAACGAATTAATACAGTTATTATTAACAGGAATTGAGTTTAGTGATGCGCTTCAAAGTACTTATGAAAAAAGTACTCATTCTCTACTTAAGGAATTTTCTCATTACCTAACTCAGGAAAGCGGTTTATCTGATTAAATCAATCGTTACATAAACGCTAGGGGCGGAGCATACTTTGATTACTTATAAACCAAAGAACACCTGTGCCCTAAATTTGTCGTTCCAGCCAGCGGTTTTCATTGCTGAACAAACCAATCTACTGGTACTTAATGCTGCAATTGAAGCCGCACGTGCCGGAGAGCAAGGTCGTGGTTTTGCGGTTGTGGCCGATGAAGTGCGTTCTCTAGCATCAAAAACACAGGAATCCACCACCGAAATTAAATCCATGATCGACCAGATCCAAGCCTCGTCCATTCAAGTTCAGCAACCTATGGGAAGTAGCCGAGATAAAACCCAGCAATGTGTGTCACAAACCGAGCAAGCGACACATATGCTAGAAGAAATCTCAGAAGCAGTAAAAGAGCTTATGGATCGCAATATTCAAATCGCAACCGCCATAGAAGAGCAAAGTGTGGTGATTGAAGAAATCAATAAAAATACAATACATATCAACGATATTAGCATCGAAGTCGGCAGCTTTTCCGACAAACAATACAGCGCCAGCGAAGAACTCGCTAAAAACGCCCATGAACAAGAAGCGCTGCTGTCTAAGTTTACGTTGTGAGTTCTTGAGTTTGAACAATCCACTCAACTTTTGAGTGGATTATTACTTAATTGTGGCGTTGGTATTCCTACTATAAGTCTTTTCCTATCAATCCATCAGTATTCTGTTCTAATTACATTATAAAGTTAATTAAATGTTAATTGTTTGGGGGTGGAGCAAAGCTAGATCCAAGTGTTACTTGAGTAATAACTCAAAAAATAAATTATAATTGACATATGTTAAAAACATGATGATGTACCTGTACTGGGTCCTTTAGCAGTAAAGTAATTACAAAATGGTGGTATTTAATGCAACTAGGTCTACGCAAGATCGATCATAATTATAAGAACTTTATTTACAGATATGTATCTTCGAGTTTCTGTGTTAGACAATTAAAAAATATACTACCAATGGAGTTGGTTTTACATGATTATTATAGTTATTCATTAAAAAATAAAAGTTGAAAATATATTGAGATTGAGAGGGGAGTTCTATAAAACTATTGATTTTGGTTTGAGGGAAAGGGAGCTTGAGGAAAGTGATATTCATTTAATTAATAAAAGCCTCAGTTTAGAGCTTCCAGGCTATAGGACTCATAAGTCATGGGTTGGTAGGTGTGAAAATGATAAAATTTATATACCACCTGCACCCAGTAAAATTAAAAGTTTAATTAACGATACGATAAAAACATTTAACAAGGAAAGAGTTGGAAATAATTTAACTTGTAACCTTTTTTATATTTTAGAGTTGTAGCTATACACCCATTTATTGACGCGAATGGAAGGACCGCTCGCTCTTTATTTCTAAGCTTAGTCGAAGAAAAGTATAGCTTATATTGTCCTAGACTTCATCTTTCAAAGAAAACTGAAGAAATGTACAACGAACTATATTTTAAATCTCTTTCATCCTATGAGAGTTTTGCTAACTCTCCAGAGTTAAGAACACTATTAGAAATGGGAAAGGAGTTGACCAATTACTTTAACAATGAAAAGGAATCCTTGGTTTTTAATGTGGTGCGAGATTATAGGGTGACGGATGAAGAAAGGTTTTATAACTTATTTAATGTTCTGGTTGATAAAGGGGTTTTTATAGAAAGTGTAGAGGGAGTAAAAGATGATTTTTATATTAACCTTAAGAAAAAAGGTGTTGTTGAAGTCTTACCAATATTTGGAAGAGTCGGTAACGTTATAATTTCAAAGCATATTTTCAATTACCACAATAAGTTACATGAAAAGTTAATAAAAGGAATGAAATGAATATAAAAAAGAGTTTGATCTTTAGTCTGATGGGGGGCTGTTTTATTAAATGTTGATATCGATGCTTACGAACTATCAAATAGTAACTCGCTATCAGCCGGCTTTAAAAGTGCGTATGCTATTGAGAGGATACAAGTAAATGGCGTTGCTATTCCGAAGAGCCGATTTCGGCATTCTGTTAGTAATTTAAGTCGTACATTTGAAACTTTGGGTGATCGTTATGGGTACGATAACTCTAGCTCTGAGCAAAGAGAAAAAGAAGCAAGAGCATTTGATGCTGAGGTTATATGGCTCTGTGGTAATTATGCAGATCAAAAACCAGACTCTTGTGATCCATTGTTAAAACCAACAATATCAGTCGACGGTTGTAGCTCAGAAATAGGTTCTATTGATATACTTAATAGCTGGGATGGAGTTTTTAGAGATAGCTGCAACGGCCATGATAAGTGTTACTCTACTCTTGGTTCAGGACAAAAGAATTGTGACGATCAATTTCACGCAGATATGGCTGCGACATGTAAAGTAAAATGGGAAAAGTCTGCGAAGGGCAAAAAAGATATAGAGTTTAATTATAGATGTAATAAAACAGCGACGCTTTTTGCTAGAGGAGTAAAGGGTTTTGGGAAGTCCTATTATAACTCGGTCCAAGAAGAATCTGCATGTTATGAATGGCACGATAATTTACAAATTTGCAAACCTATAATTCACAAATATTTTAAAAGCTAACTCACGGCCCTATTTTTGGGGCTATCTAGGAACGAGAAAATGAATCACTTATCAAAAAATATTTTTTTAATAGGTTTATTTTTTTCACCATTCTCCTTTTCTTCTAATTGTAATTACTTTTATTTTGATGGGTTTGGTGGAAATGTTGAGAGGCCCTATGTTTATTACGAAAGGGATTGGTTCAACGATATTGATATTGAGTCAGATGAAGTTGAGATCACAAAATCTTTAGTTGTTGATGCTGTGGTAAAGGTAATATCAGGGGAAGCTAGTCACCACAATATTGTAACTGGGTGGGACTTTAATACTCTAGAATTAGCCTTGATTTATGATGTTGGTGATGATTATGTAGAAAGCTTGGCTGCTTTAGGTTATCGAGTTTCAAAATCATCTCTTACTATCTTGCTGGAGAATAAAGGTGATGAAGCATTTATAGATTTATTGAAAAAACACTATGATGGTAATAAACATGAGTTGTTAATATACATTTCAGGGAGAAGTTTTTCTTTGACCAATTACTTGTTGTCGAAGAAGAGGTTTGAATTAATAAAAAAGTTGCAAGATGAATTAAATGTTGATGCCAGTTCAAATTCCTTGCGAGGGGATATGATTAACTTGGATGGCTATAGTATAAGTGAAAGGTTGGTGATTTCTGATTTTATAGATTTGCGCGTTTATGGCGAGGTTTTTAATAGAAAGGAATTGCAACGAAAAGATAGATTGAAAAAGATAAAGTTAGCTTTTGATAATTATAAACATTATAACTTTTATAATAGGTGTAGGTATCAAGATGTAGACTTTACAAAGGCAAAGTTTATAGGTGCAGTAGGGTTTGGTGAGCTTAAAGAAAAAATAAAAGGTCTTGACTTAGATGGTTCGTTAAAGTTATTTCAAGGTCAGCCTATTTATCAAGATTATGTAAGTTATCTTTTTTCAATAGATAATATAGATGATAAGCCGTCAGTATTCTTAGATGATTTTAAGAGAGTCCCTTCTGAAGAGTTGTATGGTTATGTTAATGATCAAGAGCATGCATACTATTCAAGGAATGGGATAAGTGTTAATGAGTTCTATTTTCTACATAGAAATGGGTCTTGGAAAGAGCAAAAACAATTGTTTAACATAACTAGAGTTGCTGGTTATTTGTCAGAAAATAAATGGCTTATCTCTCGCTTGTCAAAAAATAAATTAGATTCCCTAAGTGGTTTATATCTTTATGGTAAGAATTTTAGTTTCTATTATTTACAAGGTGAGACTGATGTAGAGGAATTTAAAAAGGCTGTAACCGTTTTCGGTGCTCCAAAGTCTGAGTTTGGTATCAATATTTTGGAGTGGTACTCGGTAAAGTCGATGCAGAATAAAAAGTATGAAAAAATTAAGAACTACGTTAAAAATAATTATAGTTATGTTGTTAGGATTAAAAAAGAAATAAATTTATGAATGATAAATTTAATCATGACAATATATTAACTTTTCTATTTCTTTTCGTTAGCTTGCCACTATTAGAATTTGTCAATTTAGCCTATAATGGTACGTACTTTTCATTGTCATCTTTTTTGTACTTATTAATGGTGGACCTAGTCGCAAAGTCAACTCCACTTGCTTTTTCCAAATTGATGTTGAGTTTTAAAGGTATAAGGTTGATTCGTGAAATAGTAAGAAACTACTTGTACGGCAGTATTATGCTGATTTTTAGTATGTATGTTTGGATTATATACTTTTCGGAATCAAACTTGGCAGTTCTTATCTTGGTAACACCTTATGTCATTTTAATTACAGTCCCTGCACTGATTATGAGCTGTATACTCACCCGATGTATTAGAAAAAATCAGAGGGCTGAAGGGCAGCCCTAATGGGGAACATACGTTAGCAAAATGATTGGGTGAATATGGATGAGGCGGCTTTGAATCGTCGTACTAACAAAGCCATTAACCCAATCCTGTCAATTTATAGTAGAATAACCAACTTAGTGATGAGGTACTGCTGCTGTATTAAAAGCGTTTAGTACCCTATGTTGTATCCTTTACTTATCTCTTGCTTCGTACGAATGGCGCTATGGTAGGTGTGAGCTTGGCAAGGTGTTCAACATATGAGCTTTTAAAGTTAATTAATACAGGTGGTTATAATGGCAATACAGTGGTTCCCAGGGCATATGAATAAAGCGCGCAATGAGATCAAAGAGATCATGCCGCAGATGGATGTCATTATTGAAGTGCTGGATGCTCGTATTCCATACAGTAGCGAAAACCCGATGGTAGGGCAGTTACGTGGTGACAAGCCTGTTATCAAAATCATGAACAAAGCGGACCTTGCCGATCCTGAACTGACCAAGCAGTGGATGGAGTATTTTGAACGTGAGAGCGGTGTAAAAGCGCTGGCGTTTGGTCATGATAAGGCGAATGAAGTACAGCGTATTAATGCGCTTTGCAAAAAGCTTGCACCTCATAAAGTGGGTCAAGATAAGCAGCTAAAAGCCATGATCATGGGTATTCCAAATGTGGGTAAATCGACACTTATCAATACACTTGCTGGCAGAATTGTTGCAAAAACAGGTAATGAACCAGCGGTAACTAAAGCGCAACAGCGTATTAAGCTTGAAGACGGCATTATGCTTTACGATACGCCGGGTATGTTGTGGCCAAAGGTTGAGAACGAAAACTCGGGCTATCGTTTGGCGGCAACGGGTGCTATTCGCGATACGGCTATCAATTATGAAGAAGTGGCGAGTTACACCGCTGAATATCTGCTAGGTGCATATCCAGAGCTTTTAAAAGCACGTTACAAGCTCGACGAATTACCGGACTGTGATTGGACATTTATCGAGATGGCTGGCCGCAAGCGTGGTTGTGTAAAGGGCGGCAATCAGGTCGATACGCATAAGATGTCGGAGATTTTAATCAACGAACTGCGCGATGCTGTTATCGGACAGATCACGATGGAAACGCCGGAAATGCGAGAGTCGGAAGAAGAAATGGTTGCTGAGTTACGAGCACAAGCTGAGGCTAAAAAGGCCGCGCGTGAAGACGAAAAACGTCAGCGCCGCGCAAGAGCGCGTAAGAATCGCCGCTAAGCGGCGAATTTGGTTTGATTCCGGCCTTGTTTGGCACGATAGAGCGCGGCATCGGCGCGCTTTATAAAACCATCTTCTGATTCATCAATATGGTATTGTGCAACGCCAATACTGACTGTCACTTTGACCTCACATTCCGCCTGCTCTAGAGCAACATGGATCTTCTCAGCAATCGCAATTCCTTGTTCTAACGTCGCTTTGGGTAGCAATACCATAAATTCTTCACCTCCCCAGCGGCACAACAAACCGTTGTTTTCTATCTGGCGTTTACATACGTTCGAGAAGCATTGCAGCACTCTGTCGCCTACCACATGGCCATGTTGATCGTTCACTTGTTTAAAGTGGTCAATGTCCATCATCAACATTACTACAGGGGTTGATTGGGTACGCGCTTTCGCTAAATGATGCTGAAGCTGTGGCTCGAAGGCTTGACGATTAAAGGTATCGGTGAGTTTGTCGTACTTCGCCATTTTTTCTAAGCGTTTTTGATAATGGTTAAACGTCAACTGCGCTACGGCCAATATTAATAAGGTGACTAGGCTCCCTACCCATAAATTGGTTGTGAGTATGTCGCTTATTCCACTGGATTTATCTATTGTTTGCTCAACAATTAAATACCAGCCTATAGAGTCCAAATAGCGCGAATGGACAAACTCGGCATGGTCGTCGGTTTCCAACCGAAATTGATATTCGGATTGATTGAGCAGCGCCGTTGCTTGGGTTGGAAAACGATCATGAATACTGGTGCCTGATAGGGTCTGATCGTTAAAAAATAATAGCCTGCCTTTGTGGTCAATAAAGTACAGTTTGCGTGCGTAGCTGGCTTCGTATTGTTCGATTAAATTATGTAAATCAGCCAATAAGATGCCAACCCCAACAACGCCAATTACATCGTTGTTTTGCCTTATTTTATGATTGACGTAAACAATGGCTTCGTTGTTATCTCTTGGGTCTATATCAACATTGAGCGCATAGTCAGCATCGCTGTGCAAGCTTTCTCGGTACCAATCGTTTTGTTTGGCGCGAATGTCTAATTGCTGGGTGTTACCATCAAAGTGGTAATAAATGAGGCTCTTGTCATCCACTAAAAAGCTTGTTTTTGCGTGATGTAAAGCTCGAGTATCTTCTAAGTAGGTGAAAATAAGCGCAGGGTCTTGCTGTGAAGACGTTAGCCAGCGTTTAATAAAGACGTTATTTGCCATTTGCTGAGAAACAATAATTGGAGCTTGAAGCCGTTTTTGTATATCTAAATCAATCAGATGGCTGGTGAGTGGCAGAGCATCATCGCTCACCCCTTTATACAACGATTGTTTAGCATGCTCGATACTTATCCAGCTGGTGAAAATAAACCCTACCAGCAGCAGCAGACTTAACAACATGTTATAACGGTAGCGTCGAGCGTTCATATTATTGTTATTTTTGGAAAAATAGAATGATACGGATTCTAGTAAAAGAAAACGATTACACGACATTACAGCTGAACAAACGCTGATAGAAAATGTAGGCATAAAAAAAGCCCTGAGCAGGGCCTTTTGATTCATATCTACCGTCACCGATATGAGCAATGTAGCAAGTAAAAAGTGGTTGCCAGTGATACACATCAAGGGGCGTTGTAGCACATCACCGACAACACGATTCAGGGTCGAATCAGCAAGAGCATGTTCTCTTGTTGATATTGATTATCAATTAGATTAGCCGTTAGGTCAATACCTTTTTGAAAATAATTCTCATTAATATTTGTACGGCTGTTTTTCGGTAAGTGCTGAAAATAGATATAATACCAGTTGTATTAAGTAAATGATCTATCTTGAAGCAGGGAAATAGCTTTAGTAGCAAGGCAAAAATTTTGCTATTTAGTTGTTCTAAATGAGAAATTTTTAACGAAGCTAATATGCTATTTCACCCTTCAAATTGATTAGAGAATTAATTCAATTGGTATAAATTTTAGGCATAAAAAAAGCCCTGAGCAGGGCTTTTTACGTTCATATCTACCGTCACCGATATGAGCAATGTAGCAAGTAAATTGTGAGAATAAACTTAGTCAGGTTTAGGGGCGACTGAGTTAAGTTCATTCAAGCCATTAACGTTGGCCAGCCGTGTTTCAGGGTCGAGAAACAAACTAGAGTACTAATGCCAATCTCAAGGTAGTGAGTACATCAGGTAGACAGGGCTTTACAACTATCAACCTTACTAACTGAGTTGGCGAAACAACACGTTGCCGTCTTGTTGATAGTGATTATCAGTTAGATTTAACAATGAGTCAATACTTTTTTGAAAATAATTCTCATTAATATTAGTGTGGCTGTTTTTCTAGGAAATACCGAAGTGAAAATAAATTTTGGGCATAAAAAAAGCCCTGAGCAGGGCTTTTTGATTTCATATCTACCGTCACCGATATGAGCAATGTAGCAAGTAAAAAGTGGAGTTAGCGTCTAAATACGAGGAGCAATGCAAGTGCCTGCTAACGTCCTTGGTAGTTGTGGATACCAGCCTTGTTTCGGGTCAAGAAACTATTGTGATAACAAGTTGAGCCGTCACTCTCGCCTTGTTGATAGTGATTATCAATTAGATTTGAAGGGCTGTCAACGTTCTTTTTGAAAATAATTCTTATTTAGATCTAAGTGATTGGAATTACACCAAATTTAAATTTATTGAGTGTATTGTTTTATTAATGTGATGGTTTTTGGTGTGTTGTGTGTCTTATTTCTGCTTATTCTAGGGGGCAAAGTATTATTCTATATTGAGCTTTGTAGGCTCACCGTTTCCAGAGCTTCAGAGAAAAGCTAGGTTAATTCATCATCCACATCTTAGATATTTTGATTAACGCAGTAGTCATACTTTCGCTTCACTCGTTATTTATTTCCACACTACTTTGGGTTTTGTGCATATTGCTCATGATTTTTATGCACAAAACGCGTTTTACTCAACTTAATCAACTTATTTCCGCAATCTATGGTTAATTGAGGGTTAACAATAAGCTCGTACTTGATAGCAGGTTGTAGTCGCTAGTCACAATACGTTTAAGACAAATGAGTACAGAGCAATGAGAACAACAATAATGAAGCCAGTTGCAGCAATGTCATTAATTGCAGTAACTGCTTGCCCCGTTTTGGCACAACAAGATGAAGCACTAGCCAGCAAGGTTGCAAAGCTAGAAGCGCAATTAAAGGAATTACAGTCCAATAAATCACTGAACCTTGAGTTTGGTGGGCGTGTACAACTCGATTTTAACCATTTTAGTGGTGCATACAGCGCCGATAATGAGGGTAATGCCGCCAGCGACTTTTTTCCGCGCCGGATCCGCACCTATGTAGAGAGTGAGCAAGGCGACTGGGAACACAAGTTACTACTCGATTTTGCTGAAGGCGATGCCGAGATAGTCACTGTAAGAGTGCGTTATACCGGCTGGAACAACGGCCCGCGCTTTCAGTTTGGTAAATTAAGAGAAGATATCACCCTGAATGCGCTCACCAGCAGCAAACACATCAATACCATAGAGCGCAGCTCTATCGCTGATACGTTTTCTCCTTACTTTCGATGGGGCGCATCAGCTTATCAATATTTTAAAGATTCCGGTTTTCGCTATGCGTTAGGGGTATATAAAAACGACGCCTTTGGTGCATCTGGGCGTGACCAAGATGACCGTCTGGCACTTGCCTATTCGGGGCGTTTGACTTGGTCGCAACACACTCCCGGTAAAACCCTGCATTTAGGTGGTTGGGGTTCGTACCGTGATATGGGCGGTGCTACGCTGGGTAATCGCCTTGCTCGCGGTGAAGTACGCGAAGCCAAAGTGCGCCTCGTGGATTATGCTGCAGGCGGTGATGTCGTTGCCCTTGATAGCATGTCACAAGCCGGGTTAGAACTCGCTTATCAACATAATGCCTTTATGCTTGAGGCCGAATATGCCACACGCAACTTAGATACCCTCGACCCTACTTCTGCATTAGATGGGGGAGATATTTCGGGTTATCACTTGTCTTTGAGCTATTTCCTGACCGGTGAACACAAACAATATTCCGCAGGCTCTGCGGTATTTAAGCAACCTAAAGGGGTAAAAAATGCGTGGGAGTTGGTTGCACGTATTTCCAGCATGGATGCTGAAAACGCCAACCAAGGCACGCAAGTCGACGCCTACACACTGGGCGGTACCTATTACCATTCCAGCAGCTTAAAGTTCATGGCTAACCTTGTCTATGCGGATGTTTCAGGCGCTGGAAGTACCGCGTTGGTTGGTGACGAAGATTCAGGATTTGGCTTTGCTGCACGCTTGCAGTATCTATTTTAACGGGAGCAGGTTATGAAGTTTGCATTAAAGCATCTCAAGTTAGCAATGGCTGGCGTGGCGATGATGTCTACTCAGGTATTAGCGGATACCCACTTTTTAATTCCCGGTGGTCCAGGTGGTGGCTGGGATACCACGGCTCGAGCTGTGGGCGAGGCGTTAGTGAAATCAGGGCTTGAGTCCAATGCATCGTTTCAGAATATGTCAGGCGGTGGTGGCGGCCGTGCTATTGCTTATTTGATTGAATCGGGCAATAAAAAAGGCGATATGTTGATGGTTAATTCAACGCCAATCGTGCTGCGCGCATTGTCGGGTAAGATCCCCTACAGTTATCGTGATTTAACGCCCGTTGCCAGCGTAATTGCCGATTATGGTGCATTCGTGGTGCGTGATGATTCGCCTTTTAAGAGCTGGCAGGAGGTGATTGCTCGTCTAGAAGTAAACCCGGGCTCTGTGACAGTCGCGGGTGGTTCAGCTCGCGGCAGTATGGATCATCTCGTTGCAGCACAAGCAGTAAAAGCGGCTGGCGTTGACGGTCGCAAGCTGCGTTACATTCCTTACGATGCCGGTGGCAAAGCCAAGGCCGGTTTATTGTCTGGCGAGGTGAAGATGCTCTCGACCGGATTAAGTGAAGCGCTTGACATGGCAAAAAGTGGTCAGGCGCGCATTCTTGCTGTTACTGCGCCAGAGCCTATCGCGGACTATCCAGAGATCCCAACCCTGAAGTCTTTAGGCTATGACATGGAATTTGTTAACTGGCGTGGTTTTTTTGCGGCTCCGGATCTCCCTCAAGCAAAACTCGACGAATATACCGTGAGATTACAAAAACTGGTGCAAAGCAAAGAGTGGGAAGCGGTGCGCGCACGCAACGGTTGGTTGAATCTATTTAAGCCACAGCACGAGTTTATTGAGGCGCTAGAGGCACAAGAAACACAGCTGAAAGTGGTGATGGAAGAATTGGGTTTCGTTAGACGCTGATTAAATTAAATAGGTGGTTGCAGTGAGGTTACTGCATCACCTAAAAGTGGGTAATTCACTATGTTAAACCGAGAATTGTTAGGCCCAGTGCTGTTTTTAATTCTGTTTTCACTCTATGCGGTATCTGCTTGGCAGATCCCGATTATGCCTTTTGAAGAGTACGAGGCGGTAAACTCAGCAACTTTGCCTAAGGTATACGCGCTGATTGGCATTGTTGTTTGTCTTTTGTCGATTGCCGCAACACTGTTTAAAGGCGTCCCTGCACCTGATACACGTGAAAAAGCAGAGACTACCTCCAAGGCAACCATAGCCCAATGTGCAGCACTGATTGTATTGATGCTTATCTACAGCAGTGTGCTTGAAGAACTCGGGTTTATTGTTTCGACCATTTTGTTTTTAGGCTGTGGCTTTTTAATTATGGGTGAGCGACGTAAGCAAATTTTGTTATTGGCGTCAGTGCCTGTGGTTATCGTGTTTTGGGCCATTATGACGCAGCTACTGGGGATCTATTTGGTTCCCGGTGAGTTTTGGAGTTAAGCCATGTTAGACGGTATTTTAGTTGGCCTGTCCACGGCCTTTATGTGGCAAAACTTACTGTACGTAATTGTTGGCTGCTTTGTCGGTACTTTTATCGGCATGTTGCCCGGCTTAGGGCCAATCACGGCGATTGCGTTGATGATCCCTATCACTTACAACATCGGTGCCGACTCCGGTATGATCTTAATGGCGGGCGTATATTACGGCGCTATTTTTGGTGGCTCGACTTCCTCTATTTTGATTAACGCTCCCGGTGTAGCTGGTACTGTGGCATCGTCATTTGACGGCTATCCAATGGCAAAACAAGGACATGCGGGTAAGGCTTTAGCTGTTGCAGCTTATGCTTCATTTACTGGGGGAACGATTGGTGCGTTGATGCTCATGATAGCCGCACCACTACTTGCAAAAGTGAGCTTAAGCTTTCAGTCTCCAGACTATGTGATGTTGATGTTTTTGGGCTTGACTGCGATTGCTGCTTTTTCTGCAAAAGGGCAATTTTTAAAAGCCATGATGATGACTGTATTTGGCTTGATGTTGTCGACGGTGGGAATAGACCCTTCATCTGGAACTGAGCGTTTTACCTTTGGTCAGGCAGACTTGCTAGACGGCGTAAGCTTTTTGTTGGTCGCAATGGCAACCTTTGCATTGTCTGAGGCACTGATCAACGTGATCCGTCCTGAAAAAGCTAATCAAGGTTCGAATGATGATGACACCCCCGTTATTGGCTCAACAAAATTATCAGGCGCTGAAGTGAAAGAAATGGCGCCAGTTGTGGGGCGCTCTTCGATTTTAGGGTTTATCATTGGCGTATTGCCGGGGGCTGGCGCAACGATTGCGAGTTTTATGGCTTATGCAACGGAGCGAAATTTGGCACCAAAAGCTATTCGTGAGCGTTTTGGGCGTGGTGAAATTCGCGGCTTAGCGGCACCTGAGTCGGCAAACAATGCTGCTTGTACTGGGTCGTTTGTGCCCTTGTTAACGCTTGGGATCCCGGGGTCTGGCACCACTGCGATTATGTTAGGGGCGCTGATTGCCTATGGTATTCAGCCGGGTCCTACGTTAATGCAGGATAATCCTACGGTGTTTTGGTCGGTAATTGTAAGCATGTATTTTGGCAACATTGTGCTGCTGATTTTAAATTTGCCACTGATCCCTTATTTTGCAAAGGCTTTGACTCTGCCACGCTCGGTCCTCACGGTGATGATTTTATTCTTTAGCTTGATTGGCGTTTATCTGGTGTCATTTAATACCTTCGATTTGTTTATGATGGTAGGTTTTGCCTTGGTGGCGGTGGTGCTGAGATTATTGAGTTTCCCGATGGCACCTTTGCTCCTTGGGTTTATTCTTGGCGATATGATCGAACGCAATTACCGCCGCGCCATGATGATTTCGGATGGCTCTATTAGCTTTATTTGGGAGAGGCCACTAACTTTAGGCATATTTGCGCTTGCCATGTTAGTGTTGTTGATCCCATTAAAAGAGTACTTCCAGCAACGAAAAGTTGCGCAGTAACCCAGCAGTGAGGAAATACGTGTGTCGCAATCACAAAAATTAGCACGCAGACCAAAACGCTTAGAAACGCGACTGATCACTTGGGTTGTGGGCTTGTGTGTGATCCAAGCATGCTTATTTACCGCGCTGGTGTATCAGGTTATTACGCAAAGCTTACACCAGGAAGTGGGAGAAAAAGCCTTGGCTTTGGCTAAGGCGGTGGCGGTTCGTGAAGATGTTATGACGGCACTCATAGCAGATAGGGATAGCTCACAGATCCAACGCCTCAATACTAATGTTGAGCTGCTGCGCCAGGCAACTGGCGCAGATTTTATCGTCATTGGTGACACCGAAACGCGACGTATCGCCCACCCAGATGAGCAAAAAATTGGTCGCACTATGGTCGGAGGGGATAGCCAAGCCGCACTGTCTGGAGAGAGTTATATCTCAACAGCACAGGGCAGTTTAGGTGAGTCTATTCGGGGAAAAGTGCCGGTGTACTCTCCCGCTGGTGAGGTGATTGGTTTAGTCTCGGTAGGCTTTTTAGTGCAATCCGTCGAGTCGTTGGTGTTGCAGCGCAGCATTGCCGTTTTTGTCGGAGCTGCAGCGGTGTTACTGCTCAGTGTCATTGCCGCAATTTGGATTGGTCGACGTGTCCGCCAAGCCATTTTTGGCCTGCAACCAGATGAAATCGGGCGCTTATTTGCAGAGCAAGAGGCCATACTGAATACCGTACGGACGGGGATTATCGCGCTTGACCCTGATGGCAGCGTGCGTCGTTTGAATCAACGTGCGTGCGAAATTCTCGAAAAGCCTCGCGGCTTGAGTAAGCAAGGTTTGCACCTGAGCGATCTGTTGCCAGAGCATAGCGACTTCTTGTTGCATAATCCCAATCGCCCTTTAGTTGGTTTTGAGCTATTTGTTGCTGACAAGCGTTTGGTGTTATCGCGGTTTGCGCTGCAAGTGCAAGGTCAACACGAAGGTATTTTACTGAGTATGCGACCCTCCGATGAACTAGAGTATGTGTCAAAGCAGCTCACTAAAGTACAGGCTTTTGCAGAACTGTTGAGAGTGCAAACGCACGACTATTCAAACAAGTTAAATACCATTGGCGCGCTTATCCAAATGGCACAATATGACAAAGCGATTGAGCTGATAGGTCAAGAAAGCCAAGGCTCACAAGCGCAAATTGAAAACCTCCTCACCTATATACAAGAGCCAGTGATCGCGGGCTTATTACTCGGTAAATACCATAAAGCGCGAGAGCATAATGTGGCACTAGAGGTGAGTTCCGACAGTGCGCTGTGCGCTATCCATCAAAAAGAGATGTTGGAACGAATAGTTTCAATATTAGGTAATCTCATCGATAATGCCATCGAAGCGGCAAGAACGACGGCACAGTTGCGGCCTGCCAAAGTGGTCGTAACAGTGGATGAAACGGTTCAGGATATTATCTTTGATGTTGAAGATAGCGGCACTGGACTGATTGGTAACGTCGAAGAGGCGTTTACGCCGCAGTTTAGTACTAAGTCCGGCGACCAACATGGTGTTGGCTTATATCTCGTAAAAACAAATCTTGATTCCTGCCACGGAACCTTAGAGGTTGGGGAGTCTGAATTACTTGGTGCAAGGATCACGGTCTTTATTCCCAAGCAAGTAAAAGAGCAATAACAATGACTTATTCTGTGGTGATCATCGAAGATGAAGTAGCTGTGGCACAATTATTAGCGCAATACCTAGTGACACCGGCAACACCAAGTAGCGCAAGGCAAGGGCAATATCGAGTGGTGGCCAGTAGCGACAATGTTTCTACTGCGACGGTACTGTTGAGTGCGATACAAGCCGACTTAATTTTATTGGATATTTATCTACCCGATGGTAACGGTCTTGAGTTTTTAAAGATGCTACGTGAGCAAGGCTGTAAAAGCGAAGTGATGCTGATCACCGCAGCAAAAGAAGTGGCGACGCTAGAAAAAGCGATCCGTCTGGGAGTCTGTGATTTTTTAGTTAAACCGCTGATCTTGGAACGGCTCGACCTCGCACTCGCTCGCTTTGAGGCGCGTCAGCAGTGTTTGGATGGTGCCAATGAAGTGACGCAATCTATGGTCGACACCTTATTTGGTAGTGAACAGGCGAGCATACAAAGTACAGCTAGACTACCTAAAGGCGTTGACCCACTTACTTTGGAAAAAATTCGTACGGCATTTCAAAGTCAGCCCAAGCAGGTGTTTACAGCAACCCAAATGGGAGAATTGGTGGGGGTGAGCCGCTCAACCGCGCGGCGCTATTTAGAGTTTTTGGTTAGTATAGAAGAAGTAAAAGCCGACCAAAGCTACGGTAGCATTGGCCGACCAGAGAGAAGCTATCATCTAAATTAAGGGTGTGCCTGTAGTGACTGCCATGGGATCACTGGCGCATCATTGCTGCTAGGGCGAGTGAATTCGCTGAGATAAGGTGTGGGTCCCGTGAAGAAACCGGTGTTACGTAAGTAAAAACGGTTTTGCTCTTCACCACCTTGATAATCCAAACGCGACCCTTTTCTGGCGGTGGCGTCATAAGTGAATTTAGCTTGATTTAACTCAACCCAGTTACCTTGGGTGTCACGCAAAAACTGACGATTATAAAATGCCTTACGCTCAAACTGTCCAGCTTCGGGTAAAAAGTTTTCCAAAAAGCTATGCGGTCTTGCAACATAGGTGTTGGTTTCAGGGCGGCTAAAGGCTGCGATTAGCTTCCATTGGCCGGTTTCCGGCGCATAAAAATAGCCGCGATATTCAGTATGGCCTTCATAAGTCGTACTGGGCTCGATATTGACTAAAAAGCGATATGTCGTATCTGGCTGCCAGTTATAACGTAAATAGCTTTGTCCTCCAGAACCTTCATTGCCAAATTCACCGACGTAAACGCCGTCGCCTTTAGCGAGTAATTTGATTTTAAGATTGTCAGGAATCGTGCTCGGATCATCCGTTTGATATGGGCTCCAAACCGAAAACAGCACACGGCGCTCGCTGGGTGAGTTTACCTGAATACCAAAGTAACCTTCGCCAAAACCATTCGCCATAAAATACGAACCTTGTGGATCATAGCCAGATGGCACCGTCACTTCGTTGTAAAACCAGTTATAGTCCTTTTTGTCAGGTACGGTATAGGAAAGGTGTACTGAAGGGCCGCGACGACCCCAGTAAAAGTCTTCTTTGACATAGTTAGGTGCAGGGGTCATGGCCTCGCCATCGAGACTGAGCCCGGTAATGGCGGGGAAGGTACTGTTTCGCCCTTTGGCTAATGTGTCACCGGCTATTTGGACCGTTTGATAGCCAACTTGTGTCACAGCAAAGTCACCGACTTTAACCTTAGTCGGGCTTTGTCTATCGAGGTTAAGCGTCACTTGTTTATTGTTATGCGTTACCAGCAATGTACTTGGTGCACTTGGTTTCTCAAGGTGTAAATAGAGGGTATAGGTGCCAACGTTATTGGCATAAAAATAGTGATTAAATCTAAGCTGCTTATCCTGCCATGGGGCAATTCCTGCTTGAGTTATATATTGCTTGCTGGCGTCAATATCGTTGTTGACCCAAGCGTTGCCGTAACTGCTGATATAAGCCTCTTGCGCTGAGGTAAATAGCGAGGCGCACAGCAGTATCGGTGTCATTATTGTATTCTTCATCTTAAGTTCCTTGAATGGGGCGCGTTGCCCCATGTTGATTAGAAAGAAGTGTTAATGCCTAAACTGATACTGCGGCCGTAACGGCTCAAGTGGCTCACTTGCTCTTGGGTTTTAATGTATGACCATTGACGCTCATTGGTGAGGTTGGTCACGTTTAGGTCAATTCGTGTCTTTGCCGTAAGATTATAGCTGGCACTGAAATCAAACTGACCATAATCCGCTGCCCATTCCGGGCCGCCCCATGCATCTGGATACTTCAGATAATCATCTCGCCAGTTGTAAGCGATACGCGCTTGGTAGTCATCCTTTTCATAATAGATAACTGCATTGTAAGAATGCTCAGACATTCCAGCGAACGGTAGCTCATCTTTTTCGGGGTCGTCGTATTTACTATCCGTAAATGTATAGTTGATTTGCATACCTAGGCCATCAAAAGGTGCCGGTAGCAATTCCTCAAACGACTGTTGATAAGCAATTTCGAAACCTTTGATCTCTGCCCCCGCTTCCGAACGTGGAGATACTTGGGTAAATTCCGGACCGTCAACTTCAACGCCGTCTTTTATGAATTTACCCACTTTTATCGTACCGACACGCCCCTGAGCGATAACAGATTTAATGTCTTTGTAATAGGTTGCAAAGGTGAGCGCACCATAATCAGAGAAGTACCACTCTAGTCCCAAATCAAGTTGGTCTGCTCTAAGTGGTTTGATCCCAGGGTTGGCAAGATTAAGCTCAAACTTACTGAAATTAATTGAGCTATATGGGGTTAGAAAATCGATGCTAGGTCTGGTGATAACTTTAGCCGCGCTGGTTCTAAATAACAGTGAGTCTGTTATTTCTAACTTAAAGTTCATGCTAGGCAGTACATCAGTGTAGTCATCTTCTACGTAAGAATCGGAGTAATAATCGGCAATATCCCCTTCTATACGATAGATAATATCGCCATCTTCGTCTTCTTCTACGTTGTATACCAGACTTGGGTAATCAAAAACGTAGCCATCAGAGGTGATCTCGGTTTTTATTGCTCTTACGCCTAGGTTTAGGTTGTAAGGCATTTCCGACAGCTCGCCGACTAGGTTGGTCTCTAAATAAAGTGCAAACGTTGACTCAGAAAGCTCGTAGGAATCTTTAGGGCTCTTGGTGGCTCTAATTTTTTCATCTGCGGCTTGGGCATTGATGGATTGATAAAATGTATAGAGTTTGTCGTAGTCAAAGCTTGCCCACGGCGCAGGATGCATGCCCGGCTCACCATCTAGGAAGTTATCAAAGTTGGCGGGTACAAGTACATCTGCGGGTAGTCTAAATAAGTTAAGACCACCGAGCTTTTCCACACTTGAGTTATCAAAGCTGTCGTAATCTGAGTTTTTAAAATAAGCCCCACCATTACTAAACATTGACGGATCATCTGATTTACTTACGTCTCTGCCTTTAGTTTGCTTTCCGTAATGAAAACCAAACTTGATGTCTTTGACAAATTCCCATTCAGGAATAAATGTCCCTTCAAGCCTTAACTCTTCAACATCGCTTATCACTTCCGTGCCATAGTTGTAGCTGTAGTGAGCTCCAAAGGGTTGATCGGCATTAAGTGCTGGTGACATGGTCACATCTGGCAGGAGGTTGTCGCCTGTTTGATCTATAGTGATAGTATCCACAAAGCCACGTGCCACGATGTAGCGGTTGTCGCCATCATTGATCCGCTCGGCACGCGACTTAGACACGTCAAATTCAAGCGTTAGATCGCTGGTAGCATACCACTTGAAGTTAAGACCGGCCTGCCAAGTGTCGGTATTGCGAGGCTCAGAGACATTTAGTAGCTCAGCCATCGCGCCGTCGACTAACTCAATGTAGTTGACGTTGCCATCTTCATTAAATTTTAATTCACCTACCGCTGGGATCCCCGGTGTCCAAGGTTCATCATAGGTGACGAAAGAGATTTGATATTTTTCACCGTCGGTTTTGTAGCTTGAGTATAAGCTATCAAAGGTGACATCAATATCATTCGTTGGACGCCATTGTAACGCTAGGCTCGCACCAATGCGCTCACGTTTATCTTGCCAGTTCGAGTAGCGCACATATCCTGGGATCATTGATGGGTGTACTTTCTCGCCCTCATCTAGCTCGCCATTTCGGTTACTGTCAACAGGGACTCGCACGTCAGTATTTTCTTCTGGATCGTAAAACCCTTGTCCTTCATAGGAGTCTTCGCGTTGTGTTCGCTCGGAATAAACGGCGGTAAATAGGGCGCCAAAGGTATTGTCAAAAAAGGTATCACTAATTAGGAAGGAGGCTTGAGGGTTGGTATCGCCGGTACGTTCTTCGTAAATGGCTTTGGCACTTCCGGCGAGGGTAAAGCCATCCATATCTAACGGTCGGCGGGTTTTTATATTGATGACCGAACCAATCCCCCCTTCTTGTGTTTGTGCTTGTGGTGACTTGTATACTTCTAATGCTTGAACCATTTCAGGCGCAATTAAATCGAAGTTAAAGTCACGGCTTGTGTGTTCAGATGCCATTCTACGACCATTGATGGTGGTAACGTTAAAGTCCCCGCCAAGGCCCCGCACTGTGACGTTTTGTCCTTCACCTGCGTTACGGGTAATGGCGATACCTGTCATTCGTTGTAGCGCTTCAGCTAGGTTTTGATCTGGGAACTTGCCAATGTCTTCGGCAACGATGGCGTCCATTACGCCGACTGCGTTTTTCTTGAGAAAGAGTGACTCTTTGATACTGGAACGTACGCCACGTACTTCAATTTTCTCTACTTGTTGCTTGGCTTTATCTTGCTCGTCAGATCCGCTGTTTTGTTCTGTTTCCTGTGCGTGCGCGTATTGGGACAGGGCACAGCTCACGGCCAATCCCACAGCACACAGTTTTAGAGTGTGTTTCATCTTGTTGTCCTGTTGAGTGTTGTTATTATTGCGCCCGCTTTACGGGCGCTTATTCAGGCATTGTTAGTACTTGCTATAGATAGCGTATTTAACCTCTGGTTAGTTATGTGACAATGCCTAGTGGTGCTGCAGTGCGCCATGTGCCCCTGGTGAAATCCGGGAAGTCCTTGCTATTACTTCTGTCTGCAACTGAGTCCATTGAAAGAGGGAAGACCGCTGACCAAGCAGCTGCGTCGTAAACATCCTGATCTAGCGGCTCGCCATTACGAAGGCAGTAAATAATGCGCCAGAACATTAAGAAATCCATGCCACCATGGCCGCCATTGCGCTCTGCTTCAGCCCCCATTTTTTGCCAAAGTGGATGATCATATTTACCGTACCAATCATTCATGTCGTAATCCCACTCGTGAAAGCTCTTACTCCCGCCGTTTTCAAGCGCGATGCGGTTGGGGAATCCTGCAAATACGCCGTTAGTACCTTGAATTAAATTATGGCGGGAGTAAGGGCGTGGGGTAGTGGTATCGTGCTGTACCATAATCGAACGGCCTTTGATGGTTTTAATGATGCTAGTGTTCATATCTCCAGCAATATAGTTCAGTTGGTTACGCTCATGATTTGCTGGGAACTCTCGTTTGGCATAGGCTGCACGACCAAGTGCTGGTGAACTCATGGAGGAGATATAGTCGAAGCGATCGCCACGGTTGATATTCATATATTGAGAAACCGGGCCTAGACCATGGGTTGGGTAGAGGTTACCGTTACGTTTGGTATGCCAATGTGTGCGCCATGAGCCAGTTTTATGCTCAATTTCTTTCATTTGCCAACGAAGTTCATGGATATAAGCTGCTTCACCGTGCAGTAACTCACCGAATAGCCCTTGGCGAACCATGTTTAATACCATCAGCTCGTCGCGACCATAGCAAACGTTTTCCAGCATCATGCAGTTCTTTTGCGTGCGCTCTGCGGTATTTACCAATTGCCACGCTTCTTCTATGGTTACTGCTGCTGGCACTTCGACCAAAGCGTGTTTGCCACTTTCCATTGTGTCTACCGCCATAGGCGTATGCCATTTCCAAGGCGTAGAGATGATCACAATATCAATGTCATCGCGCGCCAACATGCGGCGATAGTCCATATCACTCTTGCCGTAAGTCGCAGGTTTTGGTAAACCCTTGTCGACAACAATTTTAACGGCTCTATCGACGACTGCTTGGTGCGTATCGCAGATGGCTTTGATCTCGACACCGTCAAGATGGCAAAAGTGCTTTACCGCGCCAACACCACGTTGACCTACACCAATAAAGCCCACTCGCACGACATCCAGTTTCGGTACGACTAGACCTTGAACTGAATTTCCTTGTGGCTTTGGTGTAAGCGGCGTCTTATTATTGTTACTCGCGCAGCCAACCACTGCGCTTGTTGCTGCGATAGCAGCCATTGATTGAAGAAATCGCCGGCGGTTTAGATCACCCATAATAACCTCTTAGTTGTTCACTCTTGTTGTTAAAAACGAAATGTTATTTTTTGGTTATTATTACGGCAGTTTTATTTTGAACGCAAGAAAAATATCTTTCATATTCTTTCGCTTTGTTTTCAATGTGTTTCTAATTTAACTTTAAATCCTTATAAAACATTTATTTATGTTTATTTTTGTTTAAAGTTAAAAAAATGAATTGAAAGCAAATGAAAGCTGTGTAGACTAAATTCAACCAAAACGAAAGGAGGTGTCATGCTGAACACCATCGAAAGACGCCACGAAATCGTTCAACTCGTTGGTCAAACGGAACGAGTAGAAGTATCTGAGCTGGCAGAACAATTTGGTGTATCAACCGTGACGATCAGAAATGATCTCAATGCCCTGCATGAAAAAGGTTTGTTGGTTCGCTCTCATGGTGGTGCCGTTGCGAGTTCTAGGTTAACCAAAGAGCTTACCATAACGGAAAAGCACGATCATCATCACCAAGTGAAAGTCGAGCTTGCAAAGTTGGTGGCGGGCCTTATAGGCAATGATGAGTCTATAATTCTGGATTCAGGTACCACCACTGAAGAGGTTGCGAAGCAACTTACCGAGCATCAACAGCTAGTGGTGATGACCAATGGGCTTAACGTGGCGCAAGCGCTCGTTGCAGCTGATGGCGTTGAAGTGTTGATGACCGGTGGTTCACTGCGTAAAAAGTCACTGTCGTTTTATGGCAGCCATGCAGAAGATCAGCTAAAGCAATATCACTTTGACCGTCTGGTGCTCGGTGTTGATGGGTTCTCTGTTGATGTTGGTGTAACAACACACTTTGAACCGGAAGCTGCGCTTAACCGCGAGATGTGTAAGGTTGCAAAGCAAGTCATAGTGGTGACGGACTCCAGTAAATTCGATCGTAAAGGTGTGCATCGCATTATCGCCTGCGAAGAAATTGACGTTTTGGTTACGGACAGTGGTATTCCAGCTGATGTTCATCAGCAATTGGTTGCCGCCGGAATTGAGGTACATTTAATAACGTCTTAAGAGGTGATCATATGCGGCGTTTTCAAGCCCTAATCGAAGCCAATAAATCGGGGAAAAACTCAGGCATTTATGCCATTTGCTCAGCTCACCCTTGGGTGCTAGAAGCGTCGATAAGATATGCCAAGCAGGAAAATACGCTGCTATTAATTGAAGCCACGGCCAATCAGGTTAATCAATTTGGCGGTTACACCGGGATGCGTCCCGCGGATTTTATTGCCAAAGTCGAAGAGATGGCCGACGAACTTGGTTTTGATAAGCAGTTACTGATTTTTGGCGGTGATCATTTGGGACCAGTCTGTTGGACGAGTGAAAATAGCCAAGCCGCAATGGCCAAAGCGTGTGACTTAGTCGCTGAATACGTGAAGGCTGGTTTTAAGAAAATTCACTTAGATGCCAGCATGCCCTGTGCTGACGACCCTGACGTGTTAAGCGATGATATTGTAGCTAATCGCGCTGCCTTGTTGTGTCAAACAGCGGAAGCAGCCGCGATTGCGACGTTTGGTCGTAGTGATATTGTTTATGTGATTGGTACTGAAGTTCCCCCTCCTGGTGGCGCTGATGAACAGATTGACAGTCTACAACCGACCAGCCAAGTTGCTGCGCAAGAAACCCTAGCTTGCCATCGTGAACTCTTTGCAAATAAAGGATTAGCGGATGCTTGGCAACGCGTGGTTGCAATGGTGGTGCAGCCGGGTGTTGAGTTTGATAACACCCAAGTTTTTGACTACAAATCGAATGAAGCGAGTGCATTAAAAGATTTTATTCGTACCGTTGACCGTATCGCTTTCGAAGCGCATTCGACAGATTATCAAACTGCAGGCGCTTATCAGTCGTTGGTTGCTGACCACTTTGCCATTTTGAAAGTCGGGCCTGAATTGACCTTTGCGCTGCGCGAAGGATTATTCGCGCTTCACCATATTGAAAAGCAATTACTACCCTATGTTCATAGTCAGTTTGTTGAGGTGGTGGACGAGGTCATGCTGGCAGAGCCTACGAGTTGGCAGCGTTTTTATCACGGCGAATCACAGCAACTCCGTTTCTTGCGTCAATTTAGCTTTAGCGACCGTATTCGCTATTACTGGCATCAAGATGCGGTGCAAAAGGCGTTAGCAACTATGCTCGAAAACCTAGCGCAGCAGACCTTATCATTGCCGCTTATCAGCCAATATTTTCCAGAGCTATATCAACAAGTACGCCGTGGTGAAATAGCAAGGGATGCCAAAGCGTTAGTGATTGCTAAAATTCAACGTGTTGTGGCTCGCTATTCAAATGCGTGTTTTGCCATGGAGAAAGCGTCATGAACACTTTGCTAGGACACGAAATTGCGCAATTAAAAACACGAAATGCCTATTGGACAGCAAAAGAGATCACCCAGCAGCCACAGATGTGGCAAGAAACCGCTCAATTAGTCGCGAGCATAAAGCCTAAGCTTTTGGTGGAGTTAGCTCCTCTTCTAGATGACCCTGATACTCAGGTTATTTTGACGGGGGCGGGTACATCCGCTTATATCGGTGACGCTATCGCCACTCATCTTAATGCACACATGCGCCAAAGTGTGCGGGCAGTGAGCACAACTGATTTAGTTGCTGCACCACGACAATACCTAGCGACGGATAAACCTTGTTTATTAGTATCTTTTGCTCGCTCTGGCAACAGTCCAGAAAGTGTGGCGGCCGTAGAGTTGGTAACACAGCTGGTTAGTAACAGCCAGCACCTTTTTATCACCTGCAACCGTGATGGAAAGTTGCATCAAGCAGCGCTGCAGACAAGCAATGCAACAAGTATATTGCTACCGGAACCTACGCTTGACCAAAGTTTTGCAATGACGAGTAGCTATTCGTCAATGATGGTTGCAGCGCTACAACTTTTTGCAGTGGATGACGGCTCCGTGGATAAGTTGATCAATGCAGCGCAAAGCATGTTAGCTGCGGCAGAGCAGCAAAATATCCGTGCATTTGCACAACAACCATTTGAGCGTTTGGTGTACCTAGGCTCTGGCTGTTTGTTGGGATTTGCAAAGGAAGCTGCGTTAAAAATGCTTGAGTTATCGGCAGGCCAAGTAATGAGCGTGAGCGAGTCACCGCTTGGGTTCCGTCATGGTCCAAAATCACTTATCAATAGCAAAACTGTCGTGGTATGTTTTATCTCAAGTGATGGTTATACCAGCTTGTACGATCAGGATTTAGTTGCTGAATTGCAGCGTGACGGTACAGCCATGACGGTGCATTCACTTTGTCCTAAAGTGCCACGACTAGAAGATGTGTGGCAAGGGTTACTGTATATGTTGTTTGCACAGCAGTTAAGTTTCTATAAAGCGCTGAATCTCGGTATTTCACCGGACAATCCTTGCCCGTCGGGGGAAGTGAATAGAGTCGTGCAGGGCGTAGTCATTCATCCATTTGGGAGTGAAGTATGATTTATGGAGTGGATGTTGGCGGGAGCAAAATTGAAATTGCGGTGTTTGATGAAAAGCTACAACGCTTAGAGTCTTGGCGTGTGGCGACACCAAAGCACAGTTATGAGGCGTTTTTGGCGCAAATCGTCACTTTGGTGCAGCAAGCCGATGACAAATATGGTTGTAAAGGACAGGTTGGTATTGGTATGCCGGGGATAGTAAATGCGCAGCAGCGCGTGCTATCAGCAAATGTCCCTTGCGCCAATGGTAAAGAAGTTAAGGCTGATCTCGTTGCAAAACTGGAACGGCCCATCGCGGTCGAAAATGACTGCCGTTGCTTTGCGTTATCAGAGGCCAGTCTTGGAGCCGGTAAGCAATATCAAAAGGTCTTTGGGGCAATAATAGGCACCGGTGCTGGAGGCGGGTTTTGCATTGATGGTGCGTTGTATAAAAGTGCCCAAGGGATCGCCGGTGAATATGGCCACCATCCGCTTTCTGCGGTGTTACAGCAAAAATATCACCTGCCTATTTTAGCGTGTGGCTGTGGGTTGCAAGGGTGTTTAGAGCGCTATGTCGCAGGACCAGGGCTTGCCGGTTTGTATCAACATTTCACTACGCGGAAGCGTTCCTCAGAACAAGTTATCACAGCGATGCGGGCTGGAGAAAGTGAAGCAATCCATGCGTTTAATTGCTATATGGATCTGTTGGGCTCGGCGTTTGCAAATTTAATCAAAGCATATGACCCTGAAGTTATCGTGCTTGGCGGTGGCATGTCGCTTATCGATGAACTTGTAGAGGCGCTCCCAAAAGCCATCGAACCTCATGTATTTTCAGCGGTGTCAGTGCCAGATATTGTTAGAGCCAAGCATGGTGATGCAAGTGGTGCATTAGGCGCGGCCCTATTAGGGAGCAAAGTGCATGCTTGAACAGCTTCGTTATATTCGGCCCCGTCGTATCTATACCCCTACCAGCGTCCTTGAAGCGCACGTTGCGGTAATAAAAGGTGAGCGTTTTCACGCGATTATTCCAGCGGCGGAAGCGCCTGATAATACCGAATGTTATTCTAATTTAGATATGTGGCCTGGGTTAATTGATTTACATATTCATGGCCGCGAGGGCTGTGATGTTATTGATGGCAAACTCTCCAGTATAGAAACTATTAGCACTTCGTTGCTCAAACATGGCGTCACTGGCTTTTTGGCAACCACGGTGACGACTACATGGCCACAAACTATTGCAGCGATGAAGGTTATTGGAGCCGCCTATAAGCAAAAGATGCCGGGCGCTCAGGTGTTGGGCGGATACAGTGAGGGCTTATTTTTTAGTGAAAAACACAAAGGTGCCCATAACGAAGCTTTCTTTAAGCCGTTAGACGAAGCCTTAATTGATGAAATGATTAGCGCGGCTGATGGTGCGCTTAAAGCAGTGGCGCTTGCACCAGAAAAGGCTAATGGCGTAAAGATGACACAGTACCTAAGTAAACATGGGGTGCGAGTGATGCTAGGTCATTGTGATGCGGATTTTGCGCAAACCAATGCCGCTTTGGCACATGGTGCCTGCGGCGGGGTCCACGTGTTTAACGGCATGCGTGGCATTCATCACCGTGAACCGGGCTGTGCTGGTGCGTTGTTACTTGATAGCCAAGCCTTGGTGGAAGTGATTGCCGACGGTATTCATTTGCACCCTGCGATTTTACAGTTGATCTACCGCCTAAAAGGTCAGCATAAGGTGGCCTTGATCAGTGATTGTATTAATGCTGGTGGCCTTAAAGATGGTGAATATCAATTGGGTGAAATGCCAGTTGTGGTCAAGGATGGCGTGGCGAAAACTCACAGCGGCAGTTTGGCCGGCAGTACACTAACACTTGAAAAAGCAGTGAAGAATTTAGCAGAATTGGCCAATATTCCGCTTCTAGAAGCCATCAATATGGCAAGTTTAGTACCCGCGACTTATTTAAATATGGACAATGAACTTGGCAGCATTGAAGTGGGTAAAATAGCGCATTTTTCTTTGCTAGATGATGCCTTCCAAGTCCAGCATGCCAACTTGTTCGGAAAGCAGATATTTTAAACAAAAACCCAAGCTCACCGCCCTGAAATTGACAAAATACAATGGAATTTTCTTAAATACAGCGGCCTAGCAGTAAGCGATACGGTAAAAATAGGTCACAAAGTTTCGCATTAGAAACTTTTTCGCGAATTGATTGCATTTTAGACGACTTCAAGGATGATGTTCGCTACAAGAGGTGATATACTCCCGCCGAATAATTTTTCTACTTTAAATAGAGTAAAACAATGGCAGATTTATCGAAATACAGAAACATTGGTATTTTCGCGCACGTTGATGCGGGTAAAACTACCACCACTGAGCGTATTCTAAAGCTTACTGGTAAAATCCACAAAACTGGTGAAGTACACGACGGTGAGTCTACTACTGACTTCATGGAGCAGGAAGCTGAGCGTGGTATTACAATCCAATCAGCGGCGGTAACTTGTGAGTGGAAAGGCCACCGTTTAAACGTTATCGATACTCCTGGACACGTTGACTTCACAGTAGAAGTATACCGTTCACTTAAAGTACTTGACGGTGGTATCGGTGTATTCTGTGGTTCTGGTGGTGTTGAGCCACAATCAGAAACTAACTGGCGTTATGCGAACGAATCAGAAGTTGCACGTGTAATCTTCGTAAACAAACTAGACCGTATGGGTGCAGACTTCTACCGCGTAGTTGGTCAGGTTGAGAAAGTACTTGGTGCTAACCCACTAGTGATGACGCTTCCAATCGGTATCGAAGACCAGTTCTGTGGTGTTGTAGACGTACTTGAGAAGAAAGCATACGTTTGGGATGACACAGGTCTTCCTGAAAACTACGAAGTACAAGACGTTCCAGCTGACATGGTAGACAAAGTTGAAGAATACCATGAGATGCTAGTTGAGTCTGCTGTTGAGCAAGACGACGACCTAATGGAAGCGTACATGGAAGGTGAAGTACCTTCTATCGAGCAAATCAAAGCGTGTATCCGTAAAGGTACTCGTGATCTAGCGTTTTTCCCAACTTTCTGTGGTTCAGCGTTCAAAAACAAAGGTATGCAACTTGTACTTGACGCTGTTGTAGATTACCTACCTTCTCCTACAGAAGTTGATCCTCAGCCGCTAACTGATCCAGAAACAGGTGAGCCTACTGGTGAAGTAGCAACTGTTGACGCTGATGCACCACTTAAAGCGCTTGCGTTCAAAATCATGGACGACCGTTTCGGTGCGCTTACGTTCATCCGTATCTACGCTGGTCGCATGAAGAAAGGTGACACTATCCTTAACTCTGCAACTGGTAAAACAGAGCGTATCGGCCGTATGGTTGAGATGCAAGCGGACGAGCGTACTGAACTTACTGAAGCACAAGCGGGTGACATCATCGCTGTTGTTGGTATGAAGAACGTTCAAACAGGTCACACGCTATGTGATCCTAAGCACGAGTGTACACTTGAAGCGATGATCTTCCCTGATCCAGTAATCTCAATCGCTGTTGCACCTAAAGATAAAGGTGGTAACGAGAAGATGGGTATCGCGATCGGTAAGATGGTTGCAGAAGATCCTTCATTCCAAGTTGAGACTGATGAAGATTCAGGTGAAACTATCCTTAAAGGTATGGGTGAGCTTCACCTAGACATTAAGGTAGACATCCTTAAGCGTACATACGGTGTAGACCTAATCGTTGGTCAGCCTCAGGTTGCTTACCGTGAAACTATCACACAAGAAGTTGAAGATAGCTACACGCATAAGAAACAGTCTGGTGGTTCTGGTCAGTTCGGTAAGATTGACTACCGTATCAAGCCTGGTGAAGTTGGTTCTGGCTTTACGTTCAAGTCTACAGTTGTTGGTGGTAACGTTCCTAAGGAATTCTGGCCAGCAGTTGAGAAAGGCTTCAAGTCAATGATGGACGAAGGTGTACTAGCAGGCTTCCCAGTACTAGACGTTGAAGTTGAGCTATTCGACGGTGGTTTCCACGCAGTTGACTCGTCAGCAATCGCGTTCGAAATCGCTGCTAAAGGCGCATTCCGTCAGTCTATCCCTAAAGCGGGTGCACAACTTCTTGAGCCAATCATGAAAGTTGACGTGTTCACGCCAGAAGACAACGTAGGTGACGTAATCGGTGACCTTAACCGTCGTCGCGGTATGATCAAAGACCAAGAAGCTGGCGCAATGGGCGTTCGTATCAAGGGTGAAGTACCACTATCTGAAATGTTCGGATACATCGGTCACCTACGTACTATCACGTCTGGTCGTGGTCAGTTCTCAATGGAATTCTCACACTATGCACCATGTCCAGCAAACGTTGCTGACGCGGTAATCGCAGCTGAGAAAGAGAAAAAAGCAGCTAAGTAATTAATTACTTATTTTGCATAAAAAGGTCGCCTTTGGCGGCCTTTTTTATTTTTAAACTCAATGATTTACTGCGTTAACATCCTGTCTAAAAGTCGTCACGATTATTTCATGTTTTATTAATTTTAAAGTTCTTGCTTTAGGAACATTGGCACTTTATCATTAGCTTTTCTTCAATAAATTGGGTCACGTTATTGCGTCGAGGGCTCAAATTTGATTGTGGTTGGGTAAATAAAGGAGATACTCAATGAGAACCCTAGAGTTGGAAATAAACTGGCTTTTCTACGTGTTTACTTTGTCGTTGATCTGGCTTGGTAATGAGCTGTTTTCTATCTTGGCTATTCCCTCATCATTGTTGCAAATAGTTACATTAATTTTACTGTTGTTTACTCTAACAACATTGGCACTATCATTAACTGGAAAGCGTTTTCTTCATATAGATAAAGCGGGAGTTAGCTATAACTTTTTTGGTAAGACTCATTATATCCATGCGGAACATATTCAGGCGATTAGGTTACGCTCCTTAGGTGTTTTAAGTATCCCAGAAGTGTATCTTGATGACGGTCGTGTCATTCGCTTCTTTAGTTGGAAAATGAATAGTGATGAGCTTTTAAAAGCAGAAAGCTTGATTAGGTAAGTTGAAGCTGTGCAGGTGAAAATTTCACCTGCTCCAAATAATGACGCTTACTTCTCGTTAAGCCAAATAGCAGCTTGCTTTGCAAAGTAAGTCAAAATACCATCTGCACCAGCACGCTTAAAGGCGAGTAAAGATTCTAGTACGACAGGTTTTTCAGCCAACCAACCATTGTCAATTGCAGCCTTATGCATCGCATATTCACCACTGACTTGATAAGCGAATGTTGGCACCCCAAACTCATCTTTAACGCGTCTGACGACATCTAGATATGGCATGCCAGGTTTTACCATCACCATATCGGCACCTTCTTGTAAATCCAAAGCCACTTCACGTAATGCTTCGTCAGAATTAGCAGGATCCATTTGGTAGGTTTTTTTGTCTGCACCTTTAAGGTTGCCCGCAGAGCCAATTGCGTCACGGAAAGGGCCATAGTAGCTTGAAGCGTACTTGGCAGAGTAGGCCATAATACGAGTATGGATAAAGCCACACTCTTCAAGTGCTTCACGTACAGCGCCAATTCGGCCATCCATCATATCCGATGGTGCAACAACGTCGGCACCGGCTTCTGCATGAGAAAGCGCTTGCTTGACCAGTACTTCTACGGTTTCTTCATTCATGACATAACCGTGTTCATCCAAGATACCGTCTTGGCCGTGCACTGTGAATGGGTCTAGTGCAACGTCAGTGATCACACCGAGCTCGGGACATGCTGCTTTGATTGCACGAATGGCTTTTTGTGCAATTCCTTCTGGATTGTATGCCTCTTCAGCGAGCAATGTTTTTTGCTCTGCTGGTGTTACCGGGAACAAGGCGATAGCAGGAATACCTAGCTCTACTAATAGTTTGGCTTCCTCAACTAATAGATCAATAGATAAGCGCTCAATACCTGGCATAGATGGGATCGCTTCACGTTTAGACTCACCATCAAGCACGAACACTGGATAGATTAAATCGTTAACCGTTAGCGTACTTTCGCTCATTAGACGTCTTGAAAAATCATCGCGGCGCATTCTACGCATACGAGTAAGGGGGAAAAGATCGAGTCCTGATTGAGCCACGTTAGTTCTCCTGGTTAGGTTTGAAAGTAACAACGCGATTACGGCCTTGTTGTTTTGCTTGATACAAGGCTTTGTCTGCATTGTCCGTATAAAGTTGTGGGTTATGCGGATCGCAAACCACAGCGCTGTATATACCAGCGCTAGTGGTCATATTTAATGTGTTTTCCCCAAGTTTGATATTGAGCTCTTGGGTTGCGATTCTTAATCGCTCAGCTACTTCACGTGCGCCATCTTCAGCTGTATTTGGGAGAAGTAAAATGAACTCTTCACCGCCATAACGGAACACTTCGTCATGCGGTCGCCGTAAGTGTGACTTAATTAAATTGGCAAATTCGCAAATAGCCTGATCACCAGCCAAGTGGCCATATTTATCGTTAATTTTTTTGAAGTGATCGATATCAAAAATGACGAGGCTCAGTACTGTCTGTTCCCGTCTTGAGCGTCGTACTTCCATTTGTAAGCGCTTATCGAAGTAACGACGATTTTTCACTTTAGTGAGTGGGTCTTCCATGTTCATCCGTTCTAGTTCTCGATTTTTATCTTCGAGTTCTCGTAACGTGACTTGTAGCTCAAAAGTGCGTTCCTCAATATTGGATTCTAAATCATATTGTGCTTGTTCTTGGAGTTTGAGCTTCTCTTTTAATAAGGCATCTTCAGCTTGGGTATGCGCCAATCGTTGTTGTTGCTTAACCAGCTTTTCGTCTCTTTGAAAAATGTAAAGGCGTACTAGTAAATAGCTGAGTAAAGTCGCTTCTATCGCAAAAATACCAAAGTACCCCAAGTGATTTAAAAAGCTTCCAGACTGAACACCGAGTTCAACTGTAAATGGGTAGCTGATCACAATAAAGTGGCAAAGTGCAATCGCAATTAAGATATTGCGGTTTTTATTGCTAAATCGGGTAAGTATGTAGATAAGTATTAGTGCGATAATAAAACTGATACTTTGAGCTAATAAAAGTGACTGAGAAACTGGCAGAAAAGCGGTTATTACGAACAAACTCACTATGACCGCAATGATTCTTTTACGTGTAAGCAGAGGGTGAGCGAGTAACCTTCTTTCTGCGCAATAACTAGCAGTAGGCAACAGTAGTATACTGAGCAGCAAAGTCATGACACCTTGGCCATACTGCTGGAACCACTGCCAAGTAGAATACAAGTAGCGGTAGCCAAAGCCATAAATATGAGCGTTCAATAGCCAGATTATAGCGATGAATAAAGTTGCGCATAGAAAGTAACTTCTTTTGGTAACAAAATAAAGTGTGGCATTAGTTAAAGCGAGTGCTAATACAAAGCCTGCTAAAATCCCAAAAATAAGATTAAATTTACTCTTAAATTGAAGGTATTCGTTAGGCTCCCAGATAGCAATAGGTGCATTGAACACACCATCATCATTGATTTGCAAATATAAATGGCTTTGCGTTTGTGGCTGTAGCTCAAGTGGAATGACTAACGACTCATATTTAAGTGGTCGTCTTATCAGTGGTAGCGCATCACCCATATCAAGAGTAAATATAGGATGGTTTGGTTTAACATGATAAGCAGTCACCGCATCAATGAGGTTATTGTTTATACTGACTAACACCGGTGTGAGAGCGTTATTCGCGTTGTGTATTGTAATCTTTAACCATAAAAATTTCTCAACAGGCCGGAGGCCTTTTGGAACTTGAATGCTTTCATGCCATTCGGCTGGGGCTGCAAGTAATTTAGCTAAAGAGGCGTCTTCACTCAGTGTATAACTTAACTTTATTTGGTGCTCTACCTTAAATGACTCAGAAATAGTCACAGTAGAAAATGCGGCGGAGCTGAATAACAATAAAAGTAAAGATAACACAATGCGCATTATTGGTTTTACCTCACAAACAATTGTTTAAAATTGGTAGTGGTTGTGGATATAACTTCTGAAATGGGACATTGTTTTAAGCGTGCAATTTGCTCAGCTACATAGGATAAGTACATTGGTTCATTGCGGCGAGATTTAGGTTTTGGGTTAATTGTTCTTGGTAGTAGGTACGGCGCGTCTGTTTCCAAAAGTAAACGGTCAAGAGGTATGTATTGAATGAGCTCTTGCAGCGTTGTGCCTCTACGTTCATCGCAAACCCAGCCTGTGATGCCAATCATTAATCCGTAATCTAAGTAATGGCGCAGTGCGGTACGGTCACCAGTAAAACAGTGTAGTACTCCTTGAACTTTAACTTCTTGCAGTAGCGCAAATAGCGCATCGTGCGCATCTCTTTCATGTAGATACACTGGGTAGTTAATAGCTTCTGCTAGCTGCAGTTGCGTCAAGCACACGTTTTGTTGTATTGGCCTTGGTGAAAAGTCGCGATTAAAGTCCAAGCCACATTCACCAACAGCAATAGCCTTGTTGCTACTTTTTAAAAGAGTGAGGAGGTCATCGTAGAGCGTGTCAGGTGCATCTTTGGCATCGTGTGGGTGGACACCTGCTGTACAATAAAGTTGGTATTGCTCAGCGAGTGAAATACTTTGCTCGCTGCTTGTTAAATCGCAGCCAATTGCTAGCATAGATTCTATGCCTGCTTCTTTGGCTCTAGTAATTACCTCGGCCAAGTCGGATGAAAATTGCGAGCTGGTGAGGTTTACACCAGCATCGATCATCTTGTCCATTAGTTAACTCGTTTAACTCGCGTTGTGCGGTTTGAACCCGCTTTTTTCATCAAAAATGAGCCGAAAGAAGCACGCTCAATAATTAATGTATCGCCCTCGTTGGCAAAAAAGGTCTCTGATGAAACTTGTCGCCATACTTGGCCATTGTCTAGAGTGAAGACCATTTTATTACGGCCTTGGGTAGAGGTTTTAACTAGTTTAGCCGTAATTTCTTCGATTTCTTCGCTTGCTGCTTTAACTTTATACTCTAAGCCAAAACCATCTTCTTTCGACTCTATTTTTTCTACGCTTCGCGCTTCACTTACCTTATTTTTGCTTGTGATTGCTTTGCCAGACTGCGCTTCAGTGATTGGTTTATTTGCAATCACATTGTCATAGCACATGAGCCGCTTAAAATCATTCTCAATCAGGGTACAAGCTTGTAGAGCCTGTGTATTGATCGGCTTTGCAGCGCAAAGAGAGGTAAAGCCAACTGCAAACAGTATCATGGTTTTTTTCATTCTTCTGACTCCTGTTGTTGTGGTTTAGTGCTATAAAATCTGGCTAGAATGAGCCCCAACTCAAACAAGAGTAGCATAGGTAGTGCCAATAAAGTTTGAGATAGAACATCAGGGGGGGTTAAAAACATTGCGATGACAAAAGCACCAACGACAACATAAGGCCGTTTCTCTTTTAAACTCGCAGGGGTTGTCATACCACTCCAACATATAAGCATGATGGCAACGGGAATTTCAAAGGCGATGCCAAAAGCAAAAAATAGCTTCAGGATAAAGCCAAGATAACTGCTAATATCTGGTGATAATGTCATCATCTCCGGTCCCACACTGGTAAAAAAACCGAGAATGATAGGCATGACAACAAAGTAGCAAAAGGCAATCCCGCCATAAAATAGTAGTACACTAGAAAGTAATATCGGTATAAGCATCCGCTTTTCATGCTTATATAAGCCTGGTGCGATGAAGCCCCACACTTGATGTAAAATAAATGGCACTGCAGCGAATAACGACACGAATAATGTTAGTTTAAAGGGGGCAAAAAACGGTGCTGTAACATCTGTTGCGATCATTGTTGTATTGCTAGGCAAGCTATTTACTAGCGGCGCCGCAACAAACGCATAGATATCATTGGCGAAATACACCAAGGAAACAAAGATAACGAAAACGCTCATTAACGCTCTCATTAAGCGGTTTCTTAACTCAACAAGGTGAGCTATAAATCCACTCTGGGCTGATTCTGTCATGTAACTTGACTCGTACGAATATAATGTCAATTGGATAAGAGAAAAGGTACTGCTTGGATGTCTAAATATCCAAAACTTGAACCCATTCTAACTATCTAACTGGTAGATTGATTAGTCTTTATTTTTATTATTTTCGGTTGATTTATAAGAATGTCTGACTGATTCAGCCGCTTCCTGTAATTCTTGAACGGATTGCTTGAGTTCGGGGGCCAAATCTTGCATTCCCTGTTGTTCCGCTTTCTTTAAATTATTATGTAGCTCGTGAACGCGTAACTCTTCACTTACTTCAGCTTTGACTGAATTAGCGACAGACTTTACCGTTTTTATCCATCTCGCTACGGTGCGGATTGCAACGGGAAGACGTTCAGGGCCAAGTACAATTAGGCCAACGATAAGAACGACCACTAACTCCCACATACCCATGTTGAATTACACCTTATCTTTTTCTTTCTCTGATACAGGTTGTGCTTGCTCAGTTGTTGTATTTTTTAACTTTTCTGGCTCAGAGTCGGTCGCAGTTTGCTCATCCGATACCGCCTTTTTAAAGCCTTTAACTGCACCGCCTAAATCACTACCAATACCGCGTAGTTTTTTAGTTCCAAATAACAAAACAATGATGGCTAAAATAATAAGTAATTGCCAAATACTGATCCCACCGAATCCCATAATAACTCCATTGATACTTACTGCTTATGAATAATGATTATACGCCTAGCGAGCAAAAAATCACCCTGTTTTACGCCATGCGCCAATAAATACTAGCACGGCAATAATCGCAAGTAGGCTACTTGCGACAGGTTTGTCAAAAATAAAGCTCAATCCCGATATTATTGCAAAACTACTCGCTGCTAAGCCTAACAACAGCGGCTTTGTAGCAGTATCTGCTTTTTGTGTGACAGGTGGAGGTGGGCGGCGCTTGAGATTTTGATAAATCAAATCTGGCAGTTCAGGCATTTTTTCAGCCCAAAATGGTAAGTTTGCATATAGCTTTTTCGCCACCGCGAAAGGGCCTACTTGCTCTTGTACCCAATGCTCTAAAAATGGTTTTGCTGTTTTCCACAGATCTAACTGCGGATAAAGCTGACGCCCTAGACCTTCTACATACAGCAGGGTTTTTTGCAATAATACTAATTGTGGTTGCACTTCCATGTTGAAGCGCCTTGCCGTGTTAAACAAATTCACTAGCACATGGCCAAAAGAGATTTCTGCAAGCGGCTTGTTAAAAATAGGTTCGCATACGGTGCGAATGGCAAACTCAAACTCTTCTACGCAGGTATCTGCAGGAACCCAGCCAGAGTCCACATGAAGCTGTGCCACCTGACGATAATCACGATTAAAAAAGGCGATAAAGTTTTCGGCCAAATACCTTTTATCTTCACGGTTTAAGGTGCCGACTATGCCGCAATCTATGCCAATGTACTTAGGGTTATGAGGATTTTCACGAGCGACAAAAATATTGCCAGGATGCATATCTGCATGGAAAAAACTGTCACGGAAGACCTGTGTGAAAAAGACTTCCACGCCGCGCTCGGCCAGCAATTTCATATTGGTGCCTTGCGCTAACAAGGCTTCGGTGTCTGAAACCGGAATACCGTAGATGCGTTCCATCACCAGCACGTTTTTACGTGAATAATCACTATATACCTCAGGGATATACAGTGAATCTGAGTCTTCAAAGTTGCGTCTGAGTTGAATTGCGTTCGCGCCTTCTCGCATCAAGTCTAGCTCGTCGAGTAAGGTTTTTTTGTATTCCCTAACAACTTCCACTGGGCGCAGACGTTTTCCTTCGCTGAGTAAATTGACAACGATTTTAGCGAAACGCTCCATTAAAGAGAGATCGGCATGGATTTGTTTTTCGATATCGGGACGAATAACTTTGATCACGACATCCTTCAGATCTTCTTTGTGTTGTAGCTTGGCAGCATGCACTTGCGCTATTGAGGCTGAAGCCAGCGGTTTTGATTCAAATTCAGCAAAGTATTCATGAATATCGTCGATTTCTAGCGCTTGTTCAATGAGCTTTTGTGCCATCGCGGGGTCAAATGGTTGAACTTGATCCTGCAAAAATGCAAGTTCTTCGGCAATGTCTGGTGGCAGTAAATCTCGACGGGTCGAAAGCATCTGGCCGAACTTGATCCATACCGGCCCCAATGTTTGTAGCGCCAGGCGCAGACGAGTGCCTATTGGTTTGTCTTTATGTTTGTTGCGCAGCCAAAACAAACTCGCTCGAGCGAGTTTACCATACCAAGGCTGCTTATGCGCAGGGACGATTTCGTCTAAACCATAGGTTAAAAATGTTTTGGTGATCTGATGCAAGCGAAGTAAAGACAACCTAATTTCCTTTGTTTTGCTGAAGTAATGCGCTGAGGCGTTGATTTAAGCTTTCGACTTGATTGTTTAGGGTTCTCACTTGCTGCTTAAACTGTTGAAATTCGAGCGGATGGGGTGCAACTTTCAACTCATCTTGAAATAACCCAGTTAGTGTTGCCTTGGCTACCTGCCCATCTTGCTTTGCGCGATGTGCTAACTTATGAAAGGTATCTACGGCAACTTGTGCGGGTGCATCACCGACATATTTGGCGAGGTGCTCCGCCCAATCAATATCAAGTGTTGCCAACGCACTACTATATAGTTGTGCTAGTGCCAAATCCCCTTCAAGGTCGAGCTTATCTTGACGAATAAGCGCAGTGAGTTGGCTTGGGTCTTTGAGTTCAAGCAAGGTTGGTAAATCGGCACTAATTGAACAATCGGCTTCGCCATCAAAAGGGCATAGTACGTGAATGTTAATGCCTGTGTAAGTCACAGCTAAACAAGTATTTTGATCTCGAATATCAACACTGAGTACTTTGTGTTGGCCTTTACTTAGCACATGCTTTAGCTCAGGTGAGAGTTTAAGGCCTTTGTTTAAAGCCGTCTCAAGTACGGCGCCAAGTAATGAAGCTAACACAGCAACTCCTAGAATTTAAAGCCGCGATGAAGGGCGACGATGCCTCCGGTCATATTTTGGTAGTCAGTTTGTTCAAAACCGGCTTCATCCATCATGGATTTTAGCGTTTCTTGATCTGGGTGCATGCGAATAGATTCTGCAAGGTAGCGATAAGACTCACTGTCATTTGCAACTAATTTGCCCATTGCAGGTAATAGTGTAAATGAATACATATCATACAGCTTTGCCAGCGCCTCGTTATCTGTCTTTGAAAATTCAAGTACCAGTAAGCGTCCACCTGGCTTTAGTACTCTGTACATTGAGCGCAATGCTTTATCTTTATCAGTTACGTTACGTAAACCAAAGGCAATAGTGATGACATCAAAAGTATTATCGTCAAAAGGCAGCATTTCTGCGTTCATTTGAACGTATTCAATATTGCCAACAAGTCCCGAGTCGCGTAATTTTTCGCGGCCTACTTTAAGCATTGAGTCGTTAATATCACCTAAAACAACTTGTCCTTTATCACCAACTAATTCGCTAAATCTTGCGGTTAAATCACCCGTACCGCCAGCAAGATCAAGTACTTTGTGACCAGCGCGTACACCTGAGCAGGCAATAGTTTGACGCTTCCACAAACGATGGATACCGAATGACATCAGATCATTCATGATGTCGTATTTTGCAGCTACAGAATGAAATACGTCTGCAACCATAGAGGCTTTTTTGTCGGTCTCGACTGTTTTGTATCCAAAGTGGGTAGTATTGTCTTGTGACTCTTTCATGTGGGTTCCATCATTACTCTGCAACTATGGTTGCTAGTGTACTTGATTGGTAGCCGTAGGTGCAATTTCTTATCCGTGTTGTATTGTTGAAAATGCAAACAAAAGAGGATATTGCGGATCAGTGACTAATATAACAGTGTTGGCCGAGAGAATGTGCCTTCTGTGCAGCGTAACCTGCGCGTTTTGCCAACATATTAAAGTCTTGCTCTGGTGCAAGTTGGGCTATTCCAAGGGCCAGAGAGACATTGGGTAGTGGAATTTTCCCTTTCGCGCTGACAAACTTTAATCGTTCAACACCTTTACGCACTTTTTCCGCGATAACACTCGCGGTATCTAAATCTACATCAGCAAGGATAACCGTAAATTCTTTTTTACCTGTGCGACCAGGTAAGCCGCTTTCAACGACATAACGTTTGATATTATTGGCGATACGATTAAGCACAACTTCACCCACAACGTCACCAAACCGCGTTGAAAACTCGTCAAGGTTATCAACTTGAATAGAAAGCGCACAGACAGATTTTTGCTGTGATTGCCATAGGGACACTTTTTGATGAAGATAGTGACGCTTATAAAGACCCGTTTGTGGGTCTAATAAGTGTTGTTTACGCAAGTCGAGTAGTAACTTTTGATTACGTTCATAATCTAAACGCGATTTTATTAACGCTTGTTTAAATTGTTTGTGCTGTTTTAGCAATAGCTCAGTTTGTTTGGTGAGTGTTGATAGTGCGCGCTTACTCTTTTGAATGTTGTGTTCATCTAAATTATGCACACATTGACTGACTTGTTGGGCAAAGCGAATAACCTGCTTTTGTGAGGTTTCTGCATTTTCGTGTAATTCAGTCACCAAAGAATCAACACCTTCAAGCAATTCAGATTGTGTTTTTTGTCCTTGATCTAGAAACTGATAGTAGAGTTGCTCAATGAATACACAGTCTATTTTTGTGTGCGCTTTGATGGCTTTGTTGATGGCACGGTCGAGATCTTTGTTCGTGGCGCTAATATGGGTATAAGCAACCTGATAATTTAAAGGCGTGGGCGGCAAATGATGTTGCTCTAAAAACAGGCACACCTGTGTCATTTTTTCTTGGGCAACAGCCATGGGATCATGGAACATCATTTCATTTACCACAACAATTAATTATCAAACGTTAATGAACTACCACCAACTCCTTCGGTGTAACTCTTGTCCTAATTGCACTAGACCTACATTAATCTGTATCGTCCGAATTTAAAAGTAAAAAATTTGTCTTTGAAATAGAAAATTTACATTTTTTTGTTGAATTGCTGATTTTCTCATCAATTTTTACTAGGTTGAGTAAATTGTATTCGATCTGAGATATTCGTGATTCTGTCGAATTAAGTTGCATCTGTTACGGGACTCTCCTACTTTGACTAGCAGAAAGTTCATTTCACCATAACAAAGCTCAGAGCGATGGATAATCATTATTTTTTGGCTATTTTATCGCGAGCTGAGTAACAACAACGTATCGAGGAAGTCAGCGTGTTATCACCAAAATTAAAGCTGTGGACTAAGCGTTCAAGCGTCGCCGTTTATTTAACCGTCGCCTTATCAGGTTGTGCTATTACCGGAAGTGACAATAACGCTGAGTTTACTCAAATAGCTGGCAGCGTTATGAAATTTAGAAGTGATAACAATGCCTATGGTCGCAGTGATACAAAAGTAGAGTTTCTGCTACCAAACCTCAGTGCAGAAAAGTTGGCGACCACAAATCAGCAGCGTCTACAGTTTTTGGCTCAGCTCGACAATATCGACACTTCAGCGCTAAGTGAGGAAAATCAAATCAATCTCACTATTTTGCGTGCGCAAGTGCAGAATAGCGTCGATGAATATCGTTTTCATAGTCACTATATGCCGCTCACCTCTGAATATGGTTTTCATTCCGGTCTGTCTTTTATGATCTCGAGTCATGACTTTAAGAAACGTACTGGTTACGAGCTATATTTAGCACGTTTGCAGCAAGTTCCTCGTTATTTCAAGCAAAATATCGACTGGATGAAAGAAGGTATGGCGATTGGTCTGACTCAGCCGAAAGCTGTGCTTGAAGGTTATGAAAGTTCTATCGAAGCCTATATCGTTGATGATGTGACAAAATCTGAGTTTTATGGCCCGTTTACACAAAACCAAGCGGGTTTACCTGATGCTGAATTTAAAGCGCTGCAACAGCGTGCCAAAAAGATTATTCAAGGTGATGTGATCGCTGCATATCAAAATTACCTTAATTTCTTTGTCAATGAGTATCGTCCTGCGGCTAGAACTGAAATTGGAATTTCTTCGACACCAAATGGTGAAGCGTTTTATGCGAATCGTGCTAAATACTACACCACCACGAATATGACGCCAAAAGAGATCCACGAGCTTGGTCTTAAAGAAGTGGCTCGGATCCGTGCAGAAATGGAAAAAATCATTAAAAAAGTAGGCTTTAAGGGGTCTTTTGCCGACTTTGTGCAGTTCTTAAGAACCGATCCACAGTTTTATGCTAAAACCCCCGAAGCGTTGCTTAAAGAAGCTGCATATATAGCAAAGAAGATGGATGCCCAGCTACCTAAGCTATTCCATACATTACCAAGAAAGCCATACGGTGTCGCTCCAGTGCCTGCGAGCATTGCACCTAAATATACAACCGGGCGTTACTCTGGTGCACGTAGCGATACTGATGCTGGCTATTATTGGGTAAATACCTACGCTCTAGATAAGCGCCCGTTGTATGTATTAGAAGCATTGACTCTACATGAGGCCGTGCCTGGTCACCATTTGCAGATCTCCTTGAATGCCGAGCTTGATTATCTACCGGAATATCGTCGTAACGAATATATTTCTGCTTTTGGTGAGGGATGGGGGCTATATTCTGAGTTTTTGGGTATCGAAGCCGGATTTTATCAAGATCCTTACAGTGATTTTGGTCGCTTAACCTACGAGATGTGGCGAGCGGCTCGTTTGGTTGTAGACACTGGCATGCATATGTTTGGTTGGAGCCGCGAGCGAGCGATGAACTTTATGAAAGACAACACTGCATTGTCCTTACATAATGTTAAAACGGAGACTGATCGTTATATCTCTTGGCCGGCTCAAGCGCTGTCATACAAAATTGGTGAACTAACCATTAAGCGGCTACGTCGCAAAGCAGAAAAAGCACTGGGCGATCAGTTTGATATCCGTGAGTTCCACCATCAAATCTTACGTCATGGCTCTGTACCATTGTTTGTGCTTGAAGACCAAATCGACAAATATATTGAAACCACGATGAATCAAGCACGTAAGTAATCGAGATTATCCATTTAATAAAAAAGCCCAAAGTAAAGACGTTGGGCTTTTTTATTTTATTAGCCTAAGCTAGTTTAGTTTACAAAACTAATGATTAGCTGATACACATCATCAGTCGTTCGGCATTTATTGGCATTAATGATGAGCTGTTCACCTAAGTGCAGTGCTCGCTGTTGTGTCGCTAAGCGTGCATCTTCATCTTCAATCGCATCTATGTCCGCAACATGTGCGAGACCAATGGTGCGGCGGATCAATTCACACCCACAATAACCAACCGCGTCTTGCAATACCTTAGTGAGGAAGTATTCCGCGTAGCCATCTGCTTGCAATGACAGGTCGCGTGTTTGTGTTTTTGCCAGTTCAAGCCAAGTTACATAGAAGTTAGATAGGGTGGTGGCGATACTATCGAGTAAATACACTTGCATATTTCGACGTTTTGGCAAAGCGTTAATGCGAGCATGTTGGGCACAGTAGTTGAGCAATAAATTGCCGATAAATGAGCCTAAATCAAAGCCAATGGGGCCAAAAAAGCCAAACTCTGGATCGATTAGCTTAGTGTGCTTGGCATCGACGAAAATACTACCAGTATGGATATCACCGTGGAGCAAGGCTTCTGGTGCATTGAGAAACTGGGCTTTGAGCTTTGCCACTTCAACTAATAACGTCTTATTGTTTCTTAGCATTTCCACAGACGATTGCAATGCGGCTGGAAAGTTGTTTCTTTCAGCATCGCGGTATGGGTCGTCGAAGAACAAATCTTCAGTGATTGCGCACAGCTCAGGATTAGTAAACTCGGTGACTAGGGCTTTCTTTTCACTCGGTGTTAAGTAAAAACTTGAGTGATAAAAGCTGGTTTTTGCTAGGTAATTTGCGACGTCTTTGCTGAGTCTTGCAAAGGTGTTCGCTTGGTTTAATTCACCGCGCAAAATGCGTAGATGGCCAAGATCTTCCAACACAGTTACCGCAAGCTCTGTATTGTGGTGCAGCACTTTTGCTGTGGTATCTGGGCAGATCTCACCATGGCGTTGTAACACACTAGCTTCAATTCTGGCTCTGTCTAACGTCAGTGGCCAGCTCTCACCCACACATCGAGCGTAAGGCAAAGCTTGCTTAACGATGATGCTATTTTCTTGCGTATCTTGCACGCGGAAAACCAAATTCAGATTGCCATCACCAAACTCATAACAAGATAAGGTTGCATCTTTATCAAAGAAACTTCCTAAATTAGTAATGTAATCAATAACTTTTTCTGCATCAAATTCAATGTAGCTCGACATGTTTCTGCACCTTGTGGATATTTGCTATTAGCATTCTATATTTTTAAATGTTTAGATGTCTATACTTCTTTAGATCTTGATGTAAAATATCATTAGTACACTTTGAAAGAGCGGGATGTCATGAAAACCTTAATTGCACGTAGTCTTAAATTCGAATCGGGCGTGGTACAGGTATTGGATCAATACTTACTGCCACATCAACAGGAGTGGCATGAATGCCGCGACGTTGCGACGATGAGCGAGCTAATTCTGACACTTAAGGTTCGCGGTGCTCCGCTTATTGGTTTAGCGGCAAGTTTGTTAATTGGTTATCTTGCCGAACAGGGAGAAGACAAAAACACAATTGCTCGTTCGATAGATGAACTTGAAGCAACGCGTCCTACAGCGGTGAATTTAATGCACTGCATGGCGAGATTGCGTGAAGCGTTACAAGCGAATGATTGGCAACAACAAGTGATCACAACCGCTGAACAGTTATTTGAAGAAGACACTGCGCTATGCGACCGTATGGCAAGCATAGGTGCAGAGCTTGTGAATGCGGGAGACAATATTCTTACCCACTGCAATACTGGCGCACTGGCAACGGCAGGTGTAGGCACCGCACTTGGCGTAATTCATCATGCTGCAAAACAACATGGTGACATTCATGTTTGGGTTGATGAAACTAGGCCACTGTTACAAGGTGGTAGGCTCACCGCGTTTGAACTAGATGCATGGCAAATCCCATACACGCTAATCTGTGACAATATGGCTGCGAGTTTAATGGCGGCGGGTAAAGTCGATAAAATCTTTGTGGGGGCAGATAGGATTGCGGCAAACGGTGATTTTGCGAATAAAGTCGGCACTTATAATCTAGCAGTGTTAGCCCATTTCCATAATATTCCTTTTTATGTGGTGGCTCCGATCACAACATTAGATAGCAGCTGTCCAAATGGCGCAGCCATTCCAATTGAACAACGTGCCAAAAGCGAAGTAACTGGTGTCAGTGGCAGCTTTGGTGATTGCCAATGGGCACCCAACAATGCTGAGGTATATAACCCTGCATTCGATGTTACACCAGCGAGTTTGATCACCGGATGGGTGTTGGATACTGGATTATTTACGGCTGAGGATGTTGCCAAGGGAGAATTTTTACAAAGTTAAACATTTGTAAATTATACAACTACCTAAGTGACTAAACTCTTGTTACAATGTACCCATTAAAGTGATGACTATTTTTAATAATAATGGAGAAGTTATAACAGGATGAAAAAGTTACTTATTTTAATTCTTTCCTTGATGGCGACAGCTGTGTTTGCTCAGCAAGACATACCGTTGGAGGCGTTTAGCAAAGGTAGTGAGTTTTCAAGTGTAAAAATATCACCAAACGGTGAATACCTAGGCTTTATCACTAAAGCTGAAGGAAAAAGTATCTTGGGTTTTCTAGAGCTTGATGGATTTAAGGTTATTCATGCCGTGAGATTCAACGGTAATGCCCAAGTTGGTCGTTATGAGTGGGTTAACGACAACCGTGTAGTACTTGAGAAAGAGTATATCCGAGGGTGGCGAGATCACCCTGAGTATCATGGCGAATTATTTGGTGTAAATGTTGACGGTAGCCGAGGGAGATACTTAGTTGGATATCAAGGTGAAATTCAAACCGGATCACGACTGAAAAAAGCGACACCTCTGTATGGCACTTCCTACATCCTTGACCCTTTGGTCAATGATGAAGATAAAATGCTGATCGTGACTTATCCGTGGTCAGGCTCTAAGGAGCCAGTAACTGTGGTATACGAAGTCAACGTCCATTCAGGTGTTAGACGAAAAGTCTCTATATCTCCGCGTAGGATGGGGCGTTTTTTGACAGATCATCAAGGGGAGGTGAGAGCTGTTGCTTCGACTGATGATAATGGTAACACATCTGTATTTATAAAAAATACAAAAGATAGTGACTGGAAAGAGTTAACACTAGCACAAGATCTTGATGACTATTGGCTACATGGTTTTGATGAATCGGGTAAATTGGCGTATCTATCCGCTGCAAAAGCAGGAGAGCCGCGAGGGGTTTATCAACTGACACTGGAAACTGGCAAGCTCAAGCATTTTTTCCAAGACAAATTAGTTGATCCATCTAAAATATGGCGTGATCCGGTTAATCAAACTCCTTTCGCAATTGAGCTCGATCCGGATTATCCGACGTATGCGTTCGTAGATCAAGATTCAATATGGAGCCAACGACTAAAGTCGCTTATAGCTTCAATACCGGGGAATCAGATCCGCATAGTAAGTGGTACTCGAGATGGCAGCAGAGTTATCGTTTTTGCTGGTAGTGATATTAATCCTGGAAATTACTATCTATTTGATAGCAAGAAAAATCAACTTGGGTTATTAGTCGCAAACCGTAGTTGGATTGATCCTAATAGTATGTCAACGATGGAAGCCATCAGTTTTAAAGGACGTGATGGAATTACTATTCACGGGTACCTCACCACACCACAAGGTAAAGAAAAGAAAAACCTTCCTTTGATTGTTATGCCGCATGGTGGACCTCACGGACCAAGAGATTATTGGCAGTTTGACCCTGAAGTGCAAATGCTCGCGAGCAGAGGTATGGCTGTATTACAAATTAACTTTCGAGGGTCAGGTGGTTATGGAGATGCATTTGAAGAGCTTGGCTATAGAAAGTGGGGCAAAGAAATTCAATATGACATCATTGATGGAACCCGTGACTTAATCTCTAAAGGTATCGCTGATAAAAATCGGATTTGTATTATGGGAGCGAGCTTCGGTGGTTATTCGGCATTGCAAAGCGCAATATTAGAACCAGACTTATTCCAATGTGCTGTAGGTGTGGTTGGCGTATATGATTTACCACTGATGTTTGAAGAAGGTGATATTGCTCAGCGTAGTTCAGGGGTCGCATATTTAGAACGTGTACTTGGCACCGATGAAAAGCAGTTAAAGGAATTTTCTCCAAGCTATAATGTCGAGAAGCTTAAGGTTCCAGTCCTTATCGTACATGGTGGTGAGGACCAAAGAGCGCCAATTGAACAAGCGGAATCTTTAATTGATGCACTGAAAAAGGCTGATAAGCCTTATCAGTATTACTTACTTGAAGATGAAGGGCATGGTTTCTATAAACCGGAACATCGTCTGAAATACTTTAAGAAAGTGCTGGCATTCTTAGAAAAGCCCATGCAGTTATAGTAATAAAGTACAATAATAGCCAGCAATTGATGCTGGCTATCATATTTCTCAACTAACACCTTCAATACTTATCTTATTCGAACTGAGCAAAGCTTTTTAAATTCAAGAACAGTTCAAAATCACGCCACATGCTAGGTGAAATCACACATAATCGGTTATGCTTTATCCAAAGCTTAGCCATTCATTATGACAGCTTCAAATGCTCTCGATGCAGATTAATTTTCTTGTAATAGAGCGCAATAGGCACTACCGATTATATAAATTAATAAGGGAATCGATGTTTTCACAAACCGTTCAGTTGCAGCCAGTAAACATCTTGCAAATAGTTTTTACAGTGGTTTCGGTGTTAGGAGTGATTTTAGTCTGGAAAATGGATAGATATCGAGGCGTCTTATTTCTTTTCATATATTATTCTATCTTAATGATATTTAATTTATATGAAGAAACACGAGGTCAAGATGGGTATATAGTAACTCCCATTTTTACACTAATTAAAGGGCCAATAGTCTACTTTTTAGTTAGATGGATAATTAATGAAAAGCCTATAGCTTCTAAATTAAAGTTTCTGCATGTGGCACCTGCAATTTTAGCATTACCCTTCACGCAACATGTCCAGCTTATTATTTTGATTGCTACATTTAGTCAAATTACCTACTTAATTGCTTCTTTAAAGCTAATAAAGCGATATCACTCCATATCAATGGCCGTCCGCTCTGACGCACTGTCATTAAAGTTAGATTGGGTTAACAAGATAATTTATGTTTTCTTTATCTTTGCTCTAGTAGATCTTTTAAGGTTAAATTTGCAGCCATTTAACGCCATTGAGATAAAGGCTGGTTGGTATTTTATTGATGTATTGGTGGCGCTGCTTTTGATGTGTTTTCTAGTAGTTAAAACTGCTCATCAACCTGAGCTATTTGATGATATGGTTCCCTATGAAGACTTGAAGGTGAAAGTTTTAGAATGTGAACAACAATCTAACTTAAAATTAGCACAACAATTATGTGAAGATATTACAAAAGTAGTATTAGAAAAAGAGCTTTATAAAAAGCCAAGGTTATCACTAATAGAAGTTGCGAATGAAACAGGTTTTAAGTTGAAAGACGTTTCTTGGTCTATAAATTTTGCCACAGGTTATAACTTTTGTGAATTCATTAACAACATGAGAGTCAATGAAGTTAAGAAACAAATTGTTCTGCCACAAGAATCTCACAAAAGTATCTTAGAAATAGCTTTTGATTCAGGTTTTAACTCAAAATCTGTTTTCTATAGTACATTCAAATCTACGGTAGGAATGACTCCTAGTAAATACCGAAGTTCACAAAAACAGTGAGTTAACCGGTCCTATTTAGTCCCAAATCATGATTTGGGAAGACAGAACTAATTAAAAAACGGATAGTGTTGTAAATTCGATTTGACTACCAAGTGCACCAGCCGTCTCCAATGCTAATTGAAGGCTGCTTCAATGCTAGTCGTAAGATAAACACTATTTTGTAGGTTTTATATGTTCAAAACTATAGCCGTTACACTTTCCTTTGCTTTTTACTCCTTGCTTTTTTCACCTCCAGCATTAGCTGATCATTACACTGTTTTTATCACTAAGAACAACCCCAGAATAGCGAAAGTTAAAGCAGTTCTTTTCCCACATGGTCATGTTATTTCCATGAATGAGCAAAATGTTCATGGTTTGAAAAATGGCTGGGGAGGATTTGTAAGAAACCTCACAGTATTAAATTCAGATGGAGAAACTATTCAGATTTCTGAGGTTGAAAATAGTAAATGGGAACTAATTGGATACGAAAATGGAAAGATTACTTTGTCATATGATGTCGTTTTAGGACACGACACAGTAATTCCTAAGATAAAATTTGGTGATAATGGAGCTGCTTATGCAACAGAAGATGGTGTAATGTGGGCTGGACGTGCTCTATTTATTGCAGGGAAGCCAAGTAAAAAAGTAAATATAAAATTTGAAACCCCCAATTCTTGGGCCATTACTACTCCTTGGGAAAGTGTTAATGATAGTACAACTGAATTCTACGTGGAGGGGACGAGTGATCTGCAAAACTCAGCATTCTTTGCGGGTGAGCATACTCAAGGTTCTTTTAAAGTAGGAAATGTACAACTAAGAACGGCTTTTTCAGGTGAATATACTCGTAAAATGGTTGACGATATAAATCAGAAAGTTGACCAATTTTTTCAATATTACGGAGCTCAATATCAATCACCTTTAAAATCTAGAATGGTTCTTATAGTTTCAGATCGTAATGATGGAGGAGGGGAAGTCATGGGCAAAGCAATATCAATATCGGTAGGTCCAGCTGACAAAAAACTTTTAGATAAAAGTAGCAAAATCCCCTTGGGTATTTCACGGCTAGTTGCTCATGAGCTGTTTCACGGTTTCGCATTCAATCAGTTAGAAGTTGATGATAAAGGTGATAAGTCCGCATTATATGAATGGTTTAATGAGGGGTTTGGAGCTGAGTATGCTTCTCAACTTGCACTATTAAGAATAGGTATAAAAAATGAGTCTGAATTTTTAGATGGTATTTTATATAGAATGAAAGAATATGAAGCTGAAGCCGATGGAAAGTTAACTCTGATTAGTGCTGGTGCTGATAAGTCTGATAAATCTACCACTGTTTATTGGGGGGGCATGATTGCAGCTCTTACTCTTGATTTCAAAATCCGAGCCAAAAGTGAAGGGAGACGAAATTTAGATGAGCTGTGGAGATATTTACTACAAAACTATCCAAGAGGTGGAAAAGAGATGAATTTGAATGAGCTATATAAATCAGTAAGTAAATTATATGGAGAATCAATAGCCTTAGAGTTTAAGGATTATGTAACAGTTCCTAATGTTATTCCATTTTATGACGCCGCGAAATTAATGGGGCTGAAATATAATGGTAGGAAACTGCTCAGAGATAGCTTAGCTACTAAAAGTCAGAAATTGTTATGGGAAGAATTTGTTTTAGGGAAAGGAAGTAGTTTATAGATCTAACTTTGTTGAATTTATAATTTTTATTTTTAGTGTGGTGTTGAGATAAGTTGATTTTTAAATGTGTTAGTCCTTTTTAAGTGAAGTAGGTGGCTCGTCATGAATTTAAAATTCTGCTTTTGTGTTTGGTTTTATAAAATTAAGTGAGCGATTATATTTTTATGAAAGAAAGATCGATTTTAGATGTGAGAATTCAACATAACGCGCCAAAAGTAAAGGAGTTTATTGATTTACGATGTATCGTAGGTTGGGAAAAACAAGATACAAAGACAGCTTCAAAAGCATTGGCAAACACCTTGTTTCATGTCGTTGCAAGATTAGATTCAAAGCTTATAGGAATGGGAAGAGTGATTGGTGATGGAGCTATGTTTTATTACATTCAAGACGTAATTGTCGACCCTAAATATCAAAGTATGGGAGTTGGAAATTTGTTAATGGAAAAAATTGAGATGTATTTATCAGAAAATGCAAACGCTGGAGCTACAGTAGGACTTTTTTCCGCAAATGGTAAAGAAACATTCTACAAAAAATATGGATATTTAGAAAGGGATGGTAGTCAGTTAGGTTTTGGTATGTGCAAGTTTTTATAATAAAAATGTTTTTTATTTGTGGTTTTAATGGTGGCTTGTGCAATGTTTGAAACTAAAATATTTAATTTTTTTGGTTTTGTTTTTATTAGCTTTTTTGTTTCAAGTTATTTGTTTGCTGCTGAAATATACCCAGATGTTACTTGGCTTCATTACAAATCTCCAGAACAGGCTGGCTTTACTTCAGAGCGATTAGATAAAATTAAAAAGTTTTACAATAAGAAGTCCTTCTCAGCGCTTTTAGTAGTTAAAGATGGCGCCATTGCTATAGATTGGGGGGAGAATGACCGAAGGTTTCCTATACATTCGATTAGAAAGAGCTTATTGAGTGCACTATATGGGATTCACTCTAGTTCTATCAACTTTCAAGCAAGCCTTGCAGATCTAAACTGTAATGATAACTCATTGCTGACTGATCAAGAACTATCAGCAAAGGTTTTTGATGTTATATCGTCTCGGTCTGGAGTCTACCTTCCTGCAGCCGCCGAAAATAATGAAATGAGATTAAACAAGCCAGCTAGAGGTAGTTATAAGCCAAGCAAGTATTGGTGGTATAACAATTGGGATTTTAATGTTGCAGGTACTCTGTTTTCGAAAATTACTGGAGAGGAAATTCTTGGGTCAATTGCAACTCAATTGGCAGCCCCTTTACAGATGCAAGATTACCGAGTTACAGACGGATATTATGTAAAGGCTGAGTCTGAACATTCAGCTTTTCAGATTAGGATGTCATCCCGCGACTTAGCTAGGTTTGGTTTATTATATGCTAGAGGTGGGGTTTGGAATGGCAAACAGTTGATTCCTCATGAGTGGGTTGTTAAAAGCACTAGCGCTATAAGCAACACGAATATGGGTGATAAATACCCTCCTTATTTCGGCCTTATGTGGTGGGTTGAAGAAGATGGTAGTTTTAGTGCCAGAGGGAATGGAGGGCATACTTTAGCTGTTTACCCTTCTCTAGATATGGTGGTGGTTTTACGTACTGATACATATTTGGAACACACGGTTTCTGCCAAGTCAATTCATAAAATGCTCAGCGGCATTATTTCTATTTCGAAGGGTCAACAGCATTCGAAACCGAGTTTGATTACTGAAACACAACAAGAGGCTGATAAAAAACAGATCCCTGAACTATATCGATTTAATAATGCAAGCATTGCTTTAGATAATGGGCTTTTAGTTAGCATCAACTTCAAAAATGAGACTTTATTTGTTGATTGGGGAACGGGAAAATTTGAACTTAGTTACTTGAATAATAATCGCTTTATTATTTCTGATCTCCATGAGCCACTAGAAATTGAAGTAAATGATGTTGGTGAGCTAATTGACATTAAAACACCTAAGTTGTTTTTTATACAAGCAGCAACAGCTGCTAAATATGATGATTTATTAATCGCGGAAAGCTGGGTTGAAAAAGCCATTAAGATGAACCCTAACTCGCCAATACCTTATGTAAACCTGGCCAAAATACAGATTGAAAGAGGTAATAAAGAAGGTGCAAAAGAAAACCTACAAAAAGCCTTATCTATTGAGGTTAATAACAAGCAGGCAAAAAAGCTTTATCAGAAAATCTTATTAAAACAGTATTTTTTCCCTGGTTTAATGATTTTGATACTAGTTGGATTTTATTTAAGGTCGTATAAAGGTAAAGTGTGATTTTAACTTTGTTTTTATATTTTTAGTTGGTGGTGTGTTAATTTTAATCTTTGTGGTTTCGGGTTGGTTCTCAAGAGATAATTGTGTAAGGTTTTTAAATGAAATGTATTGTTGTTTTTATAATTTTGTTAATTCTATCTTGTAATGTTGCTATATCAAATGAGGGATTTTCAAATTACGAAGTGGTAAGTGAAAAGTTTAATTACTACTCAGCTTCACATAACGAAAATAGAGTAATACTAGTTAGTTTGCCTAAAAGTTACGCGTTGGATAAAAAAAGGAAGTACCCTGTCTTATATGTTTTAAATGCAGAGAAAAACCATATATTGGCGACAGAGATTGCAAGCTTCCTTGCATCAAAAAATCAAATTCATGAAATGATTGTGGTTGGGCTACCTAGTAAGGATAATTACTTTAATGAGAACCTTCCTTTTCTAAACTCAGAGTCATATACCATTTCCGAATTAGCAAAAAAGCACGAAAAATTTATAAGAGATGAAGTCACGCAATTTATAAGTGAAAAGTTCAGGATAAACAATACCAAGTTTATAGCTGGGCACTCAATGGCTGGCCTATTTGTATCATACTTGTTTTTGCAAAACCCTACTGGCTACAATGGACACATTGCAATTAGTCCTGCATTTCACCATGCTAAGCAATTTAGTAAGAAGTTAAAGCTGTACTTCACTAATTCAAGAGTTAATGAGGGAGCAATCTATTTCTCTTTAGGAGGGCTAGAGCACTCTCTAATTACAAAAGAATTTAACCACGTCGTTGATATATTCAAAAGTAATGTCTCAGGTAATTTGTATTGGGGATCTGAAATTTTGAAATATTCTGATCACAATACAACTAGTTTGAGTGGGATGATTCAGGGTTTGAGTTGGTTATACAATGGACTTTCTCTTACTGAGGAATTTATTTCTGGTCGTTCTTTTGAAGATGTTATATTGCATTATGAAAATTTATCAAAAAGAATAGGCTACCCTATTATACCAAGAGAAAACTCTCTCCTAGGAATGGCTTCATTCTGTATGTCTAGAACAAAAGATTACAGTATGGCGAATCTACTTTTGAACCTTTCAAATCACTACTACCCTGATTCTGTTTTGAGTAGGAAATCATTTCATATATATGGGAATTGGATGAAAGGAGGATTGTCAGCTATTTCGAGTTCAACGTCTAAAGCTGATGATTTAGATGAATCTATCTTAATATCATTAGCTTACGATCGTTTAAATAGTGATGAAGTAGGAGAAGCTATTGAGCTGTTAAAGTTTGTTGTTGGCTATTTTCCTAATTCGATAAATGGATTTGATAGTTTGGGTGAAGCATATGAAAAAGGAGGAGAGTATGACTTGGCTAAGCTTGCATATAGAAAAGCGTTGGAGTTGTCTATAGAGGGAGATGACCAAGAATTTATAAACATAGAAAAAAGAAATATTGCGAGAGTTAAAAAACTAAGCGCGAAAGTATTACAGCAAAGTAAGCTATGAAATCGAAACTTAATCAAATGGGAAAAGACGTCGTAGGAATATATGCTAGTGTGATTATTTGGAGAAGCTGACCGTGTTCTGCACTTGGTGTTCATGACTATATGATAACAAGACCCTAAAAAGGTGTTAGATCATTCAGTTTAAGGTAATCAATACACAAACCATAATTGACAGTGTAGTTTAAAGGTGCCTGGGCTTGAACTCAGAGTGTGTTCAACGAGCGGAGAGGCCTGAAATGGTATCAATAACGGCTGGACAACTAAAGATAAACATCGTCTTACAATGTTGATTCAACGGTAATAGGGGTTATACATGATTAAAGGTAGTTCTAAAAGAAAGAGTGTGGAAGATAAAGGAAAATCTAAAATTACCTTTTATTTTTTGTTTGCACTTTCAATTGCTACTTTTCTATTTTTTATGATGCCGAACTACAATAATGGTGATAATTTGTTTCCATTAATTGTAGTGTTTATAGCATATTGTGTAGGTGGGGTAGGTATTTACTTTTATGTTTTTTATCCTTCTGGAAGTAGGTTGGAAAAGTAAAGTGTATATAAGTTGATGTTTTTTAATTTTTATATTGATTATTTTAAATTTTATTAATAAGAAAGGGTGAAATATTATGAGTGCTAAAAAAGGTGTTATCTTATTGGCTATAGGAGCTACTATTTTCTTCAGCACGGCACTAGCGCACCTTTCTTGTATTTACTTTGGACCTCAGTGTTATTCATCACAGATGGCTCCCCCCGAGATTATCGAGTCTGCAATGAAAGGGACTCTACTAGCCCCAATCGGAACAACTCTAGTGTCTGCGATATTCATGGTGCTTGGGTTGTATGCATTATCTGGTGCAGGGCTATTGCGCAAACTTCCTTTATCGAGGTTTTGTATTTATCTAATTGCGTTTGTATGCATTATCCGAGGCGTTTTACCTATTCAATTGTATTTTCGCTATCCTGACAAAACAAGCAACATTGTCTTATCCATTGGTATTACTTGGTTGCTAGTTGGCTTGTTATGTTTTTTCGGATATAGAACGGTAAATAAGCAAACAGTCGGACACTTTGATAAAAATAAGGAAGAAGCAAGGTAATTTATTGATTATGATTCATAAAATGGTAAGTGTTACGCATTTTTCGACTAGGCCGATTAAGGTGAGTTTGTAACTCCCCCAAAAAATGAAACAGTTCATAAGTAGAATTTTCCATTAACTAAAATAGGAAAATTTACGATGAGAAAAAGCAAGTTCACCGAAACCCAAATTGTCAGCATGATCAAGGAAGCTGAGTCAGGTATTCCTGTGCCAGAAATTTGCCGCAAACATGGCATCGGCCAAAGTACATTTTACAAATGGCGCTCAAAATATGGCGGTATGGAAGCGTCTGATATTAAACGCCTCAAAGAGCTTGAAGAAGAAAACCGTAAGCTAAAAGATATGTTTGCAACGCTTAGCCTAAAGCACTCGATGCTTGAGGATATCATCGCAAAAAAGCTGTAAAAACAAGTAGGCGCAGAGCTTGGGTAGAGCATTTAAGAGCTCAATTTAACGTCAGCGTCGCATTTGCTTATGAAGTGGCAGGGCTAAGCCGCTCAGTTTTTTATTACAAACATAAACGGCCGTTAGATGATGAAGTTATCGACGCATTACTTGCGCTGGTAGAGCGCCATCCTAGGTGGGGGTTGCCTAAGCTGTTCAAAAGGCTTCGCAATAAAGGTAAGCCGTGGAATAAAAAGCGTGTTGAACGCGTTTACAACATGCTAAAACTAAACTTGAGACGTAAGGGAAAGCGCCGTGTTCCAACAAGAACACCTGAACCATTAAGCGCACCTACACAACATAATGAATCGTGGTCAATGGACTTTATGAGTGACGCATTAAGCTATGGACATCGTTTTAGAACACTGAATGTGCTGGATGATTTCAACCGACAAGCACTGGCGATTGAGGTCGATACAAGCTTAACTTCTGAACGAGTTATTAGAACACTACAACAAATTATTGCTTGGCGAGGAAAACCAAAGCAGATTAGAGTGGATAATGGTCCAGAATTTACTTCAACGGCACTTGAAGATTGGGCAATAAAAAATGACATCAAGTTGGAATTTATAGAGCCAGGCAGTCCTTACCAGAATGGTTTTGTGGAAAGGTTTAACCGAAGTTATCGTGAAGAAGTGCTCGATTTATACTTGTTTGAGTCACTGCAAGAAGTACGTGAAATCACTGATGAGTGGTTAGATATTTATAATTATGAGCGACCTCATGATTCACTTGGTGATATGACACCGGTTGGTTACCTTGAGGCTGCATAGAATTCTACGAAATAGCTGTACTAAATAGGGTGGAGTTACAAGTTTACTTTTGAAATGATTGAAAGTATTCACAAGATGACAGTCGCGAATTCAAGTTTGAAGTGCATCGCTCGCAAAATTAGGCTGCTTTTGCCTAATTCATCGAATATAACCGCTTGTTGTCTAAACCCTGAACATTTTCTGGGCCTCGTATTGAGTGCCCGTTATCTATTCAGGGCTCCACCTTTTTCTAATCCTAACTCAACAAACGCAATGGGGGATTGGTGCATTTAGCTGCAAGTCGTTTTCGTTTATGCACTGTTGAGTGGGCGATTTCAGTCAAATAATGACATCGAATACTATTGTACTATGACTCACTTTTAGCTTGTTTCTATCACCCTATAAAACTCATTGCGTAAACAAGCCTTAACTTGGTATCTGCTCTTATCTTCTGGCGATTACAGAGTACCACCAACAAGCAATTGATGCTTTCTCACCCTTTAATCATGATTGATGGATTTATTATCTGAATTCGCGAGCTATTTCCGTACTCCGAAATGGCTTATAGGCTTAATGCTGTAGGTATAAAACGACATATTCGCATTGTTATCGTTATCTAACACTTCACTATTTGTTGTTCCAAAGGCTAAAAATAATTTCATTATATTTATAACTATTTGATTTTATAGCTAATAAAAATAAATAAATTCATGATGACTCGATAAGCGACTTAAATTTCTTTGGCTTGTAATCTTGTCGCCAACAACGGGGAACGCTGAACGCTTCTAGCTTTGTTCCATACGAGATAAACGCCAAATTATAAAATAAATGTAAGGATTTTTTATGCTTTTAAACAAAGTTGCAATCGCAGTCATCATGGCCGCAACATTGAACGGTTGTAGTCAATTTCAATCTTCTGATGCGTCAAAGTACGCTGGTGCAACATTAGTGGAACAAAAAAACATTGAGGGCGGTGATATTGGGATCGCTTATCAAAAGTTTGAACTCGATAACGGTTTGACAGTTATTCTTCATGAAGATCATTCAGACCCATTAGTTCATGTAGATGTAACTTACCATGTTGGATCTGCACGTGAAGAAATGGGCAAATCAGGATTTGCACATTTATTTGAGCATATGATGTTCCAAGGGTCAAAGCATGTAGCTGACGAAGAGCACTTTAAAATAGTGACGGAAGCAGGTGGTAAGTTAAATGCAACAACCAGTACAGACAGAACAAATTACTTCCAAACAGTGCCAGTAAATCAACTGGAGAAGATGCTTTGGTTAGAAGCGGACCGTATGGGATTCTTTGCTCAAGGTATTACTCAAGAAAAGTTTGAGATACAACGCGCCGCGGTAAAAAATGAGCGCATGATGCGATACGACAACGTTCCTTATGGGCAAGCTTTAGAAAAGCTGCACCAAGCGCTATATGACTATGGTCACCCCTATTCATGGATGCCGATTGGCTATATGTCTGATTTAAATCGTGCGAATTCAAATGATTTGAAAGCTTTTTTTAAACGTTGGTATGGGCCTAATAATGCGACGTTGACTATTGGTGGTGCTGTAACTCCAGATGAGGTTTTACCACTTGTACAGAAGTACTTTGGCTCTATTCCAAAAGGGGAGACTGTTTCAGATGCTGCAAAGCAACCCGGTACATTAGTTGAGTCTCGTTACGTTTCTTATGAAGATAATGTATCACTACCGATGCTTAGAAAAGTGTACTCAACGGTTTATATGGGGCATAAAGACGAAGCTGCGTTAGATGCGATTGGTTATTTTGCAGGGCAAGGTGAAAGCTCAGTGTTATATCGCGAATTGGTTGATACACAAAAAGCGGTAGCGGCATTTGCATGGCATCAATGCTTTGAACTATCTTGTCAAATGGCTTTTGGTGCACTTCCTCATCCGGTGAGTGGTGAGACACTGACTAGCTTAGATAAGCGCATTGATGAGTTAGTTGCAGATTATATTCAAAATAAAATTACCCAAGAAGATGTTGATCTTTTTATCACTAAAAGAGAAGCAGAGATTGTGAGAGCGCTGCAGAGCGTGGAGGGTAAAGTTTCTATGCTGGCTAAATTTGAGACTTTCCATGAGAATCCAGGTTTCCTAACTCAACAGCTTAAAAATGTTAAAGCTTTGAAAGTTGGAGATATAAAACGTGTATTTGAGCAATATGTTGCTAATAAGGCGAATGTTGTATTGAGTATTGTACCAAAAGGAAAGCCAGAACTTATCGCGCAGCAAGACAACTATACGCCGAAGTTTTATGAGCCTAAAGCAACTGAGGAAGTACGAGACGAAGTACAACTTCCCTCGATTACTGATAGTTTTGACCGCAGCATTAAACCGCAGGCAGGTGTTGCAAAAGCAATTACATTGCCAGACTTATGGCAAGTTAAAACTGATAATGGCATAGACGTATTAGGAGCGTTTGATACCGAAACGCCAACCACAACATTGCTACTTCAGATCCCAGCTGGTCGTTTATATGACCCTGAAAATAATGCAGGGGTCGCACTTTTAACGGTGGAAATGTTGGGTCAAGCTACAACACAGAGTACGCCGTCAGAGCTGGCACAGCAATTGGCAAAATTAGGTGCTGAGATCGCATTCGAAGCGAAGTCTGAATATATCGAGATTAAGCTATCCACATTAAGTAAGAACTTAACCGCGACACTAGATATCTTGTCAGAAAAGTTGTTACAACCAAAGTTTTCGGAGTCGGACTTCGCGCGAGTTAAAAGCATGGTTTCAGAATATAGTAAATCTGAACGCGATAGCGCAAAATTTCTGGCAGATAGCGCATTATCTCAGGTGATGTATCAAGAAGGAAACTACAGTAAACCTTGGTTGCCGTCTCAAGCAGAGCTTGCGACTATTGAACTTGCAGATGTTAAATCATTTTATGCGCAGCAGATACGTCCACAAGGTAGTAAATTATCAATTGTATCCGATGTTGCACAGTCGAAATTGATGTCGGCATTAACTAGTGCGCTATCACAGTGGCAAGGAAAAGGTGAGCTGGACATGGCGCTTCCTAAATTTGCTCCCCTCGATAGTAATATCGTGTATTTGGTACATAAAGAGAATGCACCTCAGGTCCAGATCCGTGTTGCACGCCATGCCGCTGCGGAAGATTTAGCTGCGGAGCACTTTAAAAGTCAAATCATGAACTTTGCCTTCTCCGGCAGCTTTAACAGTCGAGTGAATCAAAACCTGCGTGAAAACAAAGGATATACATATGGTATCGGAGGACACTTCTCTGGATATGGTGATGCCGGTCAGTTTGTCCTCGCTTCAGGCATTAATGCAGCAAACGTTGCTGATGCGCTGACAGAAATCCAACAAGAGCTTAGCAAGATTAGTGAGCACGGATTAACTGATGAAGAAATTCAATTCACAAGAAATTCGATCGCGCAAAGAGATGCGCTGAAATACGAAACACCAGCGGCAAAATTAAACTTCTTTGCGATGATGCATGCTCATAATGTTGATGCTGATATTGTTGATGTCCGAGCTAAAACAATTGAAACAGTTGGCAAAAAAGAGCTTAATCAGCTGGCGAGCAAGTACTTTACTCCAGCCGAGATGACTTATGTTGTAGTTGGTGACACCAACACGCTAAGCAAGCAGCTTGAGGGTAAAGGCTTCACTGTAAAGCAACTGACTATTCAGTAGGTTAGTGTAATCGAAAGGATCCCAACCATGGCGAGCTTATAGAGCTCGCCATTTTTCGTTATAAGCCTATCGGTCGGTAAGCTTTACCTGTTTAGCGGTGATATAACTTTATCTCATTGTGGTATCTCGTGAGGTAAGAAATCAGTAACTTGTCAGCATGAGCATCAAGGTAGTAAATGCTAGATTCGGCATTCACGCTGGCTTTGATATCTAAGATGGTTGTTATTTGTTGATTTGCGTCAAGCTTATATACGTATTGCCGATTATAGAGGTAGATTGCACCATTGGAGGCGGTGATCGTTGGTCTTACTTTTACTTCATTGGTGCGGTTTGCAAGCTCGGATCCGGATATCAAAGGGGTCACTTGAGCCGTTTCTATATTCAGTAACGAAATATTCCGGTTACTTGATAAGGTTACTAGGTGATGGTCGTCGTACCAATCAATACTCACGATGTCATCAACCGTAATGATTTTGTTATTTTTGCCATTCAGAAAAGTAACCTCAATAATTTTGTCATCAGTTACCTTGTGAGCCCGCAGTTGAGCAACCTTATTTCCGCCAAGCCGAGTACCACCATTCTGTTCGTTATCGGACAGAGTTATTAGCACATCAAGAGACTTCCAATCTCTCACTTCAGTTTGTTTGTTGGCGACATGTTTGACGAGAATTTGCTGATTGCTTGGATCTGAGTCGATAATGGAGTAGCCCGAACTTAATGCCGCTATGGGTGAATATCGATGGCTTGAGTCTATATGCATGACCCCGTAAGATTCCACATCTTTGAAAATGGAATCATTGTAGGCAAATTCATTATCCCCAAGGTAAGCCATAATTACTTCGTAAATATTCGGTTTGGCAAAGAGGGTTGATTTACCCGTATTAAGATCGATGACATAGCTGTCATGGTCGTAGCCGTAGGTCGTCATGAGCAATTGGTTTTCTGACATTGGCAAAATGTACGAGGTGGGCTCGACCGCAACTTTTACGGCAGGCAGCTCCGTTAAGCTTTGCATGGAATAGCGTTTGATTTCACTGGTGTTGTGATCAAACCACAGCACACTTTTTTGTTTAGTATTCCAGTTCGCAGCCCATAGCAAATGCGGGAACTCTGCCAATTTTAAGGTCTTTTGCCCTGTTGAAGTGGTCACCAGTAGCTCGACTTTATCACCGATATTACGAGTAAAAATTAGCTGGTGTGACTCAGGGATAATTGCTAAAAGCTGATCCCCAAAACCATGGTTATTCGGTGTTGTGATCCTAGTTTCTTGTTGTTTTTCCATATTATAGCTATAAATAGCACCTAGGTTTGGTACGTCTAAATAGCCTCGTCGACTGTATATCAGATGGTCTTTTCCAAAATCAAACAGTGCGTTAATTAGGCCGCCAGAACAGCGAAAGAGTAACTGGTCATGAGCGCCTGTTTTTGGAGATAACTGGTGGCGGCGGTATTCGCAGATAGGGTTTTCCCCTTCAGATCGGTATAAATAATAAACCCATGTACTGTCAGCCGACCAACCTAAAATGTTGCTGCCATTCGGCAGGCTAAGTGCTCTTTCATGTTGGGTGGTAAGATCCATGAGCCTCACCTCCCCTAACGCCCCAACTTCATTGGTATCAGCTTTAAAATTATAGGCTAGGTAACGTTGATCCGGTGAGTTATACAGTTTGCCATGATGACCTCGATACCAAGATAGTATTTGATTATGGAAAATCTCAGCGGATGGCTGTGGCTGAGGTGCACTTTTTATCTGGAGAGTTTGCTTTGTGACGAAATATAGCACGGTGATCAAAGCGGCGAGCGCAATTAAGGTGCCACAGAGTATTCGCACTCGGTAAGACTTGCTTGCTTCGCTGTTTCCTGTGGTGTCAGATGTTTTACTAGATAGCTCAATCGGTTCAGGTGCCGGTATCGTGAAACTGTAGCCTTTGCGATAGTGGGTTTTGATCGTTGGTTGAGGTTGCAGATCACAAGCCAACTGCTTTCTTAACTCGAAAATGACTCGGTTAATTGTATTGTCGTCGACAAAGTTAAGTTGCCAAACATGTTCAGCCAGTTCCTGCCGCGTAATGATCCGCTCTTGGTTACCAATGAGATACATAAGTGTTTTAAACAGCAGAGGCTCAAGTTCTTTGCGCTCGTGTTTGTTGTTGATGGTTTGTGTTGCCGTATTAAGTTGCCAACATCCTATATCAATATACTTTGATTGTGTTGCTTCAAGAACCATGAAAATACCAAGTTAGTAATCAAAAAGGCGGATATACAAATTTCGATATTATCAAAGATTTCAAAATAATATTCAGCTGTTATTGCTTATATCATTAGAAATTAATAGTTTCCCATTATTGCATGGTCACAAAACCTTCGTTTCAGCTTTAGGGATAAGCTGCTTTACTATAGAGAATTTGAAGTAAGGTAAAGTAGCTAATGAAGGGGTGGTTCATTATCGGTGTGGTTGTACTGGCCTTATGCAGCTGCCACTCTATTCACTCGCAAAAAACCTACATCCATATAGTTGCAAGTTGCCCCCCTCAGGTGTTTGAACAATTGTTTATTGATGCGACAGATAGCTTAATTATATCGTCCTCTGAGGCTGAAATTCCTACCGGCATGTACACTAATACTCTGCTTTTTTCACCGCTAACAATGTCGTGGGATGTGGTGGATAAACTTTTGATTGAGTTGGATAACGCTGGATTTAAGTTTCAAGCAGATTTTTTTGGTAAATATAATCACGCTTATCGTGATAACCATATAGGCGTGTATTTTGTTGAAGGTTGTGAGTATTTTATGCGCAAGTGAGATAGATATCGAGTTCACGATGTAATGGGTAAACTATCGACCGTAAAGTGTATAGGTCTTAAGCAGTTACCGTTATATTTAAAAAACGATGCTGGTTGCTTTATTTTGGTTAGAGTGTTGCATTTGTGAGTTATACCAATTTGTCTTAATACTTGCTCAATCTGAAGGAGCAAACCTGACGCTAACTATGTTAAAAACTTCTGATTGAGAACAACTAAGTAGAAAAATTTTGCCTTGCTTATATGGATGTAGATACCTTGGAGGCAACAGGACGCGGTAGCCGTGTTATCGACAATGTTTTATCACCTCATAATAGGGTACTTAATTAATCAAGTTGGCCTTAAAGTCGGGATAAATAACTTACTTTGATAATTTTTATTGATATAGCGGTAAGTGGCAGCCTAATAAGTTCTATTAAAAATTTTTTATTTATGTCTTATTCAGTAATGTGAAAGTCTAAGTCGTTAAAGTGTTTGTTAATTCAGTGGGTTGTTATATTTAAATCCATGCTTTGAATTGCTTTATAAAAATTTTAATTTCTAAACCCGATAATCAAGTTCTTACCAATTTGTTATTTGCTCATAATTTTTTGTAATAAGGTGTTGAAAATAATTGTTATTTTGTTTTTTTTGGAAGTTTTACTTTCTTCTTTATAAGTGTATTTTTGTGATGGCATCTCTCTATTGTTGAAGACCCACTCAATTATTATAGGTATTGGAGTGTCAAGTTTGATGCTTATAACGCCTATAAAAAGTTAGTCAAATACATACAAACCGTAACAAGTAAATAAGGTGAAAATAAAAACGCTTGTATTGAGCTTTATAGTGCTCGTAGCTACCCAAAATGTCACTGCCGTAGAAAGAATTGACGTGATAGGTCATAAGCCATAAGCCATATCCAATGCGGACACTATATCCGTGGGAAGGGGGTAACTCTAGTAATAGCGCTGGCGCTTGGGGTGATGTATAGGAGCACATTTTGCGCCTATACATCGTACCAGTGCTGACGATATATATTAATGCAAGGAGCAAAATATTGAGTAAAAAGTCACTTTTAATTGCAAGCGCTACATTGTTAGCACTGCTCTGCCTTTATTGGACATACCTCGCCTTTGACAACATCGAGGAAAATGTAATAACTCGTGAGCCGTTGCAGTCAAATAACATTGGACAATATCAGCATACAAGCTCGGGAAGTGTTGCAACTCAGCCAGAAGAAACGCTCAGTGTGATGTGTAATGACTATGCAAGTGATATTGATGATATGGTAAGCTGGCAAGCTCTAGCTGAGCAGCGTATTCAATATATATTTTCTTCTATGCAGCATCAGGGATTAGGCGAAAACCAGCTAGATTATATTTCAAAAGCTGCGGGCCTAGGTATACTTAGAGGTCGAATGCTAAGGCCTGAATCGAAGTATTACCAATCGGTAGATGCAATCCCTCACTACGCTAATGGTATTTTATCTCAGCGACAGGCTGATATGTTCTGGGCCTACCTTAGAAGTCAAGACATCAAAGGGTTAATAACCGCCTATCAGCAAAATAAAATACAAGCCAGCAAGCGTGTTTCTGTCTACGACACACCTGTGAGTCTCATATTGACGCAACTTCAAGGTGACAATTCCAACGTTATTTCAGAGCTTACCTCGAGCGGTATTTTGGTGACATATCAAGACTTGGTTACAGCCACGCAACTAGGTATCGCTCCAACCCTTATGGCCCAGTTACTCGATGCAAGCGGACTAACACCGAGTGAAGTTTGGTATGACGATGAGTTAGAGCATTATACATCACTAACAAATGTTGCTATTGCTGCAATTAACTCTGAATTAACTACGTTTTGGCTTAAAGAAGGAAGTCCAGCAATTGCTGACCCATTTTCGAATAATGCCCTCGATTTACTCTCACCAGCACCTACAGACAAAGCTGATGAAGTAGAGTCTATCATTCTTTTATTACTAGCAAATGGGGTGCGCCCTTCGAACGAACTTAGTAGTAAGAGGCTTCTTCACTGGCTCTCTGATGGTACTCTCGCGCAATATAAGACCCAGCTTCAACACGTAGAAAATGCAATACCGTCAGAATGGCAAGATGAGATTGAATCGGGTGTCGATAAATTATATCGCGCCGTTTTATCAGACATAGTAGCTCCTGAAAAGTTGTCTAAAGCCCATCCCTGCTTTCACTCTGTCGGGCGAGCAAAAATACAGCTAGTATTTAATCGTGAGCACGCATATGAACAGCTAAATAATGAGCAGTTACAGGCCGTTAATGTTAAAGAGATAAAACAGTCAGCTGAGAGTTTGGTTACTACAGTCACTGAACAGAATACTGATCCAAGCATGATAGTCCGTGTTTTAGGGCAAGAACCTGATTTGCTGAACAAAATGGCAGTAGACCATTATCGTTATGAACAATTAAAAGCTTTGCTGGCGAGACACACCGAACAACAAGCGCAGTTAAGCGATGAAGAAAAGGCAAAGCAAGCCAAGTTACAAGAGGCGATCACAGAAGCCTTTACGCTGGCACAAAAAGGAAATTGGCAGCAAGCTGCAGATCATATGACTGAACAAAATGCGCAAATAGAGCAGCAAGAAATGCTAAACGCTTTATTGACCATGGCCATTTCGACAAATGCCAGTATCGATGAAATAACTAGATTACTTGAAAAAGGGGCACGGCTAGGTCCCCAAACAATATTAAATTTAGTGCGAACGCACAACCTTCCACTAATTAAGGCGCTCGTTAAATATGACTTGGATTTACATTTTGTAGACCCACTAGGTCGCAATGCGTTGCTCTATGCCGTTTTATTACGCACTCCAAAAATCATGACATATTTGCTGAGACATAAGGTTTCAGTCAAGCCAGATCCCTATGGGCTAGATGCCTTAGACTTTGCACTAGAGCAGGTTGAAAATGGGGCAAGTGCCATGGAGTTAGCTGCTGGGAATAATATGAGTTTGAATGACAGCTTTTTCTATATCTCTCAGCTGCTCTACGCGGGAGCCCCTATTGAATCAAGTCACAAACAAAGGGTTGCTGCGTATCAAAATAGCAACCCGATACTATACAAAGAAATTATTTCGGCCTTTCCGAGCTTTAAACTATAGTGTCGTCTTATTTAACCTAAACCAAGCAATAAGCGAATCAAACTTTAAAAGGTATTATTATGGAAAAACAAGAATCGAAATCAATAGAATTAGATGAAATTATTAAGCAATTAGAACAAGCAAATAAGGTTGAACGGAAGAAAAAAATTGAAGTCACGGGGTTTGTTTTCTTGTATCTTGCTCTCTCTGTATTTTTAAACTACTTTCCATACATGTATAAATCTGTGTTATTTGGGTATACAGCGATAACGGTGATGTATTTACTTTTGAAACAGCATCAGCAGCAAACATCAATAAACTTACTCATCAGCGCGCTCAAAGAAATTAAATAATTTTGTATTTTAATCAAATGTCGAGCCGATTAGTTGATAAGGAGGCTTTCTTGCAGTTAGGTACAAAAAGTTAACGCGTTTTAGGGAGAGTATGCGCATTTTAAGGACTTAGTTTTGATAAGTGAAAACGTTCATATCAACGGAAACGTAGATTGAAAGTCAGGCCTCTTCAAGAGTTTACCTATTATGTCAGTGCCATGTTGGTTTACTTGCTGTTGTAATACAAATATTGAAATGAGTCATGAGGTAAAATCTGGTGATGGAATTTGGTGTGTATTTTGTTGAAGGTTGTGAGCCTAGCATGAGTAAGCAAGTACTCACAGTGCTTCGTTAATACTGTGAGTATTCAGACTTGGATTAATCAAGTAAGGGAAACTGCTTTGCAATGTCAGAGTCCGTGCTTTTTGCAACCCAACCCTCTTGATTATTGAACAGGCGAATGGCGGTAAATTCTGGATCGCTACCCATATCGAACCAATGAGGCGTATTTTCTGGTACTGAGATTAGGTCACCTTGCTGACATAAAACTTGGTAAACCTTATCGTTTAAGAGTAAGCAGAATAGCCCTTGTCCTTTAACAAAAAAACGTACTTCATCTTCGCTATGAGTATGCTCAAAAAGAAACTTTTGTCGCAACTCCGAGGCACTAGGGTTGCCCTTTGCAAGTGAAATCACGTCGACAGTTTGATAGCCGCCTTGCGTCTTTAATCTTTCAATATCGCTCAGGTAGGCATTAATAATGTCGTCTTGTGACATTTCAGCGGTGATATCGGTGCTAGTCTGCCATTGTTCAAAGCGTACGCCTTGCTCTGCGAGCAAAGATGCGATGATGTTTGCGTCTTGCTCTTGTTGTAAAGCTTGGCTTGGATTCTGTACCTGGTAGATAGTCAGTTGACTCATGAAAATGCCCCTTCATCAAAATGGTCAAAGCTTGATATAACTGGATGTTCAGGTGATGTTGCTTGTGCATCTCTAAACAGTTGTAATGTTTGCATGCCAGCGGCCTTTGCCGCGTCTAGCTCGGCAACGATATCGCTTAAAAAGAGTATTTGCTCTGCTTCATACGGTAGGGCTGCAATAATGTTCTGATACGACGAGACTTCCTGCTTGGCACCCACTTTAGTATCAAAGTAGTCGCTAAATAGCGGGCGAATATCACCATAGTCTGAGTGCGCAAAAAGTAGCTGCTGCGCTTTCACTGAACCCGAGGAATACACGTAGAGATTGCGACCATCCGCTTTTTGTTGTGTTAAAAATTGGTAGGCATCTTCATACAAATGTCCGGTAAAATCGCCGTTTGTATAGCCAAACTGCCAAACGAGACCTTGTAGCTGTTTTAATGGCGTGATTTTTTTATCTGCGGCGATCCACTCAAGTAGCGCGGCAATCACGGTATCAATATCAGCGTTGGCATTATCCAATTCTGCTCTGACGGCACTAATTTGCTCGACAACGGCGGCGTCATGTTGATGGTCGCGAATAAATTGCGGTAAATGCGCAGCGGCATATGGGAATAGTATCTCTTTAACAAAGGAGATGCGGGTAATTGTCCCTTCAATATCTGTTAAAATGGCTTTGATCATTGGCGCCCCTCCAATTTGATGCGTTCTAATTCGCAGGCAAATAAAAACTCTAAGCCCTCAATATGACGACGAGTTTCTTGCACTGTGCGGCCCACGGCGTATAACCCGTGACCTCGGATCAATATACCGTGTACAACTGGTGTAGTTTGATGAGATTGCGCCACCCGCTGTGCTAGTCGCTCTATATCCTGATCGTTATCAAAAATAGCAATGGATAGGGTTTCTTCATGGGATTGAATGCCAGACAGTGACTTTTGCATTTCATAACCACGGATCTGAAATTGATCGCCTTGAATAAATCGCGACAACACAGTCGCAGCTACGGAATGCGTGTGTAATATACACTGTGCACCCGCACATAAATCATATAATTTTAGGTGCAATGCGGTTTCGGCTGAAGGCTTGCCACTACCGGCAATGATGGTGCCAGTGGCGTCTAATTCCAGAAATTGTTCTGGTGCTAATTTACCTTTATCAAAGCCACTGGCCGTGACAACAAAGCCAGAGTCTGTTTTGATAGAGAAATTACCACCAGTCGCGGGAACCCAGCCTTGCTGAGCAACCCAAGCTCCTGCGTCGATAAGCGCGAGTTTTGCGGCTTGTGTGTGCATAGTTAACACCTATAAATTAAATGCGTTTGGACGGCTATACATCTATTTTGAGCAATGATAGCATCCACTCACGATTAGCACCATAAGAAAGAGAGTGTTGCAGTGAAAAGTAAGTTACCTCAGGTTGGAATTAGTATATTTAGCCAAATGACGGCATTAGCGAACGAGCATGGTGCGATCAACTTATCGCAAGGCTTTCCGGAGTTTGATGCGCCTGATTACCTAAAGTCACAATTGAGCCACTATGTTGGCGAAGGTCAAAATCAGTATTCGCCTTCTGCTGGCGTACCGAGCTTGCAAGCACAAGTTGCGGCATTAATTGAACGTCGTTATCAGGTGAGGGTTTCAGGACAAGAACAGATCACGGTGACCTCGGGTGCAACGGAAGCACTCTTCGTGGCAATTCAGGCAATAGTATCTGAAGGGGACGAAGTTATTGTATTCGATCCGGCTTACGACTCTTATGAGCCTGCAATTGAACTTGCTGGCGGGAAAGCCGTGCATATTGCATTGACTGCGCCACATTACCAAATTGATTGGCAACAAGTCGCAGAGAGTATCAACCCAAATACCCGTGCTATTATCATCAATACACCGCATAACCCGTCGGCTAAAACGCTGAAGCCGTCAGATTTAGAGCAACTAAAACAGCTGCTAAATCAGCATGACTTGTTATTGATCAGTGATGAAGTATACGAGCATATTACCTTTGATGGTTTGCCCCATCTGAGCGCATTAACTGATCCTGCATTGTTTGAGCGTGCGTTTGTGATCTCTAGCTTTGGTAAAACCTTTCATAGTACAGGCTGGAAAATGGGTTACTGTGTGGCGCCAAAGCAAATGACTGTTGAGTTTAGAAAAATCCATCAGTATGTAACGTTCTCAAGTTTCACTCCGGCACAACTTGCATTGGCTGATATGCTTGCTGAACACCCTGAGCACGTTGATGAGCTGAGTGGGTTTTATCAACAAAAACGCGATGTACTGGTTAAGGCGTTAGCGTCAAGCCGATTTACGCTATTACCAAGTGAAGGGACTTATTTTTTGCTTTTGGATTACAGTGAAATTTCTGATCTTGATGATGTTGCCTTTTGTCACTATCTGGTGGAAGAGGTTGGGGTTGCGGCAGTGCCACTCAGCGTTTTTTACCAACAAGCACCTGAAGACAAGGTTATACGATTGTGCTTTGCTAAGGAAAATCAGACATTAGAAGAGGCTGCAAAACGCTTATGTCAACTTTAACCGTTACCCTTGTTCAAACAGATATCCAGTGGCTTTCACCTGAGGCCAACTTTACCCATATTGAACGTTTGCTAGAAAATGTCGAGCCAAGCGATTTAATTTTGCTACCAGAAACATTTGCTACCGGCTTCGCCGTAAAAGAGCTGGATGTTGAGCGCTATGCTGATGCAGCCATCGAGTTTTTACAGCAATGTGCTCAGCGCTTTGGAGCTGTTGTTGCGGGCAGCATACTGGTTCCGCAAGGAGATAAAAAGGCTAACCGTATGGTGTGGTGCCAGCCGGATGGAAAGATACTTCATTATGACAAAAGACACTTATTCTGTTTGGGTAATGAGGGGGATTTTGTGGTTGCTGGTGAGCACCGTGAAGTGTTCGAATTAAAAGGCATTAGATTCTTACCGCAGATCTGCTATGACTTACGTTTCCCAGTATTTCAGCGCAATCAGACCGATTATGAGGTTATGGTTAATATTGCAAACTGGCCAGCGGCACGCCGAAATCATTGGGATACTTTACTGGCTGCTCGCGCAATCGAGAATCAGTGCTTTGTGCTTGCGGTAAATCGCGTAGGTGAAGACGGGTATGGCACTGCGCATAATGGTGGTACTAAAGCGATTGACTTCAATGGTAATAGCATTGTTTCGGCAGCAGATGACCAAGCAGAAGTTATTACCGTAAAGCTAAAACTGAGCGATTTGCAGCAGTATAAAGCTAAATTTCCAGCCCACCTCGATGCGGATAAATTTACGCTGGCATAATACACATTGGTACAGGCATAACATGCCCAACTAAAAGGCTTAGTTGGGCATGTTCTAACTCGAAACTCAACTGGCCCTAAGATGCATTATATTGATGCACAAGCAATTCACCTTCTCTACCTGTGGCGCTGTAATCATTTTTTGATAAACGGAAATAGCTCAATTGGGAGCGCATTTCATGGGCTTGCTCGGCCATTTGTCTCGCCGCTGCCATCGTTTCTTCGGTAATTGCAGAGTTTTCTTGAATAAGATCTGTTAGCCTTTGCACCACCAAATCCACTTCTTTAATGGCTTGCTGCTGCATTGAAGTCGACTCATTGATTTTAATGATGTTGTTATTTACATCACTCACGGCGCCAACGATTTGTTGCAGCTTTTCACCGGAACTATTGGCAAGTTCAGTCCCTTGCTCTACCTTCTGATTACTGTTTGAGATAATTTCTTTGATTTGCTTTGCAGAGGCGGCGCTACGCCCTGCCAGCTCTCGTACTTCGTTTGCAACGACAGCAAAGCCACGGCCATTTTCTCCCGCTCGTGCCGCTTCAACGGCGGCATTGAGTGCCAGCAGATTGGTTTGAAACGCAAGTCCATCAATCACCGATACAATCTCATTAATGTCTTTACTGGCTTTGTTCACTTCAATTATTGCGGCTACGGTTTGGGCAGATAAGCTGCCCCCTTCTTTGGCTATGTTTTCTGCGTTTGTTGCCAGCCCTACGGCATCACCAGATTGGTTTGAAACCTTAGTGAGTTCATCTAACATATTACCAGTGCTGGCACTAGCTTCTTCTAAGTTTGCTGCTTGCTCTTCTGTGCGTTGACTGATTTCAGTGTTACTCGCCGCTATTTCTCCGGCACTTTGAGCAACATAATTTGCAGCGGCTTGGATCCCTTCGATTACACTGGTGAGTTTTTTAATTGTGGTATTGGTGTCATTTTGCAAAGACTTAAACACACCAAAATATTCACCATTTACTTGATTACTTAAGTCACCCTGAGCAACGTTGGCCAACACGCTGCTCACTTCGGAGATTGCCCCAGAGACCTGTAAGGTCGAGTCATTTACATTCTCTTTAAGCTGTTGCAGCTGACCTTGTAGTGGCAACTCTATTTTTTGACTAAAGTCTCCTTCGGACATTGCGCCCATTACGCTGCCGAGTTCTTCGATGACCTGATTGAGGTTCTCGACTGAACGGTTGATATCACCTTTGAGATTATCAAGCTGGCCAGACATCGCAGATTGAATGGTGCGGTCGAATCGACCATGGCTAATAGCCATCATCACCGTAGAAATTTCCGAGATAGCAACATCAACGGCCGTCACCGAAGCATTAATGTTATCTTTAAGTTGCGCGAGTTGGCCCGTTGCTACCACATCCACTTGTTGTTTAAAGTCGCCGTTGCTGACGCCAGCCATCACAGTGCCTATTTCTTTCATTACTCTGTCTAGGTTTGCCATGCTGGAGTTGATATCTTGTTTTAAGGTATCTAATTGGCCTGCGAGTGGGGCATCGAGTTGCGCAGAAAAGTCGCCTTGGCGTAGTGCAGACATAATCGTGCTGATACCGTCAATCGCACTGCTAAGGCTGCGTACGGAATTATTTACCGAATCTTTAAGTTGCGCTAATTTTCCTTTAGCGGGCACGGTGACTTGTTCCTTAAAGTTACCTTGCTCAATATTGGTCATCACATGAACAATACCGTTCATAGTCGAATTAATCGATGCCAAAGAATCGTTAATATTATTTTTGAGCTTGTCTAAATCGCCAGACATGGGGGCATTAAGTTTGGTATCGAAGCGACCATTTGCCATATCAATGGAAATTTCATTCAGTTCAGAGATGGCTCGACTTAACGTATTAGCACAATGGTTAGTGGCTTCTTTTAAGGTTTCTAGCTCGCCCCGACACGGTACTTTGATGCGGTCGTCAAACTTGCCCGAGGCCATTTGATTCATGACGCGATTAGCCTCTGTGATAGAAAGCTGTAGGGCATCCAGTAGAGAATTAAATGCCTGTGCACTATTGCCTATTTCATCATGACTACGAATGGGGGCACGCAATGAAAAGTTGCCTTCTTGTTCAACTGATTTCATGGTTTCTACCAACTCGTGAACAGGTTTGGTAAGCGTTTTTGAGAACCAATAGGCGACGATCAGTACTAACACTATAGTGACCGCTAAAATAATCATCAGGTATTGAGAGAGCGAGGTGATAGAAGCAAATGCTTCCGCTTCGTCAATTTCGGCAAGCAGCGCCCAACGGGTATTAAAAACTTCCACAGGTGTATAGGCAGATAACACGGCCTCGCCGTTATAGTCCTCAATAACCTGTTGTCCAGATTGATTATTTAATGCTTGAGAGACAGCAAGCGTAGCTACCTTGCCGCGCTCAGGGTATCGAAATGAATTCACCACGGAATGATGTTGTGGATCTAAGAATGAGTCTGAACGCATCAGACCCTCAGGGCCGACTAGGTAGGTTTCACCACTTTCTCCTAAGCCTTCTCGCTCGGTCATAATGGCATTGATGGCATCAATAGATAGCTGTGCAGCTACAATTGCAACGGTTTGGCCATTCACCACGATAGGTTTGGCAATAAAACTAGCGGGTGCATTATAGGAGGGGAGGTATTGTTTGTAGTCTGCGAAAGCGCTGATTGTTGGATCCGCTGAGTCCTTCAGTTCTTGATAAAGAGAAGCTAGATTACTATTGGCATAAGGACCCGTTTCTAGTGACGTAGCAAAGTCGACCTCTTTAAATACGGAATAAACAATATTTCCATTACTTGGGTCAATGATAAAGATATCGTAAAACTCATAAATGTCGGCGATGTTAAGCATATATGGATGGTAACTGCGGTGAGCAAGGTCATAACTATCTAAGTGACCGGTTTCAATAAATTTGTATTTTTCGCCAACTGGGTAGGGGTTGCTTGCTAAGTAACGTGCTTGCAGCGCAAGCCCAGACTCTGAAATGTTACCAATTAGCCTTGCTGTGCTCGTATCTTCGGGGTTTTCTTGATTGAATTTAGGTACGAACACTTCATCATAAAATCGAGATAATTTGGCATAGTTAATATCGGCCTGAGCGCTAGGAAAGCTGGTAATAAACTCTTGTGCAATCACAGGAAGTAATGGGTTTGCCGTAAAGGCATCGAGTTTATCCTCAACGGTCTTAAAGTAACGATTAACCGCGCTTTTTTTGATCTCACTAACGGCACCAAGTTGTGAATATACTTGCGCTGTCATGGCATTCGATGCGGTATTAAGTGCGATGGAAATAATTACTATCAACGGCACGAGCGCGACGATTAGAAATGCAAAAATCAGCTTTTTAGTTAAATTAAGAGAGTTAAAAAATTGCGAAAACCCAGACATAACCTAATTCCTTGTTGCTATGGAAGTACCTATAACAGCATAGAACAGTATTGATTAAGATCTAGACAAAAAATAAAAAACCCGGCTATCTAGATAGCCGGGCTTGTAAACTTAACGTTTCACGCTTCAATCGTGCTACGTATTAGTGTTTCCAATGATAGGTATGGGCCTTTTCTTCCATATACTCAGCAGTTGCTGGATGCATTTGGGTTTGTGCGCCATTTTCAAAGAAGAAAGGCTGACGTTTATTGTCATAGTTGCCGATTTCATTCATGGTGGCCGCATCGTAGATACGGCCATTGATCACGGTGTAGGCAACTTTCTCTGAATCACGGATGTTAGACAGCACATCACCATCTATGATGGCAAGATCGGCGAGTTTTCCTTGTTCAATCGTACCAAGGTCACGGTCCATACCTAGATATCTTGCACCGTCGATTGTACCGCTGCGAAGCGCCTGCCAAGGTGTAAATCCACCTTGTGCCATAGACCATAATTCCCAATGTGCAGCTAGACCTTCACGCTGGCCGTGAGCACCAATGTGTACAGTCACACCCTTATCGCGAAGCTGTTTTGCGGTTTTGGCGACATTGATATGGTTATAGTGACGTTCAGGTGCTTTGCTTGGACGAATTGATCTTGGCTTTACCACATACTCAGGAACGAAGCTCATTAAGCGCTCGTTTTCCCACACATTAGTGTGTTGATACCAGTATTCTTCGCCAGAGATACCGCCATAGGCAACAACGAAAGTTGGCGTAAAGCCAACGTTTGTTTGTCCCCACATTTGTTCGATATCAGAGTAAATATTCGGGATCGGCAGGGCATGTTCAACACCGGTATGACCATCGACTATCATGTTCATGTTGTGTTGGAATTTTGAACCACCTTCAGGCACAACCATGATTTCCATGTTCTTCGCCGCTTCCAATACTTGCTGACGTGTCTCACGGCGAGGGTGGTTGTAACTCTTCACTGAAATAGCGCCAGCGTCTTTTAGGCGTTTAACGTGGAACTCTGCGTCTTCAAGGTTACTGATTGGTGTTTTATAACCCGGCGCGTGACCAGCATATAAAATACGTCCAACAGAATAGGTACGTGGCGCGACCGTTAAACCCGTTCTTTGTAGTTCTGCCATAGAAAATACCTCGGCAGAGTTATTTGATGGATCATGGATAGTCGTTACACCAAAGCTAAGATTAGAATACTGATTCCAATTTTGCTGTGGCTGTAGGTTATAGCTACCGTAACTGCCATGTGCGTGGGCATCGATAAGGCCTGGGATCACGGTTTTACCGCTAATATCCATTACTTTAGCTGTGCTAGGAACGTCTAGCTCACCTTGCTTACCGACTGCAACGATGCGATTCTCTTTGATTAGGATCACACCATTGTCGATGATTTCTTGTTCGTTCTCAGCGTTACGCATAGTCACTACTTTACCGCCGACTAACGCAATCATACCTTCAGGCTTATCTGCTTTTTGCTCAAAACTCAAGTCGATACCTTCAGCGGTTAGCTCGTCGGTGTTGTCAGATGCACCATCGACGAAAGCGAAAGTGTCAGTCAGTTTGCGCTGATAAAGTGTGGGACCAAATGCCCAAGTTAGCGCGCTGCTGTCCGCTTTCCAATTTAGGAAATCACCAGAGTACTTTGACACTTGCTTAACTGGGAAAGCTTTCTCACCCTTGTTAATGGATAAGGTTTTACCCGTACTGGTAAAAGGTGCAACAAACGTATTGAAATGCTCGATAAATGCAACATATTGGCCATTTGGAGAGACCTTAAAGTCAAAGACGTAATCACCTTTGAAGTGGCTACGTTCTTCTTGACCATTGAGGTTAACACTTTTTAGTTCGCGATGTGTTTCATCACTCATGGTGGAGAAGTAAATGCGCTCAGAGTCGGCTCCAAAGTGCGGATTGTCGCCGCGTTTAATGATGCGTTTTGCTTCACCGCCGTTGGCATTAACTAGATAAATCCCTGGATGCATTGACCAGTCACCGCTTAGCAAGTAGCCACCAGTTACCTTTTTAAATAGCACGTTTTTGCCATTTGGTGAAAAGCTAGGTGAGATATAGTGACCAGGTTCTTGGGTGATCACTTTACCTTTACCACCGTTTGCAGACACAACACGTATTGCGCCTAAGTCTTTATCACTCCAAGTTGTGTAAACGATAGACTTGCCATCGCGAGAGTAGCTTGGGTAGAACTCAAAGTGGTCGGTTTGCTTAGTGAGGCGTTTTACTTTGCCTGACGCAATGTCTTTTACGTAAAGGTAGCCAAGCGCTTGGAATAGTGCAGTTTCACCATCAGGAGAAATTTGCGACCAGCGTGCAAGTTTGACTTTAAAAGTGTCAGGCGCGACATCTACCGCAAAGCGTAGCGCCGGTGTGATTTGTTTTTCAGCGACAACGCGAGTAGGGATGACGTTGACCTCGTGCGATGCGATATTGACGCGGTTGAATACCCCTTTCGCCCAAAAAACGAGGGATTTACCATCCGGCGTGTAAGCAAAAGAAGGTGTGTTACCATGTGCGCCATTGGCTTCTTGTAAATCGCGATCAAGGCCGGCATAAACACGAGTTTCGACGCCAGAGTGTAAATCTTTAATATATAAGGAACCGATCATTTCGTTGCCGTTATCTTCGCGTTTAACAAACGCAATAGATTTACCATCAGGACTGACGGTTGGACGAATAGCACCGCCAGCACCACGGATCACTGTCTCTTCTTCACCGGTTGCTAAATCCCAACTACGAATTTCGAATACAGCGTCGAGCGAGTTTTTGTTATATTCCCAGCGCACGCCAGAGGTCGCATCAACTGAGTAATAGATTTTCTTGCCATCGTGAGAAAAAGCGGGCTCTGCAACGTTCTTTTGCGATTTTGCACCATGTAGACGCTCGCGAACCAACACGCCTTTACCGCCGCTGATGTGATACATACGAATAGAGCCACCTGGAATGGTACGCCCCGTTACTTGACCTTGCTTAACTGCAATGTATTGACCATCAGGCGACCATGCAGGGTTGTGAACAATATTATTCACTTCTTTTGATACCTGACGCAGGTTTTTGCCATCTACGTCCATCACCCACAGGTTATCGCCACCTGCGCGATCGGAGATAAATGCGATGTGCTTGCCATCAGGCGAAAACTTAGGTTGAATGTTCCAGCCCATGTCGGATGTTAAGGCTGTTGCTTTACCACCGCCAATTGGCATGATGTAAAGGTCGCCAAGCATATCAAAGACGATGCTTTTACCATCAGGGCTAACATCTAAGTTACTCCATGTGGTTTCGTTGGTATCGATGGTGATGGTTTGCTTTTCACCTGGTGGGTTGAGCACATCCCAGCCTTTGGTTGACTTCTCTTCTTTTTGCGTGGCTGTAACGGCATCATCAGCGCTGGCTGGCTGAGCCAAACCAATCACAGCAGCACCAATAGCAATGGCTAATGGTGATTTAAAAAATGACATAGATGTTCCCTTAATTTTATAGTTATTGCCCAAGGCGAGCAGTTTGCCTCGGTTAAATTAGCGTTAATGTATATGCTTACTAAGCATGAACAAGTTTTATTATGATGTCGAACAACATGCGTTTAATGACGCTTAACCTATCGCCTCTTTACGAACAAAGTGGAGATATGCAGCGAGACTGTCTTGCCATAGCGTCATGGCTTCTGTGAGTTCATCATGGCAGGATTTGCCATCCAATAAGCGGCGCTCTGCTTTTTTCAAATTTGAACCATAGCGGTTAAACCCGAGTTGTAACGCGGTGCTGGCTTGACGATGAAGCTGTCTAATACATTGATCTTCGTCTTGCTCTAATAGCTGCTGAATATGGATGAGTTTATTACGAGCCGACAACACAAACTCGTTGTAAATCGAAGAGACTTCATCTTCACTAAATCCAGACTTTAGGGCATTTACAGCCGTTTCATCGTATAGGATATCGGGCAACTCGACGCTGACATTGGCTTTTTTGGGAGACTGAGACTCGCTAAGCGCTTGGCGTAATTTTTCTTGCTTTATCGGTTTGCCAACAATATCGCGAATGCCGAGTGCTAAGTATTCTTTAACCTCATCAGGGCTGAGGCTTGCGGTAAAGGCTAGGAAAGGGGTTCGTTTGTTTTTATGCTCACAATTTTGTAGCTGCTTTAATACTTCTTGCCCGGAAAGATCGGGTAAGTTCATGTCTAACAACACCACATCGAAATGGTGCTGTATTAGCATCTCGATGGCGCTTTTACCATTGGTTGCCAATTTAACCTTATGCTCATCTTCTGCCATAAACTCAATAGCGATTTTTTGGTTGAGATCCAGGTCTTCTACCAACAGTACTTTCAGACCGGTGATACAGTTATCGTGCTGCGGACGCTGCTCTACTAAGCTCAGTTCACCAATGTTTAGTAGTAAATCAAAACTAAATGTACTGCCTTTGTTAAGCTCACTTTGGATATCTAGTTGTGAATTCAAACGGTTGAGTAGGCGACTGGTAATGGCAAGCCCCAAGCCCGTACCACCCTTAACTTTACCCGCACTACTTTGCACGTATGGCTCGGTCAGTTTATTAATATCTTCACTATCAATACCTGGCCCCGAGTCCGTAATGCTAAAACGCACTTTATGCTCAATTTGTTGGTCTTTTAAAATCTCAACTTTGAGCTTTACTTCCCCTTTATCAGTGAACTTAATGGCATTACCAACGAGGTTAATGAGAATTTGCCTCAGCTTTTGTTGGTCAAAGTAATAGCACACCTGATCGGGCAGTTCGTACACCAGTTCAAAGTGTAGTCTCTTTTGCTCTGCAAGCGGACTTAGCAATAAGCAAAGGTTTTGTAGCCAACTTCTAAGCTCAACATCCTCTTCGTACAAGGCTTCATCACTTTGCTCCAAACTGGCGTAGTCTAGTACTTTATCAATCAGTAAGTTTAGCGATTCAGCAGAGTTTACTATGGCCTCACAGTAGGCCTTGTTGCGACTATCTCTGGTGCGTCCCAGTACAAGTTGGGCGCTGCCCAAGATACCGTTAAGCGGAGTTCGTATCTCATGACTGATCGTTGATAAAAACATACCGCGCAGCTCAAGGTCTTGTTGTGCCTTTAATGCAAGTTTATTAAGGTTTTGTTCTCTTTGCTCGTTACATAACAGCGCCATGCCGGTGGCATAAAAAATAGGAGCAAGGACGCCATTGAAGAAAATAGTGATGGTAAACCAGTTCTCTTTGAAAAGCGTGAAATGCGTCACTTCTCCCATTAATAGGGTTCTGCCGGTAAATATCACCAATATAATAAGTAGAATGGTGATATAGACTATGCTGCCGTTAGGGTATTTATTTCGTGCAAAGCGGATAAAGAAATAGAGCAGGAGTGTCGCTTCAGCTAAGTGTTGTAAGTCTGAGATAAGGATCCTGTCTCTCAGGCTAGGAGAGAAAATACTGCTGTACATCAACAAAATGAAAAGCCCTGCTGTAACGCCGAGAAACACTTTAAAGGATGGGCCTTTAACCCCTAAAAACTGCCTTATCGCCATACAGTGGATGATGGAGGCCGTGAATAGCAAGGTATTAGCAATGGGAATAGTTTCCCAATTGTCAAAATAGCCGTGTAGTGCAAAGGAAGAAATCGCACAAAGCAAAACCAGAGGGTAAAAAATATAGAGCAGCGTTCCGGGAGTGCTTTTATTCGCTCGCCACGTTAAAAAGGTAAGGAGTGCCATCATTGCCGTCATGACGAGGCTGGTTAGGTAGAGGGTTTTTGGGTCGAGCATTTACCTAAAACTGCTTTTTGTTGCGAAAAAACTTAGCATAGAGGTATTCGTTGAGGCAGTAAAGCCCGTATGAAACAGAAGCTTCGATATCACGATGTCAGCGCTGTCTTCCCCCGCCGACTTGCGTCAGCGGGTTAAAGACATATGAAGCTTAGCGAATTTCGTCAGGAATATTCTGCTGAGCCCATGAAAGGAGTTCGATACGGTTACGACATTTGGTTTTACGAAATGCACTGTACAGATGCGTTTTCACCGTATGTGGACTGATATTTAGCTCTTCAGCGATCTCTTTGTTTTTCGCGCCTTTACTCATTAGCGCGATAATTGCTTTTTCTCGCTTAGTGAGCTTAACAGGTTCGATATCACCTTCGGTTAGTTTATGTAATGCATCCTTATTGAATTGCAACATGCGATTTAACACATTACACATCACGTCACGGCGATACCACAGTTGATCTTCAAGCAACAAACGGATCCCTTTCATTAGCACGTCGGCGTTGTCTGTCGTGTAAAATACACCACGAATACCGCTTAGCAGCGCACGATTGGCAAGCTCTGGGTTTTCATCTAAGTTGAATAGCACGATATCGCATTTAACTTTGAGGTTGACTAGTTGTTCTTTTAATTGACCCCAAGAATCGTTCACTGCGGTTTCGATGAAAAGTAATCGAGTGCCTTCAGGCACATCTGAGATATCAGTTCCGATAGTAACATCCAACCCTTGGGTTTTTAACAAAGGCTGTAACACATTGATACCAATGGTGTTAACCGGTTCTTTATCTAATAACAAAAAAGCACTACTGCTCATTTTAGGACACACTCTAATTTTTCCGATTTCTCAATGCTAACATGGGATTCAGACCTTTTGTATTAGAATTTTTAGTACAAGATAGAGAAATCCGCTATATAACAAAGTGAAATAATAAATCGAAATTATGTACAGAATATGTATTGAAATGTAATTTGTTGAAATAAGTAAGCTTTTAACAATTTCTGTTAATAACTTACTTATTTACATTGCTTAACAGAGAATAATCTAAAGTGGTACTTTTTTCGTATTTTGGTAAGGCGGCCAGCCCATTTCTTTTCCAGCTAATACATGTAGGTGAAGGTGATAGACAGTTTGACCACCATGATCATTACAGTTCATCACCACGCGATATCCATCTTCCGCAAAGCCGTGCTCTTTCGCTAATTTGGCGGCAACAACATATAAATGACCAACAAGATGAGCATTTTCTTCCGTCACGTCATTGATGGTCGCAATTGTTGTTTTAGGAATAACTAAGACGTGAAATGGCGCTTGTGGATTAATGTCTCTAAACGCGAGTGCTTGTTCATCTTCGTAAACGATGTCTGCTGGGATCTCTCGATTAATAATTTTGGTAAAAATAGTTTCTGAACTCATGGTCCTTCCTTATCTGCATATTGAATTGCTCTAGCATAGCTAACTCTCAAGGAGACTCAATAGATTTAATGCGTTATCCCACTGCACATCAATTAAAAGGGTAGAGATATAAGCAGGTATGCAGTAATCTCATGAAAGTAATACCAATTGAATTAATTCTTCAATCAATTTGAAGGGTGAAATATCATATTAGCTTCGTTAAAAATTTCTCATTTAGAACAACTAAATAGCAAAATTTTTGCCTTGCTACTAAAGCTATTTCCCCGCTTCAAAATAGCTCATTTACTTAATACAATTGGTATAAAATGATTTGGTACTCACGAAGGAGTGAATAGATGCGCTTAAAATATACGCTTGCGACCGCTGTTTTACTGTTGTCACCGCTTTCACAGGCTGCGTTGCTAAGTTTTCCTGAAGAAATTATTCCCTTGCAAGTTGATGATAAAACCATTGAACACTCATTCTTCTCCAAAGTGCGAGAGTTGGACTTAGCAAAAGGAGAGTATGCGGTCAAAATGCGTTACACCGATTTGTATGAAGTGGGCTATGACGACCACGAAACCATAGAGTCGAAGCCATTCTGGGCGAAAGTAAGTATCGATCAAGACGGCGAGTATCAGGTTGAATTTAACCGACCTGACAATGTGGTTGCGGCAAAGGCATTTGCCGATCAGCCGTTGGTTATGTTGCAAGCACCCAACGAATCGTTAGCGACAACATTGGTGGTGACACAAGAAAGACCAAGAGTATCGACAGCGATAGCAAGTGAGCCCTCAACATCCACAGCACCTCGTTATTCAACGCCAAGCACCACCACAAGAGCCGTAACGCCAGCGGCGCCTAAGTCAGCACACCCAGATGTGGTTGGCATGTTGGACTATTGGTGGCAACAGGCAACCCCAGAACAAAAACGGTTGTTTTTAGAAAAAATAAAGGGCAATTAAGCCCTTTATCTGAATAAGTCTTAATTTGACCTGTTAGTCTTTATTAACGGGGCTCAATCAAATATGACCGTTGTGTATGTGTCAGAAGCGAACCCGCAGGCGTAACTCGTTTTTGCCCCAAAACAAGCTAGAAAATTTTGCTCAAAGGGCTAACAACTCCGTTTGCGTCTTGCTGTAAAACATGAGTATATATTTGCGTTGTCTCACATCGGAATGACCAAATTTAGATTGCACGGTTCTGATATCTGCACCACTTTGTAGTAAATGAGTAGCCAATTCATGTCGCAAGCGAAAGTTAGCATTAATAAAGTCACAAGAATCACACACAGGTAAAGTGGAGAGGCCAAAGACAGAAGAAAGCGTGACGCTGATACCACATTGGCCTTGTCAGCATTGTCGAGCAGGTATCTTGCGGCTAATTGGCGTATTCAAGTTAGATGCAACAACGGCCAAAGTAGAACGAACGAGGTGGCAGCTAGATAGCTTTTTACAATCAATGAGTTAACCTGCTTAATTGTTCAGGCTAGAGGTCTTTGTACGCGTAAAAAATATAATTGCTTATTAAGGCAAATTTAGGTGTAATGAATACATAATAAGCGCTGAGCAATGCAGGGAAAGCTTACATAACACTAGCTAGGAAAGTGAGAGCCTCCAAAAAGCCTATTTTTTCTAAGTAAGCTATAGCATAAACAACACCAACTCTGTTACACCGAGCAGGTAGCGGCTCAGTTCAACAAGCGATTATGCAACACAAATTGCGTGTCACATAAATACTAAAACGTTATGGCTAAGTAACTTCGCGTGCGGTTGTTTTAAGGAAGATTTATGATTAATGAAATTAAAAATTGGTGGAGCTCAGTACCAAAAGCCCAGAAAACTGGCCTGATTGTGTTAGCGGCATTTGTTGCGGCAGCTCTTATCATGAGTTTTGGAGTAATTATTGGCTCATCTCTGGGCAAGGCGCTCTAAAGTTGTTGCCTTTGCAAAAAGATATATTTGAGCAGTTATGGCAAAACGAGCTACCAATGTCGTTATTAGGTCTGGAACATGTGTCATCAAGCGAGCGAAGTAGTCATAACAAGGTCAGGCACAGCGACGGCTTTTCTGTTGCGGCTTCACCTTCACTACAAAGCCGCGTGTGCTGGCGGCGTTAGTCCATAGAAATTTTTATGCGAAATTCGTCTAATGCAGCCGACGGCCGAAAACGTTTTTGTCCAAAAACGAACTAGAGCGAACATCTACTGTTCGCTCATAACTACAGGTCAGGTGAAGTATTAACCCAATCATCAAGGCTGTAGAGTCAGATATGAGTCACTACACTTTAACAATTGAGTTTATGTTTTGATTCGGCCTACTTTTCGAAAGCACGCTTCATAAAGTTAGGTGTTGCTAATGCACCTTTATGAATACCTGTGTTGTAGTACTCAGTATCAAATGTTGCGTTGTCAACGTCTTGCTCGCGGAATCCGGCAAACTTTTCATCTTTACGCGCCATTGTTGCTGACCACAGGCCGCTTGGGTAGATTGGCTGTGGGAAAGGCAGGGTTTGCAGATCAACAAAGCCTACTTCCAACATTGCATCGCGCATTTCTAGTAGCAATGGCATGTGCATCAGAGGTGATTCACTTTGCTGGATCATGATACCACCAGTACGAAGCGCTGCTAAACAGCTCTTGTAGAATGCGTGATTGAATAAACCTTCACCAGGGCCAACAGGATCGGTGCCATCAACGATGATAACGTCGATAGACTCTGCTTCGGCTTCACGCATATATTTGATGCCATCATCAAACATCACAGTTGCACGAGGATCGTTATTAGACTCACAAAGCTCAGGGAAGTATTTCAAAGACATTTGCGTCACAACTTCGTCGATATCAATCTGAGTTACTTTTTCAACGCCAGGGTGCTTTAGTACTTCACGCAATGTGCCACAGTCGCCGCCACCAATGATCACAACATTTTTAGGTGCAGGGTGCGAGAATAGCGCCGGGTGACTCATCATTTCGTGATAGAAAAAGTTTTCACGCGTGCTCACCATAGTGCAACCGTCAATGATCATCAGGTTACCAAAATCCGTCGTTTCAAACATTTCTACTTTTTGAAATGGTGATTGGATTTCGTCTAATTTTTTGTTGACTCTAAGTGAAAAAGCGCTGCCATCGCGGTCGCTAATTTCTGTAAACCAACGGTTTGCTTCTAAGTTTGCCATGATTGTGTTCACACTTGATAAAAATTAAGGCAATTTTGCCAGTGCTTGCGCCTTTGCTCAATCAATTTTAGTCAACATTTTGTACTTTGCCTCATATTAGTCCTAATCAAGCATGGGCTATTTATAAGGTTTGTAAGCTAATGAAAACGCAACTTTAGGTCGCATTGACTAGCCTCGCGTATTAGAATGAAGCTTTATAAAGAATTAATTGAGAGCAGCAATGACTTGGGGTCTGCAAACAGCACGTTCTATCTATAACGTTACTCACTGGAGTGACGGCTATTTTGATATCAATGAACAGGGCCAGTTAGTGGCGTTTCCTGATGGTGATCGCACTAAGCCACCAATTCTTCTTCCAGAGTTAACTGAGCAATTTAAAGCGCAGGGGCTAACTTTGCCGGTTTTGGTGCGTTTTACCGACATTTTAAAACATCGTGTCGATACCTTGACTCAAGCATTTACTGCCGCACGAACTCAACGTGATTACCAAGGTCAGTACACCTGCGTTTACCCAATAAAAGTGAATCAGCAGCGCTCGGTTGTCAGCAAGTTACTAGCGCACCCAAGCGGTCTTGTTGGTCTTGAAGCCGGTTCTAAGCCTGAGCTGATGGCAATTTTGGGTGTGGCACACCAACCTATTACCATTGTCTGTAACGGCTACAAAGACAGTGAGTTTTTGCGCTTAGCTTGCATTGGTCAAGCGATGGGTCATCAAGTAAACGTAGTCGTTGAAAAGCTCTCTGAACTGGATACCTTATTACAGGAAATCGACGATTTAGGCATTGAACCGTCGATTGGTATTCGTATTCGTCTTAATTCAGTTGGTAAGGGCAAGTGGCAAAATACCGGTGGTGAAAAAGGCAAGTTTGGTCTTACTGCTAGCCAAGTGCTGCAAGCGGTTGAGCTACTTAAGTCGCATAATCGGTTGCACTTAATGCAGTTGGTACACTTCCATATCGGCTCGCAAGTTGCCAATATTCGTGATATTCAACGTGCGCTTAAAGAGTGTGCGCGTCACTATGCTGAGCTATACCAACTAGGTGTTCCGCTGCGTATCGTTGATGTTGGCGGTGGCCTAGGAGTGGATTATGAAGGCTCAGGTTCTCGTAGTTCATGCTCTATGAATTATACGGTGGCGGAATACGCGAAAAATGTGGTGCATGCTTTTCATGATATTGCGGAGCTCAATAACATTCCGCATCCGGATATTATTACTGAATCTGGCCGAGCATTAACTGCCCATCACGCGATGCTTATCACGGATGTGATTGACGTAGAAAAAGCACCAAATCAAGTCGAACCGGTGCAGCCACAAGATACCAGCCCATTGGTGTTGCAAGAGTTATGGCATTCGTTGTCACAACTGACTCCTCGCATGGCCTTAGAAACTTACCATGACGCTATGCACTTGTTCAGCGATGCACACGACCAATACGTGCATGGTTTGATCAGCATGCAAGAGTGGGCGCAGCTTGAACAGCTTTACTTCACGACACTTCATAAAGTGCGTGAGTGCTTAAATGAGAATGCGAGAGCACACCGAGAAGTACTAGACGACCTCAATGAAAAGCTGGCTGATAAGCTGTTTGTGAACTTCTCGTTGTTCCAATCACTGCCGGATGTTTGGGGTATTGACCAGCTATTTCCGGTGATGCCTATCGACAAGCTCAATCAGCCGTTGACGCAAAGAGCGATTATTCAGGACATTACCTGTGATTCTGATGGTCAAATCAACAGTTATGTTGAGGGCGCGGGTATCGAATCAAGTTTACCCATTCCTGAGTATGTGCCGGGAGAGCAATATCACGTTGCGATGTTCTTGGTGGGAGCCTATCAAGAAATATTGGGTGATTTACATAACTTATTTGGTGACACAGACTCAGTACACGTTGAGCTTTGTGATGAGGGTTATAAACTCACTAATGCAATCAAGGGCGACAGTGTTGAAGATGTACTGCGCTTTGTTCATTATGACAAAGCGGTGCTATCTGAGAACTACGCACAGCAAGTCGCGGCCTTGTCGTTGCCAGAGTCAATTAAAGCTCAGTATCTACAAGAGTTAAACGCTGGACTTGAAGGTTATACTTACTTCGAAGATTGATTTTCAAATAGTGAAATGGAATAAATTATAGCCGACCAACTGGTCGGCTTAATTGTGTGTGATTTTCAAGGTATGATACAGCTCTGCCGTAAAACACGATGAGGGAATGAATGTCGTTTATTCGTAAAGTGATCAGCATCTTGCTGTATGCCGTTAACACTATATTTTGGTTTATACCGATCTTTATTTGTGGCTTGATTAAGCTCCTGCCGATCCCACCATTGCAAAAAGCCATGAGCTATATTGCTAAAGCGTGCGCAAGTAACTGGGTCGCGTGTAATTCAGTGAGCCAAAACCTCATTGCGCCGTATACGCTCAATGTTAGCGGATTGGATGAGCTAAAACGTAAAGACTGGTACTTGGTTATTGCCAATCACCAAAGTTGGGTGGATATCTTAGTGTTGCAGCGAGTGCTTCATGGCAAAATCCCGTTTTTGAATTTCTTTTTGAAAAAAGAGCTGCTTTACGTACCTGTACTTGGTCTTGCTTGGTGGGCGCTCGATTTTCCTTTTATGACGCGAACCAGCAAGTCGCAATTAAAGAAAAACCCTAAATTGCGTGGTAAAGACATAGAAACGACGCGAAAAGCATGCGAAAAGTTTAAAACAATGCCAGTGAGTATTGTAAACTTCGTTGAGGGTACGCGTTACACCGAATCCAAGCATAGTAAGCAGAAAAGCCCATTCACACACCTGCTTAAACCAAAAGCGGGAGGCATCGCATTTGTGATGCAGGCCATGGGTGAGCAAATCAGCAAAGTGGTGAATGTCACCATTCATTATCCCGGTGGTGTACCAACTTTTGCAGACTTTATCGCTGGTAACGTGAAGTCAGTAGATGTTCAGGTGGAAGTAATGCCGGTCAGTGCAAACTTGGTCGGCGACTACACGAATGATCCCGAATTTAGAGTGCGTTTCCAATCCGAATTAAACGCCTTGTGGCAAGCCAAAGATGCACAACTTGTGGAGCTTGCCGATAAAAAGTAGTAGAAGGATGTTGTGATGTTAAAACAAATACTACCTAAGTGGTTTCTCGGGCTATCGGCCAGTGTGTGGCTGCTGGTGAATACCTTTGTGTGTGGTTTATTGGTGCTATTGTTTGGCATCATAAAATTGCTTGTGCCAGTTAAGTTTATCTCTACAGCACTGCACTTTTTTTACGGTATGTGGTGCAAAGGCAATTACCTTGGTTTGCGCATCGCGTGCGACAAAATCCAAGTGACCTTGCCAAAAGAATTACACGCTCAAGGGTGGTATTTATTAATTTCCAATCATCTTAGCTGGCTTGATATCGTTGTGCTTAGTGCCATGGAGGTACTACCTGCACCTAAATTTTTCTTAAAAGATGAATTAAAGTACGTGCCTTTCATTGGTACTGGTGCATGGGCTATGGGCATGCCATTTATGAAACGTGCGAGTAAAGCGCAGATCGCCAAAAACCCTAAGCTTAAAGGGATGGATGTAGAGCGTACCAAAGCCAGTTGTCGCAATTTTCGTGATCATCCCACAACGGTAATTAATTTTGTGGAAGGTACTCGTCATACTAAAGCCAAACATACGCATCAAAATAGTCCGTTTAAGCATCTGCTCAAACCAAAGGCGGGTGGTGTAGCGTTTGCCCTTGAAGTGTTATCTGAGCAACTTGATGGCATGCTCAACGCGACTTTGGCTTATGAGTTAGAGGGTGAGCATATTTGCCGTGCATTTACGCTTGGACGCTTGGATGCAATTGATGTAAAAATAGACTACATCGCGATGGAAAAAGTGCCACTTGGCAACTATCAAGCCGATAAAGCCTATCGTGTACAGTTTCAATCTTTTATGAATGAAGTTTGGCAACGCAAAGATTGCCAACTCGAAGCGCATTGGCTGCATTCGACTGAGCCAAATGACACGCTCAATGAGGAGCTAAAACAGCTATGAAGTTTGATCACCTTCATGATGTCGTTCAACCGTGGTTAAAAGAGTTACCGCAGGGCACTGTGATCAGTGCTTTATTTACCAATGGTGTCGCGGTGGTTGGATTATTGTTTTTATATTGGGTGATCCGCCGTTTAGTGCTACCCAATGTAGAAAACCTCGCGCGCCATATTTCACCGCGTAAAATTGGTCACCTTGCCCCTCAGTTAAGTAAATTTAGCGGCCGCTTTGCCTTTGTATTGTGTTTACTGGTTTTTTCCGCCTACCACGAGCGTCTATTTGTCGCGCCAGCTTGGGTGTTTGTCGTGATGGAAACACTGGTGTACGTTATGTTGGTGGTGGCATCAGGGTTTTTATTTAGCAGTTTAGTCAATTTAGGGAATGGCGTTTATAACCTCTTTCCATTCGCCAAAGAAGTGCCGATCCAAGGGATTATTCAAGTAATTAAGTTACTGATATTTATAGTTTGTTCTATATTGGTGGTCAGTATCTTGGTGGATAAATCACCGACCTATATTCTTTCCGGTTTTGGTGCTATCGCGGCAGTCATTATTTTGGTATTTAAAGATACGATTTTGGGATTGGTTGCGAGTATTCAAATAGCGGCCAACCGACTGGTAACCACTGGCGACTGGATCCAAGTTGACGCATTTGGTGCAGACGGCGAGGTGATAGATCTGGGGTTAAATACCGTTAGGGTACGTAACTGGGATAACACCGTCACCACCATACCAACTTATATGTTGATCTCTGATTCATTTAAAAACTGGCGTGCCATGCAAGAGTCAGCAGGACGCCGCATCAAACGCGCCATCCATATTGATTTTACTAGCATTGAGCCGTTGCCAGAGCAAAAGCGAGCGTCGCTAACCGAGCAATATCCACTACTGGAAAAACTTGAAGATGTACCAAGCGATATCACCAATTTAGGCTTATTTAGACGCTATGCAGAGGCCTACTTGAAGCAGCATGATGCCATCAATCAAGATTGTTTATGTATGGTCAGGGAACTTGCACCCACACAACATGGCTTGCCTCTAGAGTTTTACTGTTTTAGTCGCGATAAACGCTGGGTGTTTTACGAGCACCTACAAGCCGATATTTTGGACTACATGCTAAGCGTAATGCCAGCATTTGGGTTACGTCCATATCAAAGCGTGAGTGATTACTTTGGCGCACACCGCGTGAAAGTGCGCGCCGGTAGCAAACCAGACGCAACTTCAGAATAATCATCAAGGCCACTCAAGCGTGGCCTACACACTTCCTGCGATAACCCCAAACACCATAAAGGCAATAAGCAACTGCCATATCGCGGGCTTTAGCCATTTTAGTGCTGCAAAGCCTAATACCACCGCGGTGATATCGAGCAAGCTATGCACCGCAGAAAGCCAAATTGGTTGATAAAACGCAGCGGCTAAAATTCCCACAACACCGGCATTTAAGGCCGCGCTAATACTTGCAAACCGTGGCAATGCAATAAGTGATTGCCACTGTTGGTTAAACGCCCACATTAACAGTAGGCCCGGCAAGAAAATAGCGAGCGTCGCAATCGCTGCGCCCAAAATGGGATGGGTATTGTCGACAACGGCGCCTAAAAAGCTTGCGATGGTAAACATCGGCCCAGGAATGGCTTGCGCGGCAGCATAAGCCGTTAAGAAGGTTTCTTGCGCGACCCCCTCGACACTGGTTTGTAGCAGCGGCAGCACGACGTGACCACCACCAAAAACCAAAGCACCTGCCTGATAAAACTCGGCAAATAGTTGATTTGGTAGCATGGCAAAGGTTAACGCAAATAGGCCAATAAAGAGTGCAAATACAGACCAGTTAATTTGGCTTTTTGATTGACTCGGTTTACTTGGCGCATTGCTGAATGAGTAAAAGCAACCCGCGATGACAAGCGTCATAAGCACACCCAATTGTGCGCTTAAGTTCGGCAGCATCAACAGTGTGAAGGTGGCGAAAAATGCGACGAATTTGAGTGCTGTGGTTTGACAAAAGCTTTTCGCCATACTCAGTACCGCATCGGCAACGATAACAACAGCAAACAACTTCAACCCATCAATGACATTCAACGCAGTGCCCGAAAGCTGCTCAGCGGTTAATGCCAGCATGATCATGAGCAAAAAAGACGGTAGCGTAAATCCTAAAAAGGCGGCGATCCCTCCTAGCATTCCAGCTTTTTCTAAACCAATCGCGAATCCGACTTGGCTGGACCCCGGTCCTGGCAGTATTTGTGACAGGCTGATCATACTGGCATAGCGCTCGTTACTCAGCCATTTTAAGTTATCGACAAAGTGTTTTTTAAAGAACCCAAGGTGGGCTGCAGGTCCCCCAAAGCTCGTACATCCTAATAACAAAAACTGATAAAATATTTTCAGAAACATAGTGTACCTTGTGATATTGTTAACCTTGTATCCTCACATTTTTATATGACATATTTATGACTTTTGGTGCTGGTGCGCCTCAGTTGGATAAGTATTATGCGAATGACTTTTTTATCGCCCTGTTTATTTTTTTTGTTGGCGAACTTCTCTTGTTTTGCTCAGCAAATCAATGTCGCTGTTGATCACGCGCCACCGTATAGCATTATTGAAGACAATGGTGAAGTGCAAGGTTTAGTCTTAGATATATTGGCAACGGTACAGGCTCAAGCTGGTGTTGATTATCAAATAAATGCCGTTCCCTGTCCTTTCTCACGCTGTATGCGGATGATAGCGCAAGGTGAAGTAGACGTCATGGGTGGCTTGATCCGTACGCCTCAACGAGAAAAGTTAATCGACTTTGTCGAACCCGCCTACATGGCGCTGACATCTTCGTTTGTGTTCTATGCTAAGCAAGACAGCGATATTCGGGTGGAACAATATACGGATCTTTATACCAAGCGGATTGCGGTGACGCGTGGCGGCGTTTTTTACCCTCGCTTTGATGAGGACCGTCAACTCAATAAAGTCCCTGTGTTTAGTGAGCAAGTGGCGTTTGATTTATTGCTTAAAGGACGTGTTGACCTTGTGATCGCAGTGGAAGACACCGCGGAGGTGGCGATGGAAGTGCTTGGTCAGCCCATTGAAAAGTTAAAAAAAGTCTCCTATCACCACGCTCAGCCGATTTATGGTCATATGGCGATGAGCAAACGCTTCAGCGGCACCGAGCTTGCGCAAACCATTCGTTTAACGATGAAGCAATTGGCTGAAAAAAAGCAGCTTGATGCTGTGGTTGCAAAATATAAACTGCCACCAGTTTCTGAGCATATAAGCGACTTAGTCCCTGCTCATCCTTAAAAAACCAGTAAAGCTTCAGCCAGAGTTAATTGTTTATTGCAACAATATAGACAATCAAGTTGAAACGAACTCAGGTGGGAAGATGATTGCAAGAAATATGTTAATTGGTGCAGCTGTTGTGGTTGCTTTGTCTGGATGTGAAATGAATAACACAGGTAAGGGAGCGGCGATTGGTGCTGCGACTGGTGCGGTGCTAGGTAAAGCTACTGGTAACCACAAAGATAAGCGTCTTGCCATTGGTGCTGCGGTTGGGGCAATTGCAGGTGCCGCGATTGGTAACTATATGGACAAGCAGGAAGCCGCTTTTAACCAAGAGCTTGCTGGTACGGGTGTTGAGGTTGTTCGTGAAGGCGATCAAATGCGCTTAGTGTTGCCATCAAACATAACCTTTGCGACAGGTAAGTCAGCTATCAGCCCTGGTTTTTACAATACACTTCAAGGTATTGCACGCGTGATGCAGCAGTACGATAAGACATTCTTAACGATTGTCGGACATACAGATTCTACTGGTTCAGCGAGCTTCAATCAGACTTTGTCTGAACAGCGCGCAAATAGCGTAAAGCAGTATTTATTATCACAGCAAGTACTACCTGCGCGTTTGTACGCAGAGGGCATGGGTGAGTCTCAGCCAATCGCGAGCAATAGCACCGAGCAAGGTAAGGCACAAAATCGCCGAGTCGAAATTAAAATTATTCCAAACCGCGCGTAAGAAAAATCAAGGAGTGCTATGTTTGAGCACTCCTTTTTATGGATTTCGGCTGCTATAAGAATAAGGTATTTATCGAATTATCAGATAAATCAGGCCTGCGCCGATAACGCCCCCAACGCTTAGGGATAGGATTGCAGTAAACAAGAATAAATGATAACTCACTGTTTTTTCTTCTTTGTTTTCTTTATTATGGAGCATGTCGGCCAAGTCAATAAGCTTGGATTGGGAGATTTCAAACACCGCACACAAGCTCATTACAGTCTCTTTACTTGCTGTCCCGTCGCTCTCGACGCGTTGAATTGTGCGTAGACTTACTCCAGAGGCATCTGCTAAATGTTGCTGAGTCCAACTCTTTTCGGTTCGCAACAGCTTTACTGTATTATTATTTATTTGCATTATCTCCTCCTTGACGAACTTAAAGTACGGTGCTGCCGTACCAGCGTCCCAAGTAGTACGCGAGAGTAAATATACAAAAACCTGCAACCAGGCCGTAGCCCATAAAAGTGAATATGACCTTCGCTAAGGTCAGTTGATCGTTCAGAGGGGTACTTGACTGGCGACCAAGTATTTTTTTTCCTTTGAGTAGTAGGCACTCAGTTTCAAAAGTAAACCCGTTAATTAAACAAAATCTAGCTTCATAGGCTTGATCTGCATAAGTAAATTTATGGGTACTATCACCGAGTAAGTGGCGTTTTTGAGAAACGCAAACATCGTCGACGAAAACATATTGAGTGCAATTTAATGCATTTGCACAACACGTAATTTGATGATCTCCATCTTGGAAATACACTTTGTAGGTGGCTCTTTCTAGCTTTTTTAAGTCAGACATATTGAACTCCCGTTAAGTTGTTGTCTCCACTGTGCCTGTTTCTCCATTAAAACACGCCGACAAGCTTACGTCAGTGCTCAAACTGTCATATGACAATAGATTTATAAAATTAATTAACTTAATGATTTAAATGCTTTTATAGCGAATGTTAAGGTTGGGTAAGAAATGGAAGTCAGAAAAAGCACTGAGCCTAATAAAGTTTTGTGACTCAGTGCCTCAATAAAAAGAAGGTCATAATGTGCTTAAAGCGTGTCACACACCACTTCAGCTTTGCAGGTAATTACGCTGACATTGGTGTAACCGATACGAGTTAGTTGCTCTGCGGCAAAAATAGCACGGCCACCAGCGGCACAGTGTAAATAAATTGGTCTGTCTGCGTCTTTTTCCAGCTCTGGAAGCTTAAATTCTAGCAATCCTCTTGGGATATTTACCGTGCCGTTGGCTGCCTTTTGACTGTGTTCAGCCGGCTCTCTCACGTCGATAACCAGACCATTGTTTTGTGCAATCTCTGATTTTGCTTGTACCGCGTCAATGCAGCGTTGATTAGGCTTGACTGTCTTTAATACATCTTGGGCAGATATCAGCATATATAGCTCCTTATTGGGTTATCGGTTTCATTATGACTCACCTTTCCTGAATGCCAAGTTTCTTCAATATAACGATCATAGGGCACCAGTTTGTAAAAGCAGACTGCACTAAATTGACACAAATAAACACACTAAACCAAACCCAATGTGGGTTGACAAAATGTGTGAGCAGTAAAGAAATGGCAAACATAACACCAGCGATTAATCTAAGTAGAGGATGTAAGGTCATAATGAGTGTCACCTTTAATATTAGGTATTTCTAATATTAGACATTGCTAATGTTTGTGTCTATACTTTAAGCGCATTTATTTTTTGGGAGTCAACATGGATCTTCAGCAAATGGCGCAAAATGCCGAACAGGCAGAAGCCTTGTTAAAGCTTATGGCGAATAAAAATCGCTTGATGATTTTGTGCGCATTGCAAAAGCAAGAGCTCAGTGTTAGCCAGCTTAACGAAATGGTGCCGTTAGCGCAGTCTGCCTTATCACAACATTTAGCCAGCATGAGAAAGGCACAAATCGTGGCGACTAGGCGTGAGGGGGCGACGATTTATTATCAGGTTAAAGATAGCCGAGTCGCTGTACTACTCGAGAGTTTATATCAGCTGTTCTGCGCCTCAAGTGCAGAGTAACTAGGAACGACTGAGATGCAAAAGTTAGATGGTGTCATTCGGTATGCTCTACAAGGCAGCTTGCCAACGATTATCTTCTTGTGCGCTGTGGTACTTGGATTATTTGCATTGCAAATGACACCACGAGAGGAAGAACCACAAATAGTGGTGCCTATGCTGGATATTCATGTGTCGGTACCAAATACTGCCTCACCAGAAGTGGCACGATTGGTCACCACTCCACTTGAAAAGTTACTGCTGCAAATTCCGGGCGTTGAACACGTCTATTCTACGACCCAAACCGGCGGCACGGTTGTCACGTTAAGGTTTCATGTGGGTGAAGACAGAGAGAAAGCCATTCTCAACACCTACACTAAGCTGTATGCCAACCAGCATACTATGCCGGGAATTGTCACTCAGTGGCAGATCCGCCCAATAGAAGTCGATGACGTTCCGATTCTTATGCTTGGACTGACAAGTTCCAAGCCGCAACTATATGATGACTACGCGCTAACGCGCTTTGCACAAGAGCTAGCTATCCAGTTACAGAGCATTGCAGATACCAGCGAGGTTTCAGTTATTACCGGGCGCACGAGAGCACTTAGGGTTGAGTTGAACTTAGCTGCGCTTGCCGCACATCAAACAACACCAATGGATGTTTTAGGTGCTATCCAAAGTAGTAATCTAGTGACACGAGTCGGGCAAGTGACGGCAGGCAGTAACACAATTGCCTTTGAATCAGGTGATGTCCTTCGTAATAAGTCGGCACTTGAAGGTCTCACGGTAAATGTAATTAATGGTCGTGCCATTGTTTTAAAAGAAGTTGCTCGGGTTATTGATGGTCCTAGTGAGCCCGATAGCTATCAGTGGTTAGCAAGCAGCGGCAGCCAGGCTGATGCACCATTAGTGACGATTGGCGTGGCGAAGCAAAAGGGAAGTAATGCGGTAACGGTTGCAGAGCAAAGTTTAGCGCTTGTGACCCAGCTACAACAGGAGCTCCTTCCCGCTGAGGTATCGGTAAAAGTACTAAGAAACTATGGCGAGACGGCCAATGACAAAGTCAATAGTCTTACCTCTAGCTTGGCCTTTGCGGTATTTACCGTTGTGATATTTGTCGGCGTATTTTTAGGTTGGCGGCCTGCCATCGTTGTTGGTCTTGCAGTGCCAATTTGCTATGGCATTACACTTGGGTTGGACTTTGCGTTTGGTTACACCATTAATCGGGTCACCTTGTTTGCGCTTATTTTGTCGCTGGGATTGTTAGTCGATGACCCAATCACTGGGATTGATAATATTAGTCGCTTTATTCATCGCGGCGCGGCGGCTGACACAGATCATAACATTGTCGCTGCTATGGTCGAGATCAAATCTGCGCTTTTGATGTCAACGTTAACTATCATCATGGCGTTTATTCCATTGGCGTTTATTACTGGCATGATGGGCCCATATATGGCACCCATGGCATTTAACGTCCCCATTAGTGTCATTGCCTCGACGTTAGTGGCTTTTTTAGTGACGCCTTGGCTATCTAAAAAGCTACTCAAAGCGGATTCAAAAACAAGTGAAGTCGCGCCTCAAGACTCGTACTACAGCAAAATCATGCTGCCAATTTTACAAAACCCCCGCAAAGCCAAATGGTTATTATGGGGTGTGTTAGGGTTATTTGTTGCAAGTGTGAGCCTCCCTATTTTTAGGGCCGTACCACTGAAATTGCTGCCGTTTGATAATAAAAGTGAAATCCAAGTATTGATAGATATGCCCGAGGGAACCAGCCTTGAGCAAACGGCCGCAATGACGAGGCAAGTACAGCAAATCGTTTGGTCAGAAGCTGAAGTGACCGACATCGCCGCTTTTGTCGGCAAGCCTTCCAGTATGGATTTTAATGGTATGGTGCGAGGCTATTATCGTCGTAGTGGTACGCATCTTGCCGAACTTAGAGTCTTACTGGTGGATAAGCGTGAACGCGAACATCAATCTCACGCCATCGTCATGCGACTGCGTGAAAAGCTTCAGCCTTTTAACCAAACTTTGACGCAAGTAAAAGTGGTGGAAGTGCCGCCGGGACCTCCGGTATTAAGTACACTCGTTGCTGAGGTTTATGCAGATCCGTTTGTTGCTCGTGAAACGCAAGAGCAAGCAGCCCAGAGGTTAGCACATCGTTTAAGGCAGGAGCCACATGTGGTTGAGGTTGACACCTCAATGGCTTCGCCAACATGGCTAAAGCGGTTTGTGGTTGATAAACAAAAGGCTGCGTTATCAGGTGTGGCCACAGAGGATATTAATCAATCTTTAGTGGTTGCAAGCAGCGGCATGTCAGCAGGCTTTTTATATACTCAAGGTGAGGTCGCAACGGTGCCCATCGAGTTAGGTGTGAGTTACGCGCAGCGTAATCAATGGCAAAACGTATTAGCGATGCAAGTTCGTGGTCGTCAGGAGTTGGCTAAAACCACTCAAGAATACGGCTTAGAGCAGGCTGCGAGACCCCTTGTGGCGATTGGTGAACTGGGCGAATTAACATCTATTCCTACGGCTCCCGTGATCCTTCGAAAAGACCTACAAGAGGTGATTTATGTGTTTGCGGAGCTAAATGGCCGCACGCCAGCTGAGGTGATTGCCGATGTGGTTGCGGATGAAAACCAACAGATAACACCGAGCAATTGGGCATCTCGCACCTTTTTACACAGTGGCGGAGGAGTCACTTGGTCAATGTTTGAGGGAACCCATTATACCTTTAAAGGCGAAGGTGAGTGGCGCATTACCATAGATGTGTTTAGAGATATGGGGATCGCATTTGCGTTTGCACTGGTGGCGATATTTATCATCCTGCGGGTACAAACGGCATCTAGTAGCTTATCACTTATCATTATGTCGGCTATTCCCCTCACTATGATAGGGATTATGCCGGGTTTTTGGTTACTCAACCAGTTTGGTGAGCGTGTGGTTGCAGGTGCGCCTGAGCCCGTGTTATTTACAGCGACCGCGATGATAGGGATGATAGCGCTGGCCGGAATAGTGGTGAGAAACTCCCTGATTTTGGTGGAGTTTATTAATCAGTCTCGAGCGGCTGGTATGGCACTTATCGATGCATTGATTGCGGCGGGAAGTATAAGAATGCGACCGGTATTACTTACAGCAGGTACGACGTTATTAGGCAATTTAGTGATTATCTTAGATCCCGTTTTTAGTGGCCTCGCCCTTGCTATTATCTTTGGGATCATTGCTTCAACGTTATTTTCACTGTTGGTCGTGCCTATCGTTTACTATTTAGTATTCAAATCATCATCGACACCTAATCAACCCCTTAATGCCTCATCAGTTCAGGAGTCTTCTCATGTCTCGTAATAAAATCTTTATTCCTGTTCTTGCTATTTTTTGCCTATTATTGATGGTCGTATGGCTCGCTGGTGGATTCCAAAATAAGCTAGCTCCGGGCAATAAGTCCGAACTTCCCGCCTATCAAGGAACACGTTATACAGTACAAAAGTCGCTGATTGCGATGATTGAACAAGTTCCCGCGAGTGTGGTCGCAAAAGAAAATACGTTAGTGTCCAGTCGGTTATTGGCGGAGCTTAAAACGCTTAACGTCAGAGCCGGTGATAAAGTCACTGCGGGACAGCTGATAGCAACACTCGATGATGCAGAGCTTAAAGCAGAGCTGCAAAGAGTGGCAGCGCAGCAAGCGGCAAATTCAGCCAAGCTAGAGCAAGCAACTAAGCAGTTAGTACGCAATAAATCTCTTAATGAAAAAGGGCTTATCGCGATTAACCAAGTGGATGAGTGGCAAGCCACAGTGAACGAGTTACAAGCGCAAGATAAGGCATTGCAAGAAGCGTATCGTAGCGCTGAAGTCGCGCTGGGTTACACGCAAATCACAGCCCCTATTTCGGGTAAAGTGGTGGCGCGCTTACAAGAGCCGGGCAGCATGGTTAGCCCCGGTGGCGCCATTATTTCGTTATTCAACCCATTACAATTGCAGATTGAAGCGCCAATTCGCGAGAGCCAAGTTAAGCATATTCAGCTAGGAAGCGAGATTAAGGTACGCATACCTGCGCTAGACATAAGCCAAACCGCGCGAGTGTCGGAAATGGTGCCAATTGCCGACAGCCAAGCGCGCAGCTTTATTATTAAACTGGATATGCCTTTGCTGCAAAAAGTGGTGCCTGGCATGTACGCGCTGGTTGAACTTGTGCTTGGCGAGCAGGCGGTTATCCAAATTCCAACTAATATGATCAGCAAGTATGGTCAATTGGCGATGGTTGAGGTAATAGAAATTGGCCAGCTTCACAAACGCTACCTCAGGTTGGGCGAAGAGACAGGTAATAAAACGATTGTTATTAGTGGCCTAAACGAAGGTGATCAGCTAGCTGTGCAGCGATAGTTAGCTGATCCGAACTTTTAAATAAAGGAAGCGATTTCGGCGAGTGATTTTTTCACTGTTGCGTGCTCTGGAATAGTTGCATCATCACTTGGATAACCCGCAATCAATAACATATAAGGACGTTCGTTATCTTTATCTCTACCGCACAATTCGCTTAAAAAGCTCATAGGTTTAGGTGTATGGGTCAGTGTGGCAAGTCCTGCATTATGCAGAGCTTGGATAAGAAACCCAGTAGCTATCCCAACCGATTCATGGACATAGTAGTTGGTATTTTTGTCTTCCGCGTGGATCCCACCTTTTTTCTGACTAAAAATAGCGATAAGCCAAGGTGCATGTTCTAAGTAGGGTTTTTGTGCATCTGTGCCCAAAGGCTTTAGTGCGTCCAGCCACTCATCTCCCGCACGGCCTTGGTAAAACGAGCGCTCGAGGTCTTCGGCTGCAGCTCGGATCTGTTTTTTCTTTTCTGCGCTGCCAATCGCCACGAAATGCCATGGCTGATGATTTGCACCACTAGGGGCAGTGCCCGCTGCTTTGATACAAGTTTCGATGATTTCTTGCGGTACTGGGCGGTCGCTAAAAGCACGGATACTATGACGTCTCTTACTGTTCTCCAAGAATGCTTCCGCACGACTTAGCATTTCCTCGTGAGGGTATTCAATAAAATCCGTCAATGGGTGGTTGGCGTGATCTTGCATGTTAGTTTTCCTTGGGTGTTGTAAACTAAGAATGCTTCTTAGTGTTTCAGTGTTTACTTTTATTTGCAATTGATATGTTTATGTTAATTGTCACTAACCTAGGGAAATGTTATAAAAAGGACAATAATAAAAATCCGGACAGGAAATAAAAATGCTCGAAATCTCAGGACTTTCAAAAACCTATGACAATGGCGTTCATGCTTTGAGAGGTGTAAACCTGACTATTCCAAAGGGAATGTTTGGTTTGCTCGGACCTAATGGCGCTGGTAAATCTTCGTTGATGCGCACGATTGCCACATTACAGTCGGCAGATGCAGGCACTATACAGTTCGATGGTGTAGATGTTTTAAAGGAGCCAAAGGCACTTCGTGCACGTTTAGGCTACCTGCCGCAAGACTTTGGTGTTTACCAACGCGTTAGTGCGTATGATTTATTGGATCATATGGCAATCCTAAAAGGGTTAAATAATAAAAAAGAGCGTAAAGAAGCCGTTGACGGATTGCTCGCACAAACTAACTTATATGATCACCGTAAAAATGCGGTAAGCGGATTTTCCGGAGGTATGCGTCAACGCTTTGGTATTGCACAGGCACTGCTTGGCGACCCTGATTTACTCATTGTGGATGAACCGACGGCGGGACTAGACCCAGAAGAACGTAATCGTTTCCACAATCTACTTGTTGGCTTAGGTGAGAGTAAAGTAGTCATCTTATCAACGCATATTGTAGAGGATGTGTCTGAGCTATGTCCGAATATGGCTGTATTGGCGAGCGGACAAATTTTACTTGAAGGTAATCCTATTGCACTCACGGAGCAGCTACAGGGAAAAATCTGGCGTAAGTCGGTCACACTTGCAGAAGCGAAAGAAGTAGAGCAAAACTTACCGGTTATTTCTAAGCGCTTATTCGCGGGCCAGACCTTACTTAATGTATTTGCTGATCAAGCACCTGAAGGCTTTGAAGCGGTACCAGCCGATTTAGAGGACGTCTATTTTTCTACTCTGCATACTCATCGAAATAATCAAGCAGCGTAAGGAGTAGGCAGATGCTATTTAAAATGATGCGTTTTGAGCTACGGTATTTTGTCCGTCAGCCTTCCTTTTATGTGACTTCTCTGATTCTATTTTTACTCACCTTTTTTGCGTCAGTTTCGGACTCAGTACAGATTGGTGGTGGCAGTAACGTCAATGTAAACTCGCCCTATGCCATCTTGCAAACCGTTGCCATCATGACCATTTTTTCCATCTTTTTGGTGGTTAACTTTGTTGGTAGTGCGGTAATAAGAGACGATCAAAGTAAGTTCAGTGAGCTTATTTTGAGTAAGCCTTTGCACTTAGCTCAGTACAGATTGGGTCGTTTTCTCGGCGCTTATCTTGTTACTTTACTAGTATTTTCAATGTGTTTAGTGGGGATCTGGGTAGGCTCAGGCATTGGTGGTTTAGTCGGTTGGCTAGATACCGAACTGATTGGGCCTAATAAACTCAACTATTACTTAACGCCACTATTTGTCATCGCGGCCCCTTCACTGTTCTTTATGGCGAGCCTATTTGCGCTGGTGGCGCAAAAATTTAGAACCATGATAGCAATGTACTTAGTTGCTGTGGGTTTGTTTGTGACTTATCTTGTGGCAAATAGTATTTTTTCAGATATTGAATACCGTACTATTGCTGCGTATTTAGACATGTTTGGCCTATCAGCTATTTCGGCGCAATCAGAATATTGGACCATTGCAGATCGCAATACGTCAGTCATAAGCCTAGTTGATGAACTGCTCTATAACCGCTTAATTTGGATGTCAGTTGCACTGCTCAGTTTAGGTGTTTTAGCCTTAAATACTTCTCATTATTTACCGCAAAAACAAAAAACCAAGAGTAAAGCCAAAGAAGATGGTAACCAAGCGTCGGCATTGCTGAATCGTTTTGATTTTAAAGCGAGCGTAGGTAGTAGTTGGGTGCACTTTTGCACCAGAACCACTTTTGAAGTAAAGCAAGTGCTTAAAAGCTACCCATTCTTAGTGTTATTAATTTTGGCGGTGGCAACCTTAATACCTGCACTGGTTGGCTCATTTAATTGGTATGGCACAGAAGTATGGCCAGTGACCTTTAGAATGGTGGAGCTTATCCATGGGAGCTTCTGGCAATTATTGGTCATTGTATTGGTGTATTACAGCGCTGAGCTGGTATGGCATGACCGTGATTCGCGAATGGGAGACATTGTTGACTCTTATCCTGTTGCAAACTGGGTATTTTGGGGCTCTAAATACATAGCCTTAGTTGCGGTGATGACGCTGCTATGTGTATTTGGTAGCTTGATCACCATTAGCTATCAACTATTGTCGGGTGTGACACAGATAGATCTTGCCCAGTATATTGTGCGCTTGGGATATTTATATGTGTTAGGTTTTGCCTTCCAAACCACCTTAGCATTTTTGATACAGGTGATGAGTCCAAGCAAGTATATGGGTATGGGAATATATGTCGTTTATTTCATTATTTCGATAGTCCTGACCAACTTTGGTTTTGAGCACAATATGTACCACTTAGGCGAAACTTCCCCAGTGCCGTACTCAGATATTAATGGTTATGGTCATTTCCTCAGTGCAGCACATTGGTACAATTTGTACTGGTTTGGTTTTAGCATGATATTAGCGACACTAAGCTATGCACTTTGGCCTCGTGGTGCAGGACAAACGCTGAAAGCACGCATTTCACTGATGGGCTATCAGTTAGGTAACGCTGGTAAAGCATTATTGGCTTGTGGTGCTTTAATATTCGTGGGCAGTGGCAGCTACATCTACTACAACACGCAAATGGTCAATGAGTTTATCACGCAGGATGAAGCTGAAGATATCGCAGAGCTATATGAGCAACAATTTGCCCAGTATCGTGATGACCCTGTACCTGTCACGTTAGACGTACAGCTCAATGCTGAGATATTTCCAAAGACACGTCGTATTGAAGCGCAGGTAAAGCTGTTGGTTGAAAACCGCTCAGATAAAGAGATTGCTCGCTTCTTGGTCAATAAACCTGATCATACATTAGAGTGGCAAGTTGAAATGGCTGGCGCTACGCTTGCTGAAGAGGATAAAACCTTTAAGCATGCTTGGCTTGAGCTTTCACAACCAATGACACCGGGTGAGCAGCGTGTAATTACGATGTCAGTCGTACGCCAAACGCTTGGCTTTGTAGATAGAGGCTATGATGAAACTTTGGTGAACAATGGTACCTTCATTGATAACGCGACCTTGTTCCCGACATTTGGTTATAACATCTATAAGCAAATTCAAGACAAAAGTGAGCGTCGTCAGCGCAGCCTTGAACCACTAAAACGTGGCAATAAGATTGAAGAAACACACTATCATCATGAGCCATTATTTGCTGAAAATTTCGTCACATTCGCCGCAACGGTGACGACGGATGAATCGCAAGTTGCGATGGTGCCGGGTTATTTGCAATCAAAATTCAGCAAAGACGGCCGCACGACCTATGTCTATGAAATGGATGCTCCAATGCTGCACTTCTATAACATCTTGTCGATGGATCTTGAGGTGAAACGAGAAGAGTACAAAGGCATTGCGCTCGAGGTTTACTACCATAAAGATCATGCTTGGAATGTAGACACTATGTTGCAGTCGACTAAAGACTCTATTGATTATTTCACTCGAGAGTTTGGGCCTTACCAACATAAGCAAATGCGTATTATTGAGTTTCCTCGTTACCGAGACTTTGCGCAAAGTTTTGCCAATACAGTGCCTTACTCGGAGAATATTGGATTTTTAACGGACACCCGTAATCCTGACAATATCAATGTACCTTACTATGTGACGTCACATGAGCTGGCACACCAGTGGTGGGCGCATCAGGTGATTGGTGCTAATGTGGAGGGGTCAAATATCCTGTCGGAAATGTTGTCGCAATATTCTGCCATTATGGTGATGAAAGAAAAGTACGGCGAGCATAATCTCCGTAAATTCTTGAAGTATGAACTAGACACCTATTTAAGTGGGCGAGGTTCTGATCCGTATGAAGAGCGGGCGCTATCCAGAACAGTCGGTCAGCAGTACATTCACTACAATAAAGGTTCTGTTGTGATGTTAGCGCTGCACGATTTACTTGGAGAAACGCGACTCAATAGCGCATTAAGAAGCTTCTTAAATGACTATCGTTTTAGAACAGATATCTACCCAACGACACTCGACTTTTTGACTTACTTAAAAGCGGGGGCTTCAGAGCAAGAACAAGTATTTATCGAAGATCAGTTCAATGCGATTACGTTGTATGAGCTTAAGCTTGCGGGTGTTGAAGTGCAAGAAGCGACGCAAGCGGGAGAGCTACATACGGTGACCTTAACGGTTGAGGCGGCGAAAAAGCATGCAGATGGTGAAGGTAACGAAGAAGAAATCCCGCTTAATCAAGAGATTGATATAGCCTTATTCTCTGCCGATCCTAACAACATTCAAAGTGACGAAACGCTGTTATATCTACAAAAGCACGTCATCACATCGGGTGAAAATAAGATTGAGTTGAAAGTAACAGAGTTACCGAAATTTGCGGGAGTTGATCCGTTTGTAAAACTGATTGATAAGAAAACCGCCGATAACATCAAGTCACTCTAATGGATATATAGGTAGGAGAGGGCTTTTCGAAAGCCCTCATTCGTTTTTAAAGGAAAGTTATGCCAGATTTATTGCAAGTAACAGGGGTGTCGAAGCAATATGTTTCGGTAAAAGCAGTAGACAATCTAAGTTTTAGCGTTAAACAAGGTGAGATCTTTGCATTACTGGGCCCCAATGGTGCGGGTAAATCATCTCTCGTGAGAATGTTGGTTGGATTTACCTATCCAGATAGCGGCACAATCGCTGTGAATATTGATGGGCAAGCATATCAATCAATCCCTCATCAAAGTTTAGGTTATCTCCCAGAAGATAGAGGGCTTTACGCTGAAAAAACCGTGCAGCAGAATTTGCTCTATTTTGCCAAGCTACGCGGTGTTGAGAAAAACGCAGCGCTAGCACAGATTGAGTCTTGGCTAACACAGTTTGACTTAAGTGATAGAGCGCATGAGCGGTTGAAATCGTTGTCAAAAGGCAATCAGCAAAAAGTACAGTTAATATCGGCAGTATTGCACAAACCCAAGGTTGTATTGCTTGATGAGCCTTTCTCTGGTCTTGACCCCATCAACCAAGAAAAGGTGGTGGTGTTTTTAGAAGCGTTAAAAGCACAAGGCATGACGGTTATTTTAAGCGCACATCAGATGGCGATGGTGGAAAAGCTTGCCGATCGAATGCTGTTAATGAATCACGGGCAAGCCGTGCTTTATGGCACGTTAGCCGAAATAAAACAGGACGTTGGTGTTGGCATCGACATCACAGTGAGTTTCAGTGAAGCAACGAACTACGCAGCGCTCAATTTAGGCAACTACAGGGTGGCTTGTACTCAATTAAGTCAGAATAAAATTAAGTTTGAGTTGAGTGACTCCTCAGAGCTTAATTTGCTGCTCGCCGATTTGTCTAAATCAACGACTTTGCAAGGAATAGAAACCAAAACGATGGACTTGCATCAACTCTATCTTAAAGCAATCGAGTCTCATCAAGGCAAAGTGCAATCTCAGGAGAATGCCCATGTCTCATAAGCTGCAACAGATACTGCAAGTGACCAAATGGGAGTTTATGTACTTTTTTAAACTCAAGCAGGAGCTGATCGGTAAAGCAATTATGCTGGCGATAGGTTTGCTTATCTATTTTTGGCAAAGCACTTCGTTTTTTGAACCTGAGCAATATGTTATCGCAACACCATCCGCCATGAACTTAACTCAGCTACCTGAGCCTTTGCTTCTAAAGCGAGTTGATGCTTCAAAAGCTGAACTTCTGACTCAGTTAGAACAAGAGGAAATTGACGGTATTTTGATACTTCAAGCCCAAACGGGTGAGGCGTTACAGTTTGAACTGATTACCACAGGTAAAATGTCTTGGCAGAATGAAGTTGAGGTAGCGCTTAAGCAGTTTTACAGCAACGAACTCGCACAGAGCTTTAATTTATCTGCCGCTCAGCTCGCCTTGTTACAGCAACCTGTGAGCGTTTCCAATCAATACACCAAGGATGCGGTTAAGGAGGCACACAACCAGTCTTCGATGACAGCATTTGGCGTGATGCTATTGATGCTCATCGGTATTTTTACGTCATTTGGACAGATCTTCGTGTCTATCACCGGAGAAAAGCAGCAGCGTGTTACCGAGCAATTATATTCTTGTATGAATGCGCAAACTTGGATTGACGGCAAAATATTTGGTCAAATGCTCCATTGTCTAAAGGCTATGTTAAGTACGTTATTTTCATTTTTGTTGGCGATGGCTTTCATACAAGTCGTTGTAAAAAACGAAGCCTTGGACTTTACGATGATAGACTTTGCAATGTTGCCTTGGTTTACCCTGTTTGCGATAGTAGGTCTTTATATGGCAACAGCCTTTATGGCAGCAATAGCCGCAGCTATTGACGATCCTAACCATAGTGGCAAGACAGGATTTATGATGATCCCTATATTGCCAATTGTTATCGCGTTTATGATTGTTGATAGTCCTAGCAGCCTTGCCGTGGATATTTTGAGTCTTTTCCCGCTTACCGCATTTGTGGTGATGCCAGTAAAAATGGCGTTAATTGAAGTACCCATTTGGCAAGTGTTATGCGCGTTGGTCAGCGCATTACTTGGTTGCTACCTTATCCGTGTTGCTGCGGGGCGATTGTTTAAAGCGGGCATGGTGATGTATGGCAAGGAACCCTCAATTAAGGATATGGTGCGCTGGGTCTGTAAACCGGAATAATACCGTTTATATGATAACTTGCTAGCACAACGCTTTGGTTATGGTACGCTCCATAACTAAAGCTTGTGGCCGTACAGAGAGGGTGAAATGTATCAACACATTGATAATGAAAACAATAAAATAAGTCTACCAGCGGGAAAAATCGTTTGTGTTGGTAGAAACTACGTAGCGCACGCGAAAGAGCTAGATAACCCTATTCCAAGCAGTCCACTGTTGTTTATCAAACCAGCAACGAGCTTAGTACCATTTAATAATGAAATGAAGTTGGACGCCGCACTTGGCGAACATCATTATGAGGCAGAGCTTGCACTATTGGTAGGCACCAAAATCGATGCAAAAACCCCAGCGCCTCTCAAGCATATCGCCGGAATTGGGCTGGCACTCGATTTGACATTACGAGACTTACAAAGTGAGCTAAAAGCACAAGGGCACCCGTGGGAGCGGGCAAAGGCCTATGATAATAGTTGCCCAGCGACGCCTTTTGTACCATGTGATGAAAACACCTTTGCTGAGTGTATTGAATATCGTTTTTGGCAAAATGGAGAGCTTAAACAACATGGCGACTCTAGCTTAATGATTTTTCCAATCGCTGAGTTGCTAAAGGACATTGCTCGTTACTTTACGCTTCAGCCAGGAGATATTGTCTTAACAGGAACGCCAAAAGGGGTAGGGAGCCTAGCGCATGGCGATGAACTTACGCTGCAGCTGAAAAGCCATACTCCTTGGCATGGCAAAGTTGCGATAGATTAGCTTCTCGCTTTTATGTACATCGCTGCGTAGTCTGTTACGACTGCGCAGCAACGAGCTCAGCTTCCGGTTGATTGATTGTGCTCGAGCAACACAGCATGATAGCAACGAGTGAAATTACGCCTAATATTATCCAGCTGATAGTCAGGCTGACGTAGCCCAACAGTAAAGCGGTTAATGCAGAGCCGAGCAAGCCACCAAAGCGAGTGGTCAGTGACATTATTGACTCCACACTAGCTCGCACGTTATCGCTACTCAGTTGATGTTGTAGTTGCAGTTGTGCCGGTTGCGCTAGTCCCATACAAAGATAAAAGCACAGCAGGGCTACAATCAGTAATGGTAGTGACGTAACCCAAGCAAGTAACAGCACAAAGGCTAATTTGGCGAAATGAGCGAACGCCATGACATACCCTAAGCGTTGGCCAAATAGAGAACAGATCGGAGCGCTGATCGCAGCAGCGACGCCATTTAATAAAAACCCAGCTGCCATCATTGCTGGGAATATCCACGCAATAGAGTCAACTGGTGCACTACTATAGCGCTCTGCTAGAGCAGGCCAAAACTTCTCTATGCTACTGGCAACAGGAATTGCAAAAACAATCACCAACAGCAGCCTTTGCATACCACTTTGCTTACAAGTTGCCAGCATGGCCTTAGCTTGGCTAATCAGTCCTTTCTCAACCACCTCTTGCTGAGGTCTCGTTGACTCTTTCACCACGACAAAAGTACATGCAAATACCACACACAATACCGCTATCGAAACCAAGATTAAGGCTTGATACAAGTGGTTGAGCTGTTGTGTTGGGCTAGTCGCAAACGCCAAAAAGAGGGCGGCAAATAAAGCGGCACTGGCGCCGATAAGATAGCCAATACCATACACTTTACCGAACCCCTTATTCAGTGGCTCATCTCCTTCAAGCTTTTGATAAGTTTCAACAAACCATGCGTTGAGCGTGCCAGTTAACGACGCCTGACTTAATCCCCAGCATGCCATGGCTAAGCAGACGTGCCAAAAGTCTTCACTCAACAATAAAAGTAAGTTGCATACAGCGGCAAACACTAAAGAAGCTAAAAATACTTTGCGGCGACCAATGGCATCTGCCGCAATACCACTTGGTACTTCAAATACCACGATAGTGATAGCCATGACTACCATAGCTAAAGCCACATCTTGCAATGCTAGGCCTAAGTTCAGCATGTAAGGCGTAAAAATAGGGAGCACCAGCATACTGGCAAACATAGTTAACCCAAGGTGGATGCCGTATCGTGTAGCAAATAGTGAACGAGTCATGCGCGTTGCTCCACAGTGGTTGCGGCGCTATTCGTTTGCTGCATTAACGCATTAATGTGTGACGCGATGATGGATAAGTCTTTAGCGTCGGTCATGATTTCATCGTGTGCACTTTCAAGTGTAATATAGTCTGCATTGGCAAGTAAATTTTCAAAACCATTTCTGTCACTTGCAAATGTCCGCTTATACAGCGCAGGTATGTCTTCCACTTGATGGATCAACCTCAGTGCCGGAAGTGGAATGGCCTCATCACTGACATGATCGGCGATAAAGAAGCTCACAGGGAAGGTAAACGCCGTCGCGCTTTGAAAGTATTGAGTAAAGTCTAAAAATGCTCGAGCGATGGGTTTAGCGTCATCGTCTTGCGAGCGAATATACTCTTCTTCAGCGGCCTGACGCGCTGTTGAAGTAAGCCTTGGTAAGACGGGGTCAATCAAAAAGCAATGGACAATTTCTCTACCCATTTCGGCCAAGTAACGCGCCACTTCCAGTGACAATGCCGCACCTTCACAAAAGCCACCCAAGTAAAGTGGGCCAGTTGGCGATACCTCTGTAATACGCTGAGCATAATAGCGCACCATAGTATGCAAGCTGATGTGTTTGCCTGTGAACAGTTTGATATTTTCTAATGCGTGAATGCGCAGGTCGGGCGCGAGTTTTTCACACAGAGGTGCAAAGCTATCTGCGGTTGCTGCTGCGGGCATGAGGTGAAGCAGAAACTCACCCTGCGGTGCATTAAAAAAACGCGAAGGAGCGAAATGCTCATGGGCAAGCGCAGCTTCAATTGCTTGATCTTCATTCATGGTGGCAAAATCAAGTCGGGTCTGATGATCAATAAATCTTGCCAGTTGCTGCACTGATAGGTGTTCAAGGATAAGTTGTGGCGTTAGCTGCCAATTACGCTTGCTTGCCGCGCCACAGAAACTTAATAAGCTAATGGAATCGGCACCTTGCTCAGTTACTGCCGTCGCACAACAAAGTGGATTCTGGCCTAAAATATCCTGCCAAATGGCCTGCACTTCCTTCTCTGTGTTGGTTTGTGGCACAACGAGTTGATGCTGCTTTAGCTCAGGTTCTGGCAGCTTAGTTTTGTCGAGTTTGCCGTTGAGCGTTAACGGTAACGCCGAAAGGACAGTGAAGCTATGTGGCATCATATAACTAGGAAGTAACTTGGTAAGCTGAGTTTTACAGTGGCTGAGTGCCGCAGCTTGATCGGCCGCTGGTTTGATGACCAAATATGCATGCAGCAAGGTCTGAGCCTGCTGCTTTTTGGCAATAACCGCACAGCTATCTATATCCGCCAGCTGATTAAGGTGATGCTCAATCTCTGCCAACTCAATTCTAAAGCCTCGTACTTTGACTTGTTGGTCGCCACGGTTGATATAACACAGTTGCTGTTGTGCATTCCAATATACTAAGTCGCCCGTGCGATAGTACTTTTGCATTGAGCCAAACAGATTTAGGGATACAAACTTTTCGCTGTTGAGTGTTGGGTGATTGAGGTAACGTGCAGCCACGCCATGTCCACAAACCACTAACTCGCCGGGACAGCCAAGTGGCAGTAATTCGTTATTGCGACCGACTACAGCCACTGCTCGCCCTGGGATTGGCTTGCCGATTGCTATCTCAGACTGCTGTTTAGACATCGTTTGCACTGTGGTAAATGTGGTGCACTCAGTCGGGCCATAACCATTGATAAAGTGTTTTGGACAAGATGTGGACGCCAGCAATTTATTTACCATCGACTCTGTTAATGCTTCACCACCCACGAGTAAATGAGTCAGAGAAGCGAAAATATGCTCGTCTTGCAGCAACAAAGTGTCGAACAGTGAACGGGTTAGAAACATCGAAGTGATATTCAGCGTCTGTAATGTTGCACTGAGCTGCGCTGCAGAATTAAGGCTGTCCTGATAGCCTAAGTGCACCTCTGCACCGTTGAGTAATGCGCTCCATATCTCAAATAGAGTGGCATCAAAAGCTGGGTTTGCGAGTTGAATAAAGCTATCTTGGGGCTGATGCTGGTAACTATGATTATCGAGTGCCAAAGAGCTAATTGCGGCGTGAGAGAGCAATGTGCCTTTAGGGTTTCCTGTCGTACCTGAGGTATAGATAATCGTCGCGACTTCACTAGGTGCGATGTACATAGGCTCAAAATCGGCCGTAATATCAGTATCTTCCAGACTCGTATCACAGAAAACTTCAACGATATTGTTGTGGTTGAGTGTTGCCAATGTTTGGCTATGTTCACGCAAGGTGACAATTACATCGGCATGACTATCACTCAATTGATATTGATGACGCGCTACGGGGTCTTTGAGCGATAGCGTTGTGTATGCCGCGCCGATTTTTAGTACCGCCAACATGGCAATCACAAACTCAATGTCGTTTTGCATGTAGAGTGCGACGACTTTGGGTTCAGGGCAGGCTGCCAAGATTGCATTGGCAAGTTGCTTGGCTTGATTATCAAGCACTTGGTAGCTCATGGTTTGATGGCGATTACTGATAGCGGCTTTATCTGGATAGCGCGCTACTATTTCAGCAAACTGGTCGGTGATACTTGCCACGCTCGGATAGGCGTGTTGCATTCCACTTAATTGATATTGTTTTTGCTGCGCCGTGTTACTCAATAAAGGTAGGCTATAGAGAGGCTGTTGGGCGTTTTCAGCTGTTAGATATGCCTGTAAAACCGTTTGATATAACTCGAGGATCTGCTGCGCGTATGAGCTGGAAAAAAGTGCCGTGGCATAAGTTAACCCCAACTCAGTGGTTTTCCCTGCACTCAAGTGTAACGTTAAATCAAACTTCGCTTGGCACTGCTGGCTAAGATCAAGGTCAATGCTTTGCCATAAGGTATGATGTTGCTCAGGGGCAAACTGACTACTGCTAAACAACGTTTGAAATATCGGGTGCATGCTAGTGTCGAGCGGTACGTCTAAGCTATTCTTAATGGCCTCAAACGGCAAGGCCTGATGTTGTTTGGCTTGATTAACGACTTGATTAACTTGAGTGAACCAGCGCTCAAGTAACATCGTCATGTCGATATCCGCTTTAATCGGCAATGAGTTAACAAAATATCCAAGTATGTTTTGCTGCAGTGCCGTTGGACGGTTCTCGCTTGGAATACCAACAACAAATTGACGTTGATGACTGAGCAGCGCAAGGGTGTGATACCAAGCCGCAAGCCCAAGTGTATTAATACTAATGCGGTGCGTTTTCGCTGTTTGTTGTAACTTTAGGGTCGTACTTTCATCTAGCACAATGCTCTGTATCGCGCCGCGATGATCAAAGGTGGCTGGGCGCGACTGAGTTTGCGCAAGTTTTAATGGTTCGTAATCAGCCAATTGAGTTTGCCAATAACGTTGACTTGTTGCTTGTCGCTCACCTTGGCCGGGTGTTGCCATATAATAAGCATAATCACTAAATTGTAGACTCAGAGGTCGATTTTCTCCCTCATAGAGTGATGTCAATTCTTGTAAAAACAGTCCCAAAGACCATCCGTCAAAGGCGATATGATGCCAGACAAAAAACACATGTTGCTGCTCCTTTGAGGTGATGACATAGGCACGAAATGGTCGAGAATGCTGTAAGCTAAAGGGCTCATTAAAGAAATGCTCGCACTGCTCATGCAAGTTTAGATTACCAAGCTCATGATGCGTCACGATAAACGCCTCATTGGCAGGCTGCTGTATCGTCTTTCCTTGGTGATCATAGGCCACAACCATATCTAGCGCACTGTGGCGGATCACCAGTTGTTCTATTGCTGCTGTGAGTTTTTCAATATCGCAGTGCTTGGCGATTTTGAGTAGGCATGGAATATGATAAGTACTTGCCGCGTTGCTCACTTCTTGCGTAAACAGTAGTTGTTGCTGCCCAAGCGTAAGCGGAGCGCTTCGCGTTTCCAACGGCAAGATAGACAGTTCATCAAAACGAGCTTTGCTATCTATGCCTTGCCTTGTGAGGTAGCGTAACAATTGTGGCTTATTCTGTTTTAACTGCTCAACGATGGCTTGGCCTTGTAAATTCACGTTGCTAGCAATTTTTAATTTATCCTCTTGCTGCCAAACGCTTATCCCACTTTGTTTTAGTTCATAAATAAATGATTCGATCATGCGTTATAACTCCATTTCAAATTCGCAGTCTTCGCTGCTGGCGAGCGCGTTTAGCTGTTGTTCTACTTGCGTGGCAAATGCGTCAAGTTGTGGGTAAGTCAGTAAGGTCGCGACGGCAATTTCGTTGCCGAGTGCTTGACTACACAGAGCGGTAACTTGTGCTGCCTGTATCGATGAGCCACCTAAAGCAAAAAAGTCGTGTTGTAGGCCAATCTCGGAGACTTCAAGCACTTGCTGCCAAGCATTGGCGAGTTGTTGTTGTAGTTCCGTCTCTGGCGCGATATAGGTAATACTATCTTGCAGCGTTGGAATGATGAGCTGAGCGGTATCAAGTTTGCCATTTACTGTCATTGGAAGTGCGTCAATCTGTGATATCGCAGCAAGCTGCATATAGCTTGGGAGTTGTTGATTCAACCATTGGCGAAGGTCGTTCACATCACACTCAGTGTTAGCGTTAAGTACGACATAACCCAACAGCACTTTGCCTGTTTCACTTAAATGTAAGTGTGCAACGGCGTGGTCAACATCTGGATGCGCTTTGAGTTTATACTCGATTTCGCCTGGCTCAACACGGTGACCATGTAAATCCCACTGTGTGTCAGCTCTGGCAACAAACTCGAATTCACCTTGCTGATTTTTACGCACTAAGTCTCCGCTGCGGTAGAGCTTTTCCTCAGAAAAGTGGTTGTTTTCACAGCGAAGGTGATAGTCAATATAGTGTTTTGCCGTTTGCTTTGGTGACTGCCAATAGCCCAAACCGACGCAATCACCGGCGATGTATAGCTCACCCAACGCACCGTCCGGTAAAATCCGCATAAAAGGGTCCAACACATAGCATCGAGTGTTACGAATAGGCTTACCAATAGTGATAGGTGTATTGGGGTACACTTCACTAAGTGTTGCGGTGACACTTGTTTCACTTAATCCATACTCATTGAAATGATACTCTGCCAACTTGTGGCTGACTGGGTCTAAACGAGAACCACCGGCATACAATACGGTTAAGTTAATATCCGCTATCCACTTTGGAAACTGATTGATAAATACCGTAGGAATAAACGCGACGTTGACCTGTTTAGCTTTGAGATAGCGGCACAGCTGTTGTGGATCTTTGCGTATTGGCTCTGGAATGATTTCCAGTTTAGCGCCGGCAGCTAGGGCTGGGAATATCTCGCAAATGCAGGCATCAAAAACATATTCAGCATATTGGCTAGTGACTACCTGAGTATTTCCCTCTAATTTATGGGTGTTGCGCTTCTCGGTGCAGAGGTTAGCAAGGCCTTGGTAAGACAGCATCGCCCCTTTTGGTTCTCCCGTCGTCCCCGAAGTAAAGATGAGGTAAGCCAGCTTGTCTGTTGCATGAGTGTTGGCTGAGAATGGCCGTAGTTGAGCACTTTGCTGTAATGTCTGTACATCAAGAGTCAGTGTTGGCAATGCATTCCAGCTGAGTGGTGTGCGGCTAAGGAGCAGTTTTGCCTGCGCTTTTGCCATAATCTCTTGGCGACGAGCAACGGGATGATTAGCTGAGAGTGAAACAAAGGGCATGCCCGCTTTTAGCGCCGCTAGCATTGCTATGGGAGCTTCTATACCTTTATCAAAATATAATGCAACTGGTGAGCCTTCGTCATTGGTAGCAATCAACTGTGCTGCTAAGTGATCAGAAAACAAGTCTAGCTCGCGGTAACTCACGGTTTGCTCGGCGAAGCTTAATGCTGTGCGTGCTGGATACGCTGCTACTGTCTTTGCAAATTGCACTAAAAAAGCGTCATTTGGTTGTGATAATCGAGTTTCTGAGATGACTTGCTGTAAATATTTCGTACTAACTAAAGGACATTGCAGTAAAGGCTTCTCGTTGTACTGACAGAGATTTTCAAGATAACGGCAGAAAAAGTGCACAAATTGTTGGCAGCGGGAAGACTGATAACGACTGCGAGCAACAATAAGCTGACCAATCAGTTGGTCTGGCATATCTTTAATCACCAAATTCCAGTCAAACTTGGCCGGGTGATATTGGTTTTGCTGGGCGGTGTCGCTGGCGACTTCAAAATGTTGATATTGCGCTGTTGGTAGTGAGAACTGATCAAAGGTAAAAAACACTTGGAACAGTGGCGATACACCCACTTCTCGGATCAACCCAAGTTGCGCGGCAATTGACTCTAGTGGCAATTGTTGGTGAGATTTTGCCGCAAGTAACAGCGTTTGGCTTTGTCTTAGATAGTCAGAAAAACTCTTATTTAAGTCGACACGCAGCGGCATCGGTAAGGTATTAACAAAGTAACCTAGCGTATCTTTAAATGCCGAATCGCGGTTATCGGTGGGGGAGCCAACGACGATACTTTCACGACTATCCCATGCACACAATGCGAGCTGAAAAGCACACAGTAGTAAGTTGTACATAGATACCTGATGTGATTTTGCCAGCTCCCTTAACTCAGCTGTTAGTGTTGCTGAGAGGGTAAAGGGGAATGCTTCACCTTGATGATCAAACAACGCCTGTCTTGGCTCATCGGTTGGCCATGGGGTGACATCAATATCAATCAAGTGTTGCTGCCAAAATGCTGCGGCATCGTCGTATTGTTGTGTTGATTGCCAATATGCATAGTCGCGAAATTGCAGTGAGGTTGGGGCAAGCGTGTGTCCTGATAGCAGCGTGTTCAGTTCATCCAACAATACTTGTGTCGACCAGCCGTCGAAGGCTATGTGATGAAATACCAGTAACACCCCAAATTCATCATCTTGGTGATACAGTCCGATCCGTAGCGGCGCATCATTCTCAAGGTCAAATGTCTGAGCGATAAATTCACTATGCGGCGTGTTTATGAGGGTTTTGCATGTTGGCACGCCTTGCTCATCTTTATATGCCCAGCGACCTTGTTGCTGTTGAGTGTAGCGGGTGCGCAAAATAGCATGACGCTCAACCAGCTGATAGATTGCGTGTTGTAACGCTTGCTGTTGTAGCTCACTTGGGCATTTAAGCTGTAAGGGGATATGAAAAGCGCCTGATTGTGTTGCTAATTGCTCACTGGTGAGCATCGCTTGCTGCTGCGCTGGCACGATGAGTTCATCAAGTGATTGTGATGTTGATGCGACCGCTAAAGGCTCGTTGGCGTTGCTAGTTTGTTGTAATACCAGTTGCGCTATCGTTTTGCTTTGCAAAAATTGACTCAAACTGATGTTAACGTTACAGCTAGAGTGCATTTTAGCCACTAATGTCATTGCACTGAGAGAATGGCCCCCTAAGGCAAAAAAGTCATCATCAATACCTACTAGCTCAACATCAAGTTGCGTCTGCCATAGAGCACAAAGCTGCTGCTCTAATGGGGTGCGTGGTGCTCGGTATGGTGTCTGTGATACCAGAGCGACGCTTGGTAAGCTGCGACTGTCCACTTTACCAGAGGCGAGCACAGGCAATTGTTCGAGCCAACACGTGGCACTTGGCAACATATAATCTGGCAACTGTGGTTGTAGCCACTTCACAACCTCGGTGTGAGAGAGGGTTTGGTCGCCAGTGAAATAAGCAATGAGATGGTTGTTTTGCTGTACTTTGACGCAAGCTTGGTTGATTTGCGAATGCAGGTTAAGTAGGTGCTCTATTTCTTGTAGCTCGATGCGATAGCCACGAATTTTTACCTGCTCATCGGCACGCCCTAAAAATTGGATCTCGCCGTTTGCCAGATACCGCGCCTGATCGCCCGTGCGATACATACGTGTTCCGTGCCAGTTAATAAAGCGCGACGCCGTCTGCTCTGCAAGGTTAACATAGCCTCGTGCGACACTCGCGCCACCAATCAGGATCTCTCCTTGACAAAAGGGTGGCAGCGCTTTGAGGTTGGCATCAACAATCTGAATATCAACATGAGGCAGTGGTACACCAATATTATTGAAATAGCGTGATTGTAGCGGCTGGTGGTTTGCTGTTGCGGTTACCGTGGTTTCGGTCGGACCATATTCAATATGAAGAAGAGGCGTCCATGCCTCCATGAGATTACGGTCACAAGGCTCACCACCGGTGATCACACGCTGTAGTGCATGATGCTGGGGCGGCGTACCAATGGCACTTAAAAATGCAGGAACTGTGACTAAGTGACTGATCCTTTGGCTAACGATAGTTTCGCTTATCATAGCTGGCGAGTTTGCACTTGCCTCATTCATGATCACCCAGCAAGCACCGTTGAGCAGCGTTAAAAAGAGTGGCTCTACGGACGCGTCGAAAAAGTACGGAGCCAGACTCAGTGTTTTTTCGCTGGAGTTAAAGTCGTAAGCCGCAGTTGCGCTTTGAACCAAAGCCTGAACTTGCCGCTGCTCTACCATGACGCCTTTTGGTTTACCGGTGCTTCCAGAAGTATAAATAATATATGCAAGTGATGAATGACACGTTGAGTTCGCTTGATCTATATCGAAAACAGGAGCTGGTTGTTGCGCTAACTCGTCAATGTTTTGCACCTCTGTGATTGCGCTAAAACACATGGCTGTATTCAAGGTTGCTTGATGACAAAGTAGCAGGTTGGCACTACTGTCTTGCAACATAAACTCACTACGTGTTTGGCCTTGCTCTGGATTGAGGGGTAAATATCCAGCACCGGCTCCAAGCGTTGCTAATATGGCGACTATCATCTCTGGACTGCGCTCAAATATCAGCGCGATAACAGGGTTTTGCTCGTGGGTTAACTGTGCTTGGAGTTGCACAGTCAGGTGCTGAACACGCGCAGCGAGTGTTTGGTAAGTAATAACCTCATCGTTGATTTGTAACGCTGGTGCATCTGGAGCTGCTGAGGCGCAGGCTAAAAATTGTTGATATAGCGATAGGGTTGAAGTTTGCTTAACTGTGGTTGCTGATGGCTTTGTGCTTGGGTGAGAAGTTGATAATTGCTCAAGAGCGACGTCGCTGTGCTCTAACTGCTGTACCAATAATTGCTGATAGGTGTGGGCAAATTGCTGTGCAAATGCATCATCAAACTTATTGGGATCAAGACTTATCTGTCCTTGCAGATTTGTATTGCTATCATCAAATGCCAGACGGAAATCACATTTAATCGGGTTATATAAAGACTCGTTAGTAAAAGCATCAACCGCTGAAAATGGTAACGCAAACTCGTCCATAAGCTCGCTGGCAAATCTCTGTACACTAAACATCAGGCTTGGCTGAGGTGAGTGTTTGCCCTCACTCAAACAGGCAACTTGTTGATCATAAGGGTAACTTTGGTATTGTTTTGCGGCGCGCACAGTCTCATGAACTTGCTTCACGAGGCTAGCAAAGCTTTGGCGATAATCTAGCTTCACTCTAAGCACTAAGGTGTTGACAAAAAAGCCAATCATTTCTTGCGTTTGCGGGTGATCTCGATTATCCGATGGCGCACCAATCACGATGTCTGTTTCACCGCTATGAAGTGCCAAAATATAACAGTAATGGGCAAGCAACACGCTGTACACTGTGGTATTTAATGATTTTGCTAGGGCACGCAATGCCTGGCTTTGCTGTGGTGAAAGTGCAAAATAGTGCGTGAGCGATTCGGTTTCGTGTGTTTGTGTAGCGAACAGCGGTGCAATTTGTGTGGCATGAGCGCCTGCAAGTTGCGTGTGCCAATAACTGTGTGCAGCGCTTTGTTCTTGCCTTTGTTGCCACTTGGCAAAGTCAAAATAGCTTAATGGCTTAATGCTTTCTCCTCGTAGCAAGCTAACTAAGTCGCGCAACATGACTCGCATTGACCAAGCATCAAAGACGATATGATGCCAAAGGAAAAGCATAAAACGCCTTTGCTCAAGCTCGATAATACAGACTCTAAAGGGAGCTTGAGTATGGAGGTCAAACGGCGTGTGGATGTGCTCTTTTACCAGTGTTTGTACATGAGCCAAAGTGGTTGCTCGGTGATACTCGACCGCTAGAGGTTGTAAGGTTGCTCGGCAGTTAAAATGCTCAGCATCGGTTTCAATTACACTCGTTAGGATCGGGTGATGGACAAGCAGCTGTGCGAGTGCCGAGATTATGTCTTGTTGCTGCGCTGGATCATTCAGCTCAACCAGCATTGGAATATGATAAGCACAGGACTTTGGTGCACGTTTGTCTACATACAGCAACCTTGCCTGGGCATTGGAAAGCGGCACTGGTTTTAATAATGGCCAACTTAAAAAGGCGGCTTCGGAGCAGATCTGGTGGGCGCTTAGTAGCGCCAATAGTTCAGCTTTATGCGCTTTGAGTGCTGTGAGCAAAGTTGGCGCTACGTTACCCTCATATCCCAGTGCCAAGGTATTTTGCTCAGACACCCACACGCGCAACTGCTGCGCGTGAAGGTCGTTCAGTAAAGATGTTAACTCCATGACTATAGCTCCATCACCTGTGAAGAGGTGGTGGCAGGTGCCTCCTGAGATTGGGTGATATCACTCAACTCTATGGTGTTTAGGTGTTGAGCCAGAGCCGCGACTGATGGATTGGCAATAATCGCTGATAACGGGATCGCAATCTGATGCCATTTATGGGCATTGCGTACGAGCTGCACCGCTAAGATGGAGTTACCACCTAGGCGATAGAAGTTATCATGGATACCGACTTGTTCCAGTTCTAATGTGGTTTGCCAAATTTGGCAAAGCGTCTGTTCAAGCGCAGTGCGCGGAGCTGCGTATTGGTTTGATGATAACACCTGCGGCAGTGGTAGTGCTTTGCTATCTAGCTTACCGTTAACGGTTAGTGGCATCGCCGTGAGTTGGGTGATGCTATCCGGTATCATATATGCTGGCAGCTGCGTTCGTAGATAATTAAGTAACAGCTCGGCGTCAAAATAAGCATGGCTTTCCATCACAGCATAGCCACTTAGCGCCGTTTGATTTTGGCGTGTATAGGTGATCACTGCTGCCTCTTTAACACCGCTACAGCTGAGCAATTGGGATTCGACTTCACCAAGCTCGATACGATGCCCCCTGATCTTCACTTGGTTATCCAAACGACCTAGATATTCTAAATGACCGTTTGGCAATAGTCTGGCGTTATCACCGGTTTTGTAAACGCGGGTGAGTTTGCCATTTAGCGTTAGCTCGAAAAAGCGAGTAGCGCTCAGTTCTGGCTGATTCAAATAACCAATCGCCAAACCTGCACCAGAGATAAACAGCTCTCCAGGACAGCCCACAGGTACTGGACGTAACTGACTATCCAGCACCCAAGCCTGCATATCATTGAGCGGCACACCAATGTCAGCAATCTGGGTATTCATGTTAGGGTGCAAAGGTTGGTACGTGACATGTACTGTGGTTTCAGTAATACCGTACATATTGACCAATTGAATACGTTTACCAAAACGTTGCCACCAAGGAGCTAGTTTATCGTAGTTGAGCTGCTCACCACCAAAGATCACAGTGCGAAGGCTATCAAGTGACGCGCCCGTAGAAATGGCAATATCACTAAAATTATAGAATGCACTTGGAGTTTGGTTAAGGACGGTGACAGCAAATTGCTCACACTGCTTTACAAAACCAAAACTGTCTCTTGCTTGTTCGTAGCTTGGAATAAACAACCGACCGCCATGACACAGTGCTCCCCATATTTCCCAAACACTAAAGTCAAAAATCGTATCGTGATAAAGCACCCAAGTATCTTCGCTATTAAAGTGGTAAAGCGGTTGACTGGCAGATAGCAAACGCGCAACATTTTTATGGCTTTGAATAACGCCTTTAGGTTGGCCCGTCGTACCTGAGGTGTAAATTATGTAGGCTGCAGAATCAGGCGACGGTCGGCAAAGTGCAATATCGCAAGGCGCGAATGTATTATCCAAGTTTAACAGTGGCCAATTTGATTGCTCATTTTCGCTCAAGCTTTGCTGACTTATGGTGTTAGTTAATACTAACTTGAGCTGAGCATCGTCAATAATAAAAGCATTGCGGGCAGCTGGCGCTCTTGGCGATAGCGGCACATAAGCGGCGCCAGCTTTCATGATGGCGAGCATTGCAACCACTGTGTCAATGCCGGGCTGCAGGTATAGGCCGATATACTCAAGCGTGCCATACTGCTTAAGAATATGTGCAGCCAGACTGTCTGATCGAGTACTTAGCTCCTGGTAGCTTAACTCCATTTGACTGGTGATAAGTGCAGTTTGCTGGTTGCGAGACTGCGCGTGATGCGTAAATAGTGACAGCAAGTCTTGGCTCTGGTGCTGTGCCGCTTGAACATCGCGCTCAGCAAGGCTTTGTAAATTTAACTGCTCAAGTGGTAATTGCCCATCTACACTGATAAGTTGCGCGAGAATATGACTGAAGTTGTCACTCAAGGCATCGATAAACCAAGGATCGTAGCGGTTTAAGTCAAACTCCCATAACATGGTGACCGAATCATCCTGATCTTGCCCCATACGGGTAAGCACCACGATGTTAATCTCAAACTTCGCCGCTTGACTGCTGATCGCCTCGAAATACTCAATATCATCTAACCCCGGAAGCGTGAGCTCTGGGAGTGGTGAATCATGGAAGCTAAAACAGATCTGGAATAACGGGTTGACGCCTTTGATGCGCTCAGGGTTTACGTCCGCGACGACTTCAGTAAATGGTAGGGTTTGATTGGCCAGCATGTCGTTACTGACTTCAAAACAATGCTGTACCAGTTGTTCAACAGGCATTTCTGGTGTTTGCTGAACTCGCGCCACTACGGTGCTGACGAGCATACCAATGGTATCATCCACATTGGTGTAGCCTCGGTTTGCAACGCCAGAACCAATACAGATATCCTGATCGCCACTAAAGCGCGAAAGGACAATATTTAATGCCGCAAGGGCGACGGCGAATGGCGTGATCTGATGCGCTTGGCTGTAGGCTTTTAAATTGTTCCATAGCGAACGAGGCAGTTTTACTCGGTGTGCGCGACCACGTTCGGTGGCGGTTTCGCCGAGACGAGAAACAGGCAAGTTAATACGGCTCGGTGCATCTTGTAGTTGTGCTTTCCAAAATTGGCGTTGCAACTCGGCTTGCTCTGTTCCTAACCATTGATGCTGATAGGCTGCGTAATCGGCGTATTGTGTGATTTCAGGCAAAGTACCTTGGCTTGCGCCATGCAAGCGCTGTTTATAACAACTAAATAGGTGAGCAAGGAAGATGTTAGAAGACCAACCATCATGTACTAAGTGATGTTCAATATGAATAAGTACATGTTTATATTCGCTAATTTTTACAATTGCCCAGCGCGCTAGCGGTAATTGGTCAATCGCAAAAATATCATTCATATGACCATTAACGAGTTTGTCGACCTCAGCTAATGCTTGTGCTTCTTGATACTCACTAAAGTCAAAGTAAGGCACGTCTTGCTGGTAGTGTTTTGCAATATATTGCAGTGGCTCATGTAAGTCGTAGCTAGTACGGAAAATCGCATGGTTATCAACGATATCCTGTAATGCACCTTGTAGTGCTGGTACATTTAAATCACCACTGAAGGTGATTGTACACTTTGCATGATAGGCTTTATCACTTGGATCGGCTTTGGCTAAAAACCAAATCGCGCGTTGTTGCAGTGATAGCGGGGCGACCTCAGCAAAATCAGCATCGCGCTTTGGAATCGCAATGGTTTCAAAGTGTTGAGTTTGCATTGCCTGCCATACTTGTCCAGCACTACGATAGCGATAGATTAGGTGTGTTGGCACGCTTAAGCCGAACTGCTGAAATAACTGGTTGCTAAGGTTGATTGCAGAAATGGAGTCACCACCTTGTTGGAAAAAATCTTGTTGCCAGCCAAGGCCTGGCAAACAGAAACCTTGAAACTGTGTTAAAAAATCTTGTTGTTCTTGGCTCAGCTGATCTTGCGGTTGGTCTTGTTGGCTACTTAATTCGTAATTAGCGAGCGCGCGGCTATCTACCTTCCCGTTTTCGGTCATGGGTAATGCGTCTAAACATTGATAGTGATCTGGCAGCATGTAGTCTGGCAGTAACTTTTCTGCTAACTGGCTGATGTGTTGTCCAAGGTCTGCTGTGGGTTTACTATGGGGAACGATAAATGCCACCAAGAACTTAGCATTACCTCGTTGTACTACTTGGCAGCTTGCAAGTTTTACCGCCTCATGTTGGGCAACAACTTTTTCTATTTCACCTAACTCAATACGAAATCCGCGTAGCTTAATTTGGTTGTCATTACGACCAACAAAATGATAATTATCACCTTCAAAACTAACTAAGTCGCCAGTTTTATAAAGTCTAGCGAAGTGCGCAGGGTCTACTTCTGCTTGATAATAGGGGTTTGCGATAAATCGAGACTTTGTGAGTTCAGGACGGTTTAAGTATCCTTTTGCCAAACCTGCACCACTAATATAGAGCTCACCGATAGCACCATTGGCTACTTGTTGCAATTGCTCATCTAGCACATAAAGTCTGGTATTCACAAAGGGTTGACCAATATTAAATTCGGAGTCGGCATTGGTATATTCATTGGCGCAGGTGCACACGGTATATTCGGTAGGACCATAACCGTTAAACACTCGCGTGACTTCTGAAAGTCGAGATAGCATTTCTAGATTTGGGGTTTCTCCTGCAACGATTAATTTGCGCATCGAGCGTAAATCTCGGGGATCCATCAAAGCCAGCAATGCAGGAGGGATAGCGCCAAATTGAATCGCATTTTTTGAGATCAATTGGCTCAGCGCTTTGGCATCTCGTCGCTCGGTTTCTGTCGTTACAAATACAGTTTGACCCAACATGATATGCACGAGCAGCTCAAACACGCTAGCATCGAAAATATAAGAAGCAAACATCATAACGCGGTCTAATCGGTCTAGCTCAAAACGGTTAACTTGTGATTCGGCTAAATAAAGTAAGTTTTGGTAAGGTACTTCTACGCCTTTTGGCGTACCAGTGGTGCCCGAGGTGTAGATCACATAAGCAATATCACTCATTTTATAATCAGGAGTAACAAAGGCTTGCGTTGCAGGAGAGTCGATCAGCACTTGAGGTGTGTGGCCAAATTGTGGCAGTGCTTGATAATGTCCATGGGTGACGATAAGCGCTGGTTGGCTATCTTCAAGAATAAACTCGCAGCGAGCTTTGGGTGCCTCCGTGGAAATAGGGATATAACCCAGTCCTGATTTTATTGCCGCTAAGATCCCCACGACCATATCAATGCCACGCTCGAGATATAGTGCCACATAAGGCGATTGAGATTGGCTCAGACTCACCTGTTGCTGAATATTCGTGGCGACCCGTGTTACCTGCTCTTCAAGTGCTTGATAGGTGACTTGCGTACCGTTAAATACCAGTGCGATTTTATTGGCGTATTGGTTGAGTGCGCGCGTTAATAAGATCTGCGGCTGAGTGCTGTAATCAATAGGAGACTGGGCAGTCATTGAAGTAATCCTTTAAATATAAAAATGCTCTTTGTGTACGATATGTAAAGAATGTGTTTGAAATGTGTATTTTGTGATTTCTAGTTGAATTGCCGTCTTCTCAGCTTTTGCATATGACAAAAAGTCGCTACCATGGGGTATCAAACCAACCAAGGAATCATCATGAAAATCAAACCTCTGGGCACGCCCTTTTCGGTAACTGCTTGCAAAGTATTACTCTGCGGTGGTGGCGAATTAGGAAAAGAAGTCGTTATCGAATTTAAGCGCTTAGGTGCAGAAGTGATTGTCTTAGATCGCTACGACAATGCGCCAGCGATGCAAGTGGCAGATCGCAGCTATACCTTGTCTATGTTGGATGGTGAAAAGCTCAAAGCGATTATTGAACAAGAGCAACCTGATTATATCGTGCCGGAAATCGAAGCCATTGCGACGGATAAGCTGGTGGAATTAGAGGCTGAAGGTTACACGGTTGTGCCAACCGCCAAAGCGACTCAACTGACCATGAACCGAGAAGGGATCCGCCGTCTTGCCGCTGAAACGCTTGGGCTTGCTACTTCCCCCTATCAGTTTGTTGACACCTTGGCAGACTTTAATGCTGCTGTCGCGCATATCGGCATACCTTGTGTGGTTAAGCCTATCATGAGCTCGTCAGGTAAAGGGCAAAGTGTGATTAAAAGTGTCGCGGATATCGAAGCGGCTTGGCACTACGCTCAAGAGGGGGGGCGTGCAGGTCAGGGCAGAGTGATTGTGGAAGGTTTTGTTGATTTTGATTACGAAATTACGCTTTTGACGGTACGCCACATTGATGGCACGAGTTTTTGTGAGCCAATTGGACATGTGCAACAAGATGGTGATTATCAGCAAAGTTGGCAGCCGCAGCAGATGTCAGTACTCGCGCTAGAGCGCAGTAAAGCGATGGCTGAAAAAGTCACGGCAGCACTGGGCGGTCGGGGTCTGTTTGGCGTTGAGCTCTTTATTAAGGGTGATGAAGTTTACTTCAGCGAAGTCTCACCAAGGCCACATGATACCGGCATGGTCACGCTTATCTCGCAAGACTTAAGTGAGTTTGCGCTGCATGCTCGGGCAATTTTAGGTTTGCCTATCCCCACCATTCACTTTAATGGGCCATCGGCATCTAGCGTGATCCTTGTCGAAGGGGAATCAACACAGCTACAGTTCAACAATCTTGCACAAGCGCTTGCAGAGCCACTAACGGATATTCGTTTGTTTGGTAAACCCGAGGTGAGTGGCAAGCGTAGAATGGGTGTGGCGTTAGCGCGCTCAGATTCGGCTGAAAGTGCTGTCGAAAAAGCCAAGCAAGTGGCTGCAACAGTAGGAATTACGTTATGAACTCAAACACCCGCGTACTTGACCCATTAGTATTGGGGTTTTGGCGGCTATTAGATTGGCAAATTACGCCGCAAGAAAATTTACGCTTTTTAAAGCAAGCGATTGAGCTTGGAATACGCGATACTGATCATGCTGATATTTACGGTGAGTATCAGTGTGAGGCGGAGTTTGGCAAAGCCTTAGCGCTTGATCCTGGTATTCGAGAGCACATTCGGATCATCACTAAATGTGGCATTAAGCCCGCATTTCCAAGCTTGGGGCTAGTGGGAAAGGCGAACCACTATGATTCGAGTAAGGCGCATATCATTGCCCAAGCGCAGCAGTCACTAAAGCATTTCGGCACGGATAGGTTAGATGTGTTGTTGATCCATCGCCCGGATTATCTGATGGATGCTGATGAAGTTGCCGATGCGTTTAATACCCTCAAACAAAACGGCGATGTGCTGCATTTTGGGGTCTCGAACTTTACACCCAGCCAGCTTGCCTTATTGCAATCGAGACTCGATTTCGCTTTAGTGACTAACCAAATTGAGTTTTCACCTTATGAGATGAAAGCGCTTGACGATGGCACGCTTGATCAGTGCCAACAACTAGGCATGAATCCTATGCTGTGGTCGCCGCTGGCAGGGGGGAGAATATTCTCCAGCGAAGATGAAAAAGCCAAACGACTGCGTGCGGTGCTACAGCAAGTGGGTGAAGAGATTGGTAGCACTGAAATTGATCAAGTGATCTACGCATGGCTTGCCATGCATCCATCGAAACCCGCCACTGTGCTTGGAACGGGAAATATCACTCGAGTTGCCAGCGCGTTTGCTTCACAGTCACTTAGCATGAGTCGCGAGCAGTGGTATCGCATTTGGACGGCGTCCACCGGGCATAGCGTACCATAACCGATTAGTTTGCCCTGAAGTTATTTGGGGCAAACCACGGCAATAAATTTGAGCCAGTTATAATATCAGTTGCATTCAAACCCCAGGTATCGTAGTTTGTTAAAAATTTATCAATTAGAACAAATGAATAGCGAAGTTTTTCCTAGTAAACATAGATAGCTTGGCAGTAGCTGAGAGCACGACTTTTGAACTTTAATACTTATCTCAAACTACTTGTATATTGTCTCTTCTTTTGATTATTTTGTACTTTCATTTCTAAAAAGGAGTTAAATAAATGAAATGTATAATCTCAGCGGTGCTATTCTTGATGTGCATATTGGCCACCAGACCTGTATTTGCGAATTCGAGTGCGTCTGATTATCGAGGCCAGTTTTGCAGCTTATGTACATCTGAAAGTAAAGCTCAGCAAATGGCTAAAACTTATGCACCACAAAAAAGCTGCTATCCATTAAAACCTAGCGCGCCTATGACCCCTGAAAACATGCAGTGTACTTCTGCAAAAAAACAGGTTTTTCTTGTACACCCTTCAAGTGGAACGACTTACGGTTTTTGGGTTACGCATGAAGATCTTTTACCCTATGATGTCAAAGTGACTGCCTTTTCGTTAACGGAAGTACAAAAAAAGGTCTTTGCAGAGGCGGCCAGTTTTTATGAAGAGATGAAGCACGTACTAGCAACTACCTCAAGTCAGAATGTGAGTCGTTATGGTTTGTCAAACGTGCGTAGTCAGGCTCAGCAGCCAGAACAATCGTGCCCATCAAATTCTGCGCTAGCAACTTTGCTCGACCCCTCAAAAATGATGGCACTGGAGGAGCTTGCGTTGGCTGAGATTACAGTTGGGATGGGTGACGGTATTGATGTTAATAAGAGAATTTATCAAGGCGCGCGTTTCACTGGAGGTTCCGTGAGTCTATCTCATTTTGGAGCGAGTGTGTCAGTCAGTATACCTGAACATGAGCAACCGCTAGTTTATGCTAAGACGTTTTATGAAAATGAAGAGTCTAGCTCATTTCGTGATGTGCTAGCGTTGAGCATAGATCATATCGGTTGGGATGCTGAAAATGTACCTTTGCTGGGTATGAAGTTGAATAAAGCTCATTCGCGAGTTGCTGGGGGGAAAAGAATTACAACGCTATTGCAAGCACTTCATGGGCCGCAAGAAATTACTAATGAGTGTGTTTTATACCAGCTAGAAAAATTAAGTCAGTTCGGACAGTTGAAACTTAAGGATGGTTCGGCGACTCGGTTTGGTAATCCAGGTGGAATTCCGCCAGAGTCTGGAGACAGCAGTAAGGTAACAGGTTGCACAATTCATTTTTACAATTCTCGCAATGAATTACAGTACGTTTTTAATGTTTCAAACTCAGAATGTTGAAGAATTAAAAAAAGGGCCTTTCGGCCCTACGTGTTGCAGCAAGTAAAAAATAAGGTGATGCGGCTGTCACAGGACCGCTCACCTTTGGTCATCACAGATTAAAATCTAATCCATAACTTACATATGCTTTGATATCGTCATTACTGTCTAGGTCGGTTTTTACTAATCCAAAGGTAAAGCCTTGCGTAGATAAACTCACCCCGTAATCCATATAAGCGTCGTCTTCACCTGTCCACTCAAGCACTGTGTCTCCGCTGGAGCGACCAATATGTAGAGTTAATTCACTGTCTTTAAAAATGGGGAAGCAGGCCGACACTTCGGCATATAGCATGTCTTCTTCTGTGCTTGAGTCGCTTTGCGCTGTGGCTAGGTGGCTGAGTTTAAACGTAAAGTATTGCCAGCCAAGCGCGGCGTAAATCTCGCCAAAATCAATATCTCCACTGGCATCGGGATAGGCGTAGTGGATATAACCGAAATCAAAACTCATGCCCTTGATTTCGCCAGCGTAACCCGCGTACAGATCCATTTCGTAACTGGCGGAGTCGCCAAAGTCGATGTTAGAGACCCAAGTGCCCGCATAAAACCCAGACTCATTGCTATAATCCAAGCCGCCAGACACCGCTGCGCCGTCATCAGTCTGGGTGATACCACGCCAGTAATAATTTGAGCTTGCCGCAATATTCGCGGTCACTTCCGCCTGAGCAGAGACACAAAAGCACGCAGTCAGGCCGCCGAGTAGCATAAGCAAAGGTTTGTTTTTCATTCTGTTTTCCCCATTGAACGCAGAGTTATTATTCGGTTGTTGTCATTGCATTTTCTGTAAAGAGTAAGTGCAAGGGGGAGGCCAATGTCAGGAAATAGTGGGGAATTTATTCTATGTTATTAAAAATATTGGAAATTAATTTCTGATTTTCGAAAATAGGACAGAGTGATTTGCATAAATGTTGCACGTAGCTGGTGCAAAGTACCACAGCTTGCACGATATTAATGCAAGCTATGGATTGCGCTAGCCGTTATTGAAGTTTAGGTTAGTTATCCAAAGATGGTGCGCATTAGGCTGATGGTTTCATCAACACTGCGGCCTTTTTCCACTTCAGCGACTATCGAGTCACGTTTGGTGCGAATATGCTCTGGAATAGACTCATCCGCGAGTGCGCGGTCGACTAACACTTCAGCTGACTCTTTACCGCGGCGTACGGTCTTTTTGCCACCACTGCTGCCGCTGCGCTTAGGCTTATGCAGTAGCTTAAAGTAATTGGAGTTAGTGGTGGTGTCTTTATCCGCGTAATAAAACAGGCATGGTAGCAGCGCTTTAATTTCAGCAAGTTGCGTTTCAAACTCATCCACGGGAGCGGCCATCGTATACCATGGCATTGCTTTAATGGTGCTGACGACATCGGTCCAGTAACGCTCAAAATCGCGATTGTTAAGTTTAGCAACACCAAGCGCTTGGCACAAAGCGTCAAGCTTGCTCGAGGTTATTGGAGTGAACACATCAGGGCGACGCATTGCTAATAGGCGAGTAGCTGGTGCAAGCGTTGGCTTTTCCTCGCTGCCAGCAAAGGCACTTAAATACCCGACCATAAATGACTGATAATGTTCGAGCGTCACGTCACCTTCTGCCGGGATTGCGGCTAGCGCTTCATCAAAAGCACCCGGAAGGTCGTCTAATAACTGGTGAAAGCCTTTTGCACTTTTGGTGGAGGCAAACCACTCTACGTCAAACTGATACACGCTGGTATCTAAATTTGCAGCATGCTTACCGCTAAAGGCGAGGCGATCTTCTTTGATCATGTCTTTAAGTGGAGTGCTGCGCATTGGTTTAAGGTATTCAATCAGTTTTAATTGCTCATCTAGTGCAATCACTTCTTTGTGACTGGCAATAAATGCAGCCACCATAGGCCAAGGCGCAATGCGTAACGTTTTGAGTTGTAAAAAGCTAATCGCTGCGATGAGCAGATCTTGTAGCTTTTTCACTGTGGGTAATTGATGGTCATCCAGTAAATCAAAATTGATACGATTTTTCGCCACATCAAGCAGTTCATAACACCAACCAAGAAAATCTTCAGGGTGATTTTCCACCTTAACCGCCATCAGATTAAGGCTGATCTCCGTGGCCTGTTTGAGGATATTTTGATAAATCTGACTTTCTTGTTCGCCCAAGGCCATGTTTGACGGTGATATGAGCAGTTTCTTCATGCGGGTTAGATACTCCAAGTTTGATTAATAAACCAACCAGTAAAATATAGCTAATGACGCTAAAAACTGGCAAGGGCGAGGATCATACCGATTAGTCAAAAGGTTGCAATCGCTCAGTACAAATTATTTGCCTTTATTCATGGTATATTCGACTACAGCCGTTATCATAAAGAGAACCAAGCCTTACGAAGGAAAAGCAATGAACCGGCTAGTTAAAATCGTAGGCGCCATTGTCGCGCTTATTATTATTCTTGTTATCGCAGCCCCGTTTTTAATCCCTAAACAGGCAATTATTGACCAAGTCACGTCACAGGTTGAGTCAGTGACAGGTAGAAAACTGTCGATCGATGGCGACTCTGACATCGGTATTTTCCCAACGTTGCACATTGAGTTAAACCAAGTGCGATTTGCCAACATGGCAACGGGCAGTCGCCCAGATATGTTCGCTATGGAGCAACTTGCCGTGCATATTCCGTGGTTAAGTGCGTTGTCTGGTGAAGCTAAGCTTGAGCGCTTTGTGATCAATAATCCTAAAATTATTCTAGAAACCGACAAACAAGGTAATGCTAACTGGCAGTTGCTACCCACCAGTGCAGAAAACACGACAACGGCGCAAACCAGCTCAAAAGGTAATATGCAGTTACCAGAAGGCTTAGATGTTAGCCTTGGCGAAGTGGCGATTTATGGTGGCTCGGTGACTTATCTTGACGGTGTGACAGGCGCTGAATATCAGGTAACTGATTTAGACATTAGCGTGATGTTATCGTCACTGTACCAACCACTAGAAGTCGACGGCAAGCTGACTTTTCAAGGTCAAACTTTTAACCTAGTTACTACACTCGATAATCCAGCAAAGGCGATCGAAGGTGAAACCTTTAATGTTGAACAACAAGTAAAATCAGCGCTGTTCAACCTTGACTATAAAGGTGAAATTGCAGAGCAAGGTAAAACCATTCGCGGTCAATTAGCCTTGTCTGGCGACTCGGTAAAAGCGCTAGCTAAGTGGCAGGGCGTTGATCTAAAAGCCAAAGAAAATGCGTTCAACGACTTTGGCCTAAACGCCAAAATGACGATGCAAGGGCAAGTCTTTACTCTCAATACCTTAGAGGCAACCTTGGACGAATTGGTAATAAAAGGTCAAAGTAAAGTCACCCTCTCAGGTAAGCCTGATATTACCGCGAGTGTTGACCTTGGCATGTTAGATCTTAACCCGTATTTACCAGAACCTGTGGAAAAGCCACAAACGCAAACTGAGCCAGAAGGCGCACCAGCACAGCCTATCGTGTGGGATGACACTGCAATTGATTTGTCAGCACTTAATAGCCTCAATGCGAATGTGAAGATCACCTCTACAGGGCTACGTGCGAGAGAAATTAAGCTTGGCGAAAACCAAATCAGTCTAGTACTTAACTCAGGTAAGGCAACACTGAGCCTAGATAAATTCCAAGCCTATGAAGGTCAGGGTAAAGGTAAGGTCGTTGTAAATGCAGCAGCAAAACCTTATGCCATCAGTACTGACTTTGCGTTAACGGCAATTAATGCCGAGCCACTACTGACTGATGCCATTGGCTTTGACAAAGTATTGGGTAAAGGTAGTCTTAATTGGGCGTTAAACACACAAGGTGTCAGTCAAAAGCAATTTGTGAATGCCCTTGGTGGTAAATTAGGTTTTGAGTTCAAAGATGGTGGCGTAAAAGGCGCAAACCTTGCTGAGATGATCCGTAAGGGCAAAGAGATGCTCAAAGGCGATTTCTCTTCGGTATCGCAAGGACTCAATGCTAATTTCGACCCAGATCAAAAAACCGACTTCTCAGCCATGACTGGCACCTTTGTCTTTACCAAAGGCGTAGGTCAAAACGATGACTTCTCGTTGGCAAGCCCGTTACTACGAGTGACAGGCAAGGGCACCGTTGATTTACCACAAACTTTAGTTGATTATCGTGTGGTGACTGGAATTGTTGATACCATTGAAGGGCAAGCCAGCAGCGATGACAGTACCGGTTTTAAAATTCCGGTGCGGATCAAAGGTCCATTCCACAAAGTTGAAACTAGCTTAGACCTAAAAGAAGCGGCAAAAGACAAAGCCAAAGACAAGGTTAAGGATAAGGTAAAAGACAAACTTAAAGGTTTGTTTGGTGGATAGATCTTTATGACGCTTCAATAAACAGCTCATCTGTTTGTTTTAAATCAATTTCAGCTAAACAAGGGCTTGCCGATGGTAGCCCTTGTTCTATATTTATCGCGAGTTAATTATCTATATGCAGTTATAGTGAGCTTATGATGACTTATGCCTATAAACTGTAACCAGCTGTAATAGAATTACTGCTATTCATGTGCTTAGATAGATGCGAATAGCTCTATAAACAAACGAAGGATAAAAGAATGAGTACACCTATTTTACTCGAATACACGGTGACGCCAAAAGCTGAGGGTAACTGGATATTTTCAAATGACGATAAACCAGTTGAACTTAAATTAGCTCAGGGTGAAAGCGCTGTTCTAACTTATAAGCTCGTTACTGATGAAGCTGGCTGGAGCTTTGCTGAAAACGGTACTTTTTTTACCGAAGCGCAAGACAATTTCAATTATAACCTTACAAGCACATTAAAAGATGAGTTAACGGTTGAGGTGAAGATTGAAGCATTGAATGTTGTGAATACGCTAAGTGAAGATGATATCGAAGCGCTTTCAGCTAACCCTGATGCGAGGGTTGTTACACTCGTAGAGAATAACAACTCGAATATTGAGTTCAGACTTGTTGCTCAATGCAATTCCGCAAATGGTGTCGTGCGTTATTTTTCTCAAGATCCAAGGGTGATTATTGACGACCCAGATATTCCAGGTTAATTCGTAATTTGCACTTGGCACAGATAGGTAAAGTGTTCTGTGCCAATTCTTAATTCAAGTGATGGTGAGTGACATAGTGTCTTGAACCATGACAGGCGATAAAAAGACGGGCTCCAGCCTAAATCAATGCTTTTTTTCAGTGAAGCCATCGCGGAATACTTTTCTTCTATCAGCGTTTGAATTAGCGATTTTACGTAAAAAGCTTCAGCTGAATCGGGATACTCAGCCAAATATTCATCAATTGCTATTAATGCCTCTTGATGCCTATCTAGGTGTGCTAGAGCTTGGATGCGCACGACTTCAACTTGGCTTGCTGGATCACTGGCTAAAATTTGCAGATACACTTCACTGGCTTTCGCCTTCTCGCCCATTAGTGAGTATATGTCTGCGTAGTTAAGCAAGATTTCTACATTACTGGGCGCCAATTGAGTTGCTCGTTCAGCAAACTCGAGTGCCCGCTCTAAGTCACCTAATAACATCAATACAATGGCATAATTATTAAAGGTAGCCGTACTTGTATATGAGCGCTTAACTAGAGCTTGATAAGATTTGTTTGCGTCATGTAGCTTGCCAAGTAGAAGAGAGATATCGGCAATGGCCTTTAGTGTTTTCAGGTTATCAGGGCCGTAGTGGCTGGCTGCTCGTAAGTACGGCAAGGCTTCTTCATATTGGCCAAGCTTCATATTGAACAAGGCTGCATTGCGGATGACTTTTAAGGTTGGCCTAAGTTCATAGGCAAGCTCAGTGTGATGAAGTGCCGAAGCGTAATCGTTTATTAAATGATAGTAGATGCTGATAAGTGCATGCTTTTGATACTCGTCCTTGGCTGAATTCTGAATTGCTAAAAAGGTTTCTTTGGCATGGCTCTTGTCTTTTACAAGAGCATAAAACTTGAGATAGGACCCTTGAATAATTGTACTTCCTTTTAATCTCTTGGGGGCTTGCTGTAATACTTGTTCCCAGTTTTGAAGTACTTGGTCATTCGAACTATCTCTATATAACTGCGGCGCGAGTTCAGAGTAAAGTGAATACAGCGGCAGGAAGTCCGGTGCAGTATCAATCAGCGTTGTTAACTCTTTTAATATCGCAGCGCGGTCAGCCCTTTTTTCTAAGCTAGCATCATGCAGTGTGGCGTAGTTATTCAGTAATGTTTTATTACTAGTGGCTAAATCAGTTGAGCGCCCGGTTAATGAAGTGAGGGCCGAGGCTGTAATAGCAAAAACATGGCTGTAGTTTTCACTCGACGTCATCGTTCGCGCACTATTAATTAAGGCTCCATTAGACGCATCAACTAAGTCGATAACGATGTCACAGCTTTGAATATTACAGTCTAGTTTTATCGTAATAAGCTCATTACTATTTAACGCTCGCCCCAATGCTTTTAATGGTGCGTCAACACCAATAAATTTTTGTGTTTGATCTACTTCACTGTCTGAAATGAAAACGTAATCATTATTACTTAAAAAATGTTGTTTAAGTGCGTCGTTAATTGCTAGCTCGATGTTTTGTTGATGCGCTTCAAGTAGTTGAAAAGAGTTAGTGAATTTTATCGGTAGCGCTGCAATATAGATCTTGGGTTTGGTTTCCTGCCAATACCAGTACCCACCAACGGCTAAGCACACTAAAAAGGTGAAAAGTGCTGCAATACCTAGTTGCTTTTTACGTACTTTGGCTCTCTCTCTGGCTCTATCTCGTAGCTCTATTTGTTCAAGTGAGACTGTCGCTTCGCTGTTATCGTAGCTAAAGGTTTGTAAAATTTGCTTTAGCTGCTGACTGACTTCATTCGCGCTGCTTGGACGAGCGTTTTTGTCGTATTGCAATAAGCGATCAATAAGCTGTGCCAGTGCAGGGGGAATATCTAAAATACGTTTAGCGCTGGCTTTTAATGGCTGGAACTTGATCTGTTCAGCAATAGACTTGTCACTACCATCGTCAGCTTGTTCGAAATAAGGATGATGTCCTGCTAACAATTGATAAGCTATTAGCCCAAATGAGAATAAGTCACTGCGACTGTCTAGCGTTTCATCACGAAGTTGCTCTGGTGACATTGCTGTGAGACTACCGTAACTGGTATGTGGACGAGAGGCTTGGTTGTCTTCTAATTGTGAAATACCAAAGTCGGCAATTTTGGCTATGCTCTGTTCATTCACCAGTATATTGCCAGGTTTTAAGTCTAAATGAAGAATGTTCTGGCCATGAGCTGAGGCCAGGCCATCGGCAATATGGCTTAGTAGCTCTACTTTTTGCTCGGTAGTTAATACGTGTGTTTTTGTGTAGTGCTGTAAAGTTGCACCTTGCACATATTCCATTTCCAAAGCCATTTGCCCATCGCTTTCAAAGACATCATAAATTTGTACTATATTTGGATGGTTGAAACGCGCTAACAGGCGGGCTTCGTTGAGTGCATCTGATTGCGTGTGCTGAGTTAGTGACATCACCTTTACCGCCACTCGGCGGCCTAATTTTTTGTCGGTAGCAAGGTACACTTTGCTCATTCCGCCTTCGGCGAGCAAGATCACGTCCTGATAGTATTCTTCTAACTTCAACACAGCGCTGTCTTTCTCTTTTATTATTGGGGTTAGTGTATCGCTAAAAATACTAAATTAGTACCATTTGCGTTGGGCTTAGTCGCAAATAACAAGTTGAAAATTTAACACTTTGTCATACTCACAGCCGCATGTAGGTTATAAGGATAAACAACAATAAGGAAAAGCAAATGGCAAAGCTATCTTCTAATTTAGTTTCTCACTTCAGTTTGGCCGCCATGATGGCAAGCGCTCTGCTCGTGAATACTTCTAGTATAGCGGCAGATAACAAACAAACCTTTAGTTACCCCAATAACGCTCGTAACGCAATAAGCCTTACGTTTGATGATGCAAGACCAAGTCAAGTTGATGTGGGAGTGCCGCTACTCAATCGCCATAAGGTGAAAGGCACATTTTATGTTATGCCACCACAGGTGAAGGAAAAGCTCGCATTGTGGCAAGCCGCTGTGAAGCAGGGGCATGAAATAGGTAATCACACCAGTGAACACTTATGTACGGGCAACTTTGCTTGGCTGAGGGAAAAGGACAAAGGACTCGAACAGGTTGATTTGGCCTACATAGAACGCGATGTAGTAAGCACCACAAAATATATTGAAAAGCATTTAGGCGTAACCCCCAGAAGCTTTGCATATCCTTGTGGTAATACCTTTGTTGGTCGCGGCGCTGAAGTAAAAAGTTATGTGCCGATGATTGCGAAGCATTTTGACAGTGGCCGCACGTGGTTAGATGAAACCGCTAACCACCCAACTTATACTGACTTTGCGCAGCTCACTGGAGTGAGAATGGACGGTGTTAGTTTTGAAGAGCTAAAAGGGTTACTGGAGCACCTTAGGGCAAATAACAGTTGGATAATTCTTGCTGGACATGAGGTGGGCGAAAAAGGCATGTACACCGTCGATACCAAAATGTTAGACCAGCTTATTCCTTACTTACAGGACCCTAAAAACGGTTATTGGTTAGACACCGTAAGCAATGTGGGTGATTACATAAAAAGTAAAAGAGAGCCGTAGGTCGAGATTTATCTCGACTTGACGATTTCTAAAATTCTCTCGTCGCTCCATATAGCTGTTTGCTCAAAGCTTGAGCTTGTTTGTGAGAAAAGGATGAGAAACTCTTGTTCACAGCCTACTAAGCGATATGTCTAAACAATAATCGAAATAAAATTTCCGCTGTAAACTTTGTTTAATATTTGCGCAAGTGGTTGAATTCTCGATTGCTTGCCGCCATATCCTCAAACTGTAATCGGTACGTCATGTTAACGCGTTAAATTAATTAAAAATTGAACTATCTTTGATGCGACATTGCTGATACAATTGCCCGCCCTTGAAAGACATAATCACAGTTTTTTGAGTGGAATTTAACCTAAATGCCTTGATTTTGAACGAAATCTAGGCGAGTTGTAACTACACCGGAGGTCATTAAGATGATCCAAATGCAAACTCAGCTGGACGTTGCTGATAACAGCGGCGCTCGCAAAGTGCAGTGTATAAAAGTCCTTGGTGGTTCGCACCGTCGCTACGCAGCGGTTGGCGACATCATTAAAGTTTCTGTTAAAGAAGCGATTCCTCGCGGCAAAGTGAAGAAAGGTGATGTTAAAAACGCAGTAGTAGTGCGTACTAAAAAAGGCGTACGTCGTCCAGACGGCTCTTTAATCCGTTTCGATAGCAATGCGGCTGTTATCTTAAATGATAACTTACAGCCTATTGGTACTCGTATCTTCGGCCCTGTGACTCGTGAACTTCGTACTGAAAAGTTCATGAAGATCGTTTCACTAGCACCAGAAGTACTATAAGGAGTCGATCATGGCAGCAAAAATCCGTCGTGATGACGAAGTAATCGTACTAGCCGGTAAAGACAAAGGTAAGCGCGGTAAAGTGCTTTCAGTTGTTACTGAAACTGGCCGAGTATTTGTTGAAGGCGTTAACATCATCAAGAAACACCAGAAGCCTGTACCACAACTACAGCAAGCTGGCGGTGTTGTTGAGAAAGAAGCGTCAGTCGACGTATCAAACGTAGCGATTTTCAATGCCGAAACTGGCAAAGCGGATCGTGTAGGTTTTAGATTTGAAGACGGTAAAAAAGTCCGTTTCTTCAAGTCTACCGGTAAAACTATTTAATAGTTGGAGTAGACGATGGCGAAACTGCATGAAGTGTACAAAGACAAAGTGGTAAAAGAGCTTCAAGAGAAGTTCGGTTACAGCTCTGTCATGCAAGTCCCTCAGATCGAAAAGATCACACTTAACATGGGTGTGGGCGAAGCCCTAGCTGACAAGAAAATTCTAGAAAACGCAGTAGCAGACCTAGAATCAATCTCTGGTCAGAAGCCTCTAGTGACGAAAGCACGCAAATCAGTTGCTGGCTTTAAGATCCGTGAAGGTTACCCAATTGGCTGTAAAGTAACCCTACGCGGCGAGCGTATGTGGGATTTCCTAGAGCGTTTAGTCTCTATCGCGATGCCACGTATTCGTGACTTCCGCGGTGTTAGCGCAAAGTCTTTTGACGGTCGCGGTAACTACTCTATGGGCGTACGTGAACAAATCATCTTCCCAGAAATCGATTATGATAAAGTAGACCGCGTTCGCGGTATGGATATCACAATCACTACTTCTGCGAAAACAGATGACGAAGGCCGTGCGTTGTTAGAAGCGTTCAACTTCCCATTCAAAAAGTAAGGGTAGGGTTATGGCAAAGAATTCAATGAAAGCACGTGACGTAAAACGTGCTAAATTAGTTACTCAGTATGCTGAAAAGCGTGCTGCGTTAAAAGCTATCATCAGCGATGTTAATGCATCTGATGATGAGCGTTGGGATGCAGTGTTAAAGCTACAGTCTTTACCACGCGATTCTAGCCCTTCACGTCAACGTAATCGTTGTAACATCACGGGCCGCCCTCATGGTTACCTTCGCAAGTTCGGCTTAAGCCGTATTAAAGTTCGCGAAGCAGCGATGCGCGGTGAAATTCCTGGCCTTAAAAAGGCTAGTTGGTAATAGAATCACGGGAGTAAGACATGAGCTTGCAAGATCCAATTGCGGATTTGTTCACACGTATCCGTAACGGTCAGTCTGCGAAGAAGGTATCTGTTTCAATGCCAACTTCAAAGCTGAAAGTAGCTGTAGCTAAGGTACTTAAAGACGAAGGTTATATCACTGACTTCGTAGTATCTGGTGACGTAAAAGCAGAATTGACTATCGAACTTAAGTACTTCGAAGGCAAAGCTGTAATCGAAAACATCCAGCGTGTTAGCCGCCCTGGTCTACGTATCTATAAGAGACGTGACGAATTACCTAAGGTAATGGGTGGTCTAGGTATCGCTATCGTATCAACTTCTAAAGGCCTGATGACAGACCGCGCTGCGCGTACCGCTGGCGTTGGTGGTGAAATCATTGGCTTTGTAGCTTAATCGGAGGGGAACTATGTCTCGTATAGCGAAGGCTCCAATCAATGTTCCTGCCGGTGTTGAAGTTACAATTAACGGCCAGGACATCAAAGTTAAAGGCAAGAACGGTGAATTAACTCGCACAATCAACGATGCGGTTGAAGTTTCACTAAACGACAACGTTATCACTACAGCTCCTCGTGAAGTTGCTAATGCTTGGGCTCAAGCTGGTACTGCACGTGCGCTAATCAACAACATGATTGTTGGTGTTAACGATGGTTATGAGAAGAAACTACAGCTAGTAGGTGTTGGTTACCGTGCGGCAGTTAAGGGCAATTCATTAGATTTAACCCTTGGCTTTTCTCACCCAGTGAACTTCGAGATCCCAACAGGTATCACTATCGAAGCTCCAAGCCAGACTGAAATTGTTGTTAAAGGCGCAGACAAGCAGTTAGTTGGTCAAACAGCTGCTAACATCCGCTCATACCGTGAACCAGAGCCTTATAAAGGTAAAGGTGTACGTTACGCTGATGAGCACGTGCGTCGTAAAGAGGCTAAGAAGAAGTAAGGTAAGACGATGGATAAGAAAACAGCTCGTCTACGTCGTGCTAAGCGCACTCGTAGAAATATTATCGAACAAGGCACAACACGTCTTGTTATCCACCGCACGCCACGTCACATTTACGCTCAAGTAATCAATGCTGAGGGTAATGTACTGGCTGCTGCTTCTACTGTTGAAAAAGCAATTGTTGAAACAGTTAAAGGCACAGGCAACATCGAAGCGGCTCAAGCAGTTGGTAAAGCAATCGCTGAGCGCGTAGCTGACAAAGGCGTTGAAAAAATCGCTTTTGATCGCAGTGGCTTTAAATATCACGGCCGTGTGAAGGCGCTAGCTGATGCTGCGCGCGAAGCCGGTCTGCAATTCTAGGAGTAGACAATGGCTAACGTAGAAGCAAAAGCACAACAGCCTGAATTGGCTGAAAAGCTAATCGCGGTAAACCGTGTGTCTAAAGTGGTTAAAGGTGGTCGTATCTTTAGCTTCACTGCACTAACAGTAGTTGGTGATGGCGCTGGTAAAGTAGGTTTTGGTTATGGTAAAGCACGTGAAGTTCCTGCTGCTATTCAAAAAGCAATGGAAAAAGCACGTCGTAACATGATCACAGTTGAACTTAAAGGTAACACGCTACAGCACCCAATCAAGGGTCGCCACGCGGGTTCTAAAGTTTACATGCAGCCTGCATCTGAAGGTACAGGTATCATTGCAGGTGGTGCGATGCGTGCAGTACTAGAAGTAACTGGCGTACAGAACGTACTATCTAAAGCATACGGTTCAACTAACCCGATCAACATCGTTCGCGCAACTATCGCAGCGCTAGAGAATATGAATTCTCCAGAAGGTATTGCTGCGAAGCGTGGTCTTAGCGTTGACGAAATCTTGGGGTAAGACACCATGGCAAACACAGTAAAAGTAACTCAAGTACGTAGCTCAATCGGTCGTTTACCGAAGCATAAAGCTACATTACGTGGCCTTGGTTTACGTCGTATCAACCACACTGTTGAGCTAGAAGATACGCCAGCAGTTCGCGGTATGATCAACCAAGTTTCTTACATGGTTAAGGTTGAGGGGTAATTCGATGAACTTGAATACACTTTCACCTGCTGCAGGTTCAAAAACAGCTGGTAAGCGTCTTGGCCGTGGTATCGGTTCTGGTCTTGGTAAGACTGGTGGCCGTGGTCACAAAGGTCAAAAGTCACGCTCTGGCGGTAAAGTACGCGTTGGTTTCGAAGGCGGTCAAATGCCTATGCAACGTCGTCTACCTAAGTTTGGTTTCACTTCACGCAAGTCTCTTGTGTCTAAAGAAGTGAATCTATTCGAAATCGCTAAAGTTGAAGGCGATGTGGTAGATCTAAACGCGTTACAGGCAGCTGGTATCGTTAAAAAGAACATCCAGTTCGTAAAAGTTGTAAAATCTGGCGAAGTTTCACGCGCTGTTACTGTTAAAGGCATGAAAGTGTCTAAAGGTGCACGCGAAGCTATCGAAGCTGCCGGAGGCAAGGTAGAAGACTAAGGAAGTACGCTATGGCTAAACCAGGTCAAGATATGCAAAGTGCACAAAGTGGGCTTGCGGAACTGAAGCGCCGATTACTATTCGTATTGGGTGCTATCATTATTTACCGTCTGGGCTCTTTTGTGCCAATCCCTGGGATTGACGCCGCTGTACTTGCCGAATTCTTCGAGCAACAAAAGGGCACCATTGTTGAGATGTTCAACATGTTCAGCGGTGGTGCGCTTGAGCGTGCATCGGTATTGGCGCTAGGTATTATGCCGTACATCTCGGCTTCGATTATTATGCAGCTATTAACGCACATACATCCTGCGATGATAGAGCTTAAGAAAGAAGGTGAGCAAGGGCGTAAGAAAATCAGCCAGTATACGCGTTATGGTACGCTTGTGCTTGCTACATTCCAATCGATAGGTATCGCTACTGGTCTACCTAACATGATGGAAGGCCTAGTTGTGAATCCAGGCTTCGGCTTTTATTTCACAGCTGTAGTGAGCTTAGTCACGGGAACTATGTTCCTTATGTGGTTGGGCGAACAAATCACTGAGCGTGGTATCGGTAACGGTATCTCAGTTCTAATATTTGTTGGTATTGTAGCTAACCTGCCGTCTGCAATTGGTTCGACAGCAGAAATGGCGCGCCAAGGTGATCTGCATATTTTAGCATTGTTATTGATTGCGGTAATCGTATTCGCCGTAACTTACCTAGTTGTGTTCTTCGAACGTGGTCAACGTCGTATCGTTGTAAACTATGCGAAGCGTCAACAAGGTCGTCAGGTATTTGCTGCTCAAAGCACGCACTTACCACTAAAAGTTAACATGGCGGGTGTTATTCCACCAATCTTTGCTAGCAGTATCATTTTGTTCCCTGGTACAATAGCAAGCTGGTTTGGCCAAGGTGAAGGTCCGGTCGCTGATGTGCTACAAGCTATCTCAGCAGTATTGACTCCAGGTCAACCACTGTATGCGATGGTATTAGCTGCGGCTATTATCTTCTTCTGCTTCTTCTACACTGCGTTGGTGTTTAACCCGCGTGAGACAGCAGATAACCTGAAAAAATCTGGCGCTTTTATTCCAGGCATTCGTCCAGGTGAGCAGACATCTAAATACATTGATAAAGTGATGACACGCCTGACATTGGCAGGTGCTTTGTATATAACCTTTATCTGTCTGGTGCCCGAGTTTATGACTATGGCATGGCAAACGCCATTCTACTTCGGCGGTACATCGATTCTGATTATCGTTGTTGTCATCATGGACTTTATGGCACAAGTACAGACTCATATGATGTCACATCAATATGATTCTGTGCTGAAAAAAGCGAACCTTAAAGGCTACGGCCGTTAAGGTCAGTTTACGGAGTTGAGTAATGAAAGTACGTGCTTCCGTTAAGAAAATTTGCCGTAACTGCAAAGTAATCAAGCGTGCAGGTGTTGTACGTGTGATCTGCAGTGAGCCAAAGCACAAGCAAAGGCAAGGCTAAGCAAATTAAGTCGTGCAGGCTGAGTAACTTTACTTAGCCTGTTTCTTTGGTAAAACTTGAATGTCGGTTGGGTATCCTATACGGGCTTTCCAGCAAGATGATAATCAAGTTTATTTATAGGAGATATGTTAGTGGCCCGTATCGCAGGCATTAACGTTCCTGATCATAAGCATGCTGTTATCGGTTTAACAAGCATCTATGGTGTAGGTAAAACTCGCGCTAAGGCGATCTTAGCTGCGACAGGTATCGCTGAAACTACTAAAATCGGCGAGTTAAATGACGAAACACTTGACATCCTTCGTGAAGAAGTTGGCAAGTACACTGTTGAAGGTGATCTTCGTCGTGAAGTTACACTAAACATCAAGCGTCTTATGGACCTTGGTTGTTTCCGTGGCTTACGTCACCGTCGTTCGCTACCACTACGTGGTCAGCGTACTAAGACTAACGCGCGTACTCGTAAGGGTCCTCGCAAGCCTATCAAGAAATAAGGTGGGGTAAGTTATGGCAAAAGCACCAATTCGTCGTAAAAAGGTCAAAAAGCAGGTTGTTGACGGCATGGCTCACGTTCATGCATCTTTCAACAACACGATTGTGACCATCACTGACCGTCAAGGTAATGCTCTTTCTTGGGCGACTGCGGGTGGTTCAGGTTTCCGTGGTTCTCGTAAGTCTACTCCATTCGCTGCACAGGTTGCTGCGGAGCGTGCAGGTGTTGCTGCACAAGAGTACGGTCTTAAGAACCTAGAAGTATTCATCAAAGGTCCAGGTCCAGGCCGTGAGTCTGCTGTTCGTGCATTGAATGCTGCTGGTTACCGTATCACTAACATCACTGACGTGACGCCAATTCCACACAATGGTTGTCGTCCACCGAAGAAACGTCGCGTATAACAATAGGTTAGGAGAAAGAACATGGCAAGATATTTGGGCCCTAAGCTCAAGCTGAGTCGTCGTGAAGGTACTGACCTGTTCCTTAAAAGCGGCGTAAGAGCAATTGACTCTAAGTGTAAACTAGAAACAGCACCTGGTCAGCACGGCGCACGTAAAGGTCGTCTATCTGATTACGGTTTACAGCTACGTGAAAAGCAAAAAGTTCGTCGTATCTACGGTGTACTAGAAAAGCAATTCCGTAACTACTACAAAGAAGCTGCTCGCCTTAAAGGTAACACAGGTGAAAACTTGTTACAGCTTCTAGAGCAACGTCTAGACAATGTTGTATATCGCATGGGTTTTGCAAGCACACGTGCTGAAGCGCGTCAGCTAGTAAGCCACAAAGCGGTTATGGTTAATGGTCGTGTTGTTAATATCCCTTCTTTCGTAGTTACTCCTGAAGATGTAGTAGTAATTCGCGAGAAGTCTAAAAAGCAAGCGCGTATCATCGCTGCTCTAGAGTTGGCTGAGCAACGTGAAAAGCCAACTTGGATTGAAGTTGACGGTAAGAAAATGGAAGGCACTTTCAAGCGTCTACCAGAGCGTTCTGATCTGTCTGCGGACATTAACGAACAACTAATCGTCGAACTTTACTCGAAGTAAAGTTAAGAGTTAAGAGAGGATAAAATGCAGGGTTCTGTAACCGAATTCCTAAAACCAAGATTAGTCGATATCGACGCTGTAAGCTCAACGCGTTCTAAAGTAGTTTTAGAGCCTCTAGAGCGTGGTTTTGGCCACACACTAGGTAATGCTCTACGTCGTATACTTCTTTCATCTATGCCTGGTTGTGCTGTGACAGAAGTTGAAATTGACGGCGTATTGCACGAGTACAGTGCGAAAGAAGGCGTACAAGAAGACATCATTGAAATTCTGTTAAACCTTAAAGGTCTAGCGGTATCTCTAGAAGGTAAAGATGAAGTTTTCCTTACCCTGACTAAGTCTGGTGTAGGCCCTGTGACTGCGGCTGATATCCAGCACGACGGAGATGTGACTATCGCCAACCCTGAGCATGTCATTTGTCACTTAACTGCTGACAATAGCGAAATCAGCATGCGCATTCGTGTTGAGCGTGGTCGCGGTTATGTACCGGCGTCTAGTCGTTTATCCTCTGATGACGATGAGCGTCCAATCGGCCGTTTGTTGCTAGATGCATCATTCAGCCCGGTTGAGCGTATTGCGTACTCGGTTGAGTCAGCTCGTGTTGAGCAGCGTACAGACTTAGATAAACTAATCATCGATATGGAAACGAACGGCACTTTAGATCCTGAAGAAGCGATCCGCCGTGCGTCAACTATCCTTGCTGAGCAGTTAGATGCATTCGTAGACCTACGTGATGTTTCTGAGCCAGAAGAGAAAGAAGAGAAGCCGGAGTTCGATCCGATTCTACTTCGTCCAGTTGATGACTTAGAACTAACTGTACGTTCTGCAAACTGTCTGAAAGCCGAGCAAATTCAATATATCGGTGACTTAGTACAGCGTACTGAAGTTGAGCTTCTGAAAACACCAAACCTTGGTAAGAAGTCTCTAACTGAAATTAAAGACGTGCTAGCTTCACGTGGTCTATCTCTAGGTATGCGCCTAGAAAACTGGCCACCTGCAAGTCTAGCTGAGTAATCTAAGTTACTATATTAGTTTAGTTAGAAGGATAGGGTCATGCGCCATCGTAAGAGTGGTCGTCAATTAAACCGTAACAGCAGCCATCGCAAAGCGATGTTTAGCAACATGGCTGGTTCTTTGGTGAAGCACGAAATCATCAAAACTACTTTGCCTAAAGCAAAAGAGCTGCGCCGTGTAATTGAACCTTTAATCACACTGGCTAAGACTGACAGCGTAGCAAACCGTCGTTTAGCGTTTGCTCGCACGCGTGATAAAGAAGTAGTTGGTAAATTGTTCTCTGAGATCGGTCCACGTTTCGCGGATCGTCCAGGTGGTTACACTCGTATTCTTAAGTGTGGCTTCCGTACAGGTGACAATGCGCCAATGGCTTATATTGAACTACTAGATCGCCCAGCGACAGAAGAAGTTCAAGAAGACGCGCAGTCTGCAGAGTAATTAGTCTTTTTAAAGACACAAAAAAGCCGAGCATAGCTCGGCTTTTTCTTTTTATATCCCTTAAGACTTTTGCGCCTGTTTATAATAACTAAACGCTCTCTCATATCTTTTGGTCACTATTCTTATTAGCTTCATTTATAAAGTTAGCAATTGAAGAACCTGCAACTGCTAACTCATACATTACCGACAATGTATTCTGCTCTAATCAACATAAAAATTGAACTTGGTCCAGTTGATAAAATAAAAGAGGGCTTACAGCTATTCATCTTCTACAACAGTAGTTTTTAGGAGTTATCTCAATTCCCTCAGCCTAAACTGAATAGATTCAGTTTAGGCCGGTTTGTTTTATAGATAGTGTTCACCAAGTCCATACTAAAAAGTGCTATCTATAGTAGACACACCTCTCTTACATATTTGTAGATTCGAAAATTGTGTTAATTAAACTAGAAAAGTCGCCTTTAGAAAGCCTAATATGCCTTATTAACGTGTTAAAAATGAACGTTTCGGCTTTTTTTTGCTCGAGCGATCTATTTTTTGCAATTTTCTTTAAAAAAAGGGTTGCACTAAAATCGGATCGCCCTATAATGCGACCCCACTGACACGGGGCGCTACGCTGAAAAGCAAAGCAGCAACGAGTTAGCGTCAAATAAAACTTAAGTTCGAAACTTCTTCTCAAGAAATTCAAAATTAAGTGTTGACAAAAAGTTGGGAATGCTTAGAATGCACATCCCTCGAAACAACGAAATGTTTCGAAACGTTCTTTAAAAATATGAAGCAATCATCTGTGTGGGCACTCGTACAGGTTGAGTTCTAACAGCAGATTCTAGTTCGCTAGATGACGCAAACAAATTTAGAGTCTCAATTGTAACTGAGTGACTATATAGTCAATTCGTTTTGATTTTACTTTTTTGAAAAGTAGAAACAAACAATCAGAATTCAATGAGCACGAAGCTTAGGTTTCGAAAAAACTTTTAATTGAAGAGTTTGATCATGGCTCAGATTGAACGCTGGCGGCAGGCCTAACACATGCAAGTCGAGCGGTAACATTTCTAGCTTGCTAGAAGATGACGAGCGGCGGACGGGTGAGTAATGCTTGGGAACATGCCTTGAGGTGGGGGACAACCATTGGAAACGATGGCTAATACCGCATAATGTCTACGGACCAAAGGGGGCTTCGGCTCTCGCCTTTAGATTGGCCCAAGTGGGATTAGCTAGTTGGTGAGGTAAAGGCTCACCAAGGCGACGATCCCTAGCTGGTTTGAGAGGATGATCAGCCACACTGGA
>NZ_CP127855.1:3942500-4002500 GCF_030291895.1 Pseudoalteromonas sp. JC3 | reverse complement strand
ACCCGAAACCCGGTGATCTAGCCATGGGCAGGTTGAAGGTTGAGTAACATCAACTGGAGGACCGAACCCACTAACGTTGAAAAGTTAGGGGATGACCTGTGGCTAGGAGTGAAAGGCTAATCAAACCGGGAGATAGCTGGTTCTCCCCGAAATCTATTTAGGTAGAGCCTCGGACGAATACTTACGGGGGTAGAGCACTGTTAAGGCTAGGGGGTCATCCCGACTTACCAACCCTTTGCAAACTCCGAATACCGTAAAGTAATATCCGGGAGACACACGGCGGGTGCTAACGTCCGTCGTGGAGAGGGAAACAACCCAGACCGTCAGCTAAGGTCCCAAAGTGTATGTTAAGTGGGAAACGATGTGGGAAGGCTAAAACAGCTAGGAGGTTGGCTTAGAAGCAGCCACCCTTTAAAGAAAGCGTAATAGCTCACTAGTCGAGTCGGCCTGCGCGGAAGATGTAACGGGGCTAAACATACCACCGAAGCTACGGCTGCGTACGTAAGTATGCGGGGTAGGGGAGCGTTCTGTAAGTGGCTGAAGGTGTGCCGGGAGGCATGCTGGACATATCAGAAGTGCGAATGCTGACATGAGTAACGACAAGAGGAGTGAAAAACTCCTCCGCCGGAAGACCAAGGGTTCCTATCCCATGTTAATCAGGGTAGGGTGAGTCGACCCCTAAGGCGAGGCTGAAGAGCGTAGTCGATGGGAAACGGGTTAATATTCCCGTACTCGGTATGAATGCGATGGGGGGACGGAGCAGGCTAGGCAAGCATGGCGTTGGTTGTCCATGTGAAAGGCTGTAGGCTGGTGACTTAGGAAAATCCGGGTTGCTAAGGCTGAGAGTCGAGACGAGCCACTAAGGTGGTGAAGTTGTTGATGCCCTACTTCCAGGAAAAGCCTCTAAGCTTCAGTTCATACTGAATCGTACCCTAAACCGACACAGGTGGTCAGGTAGAGAATACTAAGGCGCTTGAGAGAACTCGGGTGAAGGAACTAGGCAAAATTGTACCGTAACTTCGGGAGAAGGTACGCTCTTGTTTGTGAAAGACTTGCTCTGTAAGCAAACGAGAGCCGCAGTGACCAGGTGGCTGGGACTGTTTATTAAAAACACAGCACTGTGCAAAATCGTAAGATGACGTATACGGTGTGACACCTGCCCGGTGCCGGAAGGTTAATTGATGGGGTTAGCTTAGGCGAAGCTCTTGATCGAAGCCCCGGTAAACGGCGGCCGTAACTATAACGGTCCTAAGGTAGCGAAATTCCTTGTCGGGTAAGTTCCGACCTGCACGAATGGTGTAACCATGGCCACGCTGTCTCCACCCGAGACTCAGTGAAATTGAAATCGCAGTGAAGATGCTGTGTACCCGCGGCTAGACGGAAAGACCCCGTGAACCTTTACTACAGCTTGGCACTGAACATTGACCCTACATGTGTAGGATAGGTGGGAGGCTTTGAAGCAGGAACGCTAGTTTCTGTGGAGCCGACCTTGAAATACCACCCTTGTAGTGTTGATGTTCTAACTTAGGCCCCTGAATCGGGGTTGAGGACAGTGCCTGGTGGGTAGTTTGACTGGGGCGGTCTCCTCCCAAAGAGTAACGGAGGAGCACGAAGGTTTGCTAAGTACGGTCGGACATCGTACGGTTAGTGTAATGGTAGAAGCAAGCTTAACTGCGAGACAGACACGTCGAGCAGGTACGAAAGTAGGTCATAGTGATCCGGTGGTTCTGAATGGAAGGGCCATCGCTCAACGGATAAAAGGTACTCCGGGGATAACAGGCTGATACCGCCCAAGAGTTCATATCGACGGCGGTGTTTGGCACCTCGATGTCGGCTCATCACATCCTGGGGCTGAAGTCGGTCCCAAGGGTATGGCTGTTCGCCATTTAAAGTGGTACGCGAGCTGGGTTTAGAACGTCGTGAGACAGTTCGGTCCCTATCTGCCGTGGGCGTTTGAGAATTGAGAGGGGCTGCTCCTAGTACGAGAGGACCGGAGTGGACGAACCGCTGGTGTTCGGGTTGTGATGCCAATTGCATTGCCCGGTAGCTACGTTCGGAACTGATAACCGCTGAAAGCATCTAAGCGGGAAGCAGGCCTCGAGATGAGTTCTCACTTTGACTTAGAGTCAACTGAAGGGCCGTTGAAGACTACAACGTTGATAGGCGAGATGTGGAAGTGCTGTGAGGCATTAAGCTAACTCGTACTAATTACCCGAGAGGCTTAACCATACAACGCCAAAGTGGTTTACTAGAATTGTTCCAGACAATTCCTAGCATGACCTCCATCCATGGAGGCCTTAGCTAACAGAAGTTAATAGACTAAAGTAGACAAAAGAATTTAATAGCTTTTTCCCAGATTTACATTGATGAAGGAGACTTCATTGATGAACAGAATTTCCTGGTGACTATAGCGTTTTGGACCCACCTGACCCCATGCCGAACTCAGAAGTGAAACAAAACAGCGTCGATGATAGTGTGGATTACCCATGTGAAAGTAGAACATCGCCAGGGCCAAATAAGAGAAACCCGTTGCAGCAATGCGACGGGTTTTTTGCTGTTTGGGGTAAAGTACTTCCATGTAGCATCTCCCCTTCGCGCGTCCTTGCGCTCACTTCCTCGAACTGCGAAGCGGTGCTTCGGTTTCTCGTCACCCAAACTCAGAAGTGAAACAAAACAGCCGAAGGGTCGGCCCCGGTCAATGATAGTGTGGATCACCCATGTGACTCTCTATTTAAAAAATGAGAACATCCTACTTCGTAGCGAGCCAGGGCTAAATAAGAGGTTGATGAAAAGCGTTCATCCATGAACTTCATCGACATTCGAACATCCATGTACATCAAAACTCGTTGCAGCAATGCGACGGGTTTTTTGCTATGTGTGATTTGAAAATTTCGCGAGGTAAACTCGCTCCTACTCCCACTCCCACCACAGTATCAGCACAGTACAACATTGTGGGAGGTGGTTTACCCGCCGAGGGGTTGCAATGAAGTTCTGGAAAAAACCTCGCGAGGTGAACTCGCTCCTACCACAGTATAGGCACAGTGCAACATGGTGGGAGGTGGTTCACCCACCGATGGCTTGCAATGAAGTTCCGGCAAAAAAACCATGCACATAAAAACCCGTTACAGTAATGCGACGGGTTTTTTGCTGTTTGGGGTATAGAGATTTGAGATATAGAAACCCTCACAAGCCAATCAACACATCGCGAGATAAACTCGCTCCCACAACATGAGCCTGCTGCCATAAAGTAAGCCATTCTGGTAGGAGGCGGTTTACCCGCCGATGGCTTGCAATGAAGTTCCAGCAAAAAACCATGTACATCAAAACCCGTTGCAGTAATGCGAAGGGTTTTTTGCTGTTTGGGATATAGAAAACCTCGCGAGATAAACTCACTCTTACCACAGTATCAGCACAGTGCAAAATGGTAGGAGGTGATTTATCAGCCCTAAAACTTAATAATCCTTATTTCGTAGAGTCGTAGGTTATGCTCTGAAGCTTCTTGTTTAATGCTGATCTAATTAATGCTATCAATAAATACACTTAAAATATGGCGAAGAAAGAAACATTTGCGATTTTTTTTGAGCTGTATATACTTACAGTAAATAAACCACTGTATGGAATACCAGTTAATGCGTCCTCTAACAAAACGACAAGAACAAATCTTTGAATTAATAAAAGTATTCATAAAAGATACAGGCATGCCTCCAACTCGTGCTGAAATAGCTGATGCTTTGGGTTTTAAGAGTGCAAATGCAGCGGAAGAGCACCTGAAAGCGCTTGCGAAAAAGGGAGTTATCGAAATGGTCCCAGGCGCAAGCCGAGGGATTCGACTTGTAGAGGATGAATCAGAACAACTTGGTTTGCCTATTATTGGTCGTGTTGCTGCTGGTGAGCCTATTTTGGCAGAGCAACATGTAGAAAGCCACTGTAATGTAGATGCTAGTTTTTTTAAACCTAATGCTGATTACCTTTTGAGAGTTAATGGTATGAGCATGAAGGATATTGGTATTATAGATGGTGACCTATTGGCTGTTCACAGAACTCAAGTGGCAGAAAATGGGCAAGTGATAGTTGCTCGTGTAGAAGAAGATGTGACTGTTAAACGCCTTGAAAAGAAAGGAAAGAAAGTTTTTTTACATGCTGAGAATGAAGAATTTAAAGCGATTGAAGTAGATCTAGAACATCAAAATTTCTCCATTGAAGGGTTAGCTGTCGGTGTTATCCGAAGTGCAGACTGGATGTAGTTTATGAGAGCGAGCGTAGCGTTAAATATAAAGTTGCGCTTGCTTTAACTATATTTTGTTTAGAAAGTAATAATTAACTTTTCTAACTGTGTGAAAGTTAGATAATTATAGTGACTTTAATCATTTAGTAATATTTTTAGTTTTCTGATCTTTATACACTATTTTTCATCATTCTTCGTTTTACTCCCTATAGTCCCCAGTTTTGATTCTAAAGTCGGTCTTCTCGAAAATCTTGCAATTTGTTTGTTTTTTGACTAATTGGTTAATAGTCGTGCAGTAAGTCTATGTACAAATAGACAATATGACAGTCATCCAATAATAACAAGAGACAACCACGAGTTGTCTTGAAGGAGACGTCAAATGAAAATTTGTCGATTAGTTGTAGCATTCATCGCGGTGCTAATCGCCATGCCCTCACTTGCTAACAGCGCTTATAATATGAGGCAAGGTGTTACAGACATTAGTCATCAAGTGTATGAGCTTCACATGACCATATTTCTAATATGTTGTGTCATTGGAGTGATTGTATTTGGGATTATGTTTTGGGCGCTTATAAAACACAGAAAGTCAAAAGGCGTCGTTGCGGCGCAATTTCATGAAAGCACCAAAGTGGAAATACTTTGGACTGCAATTCCCTTCCTGATACTCATTGGTATGGCAATACCAGCCACAAAAACGCTTATTGCTATGGAAGACACGAGTAAAGCTGATCTGACCATTAAGGTCACAGGCTCTCAGTGGAAATGGCACTATGAGTATATGGGGCATGATGTTGAGTTCTATTCTTTGCTCTCTACTTCGAAAGATGAAATTAGTGATCTTAAAGAAAAAAATGAAAATTACCTGCTTGAAGTTGATAAGCATTTAGTTATTCCTACAGATAGGAAAGTCCGCTTTTTGATGACCTCGGATGATGTCATCCATTCTTGGTGGGTGCCTGATTTTGCGGTGAAGAAGGATGCCAATCCGGGATTTATAAATGAGGCATGGGCAAAGGTAAACGATGAGGGAATTTATAGAGGCCAATGTGCTGAATTATGTGGCAAAGATCATGGCTTTATGCCAATCGTCGTCGAGGCCGTAAGTCCTGATAAATTTGATAGTTGGCTTAACGATGCTAAAGCTGAAAAAGCAAAAGCAGAGGCGGAGTCACAGGCAGTTGCGCAACAAACTCTTTCGAAAGAAGAGTTAATGGAGGTTGGGGAACAAACTTACATGGCTTATTGCGCAGCTTGCCATCAACCAACTGGGCTTGGGCTACCAGGAGTCTTCCCTGCAATGAAAGGAAGTAAAGTCGTCACTGGAGATATTAAAGCTCATATAGATATTCTACTTTTAGGCCGCCCAGGAACTGCGATGCAATCTTTCGCAAAGCAATTAACAATTAAGCAGATCGCGGGGGTGATCACCTATAAAAGAAATAGCTGGGGTAATGACACTGGCGATGTTATTCAGCCAAGCCAAATACAGCGTGAGATAGATACACTAGAGGAGGGTAAGTAATGAGTGCCATCGTAGACGAACATTCACACCATACAGCTCCCAAAGGCTTAAAGCGCTGGCTGTTTACCACCAATCATAAAGACATTGGAACACTGTATTTATTGTTCTCACTAACCATGTTTTTAATTGGCGGTGCTATGGCGATGGTGATCCGAGCCGAGCTTTTCCAACCTGGGTTACAGCTTGTAGATCCGCATTTTTTTAATCAAATGACGACAGTGCATGGACTAATAATGGTATTTGGCGCAGTAATGCCCGCATTTACAGGTCTTGCCAACTGGATGATCCCAATGATGATTGGTGCTCCTGATATGGCGTTACCGAGAATGAATAACTGGAGTTTTTGGATACTACCCTTTGCATTTGCAATTTTACTGATGTCATTATTTTTGGAAGGCGGCGGGCCTGCTTTCGGTTGGACTTTTTATGCGCCACTATCTACAACGTACAGCAATGACAATACTGCATTTTTTGTTTTTGCTGTTCATATAATGGGCATTAGCTCTATTATGGGTGCTATCAACGTTATCGTGACCATCGTCAATCTTAGAGCTCCAGGTATGACATGGATGAAGTTGCCTTTATTTGTCTGGACCTGGTTGATAACTGCATTTCTTCTGATAGCTGTTATGCCGGTACTTGCAGGCGCCGTAACTATGGTGCTGACCGACAAGTTCTTTGGAACGAGCTTTTTTGATGCAGCAGGTGGTGGTGATCCTGTTATGTTCCAGCATATATTCTGGTTTTTTGGTCATCCTGAAGTGTACATCATGATATTACCTGCCTTCGGCATAATCTCTACGATAGTACCGACATTTTCAAGAAAGAAACTGTTTGGCTATGCATCAATGGTTTATGCAACCGCTTCAATTGCACTGCTGTCGTTCGTCGTTTGGGCTCATCATATGTTTACAACGGGTATGCCTTTAGCTGGTGAGTTGTTTTTTATGTATGCAACTATGCTCATTTCAGTGCCTACTGGCGTTAAGGTTTTTAATTGGGTAGCTACAATGTGGCGAGGTGCTATTAGTTTTGAGGTGCCGATGCTTTTTGCTATTGCATTCATCGTACTTTTCACAATTGGTGGATTTTCCGGTTTGATGTTAGCGATTACTCCCGCCGATTTCCAATATCACGATACCTACTTCGTTGTCGCGCATTTCCATTACGTGTTAGTTACGGGAGCTGTGTTCTCAATAATGGCCGCCGCATATTATTGGTTACCAAAGTGGACGGGGCACATGTTTGATATCAAATTGGCTAAATTTCACTTTTGGCTCTCCTTGGTTAGTGTGAACGTATTGTTCTTCCCAATGCACTTTGTTGGTCTTGCTGGCATGCCAAGGCGGATCCCTGACTATGCTCTACAGTTCGCTGATTTCAACGCGATCATTAGTATCGGAGGGTTTGCATTCGGTCTTTCTCAACTGTTGTTTGTTGCAGTGGTTTATAAATGTATAAAAGGTGGAGAGCAGGCCTCCGGGAAAGTATGGGATGGGGCAGAGGGATTAGAGTGGCAAGTACCATCTCCGGCTCCTTATCATACCTTTTCAACGCCACCGGAGATTAAGTAATGCAACATGGCCGCCTGCTTAAGAAGCTTATTTTGTTGACGCTAGGTATGTTTGCTTTTGCCTTTGCACTGGTTCCTCTATATGACGTTTTTTGTGATGTCACAGGCCTAAATGGTAAGCCATCCATGGAAATCGCAAAGCAGAGCGAGTCAATTGCACAAAGTCGACAAGTAGATGTGAGCTTCACAACGCATAGTCAAAGCCAGGCGCCATTTAAGGTCGATGCAGTCGAGCATTCGGTTAGTGTTCAACCCGGTAAGCTAACCGATGTCAAATTTATTGCAAAAAACTTGAGTGATAGTGAGCGTGTGTTGCAAGCGATCCCTTCAGTGTCCCCGGGGAAAGCTGCAAAGTATTTACACAAAATGGCCTGCTTTTGTTTTGATCAGCAATCAATGAAAGGCAAAGAAGAAGTTGAGTTTGTCTTGAGGTTTTATGTAGATACGGAGCTACCAAGTGATGTTGAGGAACTCACGCTTTCATATACGTTGTTTGATATTACAGAGCGAGTTAGCAAACAAGACAGTGATGGACTGAATATGCTAGTTGCTCGAGAGGAGTTCAAATATGAACCATGAACAAGAAAAATATTACGTGCCTGAGCAAAGTCCATGGCCAATCGTCGGGGCTTTTGCACTTTTCTTTATCGCTGTTGGCGCTGGCTTAACGATTATTCAACTTAAATCAACCAGTAATAGTGGAGTAATGCTACTGCTCGTGGGTATTGCTGTGCTGATCTATATGATTTTTGGTTGGTTCAGGAATGTGATCCAAGAATCTCAAAATGGGTTATATTCTGCCCAAATGGATCGTTCGTTCAAGCAAGGAATGGGATGGTTTATCTTTTCCGAGGTTATGTTTTTTGCTGCTTTTTTTGGTGCACTTTTCTATGCACGAATGATAGCTGTGCCGTGGTTAGGCGGTGCAAGTAATAATGCCAGTACCAATGAGGTTTTATGGCCTCAATTTGAAGCTGTATGGCCATTGCTCACAACTCCAGATGGAACTGTCACTCAAGCTATGGGTTGGCAGGGACTTCCACTGATCAATACGATTATTCTATTAGCATCATCAGTAACCCTTAGCTTTGCTCATGTAGCTTTAGAAAAAGAGCAACGGGCGAAAGTAAAGGCGTTCTTGGGATTAACAGTACTACTTGGCGTCGCATTCTTAACCTTGCAAGTGGAAGAGTATATTCACGCTTACCAAGATCTGGGGTTAACTCTCCAGTCGGGGGTTTACGGTAATACATTCTTTTTACTGACAGGATTTCATGGCTTTCATGTCACTCTTGGCGCGATTATTCTTTTCGTTATATGGATCAGGGTGTTGAAGGGCCACTTTACCGCTAAGAACCACTTTGCTTTTCAAGCTGGGGCTTGGTATTGGCATTTTGTTGATGTTGTTTGGTTGTGCCTGTTTGTATTTGTTTATGTGTTGTAACAACGGGTGAAGAGTGTAGTTTTATAAAGCCAAATTGAGCAGCAAGACAGATTAGAAGTACTACAGCTATTGATGCATAAACTCTTTGTTGCAATAGCCTCGCCATCGACTCTTGTTGCTCTGACTTGAGCATGACTAGCATAGCTCTAAATAGATTTAGAAAAACGAGTAGTAGCAGTACAACAATAATAATTTTAATCATAAGGGGTGTCCGATGGATTTAGGTGCACTTTTTAAAGGTAGATCAAAACCCCCCATATTGGCAGCATTAATAGTTGTTCTTTTATGTGGCTCGCTCTCTTATTGGCAGTGGCAAAGAGCACAGCAAAAACATGTGTTGCAGCATAAAGTTGAGATTGAAAAATCGCTAGGCGTAGCTAATGAGCAGCAAGTAACATCCCAGCAGCTAACGCAATATGTTAATGCTGAAGTGTCGATTACAGGGAATTTTGTAGGCGATGCGGTTTGGTATTTAGATAATCAAGTCGTGAAAGGCCGAGTCGGTTTTGATGTAATTGGCATTATTAAAATTTCCGAAACTGATGAGTATCTAGCTGTGAATTTGGGTTTTGTGCCACAGCAAGCTAGTCGCGTGCCTACCGTTTTCTCTCTTCCAAGTGGTACCGTTTCTCTACCTGTCTATATCAAATCTAGTGCTAGTAAGCGGTTCACCTTAGCTAAGTCTGCGGCAGAGGAGGCAACAAAACAATCTGTGATCCAATATATTGATGTTGATTACTTATCTGCGGAGTCAGGTAAACCTCTTTTACCTCTAATTGCCTACATGACTAAAAACAGATTTGCCGGGACTGAGCCCCATTATCAACCGGTAGTAATGTCACCGCAAAAACATGAAGCTTATGCTTTACAGTGGTTGCTTATTGCCTTGGCTGCGGTAGTAATTGGCTGGAAACTTTCAAAAAAGGAGAATAAAAATGTCTAAAAGTGCGGCATGGTTTATAGGGCTGTTCGTATTCCCCTTACTGTTGGCATTTGTTGCCCTGAAGGTCGGCTGGATACCACATAGCACGACTAATCACGGTGAATTTTTAAGCCAGGAGGTTCGCCAATCAGAGCTGGTTTTAGATACTGAGTGGAGTATCGTTTACCAGCGACCAAAACAGTGTAATAAGCAATGTTCTTTACTACTAGATAGCTTACCTAATTTGTATTTAGCGCTGGGGAAAAACCAACAGAAAGTATCGCTTGTGGTATTACAAGAGCGAAATGAAAAAGGTATTGAGTACGCTACTTCTTTGCCGATATACCTCAACCAGTTAGACGAAAATTATCTCTATTTGGTTGATAAAACAGGGTTATTTGTACTCAAGTATGCACCAGTAGCAAGCTTAGAAGAAATGCGAAATGTGCAAAAAGGGCTACTGAGTGATTTGAAGAAATTATTGAATTACTCTCGTTCAAGTTAGGAGGTAAATATGTCCAAGGTAAAAATAAAAATCGCAATATTTGCCTGTTTCGTCGCAATAACTGTAGTGACACTTGGCGCCTTCACACGTTTAAGTGATGCGGGACTTGGGTGTCCAGATTGGCCTGGGTGTTACGGCTTTTTAACAGTACCAAATGAGACTCATGAACTATCTGCGGCTAAAGACAATTTTCCACATTTAGAAGTGGAAGCAGAAAAAGCTTGGATTGAAATGATCCATCGCTATTTTGCCAGCTTCCTCGGGTTACTTATTTTGGCACTTGCATGCATAAGGCTGTTCAAAAAGCAAAATACAGAAAGCCCTAACCGTCACTACTATCTACTGCTATTGCTTGTGTTATTTCAAGGGGCACTCGGGATGTGGACCGTGACGATGAATTTACAGCCAGTCATTGTGATGGGTCATTTACTAGGTGGGTTTTGTATTCTTGCATTGCTGGTGTTACTGGTTCTAAGGCTGAAATACACCACTATTACTGCTAGTGTAACTAAGCCTACCTATCGCTTATGTTATGTGGCTCTTGGTGTGTTGATTATACAAATTGCGCTTGGTGGGTGGCTTGCCGCCAATTATGCTGCTCCACATTGTACAGGGTTGCCGCTATGTGACAATCTTCAGCTTTTCTCTTGGCAGAGCTTATTTACGCTTCCTGAAGCTTCAGCGACTTATGAGTTTGGTGTTTTACCATTCGAATCTAGAGTATCTATTCACTTTATCCATCGGATATGGGCAGTTATTACCGTTTTAACGCTACTTGCTGCATGTTGGCCACTCCTTAGAGCTGGTCAAAACCACTTACTCCGACATTCAGCGCTTGTCGTTTTAGCTTTAGTTTCTATACAAGTTTTGGTGGGGGGGGCAATCGTACACTTCCAATTTCCTCTGTTGTTGACCTTATTCCATAACTTCATGGCAGCAATGGTGTTATTAGCAATGGTGAAATTGTGTTTCTTTATCAGCTTGGCGCAAAAAGTAGGAGTAAAACATGCTTCAATTAACTAGTTTTTCAGAGCTTCAAAAAGCAACTACTTTATTCAAAGCCTACTTTGGCATGTGTAAGTTCAAAGTAGTATGTATGTTGGTTATTACCGCTTGGGTCGGGATGATGTTAGCACCACAAAGTGATAAAACATTATTGGCACAATTAATGAGTTTGTTTGGCATTGGTTTGCTTTCGAGTAGTGCTGCAGCTGTAAATCATATCGTGGATAGAGAAATAGATAAAAAGATGGCGCGAACACGAAACCGACCGTTAGCGACAGACTCTGTTTCTGTATCATCAGCTTTAATCTTTGCGATAGGCCTCGCAATTTCTGGGTATGCTCTATTAACTATTTTCGCCAATCAGTTATGTGCGCTACTTACCTTAGCCGCGCTATTCGGTTATGCCGTGATTTATACGTTATTGTTAAAACGCGCAACACCTCAAAACATAGTAATTGGGGGGTTAGCAGGAGCGATGCCACCCCTGTTAGGTTGGGTCAGTGAGACTGGTCAGCTTGGTGCAGAGCCTTGGTTGTTAGTAATGATCATTTTTGCTTGGACACCTCCCCACTTTTGGGCATTAGCTATTGCTCGTAAACGAGACTACGAAAAAGCCGAAGTCCCCATGTTACCAGTAACGCATGGAAACGAATTTACAAAACTCTGTGTGCTATTTTATACCATCATTTTGACTTTAGTCTGTTTGCTCCCTTATCTAGTGGGAATGTCTGGTTGGATCTACTTGTTGGTCTCTGGTATGGCAAATGTCGCTTTTATTTACAAAGCGACAAAGCTTATGAGAACAAATAGTTTAGAGTATGCTATGAGGGTATTTTATTTCTCTATCTGGCATCTTTTGATAGTGTTCATTGCACTTTTTGTGGATAAAGCATTTATATGAAAAAATTTCTGTTAATTATCTCTATGTTAACTTTGTTTGGTTGTGGGCCTGCACCAGATGTGTCGGAAAAAGTGGTTTGGTACCCAAAGCCTAAGGACGTTAAAGCGTTTGAATTAAGGGATCAACACGGTGCGATAGTCTCAAACCAAGACTTTACCGATAAATGGAATTTGCTATTTTTGGGTTACACGAGTTGTCCCGACGTGTGTCCTATGACGCTGTTGAAATTAACTCACGTATATCAATCTGTAAAAAATAAAGGTGACTTACAAGTATGGTTTGTATCGGTCGATCCCAACCGAGATACTGAAGAAAAGCGTTTGGCCTACATCAAGCACTTTGATCCTGATTTTAAAGCGGTATCTGCCGAGCATTCTGCTTTATTTCCGTTTGTGAGAGATCTCGGTTTAATATACGCAATAAATCAGGAACAGACAGAAGAGTATTATATTGATCATAGTGCGTCTGTAGCATTAATTAACCCAAAAGGTCAGCTTGAGGCTATTTTCAAACCTACACATACAGTGGGAGCTGTCCCTACAATCGATGACAAACTACTTCTTGCTGACCTTGAGAAGATCATCAATTAGTCTTATAGCGACACTGGTCGACCCTAGTGTCGCTGCACTATCTTACCTCTAACGCTTTAATTATTTGCGGATTTTTAATCAATCTTTGTGGCATTTTTACCATCACGGTCTAAGCTAATTTTATTACTCATTTTTACAAGGATAGTCTTCAGCTCATGTTGAAACTTCCACCTGAAATGGCGATTAACCATGTGGAAAGCCTGTACCATCAGATTTTCCAAGACTCTATGGAAACATCAGACATCACGATTGATATTAGTGAAGTGCAAAGAGCCGATACAGCATCTATACAACTGCTCTGTGCCGTACAGAAACACTTGCTCTCGTTAGAACATAAAATTGTATGGCATGGTGAAAGTGACGCTTTAGCGCAGGCTGTCAATGAGTTGGGATTAACCCATTATTTATTCCATAGTATTGAAAATTAAGAGGTGAATATGAAAAAGATTTTAGCTGTGGATGATTCGGCGTCAATGCGCCAAATGGTTGGCTTTACTTTGAAAAAAGCAGGTTTTGATGTTACGGAAGCCAAAGATGGCAGTGAAGCGCTATCTATTGCCAAGCAACAAGGGTTCGATGCCGTGATCTCTGATGTAAACATGCCTGTAATGGATGGGATCACACTTATTAAAGAGCTGCGTAGCCTACCCAACTATAAGTTCACCCCTTTACTAATGCTGACCACCGAGTCGGGGTTAGATAAAAAAACAGAAGGTAAAGCGGCGGGAGCAACTGGTTGGATAGTGAAGCCATTCAACCCTGAACAACTACTAGCGGTATTGAAAAAAGTCATAAGATAGATACAGAGAGGCGTCGATATGAGTATTGATTTAAGCCAATTTTTTGATGTCTTTTTTGAAGAAAGCTTTGAAGGCCTAGACATAATGGAAGCTGAGCTGCTGAATTTACAGCCAGGCCATGAAGACTCAGAAACGATCAATACTATATTTCGCGCAGCACACAGCATCAAAGGTGGCAGTGGAACATTTGGTTTTACTTCTGTCGCTAACTTCACGCATGTGTTGGAAACCTTACTCGATCAAATCAGGGATGGGCGTCGACAGTTGACCGCTGAACATGTCAATTTGCTGCTCCAATCCGTTGATTGTTTAAGGGCCTTACTAACCGCATTACAAGCCGAAGAAGAGCCAGATCTTTCCAATGCGAATGAGTTGAAAGTTAAATTTGAAGAGATTTTAGGTGGTAAAGAGAGTGTTAGCTCAGATACTGCCGATAGCATACCTCAAGGGCAAGAATCTCAAACCTATCAAATAGACTTTAAACCGTTCCCCCACTTGTTTAAAACCGGTAACGAACCGCTCTATATGTTAAGTGAGCTATCAGAATTGGGGGATTTAGAAACTCATGCGTTTTGTGATGCAATACCTGAAATTGATGACTTCAATCCAGAGGATTGCTACCTCAGTTGGCGGTTATACTTAACAACCAGTCATCCAGAGTCGGCGATTAAAGAAGTATTTGAGTGGGTTGAGGATGATGCTGAAATTTCTATTACCTTATGTGGTGGTTTATTTGAAGATGATGTGAGTGTCTCCACAACGCCAGAACCAGAGAGTGAGAAGAAAGAAGCGTCGAGCAACGACACTCAAAATATTGATGTACCAAAAACATCCTCAGCGACAGCGACAAAGGCTAAGCCTGAGGCTAGCAAGAAATCAGCAGAATCGACTTCGATCCGTGTTGGGATTGATAAAGTTGATTCGCTTATCAATATGGTAGGGGAGTTGGTTATTACCCAAGCTATGTTGACTCAATTAGGCGAGCAAGAACCGACCGAAAATACGCTTGCTGCGATGCAAGAAGGCCTCGCTCAATTAGCCCATAATACGCGAGATTTACAAGAAAATGTAATGCGGATCAGGATGTTACCTATTAGTTTTGTCTTCAGCCGATTTCCTCGTTTAGTAAGAGACACATCACAGAAGTTGAACAAACAGGTTGAGCTAAAACTGCTAGGAGAGCAAACAGAATTAGATAAAACCGTGATGGAAAAAATTTCCGATCCTATGGTTCATTTAGTAAGAAACTCTTTGGATCACGGCTTAGAAACACCGGAAGACAGAATAAAAGCCGGAAAAGATCCTGTGGGTACGGTGACACTGAATGCTTTCCACCAAGGTGGAAATATTGTGATTGAAATCATGGATGATGGCAGAGGCTTGAATACCGAAAAAATAAAAAGTAAAGCAATTGCCAATGGCCTAATTCAAGCAACTGATGAGCTGACTATTGAAGAGGTTAATGAACTTATTTTTAGGCCTGGGTTTTCAACAGCCGATGAAGTGAGTGATATCTCTGGTCGCGGCGTGGGTATGGACGTTGTTCGAAGAAATATTCAAGCATTAAACGGCAGCGTTGAAGTAACTTCAGCAAAAGGGGTTGGCTCAACGTTTACAATTAGATTGCCATTAACGCTGGCCATTCTTGATGGTCAACTGGTTAAAGTTGCAAAGCATACCTACATCATTCCACTTATTTCTATTGTTGAGTCTTTACAAATAGATATTAAAAAAGTGAGCAAAGTAGGTAATGGCTTAGAGGTGCTACGGTTACGAGATGAATACATACCAATACTAAGGCTATATCAATTATTTAATCATGGTGGTGCAATAGAAGAGTTGGATAAAACACTGTTAGTGGTTGTTGAGAGTGATAATCACAAAGTGGGGTTGTTGGTAGATGATTTACTGGCGCAACAACAGGTCGTTATTAAAAGTCTCGAAGCGAATTATCAGAAAGTAAATGGGATCTCAGGGGCGACAATTTTAGGTGATGGCAGAGTCTCTTTAATTGTTGATATTAGTGGTCTTATCAAGCTAAGTGGCTTAAAGCGTCCAGGAACTCAAGAATTATTAGTAGAACAAGAGTTAGATGAGGTGGTGTCATGATCACTGAAAAAGCCTCGATTAATGAACAAGTCATGCTTGCAGACAGAGATGACGATACACAATTTCTCACCTTTATGATGGCGGGCGAAGAGTATGGCATGGATATTCTGGCCGTACAGGAAATCAGAGGGTGGGAAGAAGTCACTGCAATTCCAAATGCTCCTAAGTATGTGAACGGTGCGATTAATTTACGTGGCACGATAGTACCAATCATAGATTTAAGGATTCGATTCGGCTTACCGCAAATCGAATATGGAGCTCTAACTGTGGTTATCGTTGTCTCCGTTGTAATAAAAGAGGCAACAAAAATTATGGGGTTAGTTGTTGATGCTGTTTCTGACGTATACAGCATCAACGAAGAAACAGCGAAGGATGTGCCAGATTTTCAAGACTCGGAAAATAGTCAATTTGTACAGGGACTTGTAAATGTTGGTGAAAAAATGGTCGTACTTTTAAATTTGAAGAAGATATTAGATCTTGAAGTCAAGCAGAATGAGCAATTGGTTGTCGGGGGATAACATGAGCGATCAAGCATTAGCAAGTCAACTCAACAATAGGGTTCTGATTGCGGGTGCCATAATATTTGTGGGCTTGGCAATTAGTGTTCAAATGTTGAATATTAATATGTCTACACAAGCCTATGTGGCGATGGTTATAGCAGCTGTCAGTGTGGTGCTGGCAATTTTACTACTTAAGCAAAGCGCAAACATTCTGCTTTCTAAGTTACAAGATGTTGAGGAAATTGTTCCCGCGATAGAGAGTAAAGATGCTAGTTTACTCAATGCAAGTAATGCGTCACGTCAATCATCTTTATACAAAGCGGTTGCTAATTTATTAAATGGTGACGCAGTAGATAGTCAAGATCATAGCCATAGTTTGTTGCTAGCTTTAAAGGTCTGTCAGGCCAATGTTATGCTTGCAGATGCTTCTCTCAATATTGTGTATTTGAACGATTCCGTAACCAGCATGCTGCGTAAAAATCAGGCTAAGTTACAGCAAGAATTGCCTGGCTTTAATGTTGATAATTTGATTGGTGCAAACATTGATACATTTCATAAAAACCCCAGCCATCAGAGAGGCATCCTAGCTAATTTGACCCGTCCATATGTCACACAAATCAAAGTGGCAGGTTTGACCTTTGATCTTATTGCCACGCCTGTTTTCGATGATGAAGGGCAAAGGATCGCGACTTTAGTTGAGTGGAAAGACCTTACAAGAGAATTAGCGCTAGAGAAAAAGCAGGCGGACTTGGCGAGTCACAATGCTCGTATATCGAGCGCGCTGGACGTTTGTCAGGCAAACGTGATGCTAGCGGACGAAGGATTGAATATTATTTATGTTAATGATTCGGTTGTGCGAATGTTGAGAGACAATCAAACGCAGCTTAGAAAATCATTACCGAACTTTGATGTGGATACGCTTGTAGGGCAATGTATTGATGTGTTTCATGCGAACCCTAGCCATCAAAGAAATCTGCTTGAGAAACTGAGTGATGTATACAGTACAGATATCAAAGTTGCTGGCTTCACCTTTGGTTTAATTGCGACCCCGGTGTTTGATGAAGAGAAAAAGCGGATTGGTACCGTTGTAGAGTGGGACGACAAAACAGAGCGTTTAGTTCGTGAAGAAGAAGAGAAAACTGCCGCAGCTGAAAACTTACGCGTCCGAAGAGCATTAGACAACGTTTCAACGAATACGATGATAGCAAATGAGCAGTTTGAGATCGTTTACTTGAATCGCGCAGTGAAAGATATGATGAGAAATGCTGAGAGCGATCTAAGGCGTGACCTGCCTAATTTTGACAGTAACCATCTTATGGGGGCGAATATTGATGTATTCCACCGCAACCCAAGTCATCAACGCAGTATGCTTTCTCGGCTCGAAACTGAGTATAAAACGGAAATCGTTGTCGGCGGAAGAACCTTTGGTCTAGTCGCCAATCCGATATTTGATGGCAATAATGAACGCGTGGGCACCGTTGTCGAATGGGAAGATAGAACCAAAGAAGTTACGATTGAGAAAGAGGTGAATGGCCTCGTTCAGTCGGCTAACGCTGGTAACCTTAGTGTTCGTTTATCAGAAGATGGGAAAGATGGCTTCTATTTAAGACTAACCAAAGGGTTAAATAGTTTAGTGTCTACTGTCGATGAGACTGTTACAGACATGGGAGATATGTTAGACGCATTGGCGACTGGTAATTTGACTAGGCGTATTGAAGGCGATTATCGCGGGGCTTATGAAAAGCTCAAAAAAGACGCAAACACCACTGCTGAGAAGTTAACCGAAATGCTTGGTCGCATACGTACATCTGCAAATCTAGTTGCCAGTGGTGCAGATGAAATATCTCAAGGAAACGCAGATTTGAGTCAGCGGACCGAGGAGCAAGCTTCCTCGCTAGAAGAAACTGCTTCTAGCATGGAAGAAATGACGAGCACAGTTAGACAAAATGCAGATAACGCGAAAGTAGCTAATGAGTTGGCTGAAGATACTTGTGACAAGGCGACCAAAGGCGGTGAAGTAGTCACACGCGCAGTTGAAAGCATGTCTGAAATTAATGATTCAAGTAAGAAAATTGCTGACATTATAGGTGTTATTGATGAAATTGCTTTCCAGACAAACCTATTGGCATTAAATGCAGCCGTTGAAGCAGCTCGGGCTGGAGAGCAAGGTCGAGGATTTGCTGTGGTTGCTGGTGAAGTTCGTAATCTAGCTCAGCGTTCTGCCGCAGCAGCTAAAGAAATTAAGGACCTGATCAGAGACAGTGTAAGTAAGGTTGAAGATGGTACGTTACTGGTTAATGAGTCAGGTGAAACACTAAAAGAAATAGTTGAGTCCGTTAAGCGGGTGACAAACATGATTTCTGACATTGCTGAAGCGTCGATTGAGCAGAGTTCAGGTATTGAGCAGGTTAATAAAGCAGTGTCACAAATGGATGAAATGACGCAGCAAAATGCTGCCTTAGTTGAAGAAGCGTCAGCCGCAGGGGAGTCGATGGCTGAGCAAGCAAATGATATGAGAAGATTATTAAACTTCTTCACTCTTGATGAATCTTCACACCGTAGCTTAGAAATATCTGAGTCACCGAAGAACTATAAAGCGCCAGAAAAACAATTACCAAAACGGACAATGAATTCCAATAAGCCCCCGCAGCAAAACACGAGAAGTAATCAGTTTGCTGATGACTCGGAAGAGTGGGAAGAGTTTTAGGGTTTGGTAATAGACCAATTCCTTAGTGGGGTTGGCTGAAGGAATACGACGATGCGAGAGTTTCTGTTGACCGATAAGGATTTCTCCGAAATTTCGGCTCGGGTCTATGACACATGCGGCATAGTACTCGGGCCGCATAAAAGGGAAATGGTTTACTCAAGGTTGGCAAGGCGCATAAGAGCCAACGGGCTAAAATCATTTGAGGCGTATTTGTCTTTTTTGGAAGAAAATCAAGATGTTGAGTTTAGCCATTTTATTAATGCAATAACAACTAACTTAACTTCTTTCTTTCGAGAAAATCATCACTTCGAGTTCTTAACGAAAAGAATAGTTCCTGAAATTATTGCCAGGCACAAACACGACAGAAGAGTCCGAATCTGGTCTGCTGGATGCTCTACAGGTGAAGAGCCTTATAGTATCGCGATGACCATTGCGAATGCTTTTCCAAGTGGTTGGGACGTCAAAGTGCTAGCAACAGATCTAGATTCCAACGTCTTGGGCAAAGCGAGTCTCGGAGAATATACGGCAAATAACGTCACGGGTTTAGATGAAGATAAGCTCAAAAAATGGTTTCTTAGAAGTGCAGATGGAGCAATGTATAAAGTGAAGCCTAAATTGCAATCTTTCATCCATTTTAAACGACTTAATCTTCTAGAGCCATGGCCAATGAAAGGACCCTTTGATGTTATTTTCTGTCGTAATGTTTTGATTTATTTTGATAAAGAAACCAAAGATAAGTTGTTTGAGCAATATCATGACATGTTAGCTCCCAATGGTTACTTACTTATCGGGCACTCCGAGACGATGGGAAAAGAGCATCTGGAATTTAAAAATCTAGGTAAAACCATTTATCAAAAAGGCCAGTTGAATGAGAGAGTTTAGTCCTGTTCTCAGAGGATTCGAACATGTAAAACGCTTCTGGGATTCAGGACGTTCTAAAGTCGTTGCAAAAGTACTACCTGGGGAGTTTTATGTATCTAAGCAGGACGAATTGATTTCGACGGTATTAGGGTCTTGTATTGCAGCTTGCGTATATGACGAGAAATTGGGGATAGGTGGTATGAATCACTTTATGTTACCCGGAGCGAAAGCGCTACGAGAAGTGCATGCGGATGACCTAAATTGTCGTTATGGTAACTGGGCGATGGAGTATCTGATAAATGAAGTACTCAAAAATGGGGCGTCTAGAAGCAATTTAAAAATCAAACTTTTTGGCGGTGGAAAAATTATTAGCGCAATGACTGATATTGGGGAAGGGAACATCAGGTTTGCTCAAGCCTATGTGGAAGAGGAAAGTTTGAATTTAATTTCACAGGATGTAGGTGGCCCCTGGCCAAGAAAAGTTATCTTTCATCCTCAAAGTGGCAAAGCGCAAGTGAAAAAGTTACGAACCATGCACAATAACACAATTGAACAACGTGAAGTGCGTTACTTACATGACATTGAGGCTCAAGACAATAAAACGGATATTGAGCTATTTTAGGTGTGAAATATGATCAAAGTTCTGATTGTTGACGACTCGCCGTTAATTCGTGGGTTGTTAAAAGAAATACTAGGTCAGGCGGATGGTATTAAAGTCGTTGGCACCGCGGAAGACCCTTATGAAGCTAGAGAGCTCATTAAATCTACTTCGCCTGACGTATTAACTTTGGATATAGAAATGCCAAAAATGAATGGCATTAATTTTCTTAAAAACTTAATGCGTTTAAGGCCTATGCCTGTTGTGATGATCTCTACGTTGACCCAAGAGGGCTCACCCGCCACGATAGAAGCACTAGAGTTAGGTGCAGTTGATTTTATTTCTAAGCCCACTAGCAATGTTGCTGATACCTTAATGTCTTATTCCGATTTACTGGTTAAGAAGATTAGAGTAGCGGCTGGTGCAAGAGTGAGGGCTTTTAAAGCACCAAAACAGGAAAGCGAATTAGAAATTGGCCGTAATTATACATTTTCGCGTAATACTATTTTAGCCATAGGCGCCTCAACTGGAGGAACTGAAGCGATCAGAGAAGTGCTTATGCGATTACCAACACACGCGCCCCCTGTTGTTATCACCCAACATATCCCACCAGTTTTTAGCACTTCATTTGCGCAAAGAATGGATCGCACCTGTGCGGTATCAGTCAAAGAAGCGGAAGATGGAGATGTTTTATTACCAGGTCATGTATTCATAGCACCGGGAGACAAACATCTTCAGGTGGCACACACTGCAACCGGATATGTCTGCCGATTAGATGATACTGAGCCTGTTAATCGTCATAAACCCTCAGTTGAAGTGTTATTTAACTCCCTTGTGCCAATGGGGAAGCATGTTTGTGCTGCTATGCTCACGGGAATGGGTAGTGATGGAGCAAAAGCAATGCTAGCTTTGAAAGTCGCTGGTGCCAAGACGTTTGCACAAGATGAACTAAGCTGTGTAGTATGGGGAATGCCTAGAGCAGCGTACGAGCTTGGTGCAGTGCAAAGTCTGGTACCTTTGAGTAAAGTGACCGAAACCATGTTGAGCGCGGTTAAAAAGTAAGGGTAAGAGCTAATTTGTTCCTACCCAAAGCTGTTATTTTTCAATAACCCAAGGTTGTGAAAACCAATAATATCGTCCTGTGTCTTTGATTGAAGGCGCAGTACAGTTATATCGTGACCGTCCTATGGATAGTGCTTTCGGGGTTTGGATACGTACGCTGGTTTCTGATAGCCATGTCAGCTCAGCTTGCCCAACACCTGAAACGTAGCATGCAAATTGACTCTGATGAAAATCCTTATTGTTAAAATGCAACGTGATTGCTGGGGATTTATTGTTCGTGACGCTATCAAGGTAATCTAATTTTTGTAGAGAGAACGCTTTGGTCTCGAGCTTAGTTTTTAATGTTTCTAAGTTGCTGTAGTTTCCCGATGCGGGAAAGCGAGCGATACGTGTAAAATCTGAAGAAATACCAACCGCACCAGAGTGTTGCCCAATACCAATAAGTCCAAGCTCTGCTACTAGCTTTTGTAATTCATGATTAAATTCGCCGTACGGGTATGCGAGGTAGGGGTAATCGTGGCCAATTTCTTCTTTAATTCGCTGTTGTGACCATGTGATATCGTGCTCAACACGCGCACGCCACTGTGCCACTGTTTCATTTTTTAGTTTGAGATGGAGGTAATCGTGCTTAGCACTATGATTTGCGATAATAGCCCCGCGTTTTGCTAATGCCCTCAGTTCATCCCACGTCATGACATAGCTTTTCTTTTCGTCAATAAGTTGAGGGTTGACGAAAATCGTATAGGGAAAGCCAAAAGATTCCAGGATCGGGGCCGCCGCAGTGATATTGTTTTCATAGCCATCATCAAAGGTGATAGCCAACGTTTTTTCTGGTAGAGACTTACCCGACTTCAGGCTATCTAACAAATGTGGTAAAGGTATCACCGAAAAACCATGTTCTTTAATGTGGTTAAGATGAGATTTAAAGGTTTCTTCACTCACGCTGGTGACCGCTGGGAGTTTCTCACTCACGTGATGATACTGTAAGATAACCGCACTCCAACTATTTGCTGAAAATAGGGCCAAACCAAAAATAATATGTTGTATCAATTTCTTAAATGCCATAAAGCGCAACATCTGAGCCTCTTACTACTTGCAGGTCCGATGATACTATCAAATATTACGGTGCCACTGTTAGGATTAGTCGATACAGCAGTAATTGGTCATATGGGGGATGCGCATTTTTTGGCTGGGATTGCGCTTGGCTCTAGCGCTATCTCGGTACTATTTTGGCTTGCAAGTTTTCTGCGAATGAGTACAACAGGAGTGATCGCTCAATCAAGCGGCCAGCAAGACCATGACAAGCTAACACGTTCACTATATACCAGTATGCTCATTGCGCTGCTCTTCGCCATGAGTTTGATTGTGTTATCTCCTCTGCTGATCCAAGTTATTGCTCAGCTTTCAAATGCTTCTAGTGAAGTATTTGAGCAAGCAAAATTATATTTTCAAATCCGTGTATTTAGTGCGCCTGCAGCAATGTTAAACCTTGTGCTGCTGGGCTTTATGCTTGGGATGCATTACGGGCGAGGGCCATTCTATCTGGTGTTGTTCACAAACATAGTGAATATAGCTTTGGACATTTTATTTGTTGTCGGATTTGAGTGGGGAGTAGCAGGCGCAGCTTGGGCTTCACTGATTGCAGACTATTCGGCATTAGGCTTATCCTTGTTTTTGAGCGCATTGGTCGCAAAGCGTCACGGTATTACGTTGAAATTCACTCTACCAAAGCGCGCACAGTGGATCAGTTTACTCACCTTGAATCGTGATATTTTTATTCGTTCCTTGATCTTACAACTCTGCTTTAGTTTCATGACTTTCTATGGCGCAAGGCTTGGTGAGATCACACTAGCGGCCAACGCTGTCTTACTGAATTTTTTGATGTTAGTCAGCTTTGCGATGGACGGTATTGCTTATGCTGCGGAGGCTAAGGTCGGCAGAGCAAAAGGACAAAGCTCGTTAGGGCAATTGCAATTATGGGTAAAAGTAAGCCTGTTTTGGGGGGCCGCATTTGCGCTTTTATACAGCGCTATTTTTTATCTAGCTGGTGGCTGGATCATTAGCTTATTAACCAATATCCCCGAAGTGATAACGTTAGCAGGCACTTACTTACCTTGGTTGGTGCTATTACCTTTGATTGCCATGAGTTGCTTTTTATTTGACGGTATCTTTGTGGGGCTTACTCGTGCTAAAGAAATGCGAAACAGCATGTTAGTTTCTGCGGTATTCGGTTTCTTCTTGCCGTTTTTAATTGCATTGCCACTCGGTAATCATGCGCTCTGGCTTGCGATGAGTTGTTTTATGGGGTTGCGTGGATTGACTTTGGCATATAAATACCATCAGCTCTCTCGAGAAGCTGCTTTACTCGAATAATGGAGCTGCGTTAAGCAAATGGGTCGTTATCTTTTAGGGCTTGGCGGCGTTTTTCTCTGGCTTCTATCACTTGAGAAAAGCGGTTAGCAAAAATACCAATATAACCGTAAAAGGCACAGCACAAACCAGGAAGTAAAAGCACTAAACCTGCGATTTGAAAGCGATGATCTTGATAATAACCCAGTGCTATAAAAGCACCCGCGAGTAACACAATAACAAGGCCAAAAAGGAAAAATTTGAGGCTTCGCTTAGGGTGAGACCCTAAGCGATAAATGAGGGTTTTGCTCATTAATAGTAAGAGTGTTCGCCACGCGCGTGCTCTGTGATGTCACGTACGCCATTGATTTCTTCAAACTTAGCGATCATCTCTTTTTCGATGCCCTCTTTCAATGTGACATCAATCATTGAGCAGCCGTTACAACCACCGCCGAATTGAAGTACTGCAATACCATCTGCGGTAATTTCTACTAGGCTAACTTGACCACCATGATTGGCCAACTGTGGATTTACTTCTGTCACAAGCATGTGCTCTACGCGTTCAGCTAGGCTCGCATCGTCACGTAATCGTTTAGCTTTGGCATTTGGTGCCTTAAGCGTTAACTGACTCCCCATTTTATCGGTAACGAAATCGATATCGGCTTCTTCTAAAAATGGTGCACTTTCTTCATCAACGATGGCTTCAAAACCATTAAACGGTAAGCGGATATCGCTTTGTTCAACGGCATCTGCTGGGCAATATGACACGCCACACTCAGCTTGAGAGGTGCCTGGATTAACCACGAAAACCCTAATATTGGTGCCTTCAGCCTGATCGGCTAATAGTTTCGCGAAATGGCTTTGGGCAGAATCTGAAATATGGATCATAATTCGCTCTATACTTGACTAAATTACTCGGTTAATACGTATCATACTCTCCTCGTCGTGTTGTCGCTAGTGTTCGGCGTAAAAATTTGGCAATCGGCGGTGTGCTTGTTAGCTTGAAAAGTAATCGGAATTAAAGGACATTATCATGCGGTTAATAAGCTGTATTATCGTGCTGTTGAGCTTTAGCTTGCAGGCCAAGCCCATTGCCTATTATTTTGGCGATGAAGTAAAATTTGATCCCACAATAACTACGCCAAAACAAGCATTTGGATATGAAGTTGGGCAGTGGCATTTGCGCCACGATCAAATCGTTAATTATCTACATACCCTTGCAAGCGAAAGTCCAAGACTGAGTGTCGAAACAATCGGGTTTAGCCATGAGCGACGTCCTTTGTTACTCCTAAAAGCGAGCTCGCCACAAAACCAACAAAACTTGGCGCGTATTCAGCAAGATCATATTGCTTCATTGAGCAGTAGCCAAAGCCGTTCAGACCAGCCAGTTGTGATGTGGATGGGCTATAGCGTGCACGGTAATGAGTCTTCAGGAAGCAATGCCGCGGTACTCATGGCATATTATTTAGCTGCGGCGCAGGGCGAGTCTGTTACGCAGCTCCTTGATAATGCGGTGATATTGTTAGATCCAGCTTTGAACCCTGATGGCTTATCACGTTTTGCTACATGGGCAAACGCCAATAAGAGCATGTCTCTATCAACCGATCCTGCACATCGTGAGCATAATGAGTCTTGGCCTTCTAGTCGCACTAACCATTATTGGTTTGACCTCAATCGTGACTGGTTACTACTACAACATCCTGAGTCAAAAGCACGGATCAAAGCGTTCCATCGTTGGAAACCAAACGTACTGACCGATTTTCATGAAATGGGACCAAATAGTACGTATTTTTTCCAACCAGGGATCCCATCAAGAACTCACCCAATTACCCCATTACAAAACGTAGCGCTAACCAACGAGATTGGTAAGTTTCATGCCAAAGCTCTTGATGCGCAAGGGGAGTTATATTTTACTCAAGAGAGTTTTGATGACTTTTATTATGGCAAAGGTTCTACGTACCCCGACGTAAATGGTGCGGTTGGCATTTTATTCGAACAAGCTAGTAGTAGAGGGCATGCACAAGAAACTCAGTATGGCGTGTTGAGTTTTCCTGAAACGATTAAAAATCAAGTCACGACGAGTCTCTCGACATTCCAAGCCAGCATAACGCATCGACGCGCTTTACTTGATTATCAGCAGCAGTTTTATCAACAAGCGAACGAGCTTGCGAGTAAAGATGAAATTAACGGTTACGTTGTTGCTCGCGGCAAAGATAACTACCGTTTTCAAGCGTTTGTGGATTTATTGAAACAGCATCAGATAGAGGTGAAATACCTCTCAAAAGCCAAAGAAGTTGATAACACCGAATATCAGCAAGGGGATTTATACATTCCACTAGCTCAGCCGCAATATCGCTTGATAAAAGCACTATTTAGCACACAGACGCATTTTAAGGACAACACGTTCTACGATGTTTCAGGTTGGACGATGTCGTATGCTTATGATTTAGATTTTGCCGCAGTAAAAAGTGGCTGGGGTTTAAAGCTTCAAGGTGAATCGAGCACTGACTCAAATATATTGGCTCCCGTTGCAGGAAGTTATGCTTACACCATAGAATGGCATCATTACCTGGCGCCACAATTAGCAAATCGCCTCTTACGGGCTGGAGTGAAAGTAGCAGCTGCAATGTCACCATTTTCAGCATCAACCACCTCAGGCTCTCATGACTTTCAGGCCGGTACATTGGTGATAGCAAGTGGTATTCAACAGCAAGCGGACTGGTTTACTGAGCTTGAAACAATCGCCAGAGAGCTTTCACTTCCAGTATATAGTGTGACTACAGGCATGACACAAAGTGGCGTCGATTTTGGGTCAAGACAAATGCTGCAGCTGCAAAAGCCAGAAGTCCTCATCATAGGTGGTGCGGGTGTAAGTCAATATGAAGCGGGTGAGCTTTGGTATCATTTGGATAGGCATTTAAAACTAGCCCCGTCGATTGTGGAAAAGCAGCATATCGAGAAACTCGATCTTACACGCTACACCCATATTTTATTGGCTGATGGTAAATATGGAGATTTAAGTGACAAGAGCAAAGCCAAGCTCTTGAGTTGGGTTGCTAAAGGCGGTGTGATTTGGGGTCAAAAGCGTGGTGCACAGTGGCTAATCGAACAGCAACTACTAGACGCTAAAATGGTTTCAAGCAAAGAAATGCGAGCCCAGTTTGACAGCAAAAATCTCACCTTTGCAGATCAAGATAGCCTTTCGGCAAAGCAGCGGATCGCCGGCGCGATTTTTGATGCGCGTTTGGATTTAAGTCATCCCTTGTCTTTTGGCTTCGAGAACCGGGAATTACCTGTCTTTAAAAATAGTACTTGGGTGATGCATCGTAATAATAAGCCATTTATCGAGTCGTTGACGTACACTCAAAAGCCTTTATTGGCAGGGTATACTGATAATATCAACGTTGAGCAGATCGCAGGTTCCTCTGTCTTGATTGCGTCAAAGTCTGGACGTGGGGTGGCTGTTGGAATGACTGACAACCCGGTATTTCGTGGCTTTTGGTTCGGTTCTAGCCGACTGCTAAATAACGCGCTGTTTTTTGCACACGGCATATAAGGTCCAGAACAGTTTATCTGTGCAATGAGATTTTTAGCAATTTGATTGATATCTATTGTCGTGATATCAAGCAAATAATACGCTTTTAAGCGTCGAATGGTGTGAGGCTGATAGCCATTGCCCACACCATTTTCGCCCCGTTTTGTTTACACACTTTTGCCGCTGCATTCATGGTCGCGCCCGTTGTGATCACATCCTCAAGCAATATGATATTTTTTCCCTCAACAGATTGGTTGAGCACAAAGGCATTGTTTAAATTACGTTTTCGTTTAGCTTTGGTCAGCTCAGATTGCGGCTTGGTGTGCTTTGTTCTTTTGAGTATTGTCTGGGTGATTGGTAGCCCTTGCCAAATTTGCTCAACTTGATTGTAACCTCGTCGGATTAACCGTCTTCGGTGTAGTGGCAAACAACAAACTAGGTCTACAGGGAAGCCATTTTCTTCACTGAAGCGCTGCCATAGTGTTTGAGCCAGCAGATTCAAGGCACATTGATAGGCTTTGCTGTGGTTAAACTTTACTCCTTGCAACCATGTATTTATAGGCGTGCGGTACCAACTCGCCACGGTTAACCCATCGCAGTCTTCAAGGCTGACCATGCGTTGGATATTAGGGTAATTAAGTAGATTAATCTCTTGTTCCATAAAGTCTAAGCAGGCTTGTAAGCAGTGTGGACAAAGCAAGGCTTCTGTTGTGCGTTGTTCACAACATACACAAGGCTGACACCACTTTTTAGGTAATAACCGATTAAGTTGGATCATTGCTTTCCATCCCGGGTTAGCTATCATGGCGTCAAGTTTGGTATAGAGAACAGATAAATGCAAAATGAAGTTGTGCTGCTCCATGGTTGGGGGATGAACAAAGCGGTGTGGCAGTTATGCGAGGAAGCTTTAGCACCTACAACACCAATTAAAGCGGTCAATCTTCCTGGGTTTGGTGGTACACCAAGCGCCGAGGGCGATTATTCTCTTGAGCGTAACGCTTTACTTATTGCTGAGCAGCTGATGCCACAAAGCGTGTTGATAGGCTGGTCTTTGGGGGGGTTATTTGCATTGTATTTAGCTACTCATTTTCCAGACAAAGTTAGCAAGGTTATTTTGGTCGCTTCAACGCCATTTTTTTGTGAGCAAGCTGATTGGCCCGGAATAGCCCCTAAGGTGCTAAACAACTTTGAGACTCAACTGCAAACCAATAGCGCAAAAACGATAGAAAGGTTTTTAGCGATTCAAGCGATGGGCAGTGAACATGCCAGAGAAGACATCAAACAACTTAAAGCGTTACTGGGTACTCTGCCAGAAGCGGAGGCGAAAGCTCTAGCTGGTGGGTTGGAGATATTGAAATCGCAGGATTTACGTGGTGAATTTTCACAGCTGAAACTTCCCATAATAGGTATATTCGGCCGTTTAGACTCTCTTGTTCCACAAGCGGCAGTCGAGAAAATGCAGGCATTAAATCCAAATTTTAAGGCTCATACGCTTGCAAAGGCCTCTCATGCGCCTTTTATCTCTCATAAAGAAGCCTTTTTATCACGCCTTAAATCAATTGTTTAAATATTTGGAGTAATAAAGCGGCAAAAAATTGCCGCTTTTACTTTTCTTTGTTGATATTTTGCGCAATAATTAGTCAGTAAGAAAAGGTTTATCTAGGTGCGAATATGCCAATAGGTGATGTGTTAAATAATGGAATTGACGGTTATAACCGCGCTGCTCAGGGGATTGCCCAAGCAAGTGCTGATATTAACCGCGCTGCCATCGATCAACAAAGTGATTCTGAACGTGCAGCTGGGCGGCAGTTGCAAGGTGCTAGTGCCGGTGAAGCTGTGACGGCTCCAGTGAGTGAGACGCCAAGCTTGACCGAATCAGTGGTAGCCTTAAAAGTTGAAGAGTTTAACGCGAAAGCCAATGTGCAAACTATTCGCACTGCAGATGAAGTGTTAGGTACGTTGATTGATATTAAAGTGTAATGAACATAGTAACGCCACCACCGGCGATGAATTTAAACACTGCCAACGTGTACACCGAAACGGTTGTACGCGATAATCAGCTGCGTGAAGCGATCCCAAAACCTGCACCAACTAACTCTTCATTTACTGAAAACCGCAACCTTTCCGATTCTGAAAAAGGCCGCTCTTCTAACGTAGACGATGCAAAAGTTTACGGCTCTGATGGTAAAACAGAGCAAAGCAAAACCATTCAAGGCAAAGAGCAAGGTGAAAAAGGCGAAGGCCAAGAAAAAGAAAAGAATGAACAAGAGCAGCAACAAACCGAGCAAGATGAGCAGATCGTTCAAGAATTAAAATCTCGAGATAGAGAAGTAAGATTACATGAGCAGGCTCATGCCAGAGTAGGCGGGCAATATGCCGGCTCACCGAGTTATGAATATCAGCGCGGTCCTGATGGCAATAACTATGCTATTGGCGGCGAGGTGATGATCGACGTTGCGCCGCTGGAAGGTGATCCGCAGGGCACGATTGAAAAAATGCAAACGGTGAGAGCGGCAGCGTTAGCACCAGCAGAACCATCTGGCGCTGACAGAGCCATCGCAGCAGATGCGACTCAAAAACTCTCGGCGGCGCAGGCTGAGTTGGCAAAAGCTTCTATCAGTGGTGAAGAGCAAAGTGATAGCAAGCGGGTACAAAACATTCAAACTCGCCGCTTGAGTGGTGAGCAGGCAAAAGCAGAGAGTGAAGAGGAGCAAGCCAAGCTTAAGCAGGATGCAGATCCTTACGCTGTTGCGATGCCAATTGAAGCTGACCCTGAAATCCAAGCAAGATCGCTCAGGATCTCAAATTTTTATCAACATGTAGCGATGCCTAACCAACCCGCATCGCTATCAGTGCAAATTTAACCGTAGGTATTGGCCTTCTCCTCCGCGGGTCATTGCAGTGAAAACGAGTTAAAACCCCCGACAAACGAAAAGCGCGACCAAGGCCGCGCTTTTCTTTGTTCACTGTTCTGTTGAGATTACTTCTTCAGCTTTGCGAAGGCTTCAGCAAACGCATTACCCATCGCGGCGTTACCTGCATCTCGTGACTTTGGCTTAGAAGACTTAGGCACCGGTTTTCCTTTGTGCGGCTTAGCGTTTTGTTTTTGCGCTGGAGCTTGAGATATTTCATCGTTTAAGCGCATGGTAAAGCTAATGCGTTTACGAGGCACATCAACCTCAATCACTTTGACCTTAACGATATCTCCCGCTTTAACGACTTCACGTGGATCGGAAATAAACTTATCCGTGAGTGCTGAAATGTGAACAAGTCCATCTTGATGTACACCTACATCCACAAAAGCCCCAAAATTGGCAACATTAGAGACCACACCTTCTAAAATCATACCGACTTTAAGATCTGTGATTGTCTCAACACCAGCTTTAAACTGCGCCGTTTTAAATTCTGGGCGAGGATCTCGGCCTGGCTTATCTAATTCTTTGATAATATCAGTGACCGTTGGTACCCCAAACTTATCATCTACATAGTCATTTGCCACAAGGCCATTCAAGACTTCGCGATTACCGATAAGGGTATTCACTTCTAGATTTTGTTTTTTACAAATCGCTTTGACAACAGGGTAAGCTTCAGGATGCACTGCTGATGCATCCAGTGGATCGTCGCCATTGGCGATACGTAAGAAACCGGCTGCTTGTTCAAATGCTTTAGGTCCTAATCGCTCAACTTTTTTAAGCGCTTTGCGATCCGTGAAAGAGCCATTTTCGTCGCGGTATTTTACGATGTTACTGGCTAATGTTTTATTCAAGCCCGAGACGCGCGTTAGTAATGGTATCGATGCCGTGTTCACATCGACACCCACTGAGTTTACGCAGTCTTCGACCACAGCAGTTAGCGTTTGCCCTAACTGGCTTTGAGAAACATCATGCTGATATTGGCCAACACCGATTGATTTTGGTTCGATTTTTACAAGCTCTGCTAACGGATCTTGTAATCTTCTTGCAATAGAAACTGCGCCACGTAGAGATACATCAAGATCTGGAAATTCGTTTGCGGCAAATTCAGAGGCAGAGTACACCGATGCGCCAGCTTCACTCACCATGATTTTATTAAGTTTTAATTCGGTGGCGCTTTTTAGCAGTTCTGCGGCCAGTTTGTCGGTCTCGCGAGACGCGGTTCCGTTACCGATAGCAATAAGCTCAACTTTGTATTGGCGACACATTTGCTCTAGTGTCTTCAGCGACTTATCCCACTGGTTTTGAGGGGCATGAGGGTGGATAGTACTCGTTGCAATCAGTTTGCCTGTGGCATCGACAATAGCGACTTTACATCCGGTACGTAACCCCGGATCGATACCCATTGTCACTTTTGCACCTGCAGGCGCAGCCATCAGCAGATCTTTTAGGTTTTTCGCAAAAACTTCGATAGCATCTAGCTCTGACTTTTCACGCATTGACCCTAAGAATTCGTTTTCCAAGTGCAGGGCGATTTTAATCTTCCATGCCCACTGGACTACACCCATCAACCAATCACTGGCAGCTTTACCAGAGACGGCTAGGCGGTAATGATCGGCAATGATCTGCGCACAAAATTGAGCGGCGTCTTCTGCACTTGGTTCCGGGTTGATAGATAACTGCAAAAAGCCTTCGTTACGTGCTCTTAGCATCGCCAGCGCACGGTGTGATGGAATTTTATTTAGTAGCTCATTATGTTCAAAGTAGTCACGGTATTTGCTTCCTGCTTCTTCTTTACCTGCGATGACTCTTGCTTCGATTTGCGCGTTGTCTTTAAGGTGTGCTCGGAGCTTAGCAAGTAGTTTAGCGTCTTCTGCAAAACGCTCCATGAGAATGAATTTAGCGCCATCTAAAGCCGCTTTGCTGTCAGCAACGCCTTTGCTTTCATCAATGAAAGGAGTCGCTTGTTGTTCTGGGTCTAACGTTGGATCTGCAAATAAAGCGTCAGCTAAGGGTTCCAAACCTGCTTCTATCGCGATTTGGCCTTTTGTTCTGCGCTTTGGTTTGTATGGGAGATATAAATCTTCGAGTACGGTTTTACTGTCGGCGGCTTGTATTTCTGCACTTAGCTCAGCAGAGAGTTTACCCTGTTCATCGATGGTTTTTAAAATAAACTCGCGACGTTCATCAAGTTCTCGTAAGTAACCTAACCTTTGCTCAAGCAAACGCAGTTGAGTGTCATCTAAGCCACCCGTTACCTCTTTACGGTAACGTGCAATAAATGGAACGGTTGCCCCTTCGTCTAGCAAACTAATAGCAGCATTAACTTGCTGTTCTCTGGCGTTAAGCTCAGTTGCTAAACGTTGTGTGATATTGCTCATGCAAAATCCTTATACTCTTCTTAATCGGTCTGTGTTGCCTAGATAATACTCATCTCGGGCAAACAAAATTTAGCTCAATGTTATCATTGTTCGGTGTTTCTGCGATATTCGATTTGGTTGATATACCAAAGTCTTCGGCCGTGCGGTGTGGTGACCGTAATTTCATCATTGACTTGTTTGCTTAGCAATGCCCTAGCCATTGGCGCATCGATGGAGATGTAGTCATTGCGTTCGTATATTTCATCAGGTCCAACAATCCGAAATGCACGAACCTCGCCTTCTTCGCTTTCTACTTCTACCCAAGCGCCAAAAAATACTTTACCTTCTTGTTCGGGACTATATTCCACGACTTTTAGTTCGGGCATACGCTTTCGTAAAAAGCGCACCCGTCTATCTATTTGCCTTAATAAACGTTTATTGAAGGTGTAGTCGGCATTTTCGGAGCGATCGCCTAAACTCGCTGCCCAATTCACAATTTTGGTGATCTCTGGGCGCTTTTCAAACCACAGATGATCATGTTCTTGCTGCAGTTGGCGGTATCCTTCGGGCGTGATCAAATTCGTTTTCATGTTTCTCAGGTATTTTGGGTTAAACCCTTGTAATGTTCGGTAACAATCTAGTATCAATGTATGGTGTCGAAAAGCACCAAATTCAATTATATTTAAGCATAATAATATCATGGTCCATTATCGCCATGAGCGTTAAATGAACAGGATGATGATTTGTGCACGAAATGTCGCAGATCAGCAAGCTTTAGTAAATTAATAAATAGAAGAAATATAAATGGGAAATGAAACCACCAAAGTGCTCGTAGTTGATGACGATATGCGTTTACGCAGTCTTTTAGAGCGTTATCTCGTTGAGCAGGGATTTATCGTCCGCAGCGCAGCCAATTCTGAACAAATGGATAGACTACTTGAACGCGAAAACTTTCACTTAATGGTGTTAGATTTGATGCTTCCTGGAGAAGATGGCCTTTCCATCTGTCGTCGTTTAAGACAAAAAGAGAATGAGATCCCAATTGTTATGTTGACGGCGAAAGGTGACGAAGTTGACCGTATTATTGGCCTTGAGCTTGGCGCGGATGATTACATTCCAAAACCATTCAACCCAAGAGAACTGCTGGCGCGAATAAAAGCCATTCTTCGTCGTCGTGCCAAAGAAGTACCAGGTGCGCCTGCGGCAGAAGAAAATGAAGTGAGCTTTGGTAACTTTACCCTTAATTTAGCGACGCGAGAGATGCAACATGGAGAAGCGACAATTTCACTTACCTCAGGTGAGTTTGCGGTACTTAAAGCACTGGTGAGTCACCCTCGCGAGCCGCTTAGTCGAGATAAGTTAATGAACCTTGCTAGAGGGCGTGATTATAGCGCACTTGAGCGTAGCATTGACGTTCAGGTTTCGCGCTTACGTCGTATGATTGAAGATGACGCCTCTAATCCTCGCTATATACAAACGGTGTGGGGTCTTGGGTATGTATTTGTGCCTGACGGCGTGAAGTAGCCAGCATGTTACCTCGTAGTGCATTTGGGCAAACCGTCTTCTTTGTCGGCGCGTTACTATTGATAAATCAAGTCGTGTCTTACATTACCGTTACCTTATACGTCTTCAAACCAACCTTTGAACAAGTGAATCTGATGCTCGCTAAGCAGGTTAAAACGGTCTTCATTGATTGGGAAGATGGTGTTGAAGTGGACAATACACTATCTCGAAAATTTTTTGAGATAACCGGCATTGAGGTGATGACACAAAGAGAGGCGTATGTAAATGGGCTGGGGCAGGCCAAAGAATATACATTGCTGTCTCGTAGTATGTCGGAGCAACTTAATGGCTCTGCGCGAGTCAGGATAAGCCAAGGAGATCCGGTTGTTTATTGGGTTGAGCCACCACAAGCGCCAGGATATTGGGTAAGAGTGCCGCTTAGCGGACTCAGTGAAACAAAAATGGAGTTTTTAGTTTTCTACCTCTCCAGTATTGGTTTCTTAAGTGTGTTAGGGGGTTGGCTTTTTGCTCGGCATCTAAATAAACCGCTAAAATCACTACAAATTGCTGCTAGTCGAGTAGGGGTCGGGGACTTTTCAACCCGGCTTGTTGAAGAAGGGTCCACGGAAGTCATAGAGGTGACTCGGGCGTTTAATAAAATGTCTAAAGGGATCGCAGACCTAGAAAGTGATAGACGACTGTTAATGGCTGGTGTATCGCACGATTTACGTACGCCTTTAACCCGAATTCGTCTAGCAACTGAAATGATGTCGGATGAAGAAGACTACCTGCGCGAGGGGATAATCGACGATATTGAAGATATGAATGCGATTATTGACCAATTCATTGAATATCTCCGTCATCACAACGGTGCGGAAATGTCGCCAGACGATGTTAACACGGTTATTGAAGAAGTTGTTCATGCAGAGCAGCAGCATCAGCGACCAATTCACCTGCAAGCAGAGGAATACTTACCAGCGGTAATGATGAATGCCGTCGCGTTAAAGCGAGTGTTTACTAACATGATTGAAAATGCGATCCGTTATTCTGAACAAGATATTGAGGTGACGACAGAGTATAGCCCCAAGCACCGTGCTGTTATCGTAAAAGTAATGGACAGAGGGCCAGGTATTCCTGAGTCAGAGTTAGAGTCTGTATTCGAACCATTTAAACAGGGAGATCAGGCTAGAGGGAGTGAGGGGAGTGGCTTAGGGCTTGCCATTATCAAACGTATCGTGACCACACACGGCGGTAAAGTAAGACTACGAAATCGAGATGGTGGTGGTCTGATCGCGGAGGTTTCTTTGCCAGCTTATCGGGGAAAGCTTGAGGAAGCATGATTTTCAAAAGAGTAGGCGAGCAAATTGAGCACAATAAAGCATAGGGATTTAAGCTATCAAAAGGGAATGTTAGATACACCGTATTTAAACCAATTGAAGCGAGTGATAGCGACAAGCTTTTCTAATGTAGAGGTAGAGCATTACTTTGCACTGTACTTTGAAAAAGGTGAAAGTACAAAGCGCAGGCTTCGGTTGTTTTTATCAGGCGGTGACATTGTCGGCTATTGCTTATTGACCTTTGATGATAGCAACAAGGATGTTTGTATTGTTGGCGCTTCAGCTGCTTTTTTACCTGCCTTTAGAGGGAAAAACAGCACCTTTAGGTTTTCTCTTATAGAAGTATTAAAACGTTATATACGTAACCCACGTAGACAACTGTTATATGCAGATACCATGCTCAGTCCCGCCATGTTCAGGGCCATGGCAAAAAATATCGCCGAAGTTTATCCAAATAACTTGCCTCAAAATAGCGCGATAGCAACGCTCTATGACACCATCAATCCAGTTGGCTTGGTAAGCCCTTATAATGGCCTAAGGTGTTTGAAGGCTGTTGGACGCAAAACCAATTACAGCGAGGCTGAAATCGCACGCTTTAGAGAAAGCAGCAAAACTGAGATTGCACTTTACTGTTGTGTTAACCCTGACTTTGATAAGGGAATTGCGCTTGTGGCTATCATTCCAATCACAATGAAACAATTTGTATTAACCTTTAAAAAGTTGGTGCTAAATAAGCTTTGGAGTACGTCGTAATAGGGCGAGTTTTCGCCCTATTAAAGGACTTGGTTATCGCGTTATTAGCAGATATCTACTGAACGACAAAGTCCCATTGACTCACAAATCGCAACGTGAGTATCACAAATTTGCCAACTGCCACAATCAACTCTAGAGCCAAAAGTCGCGCCCGCGGCAGCAATTTTTCTGGTCGCCTGATTGTTTAGATCTTTCGCTTGCAGCGATTTTAGTTGTTTCTTTTTTAATTGTAATTTCATGGTTTTCCTTATACGTGCTGTTTAAATAATCAGCAATATATAAGCATGTATGTACCTAAATGTTAATAATAAGTTTGTTGAAAGATATTCATGTGTAAAAAATCAGGCACAAAAAAACGCCCAAACAAGGGGCGCTTTTGATAAAGGAATCTTTCTTAGGTTAGCCGCGAGGGCCTGCTGCTTTGATTGCTTCAGAAACATCGTATTTAGCGAAGTTTTCTTTGAAGTCAGCCGCAAGTTTAGCTGCATATTCCGCATACTTAGCCTGATCTTGCCATGTATTTACCGGATTAAGTAGCTTGCTATCAACACCTTCCACTGCCACTGGTACATCTAAATTTAGTGCCTCAATGTGCTGTGTCTCAACGCCCTCTAATGTATCGTTTACGATTGCATCAATCATGGCGCGAGTTGTTGGAATGTCAAAACGCTTACCAATGCCATAAGGACCACCAGTCCAACCTGTGTTTACTAGGTAAACTTTAGCGCCAAACTCACGCACGCGTTTCATTAGTAGCTCAGCGTACACGCCTGCTGGACGCGGGAAGAAAGGAGCACCAAAACAAGTTGAGAAAGTTGATTCGATATCAGAAGTTGAACCAATCTCAGTTGAGCCTACTTTCGCTGTGTAGCCACTAAGGAAGTGATAAGCTGCAGCTTCTTCGCTTAGGATTGAAACTGGAGGTAATACGCCGCTCACGTCACAAGTTAAGAATACAACTGCACGAGGCTCGCCCGCGCGGTTTTCAACTTTACGCTTTTCAACATGCTCAAGAGGGTAAGCTGCACGCGTATTTTGCGTTAAGCTTGAATCGGTATAATCAGGAGTACGCGTTTCATCTAGCACGACGTTTTCTAAAATAGTACCAAAACGGATTGCATCCCAAATAACAGGCTCGTTCTTTTGTGACAGGTCGATACATTTCGCATAACAACCGCCTTCAATGTTGAATACGCTACCAGGTGCCCAACCGTGCTCATCATCACCGATAAGAAAACGCTTAGGATCCGCAGAAAGCGTAGTTTTACCTGTTCCTGATAGACCAAAGAATAACGTTGTGTCACCAGCTTCGCCAACGTTTGCACTACAGTGCATAGGTAGCACACCTTTTGCTGGTAGTAAGAAGTTCTGTACAGAGAACATCGACTTCTTCATTTCACCGGCGTAATGCATACCTGCGATAAGCACTTTGCGCTGTGCAAAGTTGATGATAACGGTACCATCGCTGTTTGTACCATCACGCTCAGGATCACAAACAAAAGAAGGAACGTTCATCACCTGCCATTCAGGTAAATCAGTTTTGTTATAAGAGTTAGGTTCGATAAACATGTTTTTAGCGAAAATGTGGTGCCAAGCAGTTTCAGTCGTTACAACGACTGGTAAATAGTGCTCTGGATCCGCACCGACTTCTAAGTGAGAGACGAAGTGGTCATTTTCAAGAACGTGCGCTTCTACGCGAGCCCATAAAGCATCAAACTTAGCACCTTCGAATGGGCGGTTTACGTTACCCCATTGGATGTCATTTTCTGTGCTTGATTCTTTTACGATGAAACGGTCGTTTGGTGAACGTCCAGTACGACGACCAGTTTTTGCAACAAAAGCTCCATTTGCGGCTAAAGTGCCCTCGCCACGACGGATAGCGTGTTCGACAAGTTCAGCTGCGGTTAAATCGACAAAACGAGTAGCGCTTGAAGTCATGTTTATACCTAAAAAGTGAGAGTTGAACGGGATAGCTCTGGGGTACTCTTGCCCTTAGCTAAATTTATAGTAACAGATGAAATTGAGATATTCGAGCCTTTAGAGTGCTTAAAATTACATAAAAACGTCAAAAAACTTGAATAATTTCAATGATACCGGTGTCATAACTTTTGTATGTTTTATGACACCGGTATCACCCAATAGCCATAAAAAAACCGCCAAAAATGGCGGTTTCATTTTGTAATTAAGGGCTAAAGCGCAACTTAATTAAATAACGACTTAATATCTTGCTCGTTAAAAACGTAGTTTTTCAAGCAGTAATGACAGCTAATATTGACCTCGCCGTGTTTTTGCAAGTCTTCCATCAAGGCTTCTAGTCCGACATTGGCCAGCGCATTCTCGGTTTTCTCTCGGCTACATCCACATACAAACGAGATAGCTTGCGGTTCAAAAAGTTGAGGATTGTCTTCGTGATACAGTCTAGTTAGTACGGTATTGGCGTCTAAATCTAGTAGCTCTTCATCTTTAATCGTGTCGCTTAGTGCTTCAAGATGTTGGAAATCGGCAACAGACTTTTCTTTATTGACGGGCAGTACTTGTAAAAACAGACCTGCCGCTTTCACTTTATCGCCGACTAGGCTTGTTGCGAACCATAAACGGGTTTTCAATTGCTCAGATTGCTCGAAGTATTCTTCTAAACATTCGGCAAGTGATTCTTTAGAAAGGGGAACTATGCCTTGATAGCGTTCGCCTTTTGTCGGTGTAATGGTGATAACCATATACCCTTTGCCCATGAGCTCAGGTATAGATGATCCCAAAACCTCAGATTGCAGCCTTGCCACGCCACGCATCTGTTGTTTGTGATTACCATTGATCACCGCATATTTTACTGGACCATCACCTTGGAGCTGAACCGCAATGTCACCTTCAAATTTTAACGTAGCGGTCAGTAAACTGGTTGCAACCAATAACTCGCCTAATAGGTGTTGCACAGGCTCTGGGTAGTTGTGACCGCTAATGATGTCAGTAAAAGTCTGTTCTATTTGTACAAGCTCACCACGTACGTCTAGCTTGTCAAAAATATAACGATGAAGTAAATCAGTCTGCATCAATGAAAATCCTAGTTTGATTTCAATTTAAGTAATTCACGGCGTTGTTTCTTGTCCGGCTTAGTGGCAGGACGAGGCGCAAACAAGCTATTGTTTTGGCGCGCCAACGCGTTTTGCGTTCGTTTTTCAATGCTTGCTTCAGACTCTTCATAAAGAGTTTGAGCAATTGGAGCCGCTTGTCGCTTTTCCATGATTTTGAGTATGGTTACTTCTTTCTCTTCATATCCTTGGGCTAATTTCACTACCGCGCCGACTTCAACCGTTTTACTTGGTTTACAGCGTTGACCGTTGTAATGTACTTTGCCACCTTGGACCATATCGCGAGCAAGCGCTCGTGTTTTGTAAAAGCGAGCAGCCCATAACCACTTATCAATACGAACTTTCTGTTCAGATTGGTTGTTTTCCTGTTGGAGTTTTGTCACAATTCGTTAACTATTTGCTAGTGTGAAATTTAACCTAACAAATTTAGCATATTTCGTTATGCAAACAAAGTAGATGACAGGCACTAAACTTGTGAGTTAATCGCACTTTACCTAAAAAATGAACTAATATGAGTGTCTATGTTCCAAGGTTAAGTTTAGATTCAGTTAATTGGCCTACGGTGTACCTATTTAATTAAAAGTTTAACAAATGCACGCTTGTTGAAAAAATTTCGAGGCGGTACACTGGGGCGTTCAAGAAAATAAGAAAAGTATTATATGGAATTACAGTTACAACAGCTTCAGAAGTTTTGGCTTGGTTTGCCTCACGCAAAATTGAGTCGTATCATTGTTGTCCTGTCGGTTGTTTACGTTGCGTTTCTCTTTTCGCAATTATTTTGGTTGTTATGGCCAGTGCCACAAACACAACCCTTGCTTCCAGCATCACAACTGTATAGTCAATCAAGTAGCGGTATCACAAGCCAAGGAATTGTCGCTCAAAATTTGTTTGGTGAGGCAAATGCTAAGCCTGATACCAAACCACAGCCCGTGGTTTCTGATGCACCAGAAACAACGCTTAACGTTAGGCTAACCGGTATCGTAGCGGTAAGCCAAGATGATGGTGCGGGTCTTGCTATTATCGAGTCTCAGGGTCGCCAGGAGACCTACTCAGTTGATGCACCAATCACAGGCACTCGCGCTAAGCTTGCCCGAGTGTTACCTGATCGTGTGATTTTGGATGTCAGTGGGCGTTTTGAAACGCTGATGTTAGATGGTATAGAGTTTAGTCGCACTGTGGCGATGCCAACAAAGTCAAAGAAAATCGTCAACAGCACAGCTTCACCAACCCCATCTCGAAATGAACTAGCAAATCGTCGCCAGGAATTGCTCAGCGATCCAGGTAAATTATTTGATTATATTAAGATTGCTCCGGAACAGCGTAACGGCGAAGTTATTGGCTATCGTCTCTCACCTGGAAAGGATCCTGAATTGTTCGAACAGGTGGGGCTTAAAGCTAATGATTTAGCAATCGCAATTAATGGGTTTCAGCTCACGGATATGAAACAGGCTATGTCAGCTATTAATGAACTTAGAACGAGCACAGATGCGAACATCACGATTGAGCGAGACGGTCAAGTGATGGATGTGCAGTTTAGCCTGTAAAGTTACTAATTTTGGAGTTTTAGAATAATGGGTAAAAAGCTACACCTCACAAAAACCAAAAAAGGGTTAGCTAAGTATGCAACGCTCTTGATTGCTGCTGGTATTTCACTTTCTGTTTCTGCGGTTGAATATGCCGCGAACTTCAAAGGCACTGATATTAATGAATTCATTAATATCGTTAGTGATAAGCTGAATAAAACTATCATCATAGACCCTAACGTGCGCGGTAATATCAATGTTCGCAGTTATGAGCTGATGGATGAAAAGCTTTATTATCAGTTCTTTTTAAACGTGCTGGAAGTGTACGGTTATTCTGTTATTGAAATGGATAGCGGTGTGCTTAAGGTAGTTCGTAGTTCTGATGGTAAAAAGTCAAATGTACCTTTGGTATCTGGTGAAGAGCTAGGTAATGGTGACGTAATGGTAACACGCGTTGTTCGCGTGAAGAACGTTAGCGTGCAAGAGCTTGGTCCACTTATTCGTCAGTTCAGTGACCAAAAAGATGGTGGTCACGTAACCAATCTAAATTCAGCAAACGTGATGATGCTAACTGGCCACGCGTCCTCGGTGAATCGTCTAGTTGATATAATCAAAACGGTTGACCAAGCAGGTGATAAACGTGTTGATATCGTTAAGCTGAAGCATGCCACTGCTGAAGATGTTGTTAAAGTCGTTGAAAAGATTTTTCAAGACTCAGGGAAAGGCGGTGTACCAGACTTCCTTATCCCGAAAATTGTGTCAGATACCCGCACTAATAGCGTCATTGTCAGCGGCGAGTCACAGGCGCGTAGCCGAGCTGCTGAGCTTATAAAGCGTTTAGACGACGAGTTGCAATCCCAAGGCAATACTCAGGTCTTCTATCTGAATTACGCAAAAGCTGAAGATCTGGTTAAGGTTCTTCAAGGCGTGAGTAAATCGATTGAAGAAGAGCAAGCCGCAGGTCAGCAAGCAAGAACTCGCAGTAGTAGCAAAAATGAAACCAGCATTGAGGCGCATGAAGACTCAAACTCATTGGTGATAACGGCGCAGCCAGACACTATGCGTTCACTGAGTCAAGTTATTAAAAAACTGGATATCCGTCGTGCCCAAGTATTGGTTGAAGCGATTGTTGTTGAGGTTTCTGAAGCCGATGGTATTAACCTTGGCTTACAATGGATCTCTGAAAAAGGCGGTATGCTACAGTTTAATGACGGTACAACTGCACCAATTGGATCCATAGCGGTTGCTGCTGAGCAAGCTCGTGACAAAACAGTCACTAAAAATATAACAGGTACAGAATCTGGAAAAACAACAGAATATGATGAGACTGTTAAGGGCGATTTGACTGGGCTTGCCAAAGTTCTAGGCGGTATTAATGGGTTAGCCGCAGGTATTGTCAAGAATGATTGGGGTGCAATCATTCAAGCGGTAACTACTGATACCAACTCAAATATTCTTGCCACGCCATCGGTTACGACTATGGATAACGAAGAAGCGTCCATGATCGTCGGTGAAGAAGTGCCAATTGTTACGGGTTCAACGGCGAACGACAATAATTCAAACCCGTTCCAAACGGTAGACCGCCAAGAAGTGGGTATTAAATTAAAAGTAACCCCTCAGATTAACGATGGCACAGCGGTTCAACTGACGATAGAACAAGAAGTATCAAGCGTGAAAGGTGCGACGTCGGTGGATATTCGAGTGGCTAAACGTGCTATCAATACCACGGTTATCGCTGATGATGGCGGCATGGTTATCTTAGGTGGTCTGATTGATGAAACCGTTCAAGAAAGTGTATCTAAAGTACCACTATTGGGTGACATTCCAATATTAGGTCACCTATTTAGATCAACAGGGACTAAAAAGGAAAAACGCAATCTATTAGTATTCATTCGTCCGACTATTGTACGTGATAGCCGCAGTATGAATGAAATTAGCCATTCAAAATATAACTTTATCCGTGGTGAGCAGCATAAACAAAGAGAAGATGGCATTGAGCTAATGCCATTTGAAGACACGCCAATCTTACCTAAGTGGGATGATAAGCTTACTCTGCCTCCTACGTATGAAGAGTTCTTAAAAGAACAAAACAAAAAAGAGCGTGAAAATGATTGATGAGAAAGTCACGCCGGATTTAGGAGCTGAAGCTGAAGAGATGGCAGCGCAGCTGCAAAGCGCTGAGCCAATACTAGGTGAGGTGGCTGAAATGCCGCCCGTCCCAGCAATCACTTTACGTTTGCCATTTTCGTTTGCACGTCGCAAAGGGGTGTTACTCAGCCCTGATGGCGATCAGGCTAAGCTCTTTCACAAAGGTACGCTCGATCTTGAAACGTTGATGGAGGTACGCCGAGTTGCAGGAAAGACATTACATCTCGAAGCTTTAGATGAAGAACGCTTTGAGCATATGCTTGAGGCGTCTTATCAAAGAGACAGCTCTGAAACACAACAGATGATGGAAGACATCGGCAACGAGATGGACTTGTTCTCGCTTGCTGAAGAATTGCCACAAACAGAAGACCTGCTTGCAGCGGATGATGATGCGCCTATCATCAAGCTAATTAATGCCATGTTGAGTGAAGCGATAAAAGAAGGTGCATCGGATATTCATATCGAAACATTCGAGCAAGAACTAGTTATTCGCTTTAGGGTTGATGGTGTACTGAAAGAAGTCTTGAAGCCAAACCGTAAATTGTCTTCATTATTAGTTTCTCGTATCAAAGTAATGGCTAAGCTCGACATCGCAGAAAAACGTGTGCCGCAAGATGGTCGTATTAGTCTGCGGATCGCGGGACGAGCCGTGGATGTGCGTGTATCAACGATGCCATCAAGCTTTGGTGAACGAGTGGTGCTGCGTCTACTAGACAAAAATAATGCGCGATTAGATCTCGAAGATTTGGGCATGACCCAAGCAAACCGCGATGCGTTTGCAGAGATCATAGCCAAGCCTCACGGTATTATACTGGTTACTGGTCCAACGGGTTCAGGTAAGAGTACGACCCTGTACGCAGGCATGACACAAATCAATTCTAAGGATCGCAATATTTTAACGGTTGAAGATCCGATTGAATATGAGATCCCAGGCATTGGCCAAACACAAGTGAATCCAAAAGTGGATATGACATTCGCTCGAGGTTTACGTGCAATCCTACGTCAAGATCCCGATGTAGTGATGGTCGGTGAGATCCGAGATTTAGAAACCGCGCAAATTGGTGTTCAAGCATCTTTGACCGGTCACTTGGTATTATCCACACTACACACGAATACAGCCGCCGGTGCTATCACGCGTATGGAAGACATGGGTGTTGAGCCGTTTCTTTTGAGTTCATCACTGCTAGGCGTGCTGTCACAGCGATTGGTAAGAACGCTTTGCCCTAACTGTAAAGAAGCGCATTTGGCGGATGAACGAGAATGTGAACTACTGGGTGTGGCCAAAGACAGTGGCACGCAAATCTTCCGTGCAGTCGGCTGTGAAGAGTGTAACTTCAATGGTTACAAAGGCCGTACAGGTATTCATGAGCTTCTCATCGTTGATGAGCCCATCCGTGAACTTATTCATAACGGTAAAGGTGAGCAGGCGGTTGAGAAGTATATTCGTAAGCGTACGCCAAGCATCCGACAAGATGGCTGTTCGCGAGTACTTGCTGGTCAAACAACCTTAGAAGAAGTAATGCGTGTAACACGTGAGGAAGGCTAATGGCAGCGTTTGAATACCGCGCCTTAGATGATAAAGGCAAAGAGAAGAAAGGAATTTTAGAAGCAGACACGGCGAAGCAAGTTAGGCAGATGCTAAGAGAAAAAGCCATGATGCCACTTGAAGTTTTGCCTGCTGCGGAGAAAGATAAAAACCAAAGTAGTGGTGGTTTTACGCTTTTTAAAGGCTACCGTCCCTCGGTATCAGATCTTGCCTTGATCACGCGCCAGTTGGCAACCTTGATCCAATCCTCTTTACCTGTTGAAGCTGCGGTGATGGCTGTAGCTGAGCAATGCGAAAAGCCAAGACTAAAGCGTATGCTGATGGCGGTAAGATCAAAAGTCGTTGAAGGTTATACACTTGCAGATGGTATGTCGGAGTTTCCTCACGTATTTGATCACTTGTACCGCTCAATGGTTGCCGCTGGAGAAAAGTCAGGGCACTTAGATGAAGTACTAAATCGCTTGGCCGATTACACTGAACAGCGCCAGCATATGCGCAGCCAAATTACGCAAGCGATGGTGTATCCCATTATTTTGGTCATTTTTGCTATCGCGATTGTTTCCATTCTATTGGGAACGGTAGTACCAAAGATCTTGAAGACCTTTGAGAAATCTAAGCAAGCACTGCCTTGGACAACAGAGTGGGTTATGGCTGCCAGTAATTTTGTACAAAACTACTGGATGATCACATTGGCAGTGGTTGTCATTGGCACCTACGCGATTAAAAAAGCATTACAAAAACCTAAGATCCGCTTTTGGTATGATAGTAAGCTGCTGAGTTTACCAGGTCTTGGTAAGGTAACTCGCAGTGTCAATACTGCACGATTTGCGCGTACCTTAAGTATTCTCTCATCGAGTTCTGTTCCGCTACTTGAGGGCATGAAAATCTCAGGCCAAGTACTTGAGAACGAAAAAATCAAAGCCTCCGTTGCAGAAGCGGCGACTCGTGTGAGTGAAGGTGCAAGCCTTAGAGCGTCGTTGCAACAGACCAAAATGTTCCCACCTATGATGCTGCACATGATTGCCAGCGGTGAAAAGTCGGGTGAATTAGAACAGATGCTTGAGCGTGCAGCGAATAACCAAGAAAGAGAATTTGAAAGTATGGTAAATGTCTCGCTGAAGTTGCTAGAACCTGCGATGATAGCGACGATGGCAATTATTGTACTGTTTATAGTTATGGCGATTCTTCAGCCGATTATGGCGATGAACAAAGCCGTAGGATTGTAGTCAAAAAGGAAAGGCCATCGCATGTTTTTGCATGGTCATCAATAACAGCATTGAGGTAAACATTGTGAAAAAACAATCAGGTTTCTCACTACTAGAAGTGATGGTGGTACTTGTTATCATCGGTATGATCTTATCTATCGTTGCGCCTAACGTGATGGGTCAACAAGAAGAAGCAGCAAAAGAAAAGGCACGTCTAGATATTCGTCAGATTGAAGACGCAATGAAGATGTACAAACTAAAAAACAAACGCTATCCAACTACAGAGCAAGGCTTGGAAGCTTTGGTAACGCAAACCAATATTGACCCGGTACCAAAACGTTTCCCTGAAGGTGGCTTTATTTCTAAGCTTCCAGAAGATCCATGGGGTAATCCTTACCAATTAGTAAGTCCTGGCGAAATGAGCCAAATCGATATCTTTTCAATGGGTCCGGATGGCGAAGTTGGAACTGATGATGATATCGGTAACTGGGATACGGAAGACGAACGTTAATCTATGTTAGCACCTCTGCATAAACCGGCATTAGCTAAGGTAAAGGGCTTCAGTTTACTAGAAGTCCTTATTGTCTTGGTGATCATTGCTTTTTCAGTAAACCTCATTACTTATACCGTCAGTGATAGTGATGAGGAAGAGCTCGAAACCATGGCTATGCGTGTGCAGGGGACGATTAATCTTGCATCAGAATTTGCAGTACTAAATCAGGTTGAACTTGGTTTTCACTTAGATAAAGGTGTGATTGAGTTTTTGGTTTTTGACGGTGAGAAGTGGCGAACTTTCGAAGCCGACGATATCTACAAACCAATTGAGCTGCCTGAGCAGTACAAAGTGGAATTAATATTAGAAGATCTGCCTTGGTCTCAAGATAACTTACTTGAGCAAGCAAATTGGCGAGAGTTGATGAGTGGCGGCGACGACGACAATTTGCTTGAACTTAAAAAGCTCAAGATCCCGCAAGTACTTATTTTATCTTCCGGTGAAGTCAGCGCATTTAGATTAAGTGTGGAAAATAAAGAGCTTCAAGAGCCAATATTTTTTGTCGAAGGTGAATTTATGGCACCAGTAGGGCTGAAGCGGGAACCTGAAGAATGAACGCTAGAAAAAGCTTGGGCTTTACCTTACTTGAAGTCATGGTTGCGCTCAGTATTTGTGCTGTCGCTGGTATTGCTGCAATGCAAGCAACAAGCGAACATATAAACCATATCGGCTCGCTTGAAGAGCAGACCTATGCGTCGTGGGTGGCAGAAAATCGCTTGGTATTTTTGCGTGCGCAAGGCGATGACTGGCATGGGAAGAATGGTAACAAAGGCGAAGAGGAAATGGCCGGGGTCACTTGGTATTGGCAACAGCATATCCAACAAACCGCAGATCCTAGCTTTGTAAAGCTCACCGTGCACGTTTTCCGCGAACCTGAACTCAAAAACTCAGTGTATGACATCACCACTTTTATGTACCGGAGTAAGTAGTGACAGTGCATACACCTCAGCGTGGTTTCACGCTAATAGAAGTATTGTTGGCACTGGCTATTTTAGCGGTGGTGGTGACGGCGACTCACCAAATTTTAGATTCAACGCTGAAGGCCCAAGCTGCATCAGCGGAAAAAATTGCCGAAATTGAAGGTCTACAAACGACTTTCCGCTTGATGGATCAGGATTTTAATCAGATCACTAAGCGAGAAGTCAGAAATGAAGCAGGGGATTTTAGCCCAACTTATATCATCCATGGCCGGTATGAGCTTGAGAGCCAATATGATGGTATCGCTTTTGTTCGTGATGGTTGGACTAACCCTATTAGTTTATTGCCTCGCTCTGAACTGCAGGCAGTGGGCTATCGGGTTATCGATGACAAGCTTGAGCGTATTTATCGAATATACGTTGATCAGCTAGATGGAACAGAGCCACGCGCGCAGGTCATCTTGGAAGATGTCGAAGAATTAAAGTTTGAATTTTTGGACGACAAACTAAAATGGCAAGCTGATTGGAAGTCGAAATCGTTACCTAAAGCGATTAAAGTGACGTTGCAAAGAAAAGACTCGGATCCAATAAGCCGTTTATTTTTAACGCCAGGCAGTGGTGTTGCTGATGATAAGGGGCAACAGCCATGAAGCAGCAAGGTGCAGCGCTTGTTATCGTACTTTTCATCGTTGCATTGGCAGCGACAATTGCCGCTGAAATGGCGAGTAGTTTAATGGTGCAGGTACAAAAGGCCTCGAATATTCAAACTCAGCAACAAGCCAAGTGGTATAGCTATGGTGCTGAGGAATTAGTCAAAAGAGCGTTGATACAAGCGAAAAAAGATGATCCTGATACCGTTAATCTAGACCAGCCTTGGGCTCGTGAAGAAGTGCCTTACCCTGTTGACCATGGTACGTTGAGCGGTAAAGTTACAGACTTACAGGCATGCCTAAACCTGAATGCTTTGAGAGCAAAGTCACAAACAAATGGAAATGACCAAGGTGGTCAGCAGATTGGTGGAAAGAATACTAACCCAGCCCATGCTGCGCTATTGGAGCTTTTGAAGAATATTGAGGATTTGCCGAGTAACGAAAGCGAGGAAGCCCTTGCTGATAGTGTCTACGATTGGCTTGACGAAGATAGCATTACTTACCGCTCAGGGGCAGAAGAAGACGAGTATATGTCTAATCAGACGCCTTATTTAACGGCTAATAATTTGATGGCGTCTGTTAGTGAGCTACGCGTGATTAAGGGCTTTAACCCGCTGGTGATGGAAAAGATTAAGCCTTATGTTTGCGTGATCCCCGGAAGTGAGGAGCTTGCGGTAAACGTCAATACGATATTGCCAGAACAAGCGCTTTTACTCAGTGCGCTTATACCTGGTTTATCGAAGTCAGGTGCTGAAGCTATTATTTCTGCAAGACCAAAAAAAGGTTTTACCGATATTAATGAATTTTACACGGAAGTCGCGAATCAAGGGGTCAAAGACCCTAACAAGACTTCCAAAATTTTTACGATTAACAGCAATTATTTTCAGTTGCGAGCAACAGCTGTGTTTGATGAGCGACGCTTTTCTCTCACATCAATTATAGAAACAAAAGATGGTAAAGCGTACGTGCTTGCTCGTAAATTTGGAGGCGTAGAGTGACAGAACAATTATTGATCCGTGTGGATCAGTCACACCAGGCGACAATACACTGGTTAGTGTGGTCAACAGAACAACAACAAATTATTGCCAGTGGTGAATTAGAAGGGAGTGAACAGCTTGGTAGCCTTGCCGAAAAAGCGCAAACGAGACCAGTTGTTTTGTTACTACCAGCGACAGCGGTGCAGTTACGCACGCTAGAATTACCAGCAAAATGGAATAGGAAACTAGAGCAAGCCTTACCATTTATGCTTGAGGAACATGTCGCGACCGACATCGATGCGCTATTTATCGCAATTGGTAAACCGGGTATGAAAGCCGACACACATACTATCGATGTTGCGATTTGTGATAGCAGTTGGCTACAAAGCTGGTTTAGTGCCTTCGATGACGCAGGGATCAGTGTAAGTAAAGCGCTACCAGACGCCTTATGTCTGCCGCTTCATGAAGAGATGACTAGTGCCGTGCAGTTAGGGCAGCAATGGCTATTCAAACACAATGCTTGGCAAGTTGGCACTGCTGAACTTAGCTGGGTTAACGAGTACCTCGCCATTGCGGGTGTTGAGCAGCTGGCGCATTTTAGCCCTGCAAGTGATTTCTCAGAAACGATAGCGCTCACTGCGCAACAACAAGATTACGATTTACCTTTAGCCATCTTCGCGAAATCATTATCAAATATTGATTTTAATTTGCGTCAAGGTCGGTTCGCTGCGAAGAAAAAGCAACCGCAGTGGTGGCGTGATTGGCGCAGTGGCTTAATAGCGGCGAGCGTGGCAGTAGTGAGCTTTATCGCAATTAAAGGCACTCAACTGTATGTAATAAGTCATCAAGCTAATCAGCTAGAAACCCAAGCGGTTGCTATGTATCAACAGGCATTTCCAAATAAAGTAGTGCGTCCGCATTTATTGAAAAAACAGATCCAAAATGAGCTTGATGCTTTATCTGGTACGGAGCAAGGCGGCTTGCTCGAATTAACAAATCATTTTGTGGCCATTTATGAAGAGGTTGATGCTTTCGCTCCTGAAACGCTACGTTACGACAAACGTAGGAATGAACTCAGAATTAGAGCGCGCGCAAAAGAGTTCCAGATATTTGGTCAGGTCAAAGCAATTTTAGAGCAACGCGGTGTAAGCGTTGAACAGGGGGCCCTGAACAATGATGGTGACTTTGTGGTGGGTGAAATTCGTATTCGAGGTGCAGCATGAAGCAGCAAGCAGTTAACTATTGGCGTGGTTTAAAAGAGCAAGAACAAAAACTGCTGATCGTTGCCGGCGTTATTTTTGTCGTTTTTGTTCTGATAATGGGTATATTCAAACCTTTAAATCAGGCTGTCAGCGATGCCGAAGCTAAGCTAAAACGTAATCACGAGCTCGTAAATTGGGTTGGTCAAAGCGTGAATAAGCTGAAATCTAACAGCCCTGCACAGGTGATTAGCGGCGGTAATATCAGCCAGATAGTCAATAACACCCGTGGCCGCTTTCAAATCGATATCAGTAAAATGCAACCTAGTGGCGAAAGCCTGCGTTTAACCATCGATGATGTGGAATTTAATAAACTTGTTGCTTGGATAGATGAACTGACAAATAAGCATGGAGTAAAAGTAGAAAACCTAGACCTTACACAAGGGAATTTACCTGGCTTTGTGCGTGTTAGTCGCTTGGTTTTAGAGAAATAATTATGAAAAAAACACTATCTCTACTCATTATATTTTTACTCGCATTTATTATTTTTAGTGCTTTTACTATGCCAGCAGCGGTGTTGCTGCAAGTTTTTAAAGGTCAATTGCCAGCTAATTTGCAGCTAGGTGCAGTAAATGGTTCTGTTTGGCATGGTCAAGTGAGCGGTGTGAGATTCAATAACATTCAATTGAATCAGGTTCAGTGGGAGCTTGAACCGTCGGCTTTACTACTCGGTGATCTGGCAGGCAATGTACAGTTTGGTAATGCGAGAGATAAAAATGAGATCTCAGGAAAAGCTAATTTCTCATCGAATTTAGTCAGTAAATCAGTGATGGTAAATAATGCCTCACTTCGTTTCAGTGTTGAGCAGGCTATGGATCAAGTAACCCTGCCATTGCCGGTTGATGCCAAAGGGCGTGTTATCGTCAATGTGAAAAAGTACCAAAGTGGTGCACCATACTGTGAAGGGCTAAATGGTGAGATAAGTAGTCCAAATATTGATGTTAAAGGCATGAATGGTTGGTTTAGTATCGGCGACCTTAGTGGCCAGCTCGATTGTAAATCAGGAGATATTGCCGTGCTTGTTGACCCTGAAAATCGTCTGGGCTTACAGGCTGATGCGACACTTGCTGCCAATTTCCAGTTTCGCGTATCTGGTAATATTAAGCCAGATGCAAGTCTACCAAAAGAAGTACACGATGCGGTTAAGTTTTTGGGTAGACCGGATGGCGAAGGTCGTTACCCGGTAAATTTATAATATACTTCTGTCATATCAGACTTTAGTTAATCTAATCTCAGGTTAGTTATTAATATAAAAGTATTTTTGTAGGCGCTGATACGGCGCCTAAGTTCAAGGCAACACTATGCACGACTTCTCTTTTACTGCAGCTGATCAGCTGAATTTAGAAAACTACTTTTCTGCGCGCAAGCTTTCTATTGATATCGCTTTTTTACAAGGATATTTATTTGCTACCTGCATAGACCCGAACGGTATTGAGGTTGATAAGTGGCTTAAGACTTTAACCAATGCGGATCCAGAATTAGATGAGAGTATTGCGTTTGCATTGATGGCCTTACATCATGAGATTTCTGAGCAGGTATACGAAACTGAATTTCAATTGCCTTGGAATAGTGAAACACCACTTGAGCAAAAAATTAATTGGGCCGAAGGATTTTTAATGGCGGCAACGCCCTTTTACGAGCAATTGATGTCCAGTCCGCTCGCCGACGATATTAAACAAGCTTTGCAAGTGAGCACAGAACAACTAGGGCTCTTTGCACTTGGTGAGCAACAGTTAACGATTTACTGTGACAAAATAGGACAGTCACTGGTCGAGTTTCAACTAACTCAAGCGCAATTGGCTGACGAGTTTGCCGCATCTTATGCTGAGTTAGTCGAAGTTGCCGCAGTGAATAGTGGACTATTTGAATAACCTTTATGCGAGATCTAACTCGATAAATGTGCAACCCTGCTGGCATTGCGCCACAGCTCTATTTGACGTTGATTGGCTTAAACTGAGTGCTATGGGTTGCTGACAGCTTGGGCAATTGACAACACGTCCCTGACTAAGCTTTTTGATGAGTGCTTTTTGATCATTAAAGGATTTTGCCGACTTTTTATTTAATTGACTAAAGTCCATTATAATCCCTTTGCTTCATGAATGGCTTGCTCTGCAATTTCACAGATTTTGACGAGATCGGGGCCGTAAAAATACAAGTTATAGTCGTTTTCTTTACAATACTTGAGGTGGAAAAGCCTTACTTTTTCATCTGTTGCAAGGGCTTCATCAATATAGCGCTTTTCGTCATCTGTCATGGTAATTGCTTTTACTACGTTGGCTCTGGCGATTCTTGCAGCCGTACTGCGTTGTACTTTGCTGGACTCGCTTAGCACTTCAACGCCTTGACCGAGTAACCTATCTCTTGGCTCTTTAATCAATGGATGATCCACAGTAAACAGAGCAACGACTATAATGGCTAATACTAAGAATTTTTTCATAATCTGACGCTGATTTGATCTAGCTAACAAAAATCTTGTTCCTAGTGTAATAAACTTGTCTGTCAGGTCGCAACAGGTCTCTCATCATTTATGGTGGGTTTTAGCTCAACTTACTATTAATCATAGGGTTTCAAAGCGTATAATAGTAAGCGCTAAACTATGTCATGGGGCACATTGCAATAGTTTAGCCTGTATTTTTCAAGGTCACTGTAGCAAGTGCATCTCGTTCCAAAGCACTAAGGAGCTTCCATGGAGAACGAAAGAATCAAGGTTAAAAACATACCGTCTGAAGTAAAAATTCAAAAGCCAATAGGTGGCACTGAAGGGAAATCGCTCAATAGCTCTACGCCCGATCGTTTTAATCCTCGTAATCGCATATATGTCCGGGCGGTGTCTGGCCTACATCAACTGCTAAGAAGGCGTATCGGCTTTATTGGTATGTTGGCATTTATGGCTTTACCTTGGTTAAACTTTCACGGCCATCAAGCGGTGTTGTTCGATATTTTTGAGCAGAAGTTCAATATTTTTGGCATGACACTATGGCCACAAGATCTGACTATCTTTGCTTTTATTCTGATGATAGCGGCATTTGCTCTGTTCTTGGTGACCACCTTCTATGGCCGGGTATGGTGCGGCTACACCTGTCCGCAAACCGTTTGGACGTTTATTTTTATTTGGTTTGAAGAAAAATTTGAAGGAACAGCAAACCAACGGAAAAAACTAGATCAGAGACCGATGGATTTTGACAAGTTTTGGCGAAAAACGGCAAAACACGGTAGCTGGATACTCTTTTCACTGTATACCGCAATCACTTTTGTTGGTTACTTTACCCCGATCCGCTCATTGCTCCCTGATTTACTTACTTTTTCAGCAGGTTTTTATTCCGTCATTAGCATCATCGTGTTTACCATTTGTACTTATGGTAATGCCGGTTGGATGAGGGAAATTATGTGTTTACACATCTGTCCTTACTCTCGCTTCCAATCAGCCATGTTTGATAAGGATACGTTTACCGTCGCTTATGATAGCGAACGAGGTGAAAGTCGCGGTCCTCGAGGACGCAAGCAAGATCCAAAAGAGCTAGGTCTAGGAGATTGTATTGATTGTAACCTGTGTGTTCAGGTGTGTCCTACCGGTATCGATATTCGTAATGGTTTGCAATATGAATGCATCAACTGTGGTGCGTGTATTGATGCCTGTGATGGTGTTATGGATAAGATGAACTACCCGCGCGGATTAATTGCTTACACTACAGAGCGCAATTTAGAATCATCTAGCGAAAAGACCAAACCAGTACGTGGTAAATTAATCGGTTATTTAATGATCCTGGTCGTTATCACTGGTGCATTAGTTGCGAATATTGCGATGCGTAAGCCGATGGATCTTGATATTATTCGGGATAGAAATCAACTTTATCGTGTCAATATTGAGGGATTGGTAGAAAATACCTATACCTTGAAAGTGATAAACAAAGCGCAAGTTGAGCAGAAATTTTCTATTGCAATAACGGGTCTAAGTAATTATCAGGTGATCGGTAAGCATGAGGTGCACTTAGCTGCAGGCACGACATTAGATGTGCCACTCTCTGTTGTGATTGATCCATATGATTTGAAAAAGCCAGTAACCGAATTTGAGTTTGTGCTTATTAACCAAGAAGATCCAGAAGAGCGGCTGGCGCAGCCGACCAATTTCTTCAAAGGAAGATAATAGAGTAAGGTAAAAGCGAGGTATAAAACCTCGCTTTTTTATAAACATTATGAACGATTTTAGTTTTAACGCACTGACACCGGATCTTATTTTAGATGCGATTGAGGCACTTGAGATATATCCTACAACGGGGTTATTGGCCCTGAACAGCTATGAAAACCGTGTTTATCAATTTGGTGCTGAGGACGGCAAGCGTTATGTAGTGAAGTTTTACCGTCCAGCGCGTTGGACGGATGAACAAATTCTTGAAGAGCATGAGTTCGCGCTGGCAGCGAAAGAAGCTGAAGTGCCAGTTGTGGCACCTTTAATTATTGCTGGGCGTAGTCTGCACTTTCATGAAGGTTACCGCTATACGTTGTTTCCAAGCGTTGGTGGACGCCAGTTCGAACTCGATAATCTAGACCACTTAGAAATTTTAGGTCGCTATCTAGGGCGCTTGCATTGTCTGTCGGCTGAGCGAGCATTCGAGCATAGACCACAGCTCAATACCCAGCGTTTTTTGGTTGATGCGCAACAAACACTGCTAAAAAGCCAGCTAGTACCTAGTCATCTACATACTCCATTTGTTACTATTCTTGAGCAAGTTATTAACAAAGCAACCTCAAAGTATCAAGTTACTAAAACACTTCGGCTTCATGGGGATTGTCATGCTGGAAATTTATTGTGGTCTAGAGATCAATTGATGTTGGTGGATCTTGATGATTGTCAGCAAGGCCCTGCAATACAAGACTTGTGGATGATGTTAAATGGCGACCGCAACGAGCAATTGGTACAGTTAGACACCCTGCTTATGGGTTACGAAGAATTTATGCCGTTTGATTCAAAAGAGCTTGCGTTAATTGAGCCGCTACGTGCCATGAGAATGGTGAATTATATGGCTTGGTTGGCACAGCGCTGGCAGGATCCTGCATTCGAACGGAACTTTTCTTGGTTTGCGACAGACAAATACTGGGAACAACAGATCCTAGCGTTAAAAGAGCAATTTGCCGCATTAGATGAACCAAGTTTGAGCCTATTTCCTTAAAATTAGAGAGAGTAACATGCTAAAGAAATTCAGAATCGCATTAGTCGCACTATTTTTGCCTATTGCAGCAATGGCTTCAGACTTTACCGAAGGTGAGCACTACACGACCTTAACAACCGAACAGAGTAAATCAGAGAAAGTTACCGAGTTTTTCTCTTTTTACTGTCCTCACTGTTTCCGCTTTGAGCCAATTGCAAAAGCGATTGAAAAGAATTTACCAAAGGAAGCTCGCTTTGAAAAAAGCCATGTAAACTTCCTACGAGGTATTCCTACAGAGACGCAAAGTAATCTTAGCTATGCCTATATTATTGCCGAGCAAGAAGGCAAAGCGGATGTGATTGCTGAGAAGATTTTCAATACTATTCATGTTGAAAGAAACAAACTGTTAGACATTAAAGATTTGAAAACGCTAATGGAGTTAAATGGGATTTCTGCTGAAAAGTTTGAGCAGGCTGTAACGAGTATGCCTGTCGTGAGTGCTGAAAATAACATGCTTAAAGCACAAAATAAGTTTTCTGACGCGGGTGCACTAACAGGCGTTCCAACTTTTATCGTAAATGACAAATACAGAATCGAAATGAAAGGTATCAAGAGCCAAGAGCAGCTTGATGAATTGATCGCATATCTATTAAAAAAATAAGGACTGGAGAAAGTTAGTATGTTGAAAGTATTAAAAGGCTTAGCGGTTGCACTAATGCTTCCTCTTCTTGCTCAGGCTGCGCCATTTGAAGAAGGTGTGCATTATGAAGTTATTGCCGAGCGTGGCACGAAAAAGCCTGAGGTAATGGAGTATTTTTCTTTTTATTGTCCAGCCTGTAACGCAATGGAAAATTTAATCGTTGACGTTAAACCAAAGCTGGACGAGGGCGTTAAGTTTAAAAAGAGCCATATAGATTTTGTTGGTCCAAGAGAGCCTGAGATCCAACAGGTGTTGGCACAAGCACTTGCAACTGCTGAAGTGCTGCCACAAAAAGACAAGATAGTTGCAGCCATGTTTAATCATATCCATGGCAAGCGCGCAAAAATCAATGAACTTGCTGATGTAAAAGATATCTTTATTGCACAAGGTGTTGAAGAAGAGAAGTTTGATAAACTTTATGCCAGTTTCTCTGTTCGTACTAAAGCTTCAAAAATGCAACGAATGCAGAAGACACTTTCTGATAAAGGCGCGCTAACAGGGGTACCAATGTTCGTGGTGAACGGTAAATACAAGCTATTACTTCGTGAATCTGGTACGACTAAGCCTGAGCAAATTGCTGCTTTGGTGAATTATTTAGCAAAGAAATAAAATCTAATTTGTATTAGACTAGCCCTGCAATTATTGCGGGGCTTTTTTATGTTTAAAATTTTAGTTTCTAGCTGTTTATTAGGTTATCCGGTGAGGTATGACGCCTCTTCACAAAGCCTTCAAGATAATACCTTGCAGTATTGGCGGCAAAAAAATTGGGTCTTACCGCTGTGCCCCGAAGTATCTGGTGGTTTACCAACACCTCGCCCATCGGCTGAAATAGCAGATGGTAAAGTTTTGAGTAAACAAGGGGATGATTTTACCACCGCGTTTGAACTCGGTGCTAAAAAAGCGCTAGCGGCTTGTCTTCAGCACGATATAAAGTTTGCGTTGTTAAAAGAGTCCAGTCCGTCTTGCGGCAGCAATCTGATTTACGATGGTAGTCATACAGGTAAAAAAATAGTAGGGCAGGGGCTAACGGCGTCTTTATTACAGCAATCCGGTATTCAAGTCTTTAGCGAAACTCAACTGCCAGCACTTATCACAGCGATGGCAGCCAGTCGTTAATCGTTAGAGATCACTTTCTCACTAAGTAAACGCCAGATTCAATATGATGGGTATAAGGGAACTGATCGAAAATTGCCATGCGTGCGATTTTATGTGTTTCACATAACAAGGCTAAATCACGCTCTAATGTGTCTGGATTACATGAGATATAAATAATGTTGTCGTAGTTGCTGACTAAGCGACAGGTTAATTCATCCATACCAGCACGAGGCGGGTCGACAAGAATCGTTTGGCAATCATAGGACTGTAAATCAATACCATCTAATCGAGAAAACTTCTGCCCTTTCATGGCTTGTGTAAACTCTTCACTCGACATGCGAATAATATCTAAGTTATCGACTTTGTTTGCTGCAATATTAAATTGTGCAGACTTTACTGATGATTTAGAGATCTCCGTAGCCAGCACTTTATTGAATGAACCAGCCAACGCAATTGAAAAGTTACCGTTACCACAATAAAGCTCAAGTAGATCGTTGCTTAGCGGTTCACTGATGGACTGCGCCCAAGCTAGCATTTTCTGATTCACTTCCGCATTCGGTTGCGTAAAGCTGTTCTCAACCTGCTGATAAATATACTCTTTACCGTTAACGCTTAGTTTTTCAGTTACATAGTCGTTGCCAAACACAACCTTTTGTTTTCTAGCACGACCGATAAAATCAACTTTATAGGTTTGTTGCAACTCGGCTCTCAATGTCTGCATCGCGGTTTGCCACGCTTCATCTAACTGCTTGTGATAAAGCAAGCTGATCAGTACTTCACCACTCAGTGTCGTGAGGTAGTCGATCTGAAACAGTTTACGACGCAATATTTCGTTGCCTTTCAGCTGATGTATCATCACCTGCATCATTTCATTGACAAGCGGCGCACCAGGATCAAAGCTATCAACACGGATCTTTTCTTTTGTTTGCTGGTCAAACATGATGTGAAACAGATCTTCACCCTCATGCCATACTCTAAATTCACAGCGCTGGCGGTAATGGCGAGTTGCAGATTCATACACTTCAAGTGCAGGTGCATCAAACTGTGCAAATTGTGTTGTGATACGCTCAGCTTTATCTGCTAACTGTTGCTCGTATGCTGAATCATCAATTTTTATTACTGCCATGCTAAAACCATCTATGTTGAATTAAGAGGCGCTATTTTAGGGAGCGTTGCTAATTTGTCCAGTCTAGCATCACTGATGCGTCTGGTTTGCTGTTTTTTTAATCATTATACTTTAGCTTTGCGCAAATATGCCGATAATCTAACTAATATATTGGAGGGCATACCATGAAAATCGGGCAATTAAATCAGTTGCTCAATCCAGCGATGCAGCATAAGCCTGGAAAGAGCAAAGGGATAGGACCAAATATCCAAATTAATTCGGACAGCTATGCGGGGAATAAATCTAAGCTAGCAGCTAAAATTCTTGATGATAAGCTTGCAGAAGCGTTGGGGATTGAGAAGCCGACACAAGATAAAAAAGACAAGCCACTATTTGATTTTGAATCTATTGTCAAAAATGTACTCGATTTTGTTCAGGGTGCAGTGAAGAAAGCCAAAGTCGACGGCAAAAATGATGACGAATTGAAATCCATGCTAGATGGGGCACGTAAGGGCGTGCTGCAGGGTATTGATGAAGCCAGCGAAGAGTTAAAAGGCATGGGCGCTTTCAATTCCGACATCGAAGATGGTATTGAAAAATCACGAGAAGGGATTTTTAAAGGTTTAGATGATTTTGAAAAAGAATTATTTGAAGAAAAGTCGTCAAAGGCATTAGCGATCAGTGCCGCACAGTTTGCGAGTCTTTCTAATCAGGCTGAATATGCATTTACTACAGCTGAAGGGGATGAAGTCGTTATTTCATTCTCCGATGCGTATGCTCAGGGAGCCGCTGCGAGTGTTGCGCAAAAAGGTAATGATTATGGCATGGCATATGGCACTAAGTCCTCTCACGAAGTCAGTTTCTCAATTAAGGTAAATGGTGAGCTGAACGAAGAGGAGCAGCAGGCAATTAACGATATGATGGAAGATATCCGTAATGTCAGTGATTCTTTTTTCGGTGGTGAATACGATGAAGCTTTCGATTTGGCAAAGTCGCTTAGCTTAAACTCAGATCAGATCACTAATTTCACGATGGATTTAAGACAAAGTAAAACATCTGCTGCGATTGCTCAATATCAGCAAGGCAATCCAATGAAAGACTTAGAGAAGGCATTTATGCCACTGAATAAGCAGTTAGCAGATGTGCAAGAGCAAGCTAAGGGACTCAATGCCGATAATGAGTTGCCAAACCTGCTTGCTTGGATGAATGAAGGTCAGTCGAGACTAAATGAATTTTTGGATTATGCTAGTAGCTTTTTTAGTAAACTGAATGAACTAAATAAAGAGCAAGTTGAGCAAAAACAAACAAGCTAAGCCAGTTTATTTTCGCGAGGACTCATGGCAAACTTCATACTTCATTGATTTGAGGTATGAAGTTTGTCGCATATTTTGGTTTTCGATTCGGGGATCGGTGGCACCAGTGTGCTGTCGCACTTAAAGGCATGTTTGCAGGGGGTTTCATTTAGTTATGTTATGGACAACGCTTTTCTCCCATATGGCCTTCAGCCTCAAGAGCTAATCAAATCACGTATCAAGGGACTTATTCGTTGGCAACAGCAATACTTGGGCAATGTTGATCTTATCGTTATTGCATGTAATACCGCTTCAACATACGCGTTGGAAGAAGCCAGAAAACATACCCAGATTCCAATTATAGGTGTTGTTCCTGCTGTTAAGCCTGCTGCGTCTAGTTCAAAGACCAAGCACATCGCACTATTGGCAACACCGGCAACGTCAAATAATGCTTATACACATAAGCTCATCATGGATTTTACCTCAGGTTGTAAAGTTGAAACTTTGCATTCAACGGAGCTTGTAAGGATCGCTGAGCACTTTTATTGGCATAACGAGTTGGATAAAGAGGCACTTTGCGCGGAAATAGACCGGCTTTACATTCCAGCCACTGTTGATAGGCTAGTGTTGGGATGTACACATTTTCCGTTGATAGCTCACGATATCAAGAATTGCTTACAGAAGCATGTGGAGCTGGTTGATTCTGGCAAAGCAATAGCCAATC
>NZ_CP127855.1:3640000-3937500 GCF_030291895.1 Pseudoalteromonas sp. JC3 | reverse complement strand
CCTACTTCCAGGAAAAGCCTCTAAGCTTCAGTTCATACTGAATCGTACCCTAAACCGACACAGGTGGTCAGGTAGAGAATACTAAGGCGCTTGAGAGAACTCGGGTGAAGGAACTAGGCAAAATTGTACCGTAACTTCGGGAGAAGGTACGCTCTTGTTTGTGAAAGACTTGCTCTGTAAGCAAACGAGAGCCGCAGTGACCAGGTGGCTGGGACTGTTTATTAAAAACACAGCACTGTGCAAAATCGTAAGATGACGTATACGGTGTGACACCTGCCCGGTGCCGGAAGGTTAATTGATGGGGTTAGCTTAGGCGAAGCTCTTGATCGAAGCCCCGGTAAACGGCGGCCGTAACTATAACGGTCCTAAGGTAGCGAAATTCCTTGTCGGGTAAGTTCCGACCTGCACGAATGGTGTAACCATGGCCACGCTGTCTCCACCCGAGACTCAGTGAAATTGAAATCGCAGTGAAGATGCTGTGTACCCGCGGCTAGACGGAAAGACCCCGTGAACCTTTACTACAGCTTGGCACTGAACATTGACCCTACATGTGTAGGATAGGTGGGAGGCTTTGAAGCAGGAACGCTAGTTTCTGTGGAGCCGACCTTGAAATACCACCCTTGTAGTGTTGATGTTCTAACTTAGGCCCCTGAATCGGGGTTGAGGACAGTGCCTGGTGGGTAGTTTGACTGGGGCGGTCTCCTCCCAAAGAGTAACGGAGGAGCACGAAGGTTTGCTAAGTACGGTCGGACATCGTACGGTTAGTGTAATGGTAGAAGCAAGCTTAACTGCGAGACAGACACGTCGAGCAGGTACGAAAGTAGGTCATAGTGATCCGGTGGTTCTGAATGGAAGGGCCATCGCTCAACGGATAAAAGGTACTCCGGGGATAACAGGCTGATACCGCCCAAGAGTTCATATCGACGGCGGTGTTTGGCACCTCGATGTCGGCTCATCACATCCTGGGGCTGAAGTCGGTCCCAAGGGTATGGCTGTTCGCCATTTAAAGTGGTACGCGAGCTGGGTTTAGAACGTCGTGAGACAGTTCGGTCCCTATCTGCCGTGGGCGTTTGAGAATTGAGAGGGGCTGCTCCTAGTACGAGAGGACCGGAGTGGACGAACCGCTGGTGTTCGGGTTGTGATGCCAATTGCATTGCCCGGTAGCTACGTTCGGAACTGATAACCGCTGAAAGCATCTAAGCGGGAAGCAGGCCTCGAGATGAGTTCTCACTTTGACTTAGAGTCAACTGAAGGGCCGTTGAAGACTACAACGTTGATAGGCGAGATGTGGAAGTGCTGTGAGGCATTAAGCTAACTCGTACTAATTACCCGAGAGGCTTAACCATACAACGCCAAAGTGGTTTACTAGAATTGTTCCAGACAATTCCTAGCATGACCTCCATCCATGGAGGCCTTAGCTAACAGAAGTTAATAGACTAAAGTAGACAAAAGAATTTAATCGCTTTTTCCAGATTTACATTGATGAAGGAGACTTCATTGATGAACAGAATTTCCTGGTGACTATAGCGTTTTGGACCCACCTGACCCCATGCCGAACTCAGAAGTGAAACAAAACAGCGTCGATGATAGTGTGGATTACCCATGTGAAAGTAGAACATCGCCAGGGCCAAATAAGAGAAACCCGTTGCAGCAATGCGACGGGTTTTTTGCTGTTTGGGGTAAAGTACTTCCATGTAGCATCTCCCCTTCACGCGTCCTTGCGCTCACTTCCTCGAACTGCGAAGCGGTGCTTCGGTTTCTCGTCACCCAAACTCAGAAGTGAAACAAAACAGCCGAAGGGTCGGCCCCGGTCAATGATAGTGTGGGATTTCCCATGTGAAAGTAGGACATTGCCAAGCACTTATTTAAAGAAAGCCCGATTCGAAAGAGTCAGGCTTTTTTGCTATTTGGGGTAAAGTACTTCCATGTAGCATCTCCCCTTCGCGCGTCCTTGCGCTCACTTCCTCGAACTGCGAAGCGGTGCTTCGGTTTCTCGTCACCCAAACTCAGAAGTGAAACAAAACAGCCGAAGGGTCGGCCCCGGTCAATGATAGTGTGGATCACCCATGTGACTCTCTATTTAAAAAATGAGAACATCCTACTTCGTAGCGAGCCAGGGCCAAATAAGAGGTTGATGAAAAGCGTTCATCCATGAACTTCATCGACATTCGAACATCCATGTACATCAAAACCCGTTGCAGCAATGCGACGGGTTTTTTGCTATGTGTGATTTAAAAACCTCGCGAGGTAAACTCGCTCCTACCATAGTATAGGCACAGTGCAACATGGTGGGAGGTGGTTCACCCGCCGATGGCATGTGATGAAAGTTTCGGCTCAAAGATAATGTGGAACACCCATGTACATCAAAACCAGTTTCAACAATACGACGGTTTTTTCTGTTTGGGTATAGCTTTGGGGCATAGAAAGGCTCGCGAGGTGCACTCACTCCCACCATAAACACAGTATTGTGGGAGGTTTGAGAGGGTTAGGTGGTTAAATAACGCGAGAGAAGCGGGTGTTTTTGACTTGGTTTTGTAAGTAAGCATCAAAGCACATGCAGATGATGCGAATAAACAAATTGCCGTTACTTGTGACTTTTATGGTGTGTTCATTCAGCTCTACCAGTCCATCTGCTGCTAGCGGCTCTAGAGCGTTAAGTGCTTGAACGAAATATTCGTCAAAATTTATATCATAACGTTGCTCGAACACCTTTTTATCTAACTCAAAATGACAAATAAGCTGTTTGATCACAGCCGCGCGTATTTCATCATCACCACTTAAGGTTATCCCTTTAGTGATCGCACATCTTTTATCACTTAAAGCATGATAATAAGGTTTTAACTCTTTCTCATTTTGCAAGATCATATGACCAATTTGAGAAATGGATGACACACCAAGACCTAACAGGTCGCACTCGCCATGAGTGGTATAGCCTTGAAAATTACGGTGTAGATGCCCTTCATTTTGCGCCACAGCCAGCTCATCGTCTTTTTTGGCGAAGTGATCCATACCGATGAATTGATATCCAGCAGTGGTCATCTGTTCCAGTGTTTGCTTAAAGATCTCAAGTTTTTCTCCCGCACTTGGCATGTCGGCTTCTTTTAGCTTTCGCTGTGCTGCAAATCTATCCGGAAGATGGGCATAGTTAAATACAGAGACTCTATCGGGAGAAAGCGCAATAAGTTGCTCAATCGTTTGCTTGTAGCTCTCTACTGTTTGAAATGGTAACCCATAGATCATATCCATATTAATAGATTTAAAACCGAACGTTCTCGCTTCAGTTAAGGTAGCCAGCACTTCATCTAGATGCTGTGGGCGGTTTACCGCAGCTTGTACTTCATCATTAAAATCTTGTACGCCAAAAGACACACGATTAAATTCGAGCTCGTGTAGGTGACGCATCATATTTGGTGCAAGTGATCTTGGGTCTATTTCAATACCACGCTGTGCACTTTGAGAGAAGTTAAATGCACTATTGAGCATTTCGATTAGACGTGTCATTTGCTCTGTAGTTAAGAAAGTTGGTGTACCACCGCCTAAATGAAGTTGTTCTACACGATACTCAGAAAATAGCGGCGCTTTTGCTGCGATTTCTTGTGCTAAGTAATCTAGGTAAACGTCAGCTTTGGATTGATGACGAGTAATGATTTTATTACAGCCACAGTAGTAACATAGTTGATGACAAAAAGGGATATGAATATACAGCGAGAGTGAACGAGATTTAGAGCCCGTAATAGCCGCTTGTAACTCTTTTTGGCTATAACCAGACTCAAGCGATAAGGCCGTTGGATATGAGGTATATCTAGGACCAGATATATTGTACTTGTTGATAAGGGAATCATTCCAAATAGGTAAATTAATCACGATACGCACTCTCGAGTTTTATTAAGAGTGTCAGTGTACTTTTTACCGTCTGGGCTAGACTTGCCTCAGATCAAAACACGCCGCGATTGCGACGTGTTTTAGTGTTTGATTAAAGCTTAAATTGGTTTACTGTTGAGTTAAGCGCCTTGGCTAAGTCGTTCAAGTCGCGGGCTTCATCTGCCAGTACATTGGCGTGGTTAGCCGTGCTATTGACGAGCTCATTAATTTGGTTAAGGCTATTGTTAATATCTTCTGCAACAACGGTTTGCTGCTCTGTTGATGTCGCAATTTGATGGCTCTGGTCTTGTACTGTCGTGACCGACTCTGTGATTTCTTTTAAGGCATCAAGCACGGCTTGCGTTTCCTCTACGGTCCCCTCTGCGCGGTCTTGACCTTGCTGCATCATCACTGAAGCTTGTTGTGCAATTTGCTGTAAACGAGAGATCATATTGCGGATGTCATCGGTAGACTCTTGCGTGCGGCTTGCAAGCGATCTGACTTCATCAGCAACCACCGCAAAGCCTCGACCTTGCTCGCCCGCTCTGGCGGCTTCTATGGCGGCATTGAGTGCCAGTAAGTTCGTTTGTTCAGCAATACCGTTAATCACATCGATAACAGCACCTATGTTACTGGTTTCTTGTTCAAGTCCGGCAACCACTTTTGCGGCCTCACCAATATGGAGTGCTAGTTCAGTCATGACTTCTTGGGCTTGTGATGAACGTCCTGCACCTTCATTGGTAATACGTTGTACGACATCAGCGGCTTGGTTGGTCTCTTGTGCATTACGTGAGATTTCAGTCACAGTGGCTGCCATCTCGGTCACTGCCGCGCTTACGCTATCTACCTGTTCTTTTTCGCGCTGAATTTCGCTGTTAGTATTGTTTGATACTTCACGCAATTGGGCGGAAGCATTACTTAATTGCTCAGCTTGTGCTGCGGTATCGAGCATCATTGCTCTAAGTTTATCGATGAAGGTATTCATATGCAGCGCGAGTTGACCAACTTCATCTTTACTGGTGATATCGATACGTCTAGTTAGGTCGCCTTCACCTGATGCGATGTCTCGCATGGTTTCGGTTAGCGCTACAATCGGTTTGGTGATCATTTGCGTGGCGAGCAAGATCATTGCCACGATAATGGCTAAGATAATAATCAAGGCTGTGATTGTGCTCATTACGGCGTCATTTACAGGCGCTTCGATCAGCGACACCGGAATAAGTAGGCCAACGTGCCAATCCAATAGGGGGTTGTCTAATTTCACATTGTCATAAACAACATAATACGCTTCCCCTTTGAACGTGACTGTACTATTGCCAACGGGGTTACGCTTGATAGCGGCATTTAGAGCGTCAAAGCCTGATGTATTGGAAAACTGGGATTCAAGGCCATCTAAACCTTCTTTGCCTTTCTCGCCTTCATCTGTGGTAGAGAGTGAATGACCAGTACGCTTGGATAAATGCACAACATTTAAATCACCATCGAGCAAAAAGCCAAAACCTTTATCTTGAAACTTGATACGTTCAACCATATCGTTCAATTTATTGATCTGTAAGTCGACGCCACCCATGGCGACGAGTTTGCCGGCGTTATTGTAGATAGGTTGACGGATCACAGCAGACACTGCACCGGTATTGATATCGGTTGCAATTGGACCAACATACAATTTACCTACATCCAGCGTATCCTGCCACCATGGGCGCTGATAGGCGTAGTAAGGTCGACCATCCGAATATGCTGATGTACGATCATTTTCTTTAAAATATTCACCGGTGTTTGCTGAGGCAATAAAGGCTGAGAGAATATTTTCATCACCTTTGGCGATTCTAACTAAGTCTTCATTGACCTCTTGATAGTCTTTATCTTTAGTCAGATCGGCGCCACGGGTATTATAATTTTCAAACCAATGAATGTTGTGAGGCGTAGAAACAAAGGTTTCAACTACTTTGCCGTATTGGCCAAAGAATGCTTCCATCGCCAATTTTTCAGCTTGAATATAGCTTTGCGTTTCTCGTTCAATTCCATCTCGAGAGAGCGTTGCAATATGGCTGACGAAAAAGCTTGATGCAATAATTAATAATACGGAAATGGTGCCGCCAATTAGCAGCAATATTTTCTTTCTAAGGGATAAATTCTCAAGCATGACACTTCTTATTTTTAGCTTATGCAAACGGTAATCAAACCATAGATAACAGGAGAACGCCACCGTTTGCGTTAACTTCTTTTACATAGATAATACAAGGTAACTTCTTGGTTAAGGTAATATTCATATGAAAGTATTAAATCGCAGTCTGGTGGTACTGGGCGCGGGTTGGCTCGGTGAAGCGTTGTGTCGCGAAGCTGAGTTGCAAGGGTGGCAAATAGAAGGCACCAGAACCCAAGCTAGCGAGATGCATAGCTGGTCAAGGCAGCTGGTCTTAACTGAAAATGGCACCTTAGCGCACTCAATTTCTTTACACAACGCGTATTGGGTGTGTGCGATCCCACCAAGAGCTAGGCATGTCGATAGTAACTATTTAGAAACGTTAGAACAGGCATTGTTACTTGCAAAGAAGATGTCAGCAGCAGGTTTCTTATTGTGTTCGACCACTGGCGTTTATAGCACCGAAAATGGTGAATATGATGAACAAGGTAAGTTAGCGGATAAAGCCAACCAGCGTGTTGATATACTAAGAACTGCTGAAGAGATGGTGCTTAACGCAGGCGGTAAAGTGGTGCGCTTAGCAGGTCTTCAAGGTCCCGGTAGGGAGCCTGGGCGATTTGTAGCAGGAAAAGCCTTGTCTAGCTCAGCGAATGGTAGAGTGAATATGGTTTATCGCGGTGATGTTGTTGCTGCAATCAATACCGTGATCGCGCGGTGGCAGGATGCTGCAGACATTTATAATGTTTGTTATCCAGCACACCCCACGAGACAGGCGTTTTATCAATATCACTGTGAAAAGTTAGGGACTGAGATGCCAAGTTTCGCTTCGTCAAAAGAAGAAGCGCGCATTATCAAAGCCGAGCGTATTACCGAACTCGGCTTTGCCTATCATCATCCGATTGTTAATGAATCTGAGTTAGGCTGAAGGTAAGAGTTGTGCTGGTAGCAAGTGCGCCAGTGCAGCTTGGCCCAATAACGCATTAGCACTTTCAATATCGGGTGCAAAATACCTATCTTTGTCATAAAAGCTCACGACTGCTCGTAATATTTGCTGAGCAGTAGCCACTTTGTCAGATGGCTTAAGTGGCGCTCTAAAATCTAACCCCTGCGCTGCAGCAAGATATTCAACTGCGAGTACACCTTGGGTGTTGTCAGCCATTTCCTGTAAGCGTCTTGCCGCAAAGGTTGCCATGGAAACATGGTCTTCTTGGTTTGCCGAGGTTGGGAGGCTGTCAACACTGCCAGGATGTGCGAGTGTTTTGTTTTCAGAGGCCAGTGCCGCAGCAGTGACTTGCGCAATCATAAAGCCCGAGTTTACACCGCCATTGTTAACTAAGAAGGGAGGCAGTTTTGATAAGCTCGAATCAATAAGCAGCGCGATACGACGCTCAGCCAATGCACCAATTTCAGCAATGGCAAGCGCTAGGTTATCAGCCGCCATCGCGATAGGTTCTGCATGGAAGTTGCCGCCAGAAATAATATCTCCAGCATCAGCAAATACCAGCGGGTTATCTGTTACCCCATTGGATTCTACAAGGATCACCTCAGCGGCTTGGCGGATCTGAGTTAAACAGGCACCAAGCACCTGTGGTTGACAACGCAAGCAATAAGGATCTTGTACTTTTTCACAATCAACATGAGCATCACTTATTTCTGAGCGAGTTTGTAAGATATCTCTAAATGCCAGTGCAGTGTCGATTTGGCCTTGCTGACCACGAACTTCATGAATACGCGCATCAAACGGCGAGCGGCTGCCCATAGCCGCTTCAATGCTCATTGAACCAACGACACAGCTTTGCGCATAAAGATCTTCAGCTCTGAAAAGACCTTGCAGTGCAAAGGCTGTAGATGCTTGTGTACCGTTAAGTAGTGCGAGACCTTCTTTTGCAGCTAAAGTAAGTGGTTCAAGTCCTGCTATTTTTAACCCATCGATGGCATCGATAAGTTCACCACGATAGCGAACCTGACCTTCGCCAAGGATCGGTAAACACATATGCGATAGTGGTGCAAGATCGCCTGATGCCCCGACTGAGCCTTTCTTGGGCACACAAGGATAGACTTCGGCATTAACCAAGGCCGCTAAGAATTCAATTACATCCAAGCGGATCCCAGAGAAACCACGAGAGAGTGAGTTGATTTTTAGTACCATCATGAGTCGAACGGTGCTATCGTCCATTAACTCGCCAATACCGGCTGCGTGCGACAGTACAATAGAGCGTTGTAGCAACTCTAATTCGTCTTTTGCAATTTTGGTGTTGGCCAGCAAGCCAAAACCCGTATTAATGCCGTAAACGGTGCGCCCTTCTTTGATTACTTGCTGAACTGTGTCTGCACTGTTAGCAATAGCGGCTTTCGCTGATTCGTCTAAGCTGAGATGAACAGGCTGTTGATTGATTTGTCGTAACGTGTTTAAAGTCAGTTGGCCTGGGATTAAATTTAGTGAGTACATACTTACTTTCCTTCCAGCATAGGTAAATCTAGTTTTTGTTCTTTTGCACAGTCTTTGGCTATGTCATAACCGGCATCGGCATGACGCATTACACCGGTACCTGGGTCATTCCATAGTACGCGAGATAAACGGGCGTCTGCTTCGTCTGTGCCATCTGCCACAATAACGACTCCCGAATGTTGACTGAAGCCCATACCAACACCACCGCCGTGATGTAGTGAGACCCAAGTTGCACCGCCAGCCGTGTTTAACAAGGCATTGAGTAACGGCCAGTCCGATACTGCATCTGAACCATCCATCATCGATTCCGTTTCACGGTTTGGACTGGCTACAGAGCCAGAATCTAAGTGATCACGACCAATCACAATCGGTGCTTTGAGTTCTCCATTTTTGACCATTTCGTTGAATGCTCGTGCTAAACGCGCTCTGTCCTTCAGTCCAACCCAGCAAATACGAGCAGGCAGGCCTTGGAATTGAATGCGCTCGCGCGCCATGTCTAACCAATTGTGAAGGTGTGGGTCGTCTGGGATAAGCTCTTTAACTTTCGCGTCTGTTTTATAAATATCTTCAGGATCGCCAGACAGCGCAACCCAACGAAATGGACCTATGCCTTGGCAAAACAGTGGACGAATATAGGCAGGAACAAAGCCCGGGAAATCAAAGGCGTTATCAACCCCTTCTTCTAGGGCCATTTGGCGAATGTTATTCCCGTAGTCAGTTGTCGCAGCCCCGCGCGATTGCAGCGTTAGCATGGCTTGTACTTGCACTGCCATAGATTGTTTTGCGGCTTTTACAACTGCTTGTGGATCGCTTTCGCGAAGCGCGGCTGCCTGAGCCATAGTCCACGTTTGCGGTAAGTAGCCGTTTAGTGGGTCGTGCGCAGAAGTTTGATCGGTCACTACGTCAGGCGTGATATTGCGCTCAACCAATTCAGCATACACATCCGCGGCATTGCCTAGCAGGCCAACCGATACTGGTTGTCCAGCAGCCTTAGCTTCATCAATAATAGCTAATGCATCATCAAGTGTGGTTGCCTTTCGGTCCACATAACGTGTGTTAAGACGAAAATCGATTCGTGACTCATCACACTCAACAACGAGGGCGCTAAAGCCTGCCATTGTTGCCGCGAGTGGTTGTGCGCCGCCCATCCCGCCAAGGCCACCCGTTAAGATCCACTTGCCTTTCGCCTCACCATTAAAGTGTTGCTTTGCCATTGCTACAAAGGTCTCGTATGTGCCTTGCACTATGCCTTGTGAGCCAATATAGATCCAAGAACCAGCGGTCATCTGGCCGTACATCATCAGGCCTTTCTTATCGAGTTCGTTGAAGTGATCCCAGTTAGCCCAATGTGGTACTAAATTTGAGTTAGCAATTAAGACGCGAGGAGCATTGCTATGAGTTTTGAATACCCCGACAGGTTTACCTGATTGCACCAGTAAAGTTTCGTCTTCTTCTAAGCGGTCTAACGTTTCGACGATTTTATCGAAGCATGCCCAGTCGCGAGCGGCGCGGCCAATACCGCCATAAACTACTAGTGCATTTGGGTGCTCAGCAACTTCAGGGTCAAGGTTATTCATCAACATTCGCTTTGCCGCTTCAGTCAGCCAGTTCTTTGCGGTAATGTCTGCACCTCGTGGCGCGCGGATCTCGCGGCTAGGATCTAATCTTGGGTTATCACTCATTCTGCTCTCTCCTGTTGTATATACAACCTAAGTGAAACGTCTAGTTGCTGCGATTGCTTAGTTTCACTAGGTTGTTAGTCTATTTGTATTGCATGACAACCGAGGCTGCCATGTCGTTTTGATTTATCTGCCGCGATATTTGGCGACACTTTATGTGTTACGACCTTTGCTTAAAGGTGAGATGACCACCTAAGCGATATTTACTGCCTGGCGAAATTAATCTCGCGAAGCTAACAATGCCCTTTGCAGACCAAGTTCGGCGGATCATTTGTAAGCATGGTTCTTCATTATAAAGCCCAAGCCACTGGCAAACCTCTGGTGATGGCATAACTGCTTCAACGGTGTGTCTAGCCTCAGTGAGTGGCGCGACTTGAGATAAATATTCATGAGGGGTAGTCAGTTCAAAGTTTTGGTCTAAATACTCCGGTGCCAACTGTGGATTGACAAAGCGCTCTTCGACTTGCAGTGGTTGTTCATTTTCATTATGTACAATTACGCTTCTGTAGACTGGCGCGTCCGCTTCTACACCGAGTGCAATAGCGATAGGTGCTACTGCTGCAATAAGTTCAAGCGTTAGTACGGTGCATGAGTATTTGCCATTGCGTGCGTTGACCTCGTCGGCAATATTTCGGATCTCAAGTAACGAAGACTGAGATTTAAAACTGGCAACAAAAGTACCTAGGCCTTGGCTACGAGTTAAAATTCCGGCTTCAGTTAGCTCGCTTAGTGCTCGTCTTGCGGTCATTCGGCTAACATTAAATTGGTCAGCTAACTCATTCTCCGACGGCACGCGCTCGTTTTCGAGCCAGCGCGCGGCGCGAATATTATCGATAATATATTGTTTTATCAGCGCAAATTTAGGAAGCTCAGGCACAATTGTTGTCTCGAGTTCATATTTATGTAAATAAAGATGGCACACTTCTCTTGTATATACAAGTATCCCTGATAGACTCAATGGATAAATCTCGCAGTGAGCGAGTTTCTTTTAATGTGTTGGCATATGGATTTGATTTAGATTAGGACAAGTATGATGTTAGAAGCCGATTTGCTTATTATCGATGTCAATATTGCAACTATGGATCCCAATTTGGATACCCCTTATGGTGCGATAGAAAACGCAGCGATCGCTATTAAAGATGGCAAAATTAATTGGTTAGGCCCTCGTAGTGAACTACCTGAGGTTGACGCCATAGCAACCCCTATTCATAAAGCCAATGGCCAATGGTTGACCCCAGGGTTAATCGACTGCCACACGCATATTTTATTTGCAGGTTCTCGGGCCAACGAATTTGAGCAACGATTACTGGGGGCGTCATATCAACAGATTGCCGCGCAAGGTGGTGGTATCGCAAGTACCGTTAAGGCGACACGATTGGCAGACAGAGAAACGCTATATGTTAACGGTAAGAACCGCTTGAATAGTTTACTCAAAGAAGGGGTTACCACGGTTGAAAGTAAATCGGGTTACGGCCTAGACGTTGAAAATGAGCTAAAGCTGCTAGAAATTAATCAACTACTTAATGAGCATCACCCGATTGATGTGCATAGCACGTTCTTGGGCGCACATGCATTACCCCCAGAATACAAAGATAATAGCCAAGCCTACATTGATTTAGTCTGTGATGAGATGCTGCCACAAGTTGCTTCGCGCCAATTAGCAACGGCTGTTGATGTATTTTGTGAGAACGTCGGATTTACCTATCAGCAAACTGAGCAAGTATTTACTCGAGCACAACAGTTGGGATTACAGGTTAAATGTCATGCTGAGCAGCTATCTAATCAACATGGCAGCGAGCTGGTGGCAAAGTTTAAAGGGCTTTCAGCGGATCATATTGAATATCTTGATGAAGCTGGTGTGGAAGCGATGGCGAGAGGGGATGTGACTGCGGTACTTTTACCCGGCGCTTTTTATTTCTTACGAGAAACGCAATTACCACCAATTGACTTGCTCAGAAAGCATAAAGTAGCAATGGCACTCGCGAGCGACTTCAATCCAGGTACTGCGCCTTTGTGCTCACTGCGATTAATGCTAAATATGGCATGCACATTATTTAGAATGACACCGGAAGAAGCGCTTAGCGGTGTTACGGTTAATGCTGCGAAAGCCTTGGGGTTGAACGACCGTGGAGTATTGAAAGTTGGAACGCGCGCAGACTTAGCGTTATGGGACATTACCCATCCTGCACAGTTAAGTTATCAATTTGGAGTAGCGGACCTGTCAAATTTGTGGATCTTAGGTAAACTTAATCAGTAATGATCCTTTTATAAGCAACAAATTATGCTTTCAATTTCAACAGCTAGTGGCGGAGCCACGGAATTATTGCTGTCTGAAGGAATAGCGATACTAATTACGCCAATGATGGCTGGCATGGCCGGAGCCATTGTAATGGGGGCGTTAGCATTAATGTTGCAGCGCCCCTCTGGTATGCTCAAGCTGGCTCACCTTAGCAGTGCAACACTTGCAATACTGCTCGCCTTTACGGGCAATATCACTACATTACATTTACTTACTCTAACGATACTCCTGTATCTATTCCATGGCTTACAGGAGCACAAAAGTGGCTTATTGTTGATAAGTGCTGCGGCGATAATCACTTTGGTAATGTGGACTGTGTCTGAATATCTATGGACATTTCCTGCCCAGCATGGCGCAATTGTCATTGTGTTTATGTATATTCTTTTCCTTGCCTATCAAGCGTATAGCAGCGCAAATGAATTTGAATTGAAAGAACACAATGATGACCACACCGAGCATGAAAGTTTGGGGTTACCTGGTCGGCAAAGTTTTAAACGTGCTTTTAATGAATATCGCCAAACGGAAGGGAGCCCTTGTATGCTCGTGCTAGTCCGTCTCATGGGTTTCGAGCAGGTAAATTTTCATTTAGGGCGTGAGTTTGGTGACTTGCTGTTAGCTCAATCGGCTAATCGTATTGCGCAATGTTTGCAATCAGGTGATGTTATGGCCATCACTCATGGCAATGAAACTGCGAAAATGGCGCATCTAGGTGGTCTTAACTTTGCGTTTGTATGTTCGTTAAAGCATGGTAAGCACTTTCATGAGCAGCTGATAGAGGAAATATCAAACAGCACTTTAAAGCCATTCAATGTTGGTAGCTGTACGTTAGAGATCATGATGCGTGCGAGTTATGTGAATTGCGATGAAGAAATGGGGCAGCTTGAGAACCTGATTTCTTGCGTGTTTTTAGCGCTAGATACACAATCAGAAGCGCATCAGCATAGCCATCAACAGGTCGTGCCGTATCAACAACGTATGCAAATTCATCGGCTGGAGCAACAGGTTAGGTTGTCGGAGTTAGCTAAAATCAACTTTAGATCTGAATTTGAGCTCTATTTTCATCCAGTCGTTCGTCATGAAGATAACAGCATTGAGTTTGTGGAATTATTGTTGCGTTGGCAGCATCCAAAGCAAGGGATTTTAAGTGCCAATGAGTTTATTGATGATATTCGTTTAGTTGGACTTGCCATTCCCGTTGCTGAATATGTATTAGAGCGTGCATGCGAAATTGCATTGGCACTGAAAATGGAAGGGATCAGCGTTCCCATCAGTATTAATGTCTTTGGTGCTGAGCTCTTGAGCGAAAGCTTTATCGAGTTTATTGACTACACTATGCTCAACCATCAGTTAAGCCCTGGCGCTATCATTATCGAGTGTCCAGCTAGTATGCTTGCCGAACTAGATGAGCAAGAAATTGCGATGATCAGTCGTTTGAAGAACTTGGGTGTAAAAATGTGTGTCGATAGCTTTGGTGATGCGCCGCTGGTACTTGCTAAATTACCCGCACTGCGTTTTGAGTACGTGAAACTGTCGCGCAATATGACGCAAGAACCAGAGCATATGGGGCATACCAAATCCTTGGTAAAAGGCATTGTAGAGATGCATCAAGAAAAGCACTGTCGCGTGATTGGCGAGGGTATTGAATCTCTCGGGCAACTCGAGTTTGTAAAAAGCATTGGCACGGTGGCAGCGCAAGGGTTTTACTTTTCTCGACCACAGAACAGCAATATTTTGATCAGTTGGCTGAAACAAAGGCTACCTCAATAACTAGGAGCGCCTTACCTTTACATTGGTTTGGCTGTGACAGTGTTTAGCGCCTCTGTTGACGGGTACTTAAATAAGCGTTCGCAAGGTTCGTTAGTATTTGGCCACAATGTTCGATACCCGCCTGCTCACCAAGTGGGTGTCTAGCCGGGGCTGCTTCACATAAGTGCAAATATTTAGCATGTCGAGCCTGAGCCATACGGTACACAAAATATTCGGCATCGCTACTTGTGAAGCCTTGATAGGTCAGGGCACTTGCAGGCATACCGACGATGGCATCAACGTCTAACTCTACGCCTAATGGAATGTCGCTTGGCATCGTTGCCAACGCTTTGTCGAGTGATGCGGATAAACTCTGAGTTTGCCTGGTTTTTATCGCTTGATAACTTGAAAATCCGAATCCAGCGTTTTGCAATTGAGTAAGGATTGTTTGGTTGTTTTTGTGCTCGTGCAAGCCGATGACATGATAATGCGACAAACTACCAGCTTGATGCGCGTAACTGAAGCCATTACCGCTATGTCGCCCTTCACAAGCTCGAAAGTCAGCATGAGGGTCAAAGTTGATGGCACCAGCGGCATGCTTGCTGGCCTCAAAATGTGCCTGCAAAATACCAAAAGCATTATTGTGACCACCACCAATGATAATTGGCTCCAAGCCTGCAGCAAAGATAGGTGCTAGGGTTGCAATAACTTGGTTGTCGAGGTCAGCACAGAGAGTGCGTAGCTGCGCTAGCTGTTCGCTATTAGCGTTATCGAGCGATAGTGCACGCGTTTGAATAGCGAGGGTATCCACCTCGCCTAGCAACAAAACCTTATCGCCTGACAAAAACTGGTTATCGGGCTGATTCAAAAAGCGTTTTAAGAAGGCTTGCCAACCGAGCTCGGCGCCGCCTTGCCCGCAATTGGCGCGCGGACCTATATCCTCGGGGATCCCCAACAACACGTAACGGATCCCAAATTGGGCCGCGTCTCTAAGCGAAGCCGCGTAGTCATGATCACATTGTAAAAAGCTTATGCTTTGCCAAATTCTGGTTTCACCGGCTCTTGCACTGACAAAAGTGGCAATATTACTTTCATCATATATACGGACTGCTGTACTCATGACTGTTACTTCTAGCGCTTAATTGTCTTCGTTATCATCTTCTAAAATTAACTCTTCCGCAGAGATGATAATGCCGGTGGAGTCGGCGTAAACAAAATCATCTTCGTAAAAAGAGACACCTGCGAAATTAACGGGAATGCCGACTTCGCCGCTGCCACTGCTATCTGCTGCTACTGGGATAGAAGCGATTGCTTGAATGCCAATATCGCTTTCTTCTAATTCATCAACATGGCGCACCGCGCCGTAAACGATGATGCCTTGCCAGTTGTTCTCGACCGCCAGCTCAGCTAAATCAATATCAACCAGTGCACGACGAGTTGAACCACCACCATCAACGAGCAGCACACGACCAGTACCGTCTTGTTGTAGTACATCTTGGATCTGCTCATTGTTTTCAAAACATTTGACGGTAGTGATACGACCACTAAATGACGTCTGGCCGCCAAAATTGATGAACATAGGCTCTAGCACATCAACCACATCAGCAAAGTGGTCGCAAAGATCAGAAGTGCTGTATTCCATATTGAATCCTCGAATATTGATTGTCGATAACCAGTATACTCTCATACTTGTGCTTAGCAATGCTTTGATTCAACTTACATATTTGTGTCTTAAAAGTGTCACCTATTTGTTATTTTGCTCTTCTATGCTGATATTGTGAGCAATTAGGCGTGACTCGAATGATGAAAGCAAAACTAGCCGAGCTGGACGCTGCATTATACTTTGTGGTGTTTTGCCCTAAACCAAGAAACTGGTTTAGATTGATAGCATTAGGTCTATCCAAAAGTGGCAACGGTGGACTCTATGTGTTGGTCGCAATTGCGTGCGCTCTGTTTTTGGAGCAGCTAGGTCAGCAATTTGCACTCACCGTGATTTTGGCCTTTGCAATTGAAAGGCCGCTTTACTTCTATCTAAAAAATCGTTTTGCACGATTACGACCATGTGACTGCTACGCAGTGAAAGCCTTGTTGACGCCGAGTGATAAGTTTAGTCTGCCCTCGGGACATAGTGCTGGCGCTTGGCTATATGCGACTTGCTTGATGGAGCAAATTCCACTAGCTGCGTTTCCGTTGATGATTTGGGCTTCAGGAGTGTCATTGTCACGCGTAATTGTAGGGGTACATTATCCACTTGATGTGGTGCTTGGTGCGGCAATGGGTGTTGCCTGTGCAAGTTTAGCGATAGTGATATTAGGAAGCGTATGAAAATACTATATGGTGTTCAAGGAACGGGAAATGGCCATACGACTCGAGCTCGGGTAATGGCAAATTGCTTTCGCAACATGGGAATTTCTGTTGACTACTTTTTTTCTGGACGTCCTTCGGAAAACTATTTCGATATGCATGATTTTGGTGATTATCGCAGTTGCCGAGGGTTGTCATTCGTTACCGAGCGTGGCCAGTTAAATCGTTTAAAAACTTTTCAGTCGCTCAAGTTTGGTGAGTTTATTCGCGACGTTAGAAAATTAGATGTATCAGGTTATGACTTGATCTTTAACGACTTTGAGCCTGTCAGTGCGTGGGCAGGAAAGCTGGCAAAGGTTCCGGTGATAGCAATGAGTCATCAAGCGTCATATTTATATGATGCTGTTCCACAATTTGCCGTACAGCCTTGGCACAAAGCCCTTATCCGGTATTTTGCACCAGCTGATATTCATCTTGGGGTGCACTGGCAACCGTTTGATAAGCATATTATTCCGCCTTTTATTCCTTACGAGGCTGAGCAGGAGCAATGTGCATCGATAATTAACAAAGTTTTGGTTTATCTGCCGTTTGAAGCTTTGGATAGCATTATTGAGTTGTTAAAAGATTTCCCTGATAAGGAGTTTTACTGCTATCACCCGGATGCTGACAATGCTTCTTTGCAACATATTCACCTAAGAAAACCGAGTCGTTCTGGGTTTATTCAGGACTTAAGAAATACCAGTGGTGTGATTGCAAATGCCGGGTTTGAGCTTTCTAGTGAAGCATTAAAACTCGGTAAAAAACTGCTACTTAAACCATTAGATGGTCAATTTGAACAGCAGAATAATGCACAGACGCTAGCCGAACTCGGTCATGCCCAAGTGATGAATTATCTCAATGCTGGGGCGCTGGAAGAATGGCTGCGAACAGACGCGAAGGCATCGTTTTATTTTCCATCCGATCCTAGCTTGCTAGTGGAGTGGTTGATAGGAGGTCAATGGCACAATATTGATTTATTGCACAATCAACTTTGGAACGGTGTTAATAATTTGTATGTAAAAGCGGCGTAAATATATTAATTTGTAATATGAACCCAGAATAATTACCTATTATGAGGCAAGGCTGAAAGGCTTCAGCTATACTTTAGCCAGTCTATTAACATTGTAGGTAAGCCGATGGCGGTATTAGAAAATCTGACTATCAGACGTCGTTTGCAAGTGAATGCATTAGTGGTAGGGATTGCCTTGGTTGTTATGTTAATTATGATCATGTACGAAGCTCGTACTATGCTGAAATTGAATGAAACCATTCAATATGCAGAAGAGCTCGATATTCATGAATTAGCAATGCGCAAACACGAGAAAAATTTCCTTTTTTACAAGCATGTAGATTCACTCGATGAGTTTGAAAACGAGTATCGTGAGCTGCAAACTAAGCTCGCTTTGTTGCAAGGTACTTTTTCTGATTTTGATATCGATTTAGGTCGGATCAACGAATTTGAACGCTTAGCAAAAAGTTATTACGATGACTTTCAAAAAGTGGTGCAATTACAAAAAACAATTGGCTTGCATCCAAAGGATGCTCTTTACGGTGAGCTTCGTGGTGCGGTACACGAGGTAGAAACACTACTAAAAGAGCAGCAGAATTATCAACTCCTTTCAACCATGCTGCAGCTTCGTCGAGCCGAAAAAGACTTTATGTTACGTTTTGATACCAAATATCTTAAGCGTTTTGACGAGCTAGTTGCACAGTTTTCTCAGGAAATTCGTAGTGCTGGGTTTAACGCTCAATATCAATCTAAGCTACTTAGTTTATTGAGCACCTATCAATCCAAATTTGCGGGTTTAGTTCGAGCACAAGAAGCACTTGGCTTAGATTTAACGAGCGGTGCGCTTGGCAAGATGAAAGTGAGTGTTGAGAAAAGTGATGCGGTGGTCTCTGAAGTCGTGGAGCAGGCAAAGGCAGAGATCAAAGAAAACGTTGATAAAACTCAGATGCTTGCCATCGGTGTATTTGTTGTGGCTGGTATTATCGTGATGACTTTGGTGTTATCGACTAGTCGCTCAATTATTCAGCCCGTAGAGCGCGTTTATCAAACCATTGAGCGCATTCGTCGTGAAAATAATTTAAGTCTACAAATTGAACAAAGCGGTAATGACGAAATCACGATTATGACCCGTGATTTTAATAGCTTAATTTCTGACTTCAGAGATCTCATTGCTGATGTGAATGGAGCGTTGGCAACTATTAATGAAGCCACGGATCATTTAACGGAGACAACAGCCCAAACGAGTACTGGTATGGCTGAGCAGTTGCACGAAGCGGATATGGTTGCAACCGCTGCGACCGAGATGCAAGCGACGATCCAAGACATTTCTCATAATACGGGTGAAGCTGCGCATAAAGCCGAGACAACGAATGAAAATGCGCAACAAGGTCGCCGTGAGGTCACAGCAACAATTGAGCACATCATGCAGTTATCGGAATCGTTAGGTGGTGCTTCAAGTGTTGTTGCTCAGTTAGAGCGTGACGGTGAAACTATTGGCTCGGTATTGGATGTGATCCGTGGTATTGCAGAGCAAACAAACTTACTTGCGCTAAACGCTGCTATTGAAGCTGCACGTGCGGGAGAGCAAGGTCGAGGTTTTGCTGTTGTAGCGGATGAAGTTAGGTCACTTGCGCAGCGTACTCAAGACTCCACGCAAGAAATCGAAAGTATCATTTCTACACTGCAACAGCGTACACGAGAAGTGGTGAACATCATGGAACAATGTCGTGAACAAGGCAATGAAAGTGTGTCGCAAGCCGAAAAGGCTGGGGAGTTGCTCAGCATGATCACCCAAGATGTGCAAACGATTATGGAAATGAGCACGCATATCGCGACGGCAATTGATGAACAAAACCAAGTTGCTTCAGAAGTGAATAAAAACGTGGTTAAGATCAGAGACATTGCGCAAGGTGCCTCAGAGCATGCTCGCTCTAATGCGCAAAGTAGTGAAGAAGTCGCAGAGCAAGCGCGCGTATTACACGAAGCCGTGGCTAAGTATCAGGTATAAACACCAATTCAACCTGAGGTTCTTAATGTCAAAGCCCCACTTAATTTATAGTGGGGTTTTTTATTAAACCTGAGGCTCGGATAAGAAATGAGCTTGCTTATTATTTTTAAGGTTCAGGTTGATTGTCATTTTGAATATTGAGAAGCGTATTGCATTTAAGGTGACTCTATTCAACATCGTGAGTAATATGTACTGTTGTAGAAATTTTCCGGATCGTCTTAGGTAGGGGTTTGCATCTTTAAAAGGTATGTTTTATAAAGAGAAAATCACATGTTGAAAAGGAATATTTAAATGAAACTCTCCACACGTAATTCTTGTATCCGGGGGCTATTTTTACTTTTGGCTATGGGAAACTTTTCTGTTCAAGCTTCGATGTTATGTCGAGATAGCTTCGATACTGTACGCAATAACATGACTAATATGAATTATAAAAGCTTTGATCAAACACCTAACTCTGGGTGGCGAGTACTGTATAATCAGGGTTGTTATTTAGAAGCTGCAATGCTCATTGAGCAATATAAAACCATGACTGGAGAGCAGCAAGCAAGTTTGCAATGGCATTTATTTCAGAATTATGCTATGGCGGGAAAGCGAGAACAGGCGATAGAGGTTGGAGAGGCACTTCTGCTCTCTGCGAAGAATAATCCTGCCGAGTTCCTTTGGGTAGAGTATATAGCCGCGAGTGTTGCGTTTTTAAAAGAAGATCGAGTGACACTAATGAAGATGCGTAACAAGCTAGCGGCACAAGCTGATTTCTTCCCTAATAAGATGAATTTAAAGGTTTTAGATAGCTTGGTCGATAATGTCAAATCTTCGTATCAGGCTGCTTATCAACAGTAAATTTAAGGCACAAACTTGATAGGTACGCTGTCCTTTTGGGTTTTATACTCTTCTACAGCGTTTACATATTCCTGCCATAGCACATCGTGTTGTGTAGCTATAGTGTATAAGTATTGCCAGCTGTAGAGCCCTGAGTCGTGGCCATCATCAAAAACAAAGCGTGCAGCATAGTGACCAACGGGTTCAATTTTCTTTATGGCGACATTCTGTTTGTTTAGCACGAGTTGCTTTTGCGCCGGACTATGCCCTTGCACTTCGGCGGATGGTGAATGTGTTCGTAAGAATTCGGCACTTAGCGTAAAACAGCGGCCGTCCTCAAAATAAACATCGAGTACTTTACTGAGCGTATGATAATGAAGTTTGGTGACTTGATACATAATTGGTATAACTCAAAAAGCGGAGCAAGGCTCCGCTTTTTATTTTAATTTACAGAATGAAGCGGCTTAAATCTTCATCCTGAACAAGCATGTCTAAATGCTGTTCAACGTAGGCGGCATCAATCGTCAAGGTATCACCAGCCTTTTCACTGGCATCGAATGAAATCTCTTCCATCAGCTTTTCCATCACAGTGTGAAGGCGACGCGCACCGATGTTTTCAGTTTTCTCGTTGACCTGATATGCAGCTTCAGCCAGTTTAGTGATAGCGTCATCGGTAAAGTCGATAGTGACGTCTTCTGTTTTCAGTAGCGCTTGTTGCTGCTCTGTAAGAGATGCATTTGGCTCAGTTAGAATACGTTTGAAATCACCCGCAGTTAGTGCTTCTAGTTCAACGCGAATAGGTAAACGACCTTGTAGTTCAGGGATTAAATCCGACGGCTTGGCCATTTGGAACGCACCTGACGCGATAAATAAAATGTGGTCGGTTTTTACCATGCCGTGTTTAGTATTAACGGTTGAACCTTCGATAAGTGGTAGTAAGTCGCGTTGTACACCTTCACGGCTAACATCTGGGCCAGAAGATTCTCCGCGCTTACAAATTTTATCGATTTCATCAATAAACACGATACCGTTTTGTTCAACTGACTCAATAGCTTGCTCTTTAAGCTCTTCTGGATTAACAAGCTTTGCAGCTTCTTCTTCAATCAATAGCTTAAGTGCTTCTTTAATTTTCAGCTTACGGTTCTTTTTCTTGTCACCCGACATGTTTTGGAACATGCTCTGTAGCTGGCTGGTCATTTCTTCCATACCAGGAGGTGACATGATCTCAACATGAGGCGCCGTTTCTGCGATGTCGATCTCAATTTCTTTGTCGTCTAACTGACCTTCACGTAGTTTTTTACGAAATACTTGACGTGTTGACGAATTTTCATTTGGCTGAGACTCACCCCAAGCGTCTTTTGCTGGTGGCAAAAGTGCATCTAAAATACGCTCTTCGGCGGCTTCTTCAGCGCGGAATTTGAATTTCTTGGTTTGCTGTTCACGTGTTAGTTTAAAAGAAACTTCGACTAGATCGCGGATGATGGTTTCAACTTCTTTACCAACATAACCCACTTCGGTGAACTTAGTCGCTTCTACTTTGATAAATGGTGCGTTAGCAAGTTTTGCTAGGCGGCGGGCAATTTCAGTTTTACCTACACCCGTTGGGCCGATCATCAAAATATTCTTGGGTGTAACTTCTGCACGCAGCTCTTCATCAAGCTGCATACGACGCCAACGGTTGCGCAGTGCAATCGCGACGGCTTTTTTGGCTTTGTCCTGACCGATAATATGTTGATCAAGCTCGTGCACAATCTCTCTTGGAGTCATAGCTGTCATGACGAGTCCTATTACAATTCTTCGATAGTTTGGAAATTATTGGTAAATACGCAGATATCGCCGGCGATCTTTAGGCTCTTTTCCACGATTTCTTTCGCACTTAAGTCGGTATTTTCAAGTAGTGCGGTTGCAGCTGCCTGTGCGAAATTACCACCACTGCCGATAGCAATAAGATCATGCTCTGGCTGCACCACGTCGCCGTTACCTGTGATGATAAGCGAGGCGGTTTCATCGGCTACCGCAAGTAGGGCTTCAAGCCTTCTTAATGCTCTGTCGGTACGCCAGTCTTTTGCCATTTCTACGGCTGCTTTAGTGAGATGGCCTTGGTGCATCTCTAGCTTTGCTTCAAAGCGTTCAAATAATGTAAATGCATCAGCTGTACCGCCAGCGAAACCTGCCAGTACTTTACCATTGTATAGACGACGTACTTTACGTGCGTTGCCTTTCATAACTGTGTTACCAAGCGAAACTTGGCCATCACCGCCGATAACCACTTTGTCATCGCGACGAACACTAACGATGGTAGTCATAGTAATCCTTATCTGGGCCTGTGCCCGTGTAACTCTAGATTAGTAGGAAATATGGGTGGACTTATAAAAATCAAGTCCAGCCCCAAATCCCGCAGCCAAATATCCCAACGCGTTGTAATTTGTTTTTATCGCTTTCTGCTAAACGCTTGGTATCGTAGGGGCCAAGACGGACACGATACCAGACACCGTTACTCCCTTCGGTACGACGGATCTCCGCGATTAATCCAGCAAACGCAACTTTGGCTTTCATGGCTTCGGCTTGGCTATGGGTTCTAAATGAACCACACTGCATTTGATAGGGACCTTTGCTCTCGATCTCTTTAACTTCGACCTTGATTTCATGATTTTTAATTTCTTCAATGAACTCAGGTGGGCGAGGCTTTGGTTTAATAACCTTTTGCTCGGCAACTGGGTGTGGGTTTTTGGCTTGCTCTACTTCTTTAGGATCGGCATTGGTTTTTATAAACCAAAGACCGTAGGCAAACCCTCCGATTAGTAGAAATGCAAAAATAGCAGCAATAACAGGAAATTTCGCCGATTTTTCTGGCTTGTCTTTCCCCTTGCCTTTAGGTTTCTTATTGATGTAATCGTGCTGTGCCATAGATTATTTGAGTTTAATAGCTATCCATTGGATCAACATCTATGCTCCAGCGTACTCGATTGGCAGACTCATGCGTAGCGATATAGCGCGCAAGTTGCGAAAGGTAGCCCCGCAGCACAGTGCGTTGTTGTGCGTGTATGTGTAATTGATATCTGAACTTTCCAGCTATTCGTTCAAGTGGTGCTGGAATTGGACCCAGCAATTGTATACCAGGATAGGGGGTAGCTGGAACCAAATCCGACAAAAAGCGCAATACTGTATTTATATTTGTTGCCTCGGCGCGGATGATAGCTAAGTGTGCGAAGGGGGGAAGCATAGCTTCTTCACGCTCTTGTAAGGCATATCGCGCGAAGTCGCCATAACCATTATTAATTAAATCTTGCAATAATGGGTGTTCTGGAAAATGCGTTTGCAATAACACGGTTCCCGCTTCACCGGCACGTCCGGCTCGTCCAGCAACTTGCGTAATGAGCTGTGCCATTTGCTCGGTTGCTCTAAAGTCACAAGAGTAAAGTCCTGAGTCCACATCCAAGATAATCACAAGGCTGACATCGGCAAAGTGGTGGCCCTTGGCAAGCATTTGAGTGCCGACCAGAATTCGCGCGCCACCTTGATTAATTTCTTCAAGGGCGCTTTCAAGGCTGCCCTTACGGCGCGTAGAATCTCGGTCAATGCGAGTAACGGGAATATCAGTGAAGCGTTCGCTTAAAAAGCCTTCGAGTTGTTCTGTACCAAGCCCTGTGGGCATGATTTGGGTGCTGCCGCAATCTGGACACTGTCTCGGTACAAAGTCCTGTTCACCACAATGATGGCATACCAAGCGGTTCATGTTTTTATGGTACGTGGCGCTGGTAGAGCAATGTTTACAGGTATTAAGCCATCCGCATTCGTGACACATCAATGTTGGTGCAAAGCCCCGACGATTTAGAAACACCATAACTTGCTTACCGCGAGCGAGTGTTTTTTCCATCCAATGTAAACTCATTGGTGAAAACCCGCCTTGTTCTGGCTGACCTTTCATGTCGACAAGGTGAAATTGGTTGTCGTGCTGGGTCTGCGCTCGTTTACTCAGTGTGACGAGTTGATATTTGTTGGTAATGGCTTTGTGTAATGTTTCTAATGCCGGTGTTGCGGTTCCCAAAAGCAAAGGGCAGTGTGCCTGATGCGCTCGAAATGCAGCGAGATCTCTGGCGTGATAGCGCAGGCCTTCTTGCTGTTTAAACGAGTTGTCGTGCTCTTCGTCAACGATGATCATGCCGAGATTTTGAAATGGCAAAAAAATGGCCGAGCGAGTACCGATGACCAAAGCGCTCAGACCCTTTTCGGCGCGACGCCAAGTATGTAGGCGTTCGTTATCGGTTAGATTTGAATGCCATAAATCAATGGGCAGGTTATTAAAGCGTTTTTTGAAGCGGTTGACCGTTTGTGGTGTGAGTCCAATTTCAGGCACTAAGATCAGTGCTTGTTTACCCGCTTTTATTATGTTTTCAAGGCTCTGTAAGTAGACTTCGGTTTTACCACTTCCCGTTACACCTTCGATTAAAAAGGTACGGTAACCGACTTGTGCATTAACGGCGCTGCAAATAGTCGCTTGCTGGTCGTTTAGGCGTGGCTTTTCGCCTAGCTGTAATTCGTTTTGCGACCAATCACTATCATGCTCAATAGATTGTGAGATAAGCGCTTTTTCTTCTAATGCTTTAATTGTTTGGCTAGCAAATCCGAGCGCTTTGAGTTCACTTAATTTTATTGCACCACCTTCATATAATTGAGAAAGCAGCGCTTGTTGCTTTTTGGCTCGCAGTGTTGGTAGTTTCTGCCCTTTTTCCGTTAATCTGACGATAGGGATCTGAGTTTTGTCTGGGCTTCCACCATCTCTGAGTACTGCCGGTAGTGCTGTGAATAAGGTATCGCCAATTGGATGACAGTAATACTGGGAGACAAAGTGTAAAAAGCTAAGTTGTGCTTGATTAAAGACAGGATGCTCGTCCAACACCTCAATAATTTGCTTGAGTTTTTCTTTTGGTACATCGGTGTCGTCTTTTTTAGCAAGCGCAATCGCTGTGCAGCGACGGTTGGCAAAATTGACGGTGACTCTCATTCCTGCTTCAACTTGCATGGTTGGTGCTAGCAAATAGTCGAATGTTCGGTGCAGTGGCAGCTTTAAAGCTACTTCAAGAATGAGCATGTATTACAATTCCATAAAGTGAGCGCAGTGACGAAGTATATACCTAAGGTGGTACGAATTGAAAACGTACTCTGCGACGGTGATAAAAAACTCTGAAATATTGCTTGTAGATTGTTCAGTTAAGCACTAAAATACGCGTCCACATTTTTGTATAACTACGTATGGTGCCAGACTTCGGGTTTGGAGAGCGATACGGCCTTAACTAGAGGTTGCTATGAAAGAAGGTATTCACCCTAATTACGAGACGATCACTGCATCGTGCTCTTGCGGTAACAAGTTCGAAACTCGTTCAACGCTATGTAAAGATATTCACCTAGACGTATGTTCTGCATGTCACCCGTTTTACACTGGTAAGCAGAAGATCCTTGACACAGGTGGCCGTGTAGATCGCTTTAACAAGCGTTTCGGTGCACTTAGCAGCAAGAAGTAATCTTGTTGGTCTAGTCGAAAAAAGCACCTTTAGGGTGCTTTTTTTGTGCCTGTTTGAAAATACCTTCTCGATTTATACATCCTATTCTGCATCAGCAGATAGACCGTCAGTCATCCCGTCTTATTGTGTCTTTTATTCTTCTAAAATAAAAAACTTGCCAGTTTGGCAGCAAAACTTTACTGATCTCTTGGGTAGAGTAAAAACTCTATTTAGCAGATAAATATTGAACATTTACGAGCTTAAGTTGTGAAAATAATCAAAGCTCATATAGTAAATAGTATCAGGTATGAGCACTTAATATAAACTAAAGTCAGTATATTGCGATTAAATGTCGGTATCTTGACGTTAAAGTTGGTTAAGTTGCAATTTTCTTATTGTTTTTATAGTTGGTGTACATTTGTGCTAATTTTATACATTCCGTGCTGGTTTTAGCGTCTTGTTTTTTAAGTTTTAGTCATTTTATTTGTGAAATATTTCTTAAAATTGAGCTTATCTTCTCGGAAAAGTATAGAAAATACCATGCTAGTGGATAGACCTGATTTTACTTGAATAATGAGCAAAACTCGGTATTGTGTGAATACGGTCGATTAACTATATGTCCTATTGACATACCGCGACAGCAAAGCACATACGCTTGTTGAGTGGTTGAATGTCGTCGCTCATATAGTTAATCGCACTGTGTGTTGCTGTAACCAGCTAGCTAGGTTGCCAACATTCAGAATGCGAACGTTTACCACACTCTCACATTAACTTCGTAGGAAAATATCGCGCCATGACAGACTTTCGTCAACAAGCTCTAGATTATCACGAGAAGCCCGTTCCAGGTAAAATCAGTGTTGAACTCACTAAACCTGCCGAGACCGTAAAAGACTTAGCACTTGCATACAGCCCAGGTGTTGCAGAGCCAGTACGTGAAATCGCGGCTGATCCGGCGAATGCATACCGTTACACGGGTAAAGGAAATATGGTTGCGGTGATCAGTAATGGTACGGCAATTCTTGGCTTGGGTAACTTAGGTCCTTTGGCGTCAAAGCCTGTTATGGAAGGTAAGGCACTATTATTTAAGCGTTTTGCGGGCCTTGATTCAATCGATATCGAAGTTAAGCACAACACCACTGAAGACTTCATCAATACTGTGGCAAATATCGCAGACACATTTGGTGGTATTAACCTTGAAGATATTAAAGCGCCAGAGTGTTTTGAAATTGAGCGCGCGCTAATTGAACGTTGTGACGTTCCTGTATTCCATGATGATCAGCACGGCACTGCAATTGTAACCGCTGCGGGTATGCTGAATGCGTTGGAAATCCAAGGTAAAGATATTCATGATGCGATTATTGTGTGTCTTGGCGCGGGTGCAGCCGCTATTGCTTGTATGGAATTACTGATCAAATGCGGTGCTCAACGTGAGCACATCTATATGCTGGACAGAAAAGGCGTGATCCATACTCGTCGTGATGACCTAAATGAATACAAAGAGCTGTTTGCAAACAACACGGATAAGCGTACGTTACAAGACGTGATTGCAGATGCGGACGTATTTGTTGGTGTTTCTGGCCCAGACTTACTTTCTGCTGAGGATCTAAAGCTAATGGCTGACAAGCCAGTGGTATTCGCTTGTTCTAACCCAGACCCTGAGATCAGCCCTGAAGTTGCACACGGTGCACGTAATGATTTGATCATGGCGACAGGCCGCTCGGATTATCCAAACCAAGTAAATAATGTACTGTGTTTCCCGTTTATCTTCCGTGGTGCGCTTGATGTACGCGCAACCGCTATCAATGACGAGATGAAGATTGCAGCGGTTGAAGCAATTAGAACGATTGCGAAAGAGCCTGTACCTGCTGAAGTGTTAAAAGCGGCTGACGTAGATAGTCTAGAGTTTGGTCCTGAGTATATTATTCCAAAACCAATGGATCCACGTTTGTTACCTCGTATCGCAAAAGCGGTAGCGGTAGCTGCAATTGAATCAGGCGTGGCACAAATCGATATGCCAGCTGGATATATGGAATAATACCATTGGTATTATTCAAATGAAAAAGCCTCGATTGAGGCTTTTTTTGTGTCTGTATTTCCAGAGCGAAAGAGCAGTTATCACTCTTCGTTTATTTCTGGGATCTCCAAACCGCGCTCTTCCATTATTTGTCTTACCTCTAAAGGAATACGCTCTGGATTATCTTTTCTCAAGTCTTCATCGCTCGGCAGTGGCTGACCTGTGAAGGCATGTAGAAACGCCTCACATAAAAGCTCACTGTTCGTGGCATGACGTAAGTTATTCACTTGGCGACGTGTACGCTCATCAGTTAGCACTTTGAGTACATTCAGAGGTATGCTCACCGTGATCTTTTTTACTTGCTCTGCTTTCTTACCGTGTTCTGCATATGGGTGAATATACTCACCGTTCCATTTTGCCATAATTGTGTACTTGCCTCAGTTACATCAATGCCAATATGACTGGGTTCTGGTCTACATTATTCACCAACCGCATGAATATAGGGATAACCTTACGAATTAAAGATAAATCCCAAACTCAAATAGATGAATAAACTAATCCGCCATAGCGAGATAGAAGAATCTCTGCCATAGTTTTCAATAACTCAGTCGTATTAGCAACGCCTAGAGTGGCGAAATTTTATCGGTTTAAAAAAGATAGTCAAATACTAGTTATTTAGCCATTTAGCAGTATAAATGTTTTGACTTCTGGTTTCTGTTGTTCTAACCTTTTAGACGTCTAAACATCCAACTATCTAGGTGACCTTATGAGTCAAGTTAATAAATCGACGGTAGCAGTGCGTCACGGTATAGAAGCTGATAAAGCGCATGGGGCAGTAGTGCCACCGCTTTACCTTTCTACCACCTATTCTTTTGCCGATTTTGATACCAAACGCGACTACGATTATGGCCGCAGCGGTAACTTTAATCGTGATGTGCTTGCACAGGCACTTACCGAACTTGAAGGTGGTGCTCGTGGTATTATTACCGCCACTGGCATGGCTGCCGTTCACCTAGTAACTCAACTGCTTAACCATGACGATACGCTGGTTATTCCACATGACTGCTATGGTGGTAGCTATCGCTTGTTTACATCGCTTGCAAAGCGTGGATTGCTCAAATTAACAGTCTTGGATCTCACGCAACCTGAAAGTCTTGCGCAGCTGCAGCAGATCAAACCTAAATTAGTTTGGATTGAAACACCAAGTAACCCAATTTTGCGGTTAACGGATATAGAAGCTGTCGTAAATGCAGCACACGCTGTGGGGGCTTTGGTCGCCGCTGACAACACCTTCTTGTCTCCTGCATTACAAAACCCCATTGCCTTTGGCGTGGATGTCGTCGTGCATTCAACCACTAAATATATCAATGGTCATTCTGATGTAGTGGGGGGCGCGGTGATCGCGCGTACACAGGAATTGGGTGATGAGTTAGCTTGGTGGGCGAATAATATCGGTATTACCGGTGCACCTTTTGATAGTTACCTTACCCTACGTGGACTGCGCACCTTAAATGTACGTTTACGCCAACATCAAGAAAATGCTCAGCTTATTGCAGAATATTTAGAAAAGTCGCCGTATGTTAGCCAAGTTTATTACCCTGGCCTTGAGTCGCATCCTCAACACGAACTTGCGAAAAAACAACAGCTCGGCTTTGGTGGCATGGTGAGCTTTGATATCAAAGGCGATCTGCAAACATCTGCGAAGTTTTTAACGTCTCTAACGCACTTTTCATTGGCAGAATCTTTAGGTGGGGTTGAGAGTCTTATTTGTCATCCAGCGACGATGACACACGCGGGTATGGATCCGCAAGCACGTTTAGAAGCGGGAGTGGGCGACACGTTGATTCGTATTTCTGTAGGCATTGAAGATGCACAGGATCTCATTGCAGATCTGGAATCGGGATTTGCATGTATTGATGAAAGTCAGGCGAGTGATGATGCTAAGTCATTCAAATTAACGCCTGCACATACAGTAGCGTTGTGGTGAGTAAATGGCAAAAGTAGTACATAAGTTTGGTGGTTCGAGTTTAAGCTCGCCAGAGCGTTATCAGGCGGTTGCCAAGATAGTGTTAGAGCAATGTCAACTAGGTGACAGTGTTGTGGTTTCTGCTGCAGGAAAAACAACGAATACCCTAGTGAAGTTATGGCAAAGCTTTGAGCAGCAAGATGTTCGCGCATTCAACGATGTTTTATTACAAGTTGAAAATCATCAACGTGAATTAATTGATGCCCTGTTTGTAGGTGAACAACACAGTGTGTTACTCAAACAGCTTGTCAATGAGCTGCAAGCAATCGCTTCAGGACGAGAAGAACAGCATCTTCACTACGCGAGTTTACTTGCACATGGAGAGCTATGGTCGGCTCGTATATTAGCAAACTACCTAAGTTCTCAAGGTATCGAAGCCAAAGCTATCGACGCTCGTACGTTATTTGTACAACAAGAGGGGGTGTTACTACACGCCCATAACAAAGAAGCGTGCTATCGCGCAATTGATGATCACGCTATCTATATCGTTACCGGTTTTATTGCCGCAAATGCACAAGGTGAAACGGTGACTTTAGGCCGAAATGGCAGTGACTATAGCGCGACTTTGTTGGCAAGTTATCTTGATGCGGCTCAAGTATCAATTTGGACGGATACAACGGGTGTATTCAGCACTGATCCACGTAAAGTCGCCAATGCCATAAAATACACAAAGGTATGTCGTGGCCAAGCTGAATTACTCGCACGATTAGGTAATCCAGTACTACATGCAAAAACGCTGTCTCCACTTAAAGATACTGATATAAAACTGCAAGTTCGCAGCAGCTTTGACGCCGATGCACTTGGCACTGAGATAGTAAAGGCAGGCTATAGCAAAGAGAAGCGCTTTATTACCACTTTTGGACAACTTGACCTGTTACGCGTTGAGCAGCTAAAAAGTGGTGAAGTGAAACAGCTAAGCCAGCTTATTCAGCATAGCATTCATCATTTTGTTAAAGGTGGAGAGGCACACTTACTGGTGCCATCTGAGTTTAGCCATGTTGTGATTAAAGCGCTGGATTCGCGAGCCAATATTATTGAGTCGCAAGTACAAGGCTTTGCTATTGTTGCCCCAAGTCAGGATGTTGCTGGCTTACATCAGCAAGCTCTGGAATTATTGGATGAACATGCGATTGTCACCCGTTTTGTGCTGCAAGAGCGCCATTACAGCTTAGTGTTAACCGATCAAGCAATTGATAGCGATCTACTTGCTATATTGCACGAACGTTTGGTCAATAAAGGCAGAGAGCTTGCTGTGATTGTAGCTGGTGTTGGCAATGTGGGTGAAGTGTTTATCGAACAATGCAAAAACCAAGTCGCTAAGCTGAGTGAGCACTTTGATCTTAAGTTGGTTGGCTTACTGCGTTCTAAGCAAATGTTGTTCTGTCCAAGCGGGTTGAATTTAGCATCGTGGCAACAGCAATGGCAAAATGAGGCCATCGAATACAATGAAGCAGAGCTATTCACTCGTATTAAAGAGCTAGATTACGAGCATAAAGTGGTGGTCGATATTACTGCGAGCGAGCGTTTCAGCGAGTTGTATCCACAGTTTGTTGAACATGACTGCCATTTGATCAGCGCTAATAAATATGCCGGCACGGCACAACAAGGTTGGTACTCAAAGCTGCGTCAGCAGTTACAAGATCGTAACCTATTATGGCGTTACAATACCAGTGTTGGCGCAGGTCTTCCCATTAACTTTGCATTGGCTGATCTGCAAAATAGTGGCGATGAAGTGGTGAGAATTGAAGGCGTCTTTTCCGGCACTTTATCTTGGCTTTGTAGTCGCTATGATGGTTCTGAAGCATTTTCTGAGCTAGTGCTTGGGGCGCAAGAACTTGGTTTTACCGAGCCCGATCCGCGCGAAGATCTATCTGGCCGAGATATGCAGCGTAAGCTTTTGATCTTAGCACGAGAGTTAGGCATTGAGCTTGAGCTTGACGATATTGAATTAGAGGCGTTAATGCCAGAGTCCTTGAGTGTGGGTTCATGGCAAACGTTTTTAGAAAATCGCCAGCAACTCGATGACTTTTATGCGACACACTATGCAAAGGCCACAGCGAATGACGCTGCGCTTCGTTATACTGGTGCGCTTGAAATTGCAAGCAATGGCAAAGTGTCTGCAAAAGTAGGCATTGCACAGGTACCAAATGGCTCGGCAATCGCGAATTTAACACCGGGTGATAATATTTTTGTGATCCACACTAAATGGTATGAACAAAATCCGCTGGTGATCCAAGGCCCGGGGGCAGGTAAAGAAGTGACAGCAGCGGGAATACATTCCGATTTATTCTGGCTGACGCAAAATCTAAAATAACTCTTTTAAGAAAATAGATATAATACAACTGGTATAAGACAAAAATGCCGATACATCTGTATCGGCATTTCTATTTTAGAATAACTCTTCGTGAGTCGGTAGCGGCGCGGTATCGTCAAACGGTGTGCTGCTATCCGTATCCAATACGTACTTGGTTGGGGCTGTACCTTGCTCGAAATATTCAAACCGAGATGTGTAATCGTTCTTGCGAGACAAAAGCCCTGTCTTTAAGTCAATCCGAGTTGAAATAAGCCCTGGAGGCGGCTCTATCGGAGCCAAAGGCTCGTCTTTAAGCGCCTCACGCATAAAGTCTATCCAAGCAGGTTGTGCTGAAATCGCTCCGGCTTCTGCGCCAACAAGTTGATTATTACCAAGGTTAGCGTTGTAGGCCGCACGACCCAAGGATTTACTCGCATCGTCAAAGCCAACCCAGACTGTGGTGAGGACATTACGGTTAAAGCCCGTAAACCAAGTATCTACTGAGTCATTGGTGGTACCCGTTTTTCCAGCAAGGTCACGACGTTTTAACCATTGACCACGCCAGCCTGTGCCGCTCCAGCCCGTATCGTGTTTCCAACTACCACCACCCCAGATAGCACTGTGAAGCGCATCAGCAATCAGAAATGCGTTTTGCTCCGAAATCACTTGCGGTGCACAGCGCTCAGGTTGTTCTTCCATCTGCTGTTCGTCGCAGACCAATAGCGGCTCTGCAGAACCCAGCTCAGTGCCGAATGAGTCGGTAATTTTATCGATAAAATACGGCTCAATGAGGTGACCGCCGTTGGCAAAAGTGGCCATGCCGCGCGCCATTTCAATAGGAGTCAGTGCAGCACTACCAAGCGCCAATGACTCGCTGCGATTAATATCTGCGTCTTGAAAACCAAATTTAAGCAAATGATCAGCAGCCTTATTTATGCCAACGCCTTTGATCAAACGAACAGATACCACGTTTTTCGATTGTGCAAGCGCTCGGCGAATACGGATTGGGCCGTTATACACTTCAGGGCTATTCTTCGGACGCCAAGCCACGCCAACGCTTCTGTCCCAATGATTAATCGGGGCATCATTAAGAATGGTGGCTAGGGTATAGCCATTTTCTAATGCGGATGAATAAATAAAGGGTTTGATGTTTGAACCCACCTGGCGCTTAGCTTGGGTAGCACGATTGTATTGGCTAAGCTCAAAGCTGTAGCCGCCCACAATCGCCTTTACACGCCCATCCTGCGGGTCAAGTGAGACGAGGGCACTGGATGCCTGCGGCAATTGACTTAACATCCAGCCGTCGTCTTGTTTGCGTACAAACACTTGCATGCCCGGCGCGAGGATATCTGCGGTTGTTTTTGGTGGTAGGCTTTGACGCGTTTCACTGATGTATTGTCTGGCCCAACTTAAGCCTGACCATTCCAATGTAATTTGCTCACCGGTTTTTAAGAGCAGGTCGGCCGTTTTCTCTGCAATGCTTAGCACCACAGCTGCTTTTAACGGCCCAATTTCATTGACCTTTTTAAGGCGAGTAATAATGCCTTCATGGCTTAGCGGCGATTCCGTTTCAGCATGCCAATAGGTTTCTTCTGCGCCTCTAAAGCCGTGACGCATATCGTAGGCATGTAAATTATCAACTAATGCATGCTGAGCAGCCTGTTGCATGTCTGATTCCACACTGGTGTAAACTTTCATGCCTGAGTTATAAGCTTTATCAGTACCGTAGCGTTCGACCATATAGGCGCGAACCATTTCAGAGATGTAAGGTGCATAAAGCTCGATTTCGGCGCCATGGAATTTAGCCGTGATAGGAGCTTGTGTTGCCTCATCATATTCTGCTCGAGTAATATACTTTTCAGCAAGCATTCGTCCGAGCACAACATTCCGGCGCAATTGCGCGCGCTCTGGGTTACGAATTGGATTTAACGCAGAAGGCGCTTTTGGCAGGCCTGCAATCATTGCCATTTCTGCTAAAGTTAATTCTGATAGTGAGCGACCGTAGTAGACTTGCGCTGCAGCACCGATACCAAAGGCGCGATTGCCCAGTTCAATTTTGTTTAAGTAAAGCTCAAAAATTTCATCTTTCGTTAATAGTTGCTCAATATGCAACGCAATAAAGATTTCTTTCACTTTACGAATATAGGCTTTCTCTCTTGTTAAGAAGAAGTTTCTGGCAAGTTGCATGGTGAGCGTACTGGCTCCCTGCTTTTTTTGCCCTGTGGTGATAAGTACTATAGCGGAGCGGACGATACCTATCGGATCAATACCGAAATGATCGTAAAAGCGGTTATCTTCTGTCGCTAAGAATGCCTTTCGCATGGGGAGTGGAACATCCTGCAAACGTACAGGGATCCTGCGCTTTTCACCAAATTGATTGATGAGTTTTCCGTCTCGTGTAAAGACTTGCATGGGTGTTTGTAGTTGAACATCTTTCAAAACCTCTACACTTGGTATGTCAGATTTGACATAATAATAAAGACTGATAAGTGTCAACACGCCTAAAAGGGTACAAACAAAAACGAATTGTAAAAATCTTTTCAATAATTTCACGGAATTATCCCTAGTTAGACTCCCAATTACAGGTAGACACTGCTAGTATATCTTGATTAAAAAACGATTAATATTTTTGTGTGCTAAATTTTTATGGTACACAGTCTTAAAAGGAAACGGGCGCTTCACATGCTGAGCCAACTACTAAAAAAACAAGCACCTCTGATGATAGGGATCGATATCGGCTCCCATTGTGTCAAAGCGGTGTTGCTGTCGAAGACAAGTTCCAGCTACCGAGTAGAAGCCGTTGCGATTGAACCTATTCCGAAAGGAGCAGTAAATGAAAGGGCCATTCAAGACATTGAAGCGATCGGCAACGCGATAACTAAAATGAAGCGGCGCATTCCAAAGCTCACGCAATATGCAGCAGTTGCCGTATCCGGTCAGACCGTGATTACAAAAGTGATCTTTATGGATGTGTCATTAACTGATGCTGAACTCGAGTCTCAGATAGCAATAGAAGCAGATAGCCTGATCCCTTACCCGTTAGATGAAGTTAGTCTAGATTTTGAAAAAATTGGAGTAAACGAAGCCGATCCGTCAAAAATGAATGTGCTGCTCTCTGCGGCTCGTACCGAAAGCGTGCAAGCACGGGTTGGCGCATTGGAAGAAGCGGGTTTCAAAGCGAAAGTTGTTGATGTAGAAAACTACGCACTAAGTAGAGCCATGGATGTCATTTACCCTGAACTGCCAAATGATGCCTTTGATAAAATCGTAGCAATGATAGATATTGGCGCAGTGCTTACGCTGATTAGCGTTATTCAATCTGGGAAAACGATTTACACTCGTGACCAAGTGTTTGGTGGTGAGCAATATACCAACAGCATTGTTGCTTATTACAACAAAACCTACGATGAAGCAGAACTGGCGAAAACGACGGGGGATTTACCTCCAAACTATACCTTTGAAGTCTTGGCTCCTTTCCAAACTTCTATGCTGCAGCAAATTCGTCGAGCAGTGCAAATGTTTATGACGACCAGTGGTAAAGATCATATCGATTACATCGTGTTGACGGGTGGAACGGCTTTAGTGGATGGCTTAGATAAACTGCTCATTGATGAGCTTGGGATCCACACAATAGTGGCAGACCCGTTTACTGATATGGAGATTGCACCAAAAGTAGATAGGCATGTGCTGCAAAAGCATAAAGCGCAATTCGCCTTAGCGACAGGCTTGGCATTAAGGAGCTTCTCATCATGCCACATATAAATTTGCTTCCTTGGCGCGAGCAGCAAAGGCAAGCGTCGCAACAAATCTTTCTGACTATCATTGCGGTGATCATCGCGGCTTGTCTGTTGTTAATGTACATGCTTGGCAGCTTCTATGACGGCTTAAAAACCGGGCAAGAAATTAAAAACCGCTATCTCGAAAGCGAGATCACTCAACTAGATTCACGGATAGTTGCGATTAACGACCTGAATAAGCAAAAAGAAAATTTACAGCGCCGTATTCGGCTTATTGAGGAGTTGCAACTCAACCGCAGTCTCGGCACGCAAATTATCGATGAAATAGCGCGAGTGGTTCCGGCTGGGGTTTATCTCACCAGTCTTGAGCGGCAAGACAATATGATAAAAGTCATTGGTCGGAGTGAATCAAACAACCGCTTATCGCAAATGCTACGACAAGTTGAATCATCATATTTAATAGAGCGGCCGGTGATCCAAGGCATAGTAGCCGGTGAGCAAAGTTCAAAATTACTGAGTGATTTTACGATGCACTTTTATATTAAGTCTCATGACGACATCCACTTAGCCGATAAAGCGAAATAGGGCGGAGGCACAGTGCATGAATTTTGACTTAAACAGTTTAAAAGAAATAGATTGGAATGAGCTGGAGCTCGATAATATTGGTCATTGGCCATTTCCTGTAAAAGTTTTATGCTCCGTTCTGGTGGTTTTACTAATGATGGTATTGGGTTATAACCTGATGGTCTCAAGTTCCATTGACCGCTACGACCAAGCGGTTAAAAAAGAGCAAGAGCTGAGAACGAGCTACCGGATTAAATACGCAAGAGCAAACAATCTAGAGCTATATAAACAGCAAATGATTGATATGGAAGCGCAATTCACTGAGCTGTTGAGACGACTGCCAAGCTCCAACGAAACGCCTGGACTACTTGATGATCTGACTTACGTTGGTACCTCAAGCGGATTAACCTTCCTAAAAATTGGCTGGATGCCAGAGGTACGTAAAGAGTTTTATACCGAATTGCCGATTAAGCTAGAAGTGATAGGTAAGTATCATGAATTTGGTCAGTTTGTGAGTAAGGTATCTGAATTACCTCGTATAGTCAGCCTACATGATTTTAGAATCGAAAATGCAGGAAATGGCGAGCTGGTATTTAGTGTTGTGGCAAAAACTTATCGTTATGAGCAAGGAGGTCAGAAATGATCCGACTGATGCTCTGCGTGACCTCGTTGATGTTCATCTCGGGTTGTAATGATAGTACTGCAGAACAAAAAGAATTTATTGATCAGGTAAAAGCAAGCTCAACACCAAAAATCGAGCCTATACCTGAAATGCAAAATTATGAGCCATTTAAGTATAGCGCTTCAGAATTGCGTAGCCCTTTTGTTGCGCCCCAGCCTGAAGTGATTGAAAATAAACTAGTTCAAATTAAAAACTGTTTACATCCAGATCCAGATAGAGATCGCTATCCATTGGAGAAATTTCCGTTGGATAATCTACGTATGAAAGGCATTATTGCCAAGTCTGATGGTCGTTGGGCGCTAATCGAAGCGGCGACGCAAGGCTTGTATCGTGTAAAGCGTGGTGAATATATGGGCCTGTATCATGGCAAAGTGCTGAGTGTACATGCCGATCATTTAGAATTATTAGAATTGATCCCAGATGGAACGGGATGTTGGAAAGAAAGGCTAACAAAAGTGGAAATGTTAGAAGCGGAACAAGGTGGCACGAGTGAATACTAACAATAACGTTATAAAATCAACCATTAAAAGCACTCGAACATTATGGCGTTCTGTGCTCGGTGTTGCCTTAGTTGGCCTTTCGTCAATTACGCATGCCATTCCTATGTTGTATGACATTCGCTATAACCCCGTTCCGACAGGGGAAACTCAGCTACAACTGGTGTTTGATGAAAAACTCAATACAGAGCCACAAGTTCGTGTTGTCGGCGAAAGCACCAGTATTGAATTGTTTTTCCAGCAGGCTGAGTTTGAAGAAAGCTTAAAAGCTCTGAGTATTGATAAAGCTGGTATTCAAGGCATTACCAGTGAACTCAGAGATGGTGGTTTTGCCGTTTCCATCAACATGGATGAGCTGAAGCTATATAAAACCGAGGTTAAGAATAACCTTGTGATAGTGGAAGTGTCTAATAAACCGATTGTCTCTGAACAAGATCAAAGTCAAAAAGTCACTGCGTTTATCAACCAAATTCAAGCTATCGATTTTCGTCGCGGTGAGAAAGGTGAAGCTAAAGTACTTGCGTTTCTTGAGCACAACCAAGCGGCCATCGATGTACAAGAGCGCGGTGGTAAAATCATTGCGGACTTCCACCATATCGATATTGCAGAAGACCTGCTATACGAACTCGATGTGTTAGATTTTGGCACTGTGGTATCTCGCATAGAAACCTTTAAAGAAGACAATAAAAGCCGCATTGTGATTGAGCCAAATGCGGCATTCAAGTTTACCTATCAACAGCTTGATAACATCTTTACCTTATCAGTTGAAAAAGACGAAGGTAATAAAACCTTTGGCGATAAAAAAGAATATAGAGGTCAGCCGATCACGTTGAATTTTCAGGATATTCCAATTCGCTCCGTACTACAGATCATCGCCGATACAAACAACTTTAACCTAGTAACGAGTGACACCGTATCTGGCAATATAACCTTGCGTTTAGATGGTGTACCTTGGGATCAAGCGCTTGATGTTGTGTTACGTGTGAAAGGGCTAGATAAGCGTATGGATGGCTCTATTTTGATGGTCGCGCCATCTGAAGAGCTCGCTGCTAGAGAAGCCAAGGAATTACAAGCGCGTCAGCAAGTAGAAGAGCTGGAACCATTATATAGCGAGTATATTCAACTTAATTACGCGAAAGCGGAAGAGTTTGCTGACTTACTCAAAACCGATATCAACTCTATTATTAGTCATCGTGGTAGTGTATCGGTTGATAAACGTACCAATACTTTATTAATTAAAGACACCTCACGCAGTATTGAAAGTGTACGTCGGATGGTTGAAACCTTAGATGTGCCGGTAAAACAGGTGCGTATAGAGTCACGCATGGTTACTGTAGATGACACAGTACAAGAAGACTTAGGTGTCCGCTGGGGCTTTAGCGATCAGCAAGGCAGTGATGCCATCTCTGGTACGCTAGACGGTGCGAATGCGCTATCCAATGGCAATATTCCGTCTTTGGAAAACCGCTTAAACGTTAATTTAGGCGTAAAAGGAGTCCCTGCTGGCAGTATTGGTATGCACATTGCGAAATTAGCTGATGGCACTTTGATAGATCTTGAGTTGTCTGCACTGGAGCAAGAAAATAAAGGTGAGATAATCGCGACGCCAAGCATCACGACAGCTAACCAGAAAAAGGCGCGTATCGAGCAAGGTACAGAGATTCCTTACGTAGAGGCATCATCAAGTGGTGCAACGACGGTGAGCTTCAAAAAAGCGGTTTTAAGCTTGGAGGTGACACCGCAAATCACACCTGATAATAAAATAATTCTCGACTTAGTGATTACACAAGACACTAAAGGTGATACCGTGCAAACGCCAAATGGCCCGGCGACGGCAATCAATACCCAAGAGATCCAAACACAAGTACTGGTCGAAAATGGTCAAACTATCGTACTGGGTGGTATCTATCAGCAAGAAGTGAAAACGGCAGTAAGTAAGATCCCAATTTTGGGCGATATCCCATATTTAGGTCTATTGTTTAAGAACTCTCGTGATATTAATGAAAAGCGAGAATTGCTGATATTTGTGACGCCTAAGATCATTCAAGACAGTTTATAGGCCCGTTGACAGTAAAAGTATTGCGCTTTTTGCGTGGTTTGACTTGAAATTGTTCACGGATTACTGAGATAATCCCCTCCTTAATTTTGGGGCCAGGTCGTTAGGCGGGGTTTTATTTCAAATTTTAGAGTTCGTTTGTACTAAAAAGATATGGCTGAGAAACGTAATATATTTCTAGTAGGCCCGATGGGGGCTGGTAAAAGCACGATTGGTCGTCACATTGCAGATCAATTACACCTTGAATTTTTCGATTCGGATCAGGAAATTGAGCGCCGCACAGGTGCCGATATTTCTTGGGTGTTCGATATCGAGGGCGAAGAGGGGTTCCGCAAGCGTGAAGAAAGCGTCATCTCTGACCTAACAGAAATGCAAGGCATTGTGTTAGCGACAGGTGGTGGCTCTGTGATCAGCAAAGAAGTGCGCAACAAGTTGTCTGCGCGCGGTATTGTTGTCTACCTAGAAACGCCGATCGAAAAACAGGTAGCTCGTACTCAGCGTGATAAGCGTCGTCCATTACTACAAACCAGTGAAGACTCACGTGACGTACTAGAGCGCTTAGCTGATGAGCGTGAACCACTATATAGAGAAGTGGCAGATCACGTTGTTCGCACGGATGAGCAAAGCGCTAAAGTAGTTGCAAACCAAATTATTGAAAAATTAGATTTCTAATATAACAACACCGTAGGAGGGACGCCATGCTTGAATTAAAGGTTGATTTAAACGAGCGGAGCTATCCCATCTTCATCGGTGAACATCTCTTATCAGATGAAGGACGACTTAAGCAGTACGTTGGGCAAAGTCGTCCTGTTATCATCACCAACACCACCATTGCACCTCTATATTTAGATAGTCTGTTAGCAATATTTGATGCTCAAAAACCGCTACATTTTGTTATTCCTGATGGTGAACAATACAAATCGCTAGAATGGTTTGAAAAGATCTCTGCCTTTTTGCTCGAGCATAATTGTGGTCGTGATACGTGTTTGATTGCCCTCGGTGGCGGTGTGGTTGGCGATTTGACTGGTTTTGTTGCGGCATGCTACCAGCGTGGTGTTCCGTTTATTCAAATCCCTACGACTTTGCTGTCACAAGTAGATTCATCGGTTGGTGGTAAAACAGCGGTAAATCATCCGCTAGGTAAAAACATGATTGGTGCTTTCTATCAGCCAAAAGCGGTTTTTATCGACACCAAGACCTTAAGTACATTGCCTGCAAGAGAGTTTGCTGCGGGTATGGCTGAAGTCATTAAATATGCGTTGATCTATGACGCATCTTTTCTTGATACATTAACGGATCAGCATCCTCAGCTCAGCGCACTAGATGCTGAAAGCCTTCAACAAGTTATTTATAAGTGTTGTGCGATAAAAGCCGAGATCGTCGCCAAAGACGAAACCGAAGCGGGATTGCGTGCATTACTTAATCTGGGTCACACCTTTGGCCATGCGATTGAAGCGCAAATGGGCTATGGTAATTGGTTGCATGGTGAAGCCGTTGCTGCCGGTATGATGATAGCTGCAAATTTGGCTTGTCAGCGCGGCGCGCTTAGTACTACTGATGTTGAAAAGATCCGTCGTGTTATTGCGCTTTATCAATTACCGACAGAAGCGCCAAGCGAGATGACCGCAGCGCAGTTTTTACAACATATGCGCAAAGACAAAAAGAACAAACAAGGCAAAATTCGCTTTATTCTTCCTACGCAACTAGGCCAATGTGCGCTAGTGGATGATGTTAGCGATGAAACCGTGGTAACTCTAATAGGTCGTTAAATGCAGTCGCAAATTTTACCAAGCAGAGCTGCATTGGTAGATAGAATTGCTATGCAATTCGACTATGGCCAAAACCTGATAACCTTAGTTGGCTCTTCAGGTCTTGGTAAAAGCTACCTTGCGGAATCGTTTCTTACTGATAAATACCCAGACTTTAACAAAGCGTTTGTAAAGCTGACTGCCAATACTCAAGAGTTTGATGTGGTACGGCAGCTGCTTGAGCATAGCTTTCGCAGTCCTCTCATTGATCAGAAGTTATCTCTAAGTGAAAACTTCATGTTGCTCCATGATGAACAAGCTTGTGGGCCATGTTTATGGGTGTTAGACAACGTCAGGCATTTAACCCAAGAGCTTGCGGAACAACTACAAAAGCTCGCAAAATCTTCTCGCGAAACAATTTACATACTCGCTACGGCGCAGCAGCCTCAGCTGATCCCTGAAAGTCTGGATATTCATATCGAGCCTTTATCCGTGCTCGAGAGTAAGCGCTTGATGAGCATGTTTTACAAAGACTTACCGCCTGACGAAGATCCTATTTTTAATACGTTTGTTGCTGAAGCTCGAGGTAATCCGAGTGTTTTACTTTCTTGGCAGCCACAGCAGCAGAGTCTAAATTTACGCGAACAAAGCTCCAAAGTAGGTAGCAAATCACAATGGCAATGGTATGTCATTGCGCTTTGTTTGGTATTAACAGCGTTGATGGTTGCTTTAGTGTATAAGCAAGAATTAAAACGATACTGGACACCGACTCAAGGTGATGAAGAAACAGTAGCCACCGCTATTGATGCGCAAGAGGTATTTGAGGCGCCAAATACCAAAGTTGAAATTGAAAACGATGTGCAACCAGAGTTGCCAACCGAAGCGCCAACGCAAGTCGAAACTGCGCCTGTTGGCAGTATTTTATCTGCACTAACCGAAACAAAAGAAGATACGACAAACAACAATAACGCACTATCAGAGCAAGCGGTTACACCTGAAAAAGCCGATGTTGATAGTACTCCTGCCACTTTATCGCCAGTAACAGAGCTTCAGCACGCGGAGCCTGAACTATTGACGGGAAACCCTTGGTATCTCAGTCGCTCAGATGGTGAATGGGTGATCCAGTTACTTGCAGTGACAGAAAGTGAGATTGCAGCTGGGTTTATGGCGGAGCATAACGAGGTAGTGACACAGCAGTTTACTGTTTTAAGAAATGGCCGAACTTGGTTTGTAGTTACTACTGATGCTTACCAGAGTTTGGCATCAGCGAAGCAAGCAAAGGCAGTATTGCCAGAAGCGCTACAAAAAGGTCAGCCATTTTTTAAGAGAATGAGTAAAATTAAACAAGAAATTACTCAGTCTCTCGGTAATTAGCCACATTTAGTGTAAAATCGCGCAACCACTCACGACATAGAACGAGCATGCAACAAAAGACTAGAGCCTTCTTAAAATGGGCAGGCGGAAAATACAGCTTAGTAGAAGATATTTCTAAGCGCCTACAAGCAGCAAGTAATGAAGCCGACACGCTAGTAGAACCTTTTGTTGGAGCGGGATCTGTTTTCCTTAACACTCAGTTTAAGCATTATGTCTTAAATGACATTAACGCTGATCTTATCAACCTGTATAAAGAGTTGAAGCGTATTCCTGATGAATTTATCAGTGACGCTAAAAGGCTATTCGTCGAGCTGAATAACCATCCAGATGCGTATTACGCGTATCGACAACAGTTTAACGAAAGCATTGATGTGTATGAGCGTGCGATTCTATTTCTATATATGAACCGCCATGGCTACAATGGTTTATGTCGTTATAACCTCAAGGGGATCTTTAACGTCCCTTTTGGTAAATACAAAAAGCCTTACTTTCCAGAGCGCGAGTTATATGTGTTTGCTGAAAAGGCTCAACAGGCTACTTTCACCTGTCAAAGTTACAGCCAAGTATTTGAAACCATGCCAAAGAATGCGGTAGTGTATTGCGATCCTCCGTATGTACCTTTGAGCAAAACTGCGTCATTTACTAGCTATGCAAAAGGTGGGTTTAACTTAGACGATCAAGCACAGCTGGCGAATCTTGCGGAAACTGCGGCTTTTGAAAAGCAAACGCCAGTGTTAATCTCCAATCACGATACGGTGTGGACACGAAAGATTTACAATCAAGCGAAGCTAGATGTGATAAAGGTGAAACGTACAATTAGCCCAAAGGGTAATGGGCGGAATAAAGTTGACGAGCTAATGGCGCTATATCACCGTTCGTAATTTGCCGCGGCATAAAGGACTAAGCCAAAACTACACCATTTACAAACCAAATTAAGCCAATGACAAAAGCGGCGACAAAAACGATGCCCGCAAAAGCAAACGGCCAAAAATGCTTTTTGTTAAAGTCATATGCTTGTTTTTGACCGCTCTGCACACCAAACATTGCCGCACAGACACTTTGAATTAATGCGAATTTACTATTGGAAGAAGCCATAGTGTTTACCTCTTACCAGTTGATTGGCTCAACTGGTATTAGTAAGGAGATGAAACTTTACTACTGCTTTGATTGTCTTTAGAGCCAAGTAATAACTCAAGCAAATCCAAATAATGGAATTGGCCACTCGAACTACCGCCAGTCAACCACGCTGCCCAACTGGTGTGCGCTTCTTGCTGACATTCCACTGCATTTATTCGACTGCTTAAATTGCCAGTGCTACAAGTGCATGCGGAGTAATTTGCGGCAAGACTTTCATCATTGTCGAAAGAAAATACCCCTGCCGACACGGCTAATACCGTCCCAAGCAGAGCAATCCGTGCTTTATATCTAGAAACCATAACCCTATCCCCAGAAGTTAGATATCACATAATGATACACAATGTTCGTTTATTGCACAATCATAAAGCGCCTTAAATCGCAGACATTTTGGGCAATTTACGGTACAGTATCGCGGTCTTACGTTTAGGGGAAAAGTATGTCTGATTTTTTAATTGCACCATCCATTCTATCCGCAGATTTTGCGAGGTTAGGCGAAGATGTTGAAAAGGTACTGACAGCAGGTGCCGACGTGGTTCATTTCGATGTAATGGATAATCACTATGTGCCAAATTTAACTTTTGGTCCAATGATTTGTGACGCATTAAGAAATTACGGAATTACAGCTCCTATCGACGTACACTTGATGATAAAGCCTGTAGATAGTCTAATTCCCGAGTTTGCTAAAGCCGGAGCGAGCATTATTACATTTCACCCAGAGGCCAGCGAGCATATAGACAGAAGCCTTGCGCTGATTAAAGAGTCAGGTTGTAAAGCTGGCTTGGTATTTAATCCGGGCACACCGCTGCATTATCTTGATCATGTGATGGATAAAATTGATCAAATCCTCTTGATGTCAGTAAATCCGGGCTTTGGTGGCCAAAGTTTTATCCCACATACACTTGAGAAATTAAAAGAAGCGAGAGCACGCATTGACGCTTCCGGTCGCGATATTCGTCTTGAAGTGGATGGGGGAATTAAGGTGGACAACATTGCTGAGGTTGCAGCGGCAGGTGCAGACATGTTTGTTGCGGGTTCCGCTATCTTTAATCAACCCGATTACAAAGCGGTAATAGACGCCATGCGTCAAGAATTAGCAAAGGTAAAATAATGCGTTTTGAGGGTATTTTATTTGACCTTGATGGCACGTTAGTTGATAGCGTCGAGGATATGTACATGGCGCTCAATTTAACGCTGTCTGAGCTTGCTCACCCAATTGTTAGTCATGCTCTGGTGCGTGAATGGGTAGGTAACGGCATCGATATGTTAGTAAAAAGAGGCCTAAGCGGTAGCCATGAAGTTAGCGAAGACTTATCCGAAAGTTTAGCGCACACCGCCATTGAGCGTTTTAAAGTGCATTATGACGAATTAGTTGGTCAGTATGCGGGTTTGTATCCGCATGTTGAGACAGGGCTATTTGCATTTGCCACAGTGCCAAAAGCCGTCGTGACAAATAAAAATCGTGCATTTACGCTAAAACTGCTGGATAAATTAAATCTCACATCGCATTTTGATTGTATCGTCTGTGGTGATGACACTGACAAAAAGCCGTCACCAGCTCCGCTATTGCTGGCTGCCGAGCGTCTTGGTATATCAGCGGATAAGCTTATTATGGTTGGGGACTCTAAAAGCGATATTTTGGCCGCTCAGGGCGCTAAGATACCTGTGATTGCGCTAAATTATGGGTATAATCAGGGATTCGATTTGAAAGAGTTCAATCCACAGTACCTTTGTGATGGATTCTTAGATATTATTCCCATTATCAATCAACGTTAATTCAATGAAGAAATAAAGGAACGACATGAGTAAACCTGTAGTATTAAGTGGTATTCAGCCAACCGGTGGTATGACAATAGGCAATTACGTAGGTGCCATTAACCAGTGGCTTAAACTACAAAACGATCATGATTGTTACTTTATGTTGGTTGACTTGCATGCCATTACGGTTCGCCAAGAGCCACAGCAACTACGCGATCGCGTATTAGACGGCGTAGCACTATATACTGCTTGCGGCATCGATCCAGATAAATCGTCACTATTTGTACAATCACAGGTTCCTGAGCATGCACAGCTAGGTTGGGTGCTGAACTGTTATGCACAGATGGGTGAGTTAAACCGCATGACGCAGTTTAAAGATAAGTCAGCAAAGCACGCCAATAACGTAAACGTTGGCTTATTCGCCTATCCAGTATTGCAAGCTGCGGATATTTTATTGTATCAAGCGGATCAAGTACCGGTTGGTGAAGACCAAAAGCAACACCTTGAGTTGACCCGCGATATCGCAACGCGCTTTAACAACTTGTACGGCGATGTCTTTAAGATCCCAGAACCTTATATTCCAGAGTTTGGCGCTCGTGTTATGAGCTTGCAAGACCCGAGCAAGAAGATGTCAAAATCAGACGAAAACCCAAATGGTTTTGTGATGCTGTTGGACGAACCTAAGAAGATAGAGAAAAAGCTGAAAAAAGCGGTAACGGATTCAGATGAGCAAGCACGCATTTACTTTGATCGTGTTGAAAAGCCAGGAGTATCCAACTTACTGACTCTACTAAGTGTTGCAACTAAACGCTCAATTGAAGAGTTAGTGCCAGAGTACGAAGACAAAATGTACGGTCATTTAAAGAAAGACACTGCCGATGCGGTCGTGAATATGCTGGAGCCTATTCAAGCGCGTTTTAAAGAAATCCGTGAAGATCAAACTCTGCTGAACGAAATCATGAAAAAAGGCGCGGAAAAAGCAAGTATTCGTGCCGAAAAAACACTGAAAGCTGTGTATGACGCCGTCGGTTTTATTCCTCGCGGTTAATAAAACACAATGAAAAGACACCATAAATGGTGTCTTTTTGTATTACAAGGGTCTGCAGACCTTTGGTTTAAAGCAGATACTAGATATAAGAAAATCCTCCTGTTGAGTTCGTGATAAAATAGATTTATAACGAACATCTTTACCCCAGTGGCAAATAGGCCGCTTGGTTCTTTTAGTGGTACCTACATGCTGTTGATGATTGATAACTATGATTCCTTTACCTACAACTTAGTGCAGTATTTTCAGCGCTTAGATGTGGATGTGCTGGTAAAGCGAAATGATGAAATCAGCACCTCACAAATCAAGCAGCTTAATCCCAAATATGTTGTGCTATCTCCTGGCCCTTGCAGTCCTGATGAAGCGGGGATCTCGCTTGAAGTCGTAAAACGTCTACAGGGACAAATCCCTATTCTCGGCATTTGCCTTGGTCATCAAACTATTGCACAAGCTTTAGGTGGCAAAGTCATTCGCGCAAAACAAGTGATGCATGGGAAAACGTCTCAAGTGCACCATAACAATATAGGCGTATTTCAAGGCCTGCCATCACCATACGAAGTATGCCGCTACCACTCTTTGGTTGTTGAGCAAAGTAGCTTACCAAAGTCTCTAGCCGTAACGGCTTGGACACAGACACAAGAGGGTGAGCGTGATGAAATTATGGGACTTTTGGCATCCGATAGAGCACTTGAAGGTGTGCAATTTCACCCAGAAGCTATCCTCACTGAACACGGCTTAGCATTACTTGATAACTTTATAAAACGCTTCTAAAGTTTAAACAAAACCAACAGGATTTCGCCTAGGTGTTATACATCCATATTCGCTGCGTTTTTGTTGGTTAGACTAGTTTTTGATACGTAACTTTTTGATTCTATTGTGCGCAATATCAAATCATAATATTGCTTTTACTGGTATAATGTTAATCAGTAAGACGATTCTGTTGAGTGCTTAACTCAGTGTTTTTCCTTTAGATAAGTAGCATGCATGACGCAAGAAAATAAGCAAATTAGAATGGCACAAGCGCTATCCGAGCGTGCCCATGACCTTCTTATCAGCCTCAACTTTGCGCAAAAGCAAATAGGCTATATCCATACATTTGATATTAGCTATGGGGAGAATATCGCACAGCGCACTATGCTAGAGGTGGAAATTGCAGCGGCTGCAAAACGCCAAGAAAGCAGCACAAGCCATCACAAATATATTGCCAAAGCGAGTAAGCATCTACATTCAGTTATCGAAGAAGCTATCACAAAGCAACTGCATGACCTTGATAATATCTATCATGAAGTCATTGGCATTCAAGACTCCGTTCCTGCAATTTTAGACATTCTTGCCGTGCGCTCAGCTTCAGTTGGGCGTTTAGAACCTTTGGTTAATGACTTAAGTTGGTTGGGTCGTGAGCTGGTTTCGCTAGTCAACTTGCCACAGTATCGCAAAAAAAACAGTAAAGGCACGTCCATTAAGGTCGACACGCCGGCATTAGCATTAAGGTATTTAGGCCTTGAGAACTTGCAAATGGTGATCCCGACAATGGCGGTAAGACACTGGATGCCGCATGCTACAGAACCATTTGGCTTAATGAAGCGTAAATTACGCGAGCTGAGCATGAGCACGGCCATTGCGGCAAAAGAGCTGGCACCATTTTTTGGGGTAAAAGAACAGCATGCGTTTACTTTAGGCATGTTACTAGAACTTGGGAAAGTGGCCTTGATCCGTCTTTATTTACGCACCTTCGAAAAGGTGTGGCAAGCCAAGGTGCAAATAGCACGAGACAAAAAGCAAAAAGACCTACACACCGCATTAATGGAGTTATCTCCTGATCCGTTATTTTTACGTAACTTGTTGATAGAACATTCAGCAGAGATTTCACGTAAGCTAATTGAAAAAATGGAGTTACGTTATTTGCCCTTTAATGCCGTCATGGAAGAGTATGCGCAAACTTATCTACCAAATGCGCATAAAAACATTGCCGACCCATTACCACTGACACAAGTGATGCAAAAAGCCTATGGCTACGCACAACTGCTTGTTTTAAAAGATAGCCAGTTAATTGAAGACGACGAAGCCGAGATTTTGCTCAATCATTTAGAACTTACCGAGGAAATGCGTCAGCAATTGGCAAAATGTGCGTTCCATAACCTGCAGTTGACGATTTTGTAAAAAAAATTGAAATTTTTTTTGCGACTATTCATTCAAAACCTAATCTTAAATGATCTGTGCAAGGCTGCACGGCGCTTGCTTTGCCCTAAATATCTGCCCTAGATAGTTATTCACTTGAGTTGAGAATATATGTTAAACCCTTGAATACTAAGGGCTGAGAACGTGGTATAAGTGAGACAAATGGCGCTTTTTCTGGAATAATGAGCGTATGAATTTTGTGCCATCAAGGGGCGGGTCAAAATACATAGCACCGAATTGGTGTGAATAAATATCCTATCAAGTGGCGGCAACGCGCCGACCTCCAAAAGGAAATGACTCCTTGTTTGCACTTTCACTCACCAAATATGAGGAAATAAAATGACTATCAATCGTGAATTGTTTGACGACGTAATGGTACCTAACTACGCACCTTCAGCGGTAATTCCAGTGAAAGGTGAAGGTTCTCGAGTATGGGATCAGGAAGGTCGTGAGTACATCGACTTTGCTGGTGGTATCGCAGTTAACTGTCTAGGTCATTGTCACCCAGCTTTGGTGGGCGCGCTTAAAGAGCAAGGCGAGAAAATTTGGCATCTATCTAACGTGATGACCAATGAGCCTGCACTACGTTTAGCGAAAAAGCTAACCGATGCCACGTTCGCAGAAAAAGTCTACTTTGCAAACTCAGGTGCAGAAGCGAACGAAGCGGCGCTTAAACTAGCACGCCGTTGGGCACTAGATAAGTTTGGTGCTGAAAAGTCGCAAATCATCTCTTTCAACAAAGGTTTCCACGGCCGTACTTTCTTCACTGTGACCGTAGGTGGTCAAGCTGCATACTCTGATGGCTTTGGTCCAAAGCCGGGCGACATTGTTCACACAGACTATAACGATTTAGCGGCATTTGAAGCGCTTATTTCAGACAACACTTGTGCCGTGATGATGGAGCCGCTACAAGGCGAAGGTGGTATCATTTCACCAACGGCTGAGTTTGTAAAAGGTGTTCGCGAGCTGTGTGACAAGCACAACGCGCTACTTATTTTTGATGAAGTGCAAACAGGTGTTGGCCGTACTGGTGATTTGTATGCATACCAAGGTTTAAACGTAACCCCTGATATTTTAACAACGGCTAAAGCACTTGGCGGTGGTTTCCCTATCGGCGCGATGATCACAACAACTGAGATTGCTGCGCACCTAAAAGTGGGTACTCACGGTTCTACATACGGCGGTAACCCGCTGGCGTGTGCGGTTGCAGAAGCGGCATTTGACACAGTAAACACAACAGCAGTACTTGATGGCGTAAAAGCAAAAGAGCAGCTGTTCCGTGAACTACTAAACGACATCAACGAAAAGTACAACGTATTTACCGAAGTACGTGGTAAAGGTCTACTGCTTGGTGGGGTAGTCACTGAAAAGTACGAAGGCAAAGCAAAAGAATTCTTGGTTGAAGGTATCAAGCAAGGTGTGATGTCACTTGTTGCAGGTGCAAACGTAGTACGTTTCACTCCATCTCTTGTTATTCCAGAAGCTGACATCCGCGAAGGGATGGCACGTTTTGAAAAAGCCGTTGCTGCGGTAGTTGCTAACAACGCTTAATACTGGTTGCAAGGTCACCTTTTGGTGGCCTTGTTGTTATCCACATTTTTGAGGAGTAAGCGGGCTCATGATGATCCTTCGCCCAATCCAAGAAAGCGATTATCCAGCGCTTTTAAACATTGCTCACGAATCAGGCCACGGTTTTACCTCTTTGCCTGTTAACGAAGAGCTATTACAGAAGAAGATTGCACGCTCTGTTGCTTCATTTGGCAAGCAAGCAGACAAGCCTTTTGATGAAGGCTATTTATTTGTATTAGAAGATACTGAAACAGGCGAGGTGGTTGGTACCAGCGGTATCGAAGCAGCGGTTGGTTTAGATGATGCGTTTTATCATTATCACCTAAGCAAAGTGATCCACTCTTCACGCACACTCGATGTTTATAAAGCAGTGGATATTTTAACGCTATGTAATGACTACACTGGCGCGACGGAATTATGCACCCTGTTTTTGAAAGATGGCTATCGCAAAGGCGCAAACGGCAAACTGCTATCTCGCTCTCGCTTTATGTTTATTAACCAACATCGTGCTCGTTTTGCTGAAACCGTTATCGCGGAAATGCGTGGTGTTTCTAACGAGCAAGGCGAAAGCCCGTTCTGGCAATGGCTTGAAGAGCATTTCTTCTCGATGGATTTCCCGACAGCGGATTATCTAACGGGTATCGGCCAAAAGGTCTTTATTGCTGAATTAATGCCAAAGTACCCAATCTACGTAAACCTGCTTAGTAAAGAAGCACAAGCGGTGATTGGTGAAGTTCACGACAATACGCGTCCTGCTATTGAGCTACTAAAAAGCGAAGGTTTCACATTTAATGGTTATGTTGATATCTTCGACGCGGGTCCAACGGTAGAAGCAAAAGTGGGGAATATCCGCACGGTTCGCAATAGTGAAACTCGTACTGTGAAAATAGGCGAAAGCAACGGTGGATTCCCTGTTATGGTCGCAAATGGTAAACTTGTTGATTATCGCGCGACAGTAATTGAGTTAGCCCTGACTGATGGCAATGAAGTTACGCTTGCTCCACATGTTGCCGCGGGGCTAAAAGTTGAAGAAGGCGATCAAGTAAGCCTAGTAAAGATTTAAGATTGGGAACAGATTATGACAACACATGCAGCACAACTAATAAATGGTGAGTGGATTGCAGGACAAGGCGCAAGCTTTAGCTCTGTAAACCCAGCAAACAACGACGTTATTTGGAGCGCAAACGCAGCTACTGCTGAGCAAGTTGACGGCGCGGTAAAAGCGGCTCGTGAAGCTTTCTATTCATGGAGCGACATGAGCTTTGAAGCGCGTCTAGAAATTGTTAAGCGTTTCGCTGAAGTATTAAAAGAAAATAGCGAAGAGCTGGCTATTGCAATTGCTAAAGAAACGGGTAAGCCACTTTGGGAAACTCGTACAGAAGCGGGTGCTATGGTAGGTAAAATCGCGATTTCTGAGAAAGCCTATCAAGAGCGTACAGGTGTTGTTGAAAATCCAATGCCAGTTGGCCGTGCCGTGATCCGTCACAAGGCACATGGTGTAGTTGCTGTATTTGGCCCATATAACTTCCCTGGTCACTTACCTAATGGTCACATCGTACCTGCGCTACTTGCTGGTAACACGGTTATCTTTAAGCCATCTGAACTAACGCCATATGTTGCTGAGCTAACGCTTAAATACTGGCAACAAGCGGGTCTTCCTGCTGGCGTGATTAACCTAGTTCAGGGTGAAGTTGAAACAGGTAAAGCACTTGCGTCACACGCGGGTATTGACGGCTTATTCTTTACTGGCTCTTCTCGTACGGGTCACTTGCTACATGAGCAATATGCAGGTCAACCGGGTAAGATCCTAGCGCTTGAAATGGGCGGTAATAACCCACTCATCGTAAAAGATGTAGCGGATACCAAAGCGGCAGTACACGACATTATTCAATCTGCGTTTATCTCAAGTGGTCAACGTTGTACTTGTGCTCGTAAACTATTCCTTCCTGCAGGTGAACAAGGTGACACAATCCTTGAGCAACTGATCAAAGCAACTAAAGCGATTAAAGTGGGTAACTTTGACGATGCTGATCAACCGTTCATGGGCTCAATGATCTCAAATGCAGCAGCCGCTGGCATGGTAAAAGCACAGCAACAGCTTGTTGAGCTCGGTGGTGAGTCGCTTATCGAGCTGACGCACACAGAAGGCACAGGCTTTGTGACGCCAGGTATCATCGAATGTACTAACATTGCAGACTTCCCTGATGAAGAGCACTTTGGTCCGCTGTTAAAAATATTCCGTTACACAGACTTTGACGCTGCTATTGAAAAAGCGAACGAGACAAGCTTTGGCTTATCAGCAGGTCTGCTTGGCGACAACGAAGCTGATTACGACCGTTTCTTACGTCGTATTCGTGCAGGTATCGTAAACTGGAACCGCCCAATCACTGGTGCTTCAAGTGCAGCTCCGTTTGGTGGTATCGGTGCATCAGGTAACCACCGTGCAAGTGCATACTACGCGGCAGATTACTGTGCATACCCAGTGGCTTCTGTGGAACTAGAAAAGGTAACTTTACCTTCTAGCTTGAGCCCAGGTTTATCTTTGGATTAAAATGCCAATATTGAGGTTTACTCAATAAAAATTGATTAGAAAAGCAGCTTCGGCTGCTTTTTTGTGTCTAGTTGACTACAAAAGTAGCAATCGAAAAAACTTTCTGCTTAAATCAATAGGAGATGTCTTTGATAGGTTCGGGTGAGCAAAGTATGGTTTTAGATAAACAAGGGTACGATGATTTAGTCATGTATTTGACGCAAAACTTAGCCTTGTTTGAGAAGTCTGGGACGGTTGAACCAGGGGCTCCAACAGTCATGGAATTAATCGAAGATGTGATCGCTGAAAACGTTATCCGTATATGCGAGCAGCACACTGAGTTATCTACAGAGCAGCGCAGCATGATCGTGCGTGAGGTAGATGGCATTGTGTACGACTTACAAGAAGTGCTATCAAGTGTTGTTGATAGACGTGTCACCGTAGAACAAAAAGAGTTTATCGAAGAATTCGCAGGTTTGGTCAAAAACCTGTTTGATTCTGCTGTATAGCTTGGCACAATCACTATCGACAGTGTAGAAAACACACTTAGAGGCAATTCTAGGTTTAAGATACACCGCCATTTGGCGGTGTTATGCTTTATAGAGGATAACTATGTTAGCTAGCGTAAAATGGGTTGAAGGAGATACCTTTATCGGTCGCTCTGCGTCGGGACATAATGTGGTATTTGATGCCGGTTCTGATAGTGCCGCGCCAAGTCCAATGGAGATGGTATTAATGTCAGCGGGATGTTGTTCGTCAGTCGATGTAGTCAGCATTCTACAAAAGGCGCGTCAGGATGTGACTGACGTGGAAGTAAAATTAACCGCAGAGCGCGCAGAAAGCGCACCTCGGGTTTTTACCAAGATCAATTTACACTTTGTGGTGAAAGGGCGTAATGTCTCTGAAAAACACCTAGAAAGAGCCGTAAGTTTATCCGCTGAAAAGTATTGTTCAGTGGCATTAATGCTTGAAAAAGCAGTAGAAATTACGCATAGCCATGAAGTGGTTGAAATTGACGAAAAATAACGCTTTTTCATAGCGCTATTTTCGTATAAAATCCGCGAACTTTTGTTTCTGCAGCGCAGATTTTTTGTATTAAGGTGGGTCTATCGTGAACAAGCCCTTTGATAAAATTAAACTCCATGGCTTTAACAACTTAACTAAGAGTTTAAGCTTTAGCATTTACGATATTTGCTACGCCAAGACCGAGCAGCAACGTAAAGAATATCTAGAATATATCGATGAGCAGTACAGTGCCGATCGTTTGACGGATATTCTAAAAGACGTAACGGATATTATCGGTGCAAACGTACTGAATATCGCGCGTCAAGATTATGAACCACAAGGGGCGAGTGTGACGATCTTAGTATCAGAAGAGCCTGTTGAACAGCAGACTTTTGATAGTAATGAAGCACCAGGACCATTGCCTGATTCAGTGGTTGCACATTTGGATAAGAGTCACATCTGTGTTCATACTTATCCTGAAGCGCACCCACATGATGGCATTTGTACTTTTAGAGCAGATATCGAAGTTTCAACGTGTGGCATTATTTCGCCACTTAAAGCGCTTAACTTCTTAATTCACTCTTTAGAGTCAGATGTGGTGACGATCGACTATCGTGTTCGTGGATTTACTCGTGACGTTAATGGTGTAAAACACTATATCGACCACGCAATTCACTCGATCCAGAATTACATGACGGAAGATACTAAAGACGCATACCACATGGTAGACGTAAACGTGTATCAAGAGAACCTATTCCACACTAAGATGATGCTTAAGGAAACAGACCTAAATGCATATCTATTTGGAATTAGTACTGATGATTTAGACGCAGATGAAGAGGAAGAAATTCGTCTTAAGCTGAATCGTGAAATTCAGGAAGTGTTCTACGGTCGCAATTTACCAGAAACTGAATAATCAGCGGTAAATTGAGGAATTAAAAAAGGCGCGCAAGCGCCTTTTTTAATGTCTGAGACTTGTAAGATATTCAGCCTACATTTAATTTAAATGTGGACAATATTTGCTCGCTATCAATAGCGGCTAAAGCATCTAATCGGTGGGCTTATTCGGTAGGCAATAGTGCAGGCTGAAACCAGCTGAAAGAAGACATTAATTATCCGAGGCTCAGATTAGGTACTAACCTCTCATTTCATAACGCTATTAAAGGACTAAAAAATGGCATTTGATGATCTCATCTCGCGCTTAGGTGATAATCAGGAAAGCACCAGTAATAGCACTGAGCATGAAGCGTCAAGTGAAGTACAACTTCTTGCTGCAACAGCGATGTCCTCCATTCAAAGACGAAAGCTTCCTATTGAAATCATGCATGTGCTTCATGGTCGTATTTGGAGCATCATTCCGTTTAGACAAGCACCGCTTTTTAGATATCACTCTCAGGCTCAATTTTGGATACTTGCAAGCAAGCGCTGGCAGCGAGTGAATTATTCTAGCTTTAGTCACCACAGTGGTGAGCGATATGCCTTTGTGCCATATCAATCACTTGATGTAAAAGATAAACTGACAAGCTATGGGGGAGGAAATCGCAGTGCGCAAGATTTTAATAGCTTGGTGCAAGCAGATATGCCTCGAGGGCTTAGTCAAGCTGAAATTAATCGCGCCTTACTTGGTGGCAGTAAAGCAATAAAATCTGAAGTGGTACTCGAGCCAACAGTTTTTATTTCTAATCCAAATAACAATTCCAAAGTGGAACTAAAACGCTCCCAACAAGTTTATATGCGTTTTAGCGATCACATGTTTCGTGCTGGAGATACCGTAGAGTCCGTCGCTAACCAATATGCGGGTAGGCCCGATCCTAAGCTGATTTATGGTTACAACGACCATGTCAATCGCAACAATCCTCCAAAGGCTGGTGATCGTTTACGGGTACCGAGTGGTTGGGATACTAAAGTGGGTGGCTCGGTAAGTAATGCCCGCGCAGTAAGGTTGCAGTGGCAAGGTCCAAGCAAGGGAAGCGCAGTGCTTGATGTACCAAAACTACCACCAGATCAATTACACTTTTGGGACACTCGACTTAAACTCGATCCCGGCGTTTATGTTCTTACCGCGAGCGCAGGTTCAGCCAATCATAGTATTGACGTTGAAGTACTCGGTGTTAAGTCAAGTGCCGCATGGATAAAAGTGAGGGCGTATTACGATGATGAATGGCAGACCGCGCTTCCCCTTGAACAAGTCAATATTCATTTAGGTAATACACTTATCCACGGAAAACTTAAACTCAATTCAAGTGGTGATAAAAGCACAGATGCAAATGCACTTGAACGAGCAGAGTCAACGGCAAATGAGGCTGGAGTTGTGGTAAAAAGCGACTTACCACAAGAGGGGCAAGTCACTGTAGAAGTTGCTCGTAACGAAGCGCTAGAAGCGGAAATCAATAACCTCAAATCATCATTACACATGCAGCTTGATGGTGCATATCGAGATACCGTATCGAATATGAGTGGGTTTCAATCTGATTGGGACGAATATGGTTTTGCTGCAATTGCAATTAATGGCGCGCAAGGTGCGTATCAAGGTGGAAGTAAGTGGCTTGAAGACCAAGCAGATTTGTTCGAAGCACAAACATGGATTGACTTAGGAAAAACCATTAAGTCCGTCGCAGGTAGCGCATATGATACCACCGCAGATTATGCTAGCGAGCGCTTTGAGCAATTGCGACAAAGTGCTAATGAAATGTCCAATTGGATTGAAGAGGATGCCAGTGAAGACTTGCTCAGTTGGAACTGGTATCAAGCCAATACACAGCGAGCATTAGATGCAGCCGAACAGGCTTATCGCGATGTACATCATGATACTACTCAGTACCTTAACGACGCTGCAGACGCAATTAAAAATACAAGCCATTATGCAAATGCGTTATACACGCATCGTCATGCAATTACCAACTTACTTGATGATATCGCGAAAGGGGAGGTCGCTAAAGTACAACAATTTGTTGATACCACTTTAGTTGATATTGACCCTGAATTAGCCGCTAGCATAAAAAGCACTCCTGATTTCTATTTAGTGTTGGCGCTCATAGACGATCATGATAGTGCACTAACTTATGTTGCTTACGCTTCACTCTTTATGGAAGCTGTGCCTCCTAATTTTTATGCATACATTGGCGGAAAAGGCGGCGCTTATGTCGCGATAGAGGTTTGTTTGTTACTAGCAACGTCATTACTTACATTAGGAGCGGGTACAGCCGCAAGAGTAACAGCACTTGCTGCCAAGTTATCAGCCAACGGTGCCAGAGCCGCAAGTACATCAGTAAAAGTTAAAAAAGCACAAGCGGCAATCCGCGCTTTTATCCGCACGCTTGAAGACTTTAACGACAGCACTACAACCTTAAAAAATCTCGGGAAAAAGCTTACAACCGCGCGTTCAAGTGGGTTGCTACTTAAAGGCAAAACCAACTCGACGCTAACTGCGAAAAAGCAAACAACAAAACGACAGACACGATGCCGCTTATGTGGCAAAACAGATCACACAACACCACGCAGTCTACGTGGCATTGTTCATTATGAATAAGGAGTGATTCATGAGTGAAGAAATTGAAGAACAAATTGAAGGGATGGTTGATAAGGACAAAAAATATCGAGATAGGCTGATCGCCAATATCAAACACAAGAAGGATCATCCGTTCCATAATGGTATTCATATGGCGGCTCATCATCTGATTTCGAAAGAGGCTGTCAATGTCGCTCAGTTAGGGAGCTTACTAATTCATAGAGGTTACAACATAAATTTAGTTGAAAACTTGGTCTTTTTACCCAGCACCTTACAAGGTGCTTGTCAGCTGAGAGTGCAATTGCATCGTGGCGATCACACATATGCTCTGCCTAAACAAGAGGCTTATCACGATCAAGTTGCTTCAGGTATAAACAAAATAAAATCAGATCTAAAAAAATGCACACCTCGAACTCAAAAAGATACAAGTGAAATTCAAAATATCTTGGATCTTGAAAGTAAGGCTATATTAAAAAAAGTCGCAGAGTTCAGAGTCCCATTAAGCTCGGTTTTTAGAAACTTTAAGCCTTCAAGCAAAATAGGTTGTTCTAATAATAATGAAATTGATGAGTGCGAAGAACAGGTAACGCGTTGTAACCATGAGAGGAAGCATGTAGGTCAGATAAATTATTTATACCCATATGGTAATGTTCGTAAGGTTCCTCAAGAAATAAAATATGAGAAATCTTACTATAAACTTAAAGTAGGGAATTAATGTGGCTAAAAATTATAATGAAGAATACTATTTAATTTTAAAGGATTTTAATGATTATACCTTGTATCCGATGGCATTAGAAAAGTCAGCGGATAGAGACTTTGAATTTGAGCGATTAACTTGGGGGCAAGAGCCGCTTTTCTTTGAAAATAGCTACAAACAAGAAGATATCAAAAGAAATATCAAAAGGCCTATCCCAACCGTTATGCTAAACATGGTGACTCCTATAATTAGTAGCCGAATTAGAGAGCGGCTAAAATTTTTTAATTTTGTCGGGATGCAGCTATATCCAGCTGTTTACATTGACGATGGTGGTAACTATCACGAAGATTATTGGTGCATGAACTTTTGGCAAGAACTGGATTGTTGGGATAGAGAAAAGTCTAAAACAGAGAAAGCGACGAAAGAAGAATTAGCAGATCCATACTTTATGTCGAGAATCGACGTTTATAAATACCACTTAGATAGTGAAGTATTGGATAAAATCCCAGAGGAAGAGCGTTTGATATTTAAACAAGCTGGTGGTCTGAAGTATGTCTTTGTCCATCAAAAAATTGCGGATATCTTTTTTGAGGAGAAGGCGACTGGCGTTAACTTAGTCAAAGTGTCCGATTTTGAAGAAGGGATGCAGTTTTAGTTTGCCAACTAGTTAGGAGACTACTTTACATAAAGGTTGGAAGTGCAATGACAAGAGATTTTAACGACCAATATTACATCATTTTAAAAAATTATAGCGAAGTAACATTGCACCTTACTGCTTTGCAAAAGTCGGCGGATAGAGATTATGAGTTTGAACAGTTAGTTTGGGGGAAAGAACCGCTATTTTTCGAAAATGCGTATAGAGATAAAGATAATGCGAATGGAGTTATACGTCCTATCCCCAGTGTTTTACTAGACGCTACGATCCCTATCGTTAGCTCAAAAATTAGAGAACGGTTAAAGCTCTTTAATTTTGTTGGGATGCAGCTATATCCTGCTGTTTACATTGACGATGGTGATAACTATCACGAAGACTTTTGGTGCATGAATTTTTGGCAAGAGCTTGACTGCTGGGATCGAGCAAAGTCAAAAATAGAAAAATTCACTGCAGAGGAGATGTTAGAGCCTGACTATTTAAAAGGTTGCGATATATATAAATACCATCTAGATAGTGAAGTCTTGGATAAAATCTCAGAGGAAGAGCGTTTGATATTTAAACAAGCTGGCGGTCTGAAATATGTCTTTGTCCATCAAAAAATTGCGGATATCTTTTTTGAGGAGAAGGCGACAGGCGTTAATTTAGTCAAAGTATCCGACTTTGAAGAAGGGATGCAGTTTTAAAGCTTTATAATTAAATTCTCATGTTATAATTTTTTCGTTGTATATTACAAAAAAGGAAGTTTAGTGAACTACAATGCGGCTTATTTTATAATTATTCCCAGATTTAATGAATTGGCAATGTACTTAAAACCGTTGAAGAAAACAGCGAGAAGGAATTTTGACTTTGAGAGGTTGGAATGGGGAGAAGAGCCTTTGTTTTTTGAAAATGCTTTTAAGGATGAGTATCAAAATTTAGGCCGTTGTTGCGTATTACCTGATGTATCATTTTATGCGACTATCCCGATTTTAAACGATAGTATAAGAAACAAACTAAAATTCTATAACTTTAGTAATGTTCAGTTATACCCTACGGTTTTTATTGATGACAATAATACCTACCATGAAAATCTTTGGTGTATGAATTTTTGGGAAGAGTTGGACTGCTTGGATAGAGAAAAGTCCAAATTTTCAAAGCGAGCGATGGAAAAACTAAAATTAGATCCTCTAGCTGACGGTTTGTCGACCTACAAGTACAGCCTTGATAGTGATGTATTAGATAAAATTCCAGAAGAAGAGCGGCTGATTTTTAAAATGGGGCCCGATGATATGGGTTATGTCTTTGTCCATCAAAAAATTGCGGATATCTTTTTTGAGGAGAAGGCGACTGGCGTTAACTTAGTCAAAGTATCCGACTTTGAAGAAGGGATGCAGTTTTAGCTTTATAGCATTAGCTGGATGCATCGAATTGTGACGTAAGTGATAGAGAGCATAGTAGTGAAATACATTCAAAGCTAGCAGTGGAAAATGTGTAAAAACTATCGAGATTGCAACGGTAAAATGTAATTTAAGGGCAAGGGAATGAGCGGGTTCAATGAAGTTTATTACGTTGCTTGTGGCAATAGCTATGAAGAGCAAATGAGATTGTCAATTAATAAAAAGTCTGATGGCTATTTTTTTATGGTGAATTAACCAAAGAAGGAGAGCCTATATTCTTTGAGCCTAGCTTTCAAGAGCGAAATAAAAAGCTGGGTATTGCTTCAGTAAAAACAGACGTAATGTTCGACGGGCCGAGCTTTGTTGTTAACAACAATATAAAAAAAGAGTTGGATAAATATGATTTGCACGGTATTCAGCTATGTCCTGCTATAGTTATTGAATCAACAGGGTGGGATGAAGGATACTGGTATTTAAATATTTATCAGTATCTTGATTGTTGGGATAAAGATAAATCGATCACTCGACCTCTAAAAGCTGGAAGAGATATTGAAGATACGAAAGTACTAAAATATCACCTTGATAAAAGTGTACTAAATAAAATCCCAGAAAATAATCGTATGATATTTAAGATGGGTGGGGATTTTTATAGCCATATATTTATACATGAAAAACTTGTCACCTACTTCTTGAAAAATAATATTACAGGAATACGCTTTTTTAAAGTATCTGACTTTGAAGAAGGGATGCAAATCTAGAACTATAAAATTAAATGTCAAAAAATTACAATGAAGAATACTATATACTTCTCACGAATTACAATGAAAATACATTGTATACAATGCCGCTAGAGCGAAGTGCGACTCGTCACTTTGGTATTAAAAAGCTTAATTGGGGAGATGAGCCTCTTTTTTTTGAGAACTGTTACAAGGAAAGGGATGCTTTAAATAATTTTACACGTCCAATTTTGGACGTATTTTTTGATGCTACAGTACCTATTATAAACTCAAAAATAAGAGATAAGTTAAAGTTTTTATATCTAAAAGATATGCAACTTTATCCTGCTGTTTTTATTAATGATGAAGGAGCTTATATAGAAGACTATTGGTATATGAACTTTTGGCAAGAACTTGACTGTTGGGATCGGGAAAAGTCAAAGATAGAAACATTCACAGCAGAAGAAATGTTAGATCCAGATTATTTAGAGGACTGTGAGATATATAAATATCATTTAGACAGTGAAGTGTTAGACAACATCCCAGAAGAAGAACGTTTGATCTTTAAACAAGCTGGTGGTGTAAAGTATATTTTTGTTCATCAAACGGTTGCAGATATCTTTTTTGAGGAGAAGGCGACAGGCGTTAACTTAGTCAAAGTATCCGACTTTGAAGAAGGGATGCAGTTTTAGTTTGCCAACTAGTTAGGAGCCTACTTTACATAAAGGTTGGAAGTGCAATGACAAGAGATTTTGACGACCAATATTACATCATTTTAAAAAATTATTGCGAAGTAACATTGCACCTTACTGCTTTGCAAAAGTCGGCGGATAGAGATTATGAGTTTGAACAGTTAGTTTGGGGGAAAGAACCGCTATTTTTCGAAAATGCGTATAGAGATAAAGATAATGCGAATGGAGTTATACGTCCTATCCCCAGTGTTTTACTAGACGCTACGATCCCTATCGTTAGCTCAAAAATTAGAGAACGGTTAAAGCTCTTTAATTTTGTTGGGATGCAGCTATATCCTGCTGTGTACATTGACGATGGTGATAACTATCACGAAGACTTTTGGTGCATGAATTTTTGGCAAGAGCTTGACTGCTGGGATCGAGCAAAGTCAAAAATAGAAAAATTCACTGCAGAGGAGATGTTAGAGCCTGACTATTTAAAAGGTTGCGATATATATAAATACCATCTAGATAGTGAAGTCTTGGATAAAATCCCAGAGGAAGAGCGTTTGATATTTAAACAAGCTGGCGGTCTGAAATATGTCTTTGTCCATCAAAAAATTGCGGATATCTTTTTTGAGGAGAAGGCGACAGGCGTTAATTTAGTCAAAGTATCCGACTTTGAAGAAGGGATGCAGTTTTAGTTAGTCATTAGACTACTTTAAATAAATAATTGGCAGTGCAATGGCAAGAGATTTTAACGATCAATATTACATCATTTTAAAAAAGTTTGATGGCGATACTTTGTATCCTAAGCCTCTGAAGCAAACTGCAAAACGTCGCTTTCGGTTTGAACAGCTTACTTGGGGACAAGAGCCTTTATTTTTTGAAAATGCACATAGAGATAAAGATCTCAAGGCAAATAGGAGTCGTCAAGTTCCTGATGTCTTTCTCAGTGCTACTATTCCAGTAGTTAACTCAAAGATAAGAGAAAAGTTGAAGTTTTTTGCGTTTGAGGGAATGCAGTTATATCCGGCGGTTTATATAGATGATGAAGGAAATTATCATGAAAACTTTTGGTGTATGAATTTTTGGGAAGAGCTGGATTGTCTAGACAGAAATCGCTCGAAGTTTTCTAAATTGACACTTGAAAAACTAAAATTAGATCCTCTAGCTGACGGTTTGTCGACCTACAAGTACAGCCTTGATAGTGATGTATTAGATAAAATTCCAGAAGAAGAGCGGCTGATTTTTAAAATGGAGCCCGATGATATGGGTTATGTCTTTGTCCATCAAAAAATTGCGGACATCTTTTTTGAAGAAAAGGCGACTGGCGTTAACTTAGTCAAAGTATCCGACTTTGAAGAGGGGATGCAGTTTTAAAGCTCTATAATTAAATACTCACGATGTAATGTTTGCACTATATATTACAAGGAACTTTAGTGAACTATAATGAAATATATTTTATTTTTCTCCCCCGAATTACTGAAAGCACACTGTACTTAACACCATTGCAAAAGTCAGCGGATAGAAATTTTGAGTTTGAACGTTTAGTTTGGGGTCAAGAGCCTCTATTTTTCGAAAATGGATACAAGGATGAAGACTTAAAATCAGGTGTCAAAAGAGCAATACCTAGCGTTATGCTCGATACGACGATCCCAATCATAAGTAGAAATATATGGGAGAAGCTTAAGTTTTTTGATTTTAAAGGAATGCAATTTTATCCCGCTGTTTATATCGATGATGATGGTCACTATCACGAGCAATATTGGTGCATGAACTTCTGGGAAAGGTTGGATTGCCTAGATAGGAAGAGATCAAAATTTTCAAAGACAACATTAAAGAAGCTCAAAGTGAACCCAGACGCAGATGACTTAACGACTTATAAATACAGCCTTGATAGCGATGTATTGGATAAAATTCCAGAAGAAGAGCGGCTGATTTTTAAAATGGAGCCCGATGATATGGGTTATGTCTTTGTCCATCAAAAAATTGCAGATATCTTTTTTGAAGAGAAGGCGACAGGCGTTAACTTAGTCAAAGTATCCGACTTTGAAGAGGGGATGCAGTTTTAGTTAGTCATTAGACTACGTTAAATAAATAATTGGCAGTGCAATGGCAAGAGATTTTAACGACCAATATTACATCATTTTAAAAAAGTATAGCGAAGTAACATTGCACCTTACAGCTTTGCAAAAGTCAGCGGATAGAGACTTTGAATTTGAGCGATTAACTTGGGGGCAAGAGCCGCTTTTCTTTGAAAATAGCTACAAACAAGAAGATATCAAAAGAAATATCAAAAGGCCTATCCCAACCGTTATGCTAAACATGGTGACTCCTATAATTAGTAGCCGAATTAGAGAGCGGCTAAAATTTTTTAATTTTGTCGGGATGCAGCTATATCCAGCTGTTTACATTGACGATGGTGGTAACTATCACGAAGATTATTGGTGCATGAACTTTTGGCAAGAACTGGATTGTTGGGATAGAGAAAAGTCTAAAACAGAGAAAGCGACGAAAGAAGAATTAGCAGATCCATACTTTATGTCGAGAATCGACGTTTATAAATACCACTTAGATAGTGAAGTATTGGATAAAATCCCAGAGGAAGAGCGTTTGATATTTAAACAAGCTGGTGGTCTGAAGTATGTCTTTGTCCATCAAAAAATTGCGGATATCTTTTTTGAGGAGAAGGCGACTGGCGTTAACTTAGTCAAAGTGTCCGATTTTGAAGAAGGGATGCAGTTTTAGCCTTACACCTGAGTAGAATAAAAAATAAAACCCGCGGGAGCGGGCTTTATTTTTTACAAGCTATTGCCCTATTTGGGTTCGCTTTCCAATTCCTCATCTGGCGTATCAGGGCGCTGTCGTTCGACAAAGATAGTGGCCAGTAGAGTGGTGATCACACATGAAAGTAAAATCGACTTTAAGATTTCGTAGTTTTGGTAGATGAAACTCCAGCTCCAAAACTGTTTAGCAAAGCTTTCATTTACGCCGACATACTCTAAATTACGAATAATATTTTCACCGAAGGCTGCTAAATCCACTATTACAAACGCAAAGTAAATTCCGTATAGTATTGGGTCGGCGTATGTCATATAGACTGCGCGCCAATTATCTGGATTAGTAAAGCGCACATATCTCAAGGAAAGTCGAACTCGGTACTTCAGAATCATTAGTGCAATAAAATCACATACTAGGTGTAAGCTATATATGAATGCATTTGTCTGATAGGCCGGTAGTCCTGCTTTGTTAAGATTCATAAAGTAACTAAAAAAACCATATTCAATAAAGCTCAACACCAATAGTATCAGCACAATATGCTTAATATTTTCTTGGCCTCTTAAAAAGAAGCTAGTCATAGCTATACAACCCATAAATAACAAATGTAGGGCATTTATAGACTGATAGTGCAAACCGATAAAAATAAGGGCTAGAACTGCACAGAGTAGCAACACAAACCAAGAACGCTTCATTTATTCCTCTCTATTTTGTTGTGTTTTCATAACTTAGCCACCTTCCTTTACTTTAGGGTCTTCAGCTTGACCACCAGTACTTCCTCCAACGACTTTATTGAATGAACTAGCCTCTAGAGGTGACTTTTTATCTAATTGAACTGTTGCGCCTCTTGCTCTCGGATCGCTGCCTTTATCTGCATGGCTTCCACCAATCACCTGATTAACTGAGTCAGCACTAAGTGATGATTTTTTATTTGGTGTTATGGAGTCGTTTTGTACTCTAGGGTCATCAGCTTGTCCTCCTGTTGTGCCACCAATCACCTGATTAACTGAATCAGCACTAAGTGATGATTGTCTACTTGGCGCTGCTGAGTCACTTTCGACTTTTGGGTCTTTTACTTTTGGCCCAAGCGATCCACCAGATACCCTGTTAGCTTGTTTTTGGGAAAGTGCTGTTAAAGTTACGAGTCGGTTAGCTATATTTTTTATAAAAAAGCGCATAATGACGTCCTTTCTAAGTTAAGTTTTGCGGTGTTTAGTTTCCACTCCACTTTACTCCTTAACAATAAAGTTGAAAACATTGTGTTGCAAATGGACCTTATTCGTAACTTTATTGTTTGCCATTGTGGTGAGGGGCAATGAAAGTGCGCGTCTTTCATTAGCTATTATCCTCGTTACTTGATTTGCTATTTCGTGGTGTTGGAGACTTGCGCCATAACTTGGCGTCGTCAATTTTGTCTCTTAAGGCAAGGATTTGTTCTCTAAGTGGATTAAGGTTGATGCCGCAGGCGTCGCACCATACTTCAAAATATTCGTAGGGAAATTTGCTGACGCCTTTTTCGTAGTTTTCGTAAGTGCCACGCTCCACGCCAGCCAAATTAGCCATTTCTTGCGTGGTTTTGCCGGCGACTTTGCGCATGCGGCGCAGGTCGTCTCCTGTAAAGCGCTTATCAAATTTCCCCACCAACTCAATCCTTTTTGCCTGTCGCACTCGCGTCACAAACAGCATTAGTCCCTATGTAGCCGGATGTATGCTATTTGTTTGTCTCTATTGTTCGCTTAACCAAGTTGCATTTTTGTATCTAAACCGTAAACGCGAGTCTATCGTAGAAATTTTCTTTTTCAAGCCTATTCAGTCGAAAAATGAACATTTTGTTGCATTTAATGAGTCTTCGCTCGATTTTTTAGGCGAAGCCTGAGATGAGTAACTCTTGAGTCAACGGAGGTGTTGCTATGATGGTGCTGGCGTTTTTAATTAATTTACAAATAAATTCAAAAAAATTTTCTTCGCGCAGATTTTTGCCCGAAGCTTTTGTTACTTTAGTGTGAAATAAAGTGACATGTTGGAGAGCAATATGGATTATCTACGCCAATATCATGACTTAACGATTTATTACGATGCCCTCAAGAAGGCGGCAAGGCAGGGTGACGAGGTGCCAGACACCACAACCAAATGGTTAGCACTGGTGGAAACAACCTTGTTTGAACTGCAAGAGCTTGCCCATATGGAAAAGGCTTACATGCAGAAGTCAAAAACGATGAATAATCTGGTTGAGTTGGTGTATTCCAGTGCCCCAAGCATGGAGTAACTAAAAGGGTAATTGCTTTTTGAGTTTTTGCGGTGAGGGGGAACGTTTTACTCTAATTTTACGTTCCCCCTTTTTTCTTTTTGTGCCCGTTTATCGCCTGATGTGTAGGCGATAAACGGGTCGTACTACAGTTCGTAAGTAAAACTTAGACCATAAACGCGCGGCTCGCCGTACTGTACATAGGTATTGTCTTGCCAGCCGTCTAGTGGATTATTACCAAACCTAAAGCCACGCACTACAATGTCTTCGTCTGCTAGGTTTCTACCCCAAGCCGTTAATGACCAGTTGTCGCCATAGTAACTAAGGCTTGCGTTGATCAGGTTATGATTGCGCGCTTGCTCGTTGTGACTGTCCGAGAGGTAATAGTTATCTTTGCCTTCCACACCCAATTCAACCACGAGGTTATCCATTAACTCGTAATTGACGGCAAACGAGTATTGATAATTTGGCGCTTGTGCTTGGTCGCGACCATCAAGGTTTAGGCCACTGGCAGCCACAAAGTCTTCAATCTCGGTCTCTAAATAGCCTGCGCTATAGGTAAAACCAAGGCGGTCCGTGTATTGTAGGTTGCCTTCAACTTCTAGGCCATAGTTACTGCCTTTACTGGCGTTGTCGATGTAGCCTGCAAATTGTTGGTTAGAAACTTGCCATTGCTTTAACTGGATATCATCGCGTTGCATATAAAACGCGGTAACACGCACAAGGTGACGTTTGTCTTCAGATTCACCTTTTACGCCAAACTCAGCGTTCCAAACATACTCAGGGTCAAAGTAATGGTGTTCGGCCGGAATGTTTAAACCTTCATCTTTGGCTTTTGCTAGTGCTTCGCCGTTTACACCGCCGACTTTGTAACCGCGAGTAAGGCTGGTGTAGATCATCGTGCGCGGTACAACTTGATATTCAAGTGCAACTTTTCCGCCCCACATTACATCATCGGTTTCAATGGTAAAGCCGTTACTATCTAAATAGTCAGCGTCATATTGCTCCGCGCGAAGGCCACCGATAAGACGGGTTTTGTCAGATAGGTGATGTACGTATTGACCAAAAATCGCTCTACTTTCTACGGTGTATGCTGACGTAAATGGGTTCTCCAGCCAAGTGTAATGACGGGCCAAATCAACATCGTTACGCTTTGCAAAAACACCTACCACCCAGTCATTTTGCTTATCTTTGATTAAAAACTCTATATTGCCATTTTCATGGTTACGCTCGTAGGCATCGGTTGAGCTGTATCCTTCTGGGTGCAAGCCTGCTGCACATAGCGCTGGTTGAGCTGCGTCGTTACATACCCAATCTTCGTCGTAGCTATACAAAGTATCAGCATCTAGCCCAGATACTTTAAATTCGACATTGAATAAGTCTGAGCGAGTGTAAATTCCGCGTAGTGAAAACGCATCGGAGCTGAGGTTGTCTTGGCCCGGGGTATCAGCGACGCTGTTACGTGAATTATCTAGGGTAAAACCGTCGTACCCGTTTTCAGTATCAATATGGTGATAAGCGAACTCTAGTGCGAGGTTGTCGCTCACTTGAGAGTTAAGTTTCACTCTTGCTACTTGCTCGTCTTGTTGCTGAGTGGGTTTGTTTAGGTAGAGGTTATCTACGTAACCGTCAGACTCTCGCTGATAAAGGCTGACGCGCACTGCGGTGTCGTCGCTTAATCCAGTGCCAGCAGCAAGGCCTGCTTCGTAGCTACCATAATTACCAGCACCTAATTTCACTTTTAATGATGGCGCTGTGGTGGCGGCTTGGGTATTTACTTCAACGATTCCAGCTAAAGCATCTGAACCGAATTTAGTGCCTTGAGGGCCGCGATACACTATCACTGACTCAGTATCAAAAAGCAGCGCACTTGCGCCTAATCCTGAATAATTAATACCGTCAATTAATAAGCCAACGCTGGGATAAATAGGATCAACAAACTGTGAACGTAAGCCGATACCACGGATTTGCATAAAGCGACCACGAGATGCACCTGCCGTAAAGTTAACGTTAGCGGTGGCACCTAGTATCTCATCTAAATATTGCGCACCACGCTTAGCGATAGTGAGTTCGTCAACCACAGAAGCGCTTGCACTTAATGTCTGGATAGTTTCATTCTGAAAATCGCCAGTGACGACAATGGTTTCTAGGTTATCGTCGGCAAGTACCTGATGAGAGAAAAATGGCAGCAGTGCCAAGGTGATCGTAGAGAGTTTTAACTTCATGCTTAATCTTTGTCCCATTTTTAATTGGGCACAGTTTAACAAAAGCCAGACCAGTTGACAGTGAAATTGTGTTATATGTTAGCCCGAAAATGTTAAACAAATAGGCCAGATATGAGTTTTAAAGTCGATTTTAAAGTCCGAGATTACGAGTGTGACTTACAGGGAATAGTTAATAACAGCGTGTATTTTAATTATTTAGAGCATGCAAGGCATGAGTTTTTACTGGCGAATAACGTTGATTTTGCAGCGCTTGCTGAGCAAAAAGTGAACTTAGTCGTTATTCGGAGCGAAATGAATTACAAAGACTCGTTACGCCCAGGTGATGAGTTTTATGTTGAAGTCGCACTTGAGCGTGAAAGCAGAATAAAGTTCGCATTTAAGCAAAAAGTAATAAGAGCGCATGACGATAAGCTAATGCTAGATGCTGTGGTAACAGGGACTTCGGTGAATGAGCGCGGTAGACCGTTTTTACCAGACGCTATTACGCACTTATTTGAAGAGCAGCAATTTGTGAAATAGTTGGTGTTAAAATATTCAGGTAAGACAATTTTACAGAATTTTACTGCAATTTTTGTGTCTTGAAACGTTATAATAAACTCAGGGCATAAAATAGATGGTTTACCATGAAATTCATCAGCATAATCGGCGCAATAATGGCGCTAAGTGGATGTATATCGACAGGGAAGGTAGACACGGAAGCGCTTAAGTATTCCGCTTGGCAGTTACAGAGTATAAATGGTCAACATATTACGCAGTTACAATCAGACGCTGGACTTGGTGGAAAGCCTATTGATATTCGTTTTATCGATGCACTGCAGGTCAATGGTTTTGCGGGTTGTAATCGCTTTTTTGGCGAAGGCGAAATTGTCGAAGGGCAGCTAAAAGTTAAAAACTTAGGCATGACGCGTAAATACTGTGGTGAAGAAATCGCTCAGGTTGAATCGCAGCTTATTAACCAATTACAAATTGGTGTATTGCTTGAAGTAAATGCTAATAAGTTGACCTTGAAAGGAAAACCTCAGTTTAGTTTTATTAAACAATAAGCTGAAAATAAGAATTCCAGTGTCAGTGCTTGCGAGCTTTCGTGTTAGCAAGTAGACTGGCGCTAATTCGTTACTTGTCGGAGTGCCTTGAGTTTTTGCAGCAAATTTGTGTGCAGATATTCGGGCTGAGATCGCATTTTGCGGGATCCGTGGACCTGATCAGGTTAATGCCTGCGTAGGGAACAAGACAGCAAACGCGTTGCGTTTGTCTGTAGCAATAGTGGTTTATTGCTATCCACCTTACCCGAGGACTATCCTCGTCTCTCTCCTTTTGGAGATCTGACAAGACACCTTTGTATGAAAATAAGAGGGACGTCATGTCAAACAATAGTAGCAAGCTAAGTCGTCGTGAAGCGCGAGCAGCCGCGGCAGAATTTATCCATAACCTTAAAGGCCAACCTTTTCCAAATTCACATAAAGTTTATGTGGAGGGCGAACAAGCAGGCGTACGCGTTGGTATGCGTGAAATCACGCTAAGTGATTCGTTTGTTGGTGGTACCGAAGAAAATCCGGTATTTGAATCAAACGATCCCATTCGTGTTTATGATACTTCAGGTCCATACACAGATCCTGAAGTGCCGGTTGACGTTCGTGCTGGCCTTCCTAAATTTAGAGAGCAGTGGATAGTTGAGCGCGATGATACCGAAATGCTAGAGTCGGTGACGTCACAGTTTTCTCAGCAGCGTATGGCGGATGAAGGGCTTGACCATATTCGCTTTGAACATTTACCTAAAATTCGCCGTGCTAAGGCGGGTAAAAATGTCACGCAAATGCACTACGCCCGTCAAGGCATAGTGACGCCTGAAATGGAATATGTAGCGATCCGTGAAAATATGGGACGCGCTAAGTTGCGTGAAGAATTGCTCGCGCAGCAACACAAAGGCCAATCGTTTGGCGCCAGTATTCCTGAGTTTATTACGCCTGAATTTGTGCGTGATGAAATTGCCCGTGGTCGTGCTGTACTGCCAAACAATATTAATCACCCAGAGACCGAGCCGATGATCATCGGACGTAACTTCCTAGTAAAAGTTAACGCCAATATTGGTAACTCATCAGTGACCTCTTCTATCGAAGAAGAAGTGGAAAAAATGGTATGGTCGACCCGTTGGGGTGCAGATACCGTAATGGATCTGTCGACAGGGCGCTACATTCATGAAACCCGCGAGTGGGTGGTACGTAACTCTCCAGTGCCTATCGGTACGGTTCCAATCTATCAGGCACTAGAAAAAGTAAATGGTGTTGCTGAAGATCTAACGTGGGAGATCTTCCGCGATACCTTGATTGAGCAAGCTGAGCAAGGCGTGGATTACTTTACTATCCACGCGGGAGTACTACTGCGTTACGTGCCGATGACGGCAAAACGCGTGACGGGTATTGTGTCTCGCGGTGGTTCAATTATGGCGAAGTGGTGTTTAGCGCATCACAAAGAAAACTTCCTCTACACGCACTTTGAAGACATCTGTGAAATCTTAAAGCAATACGATGTTTGTTTCTCGTTAGGTGATGGCTTGCGTCCGGGTTCTATTGCCGATGCCAATGATGAAGCACAATTTAGTGAACTGCGTACCCTTGGTGAGTTGACTAAGCTTGCGTGGAAACACGATGTTCAGGTCTTTATTGAAGGCCCAGGACACGTGCCGATGCATATGATCAAAGAGAATATGGAAGAGCAGCTAAAGCACTGCGATGAAGCACCGTTTTACACGCTTGGCCCACTCACTACCGATATCGCTCCGGGTTATGATCACTTCACTTCAGGGATCGGTGCGGCGCAAATTGCGTGGTATGGCTGTGCGATGCTGTGCTATGTGACACCAAAAGAACATTTAGGCTTACCGAATAAAGAAGATGTAAAAGAAGGTTTGATCACCTACAAAATCGCGGCGCATGCAGCGGATCTGGCGAAAGGCCACCCGGGTGCTCAAGTTCGTGACAATGCGCTGTCTAAAGCACGCTTTGAGTTTCGCTGGCACGATCAGTTTAATCTCGGTCTAGATCCAGAGCGTGCTCGTGAATATCACGATGAGACCTTGCCACAAGAGTCGGGCAAAGTCGCTCATTTCTGCTCTATGTGTGGCCCTAAATTCTGCTCGATGAAGATCACCCAAGATGTACGTGACTATGCGAAAGCGTTAGAAGCGCGAGGCATCGACCCTAATAATGTAGGCGAAGAGATCAGCATTAAAATGGTGGATGTTGAAGCTGAGATGAAAGCAAAATCGGAAGAGTTTAAGCAATCAGGCTCTGAGCTTTACCACAAAGCGATATAACCTATCCCATCATAGTCACCTTGATGCCCGTCGGGTGGCTAATTTTAGGAGTGTAGCTATGTCTACTCAAGCACGTGTTGCTATCTTGGGTTTTGGCTTAACTGGGCGCATCGCTGCATTGATGCTCGCTGAGCGTTATCAAATCAGCGTGTTTGAACAAGCAAAGCAAGGTACGGAGAGCTCAGCAGGTAGTGTGGCGGCGGCCATGTTAGCGCCCTTGGCTGAGTCTGTGATATGCGATGAAGCGTTGGCGCTGCAAGGGCTGGAGTCCATGAAACTTTGGCCACAACTACTGGCGAAACTGGAAAGCCCGGTATTTTTCCAGCAGCAAGGCTCCCTTATTGTGGCACATGGTCAAGACCGTGGTGATTTAGTGAGTTTTCAGCAGCGCTTAAAACCGTTAAAAGATCATAGCGCGGAAGTGGTAAATGGTGCTCAGATCGCACAATTGGAACCAGAACTTAGTGGTGTGTTCCATCAAGGCTTGTATTTACCTTGCGAAGGCCAGCTTGATAATCAGGCGTTTTATCAAAGTAGTGCGGCAACATTGACGCAGCAAGGGGTAGAGATTAACTACGGTGTTCATTGTGATGAAGCGCAAAAGGCGCAGCTTAGTCAAGCGTATGACTGGGTGATTGATTGTCGCGGTCTTGGTGCGAAAGCCACGTGTAATGGGCTTCGTGGCGTGCGCGGCGAAGTGGCGAGAATTTATGCCCCAGAAGTGACCTTGACTCGACCTGTGCGCTTGATGCACCCAAGATACCCCATTTACATTGCGCCAAAACCAGATCATCAGTTTGTTATTGGTGCGACGGAAATTGAGTCGCAAGATAATGGTGAGATAACGGTACGTTCTACACTCGAATTACTCTCTGCTGCTTATTCAGTTCATCGTGGGTTTGCCGAAGCGCGAGTATTGTCTTTATTAGCAGGACTTAGACCTGCGTTTAAAGATAATCACCCCAAAATTGAACAACAAGGTAATGTGATCAGTATCAATGGCTTATATAGACACGGTTATCTGCTGGCACCGCTTATCGTGAAACAAGCATTATCTAAGGAGTTATTATGAAAGTCGAATTTAATGGCGAAACGATTAATATCAACCGCGAGCAAAATATTCAGGAATTTATTGAAGCCAGAGGTGCCAAGCCGCCTTTTGCCGTCGCGCTTAATGGTACTTTTGTTTCCCGCACGGAGCTGCCAAGCGTGACATTGAGCGACGGCGATAAGATTGAGCTTTTATCGCCAATTCAAGGGGGATAAATATGCAGTCTTTGACTGATACTAAGCTCACTATTTATGGTGAACAATTTACTAGCCGCATGTTAATTGGTTCAGCACTTTATCCCTCTCCAGAGGTAATGCAGGGGGCTATCGCCGCCTCGGGTGCTGAAATTGTTACTGTGTCGCTGAGACGCCAGCAAACTAAGCAGGCGGGTGATGACTTTTGGTCGCTTATCAAAGAGATGGGACTACGAGTCCTACCAAACACGGCTGGCTGCCATAGCGTAAAAGAAGCGGTGACTTTGGCGCAGATGTGCCGGGAAGTGTTTGCCACGGATTGGATTAAACTTGAACTTATTGGTGATGAATATAACTTACAGCCAGACCCAATTGCATTGCTCGAAGCCACCGAAATTTTGCTAAAAGACGGGTTTAAGGTGTTGCCTTATTGCACTGATGATTTGGTGCTGTGTCAGCGTTTAGATGCACTTGGTTGTGAAGTTTTAATGCCTTGGGGCGCACCAATTGGTACGGGAAAAGGGCTGTTAAATCCATATAACCTGCAAACCATTCGCACACGTTTGCCCCATCAAACCTTGATTGTCGATGCGGGACTCGGTTTGCCGTCTCATGCTTGCCAAGCACTTGAGCTGGGTTATGATGCCGTATTATTAAATTCGGCAGTGGCAGGGGCGGGCTGTCCTACCACCATGGCAAAAGCGTTTGAAGCCAGCACGGTTGCAGGGCGTCTGTCTTATTTGGCAAAAGCAATGCCACAAAAAGAGGTGGCATCACCTTCTACGCCAACCTTAGGCATGCCTTTTTGGCACACAAACTAACTTGAATTGCGGATAACTATATAAGGAGTTCTCTTTGTCACATATCGTTTGGAGTATTGCGGGTTCTGATTCTGGCGGCGGCGCTGGTATTCAAGCGGATATCAAAGCAACGCAGAGCTTTAATGTTCATTGTTGTACCGTAGTAACTGCGTTGACGGCGCAAAATAGTTTAGGGGTGGAGGCGTTAAACCCGGTTTCGACCACGGTTATCGACTCTCAGCTGACGGCGCTTTCGCAAGATATGCCTGCAACGGTGATAAAGATTGGCATGCTCGCCAATGTTCAGCAGATCCAACTAATTGCTGAACACCTCGTTCATTACAAAGCAACATGGGCAAAACCGCCGCTTGTGGTTTATGACCCAGTAGCTATCGCGACCAACGGGGATGCATTAACCGAAGAAGACACGGTGGATGCGTTAAAAACCCATTTATTACCGCTGGTGGATATCATTACACCCAATACACACGAAACTCAGCTGCTGACAGGCGTATATTTGATAGGTCCTGAAGCGGTAAAAGAGGCTGCTGCCAAATTGCGTGAATTTGGTGCAAAGTCGGTGATCATTAAAGGCGGTCATTGGGATTACCCAAAAGGCTACTGCATTGATTATGGCTTAGCGGGAGATACCGAGTATTGGCTTGGCAATGAGAAAATTCAAACACCGCACAGCCATGGTACTGGATGTAGTTTATCGTCAGTGATCGCGGCATGTATGGCCAAGGAGTATCCATTTAAAGATGCTTTTATTCTCGCTAAAGCATACATCAATGCAGGGCTAAAAGCGGCGATACGTTATGGTGAAGGTGTGGGCCCTGTTGCGCATACGAGTTTTCCAGTTGATCTCAATGATTACCCGCAAGTGATAGAAGCGGGCTCTTGGCTTGCTGATGAACTAGAGTTTGCATTACCTGAGGAGTTTAATTTTGCCGCTGGCTTTGCCAGCATTGACGACCCTATTGGGCTTTATGCCGTGGTGGACAGCGCTGATTGGGTGGAAAAGTGCCTTGCTTTAGGTGTCGATACGGTGCAGCTGAGAATTAAAGATCCAGAGCAAGCTAATCTCGAAGCTGAAATACAAACCGCCATTGCACTTGGACAAAAATACGATGCGAAGGTGTTTATTAACGACTACTGGCAGTTAGCGATTAAACACGGCGCTTATGGAATTCATTTGGGCCAAGAGGATATCGATAAAGCTAATCTTGTTGCCATCCAAGAGGCAGGGCTGCGCTTAGGTATTTCGACCCATGGTTTTTATGAAATGCTCCGGGCACATAACTATCGCCCAAGTTATTTGGCTTTTGGTGCTATCTACCCAACCACGACCAAAGACATGACCGGCCAAATCCAAGGGTTGGAAAAGCTGATGCACTTTGTACCTTTGATGCAAAGTAGCTATCCAACCGTCGCCATTGGAGGCATTGATCTAAGTCGCGTGCCAGAAGTGGCTGCAACTGGCGTATCTAGTATTGCGGTTGTAAGAGCTATCACTGAGGCCCAAGACCCAGAGCAGGCTGTACTTGAATTAAAGCAAGCTATGGCGCGGCATGACTGAACTCAATGACAAAGAGCGGCTAAGGTATAGTCGCCATTTGCTGTTAAAAGAGGTTGGTGAGCAAGGCCAGCTCGCATTGAAACAGGCGCATGTGGCTGTGGTTGGCTGCGGTGGGCTGGGAAGTCCCGCGTTGTTTTACTTAGCGGCGAGTGGCATTGGTAAGCTTACTTTTGTTGATGATGACGACGTGGAATTGTCTAACTTACAAAGGCAAATTCTGTATAAGGTGAACCACCTTGGTCAGCAAAAAGCCAAAGCAGCAGGAAAGGTGCTGGCAAGTCTCAATAACGAGATCACACTAGTACCAATTAATGCGAGATTGACCGATAAGAACGTCGCCGAGTTACTCCGTGATGCCGATATTGTCTTGGATTGCAGCGATAACTTTACTACCCGTTATTTGCTCAATAGGTATTGTCATCAAGTGAGCAAGGTGTTGATCGCTGGCGCCGCGATTGCCACACAAGGCCAACTCATGTGCTTTGATTTTAGGGCTGAGTCACCTTGTTATGCTTGCGTTTTCCCTGAGGGTTCGCAAACACCAGTGGAGAGTTGTGACAACTTTGGCGTCATTAGTCCATTACTGGGTGTGATCGGCGCGCAGCAAGCTTTATTGACCATAAACGTGCTACTTGGACATCACCAAGGAAGCGTATTTTGTACGCTAGATGCTATGAGTTTGCAGCAAAAGCAGTATGGGCTCAGTAAAAACCCCGAGTGTGATTGTTGTGGCTTGAAGTAGTTTCAAGCCACTAATACCAATTAGTCTACTCTGCTATTTTTGCGAAAGGGGTACCCATGCGTGTGACGGTCTCTGGGTTTTGGTCATCTAAGAACTCTGCCTTATTTGCTCCCCACGCTAAAATCACGGTAGAACCAAGCTTAAAGCGACCCATCTCTTCGCCTTTTTTCAGCGTTATCGCGTTGTCACCTTCTGCTGGATATGTCCAAGTAAAGACATCTCTTCCGGCTGGTGGTGTCACTGTACCTGCCCAAATCGTCTCAATGCTAGCGACGATAGTTGCACCAACCAATACCATAGAAAGCGGACCAATCTCAGTGTCAAAAATAGCAACAACTCGCTCGTTACGAGCAAATAAATTAGGCACATTTTGCGCGGTAAGTGGATTTACTGAGAATAAGTCGCCCGGTACATAAATCATTTTACGAAGGGTGCCATCAACCGGCATGTGGATACGGTGATAATCCTTCGGTGCTAGATAAATCGTTGCAAACTTACCACCAACATAAGGCGCAACGTCTTCTTCTTTACCGCCTAGCAGCGTCTGTAAGCTGTAGTTGTGACCCTTAGCTTGGATAATTTGACCATCGACGACATCACCAAGTTGGCTGATTGCGCCATCCACTGGGTGGGCAAGGATATCGCTATCTTCTGCCAAAGGACGGATCCCCGGCTTCAGTGGACGGGTAAAAAACTCGTTAAAGGTTTTGTAGTGAGCTGGATCTTCGTGCAATGCCTCGCTCATGTCGATTTTATATTGTTTGATAAACAGCTTAATTAGCTTTGTGGTTAAGGCGCCAGCTTCTGCTGCGGCAAGCTTACCAACCAAACGAGAAACCGCATGTTTAGGTAATGCATATTGCATGGCAATTTTTAGTTTATCCAAATTCACTTTTAACAGTTCCTAATTATTAGTCTTGTCACTTTCGCTTTTTTGTATTGCGAAGTGGCTATCGGGCTCAAGTCATTGAGCCAATTTAGCAAATATTATCAGACTCTCGGCGCGCGCGCACCTGCGCGGCCATCAGCCATAGATTCTAAAATACGATGGTAACTTTCAAAACGTAATTCGCTGATTTTACCTTCATCTACGGCTTCACGAAGTAAACATCCCGGATCGTTCAGGTGTTTACAGTCCCTAAAGCGGCAGCCGCCAATAAATTCCCTAAATTCTTTAAAGCACCAAGTGACGCGTTCCACGTCTAAGTGCCATAGGCCGAACTCACGGATCCCTGGGCTGTCGATCAGGTTTCCACCGGACGGCAAGTGGTGTAAGCGCGATACTGTGGTTGTATGTTGCCCTAAGCCGCTATTTTCGGAGACTTCTTTGGTGAGAATATCTGCATTGGGCAGTACCGTATTGACCAACGTTGATTTGCCAACCCCTGATTGTCCAACAAAAATGTTATTTTTGTCCTCAAGCATGTGTTTTAACTCGTCAATGCCTTCGCCTGATTTTGTACTGACTAACAGTACGCGATAGCCAAGCTCACGATATATATCTAAGACTTCGTCAATATATTCGAGGCTTTCTTGGTCAAGCAAATCAATTTTATTGAGTAATAAAATCGGCTCTATCCCCATATCCTCGCAAGCGACTAAGTAGCGATCGATGATTTGAGGGGTGAATTCGGGCACAACGGCCGACACCATCAATATTTGGTCAATATTCGCAGCGACAACTTTCACACCGTCATAAAAATCCGGACGAGTGAGTTGTGTGCGCCTTTCATGTACAGCCTCAATTACGCCGGCTAAGTCACCATCACTGACCTTGGCACGACGAAAAATGACTTCATCACCGCAAACTAAGCTTGTTACGGTACGACGGATATTGCAACGCAAAACCTCTTGGTCTGTGGTTTCTATATCCGCATGTTGGCCGAAGCGGCTGATCACCACTGCGGCTTCTGTTGGCCCTAAGTTGTCGTTTTGCCATGAAACATCAGATACTTCTGTCTCTTTCGCTTTATCGATTCGCTTCTGATGATTGGCTCTAATCCGACGGGATTGGCCTTTACTGAGTTTCTTTTTCTTTGCCATGTTTATAATCTGTTTAAGCTTTGGCGTGCAGAGCGTTCAAATTTAGGCTATAAATCAATAAAACGCCGCGCATGGTAAAAAAAGCTTTAGGTCGAGTGTTTAAACTAATATGATATATCTAATTGCATTGGATCTAAAGGAAAGTACCGCTAAGGTAAAGTATGACTTTTCATGAATCAAACTTGATCTGGCTCGATCTAGAGATGACGGGGCTAGAACCGAAAACAGATAAAATCTTAGAAATCGCGACGGTGATCACAGATGGTGATCTCAATGTTTTAGCTGAAGGTCCAGTAGTGGCAATTCATCAAAGTGATGAGCTGTTGGACAATATGGATGAGTGGTGCACCAATCAACATGGTCGCTCAGGTCTGACTGCTCGCTGTAAGGCGAGTAAGTTCACGGAAGCAGATGCAGTTAAGCAAACACTAGATTTCCTTAAAGAGTGGGTGCCGCCAGGTGCTTCTCCAATGTGTGGTAACTCTATTGGTCAAGACCGTAGATTCCTCAACAAATACATGCCAGAGCTAGAAGCTTATTTCCACTATCGCAATTTGGACGTCAGTACGATAAAAGAACTTGCGAGACGCTGGAAGCCTGAGCTACTAGGTGAGATCAAAAAGAAAAGCTCTCACTTAGCACTGGATGATATCAAAGACTCCATCATGGAGCTGAAAGTTTACCAAGAAAAATTCTTCAAAGTTTAAAAAACACTTGCAAAGCAAATTTTATCTTGTAGAATCCTGCCCCGCTTGAGATGACAAGCCTTGCGGGGTTTCTTGAGCATTATTAAAGCAGTATAAGCTCAGCTGTTATAGGTAAAACGCGACCTAGCGTAGTTACCGAACAATACAGAGCTAAATATTGTGATGCGGCACTAGCTCAGCTGCTAAAACGTTAGACGCGACCTCAAGGTTGCGCCCAGCGGAAAACTAAGAGCTATATCGGAATGCGGCACTAGCTCAGCTGGTAGAGCGCGACCTTGCCAAGGTCGAGGTCACGAGTTCGAACCTCGTGTGCCGCTCCAAACTTCTCAGTTTATATTCGACTGGAAAAATAAAGAATATGATGTGATGCGGCACTAGCTCAGCTGCAGTAGGTAATCAACGCGACCTTGCGTGATTATCAACAACATAATGAGCTAACTATGAAATGCGGCACTAGCTCAGCTGGTAGAGCGCGACCTTGCCAAGGTCGAGGTCACGAGTTCGAACCTCGTGTGCCGCTCCAAACACTTGCTTTAGGTGTATAAACTAAAAATGAAATGCGGCACTAGCTCAGCTGCAGTAGGTAATCAACGCGACCTTGCGTAATTACCGACAATATAATGAGCTAAATATTGTGATGCGGCACTAGCTCAGCTGCTACAGGTAAGGACGCGACCTTGCGTTATTATCGACAATATAATGAGCTAACTATGGAATGCGGCACTAGCTCAGCTGGTAGAGCGCGACCTTGCCAAGGTCGAGGTCACGAGTTCGAACCTCGTGTGCCGCTCCAAACACTTGTTTTAGGTGTATAAACTAAAAAATGTGATGCAGCACAGGCTCAGCTGCTACAGGTGAAGACGCGACCTTGCGTTATTATCGACAACATAATGAGCTAAATATTGTGATGCGGCACTAGCTCAGCTGGTAGAGCGCGACCTTGCCAAGGTCGAGGTCACGAGTTCGAACCTCGTGTGCCGCTCCAAACACTTGCTTTAGGTGTATAAACTAAAAAATATGATGCAGCACTAGCTCAGCTGCTTCAGGTAAGGACGCGACCTAGCGTAGTTACCGACAAATCCAGAGCTAAATATGTGATGCGGCACTAGCTCAGCTGCAGTAGGTAATCAACGCGACCTTGCCTTTATTACCGACAACGTAACGAGCTAACTATGGAATGCGGCACTAGCTCAGCTGGTAGAGCGCGACCTTGCCAAGGTCGAGGTCACGAGTTCGAACCTCGTGTGCCGCTCCAACTCTCCTAAATATCCTTGTTTTTCAATCGCTCTAAAAAAACCTTGCAGATATAGTCTTATTCCACCAATTTTTCATAACAAACTGATTGCTTAATTTTAATGCTACGCGTAAAATACGCTCTCTTTCGGCCTTACTATTATCGTTCCTTGCCTTACCCCGACTGGCCGAAACGGGACAAGGCTATACTAACCGTAAGGAATATCCATGCGTCATTACGAAATCGTATTCATGGTTCACCCAGACCAAAGTGAGCAAGTACCTGGTATGATCGAGCGTTATACTGGTGCTATCACTGAAGCTGGCGGTACTATTCACCGTCTAGAAGACTGGGGTCGTCGTCAACTGGCTTACCCAATCGAAAAGCTTCACAAAGCACACTATGTTCTATTGAACGTTGAAGCACCAACTGAAGTAATCAACGAGCTTGAAACTTCTTTCCGCTACAACGATGCAGTGCTTCGTAACCTAGTTATGCGTACTAAAAACGCGGTAACTGAAGCGTCTCCTCTTGCAAAAGAAGAGAAAAAAGAAGCAGCTTCTGCTTAATCGTTGTTGATTTCGGATTTGACTAACCTTTCGAGGTAATGGTGAGTAATCAGGTTGACCTGTATACCAATCAATATCTGCTTTCGGGCGTGATTTGTAAAACACCTAAATTTAGTCAAAGCCCAGCTGGGATCCCACATTGCATATTTGTACTTGAGCACAAATCAATGCAATTAGAGGCTGACCTTACTCGAAATGCCTACGTGCGTATTCAAGTGGTTGCCAGTGGAGAACAGTTCCGAAACCAAACTGAGCATTTATACGTTGGGCAAGCATTACAAGTTCGCGGTTTTATAAATCGCCACGAGAGCCGAAATGGCTTGAGTCAGCTGGTATTGCACGCACAACATATTGAAAGAATTAATTGAGGAAATTACTCATGGCACGTTATTTCAGACGTCGTAAGTTCTGCCGTTTTAAAGCGGAAGGCGTACAACAAATTGATTACAAAGATCTGGCTACTCTTAGAAACTACGTAACAGAAAGTGGCAAAATCGTACCTAGCCGTATCACAGGTACTAGCGCTAAATACCAGCGTCAGCTAGCAACTGCTATCAAGCGTGCTCGCTACCTAGCCCTTCTTCCATACACTGACTTACACAAGTAAGCAGCTGATTACTAGTTTTTAAAAGGTGTAGAGACATGCAAGTTATTCTACTAGACAAAATTGCAAACCTAGGTAGCCTAGGTGATCAGGTTAATGTTAAATCTGGCTTCGCACGTAACTTCTTATTCCCTAAGGGTAAAGCAGTTCCTGCAACTAAATCTAACATTGAAACTTTCGAAGCACGTCGCGCTGAGCTTGAAGCGAAAATCGCTGAAGAGCTAGTTGCTGCACAGGCACGCGCTGAAAAACTAGAAGCACTAGCTGAAGTAACTCTAGTTTCTAAAGCGGGTGACGAAGGTAAGCTATTCGGTTCTATCGGTACTCGCGATATTGCTGATGCTATCTCTGCAGTAGGTGTTGAGGTATCTAAGTCAGAAGTTCGTCTACCTCTTGGTACTATCCGTGAGACTGGCGAGTTCGATGTAGCTATCCAAGTACACTCTGACGTTACAGCTACGATCAAAGTAATCGTAATTGCTGAAGCTTAATTTTTAATTGAGCTTAAATTAAAAAAGCCGTGTATTTTTATGCACGGCTTTTTATTCACTTAATTTTCCTAAATGAGCCCGTATACCGGATAGTAAAAGCTTAGCTAACAGATGTTCTTAATGCTGAATGTATTGAATTTAAAAATATTAGCTTTGTTGTTATCCCAATCTTAGGTTGAATTAAGTAACCCCTCGAAGAAAATCATAATAATAATCTTATTCATACCAATTTAAGGTGTGACATGGATGATCCTCTCGCTCAAAGTTTGCCTTATATCAAAAGGTAATACTGTTGTAATGTGGTGTAATAAGTTTCCTTTTTAGAAACTTTCGCTCCATGTTATGTTTACATATTATAGGTTAATCCTTTTCTTTGTCTTTTGTCTGTCATAAAGTGGAATAAAATGACAGCGCTATCAATTTAGTGGTGGAATAATTAAATGTCGGTAAATAAAGGTTTTACGCTTACAGAGCTATTAATTGCGGTTGCAATAGTGGCGATCACAGCCAGCGTGGCATATCCGTCATATGTGGAATACGTTCAGGATGGACGTCGTTCGCAAGCACAACAGCAAATGTTGGAAATGGCAGGTGTGATTGAGCGCATATATAGCCGTAATAGTGGCTACCCTGATGCGAGTTTACTTACAGACCTGCCTGAGTCTAAATTCTACACGTTTAAATATATTCCCACTGATAAACCAAATGGCGCAGTTGGGCAATACCGTAACTTGGGGTATCAATTTACAGCTACGCCAATAGCGGGAAAAGCACAAGCGGCTGACAGGTGTGGTGTACTAAGTATCAACCATCTTGGTGAACAGGGACCGAAGAACAATGACTGCTGGCAATAGATATTTAGGGTTTACCCTGCTTGAGCTGCTTATTTCCATGGCAATACTTGCAATTTTAGCTTCGATAGCTGCGCCAAGTTTTATAAAGCAAATTCAGCAAGACAGACTCACGACGCATGCTAATCAACTGCAGGCGGTATATCGTCTGGCCCGCAGTGAAGCGGTTCGACGAGAGCAGCAGGTGTCACTGGTCGTAGAGGACAGCGACTGGGTTGTGAAAACCAATGAAAATGGCCAATTGACCGAAGTAGGGCGGTTTTCTATTAAACATAGCTCGATAGAAGTGGCACTTGCCGATCAAGTTGTGCGTGAAAGTGGCGAAGTGCTGGCAACAAACAATATATTGATTACCGACAACATTGCCAATACTCAGGATTATCGTTTATGTGTATTGGTCAGCGGTCAAAGTTGGTTAGCTGAGGCGGAACAAAATTGCAGTTAAGTAAGGGGTTTTCTCTCATTGAGGTCGTGGTGTCGATGTTGGTGGCTGGGTTAATGTTGCTTGGTTTGGCTGCGACGCAGCTTAAGTCATTACAGTTTGCCTCCAATAGCTTTCAATACACAATGGCGTTAATTCATGGTCAAAACGCAATTGAGAGAATATGGCCGTTGTTATGTGAATTGCAACATAACAACAATGATATGACGCTCGCCAATCCACTTATTCAACAGCTGCATCCTGCGGATAGTCGCTTTACGTTAGTGTTGCCTGCGACCTATAGCAATAACATGCAGCTTACGGTGAGCTGGGAAGATAAGCGAGTAAAAAACCCTGCTGAAAACCAAATTTCTTTAACTACCAGTTACCCAGAGGTTGCGGACACTTGTTCTCCGCCGGCAGGAGGGGGCTCATGAAACAGATAAATGGGTATACCTTACTGGAACTCATGGTTGCTATGGTTGTGGGGTTGGTATTGGTTATGGGGATTGCAACGTCGTACACGTCGATAAAAGAAACGGTGACGACAAGCCAGCAGCTTGCAACATCGCAAGAGATTGTTCGCTATACCAATCGAGTGATGATGCGCAGCATCAAGCAAACTCAGGAAGTCCCTACTGTGACGGCGACCGATATTACGATCCGCCAATTGGCAGGGGTCCCCGCTTGTGATGGCAGTGTCCCCATGGTTGACTACACTGAGCGCTATTTTTTACAAGATGGGTATTTAGTGTGCGATCGCGGCACGGGTGATATCAATCTTTTGAAGGGGGTAACTGGACTCACATTTGCAACCGATGCCAGTGGTCAGTTAATTACAGTCACAATACAGGGTAGTAGTTTTCCGACACAATATGGTGCAGGCATACAGATGAATTTTTACGCTGGATTAGGTAGCTAATACAATGAAACAACAACAAGGTTTTACACTGGTTAAAGTGATGCTGCTCGGCGGCATGGCTAGCGTTGTGGTATTCGCTTCCCTCAAGGAAGGTGTTGTACAAGAAAGATTAAGTGGTAACTTCCAAAAAGACATTAATGCAAGATTAGTGGCTGAACAAGGGATCAGAGAATATCGTCAAAAGCTGGATGCGGCGTTAAGTGGCAATCCGCAAGACGTCAATGCGCTGATAAATGGTATAAACAAAACGGGTAGCGGTGCAGTTCCTGATTCGCAATATCAGATCTCGGTTAATGCCAATGGCAATGAGTTTGAAATCGAAAGCTTAGGTCAACGTCATGGTGAGCACGCGAACCATCGGCTAGTTGCGCGCTTTGAGTTACAGCCAGCGGCGAAAGAGTCCATATTCCAAAATGCGGTTACTGGCTGTAAAGGGGTGAATCTATCTGGTAGTGGCTCTGTCGATAGCTATGACTCATCGAAAGGCACTTACGAAGAAACAAAAAGCCATGATGGTGATGTACACACTGTGGTAGGCGATGCAGATGTGGTGCTATCAGGCCACTCTCCGATTAAAGGTGATGTTGAAGCATCTGGTGTGATTTACTTAAAAGGCTCTTCACCGATTTTGGGTGACGTTAGGTCAAATACCGGGGTAGATATTTCGCCGTCATCGAGTGGTATTCGAGTGGAAGGTAATGTCTATAGCCGCGGCTTTTTCACGCATAGAGGCGGAAAGATCCAAGGTTATGTACGTGCAATGGGTGACGCGAAAATGGAGTGGGGCGCTGAGATCCTCAACCAAAATGGCGATGCGTTCGATATTCAATATACTGGCAGCGGTCAATTTAAAGATACTGGCTTGCAAGTTCAAGATGGTGTGCATTACTCCGATGCTAAATTTAGAGTCGCAGACTTAGTGGTTGAACCGGTAAAAGTGTACGATCCAGATTCTCCCGGCTACGACCCAGCAAGGCCAAATAAAGAATGTGATCCTTTGGCGTTGCCTTTTAATATGGATAGCATTATCGATCCTCGTAATCGATTCACTCCTCTAAATGTAGGCGCGCAACAAATCTTGCACTTTAAACCTAAACAGGCCGTGTACGAGCGTAATGGCTCAAGTGTGTATGTTGCAAAAGAGCACACCATTTATTTGTTCCAAGGGGTAGATCAGAATCTCGGCACAGCGACAGAAAAAACGCAGCTTGCGTTCCCTTTTAAAGGGTTGAAGTTAGGATCTGACGGAAAAATAAAGATCTCTGGTGGCGATGTGATTTGGTTGATTGATGGTGACCTCACATTAACTGGCGACACCCATATCTGGATAGAAAAAGAAAGTTCTTTGACCGTGTTCACTACCGGCAAAGTTTCTATTGGCGCAAGTGCTAAGGTTATTGCTGAGCAAGAAGGCTTAACCAAGAAGAGCAAACTGCCGGTATTTAGTGTGTATTCTTCATTTGATGGCCCTAATGGTTTTGTATTTAGCGGCGCATCGTCACTATATGCTGCTATTTATTCACCGTTGACTTCTATTCTGTTGAACGGCAGTGGGCAATTGTACGGTACAGTTCGAGGGGCATCGATTACTGGTACCGGTGGTACAGGGATCCACTTTGATCAAGCATTAAAAAATGCAGGCATTGGCGTGCAGCCGCCGGGACAAAAGCCGACATTGGTCTTTAAGGGCTGGCACTACAAACCGTACCAAGTTGCCGATGAGAGTGAAGCTAATACCAATTGAATTAATTCTCTAATCAATTTGAAGGGTGAAATAGCATATTAGCTTCGTTAAAAATTTCTCATTTAGAACAACTAAATAGCAAAATTTTTGCCTTGCCTATATGGATATAGGTACCTTAGCGGTAGCAGGACGCGAGAGCGGTGCTACTAAAGCTATTTCTCCGCTTCAAGATAGATCATTTACTTAATACAACTGGTATAAAAGCGCTGAGTAACTTTCCTAAGTGGAGCGCCAACGCTCCACTTTTGCTGCTAAATAAAAAAGTAAAAATTTTTTCAAACCCCTTTAAACCATTTCTGATTTCTCTCGCGTCTAAATAAGTACTTTATAAAAAAGTAGAAATTGGCAATTGAGCGTTGGTGACTTTGTTTGTTCCATTCGATATGCGAAGATGAAGGAATCAACCCAAAGGAACAGACGCATGATAATTAATGCCAAAGAGGCATTTACACAAGAACAAACCGATGCGCTAGTGGCTAGGTGCCAGCAAGGGGATCAAAGTGCATTTCGCGAACTATTTGAGCAACATCATCGTCGCGTATATGCATTATGTCTTAGATTGCTCGCTGAGCCTGCTCATGCAGAAGATGCATGTCAGGAAGTTTTTGTGCAATTGTGGCAAAAGATAGACCAATTTAAAGGGCAATCACAATTTACGACTTGGCTTCATAGTGTGACCAGTAATATTGCTATCAGCTATCTTAGAAAGCAAAAAAACTGGTTACAAAAGGTCGTAAGCTTTGAGCAGTCCGGTCTGGATGAGCAAGGTGCTGAGCAGCTAGGAGAGCTAAATGGCTTAGATAAACTCATTGTCAGATTGCCAGAACGTGCCAGGTTGGTTTTCGTATTACATGCTGTCGAAGGGTATCGCCACGAGGAAATTGCCAATATGTTAAACATGGCCGTAGGGTCGAGTAAATCGCAATATCACCGAGCACGTAACTTATTACAGGAGTGGTACAACAATGACTAAACCATCTTTTGATGAATTTATGCATACCGCACTGAATGACGAACAGTCGCAGCCAAAGCCACAACGTGACTTATGGCAAGGCGTTGAGCGTGCAATCAATCAAGCACAACCGATGCAGCCGCCGAAGCAAAATAATTGGCAAAAGTTATCTGGTATTGCGGCGTGTACTATTGCGGGCTTACTTGCTTGGCAAGTCATTATGAATCAGCCCAAGCAAGACTCACTGGCTAATATTAGCGCTTTTTTTGAGCAACAAAAGCAGTCTTTACTGGTTCAATATGAAACGCAGCCAGCGCTGACTTCTGATTGGCAGACACAATTGCAAGAGCTCGAGCAGGCGGAACAAGCGATTAAGTTGTCTTTAAAGCAAGATCCTGAGAATGCTGCGCTGTTAAAAATGTTAGCTCAGGTTTATCAGCAGCAACTCGACTTAATCAATAAGGTTCACCAACCTCGTTGGCAACAAATTTAGGAGAATTAGGATGAAAGCATTAATTATTGGCCTAGCGGCGCTACCTGCAATAGTGTTCGCTGGAGAATCTATCGATAAAGAACTGTCGGTTCCTGCAAATGGTAAAGTTATCATCGAGAATCAGCGCGGTGATGTAACGATAAAAACATGGGATAAAAACGTTTTTAAAGTGACTGGCGAGTTAGACGATAAAGCCGAGGGTTATAAACTAGAAACCTCTGGTGAGGTAACTGAGTTTATCGTGAAGATGCCAAGACGCTATAAAAGTTGGGGCGGTGGTGATGGCTCTAAACTCACCATTTACATGCCTCGTAGTAGTGAATTAAATTTTGAAGGGGTGGTGGTTGATGTTGAAGCTGCTGATTTAACGGCGGGCGCCCGTATCAAAACAGTCAACGGCAATATTAAAGCGAGTAAAATCAGCGGTAAAATTGCATTAGAAACGGTAAATGGTGATATTGATAGTCGTGACTTAGATGGCAATATTCAGTTTGAAACCGTCAATGGGGACATTGAAGATATCGCTTCGAGCGGTAAGCTAAGATTTAACGCCGTTAATGGCGAAATTAAAACGCAAACCACCGCAACCGAGCTGCGCTTAGAAAACGTCAATGGCGAAGTCGAGTTGAAGATGGCTGAGTTAAAAGACTTACGCTTATCTACCGTTAACGGCGAAATAGCAGTATATGCAGCAAAGTTACTGGATAACGCCAATATAAATATGGACAGCGTTAGTGGCGATATTGAGCTTTATTTCCCTGCAGATGTATCAGCAAGGTTTGAAATCAACGCGCATTCAGGTGGCCATATCACCAATGAGCTAAGTTCAGATCAAGTTAAAAAAGCCAAATATGGCCCAGCTCGTTCACTCGAGTTTGTGCTTAACGGTGGTAATGCAGATGTAGAAATCGATACCGTTAGCGGCAATATTGAGCTAAAGCGTAACTAATAAGCGCTTTCATCAAATTAATAAGGCCAGAGTTTCCCCCAAACTCTGGCCTTTTGTTATTTGCACTTATGGGTAGACCAGATACAATAGAGGGCCTTCAATTTCTCAATGTTGTGATATGGCTAAACCAGATATACAAGTCGATACCTTAAAAGTTCCACCGCACTCAATTGAAGCTGAGCAATCTGTGCTCGGTGGCTTGATGCTAGATAATGAAGCCTTCGACCGTGTTGCGGAATTGGTGGTGTCTCATGACTTTTATACCAGAACCCACAAGCTGATCTTTGAAGCAATGGAAAAGCTGGTAGAGCTTAGTCAACCTATCGACCTAATCACGATTTCTGAGAATCTAGAAAAGAACAATCAGTTAGAAACCATAGGTGGTTTCTCCTATCTTGCTGAGATTGCTAAAAACACGCCAAGTGCTGCAAACATTGATGCATACGCTAGTATCGTCCGTGAGCGTGCGGTTGTTCGCGAAATGATTGGTGTGGCGAATGAAATAGCAGAGGCTGGCTTTAATCCTGAGGGACGAGATAGCCATGAGCTGTTAGATTTAGCTGAGAGCAAGGTATTTAAGATTGCTGAGCAGCGCACTAAAAGCACTGAAGGTCCGCAAAGTATTCACAGCATCCTAGAGAAAACCGTTGATAAAATTGAAGAACTTTACCAATCTCCACAAGATGGTGTTACCGGGGTAAGTACAGGCTACGGCGACTTAGACAAGATGACAGCAGGACTACAGCCTTCTGATTTGATCATTGTCGCAGCGCGTCCGTCGATGGGTAAAACCACGTTTGCGATGAACTTGGCTGAGCATGCCGCGATGACGCAAGATAAGCCGGTACTGATCTACTCGCTAGAGATGCCTTCAGAACAGATCATGATGAGGATGCTCGCCTCACTCGGCCGTATCAACCAAACCAAAGTACGTACCGGTCAATTAGATGATGACGATTGGGCACGTTTGTCATCCACCATGGGCTTACTGATGGAAAAGGGCAAGATGTACATAGATGATGCATCCGGTCTTACGCCAACGGATGTGCGTTCACGCGCTAGACGAATTGCACGCGATCACGGTGGGATCAGCATGATCATGGTGGACTACTTGCAGCTCATGCGCGTACCGAGCCTTTCGGACAACCGTACGCTTGAGATTGCTGAAATTTCTCGTTCATTAAAGGCACTAGCCAAAGAGCTGCAGTGTCCAGTTATCGCGCTTTCTCAGCTTAACCGTACGCTAGAACAACGTGCAGATAAACGCCCAGTAAACTCTGACTTACGTGAATCAGGCTCTATCGAGCAGGATGCCGACTTAATCATGTTTATTTATCGTGATGAAGTTTACAACGACGATAGTCCAGACAAAGGCACGGCCGAAATCATCATAGGTAAGCAACGTAACGGCCCGATCGGTAAGGTTAGGTTAACCTTCCAAGGTCAATACTCTCGATTCGATAACTATGCGGGTCCAGCAATGGACGACGAATATTAACTGTCAATTGAGTAGTGAAATGCGACTAGCGAGTGCTGAAATCGATTTAACCGCGCTGAGAGAAAACCTACAGCTAACGCAAAAACTGGCGCCAAAAAGTAAGATTATGGCGGTACTTAAGGCCAACGCTTATGGTCATGGTTTGGTTAAAATAGCTCAGCATTTGCAAGATGCGGATGCATTCGCTGTGGCGAGAGTTGATGAAGCACTTGCGCTTAGAACAGGTGGCATCACTAAACCAATTGTCTTGTTAGAAGGTTTTTTTCATCCTTCTGATTTACCTATTTTACTTGCCAATAATTTGCAAACCATAGTGCATGACATTTCTCAGCTTGAAGCCATTGAGCGTGCTAATTTAGATGCACCGCTCACAGTGTGGCTAAAAGTAGATACTGGTATGCATCGTCTCGGCGTTGAGCCTGAAGAGTTTGAAGCGTTTTATGCTCGCCTTAAGCGATCAAAAAATGTTGCTGATAAAATCCACTTAATGACACACTTTGCTTGTGCCGATGATATCAAAGACAATAAAACCGAAGTACAGCAAGTACTATTTAAGTCGTTAGTTGGCCAAAGTCACGCACCATTGTGTTTGGCAAACTCCGCGGGGATCATAGGTTGGCCAGAATCTCATGGCGACTGGATCCGTCCGGGCCTAATGCTTTATGGCGTTTCACCTATGCTTGCGCGTGTTGGCCAGCAACACGGTTTAAAGCCCGTCATGCGCTTGACTACTAAAGTTATTGCCATCAAGCGGGTGAGAGCACATCAGGCGGTAGGTTATGGTGGACGTTGGCAATGTGAACAGGACACCTATCTTGCCGTTATTGGTGTTGGCTATGGAGACGGTTATCCCAGACACGCTAAAATTGGCACTCCGGTGGTTATTGGTAACCAGCGTTACGGTATAGTCGGCACCGTGTCTATGGATATGATCAGTGTGAATATTGGTGACAATTCTAATGGCATTCAAGTTGGTGAAGAAGTAGAAATGTGGGGACCAAACCTGCCCGTAGAAGAGATAGCGCAATGTGCAGATACGATTCCATATGAGCTGCTGTGTAACGTCACCCCAAGAGTAAGCTACGAATACATCGAAGGCTAAGCGCTTAGCCTTTTCTGTCACCTTGAAGCGTTGCGATAACGCGTCTGGCACCGCCATGGTCACGATGCTCACCGAGATAAATGCCTTGCCAAGTACCTAAATGTAAGCGGCCCTCAGAAATGGGAATGGTTACTTCACATCCTAAGGTGCTGGATTTGATATGTGCTGGCATATCGTCATCGCCCTCATAGTCATGGCGGTAGTAGCTTTGCCTCTGTGGTACAAAATGATTAAAGTGGCTTTCCATATCCATACGTACCGTAGGGTCGGCATTTTCGTTAATTGTTAGGCTGGCGGAGGTGTGTTGTATAAACAGGTGCAGCAGCCCTATACGATAGTCATGTAGTTCAGGAAGCTGCGAGATAATCTCGTCGTCTACCAAGTGAAAGCCTCGCTTTCGAGGCTTCAAGATAATTTGTTTTTGAGTCCAACTCATAAAGTAACGTGTGTTTTTAACTGTTAGGCGAGTTTGTCGAAGCTGACTTCGATATTGGCATTACCGTCAGGAGAGGTGAATGGCATAATAAGTTTAGGACCATCACATTTATGAGTGATGGTATGGCCTGGGCCTGAAACGACAACCGGTGTTGCCATATCAAACTCGTAGCCTTTTTCGCCGAGCAGGTTTTTAGCACCGCCAGTGACCATGTTGGTGATTTCACCAACCATATCAGTGACGTCTTCATTTATGGAGTCTGGGCGTTCACCAAGCATACGCTCCATAATGGTTAGCGCTAAGTTTTCTTCAAAGGTGATCGAAAATGACCCTTTTGTCTGTGGACCAACCATACCAATCAGACCCGATACATCACCTTGTGCGACTTCGTCTTTCTTCACTTTTGGCTTACCCGGCGTCAATTCTGTTTGCGCCATTGTAGCCAATACATTGATTAGAGATGATAAAAAGGGGTTGATGAACTCTACATTCATATTGACTTTCCCTTACGCTTTTTTAATAAATTAGTGTCGCTCTTAGTGATAAGTGTAGTGGGCTTTTTTACTCACTGCACTTAATCTTTACATTTTTCGCAACGGCCATGAGCCTCGATGGTTTGCTCTGTAACCACAAATCCGGTTTCCGCAGCTAGGCTGTTCAGTTCATGCGAAATCGTGTTTGAATGTAACTCTTGAACGTTACCGCAACTATCACAGATCAGTAACTGCACTGGATGTGTGTGGTCGAAGTGATGGCAAAGCATAAACGCATTAGTGCTTTCTATTTTATGGATAAAACCCAACTCAGAAAGAAAGTCTAAGGCACGATATACGGTAGCTGGTTTTGCAGCCGCTTCCGTCAACTTGAGCTCTTCAAGTAAGTCGTATGCGCCAACGCCACCTTGTTTAGAGGCGAGTAGTCTAAATACTTTTTCTCTAATAGGAGTAAATCGTGCACCACGGTTGTCACATACTTGCTTGGCTTTGCTAACTAGTAACTCTATATTCATGATTCAAAATCCTTACACTGCCTTGCAATACTAACATATTATTTTTATTAGTCTTGTGTTTACCCAGATTTATTATCTTAAGTGGATATTCGGGAGCGATGTTGCTTTTAAAGTTTGTTTTGCTTGCTAAGATGAACGCTTAACTGGTTCGATCTTAGTATGGTAAAAGCTTTCAAATTGTGCTGCAGAAAGCGGCTTGCTGATCAGATATCCTTGACCAAAATCACACTCTAGCTGCTGCAATAAACGCAATTGCTCCAGTGTCTCCACGCCTTCGGCGACTACTTTCATCGATAAATTATGCGCCATGGCAATAATGGTTTTAACTAACGCTTTAGACTCGTGAGTGGTGAGCATATCGCTGATAAAACTGCGGTCTATTTTGAGTAAATCGAAGGGGTAATGACGGAGATAGTTCAGTGACGAATAGCCCGTACCAAAATCATCCAAAGATAATTTAAACCCTAACTGATGTAATTGGGTTAGGGTCTGTTTTACCTGTGCCTGTCCTGAGATCAGTACGCCTTCTGTGATCTCCAACTCGATAAAGCGATTGGCAATCGGGATGTCTTTTACTAATAGCTCAATCTGTTTCAAAAGGCTTGGGTCTTTAAACTGCCTAGGTGATAAATTGATTGCGATACGGATGTCGGAGTCTAAGTGTTGCTGCCATTGGTGTGCTTGGTTAATAGCCGTTGAGAGCACAAACAATCCGATGTCGATGATCAAACCGCTTTGTTCCGCAACGGGAATAAACTCCGCAGGAGAGACATTACCCAGTGTTTTACTGTGCCAGCGAAGTAAAGCTTCCGCGCCAAATACATCACTGTTTTCAATATAAAATTGAGGTTGGTAAAACACTTCTAACTCGTGTTCATTTAGTGCTACGCGCAGTGCTTCCTCAATTTCAATGCGCCGAGACAACTGTTGACTCATCTTTTGATTAAATAGACAGTAGTTGTTGCGACCATTACTTTTGGCATTGTACATTGCGGTATCAGCGCAGCTAAGTAACTCTTGGGGGGAGTTCGCGTCTAAAGGATAGATAGCAACGCCTATACTGACTGAAATATTAAAATCTTTATCGTCGACAATAATGGGATGGTGAAAAAGTTTGATGAGCATATCGGCAACTGAGGTAATGTCTGCAGTATGTTTAAATCCTCCCATCAACACAATAAACTCATCACCACTAAGACGTGACACGGTATCTTGCTCACGTAGCGATTGCTTGAGTCTTTCTCCCGAAGCGATGAGAATTTGATCCCCCGTTTCGTGTCCGAGTGAATCATTGATCCTTTTAAAATCATCTAAATCAATAAAAAACACCACCGCAAGCTCATCGTTGCGTTCGGCATCAAACAGTTGCTGCGCTAGCCGCTCCATCGCTAAAAAGCGATTTGGTAAATCGGTCAATGAGTCATAAAAAGCGTGATGTAAAATGACTTCTTCTTGACGCTTTTTCTCGGTGATATCTCGCACTGCAATAACCAACTGATCTGTTCCTGGAATAGGAGATAACCGAGCTTCAAATAGCTTCGCTTGATCAGCAATTGTCAGTGGATATTCTATTTGGGTTAATTGGTGGCGCTGATTGGCAGACTTGATGGCTTGGCTAAAGTGTTTAGCTGCGTGGGAGGGCAGTACTTCCGACATTTTCTTGTTGATAAATTGCTCAGGCGACATATACAAGTCGTCTGATTTTCCGGTATGACATTCTAAGATGGTGCCATCCGTATTGATTATAAAGAAAATATCCGGTAATGCCTCAAAAACACTATTAATAAGTGCGTGACGGCGCTGTAATTCTTGGGTGCTTTGTAATTGTTGTTGCCAGTTTTTTTCTAACGTTTGTGCCATGACATTGAATTGCTTGGCAAGGACTCCAAGCTCGCCATGTCCCACAATGTCGGCTCTACTGCTCAAAGACTTTGTGGATAATGCATTGCCTACTTGGATCAGTCTTTTGATCGGTTTATGAATGAAGTAATGGGTAAAGCTTAGTAGTGCGATAATGATGAGTATCAAAAACACCGCTAAAATACTCGCCGTCGTTATCAATTGTTGCCTTAACGCAAGAAAAATGGTGCTTATGTCATAAATAGCAATCAGCCTAACTAAATCAGCGGACTCAACGACGGGCACTTTAGGTGAAATGGGAATGGCTGCGAGAAAGTGCTGCTGATTAGGGTCAAATGCCACTGTGAGGTCAAGTGTGCGTAGTGTTGCAGTCGCTTGCGCCTGACTGATAACCTGATTAAATATTTGTAGTCCACTCGCTGAGTGTTGGGTTTCGTTGATGAGCGTTTCTCCTTGAATAAGGAAGAGCGCTTTATATTTACCGTCAGAATAATAATCCTTGAGAGTCAGACTTATCTGATTATCGTTGCCCTCCACAAATTCAGTGAAAAGATGTCTACCTAAATGGGATAAATCTTGTCTTAGATTTGTTTCATAGGTATTGAGAAGCATGTATCGCTGGCTAACATATGAAATGGAGATAATAAGAGACGTGAGCACCAAGCCACAGAGTACCGTGCCCCAAGTCAATGTTTGTTTTAAGTTTATAGAAATAACCCGATTATTCATAAATAACCAATTCAATTATCCTGATCTCGATTAGGTTTATTTTTTCTGCACAGCACTTCAACATTTAAGTGTAGTCCAGCTGCAAAAGCTTGTATTAGATTTGAGGGAATACTCTTGTGGCAGAGCGAGTGCTATGACGATGGTGTCTTGAGTTTTCGCATTAGGTCCAATCTCGTTTTCTTTCGCTTTGACCGCAAATGAATTGCTGTAAGCGAATTGGCTTTTTATATTGGTTAAAAAGAAAACAACAAAAGAGAAAAATAATGAATAAGGTCGTTAAGTGCACACTGGTTAGTATGCTATGTGCTTCCGTAAGCTCAGCGGCTCTCGCATATGACAGGATCACGGGAAAAGCTTTTGCTAGCCGTTCAGAGGTTATTGCAACTCAGGGTATGGCTGCAACTTCTCAACCACTGGCAACCCAAGTCGCAATAGAGGTATTGAAGCAAGGCGGAAACGCCATAGATGCTGCTATTGCAGCTAATGCCATGCTTGGCCTAGTGGAGCCTACAGGTTGTGGTATCGGTGGCGACTTATTTGCTATTGTGTGGAACGCGAAGCAACAAAAGTTATTTGGTCTCAATGCTTCAGGGCGTTCACCAAAAAGCCTTTCGCTAGCAAAGTTACAGCAGCAAGGCGATACTATTCCAAGTTATGGGCCGCTTCCCGTTTCTGTGCCCGGTGCGGTCGATGGTTGGTTTGAACTGCACAACAAATTTGGCAAACTGCCAATGAAACAGTTACTTCAACCCAGTATCGACTACGCTAGAAGCGGCTTTCCAGTTTCTGAGTTGATTGCTTATTATATGCAGCGCTCGGTGTCGGCCCGTGAGCAATATTCCGGATTTAAAGAAGTGTTTATGCCAGAGGGTGAAATGCCTAAAAAGGGGGAGATATTTAAGAATCCGGCACTCGCTAATACCTATGAGTTACTTGCAGAGAAAGGCCGCGATGCCTTTTATAAGGGCGAAATTGCTAAAGAAATCGACCGTTACATGAAGGCCAATGGTGGATACTTAAGTTACCAAGATTTGGCTGAGCACCACAGTGAGTGGGTTGACCCCGTAAGTGCTGATTATCGCGGCTACACGTTATGGGAACTACCTCCCAATGGTCAGGGCATTGCCGCCCAGCAAATTCTCAATATTTTAGAAGGCTATGATATCAAGGCAATGGGATTCGACAGCCCAGAGTATATTCACACCTTTGTTGAAGCAAAAAAACTTGCCTTTGCAGATAGAGCAAAATACTACGCCGATCCAGACTTTAATGAGATACCAGTCGCAATGCTTATTTCGCAAGCATATGCTGACAAAAGACGTGCATTGATTGATCCAAATAAAGCAGCTAAACGCGATCATGCAGGGCCTGTAGAAGGGGATACCATTTATCTTACGACTGCCGATAAAGAAGGGAATATGGTGTCGCTGATCCAAAGTAATTTCCGTGGTATGGGCTCAGGTATGACTCCAGCTAAACTTGGCTTTGTCTTGCAAAATAGAGGCGAGCTATTTGCGTTAGATAAAAACCACTACAACGGTTATGCGCCGGGAAAAAGACCATTTCACACCATTATTCCTGCCTTTGTCACAAAAGATGGTAAACCATGGATGAGTTATGGCGTGATGGGAGGTGCGACTCAACCGCAAATGCATGCGCAGATCCTCATTAACATGATTGATTTTGGTATGAATCTACAAGAAGCGGGCGATGCGCCTCGAATTTTGCATAGTGGTTCATCGCAGCCAACCGGTGAAATCATGACGGATGGAGGGTATGTCAGTCTCGAGTCTGGTTTTTCCATGGAAACCCGTAGAGAGCTGATAAAAAAGGGTCACAAATTACAACAAGCAGTTGGTCCTTATGGCGGTTATCAAGCGATTATGCGAGATGGTAAAACTGGGGTTTACTATGGTGCATCTGAAACAAGGAAAGATGGCCAAGCAGCAGGTTACTAAAAGCCTGATTGGGTAGTGAAATCCACACGAATTGTAACAGTTAAAGCACTTCGCTTTTTGTTATCTTGATGTAATATTATTGTCGTTAAACGGAAATTTAAGGAACAATAACATGACAAAAATAATAACAAAGCGAAGTGCCTTGTCGACACTCGTTGCGGCGCTTTTAACTACGCAGAGTTGGGTAGTATTTGCTGACACCATTATCAATAATGTTTACTCAGAAAAGGGCTTAGCTGGTACGCTAAGCCAAGAAAAAATCGACGAGCAAAACTATACAGCCAAAATTGAGTTTGGCTGGAACAACCGTCGGATCTTAATTGATGAAACCTTAAAGTTGAATGAAAAAGGGCTACCCATCAATTTTAGTCTTAAAGGACGTTCTGCTTTTGGCTCCACAATTGACGAAACGTTTAGTTATAACAGAGGCATTGCGCAGTGGAAAAGTGTCAATGAATCAGGCATTAAAGCTGACGCGACACTCGATTTCTACGTACCGTCTAATAACCACCTTGCACTAGATAACGCGACGATGCGTTATGTTCTAAAAAATAATAAATACGAATTAGATGTTTACCCTCAAGGTAAAATGCTTATCGAAAAAATGAAGACGATGAAGTTGGGGGAACAAACCGTTCATCTATTAGTAACGAGTGGCCTTAGTCTTACTCCTAATTTTGCATGGTATGACGACGATGGTAACTATTTCGCGCAAAGTTGGGGGCCAATGTATGTCTTGCGCGACGGCTACACCAAAGCACAGTTCGAAGAACTTGAGGCTATCCAAAAACAAGCCGAACAGCAACATCTAGAAAACCTCGCTAACAAGCTGACACACGATGTCCCTGCATTACTTATTGAAAATGTTGCCGTCTTTGATGGTGAGCAGAAAAAACTGCTGAAAAACCATGATGTGTTGATTAAAAATGGCAAGATTGTAGAAGTAGCTAAACATATTAAAAAGCAAAATGGTGCAGTTAGCCTTGATGGAAAAGGGAAAACCTTGATCCCAGGGCTTTGGGATATGCACGGTCATTTATCAAAAGAGAACGGTATTTTAAATATTGCGAACGGTGTTACCAGCGTTAGAGACATGGGTAACGAGCACGACAATATTATGGAAATTGAAGCGCTATTTAATACCAATCAGGTGTTGGGCTCGCGTGTATATCGTGCTGGCTTTATGGATAAATTCAGTGAAAACTCAGCAGGCTTAAGTGTGAAGTCATTGGAAGAAGCGCTCGAGACGGTCGATTTCTTTGCCGATAATGGCTATGTTCAAGTGAAGCTCTATTCTTCTATCGATCCGAACTGGGTAAAGCCTATTGCTGAACGTGCACATAGCCGTGGATTGAGGCTTAGCGGTCACGTGCCCGCGTTTATGACCGCAGAGCAAGCCATTGAAAATGGCTATGACGAGATTCAGCACATTAATATGCTATTCCTTAATTTCCTTGCTGGTGAAGAAGTGGATACCAGAACACAAAAACGGTTTTCACTGATGGGAGAGCAAGCTTCTGGCTTATCACTTGATAGTCCAGAGATGAATGCATTCATCAAGCTACTAAGTGATAAGCGCATCGTTGTGGATCCTACCGTATCAACATTCAGAAGCTTATTGATGGCAGAAGATCAAAAGATCAATCCGGAATTTGCTGCTATTTCAGAGCATATGCCAATTGCATTCGCTCGCGGTTTAAAAGGGGCTGAGATGCATGTTGATGAACAGTTTAAACTGAGCTATCAAGAGTCAGGTGAAGCAATGCAAAAAATGCTGAAAAAGCTCTATGATGCTGGTGTTCCAATGGTACCTGGAACGGATAATATTGCAGGCTTTACCTTGATCCGTGAGCTAGCACTTTACGTTGATGCGGGCATTCCTGCGGCCGATGTGCTGAATATGGCAACGCTTGAGAGTGCTAAATTGATGGGCGTTGCACATCAAACCGGTTCAATTGCCAAAGGAAAAGTGGCAGATCTAGTGTTGATCGATGGCGATCCACTTAAGGATATAACAGCACTGCAAAAAGCGACATTGGTGATCAAAGGTGAGCAAGCGTTTAAGCCTGCTGAAATTTACCAAGCGATTGGAGTGAAGCCGTTCACTACCTCGCCTTCGCTAAAGTAATTTTTAACGCAGTTAGCGTCAAATTTGCTCCTTCAAATTGAGCAAATATCAAGACAAATTGGTATTAAGCACATCAAAAAAGTAATAGTTTGATGCTATAAAACCAGTGCAAAAAATATAACACTTGCACTGGTTTTATTTTCGTTACCTCGATATCAGACTAAATTGTATTTCCGAGTTTTATCAAAAGTGTTTCTAAAACAGAGGTTTGTTTAAAAAACAAACAAATTGTTCTGGCTTTCCTGTTACTACCTAATAAAAAATTCCTAAAAACGGTTTGGTGTAATCTTGTGTAATGGATAAATTTACTTTTTTGTTAATAAAGCGGTTTATTTATCAGTTTCTTGTGCTAGCCTTTTTCAGTACAGATCACGAGTCGTTGATGTGAAGCCATACAAATTGTGTGTGTTTTACCAGCTTCGGTATGGTCTTTTTTATAACTCTATTTGAGACTTTGATGTCGTCACCCTCGCGTACAAGGATGGTAAAAAAGTTGCCATATTCAAGCGTTAAAGTGACAGTGAGTGATTACAGCAATGTTGTATATATGCTGCAAGCAAATAGCAAAAGGTGCTGTTGATTAACTTGGCTCGCGGTTTTAGCGGTTAGTTAACCTTTATAGATATACCCTACAAACGTTTTCCTACTTAAGTGGGTACTGTGTTTGTTGCGGTTAAGTAATTGATTGGTTTTTTACAACGTTACTGATGGTTAACTGTCGCAAGCCAAATTGATACTGCTCGCGCTGTTGCCAAAGGAATCCCAACCAAGTTATGGGGATGGCATGAATACAAATATTGTTACTATACTCGCGAGTTTAGCGCGTACTCGATCTCAAGATATTGCCTATCAGTATTTTTACGATGAGGCATTACCAAGTAAAACTATTTCCTACCAAGAACTGCATGAGCGTGCAGCCTCTATTGCTGAGACATTGAGTGAATATTTTGAACCGGGTGACAGAGCATTATTACTGTACAACTCTGGATTTGAATTTATTGAAGCCTTTTTTGCTTGTTTATACGCAGGGATAATTGCGGTACCGGTTTATCCCCCTAAAAAGAATCAAAATGTTGATCGTCTGCGTGCCATCATCGAAGACGCAGGTGCCAAAGGTGCGCTTACCAGTGAAAAGATCAATGAAATCGCCAAGCCATTGCTTGATTCTGAGCCAAGTCTAGCGCAGTTAGCACTATTTACTACCGATAACATTGCACTTAAATCGACCACTCAACAGTGGCCTCGTGCACAAATCCGTGGTGAGCAACTGGCATTTTTGCAATATACCTCAGGCTCGACGGGCACACCTAAAGGCGTAATGGTAACTCACGACAATATTCTTGATAATCAGGTGCTAATGAAAGAAGCGTTTGGTCATGACAGCAACTCTTCGATTGTAAGTTGGTTGCCTCATTTCCATGATATGGGACTGATTTTTGGCATTATGCATCCAATCTATATCGGTGCGACAGCGGCGCTGATGAATCCGGCTTATTTCCTGCAAAAACCACTACGTTGGCTAAAACTGCTTTCACAAACCAAAGCATTAACGTCAAGTGCGCCAAACTTTGCCTATGATCTGTGTGTGGACACCGTCAAAGATGAAGACCTTAAAGACTTAGATTTGTCCCATTGGCGCTCAGCATTAAATGGCGCGGAACCAGTGCGTGCCAGCACGTTAGAGCGCTTTTATCAAAAGTTTAAAGTGTGTGGCTTACAAAGAGAGAGTATCGCACCTTGTTACGGCATGGCAGAAACCACTTTATTTGCAACTGGTGGACGTCTTCTAGAAAAGCCAAAGATATTACGTATTGATGCAGCCAAGCTACAGCAGGGCATAGCCGAACAAGTCGCAGATGAAGATACAGTAGATGCGTTTTATGCATTAGATGTGGCTGATGAACAGCAACCTTATTACGCCGTATCTTCTGGCGTGAGTTGGGGCGAGCATTGCATTGCGATTGTTAACCCTGAGTCTTTTGAAGCATGCAATGATGGTGAAACCGGAGAAATTTGGGTAACTGGTCCAAGTGTAGCAAAGGGGTATTGGAATAACCCAGCGGCAACTGAGGCTACATTTCATGCCAGAATTAAAGGTGCTGACGAGCGGGCTTATCTCCGTACTGGTGATTTAGGCTTTATCCAGCGTGGGGAATTGTTCGTTACAGGACGCGCCAAAGACGTGCTTATCTTCCGCGGTAAAAACTACTACCCGCAAGATATAGAGCTTACAGTTACACAAGCAAGCGATAGCTTAGAACAAAATGGCGGCGCAGCGTTTTCGGTCGCCGCTAATGGTAATGAAGAGCGTTTGGTGATAGTACAACAAGTAAAGCGTACTGCACTAAGAAAGTTAAATGCTGAGCAGGTATTACAGCAGATCACCGCTGCGATCGTTGAGCACCACGGCATTACGCCCTATGACATCGTATTGATAAAGCCCGGTCGCATTCATAAAACATCGAGCGGTAAAATTCAGCGCCAAGAGAATAAGCGCAGTTATTTAGCCGATAACTTTGAAGTAATTGCACGCGCCCGAGAGGCAGCTGTGCCGCAACAACTTGAAGCGCCATCATCCTCATCGTCACTACAACAAATTCAGCGATTATTACAAGATTTAGTCGCACAAGAAATAGATAAGCCCGCGCGTAGTTTGGATATCGACGCGCCATTCTTGGCATTAGGTGTGGATTCGATGAAAGCGGTGCGGATCTCAGGGGAGTTAATGGAAGTACACGAGCTAGACCTTGAGCCTACGGTACTTTACGAATATCCCTCCATTCGCGAATTAGCCCAGTATTTAAGTCAGTTTAGTACGCTAACTCAAGCTCTAGGGCAGACAGAGCTTAACGAGTCGAAAGGTGCCACTGAGCAAGCGAATAAGACGCAGCCTACTCGCCGAGCTGAAGATATTGCGGATACAGATATTGCCGTGATTGGCATGGCCTGTCGTTATCCTTTAGCAAATGGATTAGATGCATTTTGGCAGCTGTTAAGCCAGCAGGGCGATGGGATCACCACGCCAGATCCTAAGCGCCAGCAGCTTTGCCCGAATCTTGAAGCCGACCGACTCGGTGGCTATTTAGAGAATGTCGATGAGTTTGATGCTGCATTATTCGGCATCTCGCCACTCGAAGCTAAGCATATCGACCCACAACATAGATTACTGCTCCAAACGACTTATCACGCTATACAGCATGCCGGTTACCAACCCGCCACGCTCGCAGGTAGCAATATTGGCGTGTATGTTGGTATATCGCAAAATGATTACTTTTTATTGTCGCAACAACAGCAAAAAAGTACCGCGTATTTAGGCACGGGCACAGCACTGAGCATTGCAGCAAACCGTATTTCTTATAGCTTTAATTTTACCGGCCCGAGTGTGGCGATTGATACGGCGTGCTCGTCATCGCTGGTGGCACTTCATCATGCAATTCAAGCACTAAGAAATGGAGAAACGAACGCGGCGTTGGTGGCGGGCGTTAATCTTATTCTGAGCGATGATGTGACTAAGGCCTGTGAAAACGCACAAATGTTGGCAGCAGACGGCCATTGCAAAACCTTTTCACAGGCAGCGGATGGCTATGTGCGAAGTGAAGGAGTTGGGGTGGTGATGCTAAAGCCGCTACAACAAGCCATGGCAGACAACGACCCAATTGTTGGTGTACTCAAAGGCAGTGCAATTAATCAAGACGGCCGCAGCAATGGCATTACCGCGCCAAATAGTGCTGCGCAACAGGCTGTGATCAATGCCGCCCTTGATAATGCCAAGATGCAGGCGGGAGATATCCACTATGTGGAAACCCATGGCACGGGTACGGAGCTTGGCGATCCTATCGAGATCACAGCATTAAACCGCACGTATGGAGAACATCATAGTCGTCATGATCCGGTTATTCTCGGTGCGGTAAAAGCGAATATTGGTCACCTTGAATCCGGTGCGGGTATTGCTGGGCTTATCAAAACGCTACTGTGTTTACAGCATGGGCAAATTCCTGCGCAGCGTTACAGTGAGGTGTTAAACCCGCATATCCCATGGCAAAAGCTCCCATTTATGGTGCCGCAAAACATGCAGACATGGCCTGTACCACAAGGGGGAATAAGAGCCGCTGGGTTAAGCTCTTTTGGTTTTGGTGGTACTAATGCACATGTGATCTGCGCACAAGCGCCTGTACTTGAACCCAGCACACAAGCTGAAGTAACACCGCCTTCGCTTTACCTATTGCCTCTGGCTGCTAAATCGAAAGCTGCATTGCAACAACTTGCTGGTCACTATAGTGAACGATTGTCGAGTTTGACTCCTCAAGCATTTGATGACTTCTGCGCACAAAATGCCGAGCAAGTGGCGCTTAAAGGTGTGCATAAAACGTTTAGTGGTGTGAGTAGAGAAGCACTTATTTCGCAACTGAATATTCCGATTATTGTTGAACAGTCTTCGGCAAATGCTGCTCCAGAAGTTGCGTTTTTGTTCACTGGACAAGGTTCGCAATACTCCTTGATGGCTCACTCTTTATATCAACACTATGCCGTGTTTCGCAGTCACTTAGATGACATTGACAGTCTGGTTGGCGAGCGCTTTGGAGCACGCCTGTTGGATGTGTTATTCGATGAAAAGCATAGTGAACTGCTGGCACAAACCCGTTGGACGCAAGTGAGCTTGTTTGCCGTTGAATACAGTGTGGCAAACTTATTGATGCATTATGGGGTGAAGCCATCCCAGCTACTCAGTCATAGTGTTGGTGAGTATGCAGCGGCTTGTATTGCTGGCGTGTTCTCGCTTCGAGATGGTGTTGAGTTGATTGCAGCGCGCGGTCAACTAATGCATGAATTACCGATAAAAGGCAGCATGATCGCCGCAAGATGTGATGAAATAACCGCACGTAATTGCTTGAGTGAGATTCAGGAGCAAGTGGTGATCTCAGCCTTCCATGGTGAGGCTGGGGTAGTATTCTCCGGTGCTGATGAAGCAATCACAGCCCTCAGTGACGTGCTTGCAGCACAGCAAATTAAAGTAAAAGCGCTGCATACGGCAAACGCTTTCCACTCTCCATTGATGGCCCCCATGCTAGAGGCCTTTAGGGAAGTCGCTGAACAGGTTAGATTCCAACAGCCTCGGCTGCCTTTTGTTTCATCCATGACGGGGCAAGTGGAGTCTACACTTATCGCTACGGCCGAGTATTGGGTTGAACAAATTAAGGCACCGGTTCGCTTTGTTGACTGTGTAACTGCGCTTGAGTCACTAGAGCATGGCTTAGCGATTGAGCTTGGTCCTAAACCTATTTTGAGTGGCTTACTACAGGAAAATAGCAATAACAAAGCGCTCAGTTATGCCCATGTATTGCACTCCAAAGGCGAAGACAGCATGAGGTTCGCCGAGTGTTTAGGCACATACCTCGACTTAGGCGGGCCGCTCGAATGGCAACAGGTGTATGGCAATCGCCCGAGCGCTAGAGTAGGCTTGCCGCAATATCCGTTTGATTGCAGCTCATTCTGGATTTTTGGTACTGAACAATCACAGCCCGAAGCACTGACAGTGGTAGAAGCGAGTGACCGTGATGCACAAATTCGCAGCTTTGTGCTCAATACCCTGGCGGGACTCTTATCGATGCCCGCTGATGCTATCCAAACCAACCTCCCTTTGCTAGAAATGGGGGTTGATTCGTTGATGATCATGCAGGCTGTTAGAGTGTACGAGCGGGAATTCGGTTTAGAGTTTAGTGTTCGTCAATTTTATCAAGAGCTCAGCGATGTCGATAAGTTAGTGGCCTATATTCAAAGCCATAGTGACTATCTCAAAGCGCCGCAAGGTTCACAACAAGCTGGCAGTTTGCCATCACCTGCATCGGTGACGACTGATACGCCAAAAGGTAGTGTAGTAGAGGCTGACAACCACACGCTTGTCGCTATCTATCAGGCGCAATTGCAGGCGGCAAGCACAGTGACCAGCGCTGAAGCGAGAGCTGCGTTAGAAGCGGTGGTGGGACAGCAGTTACGCCATATTCAGGGTGCGAAAGTTGAAAACAGTGCAGTCACCTCGACAGCAACCTTGGTATCAAAGCCCCAGCCAAGCAGAGCCCAATCTGTATTACCAGGCGCACAGCAAAAACAAGTGCAGCGTGCCAATAGCAGCCCAGCCATGCGTCAACACCTTGCTGCATTGAGTGATGCTTACATTGCGAAAACGCACAGTTCAAAAGCGCTAGTGAGCAAATATCGCGCACGCCTTGCGGATTGCCGAGCATCGGCGGGTTTTAGACTATCGAGCAAAGAGCTACTTTATCCGGTGTTCTCTAAGCGCTGTGAGGGCGCATATATCTGGGATATCGATGATAATCGCTATATTGATATCACCATGGACTTTGGTACTAACTTATTTGGTCATAATCCTGACTTTATCAAAGCAGCACTGGTGCAACAGCTTGAAGCTGGGATGCAACTGGGGCTTGCAAGTCCTGATGCGCCTGAGGTTGCTGCACTTATCTGTGAGCTGACTGGGCTTGAGCGGGCATCGTTTTGTAACTCTGGTACAGAGGCGGTCATGACGGCGCTACGCTTGGCAAGAACGGTGACCAAGCGCGATAAAATTGTTCAGTTCTCAGGTGCGTACCATGGTCACTATGATGGTACTTTAGCAACTGAGTCGCCAGAGCAAGGCGTTGAGGCAATGTGCGCTGGAGTGCGTTATGGCGCAATCGCCGATAATCTTGTTTTACCTTATGGTGATGATGAAGCGCTAGAGGTTATTACCCGAGAGGCGCAACATATTGCCGCAGTGATTGTTGAGCCGGTACAAAGCCGTCATCCTGAAAATCAACCTTGGGCGTTTTTACGTAAACTACGTATGCTTACCGAAGCGCATGGTATTGCCCTTATTTTTGATGAAATGATCACTGGCTTTAGAGCACATCCCGGTGGTGTACAAGGCTTGATAGGGGTTAAGGCTGATATGGCAACCTATGGCAAAATCGTCGGTGGTGGTATGCCTATCGGTGTAGTCGCGGGGGCCGCTACCTATCTCGATGCCATTGACGGAGGAAATTGGCAATACGGAGATGACTCCTACCCTTTGACCGATACCACCTTCTTTGCCGGGACTTTCTGCAAACATCCAATGACCATGGCGAGCGCCAAAGCGGTGTTGCAAGCTATTAAGTCGCAAGGTCCAACGTTACAACAAGGGATCAACGACAAAACCGCGGCATTTAAAGCACATCTCAATGCGTTTTTTGAAACCCATGACGTACCCATTCGAATAGAAGCGTTTGCCTCATTATTCCGTTTTCGCTTTTCGCAAAATCTTGATGTGTTCTTTTATGAAATGCTAGAGCGCGGTGTGTTTATCTGGGAAGGGCGAAACTGCTTTTTCAGTGCCGCCCATACAGATGAAGACATTGCAGCGGTGATAAACGCAGTTGAAGCCAGTGTACTTAGCTTAAAACGTGCGGGCTACTTTGGTGAAGTGAGCCCAAGTGATGACGATGCTGCATTTCCACTTAGCCATAGCCAGCAGCAGCTATTAGCGATGGCGTTGACCTCAAGCGATGGAGCGAGTGCATATCAACTACAAGCGATATTAAAGCTCTCCGGCAAGCTCGATTTACCGCGGCTGCAACAAGCCGTTACCGCGGTCTGCCGCGACTTCCCAATCTTGCGTTTTGGTGTCGATAGTGACCGCTTAATGCAATATTGCCGAGTGGAAAAAGCCGAGTTGCATGTTGAGCCATGGAGTGAGGACGACCAAGTAACATTGCAAACGCGGTTATCCGCGCTGCGTTATCAACCATTTGACTTTGCAAAAGACCCACTTTGTAGAGTGACGCTGTTGAGTGATGGCAAAGCGCAGCACTATCTAAGTGTTGTAGCCCATCATGTGATCTGCGATGGGCTTTCACTACAAATGGTGCTGGCAGCAATCGCTGAGCGCTACAATCAAGATGCAAAACAAAATGAGGTGGCAAGCCGAGCTGTCTCCTTTAGTCACTATGTTGATAGCTTGCAGGCATATTCGCATTCACCAGAAGCTGCAAAAAACCAAGCTTTTTGGCATCAGTGCTTAGCTAATTCAACACCACTTGCGCTACCAAAATCAACAGCGCTGAGCGTGGCTTCATACCAAGTTAATCAGCTCACATTACCCATTTCATCGAGTGCAATCCGAAACACTGAGACCCTAGCTCAATTTTTGCGTTGTGGGCAATTTGCAACCATGCTTGCACTTTATTGCTTGTGGCTACACAAGTTAAGCGGCCAGACTGTAATAAGTGTAGGAGTGCCGGTATCAGATAGGCAACGACTAGCATCGCAGTTTGAGCCTGAGTTACTCGACCAAGCCTTACTGGGTTATTGCACCAATATCTTGCCCATTGTGGTGGATATAGTAGGCCTTAGCACTATCGGTGAGCTGGTACAGCGGGTGCAAAACACCTTACTTGATGCCTTTGATCACCAAACTCATCCGTATGCAAGCCTTGCCGATGAACAGCTAATTCTACCTAGTACTTTGTTTAATCTAGATAAAGTTACTACTTTGCCGAGCTTTAATGGACTAGAGGTTGAAGTACAGCCAAGTGTCGCTAAATTTGGCCAATTTGAACTGACGACAAATATGACCTGTGTTGCGGGGCAGTGGTCACTGTTAGTGGAATATCACACTGCGAAATTTGATACTGAACTAATGGCCCAGTATGTGGCTAAGTTTGTCCATTTGCTGTCGCAGGTTCAAGGCAACACACCGATAGGGGCTCAAAATGAGTTGATACAAAGTAGTGATGATGTGTATCGATTGGTTGAGTTACCGCTACAGCAAGAGAAATCGGTTAAGGTCGCGACGAGTTTCGTTGAAACTTGGCAGCACAATGTGTCGCGTTGCAGCGCACGTACGGCACTGGTAACGGATGATGTGAGTCTCAGTTATGAGGCGCTAGATGCGCGTGTTAACCAGCTCGCTCACTACTTGATGAAGCAGCAGGTAACGCCCAATAGTATCGTGGCGGTGGCATTACCACGCCGGGCGGAGCTGTTGGTAGCACTCATGGCGGTGATGAAAGCTGGAGCGGCATTTTTACCGCTTGATTTAACGTTCCCCGATGAGCGCATCGCGCATATCTTAGAGGATGCCAAAGTGAGTGTTGTGCTGTGTGATGCCAGCAGTGCAGAGTCTGCGTTATTCAATCTCGGTCGTTTCAAACGAGTCTGTATGGATAGCGATGCAGAAGAAATTGCCAAAAGTTCGACTCGCAGCCCAAGCTTGCTAATTCAAGCTCAGCAGCGTGCTTACGTGATTTATACCTCTGGTTCCACGGGGTTACCCAAGGGCGTTGAAGTTAGTCACGGGGCATTTGCTAATTTGCTTGCATCTATGTGTCGTGAACCAGGGCTGGTGGTAGATGACCGCTTATTGGCCATCACCACGGTGGCATTTGATATTGCCTTGCTAGAGTTGTTTGGGCCATTACTCGTTGGTGCGTCGGTGGTGCTGGCAAGTGATGAAAGTATTAGCGATCCTGCTGTGCTTGGCGCGCTTATTGAACAGCAGCAGATCACGGTGATGCAGGCAACGCCAACGCTATGGCAACTCGTGTTAAATGCGGCGCCAGCATGCACTTCTGGCATAAAAGTATGGTGTGGCGGTGAGTCTTTACCTCAGGCACTGGCCGCGCAGTTACTTAGTCACAGCAAAGCGGTTTATAACTTATACGGGCCAACCGAAACCACGATTTGGTCGGCGGTGGCACATATCGACAATGCCGCAGAGATAACCATTGGTAAAGCGATACAAAATACTAGCTTATTTGTGCTCCCAACCGAGTGCCATGGTGAAGGGCTGCCTTTACCCGACGGCGTATGGGGCGAGTTATACATTGGTGGCAGTGGTGTTGCTATGGGTTATTTACATCAAGCGGAGCTGACCGAGCAGCGTTTTATCAATCATCAATTTACAGCTTCCATTAGCCGCCGCTTATACAAGACGGGAGACAAAGCGAGGCGTTTAGCTGATGGCCGCTTTGAAGTAAAAGGACGCTTAGATAATCAAATTAAACTCCATGGTCATCGTATAGAGCTTGGCGATATTAGCCATCACCTTGGGCGGATACTCAATACTAGTGAAGTCGATGTTTGCGTACAAACGCTAGAAACTGGCCCATGTCTGTGTGGTTATATGATTGATGATGGTGAGCTATCAACCGAGTGGTCTTCGCCTCGGCTGCGCCAAGCGCTCGGTGAATGGTTACCAAGTTACATGGTGCCTGAGCATTTTGTTTGGTTAAGTCAATGGCCGGTGACACCAAATGGTAAGCGCGACCGAAAAGCACTACCAATGCCTGCTGTTGAGCAAGTATCAGAAATATGCACGTTGGCTCCTCGCACTGAAACAGAAAAACAGCTGCATCAACATTATCTAGCGCTTCTCCCTGTTGAGCAGTTGGGCGTCACAGCACGTTTTGTGGATAGCGGCGGCAATTCGGTGATTGGTATGCAATTGGTATCGAGACTCAACCGAGCTTTCAATATTAAATTGACCATTGGCGACATCTTTGAGCACGCCTGTATTGCAGAGCTTGCTGAGTGTATCGAAGCGCTAAAACAAGCTCATGATGCTATTTCGGTGGAGACGCAGACTCCAAACGTAGAGAAAGTCAGTGATATTGTAAGCGACCGAGATTTGAGTGCAGCGCTAAGTGATAAATCTATGACGGAGATGGACTTGTAATGATGGAAAACTTTGCAATAAAACAGTGGTTAGATGAGCTGGACCGTCAACAGATTTATGTTTATTTACAGCAGGATAAATTAAAACTTAGAACACCGCTTGGGCAGGTGCCTGAGGGTATTCTGGATAAGATAAAGGCGCACAAAGCTGCGCTTATCACCTACCTTCAGGGGCAACAAAAGCAATCTGCTGCGCTCTCGGCAGCACAGCAAAGAATGTGGTTTATTGATAAATATGAAGGGGGCACTGCGGCATACAACATGGCTGGGCTAGTTAAATTATCGCAGCCACTTTCAGTCACGGACATTGAACAAGCGTTGAGCCGCTTGATAGCTAAGTACGATATTTTGAGAGCACGATTTATCACGGTTGAAGGGAAGGTGGTGCAGCAAATTGAACCTGCTGAGGCGATGAAAATTGCTGTGATGACCGTGGATGAAGAAGCGCTACCCAATCAGCTACCAGAGTCGATTAAAGAGGCTGTGGGGTATCAGTTTGATCTTGCCAACGAGTTGCTGCTGCAAGTGACGGCTTTAGTGAGTAACTCTCACACTGCTTGCCGCTGGTTACTCGTTAACATGCATCATATTATTAGTGATGGCTGGAGCGTGACTATATTTATCAACGCACTGCTGTATGAGCTATCGGAGGCGTGTGTTGAGCTTCCCGATTTACAGTATGTTGACTATGTGCACTGGGAGCAGCAATTAAGACAATCCCCAGACTATCAACAACAATTGGCTTATTGGACTGAGCAGTTAGAGGCATTTACACCGTTTGAATTGTCCACCAGCTATCCAAGAAAAAAAGAAAAGCAGTACCAAGGTGACACGGTTCGTTGTTCGTTTAACGCAGAACAAATACAACGATTAGATAAAGCTTGCCACAGCGATGGCGTAACACATTTTACCGCCTTGCTGGGCGTGTTTTACATCTTGCTTTATCGCTACAGTGAGCAAGCTGATATTACCTTAGGGGTGCCGGTTGCAAATCGTCAGCAAAGCGAGTTTGAAGCTATGCTTGGCTGCTTTATTAATACCTTGCCACTGCGTATGCAGATAAACGGACATCACTCCATGAGTGAGGCGATTAAGGCGCTGCAATACAAAGTATTGCAAGGGCTTAGTAATCAAAACGCTGCCGTGGAAGACATCATTGAAGCGCTAGAGCTACCCAAATCCGCCGCGCATTCCGCCTTGTTTCAAGTGTTATTTAACTACAATGGTGTAGCCAGTAGTAAGGTGTCGGTAAATAACCAATTAGAAGCCGAGTTAATTGCCCTAGATAATGGCACAGCGAAATTTGACTTAACCCTATCTGTTGATGATACAGATGATGCCCTTGTGTGTGACTTTGTTTATGCAACAGGGCTTTATGACCATGCGCTAATTCAGCAATTTGCCGATGATTATTTGGCACTCGTCCAGTGCTATTGTGCTAAAGAGGCGCTGCCGATTGACGACTTGGTGCTCAAATCAACGAACTTACCGACAAAGGCGGCAAATATCAATCACAACATCAGCCAGCCGATGCTTGTGCCGCAAGCAATCAGAAGTATAGCGCAAACTCAAGGTGAGGCGATTGCAGTGGTTGTGCCAAGCACCAATGGCGAAGCATCGCGGGCCCTAACGTATCAGCAGCTACAATCTCAAAGCCTACAAATTGCCAACAACTTAGATGTTCCAGCGTCAATCATTGCGCTGATAACAACGGACGATATGAGTGACATTGTCACTATGCTTGGCGTAATGCAAAGTGGCCGTGCGTATTTACCTATTGATGGCAATATGCCCACTGCCAGAGCGCTACAAATGCTAGCGCAAGCTGAGTGTAATACGGTGGTGGTAAGTGTCGAAACACCCCTTTGCCAAGCGCTACGAGAAGCTGACATCAGAGTGCTTACATATAGTGAGCTGAGCCAAAACAAAGGAGCGCCGCAGCAAACTTATTCACCAAGTTTTGATGATAGCGCGTATGTGTTGTTTACTTCTGGCTCTACCGGTGTGCCCAAAGGGGTTGAGATCAGCCATGGCGCGCTGAGTCACTATTGCAGTAGCATCGCGGCGAGATTGAGTTACAACCAAGATACGCGAGCGGGCGTGGTCACAGGACTTGCCACGGATTTATGCTTAACGGCTGTGTATCCGGTGCTTACTCATGGCGGCACTGTGGTACTCACCCTTGCAAACCAAGCGCCAGAACCGACTGAAATTGCAGCCAAGTTAGTGGCTGAGCAAGTTAACTTGATAAAATTAACCCCTTCTTTTGCCGCGGTGCTGTTGCCTCAATTTGCTGAGCAAAAGCCCGCTATTTCGCAGTGGGTGTTAGGTGGAGAAGCATTAGGTGAGCAGCTTGTTGATAGCATTCGCGTGCTGACGCCAGCAGCGCGTATTTTCAACCATTATGGTCCGACGGAGGCTTGTGTTGGAGTAGTTTGTCATGAAGTGACAGACAGCAGGCTAACCGGCCACAGTTACCCAATCGGTACGCCTTTGGCACATGTTACCACCCGCGTACTCAACAAACAGGGGAAGCCAACACCCGCTGGCATGCCCGGTGAACTCTATATTGGCGGGCCGAGCCTCGCCAAAGGGTATATAAATGCGCCTTCAGAGACCGCAGCTCAGTTTACAAGTAGCTTGCAACATAGTGCCCAATGCGCCCGTTTTTACCGCAGTGGTGATAGCGTTAGGCTGAATGCGAGCGGCGAGCTTGAATTTCTCGGTCGAATTGACAAACAAGCGAAAATTCGCGGTTACCGCGTTGATCTCAATGAAATAGAAGCTGCTCTGTTAGCGCTTGATGAGGTATCGCAGGCAGCAGTCGTGGTGCGCAAGCTCGGCAAGCAAGATGCTTTGGTTGCTTTTGTGGTAAGTGGTGGTGGCAGCCAGTGCGCTGCAACCAATCTGCGCGAGGTGATCCGCCAAGGCTTGAAGCGTCGCTTGCCCGAGCCGATGATCCCAAGTTGGATAGAGCTTTGCCAGCACTTACCCACCCTGAGTAATGGCAAGATAGACCGCCAACAATTACAGTCTTTGGCATTAACTTCTCAAAGCCAAAGTAGTGAGGTGACAAGTGCGTTGCAGCGACAGTTAATCACACTCTATCAAACCTTAACGGGCGCACCAGAAGTGGGGCTGCACGATAGCTTTTTCAGCATCGGTGGTCACTCTTTATTGGTAATGCAATTACTCAATGAACTAAGAGCCCAGCTCTCGGTGGAGGTGAGCTTAAAGCAACTGTTTGCCAATCCTAGCGTATTTGAACTAAGCGAGATACTGGCTAACTCTCAGTCTCAATCTTCATTACCAAGTCTACAACCTGCGCCACCACAGCCCAATTATCCTTTGTCATTTGCACAGCGGCGCTTGTGGTTTGTAGACCAACTGCAAGGGCACAGCAACCAGTATAACCTACAGGGCATATTTCAATTGCAAGGCAAACTGAATACCAAGGCCTTAGAGCACGCCTTTATTGCTGTGATTAAGCAACATCCAGTCTTGGCGTTTAATTATCATCAAAACGCGCAAGGAGAACCGCAGCAAAGCATTAACCTTGATGCTCGATTTACCTTGATTAAGCACGACTGGACAGATAAATCCGCTGAGCAACAAGCACATGCGTTAGAGCAAGCTATCGCAGAAGATTACGCAACCAGCTTCGATTTAAGCCGTGATTTAATGCTGCGCGCCAGTCTTTATCAACAAGAGGCGATGCAGGCTACCCTTGTGATCACCTTACATCATATCGCTGCCGATGGTTGGTCTATTGCGTGTTTGAGTGACGCTTTAAGACAGGCATACAAAGCTGCTCTCAGCGGCGAAACCTTATCGCTACAAGAGGTGCATTACGTTGATTATGTAATGTGGCAACAGCAGCTGGAACAGGGGGAGTTATGGCAACAGGAGCTCGACTATTGGCGTATGCAATTACAAGGTCTGCCCAAGGTTCATGAATTACCGCTAGATTGTAGCAGAGAAGCAAAAACCTCTTTGCGTGGCGCCTTAGTGATTGAGCCTATACCTGCGGCGCTGGTCAGTGCACTTCGAGCGTATCAAACTCGTTCAGGGCAAACCTTATTTGTGTTACTGCAAACGCTATTTTCATTGTGGTTAAGCCGCTTTTCTCAACAGCGCGACGTGGTTGTTGGTACGCCGGTATCAGGACGTCACCTCAAAGCATTTGAAAATATGATTGGTAACTTTATCAATACTTTAGTGCTTAGGAGCGAATGGAGTGAAGACACCAGTTTCACGCAGGCGCTACAGCAAACTCAAGGCTTACTCAACGATGCGTTGCAACATCAACATATTCCCTTCGATGTGTTAGTGGATGAGCTAGACATTGAACGCTCAAGCGCCCAACATCCGCTGCATCAAATCGTGTTTCGGGTAAATAATCAGGTAAATGAAAACCTTACGCTAGAACAATTGGAAGTGACGCCCCGCCAAAGTAAAGTACGCGGTGCCAAATTAGATTTGGAAGTCGCAGTGATAGACGAGGGCGATGTACTCACCGTTGAATGGCTTTATGACAGCAATTTGTGGCACGAAGCGAGTGTAGTTAGTTTCCATCAGCAGTTTTGTTATGTGTTATCGCAGTGTCTTGCAGAGCCAAATACTCCGTTGTCAGCATTGTCATTGTGGCCCGCTGAGCAGCAGTTAGCGCTATTAAAACAGCAGCAAAGTGTTGCGGTAGAAGTGACAGAGCAACAGCCATGGGTGACTCAGTTTAGTCAGGCGGCTCTTCAGATTCCACTACAGACTGCGGTGCGCATGGGAGAGTTTACTTGTAGTTATCTCACCTTAGAAAAATGCGCGAACCAACTTGCTAATAGCTTATTAGAAATGGCATTTGCTGAGCAAAGTCGCATTGCTATTTTACTGCCGTCTTCGAGTTACATGGTGGCCGCGGTGCTGGCAATATTAAAAGCGCGCCATACCTATGTGCCCATTCATCATGACACGCCAACCGATACCTTAGCCTATATCATGAATGATGCAGACATCGTATTGACGCTGGCGCTAAGTGAAGATGCCGAGCGCTTGATTGAAGCCGGTAGTGACTTTTTGTTGCTTGATGATCTGTTCGAAGCCGAGGGGAACTTTGCGTTTTACGATACCTGTTTGCTGGTAGATGAAGACGCATCTGCATTTAACCAAGCCGAGCTTGCCTATGTTATTTATACCTCAGGTTCAACCGGGCAGCCAAAAGGGGTGCCCATTAGTCATGGCAACCTCAATAATTATCTGCGCTTTGCGTGTCAGCGCTATCTGCCACAATCCGGTGATATAACCAAGGCAGTACTCAGTACACCGCTTGCGTTTGATGCGACGGTGACCGCCTTAGTGCCTATCTTAATGCGAGGTGGTGAGCTTGAGTTGCTTCCCACAGGCGCTGAATTGTTGCCCGCCTTACAAACGCAGATTTTTGCAGCTAACGAAGCCAAGTTATTCAAGTTAACACCGGCGCACCTACGCGCGGTATTCGCATTAAGTGACGCACAAACTCATAGTAATGTTGCCCATCGATTTGTGGTTGGGGGTGAAGGGCTGAGCGCAGCCTTGGTTAATAAGCTGATGGATAAGCTCCCTAATGCGCAGTGGATAAACGAATATGGCCCAACTGAGGCAACAGTCGGCTGTAGTATCTATGCTGTAAGCCACGAGTCGCGCCACTTGTTAGCGGGCCACGAAGAAGTGCCTATTGGCCATGCTATCGATAATATGACCCTTGCGGTAGTCGACGAGTTTGGCGAACTGGCTTTACCCAATATGCCCGGAGAGCTTTGGCTAGCGGGAGGTGGGGTGTGTGAAGGCTATATTAATCTCGCGAGTGTGACGCAAACACGCTTTGTTGAGCAAGCAGTGCCTGCGTCTGGTACTTCAAGCATGCGTTGGTATCGCAGTGGCGACAAGGCAAAGTGGCAGGCGAATGCGCGCGGAGAGGCTGACTACCTTTGTTATTTAGGGCGGTTAGACGAGCAAGTAAAACTGCGAGGCTACCGTATTTCTCTTGTGGCAATCGCCCATCAAATCGACGCGTTGGTGCAAGTAAAAAGCTGCGCTGTGAGTGTTGATGAAGCACAAGAAAGCCTAGTGGCTCATGTGGTTTTAAATGGTGAGGCTAAGCTCACACTCGTGCAGTTGCGCCAAGCTTTATCGCAGTCGTTGCCCAGTTACATGTTACCTGCAGCACTGGATATCGTTGCTGATCTTCCACTGACTGCAAACGGAAAAGTAGACAAGCAAGCATTACAGCTTGCCTATCAGGCACAGGCGAAAAGCCAAGAGGTCGCCGAGGTAATTGATGGATCTAAGCTCACAGAGATACAGCGTTATTTACTTGAGTTATATCGTGAGCTATTACCGAGCCCAGTACGGAGTATTAACGATAGTTTCTTTGACTTAGGCGGGCATTCGCTGCTTGCCATAAAAGTGATCAGCCGAGTGCGCAGTGAGCAGCGGCGAGATATCACCTTGCCACAACTCTTTGATGCGCCAAGTGTTGCAGCGTTTGCTGAAGTGATAACCGCAAGTTCGATGATTGCACACAGCAATACCATTGAGCCGGTATCAAGAGCCCAAGCGTTACCTCTGTCTTTTGCTCAGCAGCGTTTGTGGTTAATCGATCAGTTACATGAGCAAAGTCTGCAATACCATATGCCAGCGAGCTATTGGTGTGAAGGTGCCTTAGATATTGACGCTTTAACACAAGCGTTAAGCGCGATTGTTGCACGTCATGAAGTACTCCGTACGGTCATCGTTCCTGCAAGTGGTGATCACGGTGCTGTGCAACAGGTTCGTGATCAAGTAGCCTGTCCTGTGGAATTAGTAGATTTGTCTGGGCTGAATACCGCCGAGCAACAGCAGCGTTGGCAAACATTACAGCAGCAATCGCTCAGCAAGCCTTTTGATTTATGCCAAGACACTATGCTGCGCGTTATCTGTGTACAGTTTAGTCACAACCGATTTGGACTCTTGTTTAACATGCATCACATAGCCTGCGATGGTTGGTCGATGGCGCTGCTTGCCAAAGAATTTGTGGCGTTTTATCGGCACTTTAGTGAAGCGCCAGCGTATTCGTTGCCAGAGCAATACGCTAAACCGCTAGCGGTGCAGTATGCAGACTTTGCCTACTGGCAGCAGCAACAGCAAGATAGCTATCAGGCAGATCTTTCTTATTGGCAAACTCAGTTGCAGCAGTGTCCAGTTGTTCATGAATTACCGCTGGACTTTGAGCGACCACAAGTTCAGTCCCTTGATGGTGAATGCATTCGTTATACTCTTACAACGTCGCAAGTTGAGGCGATAAAAGCGCATTGCCAAGCACAAGGGGTGACCTTGTATATGTGGTTGCAAACTGCCTTTTCGCTGTTGATGCTTCGTCTTAGTCAAACGCAGGATATTGTCATTGGCTCGCCCATTGCAGGACGTGAGGTGAAAGAGTTAGAGGGGTTACTGGGGTGCTTTGTGAATACCTTGGCTATTCGCGCTCGCAAAGTGGGGTCGCCTTCATTTAACGACTGGCTAAGTGAACAAAAACAGGTGATCTTGTCGGCTTTTTCCCATCAGAATCTACCCTTTGAGCAGCTTGTTGATGCCATTAATCCACCGCGCAGCTTAGCGCATTCGCCCATATTACAAATACTCTTTGCACTACAAAATAACGAACAAAGTAACTTCAAGCTACCTCACCTAAAAATCGAGCAACAGCTTGATCTTAAGCCTGCAATGAAGTTCGACTTAGAAGTCAATGCACAAGAATCGGGCAGTGAGATCACGGTGCAGTGGAATTATGCCAAAGCCTTGTTTAAACACACTAGCGTACAGGCGATGGTTGATGCTTTTGTGACGTTAATTGACGCGGCGCTGACAAGCCCTGAGCAAAGTGTGAATACCTTACCATTAGTTGATAGCAAAGTACTCAGCGAGTTAGGGTTTGCCACGCAAGCGCAGCCGCAATCTCCTTGGTTTATCAGCGATAAAATACGGGACTTTGCTCAGCATAGTGCACAGCAAAATGCTGTACGAGATATGACTGGCAAGCGGTTAAGTTTTGGCGAATTGGAGTCACAAAGTAATCAACTTGCGCGTTACTTGATTGAACAAGGCGTAACGGCAAGGTCGCAGGTCGCAATAAGCTTAGCGCCAAGCTGTGAGCAAGTTGTGGCACTTTTGGCAACCTTAAAAGTTGGGGCCGTGTATGTGCCGCTTGACCCAAATGCACCGAGTCAGCGTCAGCACTATATATTGCGTGACAGTAAAGCGACTTGCCTTATCACCATCTCAGAACTACTTCCTAACAGCGCAGAGCTTAGCTGCCGTTTGGTGCTAATGGACACCGCACAGCATTGGCAGAACATGCCTGTAGAAGCGCTTGCGCCGTTAAGTGATATTGATGCGCCTGCTTATATGATTTATACCTCTGGCACTACAGGGCGACCCAAAGGTGTGGTGATCAGCCATCGTAATCTACACCTTTACCTTGAGCATGTTAGCCACAGTTATCTCCAAGGCGATATACACGAGAGTGTTGTCAGCACGCCTTTAGCGTTTGATGCGACAGTAACGAGCTTATGGGGCGCGCTGGTTAATGGCCTTGGAGTTGTATTATTGGATGATGGCGAGCAGTTAATCACAGAGCTTAGTGCGTGTTTAGCGCGTGATGAGGCGCTGCTGTTTAAGCTGACACCAGCCCACTTGCAAGGCGTGCTGGCGCGATTACAACCGAGCAATGCTGCGCACCACATTGTGGTGGGGGGAGAAGCCCTATCTAGCAGCGTGGTTGCTCAAGTTGGGGCACTGCTGCCACAGGCTTATTTTTATAACGAATATGGCCCAACAGAAGCAACGGTCGGTTGTTGTGTGTATCGCTGTAACGGCCAAGATGCGGTTTCCCTTGCACAGCAATCGCAGCGCTTTGTGCCAATCGGTAGCGCCATTCAGGGCACTCATTTGGTGGTGCTGGATCAGCATCAACAGCCGGTGCCGATGGGCATGCCTGGAGAGTTATACATCGCGGGCGATAATGTGGCTCAGGCGTATTTTGGGTTGCCTGAGCTCAGCGCCAGTAAATTTGTGTCATTGTCTTTGAACAATGACTCGCAGCGTTATTATCAGACGGGCGACCAAGTGCGTTGGCTGCTAGATGAACAGGGCAACCCTAGTGTGCTGCAGTTTATTGGTCGTCGAGACAACCAAGTTAAACTGCGTGGCTATCGCATCGAACTTGAAGAAATTGCGGCTCAGCTTGAGCACCTAGATGCAGTGCAACAAGCACATGTGTTACTTAACGAAAGTAAAGATAACTTACTGGGCTGTGTGGTACTAACTACACCATCGCACAGTGATGCCATTTATGAGCTTGAACAGACGCTACACACTCAGATATTAGCCTCGTTAGCAGAGGTCCTACCAAGTTACATGTTGCCTTACAAGCTGTATGCACTGGCTGCTATGCCACTTACCAATAATGGCAAAGTAGACGCGGGAGCACTTGCACAACTGGTGCAATCGCAACTGGCGCAAGTGCTTACAGCACCTTTAGCTCCTATGACTGAACTACAAACGCTGCTGGCAGAAATTTTTGCTCAAGTGCTCAATACTCAAGTTCGAGATATTAACAGTAACTTCTTTGAGTTAGGGGGGCACTCTTTATCAGCAAGCCAAGCGGTTGCCTTAATTGAGCAGGCGCTTGAGGTGCCCATTACCTTAAAAATATTGTTCGAGCGGCCAAGCGTAAGCGCACTTGCAACTTGGTGTGAGATCCATCGTGCAGCCAAAGCAGCAGACGAAAACGGTCAGTCTGAGGAGATGTTTTTGTGATGAATGAACAACAAAGACAGATAGAGGCTTTGATCGCAGAAGCATTAGCAGCTGGCGTGACCTTGTATGAAAAAAACGGTGGCTTGGCATTTAAGCAAACCGCTGGGTTTCCTCCACAGTTAAAACAGCAGGTGGTTGAATATAAATCAGAGATCATTGCCTACTTTCAGCAGCAAAGTCGTGATATGGCGAAACCTTCACCGCACATTATCGCGCAGCCAAATGCGGGGAAGGACTTACCGCTGAGTTTTGCACAGGAAGGGCTGTGGTTTATTGAGCAACTGCAAGGTAGCAAGCAGTATTATATGCCTGCTGAGTTTTTGTTACGCGGCAAGCTTAATATTCAAGCAATGCGCAGCGCTGTACAAGGTGTGGTACAGCGCCACGAAATACTGCGCGCTAGGTTTGTAAAAAATGAACAAGATGGCCAACCCCAGCTGCAAATAACGGATGACGTGATTGCGCCGTTCGAGTGGCTTGATACCAGTGTAGCACCTGAGGAAACACGGCAAGCCTATATTACTTCACACCTTGAGGCCCATCAGAACAAGCCTTTTGACTTGGCTCATGATTGTTTGCTTCGCGTGCTGGTGGTAAGTAATGGCGATGAGCATCACCTTGCTTTTAATATGCACCATATTGTCTCTGACGGGGCGTCAATGGCGCTACTTGCACAAGAGATAGAGGCTGGCTATTGCAAACACATAGGCGCATCTTATACACCGCTTGCAACTATGCAGGTGCAATATAGTGATTTTAGTCAGTGGCAGCGAGCACAGCTAACGCCAGATCGCATCGAGGCACCACTGGCGCAACTAAAACAGCAATTTGGCGAATTAGCGCCGTTGCAGTCATTGCCTTGTGATTTTGTCCGTCCTGCGGTGCAGTCGTTAACGGGGAAAGTATATCGCCAAGCGCTTGATGCGTCGTTATTTGCGGCGATCTCGACACAGGCGAAGTCGCTCCAGCTCACACCCTTTATGTGGCTGCTCAATACCTTTATGTTGTTTATCGCAAGGCTTACGCAATCGCTGCAGGTAGTTGTAGGCACGCCAGAGCTTGGCCGTCATCATCCTGAATTAACGCCGTTAATTGGCTTGTTCGTTAATACCTTAGTGATGCAAGCAAAGCTTGAAAGTGATATGCCATTTAGCCAATGGTTGCAGCAACAAAAAGACCTCAACTTAGCGGCATTTGAATACCGCGATATTCCTTTTGATAAAGTGGTGGAAGCGGTTGGTGCTCCAAGAGATTTAAGTCACCATCCGCTAGTGCAAATATTATTTACACTGGAAACCCGTGATGAGCGTGCTTTTAAGCTTCCGGGATTATCGGTTCAAGAAGTGCAAAAACAACAGGCGGATAGCATAGCGGTAAAATGCGACTTAGAACTCAATGCCGTAGTTGATGAGCAGGCACTTTATTTACATTGGAAGTTTGATAGCCATCTTTACACAGAAGAAACCATCAAACATTGGGCGGATTGTTTCCATACGCTGCTTCAAGCTTGTGTTACAGCCCCCCATACCGCCGTTGGTGAACTTGCGTTACTGAACCAAAAACAGCAACAAGCATTAATAACGGGCGCTCAATGCCAAGCGGCAACTTGGCCTAAGCAAGACACCATCACCAGTTTATTCACGCGCTACGCCGAGCACTTTGCCACACGTACTGCCGTGCAAGATAGCACGACTATGCTGAATTATCGTGAGCTTAACGATCGAGTCAATGCGCTGGCGGTAATGCTGTTACAACAAGGGGTCACGCCACGAACCATGCTGGTGGTGAGTGTATCACGCAGCATAGAGATGATAGTGACCTTGCTAGCAGTGCTTAGAGTGGGTGCTGCCTATGTGCCGGTAGATCCCGACTACCCGCAAGAGCGCATTGAGTATATTTTGGGAGACGTGCAAAGCCCATGGCTACTTTGTGATAACGCTACTCAGGCACAGTTTAGTCAGCTTTCCTACCAGCTAATTAATGTGTCACAGACAGAGCCTCAGGCCAGCCGCGAAGCCCTTAAGCAGCTTGATGCTATTCAGGTTGAGCCGCAAGACTTGGCTTATATGATCTATACCTCGGGCACCACAGGACGACCAAAAGGCGTACAAATTGAGCATCGTCATGTGGTGCGCTTACTTCATGTAGAGCCCAACTTATTCGATTTTAATGAGCAAGATATTTGGACCTTGTTTCATTCCTTCTGCTTTGATTTCTCTGTGTGGGAGATGTATGGCGCGTTACTCTTTGGTGGTCATCTTGTGGTTGTGGATAAAGCGACTGCGCAAGACACTCAAGCTTTTGCTCAGTTGTTGGTTGATGCTCGTGTTACGGTCTTAAATCAAACGCCAAGTGCGTTTTACGCGCTACAAGCCACGCTACTCAATGACAGTCAGCTGGCGAGCCAATGTGCAGTGCGGTACGTGATTTTCGGTGGTGAAGCGTTGCAGCCAAGTAAGCTACAACCTTGGGCACAGCACTTACCAAATTGTCAGTTAATCAATATGTATGGCATTACCGAAACCACGGTACATGTTACGTTTAAGGCGCTGGAGCCTGCGGATCTGACGCTCGGCACCAGTAATATAGGTCGTGCTATTCCGACCACCAGCTGCTATGTGCTTGATGACAAGCAAAGGCTCTTGCCGCAAGGTGCCGTGGGCGAGTTGTACGTAGGGGGCGAGGGGGTTTGTCGGGGTTATTGGCAACGTGACGAGTTAAACGCCACTCGCTTTATTCAAAACCCATTTAGTGAAGCGTCTGAGCAGCGATTATATCGCTCAGGTGATCTCGTGCGCTTAATGGCCAGCGGTGAGCTGAGCTATGTTGGTCGAATTGACGACCAAGTAAAGGTTCGGGGTTATCGCATTGAATTAGGCGAAATTGAAAACCAGTTGCGCCACCATCCCGAAGTGGCTGAGGTCACAGTGCTGTTAAATCGGCAAAACCCAGAAAATGTCTGGATCTGCGCCTTTGTGGTGTTACACAAACAGGTCGAGTTCGACGACATCACTTTAGTCATGCAGCAGTTTTTAAAACAAAATTTACCCGACCATATGTTGCCGGCCAAAGTGCAAGCGGTTTCAGCTATGCCACTGACCAGCAATGGCAAAGTAGATAAAAAAGCACTACTGCAGCAACTTGATACAAGCTTTAACGAAAACACTTATGAAGCACCGGTTGGCGAGCTTGAAACCCAACTAGCAAGCTATTTTGCTGAGACTTTGCAGCGCGAATCAGTTGGTCGTTATGACGACTTTTTTAGACTCGGCGGGCACTCGCTACTTGCTGCAAAACTGGCAAATCATATTCGCAAGACGCTGCAAATTGAGTTACCGCTGCAAGCGATTTTTACGCACTCTACAGTACAAGGTTTAGCGGCTGTACTTGAAAAGCAAGACGCGCAGCTAAGTGCTATTGCTGTGGTGGATAAAACCAATGGCGTAGTGTTGTCTTTTGCTCAGCAGCGTTTATGGACACTAGATCAAATGCAGCAGGGCAGCCAGCAATATCAAATTCAAGCGTTATTGGTGTTTTCAGGGGAGCTTGATCTGAGCGCGTTCGAGCAAAGTTGGCAAAAGGTGCTGTCACGGCATCAGGTGTTGCACTCGGCTATCACCAACACTAATGATGGGCCTAAACAGCACCTTGTGGCTTTGCCTGAGCATTTTGTTACGCTTATTGACGTCTCCACACAATCACCGCTTTGGCAAACTGTGGTTTGGCAGCGCGCGGTACGGGACGACCAAGCGCAGGGTTTTGATCTTAGTAAAGATCTAATGATCCGTGCAACTCTGGTTCGATTCTCATCAGGCTATCATCGTCTTATCGTCAATATGCACCATATTGCTAGTGATGCTCAGTCTATTGAAGTATTAATGCGAGAGCTCACACAGTTTTATGCCCATTACACCCAAGTCAGTGAACTTGCCCATGACTTGATTGCGCCACCTGAGGTGCAATACGCGGATTATGCCCATTGGCATCGAGCACAGTGCCAAGGCGCGCAGCAAAGTGCAGACATGGCATTTTGGTCTGCGTACCTTGACGATGCGCCGCCACTACATCAATTACCGCTCGATACGCCTCGTGGGCAGGCCGTGAACAATAGCGCGCAAGCATTTACTGAGCAGCTAAGCGCTGAAACATGGCAACGGCTACAACAGTTTTGTCAGCGTTTGGGAATAACCCCGTTTATTTGGTTGCATAGCGCGTATGCGGTGGTGCTTGCTAAGTTTAGCCAAGTGGATGATCTTGTGATTGGTGCGCCATTTTCAGGGCGGCATCACCCACAAGTGGAGCAGTTGATTGGCTTTTTCGTCAATGCCTTGCCAATTCGCGTGAAGGTCGATTGGCAGCAGAGTTTCAGTCAGCTACTCGATATACAAAGAGAGCAGATTGAGCAAGTACATCAACATCAATCACTTCCCTTTGAGCAGCTCATTGACCATCTTGGTGTTAGCCGAGAGCTAAGTCACCAAAGTGTTTTCCAGTTGAGTTTTGCGTTTAATCCCGAGCCACAGCACACACCAGAGTTTGTGGGGCTCAGCACGGAAGTTTTAGCGTCGGAAAACGCGCGTGCCAAGTTTGACCTAGAGCTCAGCGCAACAGTAAATGGGCAAGGGTTGAGATTGCACTGGCTATACAACAGTGGATTATTTGAAAGAGAAACCGTAGCTAGCATTGCAGAGTGTTTTAATGTTGTGATCGCGCAGTTACTAACGCAGCCTGATTGCGCACTTGCGGATATAAAACTTTGCAAGGAGCAGAAGCTAGAGAGTCATGCGATTTCAGGCAAATCAGCGCCGGAACACTTTGAGCAGTCAGTGCTTGAGCAAATTGAGCGACATATGGCAGAGCCTGCACAAGCTGAGCGGCTCGCAGTAATTGACACAAACTCAAATCAAACCTTGAGTTATGGTGAGCTTAATGAAAGAGCCAAGGCATTGGCGGCGCTGTTATTAAGTGAAGGGCTGCAACCAGAGCAGCCTGTGCTTGTTGCGATGACGGGCAGCGCAGATCTCATTGTGGCGATGTTGGCTGTGTTAAAAGCGGGTGGATGTTATGTGCCTGTTGACCCTCATTACCCTCAAGCGCGAGTCAATTACATCGCTAAAGACAGCGGCGCAGCGCTGGTTTTAACCAAGTGTGAGTTTGCCGCTCGCTTTGAGGTAGCAGAGTTAGATGATAACGACATTGAGGCTGAATATCGCTCCTCACATGTCATTTGTGTTGATGACGCCAACGTGCAGGCGCGCCTTGCGACAATATCACTACCTCAGCAGTTTCCAAAAGTTAAAGCGGAGCAGCTGGCCTATGTTATTTATACCTCAGGCACAACAGGTAATCCTAAAGGCGTGATGATAGCCCATCAAGGGTTGGCGAATTTATGTGGTTGGCACCGACGAGCTTTTGCGGTGGATAATCATAGCGTAGCGAGTCAAACCGCCAATCCCGCCTTTGACGCGGCAACATGGGAAATTTGGCCTTATTTATGTGCTGGCGCGAGCCTCGTGTGTGTGACAAAAGCGGTGCTACAGTCACCGGCCGAATTAACAGCCTGTTTCAATACACACCAAGTCACGCATAGTTTTATTGCAACGCCAATCGCTCAAGCGCTGCTCACTGAGTCTTTGTTTAACCCGCAAAGCTTGCGCTATTTATTGGTTGGCGGCGATAAACTCGGTGCGCTTCAAGCAAAAGAATACGGATTTACCTTAGTCAATAACTATGGACCCACCGAAGCCTCGGTGGTCGCGACCTCTGGCGTGGTTGCGTTTGACGGAAAGGTGCCAGATATCGGCTTGCCCGTCGACAATAGTCAGCTATTTATTTTAGACCCACAATTGCACGCTGTGCCACCGGGGATGATTGGGGAGTTATATATAACCGGAGCGGGACTTGCCAGAGGATATTTACATCAACCACAGCTTAGTGCTGAGCGTTTTGTTGAGCTACAAGTCTCTCCCTCGCACATGGTGCGAGCCTATAAAACGGGAGATTTGGTTCGCCTGCTTAGCAGCGGCCGTATCGCCTATATGGGTCGTGACGATGGACAAGTAAAACTGCGAGGTTATCGTATTGAGCTGGCCGAAATTGAACAGCAAATTGGGCTGCTATCGAGCGTACAAGAATGTGCGGTTCAGATAACCACAAGCGCGTCAGGGCAGCCACAGTTGCAGGCATTTGTGGTAACAACAACTGAGCCTCAAGTGCTTCAAGCCCAGCTAAAGGAAAGGCTACCAAGTTATATGGTGCCAGAGCATTTGGTTATGCTCGAAAAGCTCCCTTTGACGCCGCATGGCAAGGTTGACCATCGTGCTTTGGCAACGCTTGGTAAAACTCAACAGACTACCACAGTAACCGAGCAAAGCGCGGTCACACCACAGGCTAACAGCATCGTAGCCCAGTTACTGGCGATTTATCGGCAGGTATTAAATACGCCATCGATGACCGCAGAAGACGACTATTTTGCTTTAGGCGGCGACTCTATTTTGAGTATTCAAATCGCAAGTAAAGCCAAAGCACTCAAGTTACCTGTTAGTGCTACCGACGTGTTTACCTACCCCAGTGTTTCGGCACTTGCAGCAAGACTTGCCCAGCAAGATATTCACCTGACTATGGGTAAAGAAAGGCAGCCATTGGTTGGTCAACTCGATAAATTACCAATTCAGCATTGGTTTTTCGCCCAACAATTTGCCAAACCCAGTCATTGGGATCAAAGCGTGTTGGTGAGTGTAGATAAATCCGTCACACCAGCGCAGCTCAAGCAAGTGATAGGGTACTTGATAGCTCAGCACGATGCGCTACGTTTGGTGGTTGCGGATGAAAATACCCTATTTGTACGTGATGGCATTGATATTAAAAAGGTATTTACGGCGCATACGCTTGAGCGTGACGCATGGCAAGCTGAGCTGAGCGAGTTCAGTGAGCAAGTGCTGCAAGGTTTTGCGTTTACTGGCACGCCACTGTTTAAAGCAGTGTTATTTGTTACACCTGACGGCGAAGCCAACAATCGCTTGCTGTTTAGCGCACATCACTTGCTAGTGGATGGCGTCTCTTGGCGTGTGTTACTTGAAGATGTAAGTCAGCTATTACAGCAGCAAACAAACAATGTGCCGCTGGAGCTTCCTGCCGCAAGCGCGAATTTGGCTGAACTTGCCGATTTTTATCGTGAACTTGCAACCGATGAGCGTGGTTTGCGCAAATGGCAGAAGGTGGCTGCACTGGCTGAAACTTCGCACTTATTGAGTCTTAAAGATACAAGCGCGACCCCAACCATAGCCAAAGTTCGCCACACATTGTCAGCAGCGCACACCCGTGCGCTACTGGGATCCGCCAACACCAGTTACGGTACGACGGCGCAAGCATTGCTGCTTAGTGCGCTTGCCTGGTGTGCGCAAAAGCGTGGTGCAGGCAGTGAAGTGATCATGCTAGAAGGGCATGGTCGCGAGTTACTGACGGAGGCACTGGATAGCAGCCGAACCATTGGCTGGTTAACGGCGCTCTATCCAATGCAGTTATTTAGTAATGGTAGCCGCTTGCATGATGTGATTTGCAGTATCAAGGCAGAGCTTGAAAGGAGCGCTAAAGTCGCCAGTAGTTATGGTGCAGCGCGGTATTTACACCCAGAACCAAACGTTCGCTCGTCGCTTGAGATTGATACCCGAGGCTTACTGTTTTTCAACTATTTAGGCCAGCTAGATACAGTCATTGAGCAACAAGGTTTGCTGGGAGATGCTCGTGAGTCGACTGGCACTTTGGTTGCAGAGTCAAACCTCAGTTACTTTGGAGCGCAGCTAACAGCGGCAGTTGTCGATGGTCAATTGGCGTTAACGTTAGAGTTTGACAGCCTGCGCTTAGCATCTGAAGCAGCAGAGCGATTAAGTAAAGAGATACTCGAAAGTCTAATTCAGGTCATCGAGCATTGCCAATCCCAGCCTCAACGTCATTACACAGTCAGTGACTTTGCACTTCTCAGCGGCATTTCTGAACGGCAGTTACAGCGCATACTTGGGCAGGTTGAAGGGGAAGTTGAGGATATTTACCCTCTAACAGGCTTACAGCAAGGCATGTGGTTTCACAGTCAAACGGTACATGAGGCGCACGCTCAAAGCACGCTACCTTACGTCGAGCAAACCAGCTTATTGCTACAAGGTTGTGTGGATATTGAGGCGTTGAGTTACGCTTGGCAGCAATTGATTAAACAGCACAGCATATTACGCTCGGCCTTTATAGATGTTGCTGGCGAGCCGCTGCAAGTGGTCTGTAAACATGCCGATGTGCCACTCAAACTGCTGCACAGCAGTGTCATTGCAGAAGAGCAATCGCAAATAGTGAAATCACAGGCTGCGGTGGAGCTTGCCGAGCCGCTTAGGCTTTCACAAGCGCCTTGTATGCGATTGAAGTTAATTGCTTTTGAGGATGGCAATGTTGGGGTGGTTTGGACTTATCATCATCTCATCATGGATGGTTGGTCGCTGCCGGTATTATTTGCTGAATTATTGGCATTTTATCAAGCCCGTTGCCAAGGTGAGTTACGGCCCATTGTGGTAGATAATTTCCGCGATCATATCGAATATTTGCATACGCATGTTGACCGCGACGAAGCGTTTTGGCGGGAGTATCTGGGTGGAGTTACCGCGCCCACATTACTCAGCGAAAAGGTACTTCACACTGAAAATCACACTGAAAATAAAGCGGCTGGTGTTAAAGAACTTAGTGTGACTTTACCGCAATCGCTGCAAGATGCCGTGACTCGCTTTACAGGCGAACAAGGACTTACCGTCAATCAGTTTATCCAAGGGCTCTGGGCGTATTGGGTGGCAAATTGCTGCAACGAACCGTATGCCTTATTTGGTCAAACCATTGCGGGCAGACCTACAGCGCTTAGTAGAATGGCGCAGCGCGTTGGCTTGTATATCAATACGCAAGCGGTCCATGTCGCGATAGATCAAGCTGCGCGTGTGAAAGATTACCTGCAAGCGGTGAAGTCGCAGCTTACGGCATTGGCGCAGCACCCGCATACACCACTGACACAAGTTCATCAGTGGTCGGGTATTGAGAACGACAGTCCATTGTTTGATTGCTTGTATGTTTTTGAAAATTATCCGCAAGATCCGTTGCAAAATAGCGCTGCGCTGCCATTTATTGCAACAACCTTAAGCGAAGTTGACGAAACACACTACCCATTGACCTTTGTGGTCGGCGTAGGGGCGAGTTTATCGCTCACGCTGAGCTATCAGCAGCAATGCTTTGATGAAGTGTTTATCGAGCAAAGCCTTGCGGCGATGCAGCAGCTGATGTTAGCTGCGACACAACAGCCCGAACAAACACTTGGGAAATTGTCTTGGCAGTCTCAACACGCGCAGTACAGCAAGGCATTGCCTCTACCTACTTTTTCACTGACGCAAGCGGTGCAATATCAAACGCCAAATTTACCAATTCAGCAATTATTTGCTCAAGTTGCTGCTGAATTTCCTGAGCATATTGCTATTCGTGAATATAGTACCGCCTCTGGGGAGGCTCGCTGTTATCGCTATTCACAGCTGGATAAAGACGCCAATCAGCTCGCCCATTACCTTGCTTCACGACTAGAGCCGAGTACAGCCCCCGTTATTATTGGCCTGTGTCTAGAGGCGAATTACCAGCTTATTGTGGCTATGCTTGCGGTGCTCAAATTGGGCGCAGCTTATCTACCAATTGCACCAACACTACCCGAGTCTCGACGTCGTTTGCTGCTGCAAAATGCCAATGCAGCCATGCTGGTTTCTAAAACAGAATATTGGCAGGGTAGCTCGGAGCAGGTGGTGCCTCAAGTCGATTTAGATAGTATTCAGGGCGCTTTGGCTGAGCAGCCTAGTCGTTGCTTTACTGCGCCATGCCAGATTGACGACCTCTGTTATGTAATTTATACCTCGGGCACCACGGGCATGCCAAAAGGGGTGATGGTGGAGCATGCCAGTGTCGTTAATTATGTGCAGGCATTAGCCGCGCAATATGCGATTACGCCAAGCGACAATTACCTGCAATTTGCTAGCATGAGTTTTGATGTGTTTGCCGAAGAAGTCTTTTGTACTTTACTTCGTGGCGCAACCTTGGTGATGGCACCGACAGACGACATGTTGGATCCCAGCAAGCTAGCGCAATTAAGCCAAGATGCTGAGTTAACACTGATGAGTTTACCAACGGCGTATTGGCATCAACTTGCAGCAACTTCAGTTACCTTGCCAAGCTCGTTGCGGATCATCACCATAGGTGGCGAGCAAATGCAGATTGCCGCGCTCACCGATTGGCAGCAGCGCTATGGCGACCGTATTCGAATTATTAACGCCTATGGCCCGACTGAAGCAACCATTTCTGCAACCCTTAATGATGTCACACACTTCAGCGGTGCACGCGTGCCAATCGGTCAGCCCGTCGCTGGTTTGTCTTTATATTTACTTGATGAGCAGCTTCGAGCGGTGGCTACCGGTGTGGAAGGGGATTTATACATTGCAGGTATTGGCCTTGCCAGAGGCTATCTCAATGACGAAGAAAAGACGCAGCAGGCCTTTATCATTGAGCCAAATAGCAGCCAGCGACTTTATAAAACTGGCGATCGCGCTTGCTGCTTAGCCTCAAATGAATTGCTGTATCTAGGTCGTGGTGATGACCAAGTTAAAGTGCGCGGTTACCGCATCGAATTGGGTGAGATTGAGCGGCAACTTCAGCTGCTAGACGAAGTTGCTGCTTGTGCTGTGGTGGTGCGTGAAGATAGCTGTAACAACGCGCAATTAGTGGCATTTGTGCAGCCAACGCAGCATACGGAAGTGAATGATGCAGCTCTGCGAGCGCAATTACGCGCAGTACTACCCACTTACATGGTCCCTGAGTTGTTTCAATCAGTTAGCCAACTTCCGCTGACAACGAACGGCAAAGTCGATCGCAAACAGCTCATTGCGCTGGCCGGATCATACACTCCGCCTCAACCCTTGCGGCAAGAGGCTAAGCTGGAAAGGCTTACACCACTACAAACTCAATTAGTGCAGCAGTTTGCTAGTCGTTTGCTGGTGGATGGAGTGTACCTTGACGATAACTTCTTTAATTTAGGTGGTCATTCGCTATTAGCGATGCGTTTAGTGGGTGATATTAATCAGCACCTACAGCTCAATTTGCCACTGTCGGCACTTTTTGAGCATCCGACTGTGCGTGGGCTCAGCCAGTATATTCAAGCATTGAGGGATAGTTTCGGCGAATGTCATGGTAAACCTCAATCGCTTGAAACCTTAGTGTGTTTGCAAGAGGGCGAGCTTGGGTTTACACCAGTGGTGTTGATTGCGGGAGCGGGGGGTTGGTTAATGGCATTTCATGCGTTAGTGAATGGGCTTGATAGCCGTATACCCGTTTATGGCTTGCAGCCAGAGGCGCTACTAGCCGAGGAACCCGAGACGCTAACCTCGATTAGGCACACCGCAGCGTATTACTTGAGTGTATTAGCAGGCGCTGAACTTGGTGAGCAAGTGCATTTGGTCGGACATTCTTTTGGCAGCTTTATCGCCTATCAACTTGCCACTTTACTTGAGCAGCAAGGTCGGATTGGCTGTTCGGTAACTGTGATTGATACGCCTGTACCGAGCAATCCAGCGCTTAACTTAGATGAAGCGCAAATCGCACAAATGATGCTGGATAATCTGATAACGTTTTTTCGTCTCAGTGTCTCTGATGCTGAAATCAGTGCCTATAAGCAAGGTGATGCTTCAGCACGCATTGCCTATCTCAATCACTGGATACATCAAGCTGGATTTAACTTTAGTGATGTGCATTTACGCCACTTTCAACAAGTTTTTAGTGCCCAACTGCGAGCAAATATTGAGATGCCGTCTATGCTTAGCGACACCCTAATCTGCGTTGTAAAAACGCAGCAAACGCAAGAATTTGAAGGCCATCCTGTGAATAAAGACATGGGATGGAAACCATTTAGTCACACTCTCTCTTGTTATGAAGTCAAAGGAGATCATTTGTCCTGCCTGCAAGCCGAGCAAGTAGGGCAGTTGGTTAACATAATTGAGCGCAACTATGTGTTGCACTAGCAAAAGTACATACTTTTAAGGATGGGAAAACAATGGATCACGCACTTTCTTTGGAATTGGATCCGACATCGATTGCAGCAGACTCTCGAATACATGACTTATCTGAGGTTAAACAAAGCGGCATGGCATGGGTGAAAAACCACGTTCAAGAGGTGAATAACTGGGTTGAGCGAGATGGTTTTGCATTGCTTCGTGGCTTAAATATTGTGAGCACGAATCAGTTTAGCGCCATACTTGAGACCTTGTTTGGTGAGCGCTTAAGCCAGTATGTTTATCGCTCTTCGCCACGAACGGCACTGAACAACAATATTTACACCACCACGGAATATCATGCCGATCAAGTGATCCTGCAGCATAACGAAAATGCTTACTCCAATGTTTGGCCGATGCGAATGGGCTTTTTTTGTGTGATCCCAGCAACCACGGGTGGGTGCACACCACTTGCCGACAGCCGTGAAGTATATCGTCGTATTCCCAGTGAATTAAGAGACAAGTTTGAGCGTTTAGGTGTGCAGTACGTGCGCAATTACGGTGATATCGACCTACCTTGGCAAGAGGTTTTTCAGACCGAGAGTAAAGCTGAAGTTGAGCAATACTGCCGAAAAAATGAAATCGAATTTACTTGGCTTGATGATAAAAGGCTACAAACCAAACAATGGCGTCCGGCGGTCATGCGCCATCCAAAAAGTGGTGAAAAGGTATGGTTTAATCAAGCTCACTTGTTCCACTGCTCGAGCCTAGATAATCAACTCAGTGCACAAATGCGTGACAGTATCGGCAGCGAATTTTTACCTCGTAACGCCTTTTTTGGTGACGGTAGCGAAATAAGTGACCAAGACATCAAGCTCATCAATCAGGTTTATCAAGACCTCACTTTCGCTTACCCGTGGCAAAGAAACGATATTTTGCTGCTGGATAATATGCTGTTTACTCATGGCAGAGAGGCCTATACAGGCACTCGTAAAGTACTAGTTGGCATGGCAAATATCGCGTCAGCATAACTAGTTGGTACTCATTCCGATGAAAGTCGGGCAACAACATTTGTTAGTGGTTACGTGGTTGGCAATGTAAGGAATGAAAAAATGAAATGGCTAATACAACTACGGCTAAGAATGATGATGCTATTTTGCATCACCTTAGCACTGGCTTCTTGTTTGCAGAAAAAGAGCGTCGCAGATAATCACACCATTATGCCTAATCAATTAGAAATGATAGAGGCGGTGGTGAAGGAATATTGCGATGCCAACCTATTCTTTGGCACGGTTTATATCACCTCGGTTGATAAAGTGGTGTACCAGTCCAACTGCGGACCACAAAACATGCAATATGATGTTGATAACAGCGTTAAGTCCAAGTATCGCATCGGCTCCAATACCAAAGCGTTTTCGGCCGCTATTTTAATGAAGATGTTAGATGGCAAGGACTTACGGCAGGAAACCATTGGCGATCACTTGCCTTGGTACCCAGATAACCAATGTGCGGATGTTTCGCTGCATCATTTGCTTACCATGTCGTCTGGGATCAATAACTACAGCGACAACGAAGCCGTATACGATAATTACGGTTGGCGGCCTTATTTATATAATTCGAGTCTAGACCTTAACGGTCCGGAAGATTTTAGTAATCGCTTTTGCACCTGTGGTGCCGAAGCGGGGCAAAGTGGCACACCGTCATTTACACCCGGCAGTAAGTATGAATACAGCAACTGTAACTACTATCTTATTGGTAATATCATCGAGCAATTAGCGGCCGGAAAACAAGGCAATATCGGTCGTGAGTATTGGTTTGCCAATATCGTTCAAGAGCAAATTCTAAATCCGCTTAGCATGACGGACAGCGGCTCTTACAGTGCGATTGGTGTCTATTCAAATATGACCACAGGTTATATTTATAATCAAAACCAATACTTATCGCTTGCCAATGGCCGTCCACCAGCTACAGGTGGACCTGCACCTTACGAAGACATTTTAGTGAATCCATATAGCAACCCTTTGGTGCTGTATTCAGCTGGAGATTTGTATTCCACAGTGGAAGACATGCATAAATGGGATCAAGGCTTGTATGGCACTCAAATCTTAAACGATACCCAGAAACTAGCGGCCTTTGCTCCATACTCTAACACTGGTAGCAGCGACGAGTGTGAATACTATGGCTATGGTTGGTTTGTGACTTATGTCGACCCAAACCAGTACGGCAAAGTGGCAAATTGCCCCGAAAACCCAGCCGATGCAAATCTCAGAATGTATGAAAAATTTTTACAGTACTCTGGTAGTTATCCCTATTCATGGGTGACCAGTTTCACCCGTTTACTAGAACGAGATCAAAGCATCATGGTGTTTAGCAACTATGTGAAAGAGGGGATTGAGTCAGATTGTATCGCCAAGGAGATCCGCAACATTATCTTCTATAGTGATAAACACCGTACCGAGCAATGCCAGCAAGATTTGAATCAGGCATAACGCGGTAGGGAAAAATACTGAGCTTTCGCGCTCGGTTAAACAAATTAATAGAACGCCTGCAGTAGGTGGCAACGTTTCGCTCAGTTGTATTTGTGACACTGTGCAAATCCTTGGTTGTTCTTAGGTTTACTTCTTCATCATGGATGAAGGCGGTAAAACTCAGAGTTGAATAAGTGCAGCTTGTTTGATTTTGGGTACTAGGGCAAGTGCCAATATGGTGCTTGATGAGTTCGACAACTGTTTAAATAAATCATAGAGGATGAATTATGGCAGTGACAAAAACAGCGAAGGATGACAAGGCGAGCGACGCTCCAGAACAACAGGAATCACAACTTGTTGCTGATGAAGACAGAGCAGCCGTTGCTCAGCTGATTGTCGACAAATACACAAAATGGTCGTTTGGCTCTGGGTTTATTCCCGTTCCTGCGGTTGATTTAGTGGCGTTGACAGGGATCCAAATGAAGATGATAGGCGAAGTAGCAAAAGTCTATGGTCAATCATATGGTGACAACAAGCTGCGTGGCACAGTAAGCGCATTGATCGGCGGCTCTTTTCCACAAACCTTAGGGGGCGCGGGACTAAGCAGCTTTTTGAAGGCGGTTCCTGTACTTGGCACGTTAAGCGCAATCGCATTTATGCCAGTTGTGTCTGCGGCATCAACACACGCAGTAGGCGCAACTTTTGTTCGACACTTTGAAAATGGCGGCACGCTGATAGACCTGAATCTAGCAAGTATGAAAGGGGATATCGCAGACATCGCAGCTAAGTATCGTGCAAATAAAGGGAATGCGGACGCAACAGCTACAGCGGAAAAAGCCACAGTATAACCGATACTGGCTGACATAAACCGGCAGGCAACTGCTGGTTTATTCTTCGCACCGAATTTATCAACAACTTGGAGAAAATTATGCTTATCGCTTTATATTTAGTGTTATGCATTTTAACTGGTTATTGGGGACGAAACACCTTTGCCGGACCTGTGGGCTTCTTTTTAATTTCGTTGATGTTTACGCCTATTGTTGGCTTGATCATTTTACTAGTTGGGCAAAAGCGCAAGCCCACAGAGGTGAATGACGAGGAATGAGATCTTACATTGCCGGTAAAACTGGGCGATTTATAAATATAACTTAATGTTTTAATGCAATATTTATTTAAATCCAACAGGCAGTTTTGATTTTTAGGGACTATGCTAAGTAGCATGCGCGGGCGGTAGCCCAATAACAATAAAAGATAATAACAATGGTATTGTACGAATTAATTCGCCGACATATTCAGATAAAGAAAAGGACCTTTATTGCACTGGGGTGTATTTCTGGTTTGGCCAACGCGTTGGTGCTTGCGCTTATCAACAACGTAGCTGCCAATATCTCTGATATTAATAAAGAAAATCATATTCTTTACTACTTGGTGCTATTTACACTGACGATTGCAATATATGGTTTCACTCAGCAAAGATTGATGACTAAAGCCGCGCAAATGGTGGAGCGTGCTATAGATAAATTGAGAGTCGATCTGTTTGAAAGCATTCGTCATACCGAACTGTCAACGCTAGAGAAAATTGGCAAGGAGCGGATCTTTAATACCATCAGCAAAGAGTTACAGACCATATCTCAGTCGGCGCAGCTGTTTGTGATCATTGGTCAATCCATCAGTTTGGTGTTTTTCACATCTCTTTATATTGCCTGGCACTCTTTTGTGGCTTTTATGGTTATCTCGACACTGATTTTGGTCGGAGCCAGTATTCACCGATTACGCGCCAATGAAATCCAGCGCAACATGCGCATTTCTTTTGAAAGCGAAAACCAGCTTATTCAACGCTTATCTGACTTGCTCGATGGCTTTAAAGAAGTAAAGCTCAGTGAGCCAAGAGCGGAAGATTTAGAACATGAGTACCGCCGTGATTCGAATCGTGCAAGGCGTGCAAAAACCAAAACCCAAACCTTGTTTGCGACCGACTTTATTCTGTCGCAAATCACCTTTTTCGCAGCCACAGGCGCGATGGTGTTTATCGTCCCTATGCTCTCTGACGTGTATACCGATGTGGTCATTAAAGTCACCACCGCATCGCTATTTTTAATCGGCCCTATTACCAGTATTGTTGGTGGGATCCCTGTGTTCACCACCGCAACAGAGGCGGCGCAAAACGTCTTAGCATTGGAGCGCGATTTAAAAAATGTCCAAGATGAGCAAGAGGTTAAACGACCTGAACCGAGTGAAAGCCTAACCTCATTTAGTGCCATCACCTTAGCGGGGGCGTTTTATCAACATCAGAAAAAATCGAGCGATCGTCCGTTTGCCGTGGGGCCGGTGGATATCACCTTTGAGCAAGGAAAAATCACTTTTATTACCGGTGGTAATGGTAGCGGTAAAACAACGTTTATCCGGATGTTGACTGGCCTTTATGAATTACAGAGTGGACAAATCCTTTTGAATGGCAAAGCGGTTACGGAAGATAATCGCCTTGCTTATCGAAGCCTATTCACAGCCGTTTTTGCAGATTTTCATTTGTTCCAGCAGCTCTATGGTATTCGTGATTTGAGTACTGAAGAAATCGACGAATGGTTGGACTTTTTAGAGATGCGCGCCAAAGTGGGTATTCAAAATGGGGCGTTTAGCACCATAGATTTATCATCAGGTCAGCGCAAGCGCTTAGCGCTTTTGAGTACCATTTTAGAAAATCGTCCCATTTACATCTTTGATGAGTGGGCGGCAGATCAAGATCCTATCTTTAGACGAAAATTCTACGAACAAGTGTTACCTCGTTTAAAAGCGCGTGGTAACACCATTATTGCCATCACCCATGACGACGCCTATTTCCATTTGGCCGATGTGCACTTAAAAATGGAGGAAGGTCAGTTGTTAGCACACCTCGACAGTGAAAGTAATGGAGTACCATCATGAACATTAATATTTCAGGGGATTTTGCCTTACTCGTCGCCGGCGGCTTAATACTGGCACTGATCCTATCTAATTTGCTCATGCGGGTGTTAAAGCGTTACAAGCCCAAGTGGCATAAGCGTATTTTGTCTTGGCGTTTTCGCGCAGGTGTGACGTTACTTATTCTACTGTTTATTGCCGTTGCATTGGTCAAAGTTATTTTTATTAAAGTCGACTCAGGTCAAGTTGGAGTGCTGTGGAAGCGCCTTGGCGGCGGTACTTTCGTAGAACATCCATTTTATGAGGGCACGGTGCTGGTTTATCCCTGGGATACGTTGACGATTTATTCGAGTCGATTTCAAACTGCGACCACAGAGATCCACGCCATTACCTCCGAGGGGCTCAGGATCAAAATGGAAATAACAGTGCGATACCGTCCTGTTGTGGAACATATTCCTTACCTACACAAGTTAGTCGGGACAGACTATCTTGATGAAATTGTGATCCCTGAAGTTGCATCAGCGGTTCGTATGATTGTTTCTGATTATACCGCTGAAGAGGTCTATGCTAATCAGCGATTAAAGATCCAAGATCAACTGTTAAGCACTGTGTTGAGAGAAGTTCAGCTACAAGAAAAGTCGATACTCAAACAAGAAAAAAGCGAAATGCAAGGGCACAATTTGGTGAATCTAGACGATATGCTTATTCGTCAGGTTGATATTCCTGAAGGCGTGCATAGTGCGATTGTTGCGAAGGTAAATCAAATGCACTTATACCAAGAATATAAAATGCGTTTAGATGTTGCTGAAAAAGAGGCTGAGCGAAAGAAAGTGGAGGCTCAGGGGATAGCCGACTTCCAAGAAACAGTGAGTGGCGGGATATCTGAAACCTACCTAAGGTGGCGTGGCATAGAAGCAACCATAGAATTGGCGAAATCTAATAACGCAAAAGTGGTGGTAATAGGCAGTGGTAAAGATGGCCTACCATTGATCTTAAATACGGAGGGCAGCACATCCGCTTTGCCTGCCTCGGTTAACCCAAATGCTACGGATCCACAAAGCCAAGAGCCACAAACGCCTAATGCGACTAAATCAAAGTAAGGAATAGTTACATTTTCAGTGTCACGGACTACACTGTGGCGATAAAGGAAAAGAGAAGGACAACGAAAAATGCAAATTGATTTACATCATGGCATGACATGGGTGGTCGCACGCGCGGCGGGATTCACTGACCAAGAGGCTGAAATTATTGCTCACGCGGCACAATACGTAGATGATGCAACAAACTATGGTCACATCAAGTTTGATAACGGTGCTGCTTACGAGCGCATCGCAACCGCCCATAAGATGCTCGATTATAAAAACCTAGACAGCTTAAAGAACATGAAAGTGTGGGTACCTTTTCATTTCCTACCGGGTAATGGGGGGTTACCTGCTGGGCAAAATCCGTCGGGCACCTTTATTCAAAAGCTAGTGTGTAAGCCACATTCCCATGTAGCAAAAGATATGGTCGCTGAGTGTATTGCAGATAAGCATAGGCCTTATGGATTGCACCGTCTTGGTATTACCTCTCATGTCTTTATTGATACTTGGGGGCATCAGGGATTTGCTGGCATACAGCATGAAGTCAATGAAGTGACTGAAATAATGGACTTGAATGGTGAAGCAGAAGAGACTTGGCGCGAGCGAATAAGCGAATACTTTTCTGATGTTTTTCAAGATGATATTCCAAGTTTAGGACATGGGCAGGCGCTTTCTCACCCTGATCAGCCTCATCAGCAGTGGAGTTACTTCAACGGATTGGGCGAAAAAGTAGTGCGAGATAATCCAAGCGATTTTCTAATCGCAGCCGATGAGCTTTGCAAGGTCTATCAAGACTATCGAGGCGAGGCTACAAGTGGCTTGAGTGAGTCATTAAAGCAAGAAATAGCGCAGTGCTTTGCTGAATTTGATATGGATGATGGTGAAGAACGTCATCAACTGTGGCTTGATGCCATCGAAGCTAACCGATTTGGGCTTGGAAGTTATACCCTAACTTACATTGCCAAAGGTGAGGGGTCGTGGAAACACCAAGCGCTAGGAACAACCCGTGCTAAAGGTGACGACGATAGCTATTCATTTCGCAGTGAATTCTTAACTTCTAACTGGAAGTATTTTCACGATGCAGCTAAAAAGCATCGCCTCTGTGTTATTGATGATATTTTGCCCAAATACGGAATTTGTGTGAGCTAAGTCTCATTAAAGTAAGTGCAGCTAGGCTGCACTATTTTTGTGTTTAAAATAGCTCGGAAGAAAGCTCGCGGGATTGTGAATTTTGGTTAATATGCCAAGTTTCGACAAGGCGAGTCGTACCACCCGAGTTTTTACAAATTAATTCTGTCACCAGCACTTTATAAAAACCACTGTATTTAGCCTCACCCACAACATTCAAGACATCACTATAAAATCCACCTTGATGTCTTTCATTGAAAAATACTGGGTTACCACTGACATAATTGGCTTTGCGGCACTGGCCTTGGTGCGAGTTGTTATTAATATTAATCAAGCCGGTATATTGAACATCCGCAAAATACCCTGGGCCATTGCTCGGCGTTTGCCAATCAGCCACTGTAATTTCACTGTGCCATACAACGGCGGGAGCCTTGGGTATCTTGTGATAAACAATCGCCTCTTCACCTGAGGGTAACGTGCAGCTGAGTTTAAGCGACTTTTCTGTCAGCTTATGCTCCGCAGGCAGTGGGCCAGAAATAAAGGGCGCGTTGAATGTGAGAGGAGCAATCAAATCGCCGGTTTGTGTATTAACCACTTCAAATTGATGGCACTCATCCGCCGCTAAGCCGCCCGTGAGCGCATTAAAGTACTCAGTTGTGCCTGCACGAGCTGAGATAAAATCAACAGGTGCGCCCTGATACTGCGAATGATCTCCAGCACCATCCTGATCATAAAATACCTGAGTAGCCAAAACAGAAGTGGAACTACAAGCCAATGCCATCGCAAGCAGTCGAGTGTTGAATGTAACCATAGTCTTTCCTTTACAGTTGTGTTTGTTTTTTATTCAGTCTCAATATAAGGTAAATGTAACTTCATGCAACTTTTTGATTTTTATGGTTTTGGCAATTATCTAATTACTGCAACTGCTATTTGGAGTGGTGCGTGATGTGGATATAAATGCTAAGAGTTTAGCCAGCGTTAGATGAATGGAGTTCAAGTGGGTAGAGGTTCAACTCATCTGACGCTTTGGGACAATAAAGGTAGTCTAAATGCAATAAAGTCAATTTTGGCCGAGTTGTTGAAGGAGGAGAAGTTGTGGCGAATAGCTTTATTTTATAAAAGGATGGCAGCTGGAGGCGAATAGGCTAGCTTAAAGTTGTTTGAACCAAGAGTTGGCTTTCCTTGGTTCAAAATACCCTAAAATACAGTTTGGATTGATTATGCATAGCTGTATGTGATTTCTTTCTCGAAAACCTGCGCCATCATATAAGTGGGAGCCTTCAGGAAACATACCTCGAACAGAATCAATGAAATTAGGATGTTTTTGGATTTTTCTTTTATTTTCAGGAGCCGAATGATTCGTTAATTTAAGGTCTTCAGCGATAAGGTCATTATTTAATTGCTGTAAGCGTAGCATTACTTTGCAATCAAGTTCGCGGACGTAGGTGATATCTTCATAGATAACTCGATTTTTTGGTAGCGGCTTACCAACTTTGTCGAGTTCATTTTTTAGTATTTGATAGGTAGTTGCGACTTTATTGATATCTTGGCTATCCAGAAGATCGACACAATGTCCTAGCTTGATAAATGCTCCAATAACAGTAGGGTTGTCAATGCTGTCTTTATTTTTAGCCCAATCTAGAGCTCTCTCGTAATCATTTTCCCAAAAGTATATACCATGACCTAACCAGTCATAGTCATTTTCACTTTTGGCGATCGAGGCACCGTTCTTGATTACTTCATCAAAGATTTTTTGGTCACATCCGTGAAAACCAACAACTACACCAGGAGATATATACATCTAGGCCGAAATTTTATCTAGCAGTTCACCCTGTGCGTCTAAAATACCAGCTCTTTGTAAGGAGTCTGTAATAGCATCTACAGAAATGTTAGTAGCCACAGTTGAAGCCTGAGGGTGGCTGACAGTGCGACGTACTCTGTGTCCCCGACGAGTTCTTGGGTTTAATTCTTTAGCTCGTGACTCTAGTTCCGCCTGTAAATCAAACATTGCTTACCTTCAAAAAAATATTTACTACTTTTCATTCTACCCTAATTGACGATATCGTCAATTTACCACAATACATTGAAAGTTTATGGTACTTGTTATGTCACCTTTGCTTATAGCTTTTTCAATGAGCAAGCTTATGTATGCTCAGCATATTACATGCTTTAAGAGAGATAGTACCGAGTGGATTCGGTTAGTAGTTAATAACGTGGAAGAGTAGGAAAAATGGTGGCCCCACCTGGACTCGAACCAGGGACCTAACGATTATGAGTCGTGCGCTCTAACCAACTGAGCTATAGGGCCATTTTGTGTTTTTGCGCGTTATATTCGTCCATGAAGCTTGGTTCCGGTCTCGGATTCAACGCTCAGGGTCGCTGCGCTAATATCCCTTCGCTTCCTCGACGTAAACTTTCTTTGAAAGTTTACCCAACTGAGCTATAGGGCCATTTTGTGTTTTTGCGCGTTATATTCGTCCATGAAGCTTGGTTCCGGTCTCGGATTCAACGCTCAGGGTCGCTGCGCTAATATCCCTTCGCTTCCTCGACGTAAACTTTCTTTGAAAGTTTACCCAACTGAGCTATAGGGCTATTTGCTGTAGTGATTTAAAGGTAAATCACTGAAAGCGCAGGCAGTATAAAAATTTTTAACAGGCTTGTCACTATTAAAACGTGAAAAAGTCGGGGCGAATGGATTGATTGCTCAATAATAAGCCAATGTTGTAGTGGTTAGGGTGTTGAGCTGTGCGGACCATTAAAATGGCGAGGTAAGTATTAGTCTGGTTTTACGGTGAAAAAATCGAGCCACTTAGGAGCCGGGTTGGATTTTTGCTGCAAACACGAGATGAGCAAGCTGTAAGGTTGGCTTATGATAAGTTGAATTTAGTAATATTTGGTGGAAGTAGGGCAGAGATAAAAGAAGCCGGCAATTGGCCGGCCTCTTTTAGGAGAACGAATTAGGTTATTGGTGCATGCCTAGTTTTTTCTCTAGGTAGTGGATATTTGTGCCACCGTTTTGGAAGTTCTCGTCTGACAAGATCTTCTTGTGAAGCGGGGTATTGGTTTTAATCCCGTCAATTACTAGCTCATTTAGTGCGTTTTTAGCACGAGCGATCGCAACATCACGGTTCTCACCATAAGTGATTAACTTACCGATCATCGAGTCGTAATGTGGCGGTACCGTGTAATCAGCGTAAATATGGCTGTCCCAACGGATCCCAAGGCCACCTGCTGGGTGGAAGCGTGTAATTTTACCCGGTGAAGGGATAAAGCTCTCTGGGTCTTCTGCGTTAATACGGCACTCGATTGCGTGACCACGGATCACCACGTCTTCTTGTGTGATAGAAAGCGGTTGACCAGCAGCAATCTTAAGTTGCTCTTTGATTAAGTCTACGCCAGTGACCATTTCTGTTACTGGGTGCTCAACCTGAATACGAGTGTTCATTTCAATGAAGTAGAACTCGCCGTTTTCGTATAAGAATTCAAACGTACCTGCACCGCGATAACCAATCTCGATACATGCACGAGTACAGCGATCACCAATGTATTTACGCATTTCTGCTGTGATCCCTGGTGCAGGTGCTTCTTCCACTACTTTTTGGTGACGACGCTGCATTGAACAGTCGCGCTCACCTAGGTGGATTGCATTGCCTTGACCGTCAGCGAGTACTTGAACTTCGATATGGCGTGGGTTTTCTAGGAATTTTTCCATGTAAACCATACCGTTACCGAAGAACTGCTTCGCTTCTTGTTGTGTTAAGGCGATAGAGTTTGCAAGTTCTTTTTCGTTGCGAACGACACGCATACCACGACCACCGCCGCCGCCAGCCGCTTTGATGATAACTGGGTAGCCGATACGCTTAGCGATCTGCGTATTGCGGTCGTTGTCATCTGTCAATGGACCATCAGAACCTGGCACGCAAGGTACGCCTGCTTTTCTCATCGCTTCAATTGCTGATACTTTATCGCCCATTAGGCGAATAGTGTCGCCCTTTGGACCGATAAAGATAAAGCCACTTTGCTCAACTTGGTCTGCAAAGTCGGCATTTTCAGAAAGGAAACCGTAACCTGGGTGAATAGCAACCGCGTCAGTGACTTCTGCCGCTGCGATAATACGAGGAATATCAAGGTAGCTTTCGCTTGCCGCAGGTTTTCCGATACAAATGGTTTCATCTGCAAGAAGAACGTGTTTTAGGTCGCGGTCAGCTGTTGAGTGCACAGCAACCGTCTTAATACCTAGCTCCTTGCAGGCACGCAATACGCGAAGTGCAATTTCACCTCGGTTTGCAATGACTACTTTATCTAACATAACGTTGACCTTCTGCGTAATTATTCGATGATGAATAGCGGTTGGTCGAATTCTACTGGCTCACCGTTTTCAACTAGGATTGCTTTCACTACACCAGCTTTGTCTGATTCGATCTGGTTCATCATCTTCATGGCTTCAACGATGCAAAGTGTGTCGCCAACATTTACTTTTGAACCTACTTCAACGTATGCCGCTGCTGTTGGAGAAGAAGCGGTGTAGAAAGTACCAACCATAGGAGACTTAACTTGGTGACCTGCTGGTGCGCTGCTTTCTGCTGGTGCTGCTTCTACTGCTGCAGGAGCCGCCGCTGGTGCCGCTGGTGCAGGTGCCGCTGGAGCTGCCATGTATTGTTGAGGTTGTGCATAAACTGGTGCACTGCTGTGGCGATTGATACGTACTGACTCTTCACCTTCAGTGATTTCTAGCTCTGCAATACCTGATTCTTCTACTAGCTCGATAAGTTTTTTGATCTTGCGAATATCCATACAATGACCCGCCTGTTAGTTAATTTGAGTTATTTTGTTTTCGCAATTGCGCTAACGCTGCATCAAATGCAGCACGATAGCCCAACGCGCCTAATCCACATACCACGCCTTCCGCCACATCAGAAAAATAAGACTTGTGACGAAATGGCTCTCTGGCGTACACATTGGTGATGTGTACTTCATAAAAAGGGATGTCCACACTGAGTAAAGCGTCTCGAAGGGCAATGCTCGTATGGGTAAATGCGGCAGGATTAATGATAATCGCATCGCATTGTTCATATTGAGCGTGAATAGCCTCAATTAGCTGCGCTTCACTATTACTTTGAATGTGTGACAAGCTGACTTGCTGTGCTTCTGCATATTCAGTTAATGCGTCAACAATTTCGTTGAGAGTCTGCGTGCCGTATTTGTGCGGCTCACGGCGACCTAGCATATTTAAATTAGGGCCGTTTACTAATAAAATCTTTAATTTTGCAGACATATTACGCGAACTTCCTTTAACTAAAGCATTAGCCAAAAATTTAGACTGTATGGCTTGTTAACTTAAGCCGAATTCCAGCAAATAGCAAATATTTCTCCATTTCGTGGAGTATTATAGAGAGTTCGAGGTAAATAGCAGCAAAATACTGGTCTAATCAGAAGGGAGAGGGGCAAACAAGCTTGCCCCTAAAATGGTTACTTTGCGTCCTGCTTGGCCTTTTCTAGGTGGGCAGCAAAGTCTTTTGCATCTAAGAAGCCTGTGATGCGGTGTGCTGGCATCTCATTACCTTGGCTATCAAAGATTAAAATAGTCGGTAAACCAAACACCGTGAATGCTTCCATGATCTCTTGGGTGTTGTCATTGGCTTTGGTCAAGTCGAGCTTTAATAGCTCATAATCTTTGAACTGTGCTTGTACTTCAGGTTTCGGGAAAGTGTATTTTTCAAACTCTTTACACGCAACACACCACTCTGCGTATAAATCAACGATAGGCACTTTGCCTTTAGCATTGGCCTCAGCAACGGCGACTTTAAGCGCGGCTAAGTCAGGTAGTAGCTTAAACTTCTGCTCTCCGGTAACGGCCTCTGCTTGAGTCGATGCAGTACTTACAACAGCTGTAGGTGCAGGAAACAAGCTTGTTTTTAATGCGTATAAGCCAACAATGAACAGGGTGATCGCAAAGCCCCACAATGTGGTTTTACCTTTTCCTGCCTGTAATTGGCTTTGCCAATAATGCAAGTAGAGTGCTGTTGCTACGGCGAGGCCACCGGCAAGTGAGACAATCACTGTCGCATCGAGTATGCGCTCTAAAAGGATAAGCGGTACGAAGAGCATCACAAAACCAAATAGCGTTTTGACCTGATCCATCCAGCCACCTGCTTTTGGTAGTAATTTTCCACCTGAGGTACCTAGTAGTAATAGCGGTAGGCCCATGCCCAAGCTAAGTGCATATAGTGTTACCGCGCCCACTACATAATCACCACTTTGCGCGACAAATAATAGCGCGCCGGAAAGTGGAGCCGTGGTGCAGGGCGATGCAATAAGTCCAGATAGTACACCCATAATGAATACGCCCCAGTAATTGCCGCCTTTTTGCTTGTTACTGAGCTGAGTGAGTTTATCCATCATGCCGCTAGGTAAACGAATTTCGTAAACCCCAAACATAGATAGCGCGAGTGCGACGAACAATATACTAAAGCTGATAAGTACCGCGGGATGCTGCAAGTAGCCTTGAATTTGGCCACCAAAATACGCAACGACTAACCCAAGCGCCGCGTAAGTGACCGCCATACCTTGCACATAAACAAAAGACAAACTGAAGGCTTTTTTAGTCGAAAGGCCTTGTTGACCGGCGATGAGGCTCGACAAAATCGGGAACATCGGGAATACACAAGGGGTAAACGCAAGGCCAATACCAAGGCCAAAGAAAGTCAAAATATTCGCAACTAAGCTGCGCTGCATTAGCTGCTCAGTGAAAGACAAATTATCGTTATCTACAGGCGCGATGTCGCTTTGAACTTCTGCTTTTGTCTCAGGAGTTTTTGTTTCAGGAGCTTTGGTTGACGTGGTCTTTGGCTTTTCTCCTGCAATCGTGCTTAACGGCACTTCAACAATTTCTGGCGGGTAGCAAAGCCCAGCTTCTGCGCAGCCCTGATAGCGTATTTTTACGATTGCACCTTGCTCGATATTACTGAGCCTAGAGATAACAGATAAGTTATTAAAGTAGACTTCAGTGCGACCAAAAAACTCATCTTCAATCATCTTGCCTGATTCAAGCTCTGGCACTTGGATGTCGGCTTGTTTGGCGATAATTTGAAGATTCTTCTTATATAAGTAATAGCCGTCGGCGATGTCCCAACCCACAAACAAGGTGTTGCCTTGCTGGTCAAAATCGAACTTGAATGCTTCTTTTACTGGTAAAAAAGTCTGTTGTTTAGGAGCCAGTAAGCTGTCTAGCACCGCATTGTTTGCTTGCGCGGGAAACCACATCAGCAATGAGAAAAGAACTACTAAGAGTCGCATTACAATAATACCTCGTCCATCCATTTGAAATAAGCTAAGTTGCCGCTGGTGACGTCCACGACTTGAATTTCTGGGACATCATAACTGTGTAAGCCGCGAATAGCGGCCATCACTTGCTCTAGTTTTTCGGATTTTGTCTTGATTAACAGCTTGGTCTCTTGTGCATGTTCAACCCGACCTTCCCAAACATAAATAGATTCCACTGCCGAGATTAGGTTCACACAAGCTGCAAGTTTTTGCGTTACAAGTTGCGTTGCAATTTTACGCGCTTCTGCAACCGAATCGCATGTAGATAAGACGAGTTTATATCTTACGCCCATTGCCATTTCCATTTTAGGGTTAGTAATGGCATCTTAGCGGATAGCTCCTCTTTTCTAAAGCGTCTTACTTGTATCGCTTGAATTAAGACCTTTGCACCCATATTTATCTTTCGTAGATTTGGAGAAAGTATGTTTAGATTCTTATTTATTTTGTTTATCGCTATTCCGATTATTGAAATTGCTTTGCTGATCCAAGTCAGCGAGGTGATAGGCGGTTTTGCTACCATTGCGCTTGTAATTGGTACCGCCATTTTAGGGGCAAGACTGGTTAAACAGCAGGGTCTTGGCGCTTATGTCAACGTACAGCAACAGATGTCTCGTGGGCAATTGCCTGCACAAGATTTATTTACCGGTTTGTGTGTGATCATTGCAGGTGTGCTATTGATGACGCCTGGGATCATGACCGATGTATTAGGCTTTTTACTGTTAACCCCAGCCGTTAGAAAAAAGCTGGCGCAGTCGCTTTTAGCTCATGCCACCGTAAGAGTGCAAACAGGCATGCACTCAGGTCAGTCACCGTTTGCTAATCAATCACGCGACGAGCGTGCGGATCAGCAGGAAGAAATTAGAGATCCATTTAAAAATCAATCGGGTAGAAATTCTTCAACAACGATTGAAGGTGAATACGAAAGAAAAGACTAAATTTTTTTGGTTTTTTCTCTTGGGTTTTAATTTGCCCATCCCCATAAATGAAAGCAATTAAAATTGCGTGTGTTAACCACAACCTGTGGATGTAACACCGCCTTAAAAAAGCATTATTTCTGTCATTGTTCAGAAACTGTTAGGAGAACTATATAAATGAACATTCGTCCTTTACATGATCGCGTCATTGTTAAGCGTCTTGAAGAAGAAACAAAGTCAGCTGGCGGCATTGTGTTAACTGGTTCTGCAGCTGAAAAGTCTTCACGTGGTGAAGTGGTTGCAGTAGGCAACGGCCGCGTGTTGGACAATGGTGAAACTAAAGCACTACAAGTAAAAGCTGGCGACACAGTGTTGTTCGGCTCTTACATCGAAAAAACTGAAAAGATCGAAGGTCAAGAGTACCTGATCATGCGCGAAGATAACATCTTAGGCATCGTAGAATAATTAATACTTTTTAGTTTAATCGACAACAGAATTTAAGAGGAATTTATAACATGGCAGCTAAAGAAGTTCGTTTTGCAGGTGACGCTCGTACAAAAATGCTAAAAGGCGTAAACGTACTAGCAGACGCAGTAAAAGTAACACTAGGTCCTAAAGGCCGTAACGTTGTTTTAGAAAAGTCATTCGGCGCACCAACTATCACTAAAGACGGTGTATCTGTTGCGAAAGAGATCGAGCTTGAAGATAAGTTCGAGAACATGGGCGCACAAATGGTTAAAGAAGTTGCGTCTAAAGCTAATGACGCAGCGGGTGACGGTACTACCACTGCAACTGTTCTTGCGCAAGCTATCGTGAATGAAGGCCTTAAGTCAGTTGCTGCGGGCATGAACCCAATGGACCTTAAGCGTGGTATCGACAAAGCAGTTATCGCTGCTGTTGAAGAGTTAAAAACGCTTTCAGTACCTTGTTCAGACGCAAAGGCGATTGCACAGGTTGGTACGATTTCAGCTAACTCTGACAAAGAGATTGGTGACATCATTGCAGAAGCAATGGAAAAAGTAGGTCGCGAGTCTGGTGTTATCACTGTGGAAGAAGGTCAATCACTACAGAACGAACTAGATGTAGTTGAAGGTATGCAGTTTGACCGCGGTTACCTTTCTCCGTACTTCATCAACAACGCTGAAAAAGGCCAAGTTGAGCTAGATAACCCACATATTCTTCTAGTAGACAAGAAGATCTCAAACATTCGTGAGCTTCTACCTACACTTGAAGCTGTTGCTAAAACAAGCAAGCCGCTACTAATCATTGCTGAAGACCTTGAAGGTGAAGCGCTGGCAACTCTGGTTGTAAACAACATGCGTGGTATCGTGAAAGTGGCAGCGGTTAAAGCGCCTGGCTTTGGTGACCGTCGTAAAGCAATGCTACAAGATATCGCGACACTAACTGGTGGTACAGTTATCTCTGAAGAAATTGGCCTTGAGCTTGAGAAAGCTACGGTTGAAGACCTAGGTACAGCTAAGCGCGTGGTTATCACTAAAGACGACACAACTATCATCGACGGTGCAGGCGAGCAAGAAGCAATCGATGGTCGCGTATCTCAGATCAAAGCACAAATCGAAGAAGCAACTTCTGACTACGACAAAGAGAAACTACAAGAGCGCATGGCAAAACTTGCAGGCGGTGTTGCAGTAATCAAAGTTGGCGCAGCAACTGAAGTTGAAATGAAAGAGAAAAAAGACCGCGTAGAAGATGCACTACACGCAACTCGCGCAGCGGTTGAAGAAGGTGTAGTACCTGGTGGTGGTGTTGCGCTAGTTCGCGTAGCGAGCAAGCTTGAATCGTTAACTGGTGACAACGAAGACCAAAACCACGGTATTAAAGTGGCACTTCGTGCGATGGAAGCACCACTTCGTCAAATCGTTTCAAACGCAGGTGACGAAGCATCAGTTGTGGTTAACGCAGTTAAAGCTGGCGAAGGTAACTACGGTTACAACGCTGCAACTGGCGAATACAGCGACATGATCGAAATGGGTATCCTAGACCCAACTAAAGTAACGCGTTCTGCACTACAATTTGCAGCATCAGTTGCTGGTCTAATGATCACTACAGAAGCGATGGTTGCTGAGATTCCGAAAGAAGAAGCTGCTGCTCCAGATATGGGCGGCATGGGCGGAATGGGTGGTATGGGCGGCATGATGTAAAACATCATCTCCTAAGCACTACACGCTTTAGAAAAAATCTAGCAGTTTGAACTGACCCCCAATAGTTGGACACCAACATTGGGGGTTATTTTATGTCTACATACATCAGAGAATTAAAGCTGTGCATCGCACAGCGTTGTCTTGATGGTGAATCATCGACTCAAGAGTTTTCTATCAGTTTTAGACTGATTAGGTATTGGACTTCTGTTTATATAATCCATGGTTCATCTTCATTTTACCTCTGATTATGAAAATTCCGCAGACTTTAAATGCTCGGTATGGTTGTTGGCGTATTCATTATGTTTTGCGTAAAGAAGGTATCTACTTAATCATAAAGCGGTTCAGTGTTTAATGGCAAAACTAGGGTTAAAATCGACTGTAAGGCCGAAGAAATATCGTTCATATAAAGGGTTGGTTGGACGTATTGCACCAAATATCATGAATCGAAACTTCACATGGACTAAACCAAATGAAAAGTGGATGACCGATGTGACAGAATGTAAAGTGGCAGGTGAAAAAATGTATTTATCTCCTATTATCGATTTATTTAATCAAGAAATCGTTAGCCATACTGTCGCGACCACACCTAAATTGCATCTCGTGACTGAGATGCTAGATAAAGCGATGAGTGAATTAAGTCAGGTATGATCCTTGGTTCTACATAGCGAACAAGGGTGGCAATTCCAGCACCATGGTTGCCATAAGATTTTGAAAAATAAAAAATTAATCGGAGTGTATTGAGAAAAGGAAATTGTTTTGATAATACAGTGGCTGCAAATTTCTTCACGCTTTTAAAATCAGAAATGTACCATGGTCACTACTTTGACAGTGCCGAGCAACTTATGGCATGCATTGATGAATATATTGATTATTACAATAACGATCGGACTAAGGTCAAATTAAAAGGCCTGATTCCGGTAGAATACCGGAATCAGGCGTTGGAAGTCGCATAATAGAAATGTCCAACTTTAATGGGTCACTTCAGCTAAGGTGGCTTTTCTTGTTCGTTCGGAATGTTTAACTAAAGCAGCAATCTTTGATTAGCGCTTTAATAATCGCTTGAGATGGTTTTATTTTTTCCATATTGAGATATTCATTTGGCTGATGTGCTTGATTAATTGAACCTGGGCCCATGACGATAGTTTCGCAGCCTAGCTGTTGTAGAAATGGTGCTTCGGTACAATAGTTTACAGCAATTGCTTGTTGTCCTGACAGGCGCTCAGCCATTTTCACCAAAGCAGAATCCGTCGAGCCGGTAAAAGCCGGAATAGGTTCGTGCATATCTATAACCGAGACGCTATTCGGATAATGTGTATTGATTGGTGCTACAGCTGCCGTGAGCATGGCTTGTAGTTCTTTGATGCTCAGACCAGGCAAAGGGCGCATATCAATATGTAGTTCACAACAGCCACAAATACGGTTGGCATTGTCGCCGCCATGAATGTGTCCAAGGTTTAAAGTTGGGTAAGGAATAGCAAAATGTGGAGTTGAATATTTATTCTTTAATTCTTCTCTTAATTTTAATAAATTTGCAATCACCTGATGCATGATTTCAATAGCATTTAAGCCACGCTCTGGATCTGAGCTATGGCCTGAACGACCAACTATACGGATGGCGGTCGTCATATGGCCTTTGTGGGTAAATACCGGCACCATATCGGTGGGTTCACCAATAACGCAGCGCGCCGGCTTCAAGCTTGGATGTTTAGCAATTTCCTGAGCGCCAGCCATGGTGGTTTCTTCATCGGCGGTGGCTAAAATCATGATAGGAGCACTTTGCTGTAATTCATCAAGCTCTGAGATTGCATTCAATACGAAAGCAAAAAAACCTTTCATATCAATACTTCCAAGACCATATAATTTATTATCTTGCTCGCTTAATTTAAAAGGATCAAATTGCCAGCGGCTATCGTCGAATGGCACGGTATCCGTGTGGCCGGCCAACATTAATCCACCATCGCCATTACCTCGTCTTGCAATTAGATTATATTTTCCTTTTGCATGTTCAAGCTCTGTTACTTCGACAGTAAATCCTAACGTTTCGCACCACTGTGCGAGTAGCTGGATCACATTCTGATTACTCATGTTGAGACTTTCTTCTAATGCACTGATAGATGGCGCGGCGATCAGTTGCTGATACATTTCCATAAAAGCGGGCAATTTCATAAAAATTCCTAAAATACTTATTCAAAGTTCTTGCATAAAAATATAAAGATGTTTAGAGTGAATATCAATTCACTTTTTTAGCATAAATATATTTTTGGAACAGCAATGCGACGATTTGACTTCAACAATTAGCAGAACCAACCCTAATCAAACTTTTTTAATCTTGAGAACACTATGTTGAAAGTATCTATAATCGGAGCGAGCGGCTACAGTGGCGCTGAGCTTGCTAAGCTGGTTGCCAAGCATCCTGCCTTCACACTTGCACATTGCTTTGTATCTGAGCAAAGCTTAGACAAACACAAATTCATCAGCGATTTATATCCAGAATATTCGGGCTTGCTAGATATTGAGCTGCAACCCTTAAATGAGCAAGCTTTTTCGTTGATAGAGCAATCATCGGATTATGTGTGTTTATGCACGGATCACAAGGTTAGCGTAGAGCTTGCACCGATATTTTTACAGATGGGGAAACGGGTTTTTGACCTATCTGGAGGTTACCGTTTATCTAGCAATGAAGACTACGAAAATTACTACGGCTTTTCTCACCCGCATCAAGACTGGTTAGCGCAAGCGCAATACGGACTAGCTGAATGGTACGGCGATGCTATTAAAACGGCGAAGTTGGTGGCGGTCGCGGGCTGTTATCCGACTGCGGCACTCAATGCACTTAAGCCATTACAACAAGCTGATCTGATAACAGAGCAGCCAGTTATCATCAATGCTGTTTCAGGTGTTACTGGCGCAGGTAGAAAAGCGAATGTCGCCACACACTTTTGCGAAGTATCTCTTGCACCGTACGGTTTGTTTACGCACAGACATAGTCCAGAAATAGAAAAGTACCTTGAGCACCCAGTGTTGTTTACGCCGCATTTAGGGAATTTTAAGCGTGGTATCTTGGAAACGATCTACGTCACTCTGAAAGAAAATGTCACACCAAATCAAGTCGATGCCGCTTACCAAGTGCTTGCCGATGAGCCGCTGATCAGATTAAAGGGGAGTCAACTTCCATCAATCAAAGCCGTTGAAAATCAGCCTTTTGTTGATATTGGTTGGCAGCAAAAGGGCAATCAACTGATCGTGGTTGTCGCGATTGATAACTTGCTTAAAGGGGCTGCAGGCCAAGCATTACAATGTATGAACTTGGCGGCAGGACTTGAGCATTATCAAGGTTTAGGAGTATCAGCATGAGCAAACAAACTTGGGTGATAAAACTAGGTGGTGCGGTGTTGAATCAAGAGGGTGCAGCGCAAGCATTGTTTTCAGCTATCAAGCAAATTCAACAGGACGCACCACACAAGCAGTTTGTGATTGTTCATGGTGGCGGGGCGCTGGTTGATAAGTGGCTTACCGATGCTGGTTTTGCTACTGCAAAACATCAAGGACTGCGGATCAGTCCGCAAGAGCAAATGCCCTATATTGTTGGTGCACTTGCAGGCTGTGCTAACAAGCAACTGATGGCGGATGCCATTACCGCCACGCTCAAGCCCGTTGGGCTGTGCTTATATGATGCAGGATTTACCACAACTCAAAAGCTTAAAGCGCTTGGCCGTGTGGGTAGCTGTGAAGCGAGTGAAGGGGGCATGCTTGAAGCGGTGTTGGAGTTTGACAGGTTACCTGTTGTTAGTTCAGTTGGTATTGGCGCTGACGGCCATTTATACAACGTGAATGCGGATGAAGCAGCAGCAGCTATCGCCAGTAAGCTTGGTGCAGAACTTATTTTTATGACTGACGTTGAGGCGGTACTTGATGGCGATAAACAGCCATTAAATCAACTTAACGCGGAACAGATCTCAACGTTAATCGCGCAAAAGGTCATTGTGGGCGGGATGGAGGTCAAAGTTAAGACCAGTCTTCACGCTGCCCAACACTTACGACGAGGGGTGTACATCTCTAGCTGGCAAAAGCCAGAAAATTTAATTGCGTTGCTCAATGGTGAGCACGTAGGTACACAAATTCTGCCGTAGGAAAACACCATGACTAAGCATTTTTTAACTGGTTTGGAATTAGACCAAACTAACGTTTTGAACTTATTAAAGCTTGCAAAAAATATTAAAAATCAACCGCAAGAATATAACCAAGCCTTAGCAGGCAAATCGATTGTCACGTTATTCGAAAAGCCGAGCTTAAGAACGCGGCTGTCGTTCGATATCGGTATCCATAAACTGGGCGGCCATGCTGTGTATTTAGATCAGCAAAACGGTGCAATGGGGGCGCGTGAATCCGTAAAAGATTTTGCGCTTAATATTTCTACTTGGGCCGATGGCCTTGTGGCCCGCGTAAATCACCATAGCACGCTTGAGACGCTCGCTGAGTTTTCGTCTGTGCCTGTTGTGAATAGCCTATGTGATTTATATCACCCTTGCCAAGCGTTGGCTGATTTTCTCACCTTATTTGAAACTTACGACGATGTCAGTCAGATCAAAATCGCTTATCTCGGTGAAGGTAACAACGTAACACATTCATTAATGTTGCTTGCGGCAACGTTAGGTACTGATTTTGTGGCGGTTTGTCCTAAAGGTCATTCTCCAGATGCACAGATTGTAAAGCAAGCTGAACAAATTGCGGCGGTAAATGGCGCCTCAGTTCTGGTCAGTGATCGGGTAGAAGCGGCGGCTGGTGCCAATGTGCTCTACGCTGATACTTGGGTTTCGATGGGGAATAAAACGCCAATTGAACAGGTGAAAGACACCTTTATGCCATATCAAATCAACCAACAATTGGTTGAAGCGTGTGGCGCACAAACCATTTTGCATTGCCAGCCAGCACATCGTGAGTTTGAAATTACTTCCGAAGTGATGGACGGGCCAAAGTCAAAAATTATTCAACAAGCTGAAAACCGCATGCATGCTCAAAACGCATTGCTGGTATCGCTGTTAAACAAAGATTACGTTTGAGGTTAAAGAACATGAGCAAGATTAAAAAAGTGGTACTGGCTTACTCTGGTGGATTAGACACATCAGCGATTGTGCCATGGTTAAAAGAGAACTACGGTTGTGAAGTTGTCGCCTTTGTTGCCGATGTAGGTCAGGGTGAAGAAGAACTGGTTGGGGTTGAAGAAAAGGCAATCGCATCGGGTGCCTCTGAGTGCCATATCGTCGACTTAAAAGAAGAAATGGTTAGCGACTATATTTATCCAACTCTTAAAACTGGTGCTATCTATGAAGGGACATATTTACTGGGTACTTCGATGGCGCGTCCTATTATCGCCAAAGCACAAGTTGAAATCGCTCGTAAAGTTGGCGCGGATGCACTTTCGCATGGTTGTACAGGCAAGGGGAATGATCAGGTGCGTTTTGAATCTTGCTTCTCAGCGCTTGCGCCTGACCTTAAAGTGATTGCACCATGGCGTGAATGGTCACTATCAAGTCGTGAATCTTTGCTTGACTATTTGGCCGAGCGTAATATCCCTTGTGCAGCCTCTGCCACCAAAATTTACAGTCGTGATGCCAATGCTTGGCATATTTCTCACGAAGGTGGCGAATTGGAAGATCCATGGAATGAGCCAAGCGATCAGGTTTGGACCATGACTAACTCTCCAGAAGCAGCTCCGGATCAGCCTGAATATGTGTCGGTATTAATCGAAAAGGGTGAAATCACCGGTGTTAACGGTGAGAGCTACAGCCCTTATCAGTGCCTAGTTAAGTTAAACGAGATTGCAGCGCAGCACGGTGTTGGTCGTGTGGATATCGTTGAAAACCGCCTGGTCGGCATGAAATCTCGTGGCTGTTATGAAACACCGGGAGGCACTGTGATGATGGCTGCGTTACAAGCGATTGATGAGCTGATCTTAGACAAATCTTGTCGTAAATGGAAAACCGCGCTTAGCGAAGAGTTTGCACACTTAGTCTATGACGGTCGTTGGTTTACCCCACTGAAAGATTCAATTCTAGCTGCCGCAGAGTCTTTCGCACAGCAGGCAACTGGTGAGGTGGTACTTAAGCTTTATAAAGGCCATGTACATGCAGTGCAAAAGCAATCAATCAATAGCTTATACAGCGAAGATTTTGCCACATTTGGTGAAGATGACGTATATGACCAATCTCATGCGGAGGGATTCATTCGTCTATTCTCACTATCTAGCCGGATAGCGGCGTTAAACAAGCAAAAGCAATCTTAAGGTAGGAGAACGAGATGGCATTATGGGGCGGCCGTTTTTCATCAGGTCCTGATGAGGCATTTAAGCAATTTAATGATTCTCTGCCATTTGATTATCAATTGGCAGAGCAAGATATTGTTGGCTCTATCGCTTGGGCGGGTGCGCTAAAGCAAGTAGATGTATTAACTGAAAGCGAACATCAGCAGATCATCTCAGCGCTGAAACAGCTTTTGGATGAAGTGATTGCTGATCCGCGCAGTGTAGCAACCGCGGGACATGAGGATATTCATTCTTATGTTGAAGCTAAACTTATCGACAAAGTGGGTGATTTAGGTAAAAAGCTGCACACAGGTCGAAGCCGTAACGACCAAGTAGCCACAGACTTTAGATTGTGGAGCCGGAAAACGGCGCAGCAATTGCTTGTGGCACTGAGTTCACTCAAGCAAGCTCTTGTGGTACTCGCAGAGCAGGAGCTTGGTACTATATTGCCAGGCTACACCCATTTACAGCGTGCTCAGCCCGTGCTCTTTAGTCATTGGTGTATGGCCTACGTTGAGATGATTGAGCGTGATGAGTCGCGCTTAAATGATGCGCTTGAAAGGTTAAATGTGTGCCCACTTGGCTCAGGTGCACTAGCGGGGACTGCTTATCCTATCGACCGTGAAATGTTAGCTGTAAACCTTGGCTTTAGAGAAGCCTCTCGTAATAGTTTAGATGCGGTCTCTGATCGTGACTTTGTGGTTGAGCTACTCAGTTGTGCGTCTATTTCGATGATGCATTTATCTCGTTTTGCAGAGGATTTGATCTTTTACAACTCTGGTGAATCTGGATTTATTGATTTGGCCGACAGCGTGACGTCCGGCTCATCCTTGATGCCACAGAAAAAGAATCCTGATGCCTTAGAGTTGATCCGTGGCAAAACAGGTCGAGTTTTTGGCGCCTTTAGCGGCATGATGATGACGCTTAAAGCTTTGCCCTTGGCCTACAACAAAGACATGCAGGAAGATAAAGAAGGCCTATTTGATGCCATGCCAACTTGGCTTGCGTGTATTCATATGGCTGAAGCATGCGTTAAAGGCATTAAGGTTAATGGTGATAAGACGTTAGCGGCTGCAAAAGGTGGTCACGCCAATGCGACAGAGCTTGCTGATTATCTCGTTGCTAAGGGAATACCGTTTAGGGAAGGCCATCACATCGTCGGTGAATTAGTGCAGTTAGCAATTAGTAAGGGGCAAAACCTCGAGGATCTGAGCTTAGAAGAATTCCAGCAAGTCAGCGCAGTAATTGCAGAGGATGTCTACCCAGTACTAGAAATTGACGCTTGTATTGCCGCTCGTAAAGCATTAGGCGGCACCTCATTGCCACAAGTGACCAATGCCATTAAAACGGCAAAAAAAAAGCAAAAAATCCTAGTGCGTGATGCCAATTTAGATGATGTTGAAGCCATTGCCGGACTGATCCAATATTGGGCTAAAGTAGGTGAGAACCTACCGCGAGCGAAAAGTGATATGATCCATAGTATCAATGAGTTTGCGGTAACAGAGGTCGGTGGCAGGGTGACAGGATGTGCATCTTTGTATATTTACGACACTGGGCTTGCTGAAATTCGCTCTTTGGGTGTAAATCCCGAGAGCGAAATAAAGGGACAGGGGCAACTTTTAGTCGAGCATTTACTGGTGAAAGCCAAAAAATTGGCACTCAATCGTATTATTGTGCTAACTAGAGTACCTGGCTTCTTTATGAAACAAGGTTTTAACAACTGTACCAAAGATAGCTTGCCTGAAAAAGTGATGAAAGACTGCGAGTTGTGTTTGCGCAAAGATAACTGTGATGAAATTGCGATGGATTTCATTATAAAACAAACATCTAGCTTAAGTATTCCATGTAAATTTGTGGCTTAACACTAAGCTTTTACAGAATCAGAAAGAGCGCTAGTAAGCGCTCTTTCTGTATGTAAATTAATCGATTGAAATTGGTTTAATAAATGTTGGCGTGTTTCGTGCTAAGTAAATCTCGATAATTTTTAGATGACTCACTTTTAGAGTTAAGACTAATTTGTAAATATTGAGGGAAATTTCATGATAAAAACAATCCTAGCGAGAAAAAATCAAGCTAAAACAACTGGTCAAGCAAAGCCACTTTCTGATAAGGTGATTCAATCTGTAAGTAAACTTGAGATGGTATCTGGCGCACGTGGAAGTGCAATAATTCCGCCTGGGTCTAAAGAACCGTACTAATGATTAATGTTAATTTATGACTTTTTTGGTATGAGTATAGGAGCCCTTGTAATATGGGGCTTCTTGATGGCCTCACTGCTACATCTATTTTTTTATATACTAAAAGTCCAGAAAAATTTACAGCTACTCTTTGCTTCTATCCTGTTATTTACCTCCTACTTTGTAAGTGATTTTATCATTGCTTCTGATAGCTACAATACGGCTATTCACGGAATATTTGCTTTGTTTGATCTCTTTACCTTATTGATTCTTTTTCTAGTCGCGTATACTTTTTTTAAAGATGAAAAGCTCGAAGTTGGCGTTTTATATATTACGGTAGGTTTGGTTATTAATACTTTAATGTTCTTCTTTATGTTTATAGATACATATATTTATGAAAATGTAACACGCTGGTTCTTATGGTATTTATACTCATACATAGTGATTTCTGTGGACTTTATTATGGTTGCTTCTTTATTAGTCAATAAAGATTGGTTAGGTATTAAATGGGCTATAAGTAATGTGAGAGCTAAGGTAGCTTGAAACTTTAGTCGATTTAAATTGTAATTTTTACTTATTTATCATAGTCTTGTGTTTGTACCGCTTTTTCGTGCTTGCTGGTTATACATTGTCGAAATGTATATAACCGATTGGCTTTTAATTGTCGTTTGGCTTATTCCTAAGGACTTTCTTGGATTATACGCCATAATAAAAGAGCGGCGATGGCCGCTCGTTAAAACTGATATTCCACGCTCAACGTGAGTGCTGCGTGGCTTTCGTCTTCTTCCTGAGACTTATCTTGCCATGCTTTTACGCCAATTTTAGCAAGCGCGCCAAACACACCTTGTTGGTAACCGAGCTCGAGCTGGTTTCGCTCAACGTCTAATGTGTCAAATTCAACTCGCTTCAGTTTGGCATAAGCACCAATGCCATCTGTGCTGAAGTAATCTAACGCGAAAGTGAGGTTTTTAGCGTCCAATCCCGAGCTTGCTCCAAGCCAGAGGTCGCGTTCACGGTAGTTCGCTGAATCCACGGTATTGTCTCTTGGGCAAAGCGCGAGCTTTAGCTCGTCTTTACAATCAATGCTTGTATCTGAATATTCAATAAAGCTTTTAAGGCGATAGTCTTTACCACCCCAATAACTTTCAATACCTAGGGTGTACATTGGATTGCTTGGTAATGCACCACTGTCGTTATTGCCTGCAAGCTCACCGTATAAAGCGAGTGGTTGACTTGCTATCCGAGTGGAGTATTTGAAGTCAACGCTGGTGAGGCGTTGCGTTTGCTTTTCGCTTTCAAGGTTTTGTTGTTGATAAACAAAGTCGCTGGATGTTGTACTAAAGCCAAGCTCTAGCCCTTGAATTGGAAAAGCAGCCGCTCTAAACCCCCAAAAGTCGCCATCCTTTTTACTGGCTATATTTGGGCGTTGTTTTGCCATAATGGCCGTCACTTGCCAAGGACCAACGAAAGAGAAAAAGCTCGGTCCAATATAGTTGTTATTGGCACGACTTAAACGAACCGCCTTCATGGGGGCTGCGTTGTTTGAAAGCATCAGCGCATTTTCGTTGCTCGGGCCCCACCAGTAACTCAGTCGCTCAGCGCTGAGAGACCAATTACCAAACAACACTGCAAGGTGGCTGCCGTGGTGATTCACGTATTTTCCATCTTGGCTTTCATCTGCGTAGTTAACCGCAACTTTAGCGCTAACAGCACCGCCGGTAATAACGCCATAAGTACGCAAGCCTGAACGTTCATTTTGACGTTCACCAAAGCCTGTTGAGCGCTCTTCAGCACCGTTAAAATGTGCTTTTACACTACTGTATCTTTCTCTTTTTGCTTGTTTTAGTGCATGGCGTAAATGTGCCAATGCAAAGCTTGCGGTTTCAGAGAGATTGCTGTCATCAATAGCGGCAAGGTCATTAACAATGCCGCTCCACAACAGAGGATATTGATTAACTGGGCGATTTATCACGCCTTCTGCAACCAGTAAATCTATGCTGTGTTTAAGCTCACTTTGTGACACCTCTATCCAAGGTGAAGCATGCGCATAAGTACCAACCAATACGGCTAGGGATAATAGGCACTTTTTCATCCGTGTAGTTTTTCCTCTAAAGCTTTGGCAACCAGCGGGTGAACAAATTCACTGACATTGCCTTTATGAAGTGCAACTTCTTTTACTAAAGTTGACGAGATAAATGAATTCTTTTCAGATGGCGTTAAAAATACGCTTTCCAAATCGGGATGTAAACGGCGATTCATATTGGCCAGCTGGAACTCATAGTCAAAGTCAGACACCGCGCGAATACCGCGGATCAGCACGTTGGCTTTTTGCTCTTTCGCTAAATCAACGAGTAATCCTGAAAACCCAATCACCTTTACATTTTTATGTGACTTTAAAATTTCTTCAGCCAAAGCAACACGTTGCTCTAGTGAGAAACAAGGCTGTTTATTTGGGTTATGGGCAATTGCCAAGATCACGGTATCAAACATTTTTGCTGCACGTTTGATTAAGTCTTCATGTCCATTAGTGAGGGGATCAAATGTGCCAGGGTAGAGGGCGATGACTTTCATAAGCGTAACTATGTTGAATTTTTTTGTATGGTAACAAGGTTTTTTTGAAAAAACACTGGTCAGCTTTGTCGGATCTAAGCTTATCTAGAGGTAAAATTAGTGCTATTTTTTCACATGGAGCGCGCAATAGCCTATTAACACTAGCAATAGCGCGACCACGTTATCAACAAAGATAGAGAATCGTAATGAATACCAAGGAAAAAATAATACGTACCAGCATCGCGTTATTTAATTTGCATGGAGAGCGCGCGATTACGACAAACCATATAGCGTCCAGTTTGGGGATTAGTCCTGGCAATTTGTACTATCATTTTAAAAATAAAGAAGACATCATTCGGCAAATATTCGCGCTTTATAGCGAGCATTTAAATACGCACTTTAAGCCACTGGAGCAGCACAATGAGCCGCTTGAGCAGCTAACTCAATATTTAGACTCCTTGTTCGACCTGATGTGGCGTTATCACTTTTTCTACGACAATCTGACAGACATCTTGGCTCGTGATGATGAATTGAAAAAAAACTACATTGCTTTTCAGTCACGCTTACTTGAGCAAGTAAAAGCTGTGGTAATTGGTCTAAGAGATACAGGCGTGATCACCATAGATGATGACGATGCTAAAGAGCTCGCGCATATGTTGAAAATGACCGTTAGTTTCTGGACTCCTTATGTTAAAGCCAGAAGAATGACAGGCGTCCTTGAGCAACAAGATATATACAATGGTATTGTTAAAGTTCTGATGATTTTTAAACCTTACGCGACGCCCATGAGCGCACCGAAAGTGGCACAACTTCAGCAGCATTATCAAGCACTGGCAGAGGCGAGCTTACCGAGTATTGCTTAGCCTGAAATAATTAAGCGGGCCTTTTGCCTGGGTGAGCACGGCAAAAGGCTTTGTAGAGCACAAAGGGAAAAGGTTTGTTTATTTCCTAATCGGCTCTGAGTTTGATATACTCGCGCGCCCGAACTGTCCTCGGTCAGTGTGCGCCACGATAAAGTCCGCTTAGGTCAAATCAGTGCGTCATCGCAACCGATAATCGATCTGTAGTAGAGTGACTTTTATGCTTAAATTTATCGTCAAATTACATCCCGAAATTGCTATTAAGAGCAAATCCGTCCGTAAGCGTTTTACCAAAGTATTAGAGAAAAACATCAAAATGCTGTTGGTTCGCGTTGACGAAAACGTAAAAGTTAAAAATAACTGGGACAATATCTCAGTGACGAGCGAGCTAAGTGACGAGAAAACCCGTCTTGGTCTGATCGACCACCTTAAACGCACGCCAGGTATTGTGCAGTTTATTGAGGTGCAAGAAACACAGTTCGACACGCTTGATGATATCTACCAACAAACGATTGCTTTGGTTGAGCCATTGATCAAGGGCAAAACGTTTTGCGTGCGTGTAAAGCGCCAAGGTAAGCATGAGTTTACTTCAAGCGACGTGGAGCGTTATGTTGGTGGCGGTTTAAACCAAAATGTAGAGGGTGCCAGTGTAAGACTGAAAAAACCTGATGTGACGGTTAAAATCGAAGTCAAAGACAATAAAGCCTACATCGTTCGTCACCAGCACTTTGGTCTAGGTGGCTTCCCACTACCAACGCAAGAAGACGTGCTGTCTTTGGTTTCTGGCGGATTCGACTCGGGTGTTGCGACTTATCAAATGATGCGAAAAGGCGCGCGAACGCACTTTTTGTTCTTTAACTTAGGTGGCGCAGCCCACGAAATTGGCGTTAAGCAAGTGAGCCACTATTTGTGGAAACAATTTAGCTCTACCCACAAAGTTAAATTTATTACGATTGACTTTGAGCCGGTTGTTGCAGAAATTCTTGAAAATATCGAAAGCGGACAAATGGGCGTGGTACTAAAGCGCATGATGATGCGTGCAGGTGCTGTGGTTGCAGAGCGTTTAGGGATCCCTGCGCTGGTAACTGGTGAAAGTATTGGTCAGGTATCGAGCCAAACCTTGGCTAACCTTAACGTGATTGACCGTGTTACAGAGATGCTGATATTACGACCGCTTATTCAACACGATAAAGAAGAGATTATTCGTATTGCCAGAGCGATTGGCACCAATGAAATGGCAGAAGCAATGCCTGAATATTGTGGTGTGATCTCTCAAAAACCAACGGTAAAAGCACAGCTTCACAAGATATTAGCTGAAGAAGAAAAGTTTGACTTTGATGTATTGAATACAGTTGTAGCGAACGCGACGGTAAAAGATATTCGTGATATTGAAGCTGAAGCAAAAGAAGAAGTGAAAGAAGCGGAATCGGTAAGTGAATTACCTGACAACGCGGTGGTACTAGATATTCGTTCCCCTGAAGAGGAAGATGCAAACCCTCTAGAGCTAGATGGTGCACAAGTGATCCACTTACCTTTCTTTAGATTAGCCACTAAGTTTGGCGACTTACCACAGGACAAAGCATACTACTTGTACTGTTCGAAAGGCGTAATGAGCCAGTTACAAGCACTTATTCTGCATGAAAATGGCTATGCAAACGTCAAGGTGTACCGTCCTTAAAAAGCGTGTTAACAAGCGTTGGGTGAGACTTTAGGATTTACCCAACGTACGTCTTGTGGGGAGGCAAGAGGGCGCTTGTTATTGCTTATTTATACGACTAATATAGTCGATATAAAGACCAGTTAAGAGACTGATTTTATGACCACTAGAATATTAGCAGATGTTGCTGCGAGCATTACTGAACTAAAAGCAAACCCTATGAAAGTTGCAACAAGTGCTGACGGAGAACCTGTCGCTGTGCTTAATCGAAATGAACCTGCTTTTTATTGTGTGCCTGCAGAAGCATACGAGATAATGATGGACAGGCTCGAGGATCTTGAGCTACTCGCTATTGCTAAAGAGCGTGAATCTGAAGAAAGTATCTCAATAAATATTAATGATTTATAAACTCGGTTTTAAAAAGAGTGCACTCAAAGAATGGAGTAAACTAGGCTCTACCCTGCAATCGCAGTTCAAGAAAAAGTTAATTGAACGCCTCAAGGATCCCCATGTGCCAGCGTCGAAGCTATCTGGTGCTGACAACATGTACAAAATAAAACTACGCCAATCAGGTTACCGCCTAGTCTACAAAGTTGAAGACGACATTATCGTTGTAACTATGCTAGCAGTGGGAAAGCGTGAACGTAGTGATGTTTATCATAAGGCTATGAAGCGAATAAAAGATGATTGAGTTTCTAAAGGAATCGCTGTGTAATACCAATTGAATTAATTCTTCAATCAATTTGAAGGGTGAAATATCATATTAGCTTCGTTAAAAATTTCTCATTTAGAACAACTAAATAGCAAAATTTTTGCCTTGCTACTAAAGCTATTTCCCCGCTTCAAAATAGCTCATTTACTTAATGCAATTGGTATAAATAGTTTTGTGGGAGGCGGTTTACCCGCCGAGAAGTTAAGTCTATTGTCGCGCTAGCTGCCAGCGCTTATTCACTTCCTCAAGTAACTGTTGATTAAACGGCACATCGATATTTTGCTTCGCTGCTAGCTCACAAATATACCCGCACATGGCGTCAATTTCTGTGCGTCTGTTATTCGCGATATCCTGATTCATTGAAGAGCGATTGTTTGCAGTTTGCGCCATTACGGTGTAAGCAAGCGTGACTAGCTCGCTAAGCGCTAAGTTCACGCCTGTACTTGTGGCCACAAGTTGTACTTCATTCATTAAATTAAGGATTTGGGCCGCGTATTTGGGCTGTCTTAGCTGACCATTTGCGACTTGTTCCAATGCACTTAACGGGTTAATGGCAATATTAACCGCCAGCTTTTTCCAAAGTGTTGGCATGATGTCAAACGTGGTTTGAGCATTGTCAAATGTGCTAAACAGTTGCGAGAATACGCGCTGGTAGTGGCATTCAGCTGGTAAATTTAACGGCCCAAACCAAGTTGCACCTTGTCCTGTATGATGCACAGTGTCTGCGACTTTATAGCCTGCGATGGATGTGCTTAAGAAGTAGGCTGATTGTGTTTTATCAAGCGCTGCTAACTCACCAGACCAATCTACCATGCCATTATGACTAAGGATTAGCGTTGCATTTTTTGAAAGTGTAGGGCGAAGCGCTCGGAGTGCTTCGATGACCTGATATGCTTTAACGGGAATGATTAGCGTATCTATACTGCTGGCAGGGAGTTCTGCAAGTGTTTTGGTGCTGCATGGGATGGTTTGTTGAATACTTGCTGTTTGATAGCGATAAGTCGCCGCGCGTTTATTTCGAGTGATCAGCGTAATTTGATGAGATTGACTAAGGTGCTGGGCGAGCAGTAATCCTATCGCCCCTTCACCTAAAATATGTATATTAGCCATGTTTTCTGTTGCGCCAACTTGCCCAAATATAAAATAGAACAAAATAACTGACCGCACCGGCTAAATCAGCGAAAAAATCAGCGGTAGATGCTTGGCGATACGGTAATGAATGTTGCATCCACTCAATTCCTGCACCATACAAGGACAGCAGTACTATGTGTGTCCATACTTTCACTTTAAAAGCATGGTGAGAGATAAACGCAAGCACAAAAAATACACCAAAATGCGCCACTTTATCGATATTTGGGAACAGCTTTGGAGACAAGCTAATTTCCTTTGCGAATAGCACCGTACATATAATTAAAGAGATAATCAAAAGAGCTTTATAAACGCGCCGTGTCACAATACATCCTACTTCTGTATGACTAAGCGAGCAGTATACCATCGAAAACTGTCCATTGGGTGAACATCCTAATACGCTGTTTAAAAACTTAAAGTAACTCAAATTAAGCATAAACTGCTATAATCGAGCCAAAATGACTTTAGGAGAGAAGCATGCCTTCATTTGATATTGTATCTGAAATTGATATGACAGAAGCAAAAAATACTGTAGACAACGCGGTTCGCGAGCTTGATACGCGGTTTGATTTTCGTGGCGTAGATGCATCAATCGAGCTTAACGGTGAAATGATCAACCTTAAAGCGGAAGCAGAACAGCAAGTTATGCAGTTGTTCGATATGTTAGTGGGTAAAGCGGCAAAGCGTGGCCTTGATGTGGCAAGCTTTGAGCTAAAAGACATTGAACGTTCAGGCAAATACGTATCGCGCAAGGTGGCGTTAAAACAAGGCATCGACAAAGAGATGGCGAAAAAACTGGTTAAGCTTATTAAAGACTCAAAAGTTAAAGTTCAAGCATCAATTCAAGGCGATACGGTGCGTGTAACGGGTAAAAAGCGTGACGATTTGCAAGAAACGATGCAATTGATTCGTACCGGTGAGCTTGGCCAACCATTTCAATTCAAAAACTTCCGCGACTAATTACGCTTTACTCCATTCCAAAAGTGCATAGATTGCACTTTTGGATTTCTAGACGTCCATTGACAATCATTCCGAAACCCAAGACAATAGCCTCGCATTTTCAAGGTGCTGTACACAACCTAGTGTGGTTGCTAAGTGTATAGATAATCGGGAAACTGGTGCGAACACAAGGGAACATCTAATTGCGTGAATCAATAATAAATTGAGTAAGACAGTTTATTACACGTGATTAGCTTGGATCGGTTCTATGCCAGCGCTGCCCCCGCAACGGTAGAGTGAACTGCTAATCTGCAGATTTACTGAGCCCGGAGACCGGCCTTGAAACAGTCACTTTGTGTTCTTGTACGGTGGGTACAAGTTAGGGGAAACCATGTTAAATAAAACTGCTCTAAGCGCGGCGATAGCGACGGCGCTCTCTTTTTCAGCATTTGCGGATCAAAATGTTGAACATATCACTGTTACTGCCAATAAATTTGAACAATCTCTAGAAAGCGCACTGTCTGCCATTACGGTTATAGGTCGCGCTGAAATTGAAAAAAGCAATGTTCAAGATGTCGTATCGCTACTCGATAATGTCGCTGGTATTCAAGCTGTTAGAAACGGTGGCTTTGGCCAAAGCGTGAGTTTATTCCTACGCGGTAATGACGCTAAGCATACGCTAGTGTTAATCGATGGGGTTCGAGTGACGGATGCAAACTCCGGTGACAATTCGCTCACTAATTTACCACTTAATAGCATCGAAAGAATTGAGATCATTCGTGGTGCCAAAGCTGCGATTTATGGTTCAGATGCCATTGCTGGCGTGATTAACATTATTAGTCGCGAAGGGAATAACAATACTATCGCGTTTACGACTGGGAGTAACAATTACTCCAAGACCGAAGCGACGGTAAATTACAAAAAAGACAAGTTTAGTATTGCAGCTAATGCGGGTTACACTCATACCGATGGCTATGATGTGATTGAGAAAGACCCTGAAGCTGCAATCACAAAAAACCATGACCGTGATGGATATTATAACGGTAATGCCGGTTTAAATGTGCAGTATGGTGATGAAGAAAGTGGCATTTTTAGCTTACGTTCACAGTACAGTGAAGGTGAGGGGGAGTATGACTCTTTTGGTAGTGATGCTTACCGTTTCCATAACTACACCAATAAGTTGGCGTGGAAAAGACGTACTGATAAGTTTAGCCAAAGTGCGTCATACAGCTTAGGTAAGGAACAAAATGTTCAAATCGGTAATAGTGCTGACGATAACGCTTATGTCACCAAACGCAGCCAATTTGAATATCAGTCGCAATATAGTTTAACTGAAGCTTTGATCTTCACGGGTAACTTTACCTTTCTAAATGAAGATGTTGGTGATTCTACCGCCTCTTTTTCAGAGCCTGAGCGTGATAATTTATCTTTAGCACTCGGTGGGTTTTACAACGATGAAAATTGGCTGGCAGAGGTTGTACTGAGAACGGATGATTATGATTTTCATGGTCGTGCAAACACCTACACGGTTGCTGTCGGCAAGCAACTCATGGATGGCCTAAGTGTTAAGTTGAATCATGGTACTGCCTTTAGAGCACCTTCTTTATCACAGGCGTTTGTGATTGATAGTCCTTACTATTTACCTAACCCAAATATTAAGCCAGAAGAAGCTACTAATAACGAAATTATTGTTACATGGAGCGGCGAGAACTTCCGTGTGGAAGCTGCGGTATACGATAACCGTATTACCGATAAAATCGTTTATCAGCAAAATGATAAATGGAAATACATCCCTTACAATGTTCAGCGCGCTGACTTTGAAGGTGCTGATCTTTCTGTTGAAATTGAAGACAACTTTGGTATCGAGCATACGGTAAATGTGAGCTATGTGAGTGCTAAAGACGCAGATACCGATAAGCAATTACAGCGCAGAGCGAGACGCACCTTAACTTATTCAGTCAGTAAAGAGTGGGAAAATGTCGACGCAACACTGACCTTAGTCCATAGAGGTAATCGCGACGATAAAGTATGGGGAGCTGAAGGTGCATATACAGTGACTTTACCGTCATATACGCTGTTTAACTTAGCTGCTAACTATACGTTTTTCGACGGATTCAAGTTAAATGGCCGTATTGAAAACTTAACCGATAAGCGTTATTTCAATGCCACAGCGGGCGAAGCAAAAGATGGCTCTTTACTGGGCTATAAGCCACTAGGTAGACAAGCCTACGTTGGTGTGAGCTACAGCTTCTAATACGTTAAAAGCTTTTCAATACCCAGAGTGATCCATCGTGAGTAATGGATCACTTTTCTTATTTATCATTTAGTTGCATTACATTTGTAACTGGTGTTCTGCCTTATGTGTGGTTGATAATAGATTTGATTTGTATTATTACTACCTTAAGGAAAAGAACATGAAGTCACTATTATTTGGGTTACTCACGCTTGGGATTGTCACATCAGCGCAAGCTTCGCTACCTGAAAACCAGCTTGAACCTCAATTTTCAACACAATCAATGGCGGGCGATTTCGCTTGGTTTAACGCGCCATCGCAAACCTGTAGTCGGATCCGCAGCATGATGTACTATCGTCACCCCGGCAACGATCACCTAACGCCTATATCTGTGCCTGTGATTTATACCGGTGGCGAGTGTTGGTCTACTGGCAGGACAACATCTAGCCAAGGTCCAAAGGAAATGTATACGCAGGTTTCAGATATTATTCATCAGCAATTTTCGAATGTGGAACATAACTACAAAGAGTTGACGACCGATATCGTCAACAATATTGCCGCACAATCTAGTTCAAATAAAGTGAGCCACACGACTAGCCTCTACGGCACTATGCATATGAAAATCGCAGGTAGAGTTGATGCGCAAAATAAAGTACCTGTGTTGATCGATGGTTTCGATTTGAAGTCTTACGCTAAGTTCCGTAAGAAGCAGCTTGGGATGAATATTTATATCCATGTCTATATTAACAACGAAAATGTCACCATCAAAGGTAAGTATGATGTACGTACCCAGCAGCTTGAGTTAGATCCTTTAATTTCTAGCTTTAAGCCTGTGGTGACGACAAAAGTAGAGCTGCCGTGGATCCTCGATTTGATAGATACCTTGACTCCGGGGATTTTTGACAAGCTTTATACTGAATTTAGCCGTATTGTGATTGATGTGTTTGAATTCTTAGGTGTGGATATGAGCGAAGATATTCCGCAGGTCATTAAACACAATGCCCAGTTAATCAATTCAGGTGTTGTTCCGCTTAAAGGCTTAGATACCTTAAGACCTGGTGATACTGCGAATTTAGAAATGGAAGTAACGCGTGGGCATTTGCGGATTAAAGATGGCCGCACTAGTTTTTATGTATTTGCTATACCTATGTTGCCGTAAGGCGTAAGCCGAACGCAATCTATTGCGTTCGGCACACAAGTTTAGTGCTTTAAATTTGCCGCAAAATAGCTTTCAAATTTTGCAATTTTAGGGGCAATCATCACACTGCAATAGCCTTGGTTTGGGTTTTCAGTGTAATAATCTTGGTGATAGTGCTCAGCAGGATAAAATTCAGGCGCTGGGCTAACTTCAGTCACTATTTTTTCACTTAACTGGCTTTGAAGCTGCGCAATACAATCTTGAGTTTGCTGCTGTTGCTGCTGGTCATGATAAAACACCACACTACGGTACTGAGTACCAATGTCGTTGCCTTGGCGGTTCAACTGCGTTGGATCATGCAGAGTAAAAAACATATTAAGCAAAGTATCAAAGCTGACAATATCGGCATCAAATTGCAGTTGGACTACCTCAGCATGGCCACTGTCTCCCCGACATATCATTTGATAGGTGGGATTATCTGTGTGGCCACCTGCGTAACCTGATTGCACTGACTCAACGCCATTGACGCGGCGAAATGCCGCATCAATACACCAAAAACAACCACCACCAAAAGTTGCTGTTTGTAAAGTTGCCATTATACCTCCTGCTCAGGATGTTGTTGCGACTGCTCCTCAAGACGTTTTGTCGTCTCTTCTGGAGATTGCGTCTTCTTAGCTAGTAAAGTATAGGCGGTTGGGATAACAAACAAGGTTAAAATGGTGGCAACACTGACACCGGCAAAAATCACGACACCGATCACCATGCGGCTTTCGAATCCTGGGCCTGTTGCAAACACAAGCGGGATGGAGCTCATCACGGTTGTTAGCGAGGTCATGATAATAGGTCTTAATCGCTGCGCTGCAGCATCGACAATGGCTTGTTCGAAGGCAATGCCTTTGTCACGCAATTGGTTAGCAAATTCCACGATTAAGATACCGTTTTTGGCGCTAAGGCCAATCAACATGACAATACCAATTTGGCTATAAATATTTAGCGTGCTGTCGGTGATAAATAATCCATACATCGCACCGACTAAGCCCAGCGGTACGGTGAGCATGATAACCAGTGGATGGACAAAGCTTTCAAACTGTGCGGCTAATACCAAGAAAGTAACGGTGAGCGCCAGAATAAACACATAGGTCATTGCTGATGCACCTTCATAAAACAGCTGTGATTCGCCTTTGTAGTCGATGGCGCCGTCGATATCATTCTCTTCGGCGGCAACTTTATTTAAAAAGTCGAGGGCTTGCTCCAGTGTATAGTCGCCAGCGAGGTTTGCCGTGATAGTGATTGCGCGCATACGGTTGTAGCGGTTTAATCGAGAAGCTGTGGCTTCTTCTTTTATGGTGATCAAACTGTCTAATGGCACGAGCTCATCGCTACGAGATTTCACATAAATATCAGAAATATTATCTGGGGCAGAGAAGTCGGCTTTGGTGCCTTTTAAGATCACATCGTATTCTTCACCGCGGTCAATAAAGGTGGTAACACGACGTTGTCCCAGCATGGTTTCTAGCGTTTGGCCTATAGCACTTACCGACACGCCTAAGTCTGCAGCTTTGGTTTTATCAATGCTTATCAAAAACTGTGGGAAGGTTTCTTTGTAATCGTGATCGAGACGAACCAGTCCTTTATTTTCTCGTGCGCGTTCTAGAATGCGATCGCGCCATGCAGCTAACTCATCGTAGTCGTTACCTTGCAGTACAAACTCAATAGGGCGTGAGTTACCGCCGCCGCCAATACCACGGCGCATAATAGCGAAGGCGCGAATATCTGTAACATCTTGCATTTTACCGCTGATCTCATCCATGACTTCCCAAGTAGAGCGTTTTCGCTCATCCCAGTCTGGCATGCCGATAATAGCAACACCGCCTTGACCACCCCAACCAGGCACCCGAATAAGCACGCGGCTAAGTTCCTTTGAGTCTACATAAGGTAGTAGGCGCTCTTCAATTTTTGCCATATTTTGCGAGTTGTTTTCGTAGCTTGCCCCTTCTGGGCCATTCATCATAACGAAGAAAGTACCGCGGTCTTCTTTTGGTGTCAGTTCAGACGGGATCTGTTTAAACAGGCTGTAGCTGGTAAAACCCGCCAGTGCCAACATCACGATCAGGCTGTATTTGCGCGATAAGTTGTCTTGTAAAACACGGCGATATCCTTGTTCTAGTCGTCCAAATTGACGGTCCATCCACTGACTAAAGCGGTTTTCTTTATTGCTGGGCTTTAATACTTTGGAGCAAAGGGCAGGAGATAAGGTCAACGCGGTAATACTGGAAAACAGCACCGCAGCACTTACTGCAAAGGCAAATTCGGTAAATAGGGCACCAATACGACCATCCATAAAGACTAAGGGAATAAACACGGCAACCAAAACCAGCGTTGTGGCAATGATGGCAAAGCCTACTTCTCGCGCGCCACGGTATGCCGCCAGTAACTTGGGTTCGCCAAGCTCGATGCGGCGGTAGATATTTTCTAGCATTACAATGGCGTCATCGACCACAAGGCCGATGGCAAGCACAAGTGCAAGCAGCGTCAGCAAGTTGATAGAATACCCCATGGCCAGTAAGAACATAAAGGTTGCAACTAAGGCTACCGGCACGGTAACAGCAGGGATCAGCGTAGCGCGGATATTGCCAAGGAAGATGTAGATAACGAGTACCACCAACGCCATGGCAATCGCAAGTGTGCTGTATACTTCAGCAATGGACTCACGGATAAAAATAGAAGAATCGTAGCTGTCTTCTATGGTGGTGCCTTGAGGCAGGTTGCGCTTTATTTTTTCAAGCTCTTTACGAGCGTTGTCGACCACTTCTAGCGTATTGGCTTTGGCTTGCTTAACAACACCAAGGCCAATCATATTTTTACCATTACCACGGAAGGTACTTTCGTCGTCAGCGGCTTCAAGTACCACCTGCGCGACTTCACCAAGTCGCACCAAATAGCCTTGTTCACCGCGCTTAATTACTAGGTTGTCAAAGTCTTCTTGAGTCTTATAGCTTCTGGCAATACGAACAGAAAAATCACGGTCAACGGATTCAATTTCGCCAGCGGGTAATTCTACGTTTTCTCTGCGTAGCACTTGTTCAATATCACTGCTTGTGACTCCACGAGCGGCCATCGCCTTTCGGTCTAGCCAAATCTTCATGGCGTATTGACGTTCACCGCCAATACGTACATTCGATACGCCATCAACAACCGCCAGACGGTCAACGATAAAGCGCTGGGCGTAGTCTGAAAGCTGCAAGGTATCCATGGTTTCGCTGTTGAGTACAAACCAAGCGATAGGGCTTTCGTCGCTGTTTGATTTCGATACTTCAGGCGGCCTAACTTGCTCTGGCAACCTATCCAGCGCTCGAGAAACGCGCTCACGCACATCATTTGCAGCAGCGTCGATGTCGCGATCGATATTAAATTCGATAGTGATATTGGAACTACCATTGCGGCTACTGGAATTTATGCTTTTGATCCCTTCGATCCCCGAAATCCGGTTTTCTAATACTTGGGTGATCTTGGTTTCTACTACTTCCGCTGATGCGCCTGTGTAGTTAGTGCTTACACTGACTATTGGGGTTTCAATATCAGGATATTCGCGCAGCGGTAGCATAGTAAATGCCACTAAGCCAAAGGTCAGCAGCAGTAAGTTAATAACGATCGCGAAGATCGGGCGCTTTACCGCCGTATCAGTGATTCTCACGTCGCCTTACCCCTTTATTTCAACTTTTGAGCCTGAGCGGATCTTCAGGGTGCCTTCCGTGATCACCTGTTGTCCCTCTGTAAGCCCCTCATCGATAGCTACCCAGCCGCTAAAGCGAGTTTGCAGGTGCACTTCACGTTGTTGCGCTTTACCTTGGTCGTCAATGACAAATACAAAATGCTTATCTTGTCTTGGTATGATGCTTTTTTCTGGCACCACAAGGGCTTGTAATCGAGCCAGTTCCAATCCCATGTGTAGTAGCATACCTGGGCGGAGTTTATGGTCTAGATTGGTGAAACTTGCTGTCACTCGTACCGAGCGCGTTTGTTCATTAATACGCGGGTCAATATGGGAGACCTTACCGGTAAATAGTTGCTCTGGGTAAGCTTCACTTTGTGCATTCACTTGCATACCAAGCTGTAGTTGCGCTAGGTATTTTTCTGGTACCTGAAAATCCACTTTGATGATGCTAATGTCATCGAGTGTGGTGATCACAGTATTGTTGTTTACGAAGCTACCGATAGAGATATTTCGAGTACCCAATAATCCATCGAATGGCGCATAAATGGTCATCTCGGCGAGTTTTGTTTTGGTGGCTTCCAATTGTGCCGTTAAGGTGTCAACCTTTGCTGATTGTGCTTCTAATTGAGAGCGAGCCGCCGATTGGGTTTTTGCGAGGTCTTTAAGGCGGTTTAGTTGTCTAATTTCTTCCTTTAGCGTCACTTTCAGCGCTTCGATATCGAGCTTCTCTTCGGCATCACGCAACTGGACTAGCTTGTCACCTTTTTTTACTACGTCTCCGTCATCGAAAAAGAGGGCTGCCACATAGTCGCTTTGGGCGCTACTCACGTTGATTGCTTGATTTGCTCTGGCGGAACCAATAGAGTGAACAGCAATAATACGCTCCTCTTTAGTTACGGTATGAGCTTGAACGGAGGTTACGGGTGCTGAGTTGCCACTCATTTTGCCTTCCGAGGCTGGTAAATATAAATAGCCGCTGATGACGACTAGCACTACAATGATAAAAGGAAACAGTGCTTTTCCTGATTGATGACGCATAAAAGTGACCCAGATTATAATTTGTCTCTAGTTTACAAAATTAAAGGCTAACAAAGTCGACGGCATATCCTGTAAATTTGTGCATTAAACGAAAATGTAATTCAATTTAAGTGTTTGTACCTAAATTAAATATTATGAAACGCAGTCATTCATGTAAACGATGCATCACAATACGTAAATTAGTCGCATGGGCGATCATCATGTATATCTTTTATGCTTGGTATACCCATGCTTGAAGCAAAACTACGTGCAACCGCTGACCGCAATGGCGTTGAATTTATGCTGGTTGGTGCAATTGGTTTGGTTGTTATCATGCTTTTTGTCAACTTGCGTGGTACAGCTATTACTATTGTAGAAATATTTCTTGCCAGTGCCATGTTAGTGGCTATTTTTGTTGGCTTTCTTAAAAGTCAGCAACCATATTTTAGTTTATACTTTACAGAACAAGAGTTTAGGTATGTGCATAAATATGGAGCTTGGCCGCTATCCATTGTAAACTTCCACTCCAGCGGCATTCCCAAAGTTCAACAAGGTGTTGAAACACTTGAGTTAAATGCAGTTGGTATTAAACTTAATGATATTGATGCGTTTTTATTAAATTTAACACCTCGACTTGCGGGTAAATTATTGATCGAGCAGCGGCATATTTTTTTACAAGCTGTTAAAATGCATTGCGAAAATGGCAACTGCCCATCTGAATGGTTGATAGAAGAAACCGTTTTTCGCTCCAAGGCGGGAAAAGAATATACTGGTTTAATGGCAATGTTTGCAAACCGGATGGATAATTTAAAGACAGTGACGGGATATGATTTATTGATCCCCGCGACTGCCTTAGACAGGGATATTTGGCAATTTTCAGTCATGTTAAACCGCTGGAAACTTAACCCTAAAGAGGTGGTAAAAGCATTGTTAGAAGAACAAACCACCTACTGAAGATGTAACAGGATACACCAATATGAGCTTAGAAACGGCCTATATTAAAAGTGGGCGTAATACCATTATTCACAAAGAGAAGAAGTTAGATCTTGTGATTGTAAATGGTGAAGCACACCCAAAAATCAAGGTGACTGCAAACGGCTTGGTGCCTTTTAAGGAAGAGCTGCCGAGAAATCGAAGAGAGGCTAAAGAGCGTTATTTAGAAGTCGTCCACGTTTCGAGTATTGATGTGTTTGGTGAAGTGAAGCGGTTGTTGTTTATTCAGGCTTTAGATGGTCGAGAATACAAAGTAGATTATAGTAAAGTTGGCACTAAGTTGTTTGTGCGGATACATCAAGAAAGTTATCTATAATTCAAAAGGAATAATATGAATGCATTCAAGGGAAGTTGGGTTGTACTTGCACTAATATTAACGGGTTGTGGTGGAGGCTCTGGGAGTGATGAACCGAGTCAAGTCAGTGCGTCGGTTAATGCGGGTGCTGATATCCAAGTGACCGAAAAAACAGAAGTCACCTTGAATGCTCAAGCATCACCTGCTGGCGGCACCTTTAACTGGCAGGTTATCTCTGGTGCAAACGTCAGTGAATTTCCAATTACGGAGCAACAAGCCGCTTTTGTTGCACCGGATATCAAAGCCGATGTCAATTTACTTATTCAGGTTGACTATGTTGCGCCTGATGGCAGTCTTGCAAGCGACCAAGTGACGGTTGCTATCAAATCTAACAACCAATTACCTATACCAAGTATCAGCCAAACTGCACCGGAAACACTACCAGCCAAATATAAAGATACTATTGTCCTCAGTGGCGCAGGCTCCTCCGATCCAGACGAAAATGGCCAAGTGGTTGCTTATCAATGGCAACAAGTGAGTGGTCCCACAACAATACAGCCAATTGGTTTGAATACAGCTACTTTATCTTTTGTCCACCCATTATTGGCTACCTCTCAGGCGTCAATCTGGCAGTTGACGGTTACCGATGATGAAGGCGGACAAGCCAGTACCCAGTTTACCCTCGGGCTACTTGAGAATTCGGATGTAGTAGTGGCGGATGCTGGGAGCGACCAGCAAGTGCAAGAGTTTGATGAGGTCACGCTTGATGGTTCAAACAGTGATACGGTATCTGGTCAGAAACAGTGTGTATGGCGGCAAGTGACGTCTGGCACTCAGGTAGCATTAAGTTCTGTTACCGGGTGTTCAACAACTTTTAACGCACCAGATCAAAATATTTTGTCGCAAGTGGAATTTGAGCTGACCGTTACTGACTCACAAAACCGTTCAGCTACCGACACCGTGCGCATTGATATAGAGAAAAAGCCATTAGGTAAACTAAACGACAGTGGCCAAACCGCGTGTTTTAACAATACGGATGTGATCACCTGTAGTATGACGCAGTTTACGGCTCAAGATGCACAGCGTGGGCGTGATAATTTTGCCACTCAGGTGGCGAAAGAAGGCAGTGGTCGAGCAGGTTTTGACTTTACCAAACTAAATCGCTTTGCGGATGAACTGCCTGATGACGCTACCGACTTTGCTTGCGTTCGTGATAACGTCACGGGACTTATTTGGGAAGTAAAAGAAGCGAGTTCGGGTACATTACCAAACACTTCTTCTCGCAACGCACAAAATAGTTATACCTGGTATGTTGAGGTAGATGGAGCGATTGCCGAGGGGAGTGTGCAGGCCGCAGCAAATACAACCTGCCCGCAGGATAGTCACTGTGGTATTCAAGCTTTGATTGATGAAGTAAATAACCCTGCCGTTGGAGAGCAAAGTTACTGTGGTGGTAACAATTGGCGCTTACCAACTTATATGGAACTACTTGGACTACTAGATTACGGCAGTGCAGGTACTGCGGTGATAGATGAAGCGCTTTTCCCTAACTTACCTAGCACAACAACACTTGGTCATCGCTATTACTGGACCTTGCAGTCGAGTTTAGATGGTACCGGTGGCACGCTGAGAAGGGCTTATGTTATCGACATGGATACGGGCAATGATTTTGCAGTAGAAAAGTCTAGCAGCGCATTTGTTAGGTTGGTTAGGAATCCTTAGGGAGCGTGGTATGAAAATTATTACAACTATACTATTTACTCTGTCATTCACGGCTGTTTGCCAAGCGCAAACTTGCGTTGGTACTGGCTCCAATACCAGCCGTTATACGATAAATAGCAACGGTACAGTGCTGGATAGCCAAACGGGATTAATGTGGCAGCGCTGCAACTTTGGGCAAAGTTACAACGCGACTTCTCAAAGCTGTGAAGACAATGCTCAGCAACTTACTTGGCAGCAGGCATTGGTGGTTGCCAACGAAGACCAATTTGCAGGGTTTACAGACTGGCAAGTACCTAACGTTAAAGAGCTTGCCAGTATTGTGTATCACGAGTGTGTGACTCCAGCGATAAACATAACGGTATTTCCAACGACCAAAAGTAATAATTACTGGTCTGCGACGACCCAGACTAGTCAACCTCAGTTTGCTTGGGTGTATCAGTTTGCTGATGGTAAAAATAATCCAACTATTAAAACTGCGGATGCCTTTGTCAGGTTAGTGAGATACTATCAATAGCCCTTAGTTAGTGGTATTGCTACTGCCTTTAATGCTGACGGGTATGGATCTCTAATATTGCCAGTAAGACATAGCTTGTTACTTTCATCCGTCTAAAATGGCTTTGGGATTGTTTGATCTTTTGGTACTCTCCTGAAGCACCCCTTTCCCGTCTTACGTTCTGCACACAGGAGGCCATATGAATCGATTACTCAGCGCGATAGCCTTGTCTTGTGCCGTATTGGCGTCTTCCGTACATGCAAAAAATAAGTGCGATGTTGAACTTGGGCATGGTCTTATCATCACCGACAACGAAATTCGTATCGTTGATGATGGTCAGACTCGAATCCAAATCAACAATGATAGTCAGCTCTTTATTCTAGGTCGCTGGATTGAGTTAGATCCGGAAGGGGAGAGAGTTGTGCGCGAGTACTCTTTAGGAATACGGGATACCGTTCCTGAGCTGGTAAATCTGGCAACCGATGGCGTCAACCTCGGATTGAGTGCGATTGAGCAGGTGGTTGAGGGAATGTCCGACAAAGAGCCCGAAGTGCTCAAAACGCAGTTGCAATACGTTGAACGTGCGCTGATGGATAAGTTTAAGCGTGGAGATGATTTCTTTTTTATCGCACCACAGTCACTTTCTAAAATTGATGATTTTTTTACTAAAGAGATCAGCCAAAAAATTCACTCTGCTGTTCATGGTTCGTTGGGCTCTATTTTAGTCTCTTTGGGGGATGCATTTAAATCTCGCGAAGGGAATATCGAAGATCGCATTAACGATATGGGACAACGCATGGAGATTATTTCGAAAGAGATAGATAAATCGCTGCAGAAAAAAGCCCATCAATTAGAAGAAAAAGCAGAAGAATATTGCGAGTGCTTAAACACCTTAGATCAAACGGAAGAAAAACTACAGCGCATAGTACCTGAGCTAGTTGCTTACGATCTCGTCCAGATCCGCTCATAATCCATAGCAACTTTTGGCATTGTCTCGGCTGAGTTTATGCCAAGTTGACGATATGCCTATCACGTCTAAATAATCCTGCCATATTTGCCAATAGCTTTTTTGCATAAGAGAAACCGGATAATTCGAACCTAGCATTAGGCTCTCTTCTCCCGCATGTGTGATTAAGTGAGTAAGCCACTCAGAGAGTGGGAGTGGGTTTGCTAACATTTCGTGGCCAGAGCACTTGATCATGACATTATTAAGCGCTCCAATGCGCCTTAATATATCTGTACAAGGGCTGTTAGCGTCAATAAACCCTGCATGGTTAAATACGATTTTAAGGTCAGCTTTTTGTTCTGCAAGTTGTAATAAAAGGTCGACTTTTTCGCTTTGTTTAAATTCTAATTGCGCCTCAAAATGTAGTCCGTGCTCGGCAAGACTGGTGAGATTTTTGAGCACGAAAGGCGCGGATAAACGTTGGCTATCACTGCCTTCGGTGATGTCTCTTATCGCCACGAGATGAGGATGTGCTAACTGTGCTATGGCTGCACTAAATTGCTCAGGCGTTGCGTTAATAGGGGCGTAACCGACGGCTTTAAAAGGAAAGCTGCTTAGTTCCTGATTTAACCAATGTAATTCGTTGATGGGATTGTGATTATCAAAACCGGCTTCCACATGCACCAAGGCTTCGAGTGTAAACTGTGCATGTTGGGGAAGACTAGTAAGGGTATGATTCTGCCTTATTTTTTCCAGATTAGGCCAAGCGGGCGGGTTGTGTTTGAGCCAAGAATATTGTCCTAACGCTAAATCGAAAAAGTGTAGGTGGCTATCAATAACTCTCAGACTCATCACGCATTCCTTTTTTACTGTGCAGTATAACCGCCATCAATGCTTTGTAGGCTACCTGTGATAAAGCTCGCATCCTCACTTAGCAAGAAAGCAACCAGCGCTGCAACCTCTTGCGGTTGCCCTAATCTACCCAATGGCTGCAACTGGGCTTCTTCTGCAACAATTTCTGCTTTATCAGCGCCGCTGCGCGCGCAGTAACTATCAATGGCATGATGGAATAACGGAGTTTCAATTGTGCCAGGGCACACTGCATTCGCGCGAATGTTAAATTTGGCGTAATCCAATGCTGTGGTTTTCGCCATCGAAGCAAGTGCACATTTAGAAAGGTTGTAAGCGAAAGAGTTAGGTTTACCAATAATTGCCTGATCCGAAGACATCAATACGATGCTACCGCTACCTTGTGATTTCATGCTTGGTAATACGGCTTGTATGGCAGCGTAAGCGCCTTTCACATTCAATGCAAAAAGGGCGTCAAGTGTGGCTTCGTCGGTATCTTCGATTGTTGCACTCAGATGTTTCCCCGCGTTTGAAACAAGCGCATCTATTTTCCCCGTTTCTGCGACTATATCTGCGATTGTTGCTTTTACATCGGCGACTTTACTGACGTCACAATGGCGAAAAATCCCTTGTTCACTGGGCTGAATATCGAGGTTATAAACGGTGTATTGTTGCGATAGCAGCTTGTTGACAATGGCGGCGCCAATGCCAAAGCTGCCACCGGTAACGATGGCAACTTGGTTCATCATTAGTGTCCGCAGCCGCCAGCAGCGTGTACGTGACCATGTGAAATTTCTTCTGCAGTTGCTTCGCGTACAGAAAGGATCTCAACATCAAACGTTAATGTTTTGCCTGCGAATGGGTGGTTTAAGTCGCAATCCGCATTGAAGCGTCCTACCTTTACTACTTTAACCTGATGACGACCTTGGTTTGAATCGACAATAGCAGTCATGCCTGGCTTCCAAACTTTGCTGTCACCAAGACCTTGAAGGTGCTTAATAGGGATGCGCTGTACTAGACCTTCTTGATATTCGCCATAAGCTTGCTCTGGCGTTAAGGTTACCGTAAAGCTATCGCCACCGGTTTTACCTTCAAGTTCACTTTCAAGACCAGGTAGCATGCCTTCAGTACCGTGCAGGTAGTTTAGTGGCTCGCCTTCTTTGCTTGATTCGATTTGGCTGTCACCTTCGTGAAGTGTGTAGTGAAACTCTACCACTGTGTTCTTTGCAATTTGCATAAGTAAACCTTAAATAAATAGTATTCGGTGACGCCATTTAGCATCCACCTGTAAAGCGTGTAGTTTACGTGAGTGCGCTTCTTGGACGCAAGTCTATCCCTTTAATTTGGGCTCTCACTTTGCTTTGGCTTGCCATGGCGCAGTATTGATTGGAGCGCTTCAATGCTAGAGATTGAGGAGCTAGCTGGTTGAGTCTTATTGCTTTTTGGTGCAGCAGGAGCTGGTAAAAACACCATTAACACTTTGCCAGGTTTTAATAGACTCTGCGCCGTGAGTGAATTCCAATTTAATAAATCTTTTACCGCGACCTTGTAGTGACGGCTGATAGTCCACAATGACTCGCCTTGTTTTATGGTGTGGTGATGTTCCACTTGAGGTATGGGCTTGGCTTTTATTTCTTTAATATAAGGGCTTACGTCATAGTCGATGAGTAAGTCTAACTGCTCATTACTCTCGGAAACTAATAGCTTTTCGCCAACTCGGATCAAATCAGAGCGCTTATTGTTCAGCGCTTTTAGTGCACTAACACTCATCCCCGCATTTAATGCGATGCGGTAGAGTGTGTCGTTAGCTTTGACAGTGTAGCCTTGGCTGAAGTTTTCCCTGAAAAATGCACTTTCCAATAATGCTTGCTCGGATAATGGCAATAACACTTTGTGTGGACCGTTTGGAGAGCTTCTATGTTTTAAGATCCCTTGATTGAGTGCGTATAGTTGACGCTTTTTGATACCACTGAGTTTTGCCAGTTGATTGACGTCAAATTGCTGTCCAATATCAAGTATCGACGTAGTGGCCTTGTTGGGCAAACTTGGTATCTTAAAACCCTTGGGTGAGGTTTTTAGTAAGTGGCTAAGCGCTAAGAGTTTGGGCACGTAGTCTGCGGTTTCTTTTGGTAATGTTAAGTGCCAAAAGTGGGTCGACTTTCCTGCTTTTTTATTCTTTGCGATGGCTTTTTTGACACGCCCTTCACCTGTGTTGTAGGCCGCAAGCGCGTGTAGCCAGTCACCATCAAAGCGTTCATGCAAATACAGCAAATAATCAAGCGCGGCGTCAGTCGATGCTAACACATCCTGTCGACCGTCATACCATTCGTCTTTCTTGATGCCGAAATGGTAGGCAGTGGCATCCACTAACTGCCAAACTCCAACAGCATTTTGTTGCGATTTGGCCTTTGGTCTAAAGTCACTTTCGACAAAAGGAAGTAATGCGATTTCAACAGGAAGACCTTTGCGCTCTACCTTTTTTACTACGTGATAAAAGTAGGGGGCGGCGCGCTTATTTACCACATTGAGATAATTAGGCTGTGATAAATACCATTTTATGCGCTTATCAAGCCTTGGGTGAGATGCAGTATTAAAACTGAGCTTTTGGCGTATGTGTTGCCATAAATCATCGTCTCTGAGGGGGGCTTTAACGGTAGTGGCTTTGGGTGGTTTTACCTCAACTATAGCTGGAGGCATGACTGGCTTTTCTACGGGCACTTGTGTGAGAGCCGACAAAATGGCTTGCCTACTCACTTGTGGACTGCTACTGCTTTTACACCCAGAGAGCATGGTTAGTAATATTAACCCGCTTAGCTGTATTAATACTCTGTTCATCCTTTAACTATACCGAGAGGTTAAGTTTTATTCAAAATTTCTTTGCTGCTGAAAGTGTTGCCACTGTAATAACGCGCGTTGCTGCATGTGTTTATTTGGATATAGAATGCTTATCTTTTCAACCACTTGTTGACTATCTTGTAACGCTAATAAAGCCAAAAATTGTGCTGGAGTGCTCAGCATTTCAGGACGATAGGGTTTTCCTGTTGCAGGTAATATCCAATCAAGTGCATAGCTATTAAAGCGAGCAATAGTTTGCTGCCACTGTGTAGTATGCGGTAAATGTGCAAGTGGGATCTGATCCACGCTATAACCTGCTATCAAGCCTTGATATTTTGGCAGATAAACACTGATGTCATGACCGCTAAAGCCCGTGACTTGAGTAAGCTCAACCACTACACCTCCTAGCTCCACGGTTGTAGGCGCGTTATCAATGGCTTTACTTGATGGCGCTTGTGTGGCGAGCTTGGACCACGTTGCAATCCTACTTTTTGCCAGTGCAAGTTTGGTTTGCCACTTCGTTCGTTCACTTGGTTCTAGAGACGCGATACGATTTTCACTAAGCATGACGCTTTGGTTAAAAAGCTCAAGCTGTGCGTGAAAGGCAGTCGTCAATGCGTTGGCTGATGTTGCCGTTGGGCTTAGCCATTGTAAATTTGGATAAGCATGCTTGAGTAGCACTATGCTGGTGTCTTGTTTGATATCGGCATGCAAAGAGATTACGTAACAAAGCGGAACGGTGAGGCGCTTTTCTAATTCGTGGATCAAGGCCTCTGTGGTGACAAGATCGCCATGTATGGATGCCAACAGTGCACACTGTTTGCCGATAACTAAAGCTTGATTGGGCTGTAAAGCGCTATCTTTTCCTTTGATAAAATAAACCGCGTCATTGACTTTATGGAACTGATTAGCATTGGCGGCAGTACTTTGAAAACTCGCCGCCAATAGAATGAGACCCCAAACTAGAGAGATGCTACATAAGATAGGGTTGCTCCAGTATGTCGGCATTATTCGCCTGCAGGCAGCACTAACTTGTCGATGAGCGTGGAAACGAACTCTGCGTCTTGCTGTTGCTTTGCTTCCAATGCTTGTAAATCATGACAAAGGTGTAAGGCTGCGAGTAGTAACGCATTGTGATCATTGCGAACGGTTGAGCGTTTACGCATTTCTTCTACACGTCGGTCTAAAAGCGCTACGGCGTTATGCAGCGCTTCTTCTTGATCTGGCGCACATGCAAATTGATGTGACTTGCCAAGTAACGTCACTGTTACTTGGTTATTCTGCTCAGACATTAGCTAGCCTGTTGAGTTTGCAACTTATCAAGTAGGCCAGATAAAGATGAACTAAATTCTTTTTGCTTTTCTTCGCTTTCTAGCATTTCAAGCTGTAGGGTTTCATTTTCATCGATGAGTTTTTGATTTTGTTCTTTCAGTGCCGAAACTTCCGATTTTAACTGGTTATTTTGGCTCAAAAGTTGGTCAATCAACTGGTCGAGTTTTTGGAGATCTTGGTTATTCATAAATGCGCTCATATGACTGTGATTTGTCATGCAAATGTAAAACAAAGCGGCTAAGGATGCTAGTGTTTACGCGACTTTCTGCTGATTTTTCTCAACTTTTAAGAGATAATGCCGATATTGGAATATTTTGTTCAGAAGTGATTCAGTCTAAAGTTAAAAATTGATGAATCATTGCTCAAATTTAGCTCAGGTTTATTTCACCTGTGTTGTTATTATTTTTATCAAGGCGGGGTTATGCTCAGTTACCGACATTCTTTTCATGCAGGAAACCCTGCCGATGTGATCAAACATTTAGTATTGGCAGAAGCTTTGTCATACATGGCTAAAAAAGATAAGCCGTACGATTACGTGGATACGCACTCTGGCGCTGGTTTTTTTGAGCTAGCGAGTAGTGATGCACAAAAAACTCAGGAGTATCTGCAAGGCATCGCTAAGCTGTGGGATTATTCTGGATCCGTGTCGGCAATTAGCGATTATGTTGCATTAATCAAATCATTTAACGAAGGCGATAAATTAAGCCATTATCCCGGTTCTCCTAAGGTAGCGGAGCACTTCTTACGTCGTCAGGATAACGGTTGGTTTTTTGAGCTACATCCAAAAGATCTTGAGCTGTTAAAGCAAAATACGGCACATAAAAAGTCACTGCGCGTCACTGGGAGTGACGGTTTTAAAGGGCTATTAGGATTGGTGCCTCCAGCTTCACGCAGAGCCTGCGTGCTAATGGATCCTCCTTATGAGATCAAATCCGATTATGATGTTGCGGTCAAAAGCATCATAAAAGCGCACAAAAAGTTTGATTCCGGCGTCTATATGATCTGGTATCCCGTTGTTGACCGTGAACGCATTGATGCAATGGAGTCGAGCCTGATTGAATCTGGAGTGCGTAATATTCAAGTGTTTGAACTTGCCACCCGCGCAGATACACAAGAACGAGGCATGACGGCTTCTGGTATGATGGTGATCAATCCGCCTTGGACCTTAAAGAAAATCATGGATAAAGTGTTGCCTGAGCTGGTTTCGTTATTGGCTGAGGATGATGGTGCGTTTTACCGCAGCATTCAATTAGTAGAAGAATAGTAAAAATAAACTGCTAAGCTATCTAACCTGAGGTTTGGATAAGGAATGTTCCAACTCATTGTTTCTAAAGAACAGCTTAGTTATTTCCTTTTCTAGCCAGAGAGTTTTAGGGAAAACACCGCTTCCGCGTCCTGCTCTCGCTAAGGTACCTACATCCTGTAGGCAAGGCGAATTTACGCACCAATAGCTGGCTATTGGAAGTGAATTCAACGCAGTTAGCGCTAAAACTGGCTGCTAGAAAGGCATTAATTATCCGCAGCTCAGGTTATCTAGGGCCTGTTTACCTTTCAAGTTTGTTTTTGCAGCAGTTTGATTGGTATTTGTACAAGGCAGAGCCTGCGTAGCATAGTTATTCTATGTGAGTCAGGCGATAACACAGTAGAAATGCTAATCAAGCGCTGCCCTTTGGGTTCACCTGAGTGCGCTTTGTTCATTGTTGCTCAACTTTTGCCTAGATTACTAGGCGGCAAGTCGAGCGTCGCGACCAAAACACACTCAGGAGAACAAAAATCAAACAGCAAAGATCAACAGGCCCTAGTCGATAAAGTATTGAAGAGACTTAGCAGTTTATCTTAGGGCCTAGTTATTTCTTAACAAACTTCGTTAAAATAACGATGTTTTGACCTTCTACACGACCTTCAATATGCTCTGGGTTTGAAGGCGAGAGGCGAATGTTACGTACCGCAGTGCCGCGTTTTGCAACTAGGCTACTACCTTTAACATCCAAGTCTTTAATCAAAGTCACTGTGTCACCAGCGTTCAGTTTCACCCCGTTACTGTCTAGGTGAACAAGGTCGTCATCCTCTGCAAGTGCTTGATCTGCCCATGCTCGAGTCTCATCTTCTAGATACAGCATGTCTAATGCATCTTGAGCCCAACCATTATCTGGCGCGAGGCGTTTAAGCATACGGTAGGCAACAACCTGAACGGCAGGAACTTGGCTCCACATACTATCGTTTAAACAGTGCCAATGGTTGGCTTCTAAATCCTGTTGACCTTCAACCTGTGGTTTGCACTGGCTACAAAGATAAACACATTTGTCAGAATGCGCCTCGGCGACTGGTGGTACTTCGTATACTTCGAGACCATCCGTTGAGGTACATAGCTCACATTGATTGTTACTGCGCTCAGCAAGCGCGGCAGCGATAGTCATAATGATTTCCCAAGCTGTAAAAGCGCCATTATACCAAATGCGTCAATTGATGCTCAATTTATGGGAAGAATTTATGCGTATAACTTGATCTATGTCCAGAGCAGAGGTTATCTGCCACCTTTTGCGTGTATAGGTAGTTGGGAAATATACTGCTGTTCTATTTTTTCGATTTCACCTGAGAGTTTGAGTTGTGCGATAGCTTGATTTATCCGCTTAAGTAATCCTTGATGCTTAGCTAACAGGCGTAGCTGCAACATCCCTTCTGAATGTAGCTGGTTGAAGCTAAAAGTAATACCAAGTTGTTCTGACCAATATAATGCGGGTAAATCACCAATGATAATATACTCAATCCGCCGTAAGTTTAAGGCCTGAAGTAGTTCCTTTTCGGATGCGAAATCAACTCGCTCGAATAGTTGGTCATCATGGTAGTAGTAGCCTCTCACTGTGCCAACTTCGATACCCGCTAGGGTTAGTATTGGAGGTTGGGACTGACGGGTAACAACGTACTCTTTAATAGGTAGAATGGGGTCTGAATAGATAAATCTATCATCTTGCTTTTGCTGTTCGTTCAACCAATCTGGGCTGATAATATCAAAATCAATTTGCTGCTTTTCTAAATAAAAGTTAGTACGTTTAGCTGGGAGAAGTAAGTTTTCGCCTTTGATATTTGCCTTTATCAAAATGGCTTCCACCATTTCGGGTAGGATCCCGGGCGCATCTTCGCTGTGAGTAAAATAAGGGTAAAAGCTTCCCGAGCCACTTAAACTGTATTTTAAGTAGGGGACTTGTTCTGCCTTAGTCAAACCGGCAAAGGCGAATAACCAGACGATCAAAACTTGCTTCATGCACTCATCTTAGCTTAACTTTTCTTAGACAGGCAAGCCGCTGGCGTTCTGTGAATTAAAAGCCTACTCTTTATAAGGACTTAGTTTAATAAGTTGGTAACTTTTGGTTATAAGTGTTGTAAAATAGCGAAACTTTTTTATTGCTCGGGGCGTTACCATATTATACGCTCCATGATACGTGGTTTCCTTTTACTTAATAAAGGATACGAATGTTAATGAGTGGTCCGGTGACTGAAGTACGTAAATCAGCAGTGCAGTATATTGCACGACAGGCCATTTTGCGGCCAGATCAAGAAGTCTTTGCCTATGAGTTGCTTTACAGAGACTCAGATAACAATGCTTTCCCTGTAGGGGTGAGCGATGGGCAAGCGACTGGGCGAATGTTTTTTAACTCCTTAATGTTTATCGGCGTAGACCGTTTGGCCGCGGGACAGCTTGCCTTTATAAACCTATCCGACGAATCCTTGCTGCAGGAATTACCTAGCTTATTAGCGCCACAGAAAATTGTGGTGGAAATCGTTGAGCGCTCTAAAAATATTCCTTCACTGGTGAATACGGTGACTAAGTTAACAGAGAAAGGCTACCGCTTTGCGCTAGATGACTACGATGGCACGTCAAAGTGGGATCCGTTGTTACCACTCATGGAATTCGTCAAAATAGAGGTTGAGCAGCCAATTATAAAAACCAATATGACGGTAAAAAAGCTCAAGCGTCAGTATCCAGATATTAAGGTGATTGTTGAGCGTATCGAATCAAAAGAAGAGTTCGAGATCATCAAATCATCTGGAGCAGACTTTTTCCAAGGTTTCTTTTTCGCCAAGCCTGAAATGCTCAACCATGGCAACGTGGAACCGTCGAAAATGGTGGTGTTTCAGCTGCTACAAGCAACAGCAAGAAAGTCTTTATGCTTCAAAGAAATACAAACTAGAGTAAGTAAAGATCTGAGTTTAACCGCACGACTGCTAAAACTGGCGAACGCGAAAGCCGGTGAAGACAGGTTAGAAATTAAGTCTATCTCTCAGGCCGTAGTGTATTTAGGTGAAGACGCAATTAGGCAGTTTGTTAAAGTACTCGCGTTGAGCGAATTGGGTTCAGATAAACCCAGTGAGCTGACAAGAATGGGGTTAACTCGTGCCAAGTTTGTGGAAACATTTTTGATGCCAGGGGGCGAAGAAATGGCTGAAACCGGCTATTTGCTTGGTCTTATGTCCATCCTTGACGTGATACTTGATGTTGATCTTGCTGTGATAGCAGCAGAATTTTCTCTCGATGATTCGCTTTCCAGCGCGTTACTGAGTTATCAAGGGTTGCTTGGTGGAGCGCTACGTTTAGCATTCGAAATTGAGCGCAATGACTGGCGAGAAGCTGAGCTTATTTTACAAGCCATTCGACCTGCTACACCGACCAATTATCTCTATGATATGGCGCTTTCTAGTCGAGCTTATGCAGATGAAATCCTCTCTATTGTGGCAGGTGATGAACAGTAGCTCTCACCTGTCAATGTGAGAAGGTAAGTAACTTGAGCTGTGGATAATTAGCGCCTTTCTAGCAACCTGTTTCAGTTCTAACGACGTCGAATTCTCTTCCAATAGCCAACTATCGGTATTACTTATCCAAAGCTCAGGTTAAATTGAATACCTATTGTTTTTAAGTAGTTTTGTTCTTGCTCTAAATCTGCTTGAAACAGTGAATGTGATTCGAGCCATTCAGTTGCTATGTGAAGTATCAAGGCGTTATCAACAGCCGTGATGCTGAGCTCTGGAAGTTGGTCTTGTTGGCGTTTTTGGTTCACTAAAACGCTGAGACGAAACACAGCCAAAATACGGTTGAAGTGGATTAGCTCTTCTTCGATTAACTCTGTTAACTCTGGCATTTTTATCTTTTTTCGATAAAAGCGTACAAGTGCACTTAGCCTTAATTGCTGGGCTTGAGTAAAGCCTGGAAGTTGACTGTGCCTGACAATATAAGCACCGTGTTTATGCATGCCAGAAGAGTTAATGGCAAGCCCAACTTCGTGGAGTTTTGCTGCCCAACATAACATTTCGACATCATAAGAGGATAGTTGCCATTGCGCTTTTAGTTGAGTGGTAAAAAGTTTGATGGTTTCACAAATATTTTCGGCGTGTTGTTTATCAATATTATAGTGATCGCTGAACGTGTTAATTGTGCGAGTTCGAATATCAAACTCGTCGGTTTGATGCATTTCAAACAATAAACCTTCTCGCAATGCATATTCACTAAGGCGCATGCGCTCGAGTCCTAACTGTCTAAACAGTGCTATCAATACAGCAAGGCCGCCAGCAATACTGGTTTTTCGCTCCTCTGGTAGTGCTTTTAAGGAGACGTTGTCTATGTGTCCTGCATCAATAAATAACTGCTTAATTTGCTCCAAAATAGGCAGGGTAATTTCATCGGCTTGAATGAGTTCGTGAACCATGGCCGCAATCGCTTTAATGGTACCAGAAGTACCGATAACGGTATTCCAGCCGAGTCTTAAGTAGCTCGCGGTAATACTTTCAATTTGTTGTTCTGCTTTTATTTCTGCCTTTTTGAATCGTTTTGCAGATAATTTACCGTCAGCAAAGTAGGCTTTTTGCATGGTTACGCAGCCCACATTGCGACTACTTAACAGTTTGTGTGTAAGGTGCTGACCAATGACCAACTCTGTGCTGCCTCCACCGATGTCGATAACCAAACGGTTATGACTATCATGTTCATGGTTGGCGACCCCTTGGTAAATAAGACGAGCTTCTTCTTGGCCTGAAATCACATTGATTGGATATGGAAAAACTTGTTTTGCCTTCGCGAGAAAATAATTAAGGTTTTTGCAGTTTCGCAGCGTATAGGTTGCTACTACTTGCACGGACTCTCTCGGAAAATCATGTAGTGTCGTCGCAAATTGCGAGAGGGTATCTAATGCTCGGGCGATCGCGTCGTCACTTAAATTAAAATCATCATCAAGGCCCGCGGCCAAGTACACACGCTGCTTTTCTTTATGGAGGAGTTGAAGGCGACCATCTACTTCTCTTGCTACAACAAGGTGAAAACTATTCGAACCTAAGTCCACTGCGGCAATAGAAGGGTAGTCGCGCATATATTCTTCCTCAACGGTTATTCTTTCGCTTCATTTAATTGGTGTAACTCCCATTTTTTTAAATGGTCATAAATCGCGATCTGAGAGCGAATTTTTTTACGGTTACCTCGGCGAACGTACAGATTCTTCTGTTCGGCGTCAATAATTCTGGCTTTGGTGCGATCTTTAAACTGCAGTTCAATAATATCGATAATTAGTTTCTTCAAATGCTCGGCATAAATAGGCGTGCCTACTTCAACTCGGTGGTCGAGGTTACGGGTCATCCAGTCTGCTGACGAAATATACACCTTGGGGTCGCCGTTATTATCGAAAATCATCACTCGCGGGTGTTCTAAGAAACGATCGACGATACTAATGATCTTTATATTATCGCTAAACTGTGTAAGGCCTGGTACAAGGGCACACATACCTCGCACAATGAGGCGGATCTTGACGCCTTTACGTGATGCTTCGTAAAGTTTATCAACGAGCTGCTTGTCAACTAAATTATTGATTTTAATTGTTACTTTTCCTGTTCTCCCTTGCTCTGCATGAGTTATCTCTTCATCGATCAACTCTACAATTCTACTGCGTGCATTGATGGGGGAAATCATCAGGTGTTCGAATTTAAACGGTAGATAACTACTCTCAATAAAGCGAAACACGCTATCGCATTCTTCCGTAATATCGGGGTGTTTGGTAAACAGACTGAAATCAGTATAAATCCGAGCCGTTTTTTCGTGGAAGTTACCCGTTCCTATGTGTGCATATTTGACGATTTTGCCTTTTTCTCTGCGGTGAACCACACAAAGCTTACTATGGACCTTAAGCGCTGGTATGCCAATCATGACCTTAATACCGTATTCACTCATGAGTTTTGCCCACTCAATATTATTTTGCTCATCGAAGCGGGCTTTCAATTCAACCATCACGGTGACTTTTTTGCCATTTTTTGCTGCATTGATCAATGAAGCGATCAATCGAGATTGCTTTGCCACACGATAAATGTTGACCTTGATTTGCGTCACTCTGGGGTCAAACGCCGCTTGGCGGATATATTCCAGCATGTGATTGAAGGTATGGTAGGGGTAGTACAGTAAGATATCTTGAACTGAAATTGCGCGAAAGACACTGCTATATTTTGAAAAGGCTGCGCTTTTAAGCGGCGGCAGGGGCTTGTTTTCTAGATAGCCGCGACCAACATTTGGAAAAGAAATAAAATCCCGAAAATTGCGATATCTACCGCCTGGGATCATGGCATCTTGACCTGTCACTCCTAAGCGCTTTTTCATCAGCTTGATCATTTCTTCCGGCATAGATTCTTCATATACCAAGCGCACTGGTTCGGCATATAAGCGCTGTTTGAGACCTTTAGACATGGTATCTAACACGCCTTCTTCAAGCTCATCATCTAAGTTGTATTCGGCGTCACGAGTGAGTTTCATCGAATAGGCGTCAATGCGTTCAAATTTGAAGAAGCTCTTAAACACATCGGCTATAAAAAATCGAATAACGTCATCGAGCAACACAATCGTTTTATGCCGACGAGTTTTTTCTGGCGGCAGTTGGACAAAACGATTCAGGCGATCAGTAGGGACTTCCAAAAAAGCGTGATGCTGCTTTTCACCATTTAGCTCCACAAAAAGGTGGGTCATGGTGTCATTGATATTGTCTGAATAGTCCTTACTTTCGTTAATCATCATTGGCAATAGGTGAGGTAGTACTTGGTCTTTAAAATAGTTGGCTAGCCAATTCTTATGGAAATCCGATAGCGCATCCGGTTGCTTAATATGAATGTGATGCTCATTTAAGTCGATGAGGATCTGGTCATAAATAGCATTAAACTTTTTACCTAGTTCCAACACTTTCTTCTGAATGTCGGCGAGCAGTGCTTCGTCTTCGTCGAAATTCGTTTCAGGAAGGTTATTTAATAAGATACGGCGTTTTACATCTGCAACTCGTACTTGGAAAAACTCGTCTAAGTTGTTGGAAAATATACCAAGAAACCGGATCCGTTCAATGATCGGGTTGGTTGGGTCCTTGGCTTCTTGTAAAACACGTTCGTTAAAAGAGAGCCAGCTTAATTCTTTGGCAAAGTACGTGATAGTTTTATGCTCTGGAGATACGGCCTGCATGGTTCTTTCCATAGGTACAGCTTATTTTTACAGCTTAAGCAGGGTGTGTGACATAATTATGACAAACACAACGCGCCTGTCGTGTTTGTCATGTAACTATCATGAGTATAGTGAAGGTTTTAGCTTTCTTCTATGTCCACGATCAAATCACTGGTGATTGACTCGAGTGCTTCAATTACGTTTTCCTTGACCGTACCTGCAGGTAAAGTCACGGTTGCGAAAGCGCTGAAAATAGGCAGTCCCCAGTTTGGAGCACTACGTTGTTTTGAGGTTAGATGCGTGATGTTTGCGCCTTTGTGACGAATAACCGTAGCAAGCTCTTGCACAATTCCCGGTCTATCGTTGCCTGTAATGATTAAATTTAATGTGTCTGGCTCATCCTGCACTTGCAAGCTTTCGCCTGATTCAACGCTAACGTCTAAACCAGGCAACTTATGCAATGCATCTTGTATTTCTTGCAAATGTTCTTCTGCAACTTCAACCTGTACGATGCCCGCGAATTGTCCGGCAAGATGGCTTAAGTTACTGGTTAACCAGTTGCCATGGTTAGAAAGAATAGTGGAAGAGATTTCCTCAACGAGACCCGGTCGGTCCTTACCTATAAGTGTTAATATTAACTGCTTCATATCATGTCTCTTTTTTTGTGGCGCCCGTGGGCGAAAAAACGAATTCGGCGCATGATTTAGACTAGTCTAAAAACTTACTTTGTCCAGTGTCTAAAAACACTTAATGTAAAGAAATGCAACGGAATTTTTGTATTTACTCTAGGCTAACAATCAGAGTACTTTTTGAGCCGATTAGTTCCATTATTTTTATAATGAATTTGAAGGCCAAGACCGATTGAAGAAAGTGCAATTGTGTCTCGGGTGTAACACAACTGTCATCTTGATGAAATATAATGCCCTCAATTTTTAAACCAAAGGGTATATTGATGACTTCAAATCCGCAAAAGCCATCCTTTAAAACGGATAGAAGCCGTCTCTTTAAAGACAGGTTTGCACAATTTGGCATTACTTCTGGTGGAGTAATGGTATTAGTCGCACTTTTACTTATCTTCTTCTACTTACTATATGTTGTTCAACCAATCTTTGAATCGGCAAAGGTTGAGAAGCGTATGGATATTCAGCTTACACAAGACAAAACATATTTAGGTGTAGGGGTAGAAGAACAGACGGAAATTGCGTACTTACTCGGCAGCAGAGGTTCGGTAGATTATTACCAGATAAAAGGTGAAAGCGCCGGTAAATTACTAGATACATTGGATGTTGAACTTGACGGTAATATTACAGCATTTGCAGAAAGTGCGCCTTTCTTAGGGCAATATGCATTTGGTCTGGATAACGGTCAGGTACAACTGGTGAAGCCGATGTTCACGGTAAGCTTTCCGGGAAATCAACGTGTCTTAACTCCTCGCTTAAGTTATCCACTTAATGCGAAGCAACTGATTGTTGATGAACAAGGGCAAGCAATTCGTAAATTCGCCTTTAGTCACTTCGAAGACAAAACCGCTGTTGTTGCACAGACTGCGGATAAACGTGTGATTTTTGCCTCCTTTGTTGCAGAAGAAAATATGTTTACTGGAGAGGTTGAATGGGTGGTTGAGCGTACCGAGCTAGATATTGATGGTCGCGTTGATGAGTTACTTATTTCTCCAGACACGTCGCGCACATTTGTTCGCTCAGCAAATCAAGTTTACGTCTTTGATTCTCGCTATGCTTCTGAAGTTGAGTTATTCCAGTTGCTTGCTGCAAATGAAGAAAATGCCAACTTGGTCGATATGAACCTACTAGCGGGCGCCAACTCATTAATGCTTGCTAACGACAACGGTGAGGTTTCACAGTGGTTTGAAGTCAATACCGATGATGGACGCCAGTTTGCTAAAATCCGCTCTTTTGAGACGCCAAAGAGCAAACAGGTCAAACTATTTAGTGAATATTATCGTCGTACTTTCTTCACGACTAATGAAAATGGTCAATTAGGTCTATATTACACCACCAGTGAAGCGCACTTATGGCAAGGTAAAATCACAGATAAAGCTGTACAAAAGTTTGCGGTAGCACCACGTGCTAATGCGGCTTTGTTACTCGCCGATGATACGTTAACGGTGGTAGAACTACACAATGAACACCCAGAAGTAACTTGGTCTGCTTTGTGGCAAGAAGTGTGGTACGAAGGGTATCCTGAGCCTGCTTACACTTGGCAATCAACCTCTGCGAGTGATGACTTTGAGTCGAAATTCTCATTAGTGCCTATTTCATTTGGTACCATTAAAGCGGCGCTTTATGCCATGTTGTTTGCTGTTCCTATTGCATTAGCGTCAGCAATCTACACTGCCTATTTCATGTCGAGTGAATTACGCCGCGTGGTGAAACCAACGGTCGAGATAATGGAAGCACTACCAACGGTTATCTTGGGCTTCTTGGCGGGCCTTTGGCTTGCTCCTTTAATTGAAACGCATCTACCTGCCGTGGTTGCTTTATTGGTGCTATTGCCAATCGCGATGATAGCAACGGCATTTGGCTGGACTAAGTTACCTGCAAAAGTGAGACACGTTGTGCCTGAAGGTTGGCATTCAATCTTACTGATCCCTGTTGTGCTTATCGTAGGCTGGATTTCATTTGCCATGAGCGCTGGTATTGAGTCTTGGTTGTTTGGCGGTAATGTGCGTCAGTATCTAACCAATGAGTTAGGTCTAACATTTGACCAGCGTAACTCGCTAGTCGTGGGTATCGCGATGGGTTTTGCGGTTATTCCTACAATCTTTTCTATTGCAGAAGACGCGGTATTTAGCGTACCTAAGCACCTTTCTAATGGCTCATTAGCACTCGGTGCCACGCAGTGGCAGACTTTGGTTCGTGTTGTATTACTGACAGCAAGTCCAGGTATCTTCTCTGCGGTAATGATGGGTCTTGGCCGCGCCGTAGGGGAAACCATGATTGTATTAATGGCAACAGGTAACACGCCAATTATGGATTGGAGTATCTTCCAAGGTATGCGTACGCTTGCTGCAAACATTGCGGTGGAAATGCCGGAGTCTGAAGTTGGCAGCTCTCACTATCGCATCCTGTTCCTAGCTGCCTTTGTATTGTTTATTTTTACTTTCGTATTTAACACCGTTGCTGAGTTTGTTCGCCAGCAGCTGCGTGAAAAGTACAGCTCAATGTAATTGGAGTGACATGACATGGTAAAACAGTGGTTTAAGTCAGGTTCTCCGTGGATCTGGATGACAGGTGGCGCGGTCAGTATTAGTTTGATTTCAGTAATTGGACTACTTGCGATGATCGCATGGAAAGGACTGAGCTTCTTTTGGCCATCAGAAGTTGTAGAAATGCATCTCGACGGTTCAGTTGCTAAGCAGACTGTTATTGGTGAAATATATGATCGCGAGATGGTGCCGAAGTCTCGCCTTGAAGCGGCTGGATTCGACCTTTCAGGCTACAACAGCGAGCAAATCGAGCGTTTACTCATTAAAACGGGTAACCGTGAATACGTAGAACTTGATTTCCGTTGGGTGTTATCAACAGACATCAAAAGCCAGTCTACGCCAGCGGAATTAGCGGTATTTGAGCGTAGTAAAAATGGTAATTTCTATGGTTATGTTGCTCGCGTTTTAGAAGACGGTAAAGTAGTAACTGACCAGCCGATAGAAAGGTTACATGAGCTTGTTGAGCGTGCCGTTGACCTTAATGACGAGGCGCTTGATCTACAAAATAGCGAAATCGGGCACATTAACTATGAGCTTGAACGTCTACGTTTAAAAGAAAAGTCGTATCAACTCGGTAATGACCTGACAGAGGAAAAGTTAGCAGAGTTAAATGCACGCCGTGCTGAGCTACGTGAAGATTACAAAGTCTTCGAAAAACGTTTATTTGAGCTAAGGAAGCAAGCAAAGCGTGACCAAGTTGTAGTGCGTGATATGCGTGGTGAAGAAGTGACTTTGCCGCTGTACCAAGTGTTGGACGTTTGGTTTCCAAATGACATGGGCTTTTTTGCCAAAGTGGGTCACTACTTAGTGCAAATCAGCAAGTTTGTGAGCGATGACCCGCGTGAAGCAAATACCGAAGGTGGGGTATTCCCTGCAATCTTTGGTACGGTATTTATGGTTATGCTGATGGCGGTGATCGTGACCCCATTCGGTGTTATTGCCGCAATTTATCTTCATGAATATGCAGCAAAGAACGCTGTGACTAAGATGATCCGCATCGCGGTGATCAACCTTGCAGGTGTTCCATCCATTGTATATGGGGTGTTTGGCTTAGGATTCTTCGTTTATATGCTAGGTGGGTCAATTGACGAACTTTTCTACCCTGAGGCTGCGCCAAGTCCTGTATTTGGTACACCAGGTGTGATTTGGTCTGCACTTACACTTGCTATCCTTACTTTGCCTGTGGTTATTGTATCCACGGAAGAAGGTCTGTCTCGGATCCCAAGCTCAGTGCGTCATGGTTCACTTGCGCTTGGTGCGACTCAAGCTGAAACCCTATGGCGGATCATTGTACCAATGGCAAGTCCGGCAATTATGACTGGTCTTATTCTTGCTGTTGCGCGAGCAGCGGGTGAGGTAGCTCCTCTGATGTTGGTTGGTGTAGTAAAGATGGCACCTACACTACCACTAGACGGAAACTTCCCCTATATTCACTTGGATCGTAAGTTTATGCACTTAGGGTTCCATATTTATGATGTTGGCTTCCAAAGCCCGAATGTTGAAGCTGCTAGACCTTTGGTTTATGCAACCGCGTTCCTACTGGTTACGGTGATTATTGCACTGAATATCACAGCGATTGGTATTCGTAACCACTTACGCGAAAAATTCAGATCGTTAGAGCATTAATAGTAAAGATTTTTAATAGGTAAAAACATGATTACAGTAGCGCCAGAAGTCAATCAAGCAAACGGCAATAACAAGCTTGATTTAGCAAACTTAAGTCCAGAACTCACCGCACTAGAGATCAAAAACCTAGATCTTTACTATGGTGATAAACAAGCCCTTAGCAACGTTAATATGTTGATCCCAAAAGGGCAGGTAACCGCGTTTATCGGTCCATCAGGTTGTGGTAAGTCAACGTTACTGCGTTGTATTAACCGTATGAACGACCTTGTTGATAGCTGTCGTATTGAAGGAGAAATCAACCTTCAAGGACAGAACATTTATGACAAGAGCGTAGATGTTGCGGCACTGCGCCGTAACGTAGGTATGGTATTCCAAAGACCAAACCCTTTTCCTAAGTCTATTTATGAGAATGTGGTTTATGGTCTGCGTCTGCAAGGTATCAAAGATAAGCGCAAGTTAGACGAAGTGGTTGAAAAGTCACTCCGTGGCGCCGCACTTTGGGATGAAGTAAAAGACCGACTTCACGACAGCGCATTTGGTTTATCTGGTGGTCAGCAGCAGCGTTTGGTGATTGCTCGCTCTATCGCGATTGAACCAGAAGTATTGTTACTTGATGAACCAACATCAGCACTCGATCCGATTTCAACATTGGTTATCGAAGAACTCATTAACGACCTGAAAAACAAGTATACTGTAGTTATCGTTACACATAACATGCAACAAGCTGCGCGTGTATCTGATCAAACTGCGTTTATGTACATGGGTGAGTTAATTGAGTATGCAGATACCAATACCTTATTCACCACGCCGTCTAAGAAGAAAACAGAAGACTATATTACAGGTCGTTACGGTTAAGGCGAGCTTGCGAGGAGAATATAATGGAACACAATATTAATAAGCATATTTCTGGCCGCTTTAATGAAGAGCTAGAAAACGTGAGAAATCACGTACTCAGTATGGGTGGATTGGTAGAGCAGCAACTAAACACTGCGCTTGATGCGGTTAACCACAATGATGCTGAAAAAGCGAAAAAGGTCAGTCAGAACGATTACAAAGTCAATGCGATGGAAGTGAATATTGACGAAGAATGTACACGTATCATCGCGAAAAGGCAGCCTGCAGCCAGTGACTTGCGTTTGGTTGTTGCCATCGCAAAAACGATTGCAGATCTTGAACGTATCGGAGACGAAGCGGAGCGTATTGCTAAAGTTGCATTGGATTCGTTTACCAAAGATCAGCAAGATCTATTGGTGAATATTGACAATATGGGTCGCCAAGTGTCACAAATGCTGCATGATGTGCTCGATGCGTTTGCCCGGATGGACGCGCAAAAGGCATTTGAAGTGCATAAAGCTGATGCCAAAGTGGACCGTGAATACGAAGCAGTAACACGCCAAATTATGACCTACATGATGGAAGACCCACGCTCGATTCCAAAAATTATGGATTTAATTTGGTCTGTGCGCTCATTAGAGCGTATCGGCGATCGTTGTCAAAATATTGCGGAATATGTGATTTATTTCGTAAATGGCAAAGATATTCGTCATACATCTCAAGAAGATATCGCAAAAACCTTGTGATGCTTATCAATTAGTTGCGCGCTTTCGGCGCGCAATTTCATAGTAAGTTCATCTAAACTTGCAATAAAACCGTTCACAACAGCGCTCAATGCTGTAAAATTACACTTTGCACATGCATACAAATATGATTTAAGGGTCAGTTATGCCTAGTAACGCGTTTTTAGGAGTATTTGCTAAATCTCCTATTAAGCCAATTGAAGAGCATATAAAAATAGTCCATCAAGCCAGTGCGGCTTTGATCCCATTTTTTAACCATGTCTTCAAAGGGGAGTGGACAGAAGCGGATGCAATTCGCATTGAAATCCGCAACCTAGAGCGTGAAGCAGATGAACTAAAACGTGAAGTACGTTTACATTTGCCTCGTGGTTTATTCATGCCAGTAGAACGGACTGACTTACTGGAACTTATCACCCACCAAGATAAGATAGCCAATAAAGCGAAAGATATCGCAGGTCGCGTTATCGGTCGTGAAATGGTCATCCCTGAATCCATTCAAAAAGACTTTCTTGCTTACGTCACTCGTTGTGTGGACGCAACTAAACAAGCATCAGAAGCGATTAATGAGTTTGATGAACTGCTTGAGACAGGCTTTAGAGGCCGTGAAGTCACTTTAGTTGAAAAAATGCTAGTTGAGCTCGATGCCATCGAGCAAGATACCGACGATATGCAAATTAAAATTCGTCGAGAGTTACGCGCTGTTGAAAGCGAGCTTAACCCAATTGATGCGATGTTTTTATACAAGATCATCGAATGGGTCGGTGGGCTTGCAGATATCGCAGAGCGCGTTGGTTCACGTCTTGAGCTGATGTTAGCTCGTTAATAAAAATCGATCTTTTAAAATAAAGTAAGGTTTCTTATGGATATCATTGCATCCTACGGCACAGTATTGGTTTTAATTGCCGCAGCAGTTGGTTTCTTTATGGCTTATGGTATTGGCGCAAACGATGTTGCGAATGCTATGGGTACTTCGGTAGGTTCAAAAGCACTTACCATCAAACAAGCAATTATCATTGCTATGATCTTTGAATTCGCTGGTGCTTATCTTGCAGGTGGTGAGGTAACATCAACGATCCGAAAAGGGATTATAGATTCAACCCCTTTCATTGATATTCCTGAACTGATGATATTAGGAATGATCTCCGCGCTTTTTGCTGCAGGCGCATGGTTATTAATGGCTTCAATGCTAGGTTGGCCGGTATCTACGACGCACTCAATCATAGGTGCAATCATTGGTTTTGCGCTAGTAGCTGTGGGCAGCGAAGCAATCCAATGGGGCAAAGTTGCTGGCATTGTTGGGAGCTGGATTGTCACCCCTGCCATCTCTGGCTTTATTGCTTACCTCATCTTTATGAGTGCCCAAAAGCTCATTTTTGATACCAATAAGCCACTAGAAAACGCCAAACGCTTTGTGCCTATTTACATGGGTCTAGCGGGCTTTGTTATGTCTTTGGTTACAATCAAAAAAGGTCTTAAGCATATTGGTATCAAGCTTGGCACATTCGAAGGTTTTGCGCTTGCTATCGGTATCGCTATTATCATTGCTATTATCGGTAAGATTGCGATTTCTAAGCTGAAAATGGATCCTAATGCAGACAAGCAAATGCAGTTCAACAATGTTGAAAAAGTATTCGCTATCCTTATGGTACTAACAGCATGTTGTATGGCATTCGCGCATGGTTCGAATGACGTTGCTAACGCAATTGGTCCATTAGCTGCTGTGGTAAACATTGTTGAAAACGACGGTGAAATTGCTAAGAAAGCGGCGCTAGCTTGGTGGATCTTACCACTAGGTGGTTTAGGTATTGTTGCGGGTCTTGCGATTCTTGGTAAGAAAGTTATCAAGACCATCGGTGAAGGCATCACGCATCTTACTCCTAGCCGTGGCTTCGCAGCAGAGCTTGCAGCTGCTTCAACAGTCGTAATCGCATCAGGCACAGGCCTACCAATCTCTACAACTCAAACCTTAGTTGGTGCGGTATTGGGTGTGGGTATGGCACGTGGTATTGCGGCATTAAACATGGGTGTTATTCGTAACATCGTAGTTTCTTGGGTAATTACATTGCCAGTTGGTGCTGCCCTTGCTATTGTTATATTCTATATTTTGAGATTAGTGTTCGGCGTATAAAAATAAACCGCACTTTTCAAAAAGACAGACTTTTAGCTTGAAAAGATCTCAACACCTTTGGTGTTGGGGTCTTTTTATTTGTGCTGTTGAAAATTAAGAGTAAAGCTTGTGACGAATTTACCTAGTATCAAACAACTACAATACCTGCTTGCGGTGCATCAGCACCAACATTTTGGTCGTGCAGCGGAAGCATGCTTTATCGGCCAATCGACGTTAAGTAGCGCGATACAAAACCTTGAAGAGACATTGGGATGTCAGCTAATTGAACGCGAAAATCGCAGCCTAATGTTTACCGATATTGGTGAGGAAGTGGTTGAACGAGCACGGAAAATTATCGACGACACCATGAGCGTTAAAGAGCTGACTAAAAGCTATAAAAATCCATTATCTGGCAAGTTGACGTTAGGGATCATTCCCACCATTGCGAGTTTTATTGCTGCGCCACTTTATCAGGCGTGTAAAAAGGAGTTTGCAGCACTTAATTTGGTACTGGTTGAAGATACCAGTGATAACTTACTGGACAAATTAGAGCATGGCCATATTGATATGGCCATGTTAGCGCTGCCATATAGAACCGATAAGTTTCATACTCAAGTGCTTGCAAAAGATCACTTTAGCTTGGTTCGCCATACCGAGTACAGCGTACCAGAGCCGATTGAGGACTTTAACCTGTTACCTGAGCAAAGTGTATTTTTACTCGAAAAAGAGCACTGTATGACGGGACATGCTCTTAGCGCTTGCCACTTAAACCGTAGCGCGTGCATTAATCCATTTGAGGCGGCAAACCTACATACTTTATTAAGTATGGTGGAATATAAAAATGGCGTAACGTTTTTACCTCAAATGGCGATCAATGCAGGGATTTTGGAAGGGAAACCTTTAGTGGCTATGCCACCACAAGATCATGCATATCGTGAGATTGGCTTAATTTGGCGTCGTACTACGGGGCGGATCAGAGATTTTAGACTGTTTAGCGACTTTGTTGGTGGCTACATCAGCGGCCAATGTCAGCCATAGTAATAGTAATGATAAGAAGCACCCCCTCGGTGCTTTTTTTTTCAAAAAACTTTCCTGTCTGAACAACTTTTTTTGCAGCCGCTACGATTAATAGTTAGTGAGAAGATTGGATGAGTGAACTGCGTGTTTTTTAATAGCGAAAAACAATTAATAAAAAGAGCACTGCAAGGTAATCAAAGAGCATGGTCAAAGCTTTGCGCCCAGCATCATAGCCGTGTGTATAACCAATGCTTGAGGCTGGTTGGTAACCCGCAAGACGCGCTAGATATAGCTCAAGATGTATTTTTAAGTATGTATCGAAATCTGCATACCTTTAATGGTGATGCTAAGTTCTCGACTTGGGTATTTAAAATCACCCATGCAAGGATAGTGGATCACATGCGAAAACATAAGTTTGAATCGATTGAAGGTAAAGAACCTGAGGCGCCGCAACACGGACCTGACAGCAAAATAGCGCAACAACAAAGTAATGAAGAGATATATATCGCGCTGAAACAACTACCATTTGAGCAGCGCATTGTCGTGGAGCTAAAGTTTTTCCAGCATTACACCTTTGATGAAATTGCGCTGCAGCTTGAGTTATCAAGTAATACGGTGAAGGCTAGGCTATACAGTGCGTTAGGTAAGATGAAAGGGCAACTAGAGGTGCAAAATCATGGCTAAATTAGCACACTTATTTGAGCAGTGGTTAGATGGCAAAGTGCTGTCTGAGGCAGAGTTGGCCGAACTTCAGGCAGATAGTGAATATCGAGAAATGATGAGTGCTGCTATTACTTGGCAACAGCGAGCTGCTAGCTTCGAAGAGCAAGCGCCACCCCCACAGCTCACTTTGCAGCATCAAACTCGCGCTTGGCCAGTGGCTGCCGTCGCAGCTTGGCTGGTCGTTGGGCTTGGTGTGTCAGGACTTTGGCTACAGAACTTAGGCTTACATCAACAGTTGAGTGCTCAACAAACACAACTGGCACAGCAGCAAAGCGCTATGCAGGCCATGCTTGCAAAACTTGATGAGACTAAGCCAATAGATCAAGCTACGCTTGCCAAGTTAGCAACGCAAGTGGTTGAACAAAATCGTAAAGAGCGCAGTTTGGCAATGAATAATCTCGTTGATCTGATCCAAGCACAAAGAGCGCAAGATCAAGCCCTACTTAGGCTGCAATTGAATGAATTGGCAGAGCAAGTAGAGCAAACACCGACACAAAATTTAGCACAGTATCGAGGTAAACCATGAAGTTAATTCCACTTTGTTTTGGCGCTGTCGCAGCCATTGCTACAAGCTTTGCTCAGGCCCAAGTTGTTGATGAAGCGCTAAAGCGTGAGGTTGCTATTTTTGAGCGGGTATTAATGAGTGCACTACAGCATGATACACAAGATCAAGTTCGTAGTGTTTCTGGCTATTATTTAAAAGATCAGGGAGTTGTGTTTGAACTGGCATTAAAACGCCGGCACCGTTTAGAGTGGATCTCTCATATCGATAATCTCGATGATGTGGCTGCAATAGGGGAGTTTGAACTGCCGGAATTTGATATGGACATCGCGGAGATTGAGATTTCACAGCCGATAGCTGAAGCTTTTTCTCAAGCTTATTCGGATGCAGCTGAGAAAGTGAGAGCAGGAGCCGAGAAGGTCCGCGAAGCCGTAGAGCAAGAAAGAGAGAATAGAATTCAATTGAGGGAACTTGAACGCCAAAAAGCGGAGCTGGAGTTTGCGAAAAGGCACGAAAGTGAGGATCAAGTAAAAGAATTTACGGAGTCATTGAGAGAAGTTGAGAAACGCATAGAAAAGCTTTCACTTAAGGATTCGGAATTAAAAGAGCTTAAGGATAAGCTGAAAGCAAGTCTTGAAGCTTCTCGGGTCAAACGAGCGAAAGAGAAAGCAGAAAAGCAGCAGGCGCTTGAAAAAATGCTAGTAACCAGCTTAGCCCGAAGTTTATGTGACTATGGTGCAGGTTTAAGAAGTTTACCTAGAGATGAGCATATAAGCTTTATTTACAATGAACTCAGCAACCCAAACAATAAACAGGTGTTTGTTTATCCAAAATCCTTGGTGCAGCAATGTGTAAAAGGTGAGAAAACGGCTAAGCAGCTTGCCGAGATAGTAACTAGCTATCGCTTTTAGTTAGCCTAATTTTGGGATAAAAAGCGCCTTCTTCGAACTTGGGGGCAAGAAAATGACAACACAAAAAACAGCATGGCTGCATGCTGTTTTGTTTTAAAAAGGAGCTATTAAGCCTGCTCGATGTTTTTTGCAGTAGTTAAATTTGGTAAAAAGAGTAAGTAAACCCAAACCACTAGATTAAAGTAGGGTAGCAAACCGAGCCCTGTGAACAATTTTACCGGATATCCTTTTGTGTTGGCATAGCGGTAACATTGATAAGCAATGAGCAAGTTTGCAAGTAGTAAAAACAGTGATAATGACAGCATAATTTACCCCTTGAAGTCCATAGCAAGATGTAACTCAATCCTTTGAATGTCTATAAAATTAAGGTGTTACCTTAAAATTTGGTGACATTTTAAACTGGTATCTTTAATTATAGTGGACTTTGCAAGAAGTAAAAGTAACCTTTAGTATAAAAATGTTACTACGCTGTTTTTAGAGATAAAATAGTTTTTGCACTGCTCGCTAGTTGTTCAATAGGGAGCGGTCTAGAGATAAAGTAACCCTGTCCATAGTCCACACCTATTTCCTTAAGTTGTTGAAATATTTCTTTGTTTTCGACATATTCGGCAACTGAACACTTATCTAACGAGTGACTAATATCGTTTACAGCTTTGACCAGCGCCAGGTCAATTGGGTCGTTGAGCATGTCTCGAACAAAGGAGCCATCTATTTTAACATGCTGTGCGGGTAGCTGTTTTAGGTAGCTAAAAGTGCTGAAGCCTGTCCCGAAATCATCAATAGCGAAATGACAACCAAGATCGTTCAGATTTTTAATCATTGTCTGGGTTGCGTTAAGGTTATTGATACTGGCAGATTCTGTGATTTCAAAAATAACGCGATTAGCTGAAACTTGATGCTCTTTTAAACAGGCCTGAATGTGGGGTTGCAGTCGTTCATCTAAAAATGAATGAGCAGATAAATTAATCGCCACTTGGCTCAAAATCTCATGTTCAGCCAGTGCTTTAATGGCAGTTCTGATCACACATTGATCCATCAAAAATGTATCATTAAGTAGCTCTAATGCAGGAATAAACTGATTTGGGTAAACTGTCTCACCGTTAATCTTTAATCTAAGCAGTGCTTCGTAATAGGCTATTTGTTGTTTTTTGAAATCCCAGATCGGTTGATAGTGGAGTTCTATGCTGTCGTTCTGAAGCGCTTGCCTAACACTATGGCCCCATTCTAAACCGGTTTGCAGTGTTTGGTTTTGTTCATCTTCTTTATTATAACAATGAACCAAGTTGCGGCCGAGATTCTTGGCGATATAAAGGGCTATGTCAGCTTGTTTCAAACACTCGCTGGGATCCGCATTTTCATTGGTAATTTGCGTTAACCCGATAGAACAACTGAGAGAGTATGCATTATTTTCAAAGTGAAATTTATGTTCTTCGATAGCCATGCAAATGCTTTCAGCGCACATATGAGCATCAAGTAAATTGGTGTGCTTAAGCAGTACAGCAAATTCGTCTCCACCAATACGGAAAGTGAGATGCTCTTCACCTATTTTGTCACCAAACAACTCAGATACTTCTTTGAGTACAATATCTCCTTGCTGATGGCCTTTACTGTCATTGATGATCTTAAAGTGATCTAAGTCGATGTAAATTAGTGCATGTTCTATCTCTTGTGCAGACTTTACTTCATTGCACAGCTGATTCAGTTGTTGGTCGAAGTAGTAGCGGTTGTGTAAGCCGGTAAGCGTATCATGCAATGCTAAGTGTCTGAGTTGCAGCTCAGCTTGCTTGCGTTCGTGAATATTATCGAGTGTTGCAGTTATTGCGACCGAACTTGAGGTATTCTTGATAAGTTGTAGGCGACACTCGACCCACACTAGATGTCCTGCTTTGTGGCAGAGTTGCAGCTCTAATTGCGCATGTTGCCTGACTCCATTTTGAATTTCTTGAATGACTTTGTTGAAGGTCGGCAATTCATCTTTGGCAATATAATCGCGGAGCTGGGTATTGAGGCTTGACTTAATACCAAAGCCTGAGAGGTATTCCCATGCTGGGTTTATAAAGCGGATCGCGCCTTCCAATTCCAATTCAACGACAACTGTTCTCAGGTGGAGTAAAATCCGTTGGTGTGCAGAAAACAAATCTTTATAGCGACTTTCACTGCGACTGAGTTGCTCGACTTTATTAGCAAACTCGGCATAGCTCACCATAAAATCTTCTCGCCGCGCTGCATGGTCGCATACTTTGCTTAAAAAGGGCATATCGTATGGTGCTCGAACAAAGTCGGTAACACCTAACAATAATAGTTGTTCGGCATGGTCGGCATCGCGTTTGTCAATAATGGTTACAATGGCTTGGCTTGGACGATGTTTGAGAATACTTTCGACTAAGCTTTCTGCGGAACCTGATAAATCAGACGTAGTGTCCATTAAAACAATGGCGTAATGATCTTGTAGAAATAGTGATAAAGCGCTGGCCGCCGAGCTTACATGTGTGCAAACGAAATTGTGCGATAGGTGCTCACATATTTTTTGCGCACGTTGTTGGTTGGGCTCTAACAACAGCAAGTTGAGGCGGCTGCTTTTATCTAAATGCGTTGACAACACATTGGCCAAAATTTGCGGCAACATGTCTTGACGTTCAAATGGCAGCACGGCATCAATACTGTAGCTACGAGCGGTGGTTTCGGCTATTCGTTCACAATAAGTCGGTGGAATAAGTACGATGGGTGTATTTTTGGGCGTTGCCAGCAGACCTGAGCGGATCATGCGCGAGAATCGCCATCCGTCAATTTTGCCAACATCCAAGCCGGTGATCACTAGATCTACAGCTTGCGTCTTTAGTAAGCTTAGGGCATCTTGAGAGTCGGATTTGGCAATGATAGTAAAGACATCTAATGCACTAAGAGTTTTAGTCAAGGTTTGACGCTCGTGAGCACTGGCGTTAACAATGAGCAACGTTAGTTGTCTAGACACAATAAAAAAACCTCACCAGATACTGCGACACAATCATTGGGCTTGTCTTAAAGTTAGCAAATCGTACTTAACCGCTGCTTGATAATAATCAAACAGTGACACGAACTTTGCTCGGTAATCATAGCCGATAGCGATAAGTTATTGTTTAAACGTAAAGAATAAAGAACGTACTAAACAAAGGTGCACACCGTACAAAATTTTACATGGTGATTACCGTTTTAGACTCGCTAGGTTAAAGGTATTTACGCAAGGTTACAAGCACTTGATTTCGCCAAAACACCGCACTAGACTTGGCGCACTTTTAGAAATGAGGCCTTTCCATGCGCGTAGCAGACTTTAGTTTTGATCTTCCTGATGAGTTGATTGCCAGACACCCAATGAAGGAACGCTCTAGCAGTCGTCTTCTTACCTTAAATGGCAATAGTGGTGAAATAGAACACAAAGTATTTAGAGATATTTTGGCACTCATTAATCCAGAAGACTTAATTATCTTTAATAACACTAAAGTTATTCCTGCTCGTATGTTTGGTCAAAAAGCCAGTGGTGGAAAACTAGAAGTACTGGTTGAGCGCGTTGTAGATGAGCGGACTGTGCTTGCTCATGTAAGAGCGAGCAAGTCGCCAAAACCTGGTACTAAAATTGAGCTTGAAGGCCAAGCAACCGCAGAAATGGTTCAGCGCCACGGTGAATTATTTGAGTTGAGATTCGAGGGCGAAGAAAATGTATTGGCTATTTTAGATAAAATTGGCCATATGCCTTTACCTCCTTATATCGACAGACCGGATGATGAAGAAGATAAAGAGCGTTATCAGACTGTGTATGGTGAGAAACCAGGCGCAGTCGCTGCACCTACCGCCGGACTGCACTTTGATGATGAATTGATGGCTAAGCTAAAAGACAAAGGTGTTGAGATGGCCTTTGTTACTTTACACGTGGGCGCAGGTACGTTCCAGCCGGTGCGAGTCGATTCGGTGGAAGAGCATGTTATGCACTCAGAATATATCGAGGTCTCAGCAGAAGTCGTGGAGGCAATCAAAGCGGCAAAAGCCAGAGGAGGACGCGTCATCGCGGTAGGTACTACGTCGGTGCGCTCACTTGAGTCTGCGGCTAAAGCAAACGGCGGTGAAATTGCTCCACTTTACGGCGATACCGATATTTTTATTTATCCGGGCTACCGTTTTAACGTGGTAGATGCAATGGTGACTAACTTTCACTTACCAGAATCAACGCTAATCATGTTAGTGAGTGCGTTTGCAGGGCAACAGCATATAATGAAGGCTTACCAAACCGCCATTGAACAGAAATACCGCTTCTTTAGTTACGGTGATGCGATGTTCTTGCAAAAGCAAGATAAGTAACTCACGCCATACAACTATTAAAATGCCCAGTGTTGCTGGGCATTTTGCGTTTTATGGCTGTAAAGTTGCAAGCTCGATATGGACTTTGTGTTTTTTATCCCAATATTATACCAATTAGTCTTAACGCTTGCTCAATTTGAAGGAGTAAATCTGACGCTAACTGCGTTAAAAATTTCTTATTTAGAGCAACTAAATATCAAAATTTTTGCCTTGTTATCGACAAGATTTTCTCGCCTCAAAATAGAACACTTAATTAAGATAATTGGTATTAGAATTGCGCTAGTAATCTTGGTAGAATCGAAAGATCACTGCCCTAAGCATTGGCTTAGCACGTTTTTTAGTCAAGGTTGGACTGTTTTTCCGACAACGAGGTAACAATGAAATTTGAATTAGATAGCAAACAGGGTAAGGCTCGCCGAGGTCGCTTGATTTTTGACCGTGGTGTGGTAGAAACGCCTGCATTTATGCCTGTTGGTACTTACGGCACAGTAAAAGGCATGACCCCTGATGAGCTCAAAGAAACGGGCGCACATATCTGTTTAGGAAATACCTTCCATTTGATGCTAAGACCTGGCACTGAGATCATCAAGCAGCACGGCGATCTGCATGATTTTATGAACTGGGATAAACCGATTCTGACCGATTCAGGCGGCTTCCAAGTATTTAGTCTTGGTGCAATGCGTAAAATTTCGGAAGAAGGTGTGTTGTTCAAGTCACCAGTTAATGGTGAGAAAATCATGTTGTCTCCAGAAAAAGCGATGGAAGTACAGCGCGACTTAGGGTCAGATATCGTCATGATTTTTGACGAATGTACGCCGTATCCAGCGACAGAAAAAGAAGCAAAAGACTCGATGGAGCTAAGCTTACGTTGGGCTAAGCGCTCCAAAGATGCACATGCTGATAATCCTTCAGCGCTATTCGGCATTATTCAGGGCGGTATGTACCCAGAGCTTCGTGCCGAGTCGCAAAAGGGCTTAGAAGAAATCGGTTTTGATGGTTATGCACTTGGTGGTTTATCAGTTGGTGAGCCAAAAGAAGACATGATCAATATTCTTGACCAATGTGCCTATAAAATGCCAGAAAACAAGCCACGTTACTTAATGGGCGTTGGTAAACCAGAAGATTTGGTTGAAGCGGTACGTCGCGGTATCGACATGTTTGACTGTGTAATGCCAACGCGTAACGCTCGTAATGGTCACTTATTTGTGACAGGTGGCGTGGTAAAAATCCGCAATGCAGCACACAAAACAGATACTAGCCCACTAGATGCGGAGTGTGATTGCCACACTTGTAAGAATTACTCTCGAGCGTACTTACATCACCTAGATAAGTGTAATGAAATTCTAGGCGCTCGACTCAATACCATCCATAACTTACGTTATTATCAACGTCTGATGGAAGGAATGAGAAACGCCTTATCTGAAGGTACATTTGATGAATTTGTCGAAGACTTTTATGCGCGCCGTGGCATTGCGGTGCCAGAGTTGGCTGACGTTGGTTTGACAGAAAATAATTAATTTATAAACGAGGAAGTGAAATGAGCTTTTTTATCTCAAACGCGCATGCTAGCACCGCAGCAGCTGCACCTGCTGGTGGTGGCATGGAAATGCTAATCATGTTAGGTATTTTTGGTCTGGTATTTTATTTTTTAATTTACCGTCCACAAGCTAAGCGTGTTAAAGAACACAAAGACCTAATGGGTGCATTAGGCAAAGGTGACGAAGTACTAACTCAAGGTGGACTTGTGGGTAAAATCACTAAAGTTGCTGATGATAAAGACTTTGTTGTAATCGCACTAAACGACCAAACTGAAGTAACAGTGCAAAAGTCAGCGGTTTCAGCTGTGTTACCTAAAGGTACAATGAAATCTCTATAAGAATAACAATAAAGGGATAGCCCAGTGTTAAACAAGTTTCCAATGTGGAAGTACTTACTTGTTCTCGCTGTGTTGGCTATCGGTATTCTTTATGCCACACCTAACTTGTATGGTCGTGATCCGGCCATACAAGTTTCTGGCACAAAAGGTGCTGATGCGACGCTCAGTGTATTAGATCAAGTTAACGAAACCCTACAAAAGAACAACCTTGCCGTAAAATCTTCTGTGTTAGAAGACGGTCAAATCCTTGTTCGCTTCAAAAATGTTGAAGATCAGCTTAAAGCACAAGATATTTTGCGTAATAGCTTAAGCGATGATTACATTTCAGCAATCAATATGTCTCCGGCACAACCTGAGTGGTTAAAAGACTTAGGTGCAAATCCAATGAAGCTTGGTCTAGATTTAAGCGGTGGTGTTCACTTCACTATGGAAGTGGATATGGTCACGGCGATGGACAATGCACTTGAGCAAATGGAGCAAGATTTCAAGAGTGATTTACGTGAAGAAAAATTGCGTTATCGCTCGGTGCGTCGGGTTTCTAATAGTGAACGTGTACAAGTAACGATGCGTTCGGAAGAGGACAAAGACGCGGCAATGAGCTTCTTGAGAAAGCGTTACCCGGGTAACGACTTTATCAATGATAGCAGCGACAGCCTTGCTTTCTTCTCAAGCCTTAGCGACCTTAAATATAAAGAGCTGCGTGAATACGCTATCAAGCAAAACGAAACCATTATTCGTAATCGTATTAACCAACTAGGTGTTGCTGAACCAAATGTTCAACGTCAAGGTGGTGAGCGCATAATTGTTCAACTTCCAGGTGTTCAGGACACGGCTCGCGCGAAAGAAATTCTCGGTGCCACGGCGACGCTTGAGTTCCGTGAAGTAGACGAAAATGCCGACGTGCGTGCAGCAGCACAAGGTCGTATTCCTCCTGGCACGGAAGTGATCCCGCATAAAGATGGTTATCCTGTCGTGCTTAAAAAGCGCGTTATTCTTGAAGGTACGCATATCACAGGTGCGCAATCTGGTATGGATGAATATCAGCGCCCTCAGGTGAATATCAAACTTGATAGCAAAGGTGGGGCAAAAATGAATGCCTTTACTAAACGCGCCATCGGCAAACGTATGGCGACGGTTTTCATCGAATACAAACCATCTGGCAAGAAAGATGAAAATGGCAAAGCGTTACCACCAATCAAAGTGGAAGAAGTGATTAACGTTGCCACGATTCAAGCGCGTTTAAACAGCTCTTTCCGTATTACCGGTATTGATAGCCCAGCAGAAGCGCATAACTTAAGCTTGCTACTACGTGCAGGTGCACTGGTTGCGCCAATTCAAATCGTTGAAGAACGTACTGTAGGTCCAAGCCTTGGTCAGGAAAATATCGAAGCGGGTATGACTGCGGTTGTGCTTGGTTTTGCTTTTGTTCTTGCCTTTATGTTGCTGTACTACAAAGGCTTTGGTCTGGTAGCAAACTTGGCGCTTGCGGCTAACCTCATCATGATTGTGGGTGTGATGTCGATGATCCCAGGTGCGACGCTGACGCTGCCAGGTATTGCCGGTATCGTATTAACCGTCGGTATGGCCGTTGACGCTAACGTACTTATCTTTGAGCGTATTCGTGAAGAAATTGCGGAAGGTCGCAGTCCACAGCAAGCCGTTCACCATGGTTACGATAGTGCATTTAGTACGATTTTTGATGCCAACATCACCACTTTAATTGCAGCTGTGATCCTATTCTCTGTCGGTACAGGCCCAATTGCAGGCTTCGCGGTAACCCTAGCTATCGGTATCATTACCTCGATGTTTACAGCGATTGTTGGTACGCGTGCAGTTATTAATGCCATCATCGGTGGCAGACGTATCACAAAGCTATCAATCTAGGAGACGGACATGCAATTATTAAACTTAAAAGGCACTATCCGTTTTATGTCGGCAAGAAAGCTTTCAATGGCTTTCTCTGCATTGTTGATCTTGGCTTCAATCGGCTCATTTATGGTGAAAGGACTAAACTTTGGTTTGGATTTTACCGGTGGTACGGCAGTTGAAGTTGGATTTTCACAGCCAGCAGACTTAGCAAAGGTACGTAGTGTATTAGCCGAGAGCGGTTTTGCCGATGCCTCTGTGCAACTTTTTGGTTCAAGCCAAGAGGTATTAGTACGACTCGCCCCTCGTGGGGACGACGTGAAAGCTGAAGTATTAGGTAACCAACTCATCTCCGCGCTGAAACAAGCGGATGAAAGTGTGGTGATGCGCCGCATTGAATTCGTAGGTCCAAGTGTTGGTGAAGATCTCAAAGAGCAGGGTGGCTTGGCGATGCTAACCGCGCTTATCTGTATCTTGATTTACGTTGCTTTTCGTTTTGAATGGCGCTTTGCAGTAGGTGCTGTATTTGCACTTTTCCACGATGTTGTACTGACAATGGGTCTGTTCTCAATCTTAGGTCTGGAATTTGATTTAACGATTTTGGCGGCAATATTGGCGGTAATAGGTTACTCACTCAACGATACTATTGTTGTGTCTGACCGTATTCGTGAAAACTTTCGTAAAGTACGTATTGATGACACCTTAGAGATCATCAACATTTCACTGACACAAACGCTTAATCGTACATTAGTGACCTCAATCACGACTATTCTCGTTTTGATTGCGCTATTCGTATGGGGTGGTCAAACCATTCATGGTTTTGCTACGGCCTTGCTGTTTGGTGTGTTTATCGGTACATATTCTTCTGTTTATGTAGCGAGCTCAGTTGCAGTAGCAATGGGCGTTAGCAAAGAAGATTTGATCCCGGTAGAAGTTGAAAAAGAAGGTGCAGACCTAGACGCTATGCCTTAATCATGGAATTTGATGTAATAATCGAAAGCGGCTTTTTGGCCGCTTTTTTGTTGCCTGTAAAACGTCATTTTATTGTTTCTAAAATATTACATTACTATATAATGATAATCGTTATCAATAAAGGAGATACTTATGTACAAATTTGCGATGGCGGTTGGTGCACTGACATTAATGACCGCATGTTCTAAGCAACCTGAGCTTGAGCAACAAACCGGATCTGTAACTACAGAAGCAACCTCATCTTTAGCACAATACAAAGTTCAAGCAGAGGCCTTACTTGCAGATATTCGTATCGAGAAAGATGCTGCAGCACTTGAAACACAATCCGCCGATCTTGTGGCTCTCTCTAGAACTTTGCTAAATGAGTTTGTGGCTAAGTACCCTCAGTGCCAGACTTATCTAGATGCCTTGGATAAGGCTGCGGATATCATTCCTACTTTACCACTTGAAGAGATCGAAACGGGCTATCACGCAGATGGTAAATTACCCAAGTTTGATGACCCTGTTTGCTACCATGCAAAAGATTTATTAGTGCATCCAGCAACGGTTCAAGCGATTGCGATGAAAGGGTTTAGTGGCGCTGAAGACTATAAGAGCGCAGAGATGGAAATTGTGGAAGTGATTGCACACTTTGATCAGGTAGAGCGGGCGCTAAAGTAAGCGGTTGAAAATCATTCAATTGCAAATTGGGTACATTTCACCCGATTGACATATATCTGTCATACTCTGTTGCTACCGTGCGCGATTATACTTTTACAGTGAGTTTAATGCTGTGGATCCTTCGCGCACGTTAGTACTTAATACAATAATAAAAGAAAAAGCTGTATTTACTCTGTTTCAGCCAATCTACGATCTTGCGAAACGGCAAATCTTAGGGTTTGAAGCATTAAGTCGTGGCATGTCCGGCTCATTGTTGGAATCTCCAGACAAGCTTTTTGCGGTCGCGAGTAAGCAGGAGCGTTTGTCAGAGCTGGAGATTATCTGTCGTGAAGCTGCTATTAAGCAGTTCGTTTCACTCAACCTTCCTGGTAAGTTATTTTTAAACGTTAGTCCAAAAGCGTTACTTGATCCGAGCCACCCAAAGGGCGAAACCAGACATCTTACAGAAGTGTATGGGCTCGATCCCAAGCGTGTCGTCATTGAAGTGACTGAGCAAGACAAAGTAGATGACGCGAATCTGCTACTAACTACAATTACCCATTATCGTGAACTTGGGTTTCAAATTGCGATTGATGATTTGGGAGCTGGTTATTCTGGTCTCAGAAAGTGGTCGGAGTTATGCCCTGACTACGTCAAAGTCGACAGATATTTTATCGACCATTGTGACCAAAGTGTGGTGAAACGCGAGTTTTTAAAGTCTATTATCGAGCTTGCTAAAGCCACTAGCACTCAAGTAATTGCCGAGGGAATTGAGCGGATGGAGGAGCTAAAGCTGATAGAGCAGCTCGGTATTGTAAACGCTCAAGGCTTTCTGCTCGCGAAGCCAACTCGAAAGCCACCGACAGAGCTGGCGTTGTTAAAATCCCTTCATTCGGAAGTTCGTTCCAGTGTCAATCAATTTGAGCAGTCGATGGCAATCGGTTGGCTTGCCAAAGAGGCCAATGCTATCCATGAATGTACGCAATGTATCGATGCTCATAGGCTGTTTGAACAAGATCGCAAGCTAACCAGCCTTGCAGTGGTTAATGATGCTAGAGAGCCTGTTGGGCTGCTACACCGAGATCAACTGACTGAGGTCTTTGCGGCACCATATGGCCATGCACTCTTCGATAAGAAATCAGTGATTAAGTTGATGGATAAACAGCCGTTAGTGGTGGATGAGCAGCAAGAGCTTGATACGGTGAGTAAGCAAATAACCGACCATGAATTTGATATTCGACGTCATATCATTATTACTAGAGATGGTCGTTATCTTGGCTTAGCGCCCTTGAGAGACATACTCAAGCACATCACAGAAGAAAAAATTCGTCATGCTCAACATGCCAATCCATTAACCATGTTGCCGGGCAATGTCGCGATAAATGAGGCAATAGAGCAAAGGTTACGTTCACATCATGACTTTTCTCTTGCATATATCGACCTTAATCATTTTAAACAGTTTAATGATTTATATGGATATGCCAGTGGCGATAGCGTGATTAAGCTACTTGCCGAGGTGACAGTTGATGTATGTGTACAGAGCTCAAGTTTTGTTGGGCATATCGGGGGTGACGACTTTATGGTGGTGTTCGATAATAATGATGCAGAAGTGTTGTGTCATGAGATCATCACTCAGTTTGAGCTTAAATCAAAAGCCTTTTTTACTCCCGAGCATGTTAGTGCTGGCGGTTACTGGGCAACAAATCGTGAAGGGCAAAAGCAATTTGTACCTTTACTCACTTTATCGATTGGTTTAGTGAGACCAGATTTACAACACTGTATCAATTCGCACCAAGTTGCAGCTTTAGCAACGGATGCTAAGAAAGAAGCAAAGCGCTATCGTAATAGCTATTTATTTGTATGTAACCGTCGCAAGCCGACAGTATCGACTGTACGATTGGAAAATGCAGGTTGACTATATTTTTAATTACGCAATAGTAATAGCAATCCGTAAGAATACTCTTGATTGTAGTATTGTTTCCCCTAAAAGAGGGTTGTGCGATGAAGTTAAAGTTGAGTGTAATTATCTCTGCTCTGGTGTTTCAAAGTGCTTGTATTGCAGCGCAATCCCCCGAGTTAATCTATGTCGCGAAAGAAGCGCGAACCTTGTACGATCGCGATCTTTATCTTTATGAATTACTAGAAAAGGCACTGGCTGCTGCTAAGTACTCAGCTCAAATCGAACACATCAAGATCCATCCTCATCAACAGCGTACGTTAATGGCACTAAGCCGAGGTAAGGTTGATTTACACTGGTCTATGACCAGCCCCGCACGCGAGCAAATCGCTATTCCCATTAAAGTCCCACTGTATGATGGACTTATTGGTAAACGCGTGCTGATTGTTCATAAAGATGTTTATCCAGCCATAAAAACGGTTCGTTCGCTTGATGAATTAAAGCGCTTTACCGCTGTACAAGGACACGATTGGCCCGATACTAAAATTCTTAGTTATAACGGTCTGAAGGTCAGGCCTATTTCCGATTATCAAACCATGTTTAATTTAATCGCGGATAAAAAAGCGGATTATTTTCCACGCTCGGTGATTGAGGCAAATTCAGAATTGATCGCACAAAATAACGAAAACCTCATGATCGTACCTGATTTTCACCTTGAGTATTCAACCGCTTTTTACTTCTTTGTGAATAAAGACAAGCCAAAACTTGCTTATGCACTCGAGGAGGGGCTTGCTAAGCTTAAAGAGTCTGGTGAATTAAAACGATTAAAACAAAAATATCGTTTAGTGTTACCGCCTGAAGGTGAAGGCATCAAATTGAATAACCCTTACTTTGCAAAAAACTACTAGCGTTTCTTGCGCAAGCTTGGGAGTGCGTAATCGTACTCTTCTTTGTATGTTAGGGCTGTTAAAGCTATCATAATTCCACATTTTGCTGAGTACAGAATATATCCTGCAATATCGGAAGAGTAGAAAAAGAAAGTCACATCATAGCCTTTACCATTTCTTAGGTAATTTTCGACAATAGTAGCGAATGTGAACAAAGCTCCTAAGATAGCCAACCATGGAAATATATTATCCGCAAAGGTGTATTTAATTTTATATCTTGGGAAAAGTTTTTTGGTTAATTCTGTCCGGTAAGTGAGTGGGGCGAGCACTATTAACTCGATAATTAGGTGAATGCCGAAAATCAAACTATTCTGAAATAATCTATTCTCAGGGGAAGATGATAGGCTAATTAATCCGGTTGAAAACACGAGTGTTTCAAGAACAAAGGGAGTCAGGCATAAGATGGACAGAATACATATGTTCACATCCTTCAGTCGTAATCCCACACCAAAACAGAGAGATATAAGTGCCGTGTACGTCAGAAAAAAGTGAAAATTAACATCGTGTATAATGAAGACTCCTACTACAACTAAGACATATGGTAGTAGTAAGTCTCCGAGTGCGAATTTTCTTTCCATAACTAACAATAATCTTTAATTGGCTTTGCTAGATTTGGTATTTGCATTAGCTTCAGCACTGTTAGCTGCTGGTTCATCTGGCATCCAAATACCACCACCAGAAACTTTTTTACATTCTTTCAAATTTAGTTTTTGCATTATCATAGTCCTTATTAAGTTTGCTTGATCTCTACGCAATCAAGCATTCAAACTTTAGGTTGCATATATTATTGCAATTATAACAAACAAAGAAGTCTCTTGAGACTACTAAAACTGAAACTCTCTGTGGGTACAAACTTAACACCAAATAAACACAAGGTGAATGAAAAATTAAAGAAATTTTTCAATTAACAGTTTATATAAATTTACACTTGGCTAATTGTATGAAAAATAAGAATAAAGTTGACTTATTACACTTTGAATTTGGCCATCTCAATCTCTAGATTTCCAGATAAAGATTTAATTGTATCAGTCGCTTTATGTGCTTTTTCAGACACACTTGCCGTCTGTGAGGCCGTGTCAGAGATAACAACGACACGTTTGGCTGTATCTTCTCCTGCATCCAACTGTTCTTTGGCTGCTTGAGCTATTTGATGACTCATCTGCGATATAGATTTTAAAGAATCGGCGACTTGTACAAGCGCTTGAGATGCCTTAGATGACATACTCACCGTTTTTTCGCTTGTTGCAATGCTCAAGCTTACAGAAGCCTTCGCATCTTGAGTTGCACTTTGCAGTTTAGTGATCATGGTACGGATCTCTTCTGTACTGGTTTGAGTGCGCTGAGCAAGCTGTCTGACCTCGTCCGCTACGACAGCAAAGCCTCGTCCTTGCTCTCCAGCTCGAGCAGCTTCTATTGCAGCATTGAGGGCTAATAAATTGGTTTGCTCGGCGATAGATTGGATAACGGTAAGTACATTAGCGATATTAGATACTTCTTCATCTAGTACTTGAATATTATTACCAGCGCTGTCAATTTGTTGCTCTAATAATGCAATTTCAGTTGCTGCTTGAGCTGTCAGTTTGTCGGCAGCATTACCTTGCTTTTCAGCCTCTTGAACTGAATCCGCAGCTTGCTCCGCATGTTCGACAACGGTTTGTGCTGATGCTGTGAGTTCGGTAATTGCTGAAGCCACCATTTGAGTTTCTGCATTTAAACTACGAGTTAGATTCTCAAGTTCTACTGAGCGTACCTCACTGTCTGATGTTTGGTTTTGTAGCGCCTTAGTTGCTTCTTTAAGCCCTTCAACTACTCCTTTTAATCCGCCTTGCATATAGTCCATGGCTGCGAGAATACTATAATCTTGGCAGTCAGCAGTATTGATAGGTGTAGTTAGGTTTCCTCTTGAAACATGTTTTACGATTTCGAGCACATCATTGATTTCAGCACCAAGTTTGTTATTCAAAGACAGTCCAAACCGCGCAAGTGCGGTGGTCAATGCAACGGCAACCGCTAAAGAAAGTGCGACTAACCAGATTGCGGTGTCCCAATAACGATCGTTTACTTCTTTGTAGCTAATACCTGTGCCGACATACCAGCCAAACCCTGGTGTTTTTTGTACCACTGAAGTCAGGTCGACAACTTCTCCATCTCGCAGTGAAGTCCAATTGTAGGTAATGATCCGATCAAATTGGTTACCGACTAAGCGCTTCACCATGCTGCCTATGCTTTTGCCGTCAGCATCTTCAAAGTCATTAAAGCTGGTGTTATGCAGCTGGGGGTCATGCGGTGTTGCTACGAAGTCCATTTTGTCATTAACAACATACACATACTCAGAGTCATGGTATTTATTTTCTCTTAAAACCTGAATTGCCATCTCTTTTGCTTGTTGCTCAGTCAGTTTCCCTTGCTCTGCAAAGCGCTCAAACTGTTTAACAATATTAACGGTGCTTTTCATTAATTGGTTGATACGCGCAATATTATCGCTTTCACTGGCATGGCGCAGAGCTTGAAGACCTACAAAGGCAACGGCAAGTAATGAAACAAATATTGCGGCGGCAAAGGTAATTATTTTTGCTTTTAATGTGAAACTAGAAAACACAGGATCGCCCCCTAAAAATACTCTCACTACATGATTTAGCATGTTTAGGGGGAAGTTGTAAGTAGGTTAATGCCCTAAGGAGGCGATTTTGAGATGATATTTACTCATACTACCTAAAGACGATGACTAACTTGCATTAATTATGCTTATTTCTTCATCAGTTAATGGGCGGTATTCGCCCTCAGCAAGGGTTGGATCAAGTTCGATCCCTGCAATATTTTCTCTATGAAGTTCAACTACTTGGTTGCCAACTGCGGCAAGCATGCGTTTTACTTGATGATACTTTCCTTCGCAAATAGATAAGCGTAGTGCAAATTTATCAATAAGCTCCGCTTTTGCTGGCAGGGTTGCTTGTTTCTCACCATGTAGTTCAACGCCTTGTTCAAGCTGTGTTAGCGCTTCTTCAGTGAGTTCGTCGCGACTTTCTAGTACATAGGTTTTAAACTTTTGTTTCTTCGGCGAGGTGATTTGATGAGACCAATCACCATCGTTAGTGAGCAGTACTAAACCCGTGGTATCGATGTCCAGTCGACCTGCAACATGAAAATCTTTTAAGTTAGGTTCTTCAATTAAATCGAATACTGTTGGGTGTAATTCATCACTATTTGCACATACATAACCTTGTGGTTTGTTTAGCATATAGTAGCGTAAACCCAAATACTCTAGGCGTTCGCCATCAAAAGTAATGTGGTCTGCTGGGGTGACTTGGATGTCGCCTTTTTTGACGATATTGCCATTGACGGTAACGAGACCTTTTTTAATATTAATTTTGACCTTGCTGCGTGGCATCTCTGCAACGTGGCTCAAAAATTTCTCCAATCTACATGGAAATTTCATAGTTAAATAACTCGAATAATAAATTAGTTTTTGCGATAAATATCGGATAATAAATCATAGCAATGGACACTGAGCGCAAAATGCTCCCCGACCTTTGCGAGCAAAAGCTTCAGAGCACCTTCCGTGAGCATTTGTTTTTGCTCTAATGTTCTACCAGCCATCATATGGATCTGCAGGTGAATAAACCCTTGTTTGCCATCGCCTAACTGAAAATGCTCAAAAGCAACAGCACGGGTTTTGACGGAAGTTGGATCAAACAAGCCACATGCACAGGCAAATTGCTGCACCTGTGATACTAACGCCTCGGTTTCAATTGGCAAATTAGCTGAGTGTTCAAGAATAAAGTGTGGCATGTGAAACTCCATGTTTTTGCATTAGGCTCAGAGTTTATGCTATTTATCAGGGGTTATTCCAGAAAAGAGTGAATTATTAGCATGCTGTCCTTATTTAAAGTCTCACCTTTGCTTAGCGATGAAGAAACCCAATGGTTAATTGATACCTTTGTCTGGGCATTTGAGCATTTTGATGGCGAGTACTTTTTAAATGAAACGCAGATTATTACTCCGACTCCTAGTTGTTTTCCAGAGCCGGTATCCAGTATTGAAGAGATGGCGGCGGTGGTTTTCTCCCGCGTAAAGTCCTACGCGGGGTTACAACAGTGGCCAATCACTTTGGTTGCGCCTGAACGCATGCTCGCGTCGACCAGCATGACTAAGCTAAACATTGCAGGGCGTTGGCGCGGTGAGCAAGCGGTTATCGCTGAATCGGCTGCGCCTATTTTGATTTCTTATAATCCTAACCAAATAAATCAGCCTCAAGATCTGATTGCCAGTTATGCAGGTGTCATGGCAAAAGTTTTAATTTTACAGCGTGGCGTGTTACCTCCGGGTGGGGAAGCGCAATTAGACGCTGCTTGTGATGTGCTGGCGAGCTTTTTTGGCTTTGGGGTCATGGTGTCTAATACCGTATATCACTTTAGGGGAGGATGTGGTTCTTGCTACAACCAATATGCCAACCGAAAAGCTGCACTGACGGAGCAGCAGAGTGTTTTTGTGCATGCCCTCGTATGTCATTTTAAAGGGGTGAGAGATGGTCATAAGCATCTTAAGTCACACCTTGTGAGCCAGTATAAAAAGGCGAAAAAGCAAATTAATACCTTAATGGATAACTCAGAGCGGGGTGATTTACTGGCCTTACAGGAGCATGCACATGCTCGTTTATCTTGATGAGTTTATTTTAATTGCGCTGGCACATTTTTTTGCTGTCGCAAGTCCAGGTCCCGATTTTGCGATAGTGCTTAAACAAAGTGTACAGCAGGGCAGAGCAAACGCCCTTTGGACAAGTTTTGGGGTTGGTCTTGGTATTTTAGTACATGTCAGTTATTGCTTATTGGGAGTTGCGTTACTGCTATCTCAATCTGAAACCTTGTTCACAGCAGTAAAATATATAGCCGCGCTTTACCTTGCTTACCTTGGTGTGCAAGCGTTGCGATATGCAAAACCCAATTCAGAGCAAGAAAATATCACTGCACATGCTGTTACTGAGTCTAATTGGACTGCGTTAAAACGGGGTTTTTTGGTCAATGCCTTAAATCCTAAAGCAACGCTGTTTTTCTTATCGCTTTTTACCCTAGTGATTGAGCCAACCACACCAAGCAGTGTGCAGTTGTTTTACGGTGTTTATATGGCATTGGCTACGTGGGCTTGGTTTTCGTTTTTATCTTTAGTTTTATCAAAAACAACGGTAAGACAATTTTTTCGTCGTGCAGGACATTGGTTTGATCGCGGGATCGGTGTGATCATGTTACTGCTTGCAGTAAGATTGGTGATCTAATGTGTGACAAAAACATTATTAACTTTAGCTTTGGTTCAAATATGTCGACTGCACGTTTGCTTGCTCGCTTACCACAAGCGAAGTTACTTGGAGTGGGGAAATTGCATGGCTATCGGCTGACTTTTGATATGTTGAGCACCGATGGTTCAGCCAAGTGTAGTATTACGCCGAGTACTGAAGCAAATAGCCATGTTTATGGCGTTTTGTATGCCTTGGATGAGCGAGAAAAAGCGCGTTTGGACGACATTGAAGGGGAGCGATACAACTGTCATTGTTTGCCTGTTGAAAGGCAAGGTGGCGGTATGGTGGAGGCCTGGTGCTATATTGCTAACACCTTTGTGGAACATCAATTACCTTTCGATTGGTACGTACATCATGTGTTGGCCGGGGCAAAGGAGCATCAGTTTCCGACCAGCTATTTACAGGCTATTTCGGCACAATCACACGTTACAGATAATAATAGTGACAGACAACAACAAGAATTAGCCATCTATCAATGTGATATTACGAAGTTAAATCGCAAAGCTTGACTGGTAACATCATGATTGGTTGTGGCAAAAAACCAAGGAAAAATAATGAAAATAAAACAATGGCTATTAACCTCAGGCCTAGTTGCTGCGAGTTTTCTTAGTGCACAGGCAAGCGCGGCAGTAAACCAACAGGATGTTGAAACTGCGGTAAAAAGCGCAATGACAAAGTTTAATATTCCAGGTTTGGCAATTGGTATTGTAGAAGATGGTAAGGTTGTGATGACCAAGGGCTTCGGGGTGACGCATTTAAATAAGCCAACTAAGGTCAATGCGGATACCTTGTTTGGTATTGCATCCAACACCAAAGCTTTCACGGCAGCAGCGCTGGCGATGTTAATTGATCAAGGCAAACTGAGTTGGGATGACAAAGTCATTAAACATATTCCAGAATTTAAGCTTTACGATAGTTATGTTACTCAAGAGATGACTATCCGAGATTTATTAAGTCATCGAAGTGGATTGGGCCTTGGGGCAGGCGATCTTATGATCTGGCCTGATACTGATAAAACCATGCCAGAATTGCTAGCTGGTATTTCACATCTCAAACCTGATTCAAGTTTCCGTAGCCATTACGCTTATAACAATTTGATGTTTGTTGTTGCAGGAGAAGTCGTAAGCCGAGTCAGTGGCAAAGATTGGCGCGATTTTGTTGAGCAGGAAATGTTTACTAAGCTGGATATGGATGACTCAAAGGCTGGATTCTCTCGGATCCAGGCTAACAATCGTAATTGGGCGACTGGCCATATTCCGATGGATGGCAAACTTACGCCGTTCTTTGTTAATTACCTAGAAGATTTCCGTGGTGCTGGTGCCATTGCGTCTAACGTGGATGACATGACCAAGTGGTTACAAACTCAGCTTGAAGGTGGTCGCTTACCTTCTGGCGAGCAGCTATTTAGCCAAGAGCAACAAGTGCAAATGTGGCATCCACACATTACGCGTATTCCCGCAGCAAAAGCCGCAGAAGTATACCACCAACAGTTTAGAGGGTACGGCCTTGGCTGGGCGGTAGAAGACTACTTTGGTTATAAAAAGGTAGGTCACGGCGGTGGGATTTTAGGTATGGTGTCGCAAGTTGCGATGATCCCAGAGAAAAAACTGGGTGTGGTGGTCTTATCAAACCAACAAAAATACCCCGCACTTTCCGCGATTATCAATGAAGTGTTTGAAGATGCGCTTGGCCTAGAAGATAAAGACTGGGTGCAGATCATCGCCGATGATTACTTTAAGGCGCAGCAAGATAAATACGCTAAAGCTGGGATAATCGAAGTTGCAAAACCACAGCCTGCTTTACCATTAAACAACTACACGGGAACACTAAATAGCGCTTGGTATGGCGATGTGGTAGTGGAAAAGCTCGATAAGGAACTGCGCATTGATTTTACGCACACGAAGCGCCTAAAGGGGAAACTTGAGCACCTAACCGGTAACACCTTTGTGGTACGTTGGGATGAGCCATTACTTGAAGCAGATGCTTACATCAATTTTGTGATGGGTAAATCACAACGGGTTGAGTCTGCTGCGATGGAATTTGTTAATCCGGAAATAACCGACTTTAGTTTCGATTTCCATAACTTGGATTTAAAGGCGAAAGAAATCCAGCATTAAGATATACCAAAGTATCAAAGCCACAATTATGTGGCTTTGATATAGTGAAAGGATAGCTACTTAAATCAACCTCGTCGCAAACTAACATAGGATGTATATTCGTTATGCATACTGCAATTATTACTCATCCATATTGCCGCAAGCATAAAATGACCGAGGAACATCCTGAGTGTCCTGCGAGGTTAGATGCGATATCTGACAGGTTGCTAGCGTCTGGACTTGATATCGCCATTGAACACAAAACGGCGCTGAAAGCCGATACGTCACACTATGCATTGGTTCATGATCAAGCCATGATCAAAGAAGTAATGGATAAAATCCCTAATGAAGGGTTAACCGAGTTAGACGGCGATACTTGGCTTTGTCCTGATTCTATGAAAGCGATTGAACGCGCTGTTGGCGCAGGAATACTGGCGGTGGACGAAGTAGTTACTGGTAAACTTGATGCTGCATTTTGTTCTGTTAGACCTCCTGGGCACCACGCCAATCAAAGCACTTCATCGGGATTTTGTGTCTTTAATAATGTTGCCATTGCTGCCGCTTATGCCAAGACGAAGGGTGTAGAGCGGGTAGCTATATTGGACATCGATGTACATCATGGTAATGGCACACAAGATATTTTCAAAGACGATCATAGCGTGTTACTTTGCTCTTTGTTTCAACACCCTTTTTATCCAAATACCGCGATTGAGAATCATCAAACGCTAATCAATTCCCCGTTGAGTGCAGGAGCGGATGGCACAGACTTAAAAGCCTTGGTGGAGCAACAATGGTTGCCTAAGCTGCAATCATTTAAACCTCAGCTCATTTTTATCAGTGCGGGGTTTGACGGTCATTTAGAAGATGATATGGGCGGACTCAAGTTTGTTGAACAAGATTACCAGTGGTTTACTGAGCAAGTGGTTGAGTTTGCAAACTCATCGGACTGTTTGGGGATTATTTCCTACTTAGAAGGGGGCTATGATCTTTCTTCTTTAGGCCGCAGCGCCGTGACACATATCAAAGCGCTGGTCGGGTTAGCTTAGACTTAATAAATCAAAAGCCTGCTGAGTATTGCTCAGTTGGATTTTGCTGACGCAACATTGGCCTTCGTCAACGAGATATTGTTGCACTAATTCGGTTAAATATTTCAAATCAATACACTGCACGGGCGCACCGTGTACGTTGCTGCAGCAATCGTTTGGGTATACTAGAATTAACCGTTTGAGTGACGCATCATCGAGCAGATGCGTTGCATCCCCTAGTGCTTTTTCATCTTCGATAAACTCTATACTTTGGTCTAATACCAGCAATAAAGGATAGGTTTTTATCGCCATAATTTGTTCTTGGTCAAGTTATCAAAAGTGTCGCCCAGTATACTTCAAATTGGAACAATATTGCGAGAGTGTGCTTATGGTTGGTGATTCACGTCAGTTACAGATCAAAGAAGTATTTACCAATAGCTTGTTATGTTGCGATGAGCAAACCAGTCTATATGATGCGGTTGCGCAAATGCGAACGAGCAGAGTGAGCTCGATCTTTATTACCCGTGCCGATGACATTATTGGTATCTGGACTGAGTCGGATTGCGTTAAGCTCAACTTTAACGACCCTGATTTTGCTCAGGTGCCGATCCGGGAAGTGATGACTACACCGGTGCAAAAAATTCAAATTGATAAAACCTTGAGCGAGGCGACGGTCAAGTTCCACCAACTAGGGATCCGTCACTTACTCGTGGTGGACTCGGATAATCTGCCTTGTGGTGTGGTCTCTTTATCCGATATTGTGCGCAGCCAAGGGCTCGACCATTATTTACATTTTAGACCAATTGAGCAGCACTTTGACTCGAGCATTGTGATTTTAGACAGTGAAGACTGCGTCTCTGATGTTATCAATAATATGCGTGAGCTTAAGCTGACCGCTGTGCTGGTGTATAACCGTGAATTAAATGAGTATGGCATTATTACTCAGCGCGATATTGCGTATATTATTCTCAACCCTGATTGGCGTCAGCCTTGCTGGCAATTAGCTAGCTATCCGATGCTCTCCATGACGCCAAAAGACAGCCTATTCGATGCTTACCGGCTGATGACGGTAAACTCCATTCGCCATTTGGTGGTGGCTTCCCCAGACTCGCAACAAGTGATAGGGCTATTAGCGCTCAAAAATGTCCTGACTGAAATTGAAACTGCGTATTGTAGCGAGCTGGAAAAAGTCCTAGTACAACGTGATATTGCACTGCAAAAATCGGAGAAGAATCTTTATCTAGCTAACCGCATCATTGATGCTTCTCTCGATGGCATTATGATCACCAAAAGTTCAGGTGAAATAATCCAGATCAACCCAGCGTTTAGTGCGCTTACCGGCTACAAAGATTACGAAGTACTAGGGAAAAACCCAAGCATATTGAGCTCAGGGCTACATGATGAATGCTATTATCAGAGCATGTGGCAAACGCTCAGAGAAACAGGTGTGTGGCAGGGCGAGATCTGCAATCGTAAAAAGAGCGGTGAGATTTATGTTGAATGGCTTACGATTATTGAGATCAGAGAGCCGTACAGTGACGACATGCTCTACGCAGCCATTTTTAGTGACATTACGGAGCGTAAAAATGCTGAAGAAAAAATTGCTCGCTTAGCCTATTTTGATGAATTGACTGGGCTGCCTAATCGCCGCTTATTTTACGACAGACTCTCTATGGCATTGGCATCAGCGCACCGCTACAAGCAAAAACTCAGTGTGATGTTTATAGATTTAGACCGCTTTAAGGAAGTGAATGACTCTCTTGGCCACAGCGCCGGAGATGAATTATTGGTTCAGGTTAGCGAGCGGATAAAGTCTATTCTAAACGAAGGTGACACGTTAGCGCGACTTGGGGGCGACGAATTTGTTGTGCTACTGAGCGAAGTGAATGGCATGTCGGAGGTTATTGAGTTTGCCGACCAAATGTTGATGGCATTGTCGAGTCCATTTCAACTTGGTGATATGCAGGTGGCTGCGACGGCCTCGATGGGGGCTGCTATTTATCCCGAAGATGGTCATGACACGGAAACATTGCTTAAACACGCCGATGTTGCTATGTATCGCTCCAAAGAAGTAGGGCGCAACTCCTTTCAGTTATTCGAAGCTTCGATGAATGCACGTTCATTTGAACGTTTATCCATGCTAAGCCGTTTTCAGAATGCCTTAGAAAATGATGAGTTTGAACTGCATTTTCAACCCTTGCAGTGCTTAACCAGCAGTCGCATTTCCAGTGTTGAGTGTTTGCTGCGATGGCGCGACCCAAATCTTGGGATGATCTCACCGGCTCAATTTATTCCACTTGCAGAGGAACTTGGACTTATTATTCGCTTAGATCAGTGGGTAATAGATAAAGCCTGTCAGCACTTGGCTAAATGGCAACGCGCAGGTGTTGAGATTAGGCGCATGGCGATTAACATCTCGGCGTCTCATGTCACTCAAGGCGACCTTTATCAGTGTGTCGCGCAGGCATTAAAAAAGCATAACGTCGACGGTAAGTATCTTGAGCTTGAGCTTACCGAAAATAGCTTTATCGGTAATCTGCTTGAGGCTAAGTACACCTTGAAAAAGCTCAAGGAGCTGGGTGTGAAACTGGCGATTGATGACTTTGGTACTGGGTATTCTGCGCTCAGTTACTTGGCTAAACTGCCCATCGACATCCTAAAAATAGATGCTAGTTTTATTGCTAAGGTGCCCGATGAATATGGCAACAGCGAAATTGTTTCGGCAATTGTGGCGATGGCTAAGGCGCTCAACCTACAAGTTGTAGCTGAGGGCGTAGAAAAGCCTGTACAGAAACGTTACCTGCGCAAGCTTGGTTGTCATACAATCCAAGGTTACGTCTTCTGTAAGCCACTTACAGAAGACGATTGGCATGCATTTTATTCGTCAGAGAAGGTAATTTCGTAAGAAGTAAACTTACGAATATTGATCACGCCATTATCAAAAATAAGATATTGGCCTTTGATCCCTTCAAGCACGCCTGATACTACAGGGTCTTTATCAAAGTTAAACGAGCTGATTTTACTCGGGTGCTGCTCTACAGGGAAAGTGAGATCAACCACTTCTTCGTCCAGCACTTCAATGGCGGTTGCACCAAAGAGTTCAGCAAGTTCATCGAGCTTTGCTTGGATCTCGGGAATAAGCTTAGCGGCTTCTGCTTTGAGGTCTATTTCAGGATTGATGCCTTTGAGCATATTGCGCCAGTTAGTCTTATCGGCAATAAACTGAGCCAGTGCCACTTCCACTAATCCTGACTGGTGACGGGTCTGCACCTTAAAAATCGGCAGTGCTTGCGTTGCGCCTTGATCTATCCAACGTGTTGGGATCTGCGTATGACGAGTGATCCCAACTTTAAGACCTGAGGTATTGGCCAAATACACATAGTGCGGGATCATACAGTTCTCTTCGCCCCATAGGGGTTCACGACAGGTGCCTTGATCATAGTGGCAGGTCTCTGGCTTCATAATGCACATGTCGCAGCTAGCGAGTTTTCTCATACACACGAAGCAGTGCCCCTGCGAATAGCTCTTTTTGGTTTTTTTACCACAGCTACTGCAAAATATATTGCCGGTGAAGGTAAGGGTAACTGGTTTACCAAAGTATTCGTTGAGCGATACTAAGTTATCACCCACGGGTAATTGATATTGAATAGGTTCAACAAGCACTGACTTTAACTTGCTGAGTGTACCTTGTACTTGCATCTTTGCCCCTAAAAATGCTCATAAAAGGGTAGGATACCATTACAAACTTAGAAACGCAGTGTGTAAAAATGAAAAAGGCCAGCGTCGGGCTGGCCTTGCAAAGCTTAATGTGAATTAGCTTTCGCGTGCGATTGCACGATATGCGATATCTGTGCGGTACTCTACACCATCCCAGTGAATGTCTTTCACTAGAGAGTAGGCGCGTTTTTGCGCTTCGGTTACCGTGTGGCCAAGGGCCGTTGCACATAATACTCGACCACCAGAAGTGACTACATGCTCGCCATCTTGTTTAGTACCAGCATGGAACACTTTTTCACCTTCAGGATAGTTCACCTGAAGACCTGAGATAGCGTCACCCTTAGGGTAGTTCCCTGGGTAGCCACTAGCTGCAAGCACAACACCAACGGCAGCTCGCGGATCGAATTCGATCGATGTTTGATCAAGCTCTTCTCGGTTTGCCGCTTCAATCAGCTCAACTAAATCAGACTGAAGGCGCAACATGATAGGTTGTGTTTCTGGATCGCCAAAGCGGCAGTTATACTCGATAACTTTTGGTGTGCCGTCTGCTGTGATCATCAAACCAGCGTATAGAAAACCTGTATAAGGGTGACCTTCTTTCGCCATACCTTCAACCGTTGGATTGATCACTTCAGCCATGATGCGTTCATGAATATCTGGCGTGACTACAGGAGCTGGAGAGTATGCACCCATACCACCTGTGTTTGGGCCTTTATCACCATCGTATGCACGTTTGTGATCTTGGCTGGTGGCAAAAGGAAGTACATTTTTGCCGTCAACCATGACGATGAAAGAGGCTTCTTCACCTTCTAAAAACTCTTCAATAACCACACGACTGCCCGCTTCGCCAAAAGCGTTACCCGCAAGCATATCGCGGATTGCTTCTTCCGCTTCCGCTTCGGTCATTGCCACAATGACCCCTTTACCAGCAGCAAGCCCATCAGCCTTAACGACGATAGGTGCCCCTTGTGCTTTCAAGTAGGCAAGCGCAGGCTCAATCTCTTCAAACGTTTGATAAGCCGCTGTTGGAATATCATGACGTGCTAAAAAGTCTTTAGTAAACGACTTCGAACCTTCCAACTGCGCTGCCGCTTGAGTAGGTCCAAAAATAGCTAAGCCTTCTTCACGGAAACGGTCAACTACACCGATAACCAGTGGCGCTTCAGGGCCAACAATGGTTAATTGCACATTGTTTTCTTTAGCAAAGACGACCAAGGCATCGATATCTTCAACGCCGATAGCTACGTTTTCGAGTTTAGGCTCAAGCGCAGTACCTGCGTTACCAGGTGCTACAAAAACCGTTTTTACAGATGGGTTTTGTGCGGCTTTGAACGCAAGCGCATGCTCACGTCCACCGCTGCCAATGACTAGTACATTCATGGCGAAATTTTCCTATTAAAGCTTTTTGAATTTTAAGGTCATGCGGTCGCTTTCCCCAATCGCTTTATATTGCGCTGCTTTTTCATCACCTAGCGCTAAGCGAGGTGGCAGAGTCCAGACGCCTTTTGGGTGATTGGCGCTGTCTAGTGGGTTGGCGTTAATGTCGCTGCTTGCAACTAATTCAAACCCAGCTTGCTTGGCGATATCAACAACATAACTTTGCTTCATATAACCTGACGACTTTTGATCATCAAGTTGACGGTGCTCAGGTAGGCGGTGTTCAACCACACCTAAAATGCCACCAGGTTTCAGTGCCTTATTAAACGCGTTGAACGCGCTAAGTACACCTTCATCCCCTTTACCCATGTACCAGTTATGTACGTTACGGAAGGTAAGTACCACGTCTGCACTGCCTTGTGGCGCAATATTACTGTGCGTCACTGGTGCAAATTCCGTGATCTTTACTTCACTATAGTCTGGGTTGGTTGCTACTTTTTCTTTGTAGCCTTTTAATGAGCGTTGATAGTAGCCAACATCTGAATCAGCAGGGAAGTGCGCTGCATAATAGGTGCCTTGACCTTTAACCAGCGGCGCTAAAATCTCACTATACCAACCACCACCAGGTGCAATTTCTACCACGGTCATTGATGGCTCAATGCCAAAAAAAGCAAGCGTTTCACTTGGGTGGCGATATTGGTCTCGGGCTCTATTGCTCTCAGCTCGATTGTCGCTAGCAACGGCTTTTGCAATCGCGCTTGGTACTGCTTGGCTGGAGTTAGATTCTGTCGCGTTACAGCCCACTAAAGTGGTAAATACTGCAGCAGCGATAAGAGATTTCATACCTAGATTCATCGTTAGCTTCCTTCATTCTGTTATGATTATGCTGTAGCCAGAATACTGGAAATTAGCTGAAACAAAAAGCGCGAAACTCATAAGTTTCGCGCTTTATTGATTAATGGCGGAAGTGGCGCATGCCGGTAAACACCATTGCCATTCCCGCTTCATCAGCGGCGGCAATCACCTCTTCATCACGCATTGAACCACCCGGCTGAATTACCGCAGTGATACCCGCAGCCGCAGCGGCGTCAATGCCATCACGGAATGGGAAGAACGCATCAGAAGCCATCACAGAACCCGGAACTTCTAGGTTTTCGTCTGCGGCTTTGATCCCTGCGATTTTTGCAGAGTATACGCGGCTCATTTGGCCTGCGCCCACACCAATAGTCATGCCATCACGGGCGTAAACAATCGCGTTGGACTTAACAAATTTAGCGACTTTCCAGCAGAACAGTAGATCTTTTAGTTCTTGCTCTGTAGGTTGACGTTTTGAAACCACCTTAAGGTCGTCCAAACCAACCATACCTTGGTCACGATCTTGTACTAAGATACCGCCATTAACACGCTTAATATCAGTACCTGTGGTTTTGTTTGACCACTGACCACATTCTAGTAAACGTACATTTTGCTTCGCAGCAACGATTTGTGCGGCTTCTTCTGATACGCTAGGTGCGATGATAACTTCAACAAACTGACGCGCTACGATGGCTTCCGCCGTGTCGCCGTCTAGCTCTCGGTTAAAGGCGATGATACCACCGAAGGCAGAAGTTGGGTCGGTCTTAAACGCGCGGTCATAGGCGGCAAGAATGTTTTCATCTACCGCAACACCACAAGGGTTTGCGTGTTTTACGATAACACAAGCCGGCTTATCAAACTCTTTAACACACTCAAGTGCGGCATCGGTATCAGCGATATTGTTATAAGACAGCGCTTTACCTTGAAGTTGTTTAGCCGTCGCGACGGATGCTTCTTCAATGTTGTTTTCAACATAGAAAGCAGCGTCTTGATGCGAGTTTTCACCGTAACGCATATCTTGCTTCTTGGTGAATTGCATATTGATAGTGCGAGGGAATTTGGTTTCCTCTGCTGCTTCTTCCGTATAATCCGGAACCATTTTACCGAAGTAGTTGGCAATCATGCCGTCATACTGTGCGGTATGCTCGTAGGCCGCAATAGCAAGGTCGAAACGTGTCTTGTATGTTGTAGAGCCAGAGTTCGCCTTCATTTCTTCAATGACGCGGCTGTAGTCACTCGCATTTACAACAATGGTCACGTCTTTGTGGTTCTTAGCCGCAGCACGAACCATAGTTGGACCACCAATATCGATATTTTCGATTGCATCTTCTAGGCTACAGTCAGCTTTCGCAACAGTTTGTGCGAAGGGGTATAAGTTGACTACTACCATATCGATTGCTGAAATATTGTTTTCAGTCATGACGTCTTCGTCTTGACCGCGACGTCCTAAGATACCGCCGTGCACTTTTGGGTGAAGCGTTTTAACGCGACCATCCATGATTTCTGGGTGGCCAGTGTAATCAGATACTTCTGTTACTTTAATGCCGTTGTCTGCAAGTAGTTTGCAAGTACCGCCAGTTGATAAAATTTCTACGCCTTGAGCTGCAAGTGCTGTGGCGAATTCAACGATACCGGTTTTATCTGACACGCTTAGTAGGGCGCGACGAATTGGACGATGTATATCCATGATGGTTCAGGTTTCCTCAATGATTAGTTAAGGGCTAGCTTAGAGAGCCGGTATTTTAGCGCATTATTGTTAAGATGACGATGTTAAAAGGCGAGATAAACATGAGAAAAGTGCGATATGAAAAGGATAAATGTCCGCTAGCTGCTGAATTTTAAACAATAAAAAAGCACCCGAAGGTGCTTTTTTATCAACTAAATTTTACCAGCAGTGCTTAGTTCATGCCGTATTTTTTTAGCTTCTTGCGAAGTGTGCCACGGTTGATACCTAAAAGGATCGCTGCACGAGTCTGGTTACCACGAGTATAAGTCATAACCTCTTCAAGTAGAGGCGCTTCAAGCTCAGAAAGAACTAACTCATAAACGTCTTGTACGTCTTGACCATTAAGCTGCTTTAGGTAGTGATGTACAGCTTTTTTAACTGCATCGCGCAAAGGTTGCGGTTTCTCTTGTGACTGAACATGAGCGTTAGTAATAAATGGAGAAGTCACATTTTGTTCGAACATCGTTATGTCTCTTTCTTAGTTAGCCTGAAGGATGAATAAATTCATTCACCCTAATGTTTCAAAATAGTCTTCTAATGCCTCGATTTGCGCTTCTGGCGTCTCCAAGGCATTGAATACTCGCCTAAATTGACCTTCTTGGTCATGGGCCTGCAAATACCAAGATACATGCTTGCGTGCGATGCGCGCTCCCATTGGCTCACCATAGAATTGATGAAGATTTACTAAGTGCTCCATCAATATTGCTCGAACCTCTGCTATTTCAGGTTCTGGCAAATGTTCACCGGTTTGCAAATAGTGGTCTATTTCTCGGAAAATCCAAGGACGACCTTGGGCGGCTCGACCAATCATAATGGCATCTGCGCCCGTGTATTCCAGCACCTGCTTCGCTTTTTCAGGAGACGTAATGTCACCATTTGCTACTACAGGAATAGATACTGAACGTTTAATTTCTCTGATCGTGGCGTATTCAGCTTCGCCCTTATACATACATGCTCTTGTACGGCCATGCACGGCTAGCGAAGCAATGCCTCGACGTTCAGCTATGCGAGCAATCTCAACACCGTTACGATTGTCTGTGTCCCATCCTGTACGGATTTTTAACGACACAGGTACGTCAACGGCAGCAACCACAGCGGTGACGATTTCGTCAACCAACTCTGGATATTGCAACAATGCTGAGCCTGCAAGCTTCTTGTTCACTTTCTTAGCGGGGCAGCCCATATTGATATCTATGATCTGCGCACCGTTTGCGACATTAAATTGTGCTGCTTGCGCCATCAACTCAGGATCTGCTCCTGCGATTTGTACCGAGCGAATGCCCGATTCACCGCTGTGATCCATGCGATTTTGCGACTTATCGGTTTTCCACACTTTTGGATTTGAAGACAACATTTCTGATACCGCAAGCCCAGCACCTAGACGTCGACACAGTTGTCGAAACGGTCTGTCGGTGATCCCAGCCATTGGTGCTACGATAAGATTGTTTTCAAGTTGGTATGGACCAATACGCACTACAGTTTAATCCGCCTTACCTCAAGGGGCGCTAAGTTTACGGTTTTTTTCGCAAAAATCAAAGGTTATAAATTGAACATAATTGCTTTTTTTTTGAACTTTATGGGTTGACATTTGATAACAACCTGAGAGCCCAGATAATTTGCACGAAATTTATGCAAAAACAATTTTAAAGGTACAATTTGAGCCGAAAATTTAAGCTGTGAAAAATGCGTAAAGCCTGTTAATTACAGGCTTTACCAGTTAAAACTTACTAACTTTCATTGACTCGCTGATACTTTTGTCAGCGTTACGTTAGCAGCCTTATTTTTTCACACCGCTGACGCGCGTCCATTCACCCTGTTGAGCAATGTTGTCTAGCTTTAAAAATGGCGCATAAACATCCGCAACAGATTGCGCTTGCTCTTCTAAAATACCAGACATGGCGATGGCACCTTTGTCGCCCAAGAAGCCGAGAATGATTTCGTGTAGCTCTCTCAGCGGCTGTGCAAGAATATTAGCAACGACGATATCAGCACTGAATTGCGGCTGATTTTCAGGTAAATACACTTCTAGTTTATCTGCAACGCCATTGCGCTCGGCATTATCGCGGCTTGCGATAAGCGCTTGTGGATCGATATCAATACCAATCACACGCTCAGCGCCTAATTTGATTGCTGCGATGCCTAAAATCCCAGAGCCACAGCCAAAATCAACGACCGTTTTGCCGCTGAGGTCTTGTTGTTCTAGCCATTGCAGGCAAAGTGCGGTTGTGGCATGGGTACCAGTGCCAAATGCAAGACCAGGATCCAGTAGCACATTGACGGCATTGGGATCTGGCACATCACGCCAGCTTGGGCAAATCCATAATCTCTCGCCAAACTTAATTGGGTGGAAATTATCCATCCACTCGCGTTCCCAGTCTTTGTCTTCTAGCTGTTCAAGCTTGTAGTTTAACGGCTTGTCATATTGTGACTGGACAAAGTCAACGACTGCTTGCATATCATGATTCGCTTCAAATAAACCGATCACCGTTGTCTCAGGCCATAAGATGACTTCGCCAGGTTTTGGTTCGTAAACGGGATTGTTTTTACTATCCATGAATGTGACAGACGGACAACCGACATCCATAAGCATATCGCTTAACGCATCGGCATCGGCTTTATCTGAATAAATTCGGATTTGGATCCAAGCCATGTGTGTATACCTATTTAATCCAATTACTATAAAAAAGGCCGCTGAATAGCGGCCTTAATCTTATTTGCTACTTTTTAGCCCTTAACGTCTAAAAAGCTCTTTAATAGATCTGAGCGAGAAGGGTGGCGCAGCTTACGTAGTGCTTTAGCTTCAATCTGACGAATACGCTCACGTGTAACATCAAACTGTTTACCCACTTCTTCTAACGTGTGGTCTGTATTCATATCGATACCAAAACGCATACGTAGTACTTTAGCTTCACGAGCTGTAAGACCTGCGAGTACTTCGTTGGTCGCGCCACGAAGACTTTCCATCGTTGCTGAATCAATCGGCGACTCGATAGTTGTGTCTTCGATAAAGTCACCAAGATGTGAATCTTCATCATCACCAATTGGCGTCTCCATTGAGATTGGCTCTTTGGCGATCTTTAACACTTTGCGGATCTTGTCTTCAGGCATCATCATACGTTCTGCCAATTCTTCAGGACTTGGCTCTCGGCCCATTTCCTGTAGCATTTGACGAGAGATACGATTCAGTTTGTTGATTGTTTCAATCATATGCACTGGAATACGGATAGTTCTTGCCTGGTCCGCAATTGAGCGAGTAATCGCCTGACGGATCCACCACGTTGCGTATGTTGAAAACTTGTAACCACGACGGTATTCAAATTTATCAACCGCTTTCATCAGACCGATGTTACCTTCTTGGATTAGATCCAAGAACTGCAGACCACGGTTGGTATACTTTTTAGCGATTGAAATTACAAGACGTAAGTTCGCTTCAACCATTTCTTTCTTCGCACGGCGAGCTTTTGCTTCACCAATACTCATGCGACGGTTGATGTCTTTAATACGCTCAATGCTAAGACCAGTGCTATCTTCAAACGCTTTAAGCTTGTTAACACAACGCTCGATTTCAGGTTTTACTTCAGCAAGTTTTGCTGAGTGTTTTTCACCTGATGCAATTTCAGCATCGATCCATGCGGTATCGGTTTCGTTATTAGCAAAGTGCTTAACGAAAACCTTTTTTGGTACCTTGGCAATTTGAACTGCTTGTTTCATGATGATGCGTTCTTGAACACGCACTTTATCCATCATGTCGCGCATGTTATTTACCATGCGGTCAAATTGCTTAGGAACTAACTTGAAAGTACGGAAGTGATCGCCGATTTCCTGAATTGCAGCTTTCGCATCTGGGTGCGAGCGACCTTTACTTTCAAAAATTTCTCGCGCGGCATTGTACAGCGTACGAAGATGTTCAAAATGCTCGCGAGCTTCTTCAGGATCTGGGCCAGAATCGCCTTCTTCTGAGTCGTCATCGTCATCATCTTCATCATCATCTTCGTCATCCAAGTCTTCATCACTTAGCTCAGAACCGATGTGTGTTGCTGAAATTGGCGCTTCGTTTTCCTCGACAGCATTAGGATCAAAGAAACCAGAAACAATGTCGCTTAGGCGCATTTCTTCCGCTTCGTACTTGTCCCATTGTTCTAGAAGATAAGTAATGGCTTCAGGGTATTCTGCAACAGAAATCTGTACTTGGTTGATCCCTTCCTCGATACGCTTAGCGATTTGGATTTCGCCTTCACGAGTTAGAAGTTCAACCGTACCCATTTCACGCATGTACATACGAACAGGGTCAGTTGTGCGGCCAATTTCTTTTTCTACTGTTGCTAAAGCCGCAGCTGCTGCTTCCGCAGCATCCTCATCTGTTGTTGTTTCTTGCATCATCAACTCGTCAGCATCAGGCGCATTTTCAGAGACCTGAATACCCATATCGTTGATCATGCTGATGATATCTTCTACCTGATCTGAGTCTATGATGTCTTGTGGAAGATGATCGTTAACTTCTGCAAAAGTTAAATAACCTTGCTCTTTACCTTTCTGAATCAGAAGTTTGAGTTGTGACTGAGGAGATTGATCCATAGAGAAATTTGCTTCCACTCTGAAAAGTTGATACAACAGGCGCCAGCTATTTAACAGCTAAATTTTGATGACGCAGTGAATAGAACATTATAGCACCGAAAATTGCTATTGACTAGAACTTCTACTGTTTAAGCGCTTGGGTAAGGAGTGCGCATTCTAGCCGCTCATCATTTGTTAGGCCTTCGGTTTTCTCCTTTATTAATAGGGTCTCTAGGCGATAATTTAAACACTGATCTTCAATAAATTGAAAAGTATTTTTAAATTCGTCTTCTAGCCTATCTTCAGCAACGCCATGTTGCCACACCGCAAGCTTTTTCAAGGCATCGAATTCAGCTTGGTCGCGATAATGTTCAAGTAACTGCGCTGTGTTTATTTGCGGGTTATCGTGACATAACATTTGTAAGCTCAGTAGCAGCTGAATACCTGGGATCGCCATTTCACCGAGTTCAGGCATATACTCAACCGTTTGCGCAAGCTGTGGATGTTGGAGCAGTAAGCCAATCGCTCGACGCATCGGCGTGACTTTAAATTGGCGCTCAATTTTATTCTGCAGCTTGTTACTTGCTAATTTAGCGCTAAGTTGCTCACGAGTACGACCAATTAACCTAGCTAAGGTAGTTAACAAACTCTCTTGGTAGTAGTCACTGGGTATTTTACTAATGAGTGGTATAGCATCGGTAAGCAGCTTAGATTTGCCTGCATCATTTGTAAGGTCGCATTGTTCGCGTAATTTGGTAAACAATACTTGCGTATAATCGGTTGCCGTGTCCAGCCGCGCTTCAAAGGCGTCTTTGCCTTCTTGCTGTACTAATGAGTCTGGATCTTCACCATCAGGTAAAAAGACAAACTGTAGAGACTTACCATCTTTTAAGTTAGGTAAAGCATGGTCAAGTGCACGCCAAGCCGCATCGCGGCCAGCTCTGTCACCGTCATAGCAGCATATCACTCTGTCGGTATTTCGAAACAAAGTTTGCATATGTTCAGCTGTGGTTGCAGTGCCTAACGCGGCAACGGCGTAATCAATGCCTTTTTCTGCAAGGGCAACGACGTCCATATAGCCTTCCACAATCAACACTTTATCTAATTGCTTATGCGCTTGCTTAGCTTCATAAAAACCATAAAGTTCGAAACTTTTATGGAAAATGCGTGTTTCAGGCGAGTTTAGATATTTAGGGCCTTGATCTGCACCCATTATCCTTCCGCCAAATGCGATGACACGACCACGTTTATCACGAATAGGGAACATCAAGCGATCGCGGAAGAAGTCAAATTGGCGGCCAGCTGACTTTTCTGATGCTAACTTTAAATCAAGCAGCTGTTGTTTGTGCTCAGGCTTGCGGGCTATTTGATTACACAATGACTCCCACTCAGGTGGTGCATAACCAATCATAAACTTTTGTACAGTTTCGCCACTCAGGCCGCGGCCTTTTACGTAGTCAATTACTTGAGTAGCATTGCTATGGTGTTTTAACTGATGCTGGTAAAACTTAGCGGCTTGGAGCATTAAGTCATAGTCAGACTTTTTTTCTTCCATTGAACGCTGCGGCCCTTGCGGGCCGTTTTCGCGTGGTACTTCTAAGTTTAATAGGGCGGCTAATTCTTCAATAGCATCGACAAACTCAAGCTTGTCGTATTCCATTAAAAAGGAAATTGCGTTGCCATTAGCACCGCAGCCGAAGCAATGATAAAACTGTTTATCACGTGACACGGTAAATGAAGGCGTTTTTTCATTGTGAAATGGACAGCAGGCTTGATAGTCTTTTCCTGCTTTTTTTAATCCCACACGACCGTCTATGAGCTCGACAATGTCCGCTCTTGCGAGCAAGTCATCAATAAACTGTCTAGGGATTTTGCCTTTCATTTAAGTTCCGAAGTTGTACTAGTGAGTGAGCGCATTATATCAAGGAGCAACGAGAAAAAATCAACTTAATTCAAGTGAGATATTTTATCAGCGCTGCATTGATACGAATGACGCCTAAAACGAAGAAACCGAGCACTAGGCTCGGTTCACTTATCAATCATACAATTGTATGCGGGCTTAAGCGGTAAGTCTTTGCTTAATTAAACCAGAGACTTTACCCATATCAGCACGACCTTCAGCTTCTGCTTTAATCGCACCCATTACTTTGCCCATGTCTTGCATGCCTGACGCACCAGTTTGTGCAATCACGGCATCAATTAGCTCGACAAGTTCATCTTCGCTAAGTGGCTTAGGAAGGAATGTCTCAAGTACGCTAATTTCGTTAGCTTCGATATCAGCTAAGTCTTCACGCCCTGCATCTTTATACTGGGTATAAGAATCGCGACGCTGCTTAACCAACTTAACTAAAACCGCAGTAATGCCTGCGTCGTCTAGTGTAGTTTGGTTGTCGATTTCTCGCTGTTTAATTTCAGCAAGTACCGCACGAATCGCGCCAAGACGAAGTTTCTCTTTGGCTTTCATCGCTTCTTTTTGCGCGTCTTTTAGCGTAACTAATAAGCTCATTGATACAAGACCAATACTGATTAGTATAATTTAACGCGACGTGCGTTTTCGCGAGAAAGCTTCTTCATGTGACGCTTAACCGCTGCAGCTTTTTTGCGCTTACGCTCAGCAGTTGGCTTCTCGTAGTGCTCGCGACGACGAACTTCAGAAAGGATACCTGCTTTTTCACATGAACGTTTGAAACGACGTAGTGCAACGTCAAACGGCTCGTTTTCTCTTACTTTAATTACTGGCATTAAAAATTCACCTACCTAATTAATGAGCTTAGCTCTATCTGGCTAAAAACTAGCCAATTGGTTCAAAAATGGTGCGGTATTGTAATCTGAAGCAAGACCGCATGTAAAGCCTAAATTATAGCTAAAAACACCAGCCCTGTCATGTCATACGCTAGCGGCTGTTTTTTCATTCTTTATGAGGGAATTTCAGCGCTGATACAGGCGGCAGATCACTTGTCCTGCATGCTTTTCTTTAATCACTTGCCAATTTTCTGGTGTTTCAGGCTGTGCCTCTTGTTCAAATTCAACATAGATGAGTGCTTCTTCGCTGAGCCAAGATTGTGACTCAAGTAAGGCACAACAAGGAGTCACAAGCTCTTTGCGAAAGGGTGGGTCAATAAAAACCAAGTCATATTGCTGTTGCTTAAGGTTATTTGCCAGCATGGTTAACGCGTCGGTATTAATGATTTCAACGTTATCCAGTTTGAGTAAAGTTGCATTATTGCTAAGCTGCGTCGCCGCGGTTTTATCCAGTTCGATAAAAGTTCCGCTTGCTGCGAAGCGTGAAATAGCCTCAAATCCTAGACTGCCAGCACCAGCAAAGCAATCGAGTACTTTTGCGTCTCTTACGTCCTGCATGAGCCAATTAAAAACGGTTTCTTTCATTCTATCTGTTGTTGGTCTTAATCCCGCAACATCATGAACTGGTAATTTGCGACCTTTATGCTTACCACTGATCAGGCGGATGAAACCAGACTGTTTGGTATTTGACTTAGGCTTAGATTTTCTCATAGCGACGTAATTTGCTTCTTTATTAAAGGTTCTTGGTGTCAGGATTTTTCATCCTTACGGAACATGGTACACTTGCACGCAATTTTGTCTAAGCACTAAGGTTGCCATCCTCGGCTTGCCTTTCGAGCCCAAAATTAAGTGTGATATCAATCCAAGTAAAAGCAATAAGCTGATGCGGATTGGCGTTTTCGAGTATGGTAGCAAGATCATCAACATTTTGCTTTGGGTTTATGCAATTTATCTAACACGGTCATAAGTGAATATGGGAAAGAAAAACAAATTTTTATCTTGGTTGGGCTTTGGTAAATCCGATAAAGAGCAACAAGAAGCTGAACGCCAAGAACAGTTAGCAAAAGAACAAGCTGAGCGTGAGGAAGCAGAACTTCAGGCACAACTTGCGAAAGAACAAGCTGAGCGTGAGGAAGCAGCACGCCAAGAACAGTTAGCGAAAGAACAAGCCGAGCGTGAAGAAGTAGAACGCCAAGAACAGTTAGCAAAGGAACAAGCTGAGCGTGAAGAAGCGGAACGTCAGGCACAATTAGCAAAGGAACAAGCCGAGCGTGAAGAATCAGAACGTCAGGCACAACTAGCGAAAGAACAAGCTGAACGTGAAGAATCAGAACGTCAGGCACAACTAGCGAAAGAACAAGCTGAACGTGAAGAAGCAGAGCGCCAGGCACAATTGGCGAAAGAACAAGCCGAGCGTGAAGAATCAGTGCATCAGGCACAACTTGCGAAAGAACAAGCTGAGCGTGAGGAAGCAGCACGCCAAGAACAGTTAGCGAAAGAACAAGCCGAGCGTGAAGAAGTAGAACGCCAAGAACAGTTAGCAAAGGAACAAGCTGATCGTGAAGAAGCAGAACGTCAGGCGCAACAAGCAAAAGAACAAGCCGAGCGTGAAGAAGCGGAACGCCAGGCACAATTGGCGAAAGAACAAGCTGAGCGTGAAGAATCAGTGCGTCAGGCGCAACAAGCAAAAGAACAAGCTGAGCGTGAGGAAGCAGAACGTCAGGCGCAATTAGCGAAAGAACAAGCTGAGCGTGAGGAAGCAGAACTTCAGGCACAACTTGCGAAAGAACAAGCTGAGCGTGAGGAAGCAGCACGCCAAGAACAGTTAGCGAAAGAACAAGCCGAGCGTGAAGAAGTAGAACGCCAAGAACAGTTAGCAAAGGAACAAGCTGATCGTGAAGAGGCCGAACGTCAGGCGCAATTAGCAAAAGAACAAGCTGAGCGTGAGGAAGCAGCACGCCAAGAACAGTTAGCTAAAGAACAAGCTGAGCGTGAAGAGGCAGAACGCCAGGCGCAACTAGCGAAAGAACAAGCCGAGCGTGAAGAGGCAGAGCGCCAGGCGAAATTAGCGAAAGAACAAGCTGAACGTGAAGAGGCAGAACATCAGGCACAGCTAGTTAAAGAACAAGCCGAGCGTGAAGAGGAAGAGCGTCAAGCACAATTAGCTCAAGAACAAGAAAAGCCGAAAAAAGAAGGTTTCTTCTCCCGCCTTAAAAAAGGCTTGTTGAAAACCAAGGCCAATATCGGCTCAGGCTTTGCTTCGGTATTCAAAGGCAAGAAAATCGATGATGAGCTGTTCGAAGATCTAGAAACGCAATTGCTAACGGCTGATATTGGTGTTGAAACCACGATGAAGCTAATAGATAACCTGACTGATGCCGCTGATAGAAAGCAGTTAAAAGACGGTGAAGCTTTATATGATCTAATGAAAAAAGAAATGTCAGAGATCTTAAAGACGGCTGAGCAACCGCTTGAGATCCCTGCCGATAAGAAACCTTTTGTTATTTTAATGGTCGGCGTAAATGGCGTTGGTAAAACGACAACAATCGGTAAGCTTGCCAAACAGTTTCAAAGCGAAGGTAAATCCGTCATGTTGGCGGCTGGCGATACTTTCCGCGCGGCTGCGGTAGAGCAGCTGCAGGTATGGGGTGAAAGAAACAGCATCCCCGTTGTTGCCCAGCACACCGGAGCCGATTCTGCGTCGGTGGTATTTGATGCCTTCCAAGCCGCTAAAGCGAGAAATATCGATGTATTAATAGCGGATACAGCGGGTCGATTACAAAATAAAGATAACCTAATGCAAGAGCTTGAGAAGATAGCTCGAGTAATGAAAAAGTTAGACCCTGATGCGCCACATGAAGTGATGTTGACGATTGATGCCGGAACTGGTCAGAATGCGATTAGTCAGGTAAAACTGTTTAATCAAGCGGTTGGCTTAACTGGTATCACGTTAACTAAGCTTGATGGTACAGCCAAAGGTGGGGTTATCTTTGCTGTGGCGGATCAGTTTAAGGTACCAATTCGATATATCGGTGTAGGTGAAGGCATTGATGACTTACGCACCTTTAAGAGTGATGACTTTATCGAGGCATTGTTCAGTCAAGAATAAATAGAGACATCAGTTGCAATAAAGCGGGCAAATTTGCCCGCTTTATTCGATTGCCGAATTGCTACAATGCCACGGACTGAGTGTCATGGTTAAAATAAGTATAAGAGGCCAACATGATTAAATTTGAGCAAGTGAGCAAAACTTATCCTGGTGGGCACAAAGCGCTAGAAAAAGTGAGCTTTGAACTTGCAAATGGAGAACTCGCATTTTTAACCGGCCACAGTGGCGCTGGTAAAAGTACATTATTAAAGTTGGTTAGCGTGATGGAAAGGCCATCAGCAGGCCGTGTCTACATTAATGGTGTCGATCTCAATACGGTATCTAACCGGCAAGTTCCTTTTGTTCGCCGAGATATTGGGATTATTTTTCAAAACCACCGCCTACTCGAACGTTACAGCGTATTTGATAACGTCGCACTACCTTTAGTTATTGAAGGTACTCACCATAAACAGATCACCAAAAGAGTACATGCCGCTTTGGACAAGGTGGGTTTGCTTGATAAAGCAAAGTGCCATCCGAGTGTGTTATCTGGAGGTGAACAGCAACGTGTTGGCATAGCAAGAGCGATTGTTAACTCGCCGCCTTTGCTGCTTGCAGATGAACCTACGGGGAACTTAGACCCAGAACTATCGATGGAAATTCTGAACCTATTTGAAGAATTTAATCGCCGTGGTACATCCGTTCTTATCGCTACTCATGATTTGGGGTTAATAGCACGTATGAAATACCGTAGCTTCACGCTGAATCAAGGACGCATGCTACAAGATCCGCTGGCGGAGGACACGCTATGAGTTTGCTGTTTAAAGGACGAGGAAATCAGGCTGAACAGAGTAAAAAGTCGATATTTCATCATTTTTACTTTTTTTGTTTGATGATTATTCGTCAAGGTGTACAGAGCCTTGGGGAAATGTGGCGTACGCCAATGGCCTCTTTAATGACTATTCTAGTTTTGGGGCTCAGCCTGACATTGCCCGCGACGCTTTATGTGGTAGTGAAAAATGTACAGCAGGTAAGTAGCGGGTTTAAAGAGGCATCTGAAATATCATTGTTCGTTAAAGATGAAATGACTGAGGCACAGACACAAACCTTGGTAAAGCGGCTTGCACTCTATCCAGAAATAGAAAAAGTAGTACTGATAAGTAAAAGCCAAGCTTTGGATGAATTTAAGTCTATGTCTGGCTTTGGTCAGGCGCTTAACTATTTAGAAGAAAACCCGCTGCCTAATGTTGTGCTAGTAACGCCTGTTAGTCGTTTTAGAAAACCACAAGCCGCAACAGAGCTTCTCACTAAACTCGAAAAAGAACGAGAGGTCGAGTTTGGTAAGCTGGATATTGAATGGCTAGAGCGCCTAAATGCACTACTGGGATTACTAAAAGAAAGTGTGATCACCGTGGGGTTTCTATTGCTTAGCGCCGTTATCTTGATTATTGGAAATACCATACGCTTATCCATCATGGACAAGAAAGAAGAAATTCAAGTGCTAAAACTGGTGGGAGCGACCAATACCTTTATTCAGGCTCCGTTTCTTTGGACTGGTGTATGGTATGGCATAGTCGGTGGTTTGGTTGCCTTTATCTGTGTTGCTCTTATGTTGTGGTGGCTGGAGTCAGCTGTATCTACAGTTGTTGGGGTATATCAAAGCAACTTTGTGCTTCAGGGAATGGCAGGGAATGAACTTTTAGTGCTACTTGGCACTGCGATTACTTTAGGGTTTGTAGGCTCTTTTCTTTCTGTACACCGTTATATCAAAGAGATTGAACCTGAAAAGGTATGATTTAACGCTACAAACACCAATCGACTGCTAAAGTGTAGCAGTCGATTGCCAATTACTATCAGATTTTAGCACTCAAACAATCAGAACTATTTAAATTTAGCACTGTCATAAAAAAATAATATCGTAAAAAGAAGCCTAGTTAATTCAATATTTTTAATATTATTCAGTAGGTTATATTTTATTTTCGAAGTTCTTCTAAAAAGGTTGATTTTAAAAATCAGATAAAGTAGATTGCATTTAGCACTCTAGATGTTAGAGTGCTAAATATACACGAAACGGTTTATCACTGAGGTGAAACATGACTAAAGATTTATACGCATTAGCACTAACTGGGCAGCAGAGCGCAAGTGTTGAAGGTTACCTTCAATCTGTAAGCACAATACCTATGCTTGGCGCTGAGGAAGAGAAAAAACTTGCGACACGTCTTCAGGAAGAAGGGGATCTTAACGCGGCTAAGCAGCTCATTATGTCTCATTTGAGATTTGTTGCTCACATCGCAAAAAGTTATTCAGGCTATGGCCTACCTCAGGCTGACTTGATCCAAGAAGGTAATATTGGATTGATGAAGGCAGTAAAGCGTTTTGACCCAAGCGTGGGTGTGCGCCTTGTTTCTTTTGCGGTACATTGGATTAAAGCAGAAATCCATGAATATGTATTAAAGAACTGGCGTATTGTTAAAGTTGCGACGACAAAAGCGCAGCGTAAATTATTCTTCAATCTGCGCAAAAATAAAAAGCGTTTAGGTTGGTTTAACCAAGACGAAGTGACAACGGTTGCAAATGAGCTTGGTGTAAGTGAGAAAGAAGTTCGCGAGATGGAATCGCGTATGGCAGGCCAAGATATGGGCTTTGACCTATCTGCTGATGATGACGAAAGCCAAGCGGGTAACTTCTCTCCAGTACAGTATTTAACAGACACAAGTAGTGACCTTGCTGAAGAAGTTGAGCAAGAGCAGTGGCAAGAGCAGTCACATAATCGCCTATTTGCAGCACTGAAAACGCTTGATGAGCGTTCTCAAGATATCGTAAGTGCACGTTGGCTTGCTGACGAAAAGGCAACGCTACAAGATTTAGCTGAGAAATATAGCGTGTCGGCAGAGCGTGTACGCCAGCTAGAAAAGTCAGCAATGAAAAAGCTGCAAAACGCAATGAGCTAAATTTAGCAAAAATGATAAATCGTGTGTCAAATGCCGCTACTCAGCGGCATTTTTATTTTCTATAAACAGATCAGCATCTTAACTCTCATACCTAGAGACTCCTCTGGCAATCTCAAAACTATCATCATTTTGAGCTTACAAGTGTTCGCTTATTTTACTATAATGCGCGAGATTTTAATTCTGGAGTGGTTAAATTGATTGCCATTATACGAATTCTCTTATTAGCAGTGTTTATCATTGTTAGTGGTATTTGCGGATTGTTATTGTGCATTGTGCGTCCTTTTCATGCCAACAATGTGCACACGATAGCCAAATGGTATGGCTATATGTCAAAGTTGATAGGCGTTGAGTTGGTGATCACGCAGCATGAAAATGCCAAGCATGTTGTTCCAGCGATGTATGTTGCAAATCATCAAAATAATTATGATCTCTTTACGCTGCCGGCCGTGGTGCCAAAAAACACCGTCAGCATGGGGAAAAAAAGCTTAAAGTGGATCCCGTTCTTTGGGCAAATGTATTGGCTATCTGGCAACATTTTGATTGATAGAGCTAATCGCTCTAAAGCTTTAGGTACACTAACCAAATCAGCAAAAAAAATCACCGAGTCAAAACTATCGGTTTGGATGTTCCCTGAAGGAACCAGAAGCTATGGTCGCGGTTTGTTGCCATTTAAAACTGGGGCATTTCATACTGCAATGAGCGCCAATGTGCCTATTGTCCCAGTATGTATGAGCTCAACGCATGAGCAGATAAAGCTCAATCGTTGGAATAATGGTAAGGTCTATATCGACATGCTAGAACCAGAATATTTAGACCCAGAAGTGCCTGCAAGGGATCACGCTGCTCAGATCCATGCTAAAATGGCTCAAAGAATAGCTGAACTAGATGCAAAAGCGAGATTAAAATAATGGAAAACTGGCGTGAGATAAGTGAAGATATCGTTTCTTCATTGCTAGAAGACGGTTCAAACCCTGAAACGCTTTATGAAGTAGAACATCACTTTGTAAGTGAGGATTTTGACAAGCTGGAAGCAGCAGCATTAGCGGCATTTAAATTGGGCTATGATGTTGAAGAACCAGCAGAGCTTGAGCTCGAAGACGGCGGTAAAATTTGGGGCTTTGATGTTGTAGTAGAAGCCGAACTGGATACCGACGTTATCATGGAAGACGTAGACAAGTTAGAAAAGGTTGCACTAGACGCTGGCGTTGAATACGACGGCTGGGGAACTTATTTCCAAGAATAGCAACTGTATAAAACCCAGCATGTATATGGTGTTGGGTTTCCCCTTCTGCAACACTTCATAAATACCTCAAATTAAATCACTTAATTAAGTAAACTGGTATAACAAGCGTTTCTGAGTGGTTGTAATTTCACCATACCTTTGTGTGAATTTAATCTGAATAGATGGTGTTTCACCTCATTCAATGGTATTAATATTCATTGGCTAACTACGTAGTGTAAGCGATTCATGCAGATTGTCCTCCCAATTGAAGATCTTAGACCTGGCATGTTTGTGGATAATGTTCACAAGCATAAGTCTGACGCGGGTATTAAGATCAAATCTCGGGGAATGGTCAGAGATGAAGCCATCATTCAAAAGCTGATTGACAAAGGAGTACTGGAGCTCACTATAGACTTTACGCAGAGCGATATTCCTGTACCACAGAAATACCAGCAGCCAGCAGAACCGGTCACTGAAGCGCCACAAACCCCTGAAGAACCTGCCGCCAAAAATGGCATGGATGGCAGTCTTTCCACCGCTCGCAGCAAGCCAAAATCCAAAGCCAAAACGGTGAGTAAAGAACAAACTTTGCAGCAAGAATTTGCGGTTGCGATGCAAAAGTTTGAAAAGAATAACCGTCAGATCCAAAGCCTCTATGGAGATGTAACATCGGGTTTGAAGGTCGATATGAGCCTCATCAATGAGGTAAGTAAAGACATCGTCGATTCGGTACTGCGTAATTCAAATGCGATGGCGATTTTAACTCGGATCAAAGACAAAGATGCCTACAATTGGCGTCATATGACCAACTGCGCCATTCTGATCACCGTATTTGCCAAGCACCTCGGTTTGCAACATCACATTATTGAACAGTTAGCCATGGGGGCGATGTTGCATGACATTGGTCACGCTAAGTTACCCCAGGGGCTGATCAATAAGCCGGGCAATTTTACCGATCTTGAGTATCGTGCGGTCAAAAAACATGTGGCACAGTCTTTAGGGTTGAGCAAAGGTGAGTCTGGGATCACGCCTATTATGCTGGACATGATCATCAACCATCATGAACGCTTAGATGGTACAGGTTATCCGAGAGGGATTAAAGACGACGCACTCAGCACCGCGGCAAGAATGATGGCGATTGTGGATGTATACGACGCCATAACCTCAGATCAGCACCACAAAGAGGCTGATGAACCAATTAATGCGTTACGTTTTTTACTGTCGAGTAAAAAGCAATTTGATCCTATTTTAGTGCAGCGTTTTATTAAGTGTATGGGGGTTCACCCCGTAGGGACTATTGTTAAACTGACCAACGAGCGATTAGGATTGGTACTAGAAGGCAATAAGCATGCACCAACCGCACCTCTTGTACGAGTGTTTTACAATACCAAACATCTCCACCATGTTACGGCAAAAGATTTGGATTTAAGCGAGTCAGAGATAAAAGTGATCGCAAGTGTCAGGCCGCTTGATTATCAAATTAACCTCTCACGATTGCTAAGAGATCAATTACTGATTTAAGGTTTGGACTGCGCGACAGGGAAGAAAGCGTTTTTACAGCGTCTTTTGAGATTTTGCCATCTAGCAGAGAGCATCGCGCCAGTCATACAGCTTGCCATCATTAATATCCACAGTAATGTTCCCTTTTCCGAATGTAACGCCGCACAGCTTAGCAGCAGTGATAGCAGCGCTGCAACAATAGCACCTAACCAGTATTGACTGACCGGGTTATCGCACTCTCCCGCGTGGCGACAGGCACAGTAGTTTGCTTTACACAGGCAATATACGCTGAGACCGCAAAATACCAATGCGCAAACGATTAATGCTATCGACATGTTGTTCTCCTTAGCACGATTAACACACTGAATGACTCATACTCAGATTGAAGAGTGTATATAAGGGATGAAGGTACGTCAATGATATTGGTAATTATTATCATTTGATAATTTATCTCATCCGATGAGTTTACAAAGTGCGTAATTTGTTCGTTATATGTTCACTTAATCAACGAAAAGTCGCAAAAAAGGAGATTTCTACTCCACTTTTAGGTAGGGTGTCATGAATTTATTATTCTGCCAATTTGGTGGGTGTGTGGCATAGCTGGATATTGGCTAGGTGAGCAAGGTCAAAGTGAGGCTGCGCAGTGTTACTCGAATTGGTTTTTTTAACCATTACTCAGGAAATGGTTAGTTCACAGGGGATTAGAGTATGAACAAAGTATTATTAGGTCTTATCGCATCAGGTGCGATTTTATCGTCATCACAAGCACTAGCTGCCGCCTTCCAACTTGCGGAACAAAACGTCTCTGGCCTTGGTCGTGCTTATGCGGGTGAAGCATCTGCAGCCGACGATGCGTCAGTGGTTGCACGTAATCCAGCATTGATGGGTAAGCTATCAGGCACGCAATTATCAGTAGCAGCTATGTATGTTCAACCGGACGTAAGCCTGACGGGAACAGGTACTAGCAATGGTATCCCTGCATCAGCGTTAAATGACAACAGCATCGCACCAAGTGCTATTATTCCTGCTATTTATGCAACGCACAAATATAACGACCAATGGTCGATTGGTGCTGGTATCTATTCACAGTTTGGTCTATCTACAGAATTCGATAAGGATTATGTTGCAGGTCAAATCGCGGGTGAAACTGAAATTAAGACCGTTAACTTAGGTATTTCTGCTGCTTACCAAATTGATGAGCAATGGAGCGTAGCGTTTGGTATTAATGAAGTTTATGCCGATGCTAAAATCGTTCGTAACCTTGGTGCGACAACGACAGGTTTGCCAGCCAGTACTCAGGCGGTACACTTAGAAGGTGACGATTATGGCTTTGGTTGGAACCTAGGCGTTGCTTATCAAATCGATGAAAACAACCTAATCGGCTTCCATTACCGCAGTGAAACAGATATCACATTTGATGGTCACTTTAGTAACGACTTACCAGCAGCGATGGGCGGCTTGAATGGCGCGTCACTACCAGGTTCAGTGGATGTAACGTTACCTGCGATTGCTGAGATCTCAGGTTCTCATAAATTAAACCAAGAAACCTCACTACACTACAGCGTACTTTGGACAGGTTGGAATAGTTTTGATGAACTTGAAGCTGTAGTTGGTAACGCAGGTTCAGTATTCACTAAAGAAGAGAATTTCTCTAATTCATTACGTTTTGCAGTTGGCGCTGACTATCAGCTTAGTAATGCGGTGAAACTACGTGCAGGTATGGCATATGATGAGTCACCAGCGGATGAAAACCATCTATCTATCTCAATTCCTGATACAGACCGTACTTGGTACTCATTTGGTGCGGAGTATACACTTGCTAACCAAGCAACTGTAGATTTCGGGATCAGTGTTTTAAGAGGTAAAACACAAACTTTCACTGAAGCTGACAGATTCAGTGAGTGGGGCTATCGCTCTAAAGGCCATGCGATGATCTTTGGTCTTCAGTATAACCACAAGTTCTAATTATGAGAGAACATTAAAAAAGCGGCTTTTAGCCGCTTTTTACTTTCTATAGCATAGATTTAAGTTGATATAGCAAAGCATGAGCTTGCTTTGGTGTCATATCATCGGGATCCATATCTGCAAGTAGCGCTTCAACCTCAGAAGGCTCATTGGCAAGCATTAAGCTCTGCTGTACAGGTGCGGCTACATGAACAGGCTTATCGCCAACGACACTCTGATGTTGCTCTAACAAAGCGAGTTTCTGTTTCGCTAACTTAATCACTGCTTTTGGCACGCCGGCAAGACTTGCTACCTGTAAACCAAAACTCTTACTTGCAGCCCCTTCCATCACTGTGTGTTTGAAGGCAATAGTATCGTTATGTTCAACGGCATCCAAATGCACATTAACAAGGCCTGCTTGCTGCTCAGCCAATTCGGTTAACTCAAAATAATGAGTAGCAAACAGTGTTTTTGCTGCAATTTTGCTGGCGAGATAATCCGCTGTCGCATAAGCGAGTGATAAACCGTCATAGGTGCTTGTCCCACGACCAATTTCGTCCATTAGCACCAATGATTGGGCGGTTGCATTGTTTAAAATGGTTGCAGTTTCGGTCATTTCAACCATAAAGGTTGAGCGCCCAGAGGCAAGGTCATCACTGGCACCAATGCGAGTAAAAATACGATCGACAATTCCGATGGTGGCTGCGCTTGCCGGTACATAGCTGCCAATATGCGCCATCAACACAATTAACGCGGTTTGACGCATATAGGTCGATTTACCACCCATATTTGGTCCAGTAATAATGAGCATTTTACGTTCATCGTTGAGTTTTACTGGGTTGGCAATGAATGGTTCTTTACTTACTTGTTCTACGACTGGGTGGCGACCATCCACTAAATCAATTTCAGTGCCCTCGGTAAGCGTGGGCTTGCAATAGTCTAGTGTCTGAGCACGTTCGGCTAAGGTGTTTAATACGTCCAGATCGGCAAGCGCTGCAGCCATGACTTGCAATTGTTCAATATAAGGAGCGATGAGTTCAAAGAGCTCTTCATATAGGCGCTTTTCAAGTGCTAGTGCTTTCGATTGGCTACCAAGCACTTTGTCTTCATGTTCTTTTAGCTCAGGAATAATGTAGCGTTCGTTATTTTTCAGTGTTTGTCTGCGAATGTATTCCGCAGGCACTAAGTGCGAATTGGCCCGGCTGATCTCAATATAAAATCCGTGAACGCGGTTATACCCAATTTTTAATGTCGAGATCCCTGTGCGTTCGCGCTCTCTTTCTTCAAGTTTTTCTAAAACATCCGTGGCACCTGCGCTTAATGCGCGTAGCTCGTCAAGCTCTGCATTGTAGCCCTGTGCTATTACTCCACCATCACGAATGAGAACAGGGGGATTGTCGATAACCGCTCGTTCTAACAAATCTTGTAACTTAGGTAATGCAGGTGAATGGCTAATAATAGACTGAAGTCTCGTATCCGTCGCATCTTGTAAAATATCATGCAGTGGCGGTAACGCTTGTAATGCACTTCTTAAGCGCGTTAGATCACGCGGACGAGCGGTAAATAACGCTAACCGGGCTACGACTCGTTCAATATCGCCAATGTGTTTTAGTGCATCGTAAACTTCCATACATAGTTGTTGTTCGATAAGGCTCGCAATCGCATTGAGTCGAGCATTGAGCTCTTTGCGTTCGCGCACGGGCGTATGAATGCGGCGTTTTAGTAAGCGCGAACCCATGGCTGTTGAAGACTTATCTAAAATCTGCGCTAAGGTGTTTTCAACACCGCCAGAGAGGTTTAGAGTTAGCTCTAAGTTTTTGCGCGTCGCGGCATCTAAGATCACCGCGTGCTCATTCTTTTCGAGCGTGATCGCACGAATATGAGGTAATGCAGTGCGTTGCGTGTCTTTCACGTATTGCATGACACAACCCGCGGCGATTAAACCCATATTGGCATTGTCGACACCAAAACCGACTAAGTCGCGGGTTGCAAACTGCTGACAAAGTAAATGCTTTGCTGTGTCTAAATCAAACTCCCAATCTGGACGGCGACGACTGCCTTTAATGCTTTCTAGCACTAAAAGGTTCTGAAATGATTCTGGATATAACAATTCTGCGGGCTGCAAGCGCTGTAGCGTGGAATTAAGTGCTTCGTCAGTCTGTAGCTCTACGATATTAAATCGGCCCGAGTTAATATCAAGATAGGCAACGCCATAACCTAAGTTTTTTGGATGTTGGTAGACCGCCGCAAGTAAATTATCTTGGCGTTCTTGCAATAGTGCTTCGTCGGTGACGGTACCTGGAGTAACAATACGCACAACTTTACGTTCTACAGGACCTTTACTGGTCGCTGGGTCGCCAACTTGCTCACAAATAGCAACAGATTCACCCAGTTGTACCAAGCGAGCTAAGTAGTTTTCAACTGCATGATAGGGAACACCTGCCATTGGAATTGGATTGCCACCGGCTTTACCGCGATAGGTTTGAGATATATCGAGAAGCTGCGCCGCTCTGATAGCATCGTCAAAGAAGAGTTCATAAAAGTCGCCCATGCGATAGAACAGCAAGATTTCTTGATGCTGAGCTTTAATTCGCAGGTATTGCTGCATCATTGGGGTTTGTTGGTTTATAGTGTGTTCTGAATATAGATCTGACGACATTGTTGATACCTAAAAGGTTTTCCTATGGAGCACTACAAAGAGATAGCCGAATATGCGGCACAATTGGGCGCTATTCTAACGAATAACGGCGTAACAATCACTACCGCAGAGTCATGTACAGGTGGTGGGGTGAGTTATGCGTTAACAGATACGCCGGGGAGCTCTGCTTATATCGAACGTTGTTTTGTGACATACAGTAATCAAGCTAAGCACGAATTATTGGGAGTATCACAACAAACCCTAACGCAATTTGGTGCCGTGAGTGAGCAAACGGTTTTGGAGATGGTCAAAGGTGCTCAGCAGGCAGCTCATGCTGAAGTTGCCATTGCTGTGTCTGGTATCGCTGGACCAACTGGAGGCAGCGTTGATAAGCCCGTAGGTACTGTATGGTTTGCTATTGCGAATAGTGATAGAGTTCAGGCATTTCACCAAGTATTTACTGGGAATAGGGCCGAAATAAGACTTCAAGCCATTGAATTTGCATTAAAAAATACTGTAGCGATGGTAAAATCATAAAATTCTACTTGATACTGTAATTTCATACAGTATACTAGGTGTCATTACGCTGAATTGGAGAAGCAAATGAACGATAACAAGCAAAAGGCATTAGACGCAGCACTATCACAAATTGAGCGTCAGTTTGGTAAAGGCTCAATCATGAAACTGGGTGAGAACAAGGCGCTAGATATTGAAGCCATCTCAACGGGTTCATTAGGTCTGGATATTGCACTTGGTATCGGCGGCTTACCAACTGGTCGTATTGTTGAAATCTATGGTCCAGAATCATCAGGTAAAACAACGCTAACATTACAAGCGATTGCAGAAGCGCAAAAAATGGGAAAAACATGTGCGTTCGTTGATGCTGAACACGCACTCGATCCAATCTATGCCGAAAAGTTAGGCGTTAATGTTGATGAGTTATTAGTATCACAGCCTGACACCGGTGAACAAGCGCTTGAAATTTGTGACATGCTAGTTCGTTCTGGTGCGGTTGATTTGGTTGTTATTGACTCGGTAGCAGCACTTACCCCTAAAGCTGAAATTGAAGGCGATATGGGTGACTCACACGTTGGTTTGCAAGCTCGACTCATGTCACAAGCATTGCGTAAGCTTACAGCTAATATCAAACGCTCGAACACATTATGTATTTTCATCAACCAAATTCGTATGAAGATTGGTGTGATGTTTGGCAACCCTGAAACCACAACTGGTGGTAACGCACTTAAATTCTATGCATCTGTACGTCTTGATATTCGTCGTATCGGTTCAGTGAAAGAAGGTGATGAGGTTGTTGGTAACGAAACTCGTGTTAAGGTTGTGAAAAACAAAGTAGCACCACCATTTAAACAAGCTGAGTTCATCATCATGTACGGTGAAGGTACGTCGAAACAAGGTGAGTTGATAGACTTAGGTGTGAAACACAAACTGGTTGATAAAGCGGGTGCTTGGTTTAGCTATAACGGCAGTAAAATTGGCCAAGGTAAAGCAAACTCAATTAAGTTCTTAAAAGAAAATGTTGAGATTGCCAATGAAATTGAAGGCAAGTTAAGAGAAATGCTCCTAGCGCAAGCGGTTATTATGCCTGAAGAGGGTGAAGATAAAGGCCTTGCTGAAGTTGAAGATGATTTAGAGCTATAGGCTAACCACTCAAGCTTAACGGCTCGCCAGCAAGCTTGAGCTATATTTTAAAAAGCCCAAAGGTTAACCTTTGGGCTTTTTACATTTTATAAAAGTTTACTTTTGATAACAAAGAGATAGTTATCGATTAATCCGAACAATACAGCTATTTTGATATAAAAATAAAATACGTTGTTTGATTTTCAGCTATTAACCCACCTTTTCAACAAGTTATGTAACTTGCCTTGATGCTTTACATCATCAATCTTATTGAAAGCAGAAAAATTAGGCAAATTGGGGTGATTTCGACTATGGTTTTCTGGTAAAATCTGCGCCTAATTTTTTCTAAGTGAATTTGCAATGGGTAAAAACGTCGTTGTATTAGGCACCCAATGGGGTGACGAAGGTAAAGGTAAAGTAGTTGACCTACTTACAGATAAGGCTTCTTTAGTTGTTCGCTACCAAGGCGGACACAATGCTGGCCATACACTAGTAATTAACGGTGAGAAAACGGTACTACACTTGATCCCATCAGGTGTACTACGCGAAGACGTTAAATGTGTAATTGGTAATGGTGTAGTACTTGCACCAGATGCGCTAATGAAAGAAATCCACATGCTTGAAGCGCGTGGCGTTCCTGTACGTGAGCGTCTATTGATCAGCGAAGCATGTCCTTTGATCTTGCCTTACCACGTTGCACTAGACCAAGCGCGTGAACTAGCGCGTGGTGAAAAAGCCATTGGTACAACTGGCCGTGGTATTGGTCCTGCGTACGAAGATAAGGTTGCACGTCGTGGTTTACGTGTTGGCGATCTTTTCAACCCAGAGCAATTTGCTGCGAAGCTTAAAGAAGTACTAGAGTTCCACAACTTCGCCTTGGTTAACTACTACAAAGTAGATCCAGTAGACTTCCAGAAGACATACGATGATGCAATGGAAGTAGCAAAAGTACTTAAGTCAATGATTGTTGACGTTACTGAACTACTTGATCAAGCGCGTAATGCTGGCGACCATATTCTATTTGAAGGTGCGCAAGGTACATTACTTGATATTGACCACGGTACTTACCCGTACGTAACCTCATCAAACACGACGGCTGGTGGTGTTGCGACTGGTGCAGGTTTTGGTCCGCTACACTTAGATTACGTTTTAGGTATTGTTAAAGCTTACACAACTCGTGTTGGTTCAGGTCCTTTCCCTACAGAGCTTTACGATGGTCAAGACAAGCAAGACCCAGTTGGCAGACACTTAGGCGAGAAAGGTAACGAGTTTGGCGCAACAACTGGTCGTTTACGTCGTACCGGTTGGTTTGATGCAGTTGCAATGCGCCGCGCAGTTCAAATCAACAGTATCAGTGGTTTCTGCTTAACTAAACTAGACGTACTTGATGGTCTAGAAAAAGTGAAAATCTGTACTGGTTACCAATTAGAAGACGGCACTGTGACTAATGTGACTCCTCTTGCTGCTGAAGGCTATGAGAAAGTGACTCCAGTATATGAAGAAATGCCTGGTTGGAGCGAAAACACCTTTGGTGCAACTTCTGTTGAGCAGCTTCCAGAAGCCGCTATCAACTATATCAAGCGCCTAGAAGAAATCACTGGCGTGCCAATTGATATCATCTCAACAGGCCCAGACCGCGTTGAGACAATGATTGTTCGCAACCCTTTTGCTGAATAATCCTGCTGTCGATTGATAAAGAAAAAAGCTGCTACGGCAGCTTTTTTTGTGTCTATTACCCTACAAGTTTTTGTCTTCCTGCCGATAAGTAAGCGAATGTTTGCTCATATGATAAAATTAGACTTCGCTTTGGCGTAAATAATGCTTAATCAAATTTGAGTGTCGATGTTGCTGCAGAGCAAGTAATTTGCCTTTGCAGCCTGCTATAGTTAAACAATCAGCTTTACTTTGATGGGTCTTCGATGAATTACTTACTTCGTTATTTTGCAGCTTCAGCATTGAGTGTTTCCTTAAGTCTCAGTATACAGAGCAAAGTATCTGCCGAAGAGGCTATCGAAGCTGTGCCTTTGTATACGCAGCAAGAGCTACTAGCGCTGATTGAAAAAAATCAACATCTTGCTCGGGTTAAAGCGGATGAGTGCCAGCTGGTTAAAGATATTGAAGCGCGTGCTGAGATCATGGCGCTGCCTTCGTATCAATTTCTTTATGGTGACATGTTAGCTTATGCCGTGTGTGTAGACAGAGATGTTGAGCTCGGCCTTTATTATATGAAAAGGGCAGCAGAGCAGGGCCTTGCCGCGGCGCTTGAACAATTAGGTCGTTACTATGATGTTGGCCAGTTGGTGCAAGAAGATAAAGCGATGGCGGTAACCTATCTGAGAGAAGCAGCAGCACTTGGCAACTTAAATGCTCAATTAAGACTCGTAGATGTGTTTAATCAAGGCCACGGTAGCCCTAGAGATTATGAAGACGCCTATCGATGGTTGTTCCATTCCGCAGTTGCAGATAAAAAGCTACATAAGCGGATTCAGGTAGCACTAGGTCAACTGGCAAACAAAATGCCTGATAGTGTGGTCAAGCGTGCGAGATTGCCTATATAACCTGAACTCGGGATAACAACTTGTTCTCTAGCAGCTGCTATCCCTTACTACTGCGTTAAATTTGCTTGCAATAGGCCAGCTATTGGCGCACAAATTTGCCTTGTATTAAGAAATAACTTCTGGCTAGAGTGACACTACGCTTTTGAACTTAGTAATTTTAGTGGATTAACTTACTTCTTATCCCGAGTTCAGGTTGTATAACCTGAGGCTCAGGTTAACTCCGTTGGATCAATAGATATTACTTCAGCAGGTTTTGAGTGCAAAGTAAAAGCGGCGTAAGTGACGCCGCTTTGCTTGTTTCTAAATAAAGCTCGTAAAGTTAGCTTATTTCTTATCCAAATCTCAGGTTAAGTAATTTGCTGGCTGCTAAGCTTTGCACCAATTTGGCTTTCTTTATTCACATTTGGATCTTTAAGAACCGTTAACTTAGGCGGTTGTAACGCCAATACGCGGTCGCCTTCCTCTGGAAGCTTTTTCATGTCAGAGGTAAACGGGCGGATCAAGATGGGTTCCTCATCTTTGTTCTGCTCTGTGAGTACAAACAGCGGGATTGCTTCACTGTTAACCTCTTTATACTGTTCCCATTTAAACTCTTCTGAGATCCGCGTTACGCTCACTTTGCCGCCCTTAGCCATCATGCTACTTAGCTTGGCGTAATTACCTTCGTCACCAAACAAAATTTGGCGAGAAAGGAAAGTGGCGCTATCTTTGTTCGCCTTGGCGTGGTTAGTGGATGATTTGAGCGAATAAACACATTGATCGCCAAGTAAATGAGAAAAGTACTGTACACCTAAAGCGTTGTGATGACGGTTAGGTGAAAGCGCTAGCACTGACTTTAAGCTGGTCAATGGGAGGTAACGCTCTGCATGTTCCGACTGTGGGTTACCATAGTAACAAGGCAGTCCGTCCATTCTCGCCATCTTGCAGTTTTCCCAAGCGGGATCGGAGAGGTAAACATCAATATTTTGGTCTTTTAAGCCTTTAGCCACCGCTCTAGCTACATGGTTTGCACCAATGATAAGTAAGGTATTGGGCTTTGGTTGACGCACTCCTAAAAGACGTGCGAAAGGCGTTGCCGTTAGGCTTTGTAGTACCACGGTGACAATGATGACGGTGAAGATAAGCGGCACCATTTTATCCGCATCTGCTATCTGTGATTTGGTCATACTCAACGCAAAAACTGAGCCTACCGCTGCAGCAACAATACCTCGAGGAGCTATCCAACTTAACAGAATACGAGACTTTATCGGTAAGTCTGTATTGAACGTCGATAAGAATATCGACAGTGGTCGAGCAATAAATAATACTACAGCTAGAAAGATAAAGACGTCAGTGTCTAACAGCATTAAATCTTCTAACTTGAGTCGTGCCGCGAGTAAGATAAATAAGCTCGAAATCAGGATCATTGAGAGATCTTCTTTAAATTCTAACACTGAGTCTATTTCCAAGTCATCTTGGTTAGCGAGCCAAATACCAAAGATAGTCACGGCTAGTAAACCCGACTCATGGCTCAGATGATTCGATAGCGTAAAGCTAAACAACACTAGCGCTAAAATGGCGAACTTGTGAAGCTCGAAAGGAAGCCACTCTTTTCTTATTAGGTAAGTGGTAAGGTAACCTGATGCGACGCCAATACTTATCCCCACACCAAGTGTTGATACGAGCGCCCACAGGGTATGACTGAAGATACCTTCGCCACCAACTAAAGAGACGGCTTCAAATACGAGTACCGCAAAGAGTGCACCAATTGGGTCTATGACTATACCTTCCCAACGTAAAATACGGTCTATGTCTTTGTCTGGGCGCATGGCGTTCAGCATCGGGGCAATAACTGTTGGACCAGTCACGACAAGTACTGCGCCCAAAACGGCGGCAACTTGCCAGTTAAGCTCCAGCACAAAAATTGCGGTCGTTGCTATCACCGCAAAGGTTGCCAACATCCCGATAGAACAAAGATTCCGTACAACCTTACCGATTCCTTTGAGTTCTTTAAAATGCAGGGTTAGTGAACCTTCAAAGAGGATTACAGCAACGGAAAGTGAGACGACGGGAAAGAGTAAATCCCCGAGTAAGGCATCTGGGTCCAGCGTGCCACTAAATGGCCCCAAAGCAAGACCTATAAGAAGTAAAAACAAAATTGCTGGAACCTTAAAGGCCCAAGCAAGCCATTGTGCTATTACAGAACATACTGCAATACCTGCAATGTAGATTGCTGACATAGATTCTCCCCGGTTGGATTATCCCAACATTTTTATCAGTATAGCTAGCATCCAGTTATAACACAGCGCGAATGAGGGTAAAGTGAATAAATTACTGAAAATAAGGTATTATAAAATTGATTTATGGTGGTCATAAATAATTAACATGGGATAGGGTTGCAATCTTACCCTTGCTTACGTTAAGGTAATAAACGTTCAAGGCGTGGAGTAAATCGCGCCGTCATTCACAATCTACTCATTACGCAATTATTCATTGCGGTACAGCCTTTCCGGCCGCACCAAACCATGGTGGCCCTGTTGGAAACGGCTCGACATCAAAGGTTAAGTACTTGATGTCACAATCAATCTTCTATTAGTGAAATGTCAGCCAGTTAACGATTGTTACTGCGTCTGGGTTTAGCATGTGTGGCGACATGATGGGACTAAGGTCTTCGCCGCCGCACGTCTGTTTGTTTTATCTATTTGCCGACTTTTTGGTCGATGCATTGCGCTTTCTGTTGTCTTCTAATAGGAGATATTTGGAGTACCAACTCGTGAGTGGGTGGTTAATTTAATGCAGGAATTTATGTCGATGAAACAGTCAAAACGTATAGTAATCAAGATCGGGAGTGCGTTGATCGCGCCAGAGCAAGATGGGTGTCGATCCCGCTATTTACTCAGCATCGCGCAATTCATCGTGCGTTGTCGAGCCCGAGGTATCGAGGTGATCCTCGTCTCTTCAGGTTCAGTCGCAGCAGGGTCGCACTTATTTCCTAATTCAGAGCAGCCGAGCATTGCGGTGAAAAAAGCGATGGCGGCAGCTGGCCAAACTGAGATGATGGCTACGTGGGACCGTTTCTTTGACTTCCCGTCGGCGCAGATATTGCTGACTCACGGCGACCTGCGTGACAGGGAAAGATATACCAGTATTCGTGAAACAATATTCACTTTACTCGATCATGGAATACTGCCTATTATCAATGAAAATGACACCGTGACCACAGACGATCTGAAGGTGGGTGATAACGATAATTTGTCTGCAATGGTAGCGGGGGCTGCAGATGCAGATGGGCTAATTATTTGCTCCGATGTCAGTGGTTTATATAACAAAAATCCTAATTTACATGCTGATGCAGAGCTGATCTCTGAGGTGACAGAGATCACTGAAGAAATCTACGATATGGCAGGTTGTCCAACGAGTAAGGTTGGTACCGGTGGTATGAAGACCAAAATTGAAGCTGCTGAAAAGGCGACGTCTCACGGTATAGATACCTATATTGTTAACGGCTTCGAAGAAACAACCTTTGAATTATTGTTGGCGGGAAAAAATCCAGGCACGGTATTTACAGCCTATGATAAACCGATGCAAGAAGCGGTGCATTGGATGACTCACACGGCATCAGAGCAAGGTGAGCTGGTCGTTGATAGCGATTATGGCTCAGGCGAAAATCAAGTGGTGGGTCAGTTAAGTGGCGATGAAATCACTGAAGTAAAAGGTGAGTTTTCTGTTGGAGATACCGTGCTCGTGAGGAGCAAAGATGGTAAGCGCTTAGCCAAAGCAACCACCAATTACAGTAGCTGCCTATTAAACTTTTTAACTGAACATGAAGAGAATCCGATCAGCGAAAGAATTCAAGATAGTATCGGACCCGTTATTTCAGAACAAGATATTGCATTATTGGAGAAGTCATAAGACATGAGTTTAATCACAGATATTTCATCACAGGCTGCAAAAGCAGCGAAACAGTTAGCATTATTATCTACAGAGCAAAAAAATGCGGTGTTAGCAGATATGGCAAAAGGGATCCGTGATAATAGCGATGCCATTATTAAAGCCAATGAAGCTGACTTGGCTGCTGCTCGTGATAACCAGCTTAGCGACGCCATGATAGATAGATTAACGCTTAACCAAGCGCGGATTGAAAGTATGGCTGAAGGTATCGAGACTATCATTCAACTGGACGATCCAGTGGGTGCACGTAGAGACATGGGTGTAAGACCAAATGGCATTAAAATCAGTAAAATGCGAGTGCCACTTGGTGTTGTCTGCATGATTTATGAGGCGCGCCCCAATGTCACCGCTGACGCCGGTGCACTATGTTTTAAATCAGGTAATGGTGTTATTTTGCGTGGTGGTAAAGAAGCGTTATCAAGTTCTTTAGAGATCGCAAAAGCGATGCATCAGGCGCTCGAAAAACATAATCTACCTGCCGCATTGGTTTCTGTTATTCCGGATCCAGACCGCGCGTTGCTAATGGAGCTGATGCAGCAAAAAGAATATATCGACCTTATCATCCCACGTGGCGGTGAGGGTCTAATCAATTTCGTTACTGAGAATAGTACGGTGCCAGTGATCCAGCATTTTAAGGGCGTGTGTCACTTGTATATAGATAAAGCGGCCGATCTCGATAAAGCAATGGCGCTTCTGTTAAACGGTAAAACGCAGCGTACTGGTGTATGTAATGCGCTTGAAGGGTTAATCGTTCATCAAGATATCGCTCCGACTTTTTTACCGAAAGTTGCTGCAGCACTAGCAGAAAGGGGTGTGAAAATTAATGCGTGTAAGCAAACCGTAGCTTATTTTGATAATGCAGTTGAGTTAAGCGATGACGAATTTGGCGAAGAATACTTGAGTCTTGAAATAGCGGTTCGTCAGGTTACTGATTTTAATGCAGCGCTTGCACATATTGATCGCTTTGGTAGTCATCATACCGAAGTTATCTGTACGGAAGACAAAGCGGCTGCTGATTTGTTCCAACGCGGTGTTGATGCTTCTGTCGTGATGGTTAACGCTTCCTCACGCTTTAGTGATGGTTCAGCGTTAGGTTTAGGTGCCGAGATTGGTATTGCTACCACCAAATTGCACGCTTACGGACCTATGGGCTTGGAGTCGCTAACAACCGAAAAGTTTTTAGTAAATGGTGAAGGCCAAATCAGAGAGTAATGAACAGATGCTGCTTGAGTAGATAGAAAAATCATACTCAGTGGTATACACAGAATGACATAAGTAACTGCAAAGCTCGGGTCGAAAGACTTGGGCTTTTTTCTTTTCGATTTAGGGGGGGGAGTTTTGTAAGAAGTAAGAAGAGCGGAAAGTGGTGGAGCTAAGCAGGATCGAACTGCTGACCTCCTGCGTGCAAGGCAGGCGCTCTCCCAGCTGAGCTATAGCCCCACATTCCGTCAGTGGACGAAGCGAAATTTAATCATTTTTTATATTCCCGTCAACCCCAGACAAAAAATTTCGCTATTTTTTTATAGTCTTTGTTACACTGAACTGAAAATAAAACGAATTAAGCGAATTATGGTTCTGCGTCATATCTTTTCTATTCTCATTATTGGGCTGCTAGCGAGTTGTGCATCACAGTCTGATGAGCCTGAACTTATTATCGAAAAACAATCTCTTCATAAGCGTCTTTCGCCAACTGGTGATAAAGAATTTGCTTTCATTGTAACGGTACAAGCAACACCTCGAATGGAGCTGGATGCAAGTAAGCCAATATCAAGAAGAGAGTTAAAACGTTTTGCCGAGTTTGAACGTATTGAAGATTCCCCCTCTCTAAAACTCAAGTTAGAAGAGCAAGCCGTCGCCTTATTAAAACCGGCTTTGATTGAAGCGGACTACTGCAACGCAGGTCATAAAATTACCGATGTATACTGGCGGCAGCGTAGCGTTCAGTTACGAGGTAAGTGTTTGTGATCAGAAACAATCCAAGTGCACTTGCAGAGCGGCTCGCTCAGTTAGATATCAACTATCTCAATTATGAGCATCCACCGTTACATACTTGTCTAGATGCTGACAACTTGAAGTTAGAGAGAAAAGGGACGCGACTGAAAAATCTCTTCCTCCGAGATAACTATGGAAAGCGACACTTTCTTTTTATTATTCCTGCAGATAAGCAAGTCGACCTAAAAGCGCTGTCTAAATCTCAAGGGGTGTCGCGTTTAGGTTTTGCATCGACGGACAGATTAGCGAAGTATTTAGGGGTGGAACAAGGCTGTGTGTCAGTACTCACACTGCATAACGACAACGAGCAACGAGTCGAATTATGGCTTGATAGTGAACTGCAATCTGCGCACTTATGGCAGTGCCATCCCCTAGTGAATACTAAAACTTGGGTGTTAACGCTCGAAGATTTAAAGCGCTTTTGGCAAGTCACAGGACATTCACCTCACTGGGTTGACTGTGTTTCTCAAACTCAGAGCTAAGCCGACTGTACAAACGATAAAAAGTGACGCACAAAACCAAGCGATACCAGCTTGCTCATAAATCAAACCCGGAAGGTAAGATCCCAGCACGCCTCCGGAATAATAAAATGAAACATAAGCGCCATTGGTGACGGTTGCAGGTGCCTGACTAATACTGTTGGCTAATGGTGCAGCGGTAGAATGGATCACAAACATACAGCCGCAGAACAGCGTAAATAAGACTACAAAAAAGAACACAGACGCCACGGGTAATAGCGCAATGGTTGCAGCGTAGACTAAAAACATCACAGCTAAAAATCGCCAGGTAGAATGAAATTTACTTTGTAGCCAAGGTGTAACAATAGACCCTAAAGCACCAACCAAATAGCCTGTATAGACCCAGCCCACTTTACTGGGATCGGTTAAATTAAAGTCGTACTTGAGTATAAACGGTAAAAAGTTGAGTAGTCCCGCGAAGCAGAAAAACATACAAAATACAGAGCTGTATAATCTCACTAGGCGCGATTGCTTGAGTGGTGCCAGGTAGTCTCTGATCCTTGTCGCGTGAATTATTGGTGGTTTGTTCTTGCTGGCTCGAATGCTAAATGCCAGCACAATCAATAACAATGCGTTTAGGTAATAGAAACTTCGCCACTCAAACCAGACAGTAAAATTGGCCGCAAGTGTACGGCCAAAATAACCTCCGGCTATGGTACTTCCGATGTACAAGCTCATGTTTCTTTTCAACTGTGAGCCACTAAACTGTTGGCCGATATAACCCGTCATCGCAGTGAGTGCAGCAGGTAATAATAACCCTTGAATTAACCGAGTAAACAAGAGCCCTGAAAACGAAGTCATTGAAGCAAATGCTAAACTGCTGAGTGCCAAGAGCAGCATGGTCCATTTTAAAATGCGCAGCGGATTAGACTTTGCCAGCAATAATCCGTAGCAGATTGGCGCGATAGCCAGAGGTAGCATAGTTGCTGACATCAGCATGCCCGCATCTGACGCTGACACATTAAATTGTTCCGCAAACTCAGCCAGCAGCGGCTGCGGTGCATAGAGCACAAAAAAAATGGTAACGGAGCAAAGCAGTAGATGAATGACAGGCATTAAGCTATAAGGCTTTTTATTTCGATGAGTTAGCTTAAATTAAAGCAAACTAGATGACAATTTTTTGCGCTAAATCACGGTGTGCAACAATAATTTTGGTAGTTTTACATTAGATTGACCGATTCCTCTCTGGTCAATCGAAATTGCTGAGTTAAAATAGTGAAAAGTCTATTTTACGGAGTTGCATGATGGGTTCACTGCAAGATCAGTTGCTAAAAGCAGGCCTAACAACTGAGCACAAGGCGAAAGTTGCAAAAACACAAAAGCGTAAACAGCAGAAGAAAAAGAAAAAGGGCGCAACGAGCGACCAAACAGACCTTCAAAAACATATTGAGCAGACAAAGCTTGAGCAGCAAAAGCGTGCCGAAGAGCTAAATAAAGCGAAGCAAGAAACGCTAAAAGATAAAGAGCAAATTGCTCGCGTGAAGCAGATCTTAGAACACCATAACCAAGATGAGATCCGCGGTAATGTGACTTTTAACTTCACATATCAAAATAAGGTGAAGGAGTTAGAAGTTAATTCCGAAACACAAAAAGCGCTATCAAAGGGGCGTTTAGCGATTTGTGTTTTAGAAGGGCAATTCTATGTGCTACAAGATGAACCTGCTAGAAAGATTGCAGAGGTAGACGAGAAGTATATCGTTTTCCATGTTGAGGACAACCAGCAAGGTGATGAGGATGATCCTTACGCTGACTTTGAAGTCCCAGATGATTTGATGTGGTAGTGATTAGGCTTTAGGTCAAACTTTAGTCTACACTGACTTACAACGTTAACCGTCAATAAAAAGAGTAATGATATGAGCAAGATGAAAAAACTACTAGTAGGGACTACGGTGGCAATTTGCGCACTAGGTTCAGCAAGTTCAATGGCTGCAGATGGTAAAGCATTGTATACAGCAAAGATGTGCCAAACCTGTCATGGTGCAGAAGGTAAAGCACCGATCATGCCTCTGTATCCGAAGGTAAATGGTCAAAGCAAAGAGTATTTAGCGGCGCAAATGAAAGATATCAAATCAGGTAAACGTAATAACGGTATGACAGCAGCAATGAAAGCGATGGTTGCTAATGTCACTGACGCTGAAATCGATGCGATTGCAGAGTATCTATCTAAAGTTGAGTAACATCAAAGTTAGATATCAAAGATGATAAAAAACCACCGTTCGCGGTGGTTTTTAGTTGAAGATATAATTAAGCTAATTTAGACTTCTATACATCCAAATGTGGAGTCAATAAGGGATCCCCATGTTCGAATTACCTCAGTTAAATTTAAAAGACAAAGTAAGCGCAGAAGAGTGGCAGCTGCGTGTTGACCTTGCCGCTTGCTATCGACTGGTTGAGCACTTTCGTTGGGGAGATCTAATTTATACGCATATGTCGGCGCGTTTGCCGGGTACGGATCATTATTTAGTAAACGCCTTTGGCCTGACCTTTGATGAAGTCACCGCTTCTAATTTGGTGAAGGTCGATCTTGAAGGGAATATTCTTGATGATACGCCATTTAAGATTAATCCAGCGGGCTTTACCATTCACAGTGCAATCCATGAGGTGCGAGAAGATGCGCATTGCGTTATCCACCTCCATACCAAAGAGACGATCGCAGTCGCAAGTGTAGAATGTGGTTTATTGCCTTTGAGTCAGCATAGTATGTTCTCCTTACCATCACTGTCGTATCACGGCTATGAAGGCTTAGCGGTGAATATGGATGAGAAAAAGCGCTTGCAGGATGACTTAGGTACAACCAATCATATGCTGCTGGTGAACCACGGTGGTTTAACTGTTGGACCAACGGTAGGCGATGCCTTTATGCGTTTTTATGACTTACAGCGTGCATGCGAGATTCAAGTTGCGATTCAAGCAACGGGACAACAAGCCGTACCTGTACCACAACCCATTATTGATAACATATATAACCAAGCGAATGTCGTGCATAGCGGTAGCACCGGTGGTCAATTAGCATGGCCCGCAATGCTTCGTAAAGCTTACCGCCTAGACCCAAGCTTTGCTCAATAGGAGTCAACATGAAAGTTAATCGCGTCGAAGTCTTCGATATTCATTGTCCAGATAGACCTGCTTGGACACCCGTTTTTGTTCGTATTCACACCGATGAAGGCATTTCAGGGGTTGGTGAAGCTGGGCTTGCATACGATCTCGGCCACAGCGCTGCGGCCAGTATGATCAAAGAAATGGCTGAAGCTTTTTTAATTGGTCATGACCCGTTTCAAACCGAGCTGCTTTGGTCGCGTATGCTCAGAGAAAGCTTTTGGGGTTTAGGTGGCGGACCTGTGGTATATGCGGCAATGTCAGCAATAGATACCGCGCTTTGGGATATTAAAGGTAAAGCCTTAAACCTACCTGTTTATCAGTTGCTTGGTGGTAAAGTGAACCCTGAGCTTCGCACCTATGCCTCACAATTACAGTTTGACTGGGATAGCGAGTTTAAAGCACTAGTTCAACCACACGAATATGCTGAAGCGGCTCACAAAGCCATTGCTGAAGGGTACGATGCGGTTAAAGTTGACCCAATTCAGTACGATAAAGATGGTAACACCTATTACGATAGAACTAAGCTTATCTCGCGCGCGGAAATGAAATTATACCGTGCAAGAATGAAAGCAATACGTGAAGCGGTAGGTGATGAAGTGGACATTATTTTTGAGTGCCACAGCTTACCAGGCGCGACATCAGCCATTCAAATTGCAGACATCGCTGAAGAATTTGATTGTATGTATTATGAAGAGCCAGTGAATTATCTTAACCACTCTTTACATGCAAAGGTAGCCAACAAGACCTCTGTACCAATCGCTGGTGGTGAGCGTTTGTATAATCGCTGGGGTGTTCGCCCTTATTTTGAAGATCAAAGTATTGATGTACTGCAGCCAGATATAGGCCTATGTGGTGGCTTTACGGAAACTAAGAAGGTATGTGATTACGCCGATATCTTTGATATCCGTATTCAGGCGCATGTCTGTGGCGGCCCGGTAGCAACCGCAGCTTCATTACACTTGGAAACCGCGATCCCAAACTTCCTGATCCATGAGCACCATACTTACGCAATCAAAAAGTGGAACAGAGAGCTATGCTTGCAAGACCCACAGCCTAAGAATGGTATCTTTACAGTGTCAGAAGAACCGGGGCTTGGTATTGAGCTAAACGATGAAATCGTGATGCGCTCAGCCCGTGTTGAAATTAAGTAGGTATCTGACGCTCTTAAAGCAGTGAAGCCGCTATCTTGGATATAGCAGCTTCACTGTATTTCGTGTTCTAGCTAATCGGATGCTTTAATCACGCAAGGCATTTACCAAGTTATCTAATTCCAAATTAACATAGTTTAGTTTGCTTACAGGCAATAAGTTGTCAAGTACGCTAGCATTTCCTTCCAACATTTCTCCGTCAAAGCTCACTGTTTTAGAAATAGGGAGTTGATAAGTCAGTAACAAAGTTCCATTATCACCTGCAGGGTGCTCACCTTCCCCAGTGATAATAGTAATTATCTTCCCTGTTTTAGTGATAAATAAGTAACCAGTTAATCTGGCATAGGCGCCATCTGTAGCCGGCAATTGTCCAAAGGTTTTCGCATTTGCATACTGGCGTGTTCGCCAAATAAAATCATCACAAGAGCTAACGCATCCAGCATTGACTACGAGTTTTAAGGACTCGTATTTAATAGGCGTGGAAGACGAGTCAATCATGCGAATGTCGCACTGGGAAGAGCCACGGCAAAAGTCAGGCCGAGGAGGCAGAAAGTCATTGCGACTGGTGATGTCAGCGACAATATTTTGATACCAACGTTCGGCTCTTTTACTTTGGTAAAACGCACTATCCCGGATTTCTTTATTCTCCAAAAGTGGTGTATTTCGATACTGGATCAAATTGTCTCTGAACCCATTTCGGGTCAAAGCGGCGATCCAAGGCGTATTTTCTGAACCACCTTTATTATTCTGGATATCTACAATTAGGGGCTTAGCTTGTGAGCGATGTGTAATTTGCTTTATTTCGTTAATATCGAAGCACATACCTGGTTCTTTAGCTTCGTCACAGTAGATATCATCGCTGTGAGAACCCCATTTACCAAAGTAGAATATCTTAAGCACAAAGGCACCGTCGCTTTCATATAGGCATGACTGACTGCCTTTGTAGAGTAAATTTAAGCCAAGCGGTAAATACATTTCTGAACATTTAGAAGAAGCTTGCTGCTTGCTTTTTTGTTGCCTCTGTTTTACAAAAACATCTGAACTGTTATCTGTGTAACTAACGACGAGTTTGTCTAGGCCACCAGAGAAGAAGTAGCCCGATTTCATGTAGCTGGAGAACAGCCGCAGGCAACCTGATTTATGTACATCATTACAATAAAAGTTGAAAAACTCTTCAAACAAATCTTCTATGCTACGCTCGTTTATAAGTCTGATTGACTTTTGGTTTCTTGTAGAGAAAAAGCTAATTTGAGGCCATGTATAGCCTATTTCGAGCTTCGGCCACTTAGGGAAGTTCGTGACTTGTTGGCGTGCCTTTTCATCAACTATCAAATAGGAGTGACGATTTAAAATTCCATAATGTAGGTTGTCTAGGGCACGGTATAAGGTATCCCAATTATTTGAGTTTATGATACGTTTACTTGCTATGGTTTTGTAGGTTTTCCAGTCTATACGTCTCGTTTTATTGCGCAGTGTTATTGTTATGGCATCGATGCTTTCTATTCCAGAAAATAGCTGTGTGGTAATCTCTGTTCGTTGTTTTTTATCAGGAAAGGGTAGCGCATTATTAATTGTTGGTTGCGAAAGTGCGATTGGGGCGAATACTGTAAATACAAAAACAATGAGTTTTACCATCACTTTTCCTTGCTTAAATGGGGAAACTCTAGCATATGGTGCTTATGTACTGCTGGCAACAGCATTTAGCGATTTGGATATAAGAAGAAAAGAGCCATTTTTGTGGTAGTGACAGGCTGGCTCGTCGTAAGTTTTACGAAAGGAGGTGGAAACAAAAAGAGCCACCATAATGAAATAGTAGCTCTTTCTTAATTTACTAGCCTAAGGTAATACTTGGCTCTTTTGTCTAAGCCAGAGTTATTATTTTAACAATGACTCAGTTAATACTGGGCGAATTTCTTTTACAATCGCTTGGCAAAGCTTAGGCGCGCCACAGATGATGTTGCCGCTACGGTTAAAGTTAGCACCGCCTGCAAAATCAGTGACCATACCGCCTGCTTCTTTTACTAACAGCTCACCGGCTGCTGTATCCCAAGGCTTAAGGCCAATTTCAAAGAAGCCATCCATACGACCTGCAGCAACATATGCCATGTCTAAAGCTGCAGAGCCCGCACGGCGGATATCAGCTGTATGAATGAATAATGCTTTGAACGCTTCTAGGTAAGCATCCATGTGGTGCTTTTGCTTGAAAGGGAAACCTGTTGCAAGCACAGTGCCTTGTAATTCAATAGACTTAGATACACGAATACGTTTGTTGTTTAGCTGTGCGCCTTGGCCACGAGAAGCAGTAAATAATTCATCGCGAATTGGATCGTATACAACAGCTTGCTCTACGCGACCTTTAACTCTTAGCGCGATAGAAACAGCATAATGAGGGATACCTTTAACGAAGTTAGTTGTACCGTCTAGAGGATCGATAACCCAAAGGTAGTCTGCATCTTTGCCTTCGTGATGACCAAATTCTTCACCAACAATAGCGTGATCAGGGTAAGATTTTAAAATTGTGTCACGAACGATTGATTCCGCATCTTTATCGATGTTAGTTACTAAATCATTTGTGCCTTTTTGAGTAGCTTCAACGCGCGATAAATCTTCACTTGCACGTAGGATAATCTTACCTGCGTTACGCGCAGCGCGTACCGCAATGTTCAACATTGGATGCATAGCATTACCTTTAGGTTGTAAAAGAACAGGATCATTTTGAGCCGGCGTATTCTAGCGGTTTTTTCTCTAAAGTAAATAACCAATTGTGAATTTCTCTGGTTGTTTTTTGTACTTCGTTGCTACATAAAGATTTTTAATTTCTGGTTGTGGAGCTTGGAAAAACGCAAATTAGATATGCTACACTGCGCCATTATTTTTGTTTGAGACTCGTGTAAATGGCTTTAGAAGATATTCGAATTGTATTAGTGAACACCTCACACTCTGGCAATATTGGCTCTGTTGCGAGAGCGATGAAGACGATGGGGTTATCTAAGCTTTACTTAGTTGACCCTGCATGTGAAGTGGACAGCCATGCAAGTGCATTGGCGGCTGGCGCAACCGACGTGTTGGGTGCAGCGACTAAAGTCGATACACTTCAAGAGGCGATTGCTGATTGCGCTTTAACTATTGGCACGAGTGCGCGCTCACGCACTTTGTCGTGGCCAATGGTAGACCCGCGTGAGTGTGCACAAAAATTGGTTGCTGAATCGGTGAATGGCCCAGTTGCATTGGTATTTGGTCGAGAAAACAGTGGCTTGTCGAACGAAGAGCTGCAGTTATGCAACTATCACGTATGTATTCCGGCTAATCCTGAGTATAGCTCGCTTAATCTTGCGATGGCAGTGCAAACGTTGGCCTACGAAACGCGTATGACATACTTAGACACGCAACAAAAGCAGCCAGAAGAAGTGGATGAAACGATTTACCCATCATCAAAGCAGATGGAGTTATTCTACGAGCATCTTGAAAATACCCTGAATGACACTGGCTTTATCATCAAACAGCATCCGGGCATGGTAATGACCAAGCTAAAGCGTTTGTTCAACCGTGCTAGACCGGAAGATCAAGAACTTAATATTCTACGTGGGATCCTAAGTTCGATAGATAAATCTACTAACAAGTAAACCAGACAAGATGCAGTATTGGCCAACTCAGCGCGCCAATACTGTTATATTTCTATTGTCTAAATATTAACCATTCCTTTTGTGAAATCTTGCATAAATCTTCATCACTAATACTTGACTAAAATACTCAGGTAATTACAATATCCATAATACCTGATTAAATTACTCAGGTATTTCGGGTAGGCATACGAGGGTTACAGATTTAAAGCCGTTATTATGCTTGGTTAATACTTGACTATCTTAGTCAAGTAATTAAAATTTGCAGCTTGGTAAATTAGCGGGGGTTATGCATGAAACTGACATCAAAAGGCAGATACGCCGTGACAGCAATGTTAGATGTTGCGTTACACGCAAGTATTGGCCCTGTTCCACTAGCCGATATCTCTGAACGACAAGAGATTTCGCTATCTTACCTTGAACAATTATTTGCCCGTCTACGTAAACATGGCTTAGTTAGCTCTGTACGTGGTCCAGGCGGCGGCTACTTATTGGGCCGTGATGCACACACAATTTCCGTTGGTGATGTGATTAATGCTGTTGACGAGTCCGTTGACGCAACACGTTGTCACGGCGAAGGCGGCGGTTGCCAAAGCGGTATGCGCTGTCTAACTCATTCATTGTGGTCTGATTTAAGTGTGCGAATTGAAGAATTTTTAAACAGTATTTCCCTAGCCGAGTTAGTCGCCGACGCGGATGTTCAATCCGTAGCAACGCGGCAAGATAAGCACGTTAAACGTGTTATCGAGCAATTAGACAATATTCAAGTGAGCTGTCAACTCTAGGTTGACGTCAAGCGGAGAGATAAATGAAATTACCGATATATCTAGATTATGCAGCAACCGCTCCGGTTGATCAGCGTGTTGCAGACGAGATGATGCAGTGCCTGACAATGGATGGTAACTTTGGTAATCCAGCTTCTCGTTCACACCGTTTCGGTTGGCAAGCAGAAGAACTGGTTGATCAGGCGCGTAATGATATCGCTGATTTAATCAACGCTGATCCGCGTGAAATCGTTTTCACATCTGGTGCAACTGAGTCAAACAACCTTGCAATCAAAGGTGCTGCACAGTTCTATAAAAAGAAAGGTAAGCACATCATCACCGTTCGTACTGAACATAAAGCAGTACTAGACACCTGCCGTGAGCTTGAGCGTCAAGGCTTTGAAGTGACGTATATGGATGTTGAAGACAACGGCTTACTTGACTTGAAAAAGCTTGAAGCAACCATGCGCGAAGACACTGTTTTAGTGAGCGTAATGCACGTTAATAACGAGCTAGGTGTTATTCAAGATATCGCGACTATCGGTGAGATGTGTCGTGAGCGCAAGATCATGTTCCATGTTGATGCGGCACAAAGCGCTGGCAAGGTACTAATCGACCTACAAACATTGAAAGTAGACTTTATGTCATTTTCTGGCCACAAAGTTTATGGCCCGAAGGGTATCGGTGCGTTGTACGTACGCCGTAAACCACGTGCGCGTTTAGAAGCACAAATGCACGGTGGTGGTCATGAGCGCGGTATGCGTTCAGGTACTCTTGCTACTCACCAAATCGTGGGTATGGGCACAGCATTTAGAATTGCTAAGCAAGACTTTGAAAAAGACCATGCACACATCAGTGCGCTTCGTCAGCGTCTATTGGACGGCCTAATGGATATGGACGAAGTTTATTTTAATGGTGCTATCGACCAATCAGTACCTGGCATTGTAAACATTAGCTTCAACTTTGTTGAAGGTGAAAGTCTACTAATGGCAGTTAAAGACATTGCGGTTTCTTCAGGTTCTGCATGTACATCGGCGAGCTTAGAGCCATCTTATGTACTGCGTGCTCTAGGTCGTAATGACGAATTAGCACACAGCTCTATCCGCTTCAGTATTGGTCGTTTTACGACAGAAGAAGAGATCGATTACACCGTCAATCTTCTTAAGAATTCTATTGGTCGCTTACGTGAGATGTCACCACTTTGGGAAATGCACCAAGATGGCATCGACTTAGATAGCGTTGAATGGGCACACCATTAAGCAAGTTTTAGCCGCTGGCTGGATACTATCCAGCCGCAAGCAGGTAGTGAGGAAATAGTTATGGCTTACAGTGATAAAGTTATCGACCACGTTGAGAATCCACGTAACGTAGGTTCTTTAGACAAGAACGATCCAAGCGTAGCAACGGGCATGGTGGGGGCACCTGCATGTGGCGACGTAATGAAACTACAAATTAAAGTGTCAAAAGAAGGCATCATCGAAGATGCGAAATTCAAGACATATGGTTGTGGCAGCGCGATTGCATCATCATCCCTTGTGACTGAGTGGGTGAAAGGTAAATCGTTAGAAGAAGCTTCTACTATCAAAAACACTGATATCAGTGCTGAGCTTGAGTTGCCACCAGTGAAAATCCACTGCTCAATTTTGGCAGAAGATGCGATTCAAGCTGCGATTGCAGATTATAAGAGTAAACAAGCGAAGTAAGAGACTATTATGGCAGTGACGTTAACAGATGCAGCCGCTAATCGCGTATTAGCCTTTTTGAGTAACCGTGGAAAAGGCATAGGGCTGCGCGTTGGTATTAAAACCACGGGCTGTTCAGGTCTTGCTTATGTTCTCGAATTTGTCGACGATTTAGATGAAGGCGATGAAGTATTTGAAGACAAAGATGTCAAAATCATCGTTGATGCAAAAAGCTTAGTTTATATCGACGGCACAGAGCTTGATTACACAAAAGAAGGTCTGAATGAAGGGTTTAAATTCAATAACCCAAATCAGAAAGACGAATGTGGCTGTGGCGAAAGCTTCACCGTATAGTTTGCAACAGTGAATAGCTTAAAGCCCTGCCTTGGTGGGGCTTTGCTGTATTAGGTGCGTATGCGTTATTTTGAATTATTTGATTTACCTGTTGATTATCACGTTGATTTAAACAAACTAAATCAAGGTTATTTAGAGCTACAGCGTGCAGTTCACCCAGATAGATTTGCTGGTAAAAGTGAGCGTGAGAAGTTGCTCGCGGTACAGAAAACCGCAGAGATCAATGACGCGCTAGCGGTGCTCAAACACCCAGTTAAACGCGCCGAGTATATGCTAAGCGAAAAGGGTGTAGACATACGTGCAGAGCAACAAACGTTGCAAGATCCGATGTTTTTAATGCAACAGATGGAGCTGCGCGAAGCATTAGAAGAATTACCTGATGCGGCGGATCCTGACAGCGCGATTACAGAGTTCGAAACACAGATTAAAGCGTTAGATACAAAGTTTAGCGCTTCCCTTGCCGAGCAGCTTCAAAGCGATGACATGAGCACATTAGAAGCCGCAGCAGACAATATTCGTAAGCTAAAGTTTGTCTACAAGTTACGCGACGAATTAGCACGTATCGAAGATGAATTATTCGATTGATGATGTGTAGCATCAACAAACGTTAAAGTGAAAAGAGCATTATGGCATTATTGCAAATTGCTGAGCCGGGGCAGAGCGCGGCACCTCATGAGCATAAATTAGCGATTGGTATTGACTTAGGTACCACGAACTCTCTTGTGGCAACAGTACAAAGTGGCGAAACGAAGACTCTTAGCGATTTAATGGGTAAACCTATGCTGCCGTCGGTAGTAAGGTACACCGACTCAGAGGTTATTGTTGGTGAACAAGCCCAAGCTGCTTCTGCTGAAGACCCGACTAATACGCTTATTTCTGTAAAACGTTTTTTAGGTAAAACGCAATCTGAAATAGAACAAAGCTATGGTCAGTTGCCTTATAACTTTGTCGATAATAACGGTTCGCTTGCTATTGAAACCGTAGCTGGCGCTGTAAGCCCAGTGCAAGCCTCCGCTGAAATTTTAAAAACATTACACCAACGTGCTATTGATAGCTTTGCTGGTGAGGATGTAATGGGCGCGGTGATCACCGTACCTGCGTATTTTGATGATGCACAAAGGCAAAGTACAAAAGACGCAGCCGAGCTTGCTGGTCTAAAAGTATTAAGACTTCTCAATGAGCCGACTGCAGCCGCGGTAGCTTACGGCCTAGACTCCGGTCAAGAAGGCGTGATCGCGGTTTATGACCTTGGTGGTGGTACGTTTGATATTTCTATCTTACGCTTAAACCAAGGAGTGTTTGAGGTATTATCAACCGGTGGTGATTCTAGCCTCGGTGGTGATGACTTTGATTCACTGTTGGTCGATTTCTTTAAACAGCAAACGCAGCTATTTGATTTAAACCCAAAAGAGCTACGCTTGTTTATCAATAAGGCAAGAGCCTGTAAAGAAGCGCTTTCAAGCTATGAAACGGTAAACGTAGAGCTACCAGTTCGCGAGCAAAAATTTGTAGTTTCGATCACGCGTCAAGCATTTGCTGAAATGGCAATGCCATTGGTTAAAAAGACTTTGCGCTCTTGTCGCCGCGCGTTAAAAGACGCCGATGTCACAGCAGAAGAAGTCTTACAGGTTGTAATGGTGGGTGGGTCGACTCGTATGCCGGTGGTGCGTGAAGAAGTCGGTAACTTCTTTGTCAAAGAGCCACTAACATCAATCGATCCAGACCGTGTGGTGGCATTAGGTGCTGCTATCCAAGCTGATATTTTAGTGGGTAACAAGCCTGACTCTGACATGTTACTGCTTGATGTATTGCCATTGTCTTTAGGCTTAGAAACTATGGGTGGGTTGGTTGAAAAGATCATTCCACGTAATACCACTATTCCTGTTGCACGTGCACAAGAGTTTACCACTTTTAAAGATGGTCAAACCGCTATGTCATTGCATGTATTGCAAGGTGAGCGTGAGCTCGTTGATGATTGTCGTAGCTTAGCTAAATTTAGTCTAAAAGGCATTCCACCAATGGCGGCAGGCGCTGCGCATATTCGAGTCACTTTTAGAGTTGACGCTGATGGTCTATTGAGTGTTTCGGCTGAAGAAAAGTCGACAGGCGTGCAGGCTGAGATCCAGGTAAAACCGTCGTTTGGTTTGAGCGATGACCAAGTAGCACAAATGCTAAAAGATTCGATGAGCAATGCCAAAGAAGACATGAGCGCTCGTATGCTTAAAGAGCAGCAGGTTGAAGCACTGCGTGTATTAGAAGCGTTAGAGGCATCGCTTGCAACAGATGGTCATCTGTTGGCAGAAGATGAACTCAATACACTGCGCGGTGCAATGACTGAACTTGCACAAATTCGCGAAAGTGCAGACAATCCAGAGCAGATTAAAAAGGCGATCGAAGAAGTCGATCAGGCGAGTAGTGATTTTGCTTCACGCCGTATGGATGAATCAATTAAAAAGGCACTGCAAGGGCAGTCGGTAGACGAGGTGTAATATGCCACAAATTATCTTTTTACCCCATGAAGAGTTATGTCCGGAAGGTGCTGCAATCGAAGCGAAAACGGGTGAAACTGTACTCGATGTGGCGTTGAAAAACGGAATTAGTATTCCACATGCCTGTGAAAAATCATGTGCATGTACTACGTGCCATATCGTTGTTCGTGAAGGTTTTGACTCGCTGGAAGAAAGCGATGAGTTAGAAGATGACATGCTAGATAAAGCATGGGGTCTTGAAGCTGAGTCGCGTTTAGGTTGCCAAGCGATAATTAGTGATGAAGACTTAGTGGTTGAAATTCCAAAGTACAATCTCAATATCGTTAATGAAGACCATTAAGTGCTGCTAACAACCTAGGTTGTTACTGACAAATTTAATAAAGCCGTAGTCTGATACTACGGCTTTTTGCTTTTCTAGGAGGAACGCTATGTCACTCATCAGTAACCCCGAATTTTCACTTATCAATGGCCAAGCACATCATAGTAAAACGCATGTCGATGTGGTTAATCCTGCAACTGGAGAGCACCTTGCTCAGGTTTCTGAGGCGGATAATCAGGCTGCCGATAAAGCGCTGCAAGCAGCGGCTGAAACCTTCGAAAAACTCGCTAGCACGACAGCACATGCCCGTAGTCAAGTACTTAGAAAATGGTACGAATTGGTAATAGAGCATCGCCAGGCCTTGGCTGAAATCGTCACTAAGGAACAAGGCAAACCGCTTAAGGAGGCACTTGCCGAGGCGGATTATGCTGCAGGATTTATTGAATGGTATAGCGAAGAAGCCAAGCGCGCCTATGGTCAGGTTATTCCCAGTCATTCTCAATCACATGAGCTAACTACAATCAGGCAAGGGGTTGGTGTTGTACTTGGGATCACACCGTGGAATTTTCCACTGGCGATGATCACCAGAAAAGTAGCACCAGCTTATGCTGCAGGCTGTAGTTTTATTTTAAAGCCCTCTGAGAAAACTCCTCTTGCGGCCATCGCCCTTGCAAAGCTGGCTATTCAGGCTGGAATGGAAGTTGGCGCTTTTCAGGTGTTAGTGACTAACGACTCTAAAGGGTTAGTAGCACACCTTACTGAGTCACCACAAGTGCGAAAACTCACGTTTACGGGATCAACACAAGTGGGGAGTGCGTTGTTAAAGCAATGTGCCGACACAGTGAAAAGAACGTCAATGGAGCTTGGTGGTAATGCACCATTTATTGTTTTCGACAGCGCTGATGTTGAGCAAGCGGTAAGTGGTTTGATGGCAGCGAAGTTCAGAAATGCAGGACAAACTTGTGTGGCCGCAAATCGTGTGTTTGTCGCGAAAGGTATCTCGGCAGAACTACTCAATACACTCACTCAGCAGGTTAGCACGCTCACCTTGGGAAATGGTCTAGAGCAGGGTATTGATATTGGTCCACTCATTTCACTTGAAGCCAAACAAAAAGCACAGCAGCTGTTAGAAGATGCGTTAGCTAAAGGTGCGAGCATCGCTTATCAAGGTGATAAACAAAGCGGCCAATTTATGGCACCGGTAGTTATCACGGGTGTAAATAGCACCATGCGGATCTTCCATGAAGAAATTTTTGCACCGATTGTCAGCATTATTGATTTTGAGAGTGAAGATGAAGTGGTAAGAATGGCAAACTCTGTGCCAGAAGGGCTTGCTGCTTATTTTTATTCGAATGATGGCAATCAAATAAGGCGAGTAAGTCATGCGCTTGAGTATGGCATGGTTGGGATTAATGAAGGGATCATATCCAATCCAGTAGCGCCTTTTGGTGGTGTGAAGTTTTCAGGTCTTGGTCGAGAAGGAGCACAGGAAGGATTGCTTGAATACCAAGAAATAAAGTACTTATGTCAAAAGTTTAGCTAGTTCACACTAATAGCGAGGACGTCTTTCCTCGCAATTGCTTTTATTCTGCGCAAAAGCTCAGTACACTTACCCGCTTATTTGAGTTTTGATATTTTTTCAATGATAGGAATCGAACAACCCCCTAAGCTGATCATTTTGGCAGGTGGATTAGGAAGCCGCTTTGGTGGTAATAAGCAGGTTGCTGAGCTGCCAAGTATCTTTAAAAGCATTATGGAATTGAGCATAATTGACGCGCATCATGCTGGTGTGCAAGATGTTATTTTGATCATCAATGACAAAGTGCGAAGCCTAATCGAAAATGTGATATTGCCACGATTGCCGAAGGCGCTGAACATTACTTTAGTGCAGCAGCGGCTTAGCGATATTCCGAATGAATTTATCGACTGTTTGGCAGGGCGAGAAAAACCATGGGGCACAGGACATGCGCTGCTGTGTGCAAAACCATACGTTGATAAGCCTGCGATAGTTATTACGGCGGATGATTATTACGGGCCAGATGCATTTGAGCAGCTTGTTGAACATTTTCAGCATCATAGCAATATGGCGATGGTCGCATACCCAATTATAAATACCTTATCAGATCAGGGTGGAGTAAACCGTGGCGTTTGTCAGGTACAAGCGCAACAACTACACTCGGTTGAAGAGGCATTAGATATTCGCTTTGAAAACGGCGAGTTGTCAGGTGATATTGCAGGTAAGCGGTGTAAGATAGCACACTCTGCGCTGGCTTCGATGACCTGCTGGGGTGTGACACCGTCACTTTTTGATTCATTAGAAGCCGGGTTTAATGCATTTTTAAGGAATTATGACAACGGTGTCAAAAAAGAGTATTATTTGCCAGATTGTATCCAACACAGTATCAATAAGGGCCGACAAACCGTGTCGGTCTACCAAGCTAAATCACATTGGTACGGTATAACTTATAAGAGCGAACTAGACATTGTCGCGAGAAAGATTTATGAAGCACGTCAGGGAAGATAATCATCTCCACACAACTACATCCGACTTAACTCCTTTTGAGGTGAATATGGAGTATCAAGCCGTTGCGCAACAACTTGCTGATGAATACGGTCTCATTAGTGAAGAAGCTAAAATGAAGCCGATCGGTAGTGGTCATATCAACACGACTATGCTGTTGCAGGACAACCACAAAACCATGGTGGTACAAAAGCTAAATACCACGGTATTTCCAAACCCTTTGCATCTTGTTGAAAATGCGCGAGCGATTGAACAGCACTTAACAGCAAAAGCCTTAAATGGTGAATATAGTCTCGCTATCATAAAGCATCTAGCGACGAGTTCAGGCCAATATTTAGTCGATATTAATGATGAAGTTTGGCGTGCGCTTGCATTTATTGGCCGCAGTTATAGCGAAGACGTAGTGGCAAACGAACAGCAAGCATTAACCGCTGCAAACGCTTTTGGGCAGTTTGCACATGCGCTAAATGATTTTGATGCGGCGCAGTTACATCATGTCATTCCAAATTTTCATAACTTGGCGATGCGTATTGATGCATTTAACCAAGTGCTAGCGAAAGATGAGCATGGTCGCGCGGACAAGTGCAGTGATGTTATCGCTGCTTTTCAGCAGCAATTTGCGCTTGCAGAAGAGCTGCAGCAGGCACAAAAACAAGTGCCACTTAGAGCTTGCCACAACGATACCAAAATCAACAACATGCTGTTTTCAACACAGAGTGATGCAGCGCGAGCCGTTATTGACTTAGATACTTGTATGCCAGGTAACTGGTTATTTGATTTTGGCGATATGGTGCGTACCTTCTGTTCGCCAGAAGCTGAAGACTCAACGAACTTGAGTAATGTGCAGGTAAGAGAAAATATCTTTGCCGCGTTGGCGCAAGGGTACATTGAACCGTTACAAGACAGTGTGACTGAAGCAGAGAAAGATAGTTTTATTCTTGGCGCAAAAGTGATGCCATTCATGATAGGTCTGCGATTTTTAACAGATCACTTAGATGGAGATAATTATTTTGCAACCCACAGAGCCAGTCATAATCTTGACCGTGCGAAGAACCAGTTTGCGTTGTATTCCAGTGTGCTAGAAAAAGAGGATTGTCTGAATAATATTATCAGAGCAATTTAACGATTTAATATATTTTAAGAAAAAGCGCTTCAAGCGCTTTTTTTGCGGCTTTATCGCAATGTTTTGAACCTAAGATTGGGATAGGTTAGCTTGATAGCGAGCAGTATTAGTGCTGTTAAGAAGTATCGTTTAGGAGTAAGAATGAAAAATATAAACCGCCGCGACTTTTTAAAAGCCGCAGGAGCGGCAGCGGCTGCGAGTGTAGTAGCTGGGTGCGCAAGTTCTAATCAAAATAACAGCGTTGTACCTAAGCAACAAGGCCGCTCTGTCATTGGGCTCGTAGCACCAAAAATGGACGTGGTTCGGGTAGGTTTTATTGGGGTTGGCCAACGTGGCTATGGTCATGTAAAGCGCATGAGTCACATCGATGGTGCACGTATTGTCGCGATTTGTGATACCCATGATGAAGTGCTTGAAAAATCGGCTGACTATCTTGTGCGCGAGCGAGGTTTGCCGAAACCTGCGCTGTATCGTGGTGGTGACTTAGCTTATCAAGAAATGCTTAACCGGGATGATATTGACATCGTTATAATTTCAACACCCTGGAAATGGCACGCGCCGATGGCAATTGATACCATGAATAGCGGTAAGCACGCGTTTGTTGAAGTGCCTTTAGCGTTGACCGTTGAAGAAATGTGGCAGATAGTCGACACCGCAGAGCGCACGCAAAAGAACTGTATGATGATGGAAAATGTCAATTACGGTCGCGATGAGTTGATGGTACTGAATATGGTTCGCCAAGGTGTATTCGGTGAGTTATTACATGGTGAAGCTGCATATATTCATGAGCTACGTTGGCAAATGAAGGAAATTGAGCACAAGACCGGCTCATGGCGTACACACTGGCATACTAAGCGAGATGGTAACCTATATCCAACTCATGGTTTAGGTCCCGTATCTCAGTACATGAATATTAACCGCGGTGACCGTTTTGATTACTTAACTTCTATGAGTTCTCCCGCCCTAGGTCGTGCAGCCTATGCAAAACGCGAATTTCCGGCAGATCATGAACGCAATCAACTACATTATATTGCGGGTGATATGAATACCACGATGATTAAGACCATCAAAGGACGCAGTATCATGGTACAACATGATACGACCACGCCTAGGCCTTATTCTCGTCACAACCTTATTCAAGGAACTAATGGGGTCTTTGCTGGTTTCCCTAATCGTATCGCGTTAGAGCAAGGTGGTACTAAGAGCTTCCATGAATGGGATTACGAAATGGATTCATGGTATAAACAATACGACCATCCGCTTTGGACTAAAATGGGTGAAGAAGCACAGCGCAACGGCGGTCATGGTGGTATGGACTTTTTAATGTTCTGGCGGATGATCTATTGCCTGCGCAATGGTGAGGCGCTAGATCAAGACGTATACGACGGTGCCGCTTGGTCGGTAATTTCTCCATTATCGGCTCAATCAGTCGCTAATCGCAGTGAATCATTGAGTATTCCAGACTTTACCCGTGGAGCGTGGAAAACCGCTAAACCATTGGGTATAGTAACAGTATAAAAATACACACTTTATCATCGTCGAATTAAGCGCTACAGGCGCTTTTTTTATACTCGATTAATACGGTTTTTGGAGTGGCTATGATGCGCTATCGGTTCTTGTTATTCTTTATATTAATACTGAGTGGTTGTAGTAACTCCGTTAATATCAGTAAGAAAAATACATTCATCAGCCATGCCGATGCTTACTTTAATAGCTATGCTCAGCGGCAGAACTTTACCCAGTTTATCGAGTTCTATGCCGAAGATGCCGTGCTTGAAGATATGGTTTTTGGTCATAGGGCACGAGGTAAAGATCAGATTACGGCTTTTTTTAATTGGTCTGCTGGGAATTTTGCTGTGCTGGATGAACAACCCGTATTAGTGGTTGAGGATAAAGTAGTCGATAGCACGACTCGAACCGTGGTTGCTAGAGGCGTTTTTAATCGCTTTAATTATGCGTCACGCGAGTTAGGTCCTTGGCGATTTCTGATAGTGCTAAAGTTTGACGAAAAAGGTAAAATTATCTATCAGCAAGACTGGATTAACTATACCCCAAAATCGGATTTTACCGGTGGGGAAAATCTAAACCAGCAATATTAATAATCGGCTGCCATTTGTAAGGAGCGCCCATGCAAGTTTCTGTTGAAATAAGCAAGTACCCACTGCACCAAGACTATATCCCTTTTATTAAAGGTTTTATTGATAGGCTGAATGAGCATGAAGGGATCAAGGTGATCACAAACACGATGTCAACTCAGGTCTTTGGTGAATTTGATTTAGTGACCTCAGTATTGAATCAAGAAATGAAACACTCATTTGAAGCTTACGGAAAATGTATTTTTGTTTGTAAGTTTATCTCAGGCGATTTATCTCCAGCTGATAGTGCCTGCGATTAATGGACTGGTTTACTGAAACCTTTGCAGGGTTCACAGCGATGTCGAGTTGGGAGTATATCGCTGTGGTGCTGGCAGTCGCCTATTTACTGCTGGCAATTCGAGAGAATATTTGGTGTTGGCCTGTGGCCTTTATTAACACCTTCATCTATACCGTGCTGTACTGGAACGGAGCACTAGTGATGGAATCACTGTTGCACTTTTACTATATGGTCATGGCCGTTGTTGGTTGGTGGATGTGGCGTCAGGGTGACAAAAACAAGCCCAGTGATATTGTTTCTTGGTCGTTATCAAAACATCTTTCAATCATTGTTATTACTTCAGTGGTTTCCGTTGTGCTCGGGTATTTCACCAAGCATTATATGGCAGCAGATCTCGCCTATTTAGATAGCTTTACCACGTGCTTTGCGGTGGTGACGACCTATTTAGTGGCTAAGAAAATTCTTGAAAACTGGTTATATTGGGTCGTGATTGATGCAGCCTCCATCTACCTTTATTACCTTAAAGGTTTCTATCCTACGCTGGTACTATTTATTTTCTACACCTTGATGGCGTGTTGGGGCTACAAGCGTTGGTACGAAGAATATGAAGTTAAGCAAGGAAAGACGCTTGCAGCACTCTGAGCTTGAAAAATTAAAAGTAAAGGTGGATACCGTATTCAAGGTTTCAGCTGAGCGATTAGAAAAGCTAACTAAGGGTGTGAGTAACAATAATTACCTGATGGTGAGTAAGGGCGAAAGCTACCTATTAAAATGCTATAGCCATGGTATTCCTACTGAGGCATTAAAGGCACAGAATGAGTTAGCACAGCAAGGCATTACTTCTAAAGTACTGCAGTACGACCTACGCACTCGTATGGCATTGTTCACCTTTATGCCACAAGTGTGTGTTGGGCCAAAGTTAAATACTGCGTTGTTAGCACAAGTTATTCAGGTGCATAGCTTAGAGCTTGAAGTATATGAGGTGCTGGACTTAGTCGGTTATGTTCAGGCTATTGATGAGAAACTGCGTCACTTAGTTGATATCGCATGGCTTATCGAAAGCTTAGCTTCTTTACCCGTGGATCAGGCGTTTTGCCATAATGACTTAGTCATGAGCAATATCATTCAAACTCCGGAGGGGGGTCGGTTAATCGACTTTGAGTATGCTTGTCATAGTGACATCTTTTTTGATTTAGCAGCGCTGGTGTGTAGTTTTAGCTGTGGTGTCGAAGCAGCACTTACGGTGGTTGAGTCTTACTTTTCTCTAAAGCGGCAAGCCATGCCTTCATACGCTCAAGCTAAACTGACGGTATTTTGCCAAATTTATTTGATTGTTAGCATTCAATGGTACGAGCAGCGCGGCGTAATGATAGAAGCTGAAAAGCTTAGACAGTTACTGAAGCAGTGGATACTCTAGCTACAAGCTGAGCCAGTAGCGTGTGATATTCCTTGATCACATTACTGGCCATTACTATTGGGTAGTTTAAATCCCACCCAGTCGCTGTGCTAACTCTTTGTATTTTTCAACATCTGCTTTGTCAAAGATAGGTTCGCCATTGGCATCTGTGTCTTTGGCGACTAGCAAGTTTTCTCGTGCGAGGCGTCTTACGCGCTCAACCTTTACGTCAAGAAACTCTGCAACTTGCTCTGTTGTCATCGGTGTCATATTTGGGATCCTCAATGATGTATCGCGATATTTCTGAACGGGCAGCAATATCAGTCTATTTTATTATTTTCAAAGCATAGTTGAATAACTGGTTTTTTGCCCAAAGTACAGCTTTTTTTAAAAAATAGGTTACTAATTAGTCATATAGCAAACATTGTCTGGCAATTGTCTGCACTTAGCATTATTATGTTGGCGACGCTCTCGTGGTGAAATGGATATCACGTAGCCCTCCGGAGGCTGAGTTCTAGGTTCGATCCCTAGCGAGAGCGCCAATGATTACTCCTACTTACAACCAGCCTTTGCGTTTAAAGTACACGCCAATACCGCCAGTTAGTACCACCAACATAATAACAAACAAGGCAAATGCGCCACCCCATTCTGTGCCTGGAATACCGCCAATATTCACTCCCAACAAACCTGTTAAAAACCCAAGTGGTAAGAATAACGCTGCAACGACGGACATCACGTACATTCTTTGGTTTAACTGTTCATTTTGATGGTTGGTGATCGCATTTTGGATAACTTGTGCACGTTCAATAGCTGCTTCTAATTCTTCAATATACCGACTTAAGGCATTGCTCGCCTCTTCAATCATATGTCGATGATCTTCATCTAGCCAAGCAATCTTCGCCAATAGTAGTTCGCTAATAGCAAGCTTTTGAGGCTTAAGATAGCGTTTTAAACCAATGGTTTGCCTTCTTAATGTTGAAAGTTGCTGATAGTTGGGCAGCTGCTCACTGCTTTCCATCGCGTCTTCAAACTCGTCAAGCTGCTCTTCTATTTGCCAGATGATGTCCTGCATTCGCACTGAAAGTCGCATTACCAATGTAGACAGTAACTCACCGATACTTTTTGCGCCCTGACCTTTTTTGAGTAATGCCAACATATCTTGGGCCGACATAATATGACGCTTACGGCAGGTGATAAGTAGTTTATCATTTGCAAAACAGCGAATAGAAACCATGTCTTCAGGGCTTTGCTTGGGGTTAAGGTTTACGCCGCGCAAGAAAACTAGCAAACCTTCGTCGCCATTAGCCGTTCTCGGACGAGTTTCATCTGCGGTTAGCGCTTCTCTTTCCCAGTCATCCAAAAACGTTTGTTGCTTCAGCCATTCGGTCGTTTCGTCGAAGCTGTAGTCAAAATGGAGCCAAAGTGGCTCCTTGTGAATTACGGGTTTTACTTCACTCAGATCGCAAAGTAGCCTACCGCCACCTTGACCGTCGAGCACAAACGCATGGAGTAATCCAGTCATAGCTAATTCCTATTAAAAAGTTCGTCCCAAGACTGACATAGATAATTTAATTTTCAAATTCATTTAGGTTCTAAAAACTTGGCGATGAAATAAATTGTTTGATTACTCTATTTTACTTTAGCTCAGTATAGGGCTTTACCTTGAAAAATGTGTAACTGGTGTTACTGTAAGTTAAGGTGCTTAGCTTAACAGAGCGTTTTTATCTTTAGGATAAATTTATTTTGTTTTTCAAGTGACTTGAATCAGCGTATAAGTCCGAACTCATTTTGTACGAGAGCATAATATGATCACAGTTGGTTGGAGAGAGTGGCTTTCCTTACCCGATTTAGGTATCGAAAAAATCAAAGCGAAAGTAGATACTGGAGCAAGAACATCATGTCTGCATGCCTTTAAGGTTGAGCCTTTCAAAACAGAACAAGATGAACTTTGGGTAAGGTTTTGGATTCATCCCAAACAAGACAATACTGACTATGAAGTCTGTAGTGAAGCAAAAGTAGTGGATGAGCGCGTTGTAACCGATTCGGGCGGTCATAAAGAACTACGTTATGTAATAGAAACAAGTTTAACTATCGGCAATCAGGCTTGGCCAATTGAAATCACACTAAGCGATAGAGAAACAATGAAATTTAGAATGTTACTGGGCCGCACGGCGATGCGAGGCCGCATCCTTGTTGATCCAGAACAGTCATACTTAAGTAATAAAACGGATAAATCATGAAAATTGGCATTCTTTCAAGGAATCAATCTTTATATTCAACACGTCGTTTAATTGAGGCGGCAGAGCAGCGTGGGCACGAAGTAGAGGTTATTGACGCGCTACGTTGTTATATGAATATCAATAGTAGTGAGCCTGAAATTCACTTTAAGGGTCAGCAGTTGAGCGGCTTTGATGCGATTGTCCCGCGAATTGGTGCCTCTGTGACGTTTTATGGTTGTGCGGTACTCAGACAGTTTGAAATGATGGGGGTGTACCCATTGAATGAGTCTGTTGCAATTACTCGCTCAAGAGATAAGTTGCGTTCATTACAGCTACTGTCAAGAAAAGGCGTAGGTATGCCAATCACAGGCTTTGCCAGTAAGCCTGATGACGTTAAAGACTTACTGGAAATGGTTGGTGGCACACCAGTTGTGATCAAGCTACTAGAAGGCACACAAGGTATTGGCGTGGTGTTAGCTGAGACACGTAAAGCGGCAGAAAGCGTTATCGAAGCATTTATGGGCTTAAAAGCCAACATTATGGTGCAAGAGTATATTAAAGAAGCTGGTGGTGCGGACATTCGCTGTTTCGTTATCGGCGACCGTGTTATTGCCGCGATGAAACGTCAAGCGCAAGAAGGTGAGTTCCGCTCAAATCTACATCGTGGTGGTTCAGCGACATTGGTAAAAATCACTCCAGAAGAGCGTCGCACTGCGATTGCTGCAGCAAAGGCCATGGGCCTAAATGTTGCTGGTGTTGACTTGTTACGTTCAGAGCGTGGGCCTTTGGTGATGGAAGTGAACTCTTCTCCAGGCCTTGAGGGTATCGAAAAGGCAACAGGTAAAGACATAGCTAGCCTGATTATCTCCTTTATCGAGAAGAATGCGGCGGCGAAAAGGACTGCTACACGTGGCAAAGGTTAAAATCAACCAACCCTTTACGTTATTAGATACACGAGTGGGTGTTGCTGAAAGGCAGACTGTCCAGTTGGAAGTGGCTAAGCTCTACACTCACACACCAATGACCATTCCGATTGAAGTCGTTAATGGCGCAGAGGCCGGACCGGTACTTTTGGTCTGTGCCGCAATTCATGGTGATGAATTGAATGGCGTAGAGGTTGTGCGTCAGCTATTAAGTACAGTCGATGCGGCAACGCTACGTGGCACCTTGATAGCGGTGCCTATCGTAAATATCTTTGGCTTTATTCATAAGTCTCGCTATTTACCTGATAGACGAGACCTAAATCGCTGTTTTCCAGGTTCTGAGCAAGGCTCGTTAGGGGCTCGAATGGCATCTATGTTTTTCGATTTGGTGGTAAAAAAATGCACACATATTATCGATTTACATACCGGCGCGATTCATCGCTCTAATTTACCGCAGATCCGTGGTGACTTGTCCTGCGAAATGACCAAAGAAATGGCCATGGCGTTTGGTACGCCGGTTGCGATAGATGCGCGACTGCGTAACGGCTCGTTGCGAAGTGAAGCGGCGGGATTGGACATTCCTGTTATCACTTATGAAGCGGGAGAAGCGTTGCGGTTTGACTCATTGGCCATTGCAGCTGGATTGCAAGGGGTTGAAAATGTCATGCGTAAACTCAGAATGCTGCGTGGGCGTCGAAGGAAACAACGTCATGACGCGGTTATCGCGGCAGCGACAAGTTGGGTGCGTGCGGACGTTGACGGTATTGTTCGAGCTCAAGTTAACTTGGGGGAACGCGTATCAAAAGGTCAAATCTTGGCTTATATAGACAGTCCATTAGGTCAAAGCGAAGAAGCAGTTATCGCACCTCGTAGTGGGATAGTGATTGGCCAACAAATGCTACCTTTGGTGAATGAGGGAGATGCAGTTTTTCACTTAGCTTACTTTGCACATGCAAATAGTATTGTTGAGCAACAGCTAGAAACCTTTATTGACGATATAGGCCCTATTTCTTAGGGCCTAATGTTCTTCTTGGTGTTGTAACCTGTTTAGGTTTAGTCGGTTCTTGACTAAGCACCATAACGGGGCGAGTGACAAACAAGTTATTAGGATATACGACCTTATGGCCGTCAACATGGCGTAGCACTACACTCATCAACCCCATCTCTACAATACAGCCTTCCACAAAGTTTGCACCGTCAACAATTCTTACCCAATTCCCAACGCGATAATCGTTTTGAATAAACATAAGTAAAAATGAAGTCAGATTGGAAAGTAATGACCAACCGGCAAACATGGCAACACCAAGCATCGCAAATAACGATGAACCAAGCACCAGTAAACCACGAAGTTCTATGCCCCAGAATACAAGCATAAAGCAGACGAATACAAAGGCAACAAGTACACGAACGAGTAAGTCGGCACGTTGTTTACGATGAGAGTCTATTTTTCCGCGTGTTACTTTTTCTAAGAGTTTGCAACATGCCTTCATTAATAGTGGGAAGGATAATAGCGCCACCAAAGTTACAATTAGCTTGTATTGACTGAGTGCGAAATCTAACAAATGCAAAATCGTATCCTAAGAAATTTTTTCTGCTTTATATCATGTTTATTGTTGTGCGACACCGTTAAAAGCGATTTTTTACCGTTAATAGCCACTGTACGCTATCGACGTTATCCGGGCCATTAATTGGTGCGGCTAAATCAATATGAACCATGATATCTGAATTGGCTCGGCTAGGTGCTAAACGCAAGCCAATACCGACATTTTTTAGGACTGATTCATCTGCTTCAATCGGCAGGTGAGAGTGGTACGCGCGCCCTACATCAAAAAAAGCTGCACCACCAATTTTGAATAAGCGCAGTAAGTCATATTCCCAGTAATAGCGTTTTTCGATATTGAGTAGCATACTGCGACTACCTTGCTGATATTTTATTGGGTATCCGCGAAGCCCGGTTTCGCCCCCTAACGTAATTTGATTATCAAAGGTCAGGTTATTCCCATAGGTATAGCTTGCGTTGATAAACCAAGACTCATACAAGCTGGTATTTAAATAGTATTGAAAGGTCGTTTTCGCTATTAGGTTTTCGGTTTTATCTGTGTCTTTGTTCCAGTTGCCACTGACATCAAAATAAAAACGCCACAAGCTGTGATCTGAGGTGTAGTGTGCCGTATTGGCAGAAAATGAATAGACAAGACGTTCAGTATCGTCACTCCAAGATTCGGCTGAATAGCCAAATAGAGCATTAATATTCCAACCTAAATTAAGATCCTCTGTACGATAAATCGAGTCGAAGTTGCGTACTTTTACATAGGAATCTTCAAACCACTGAGCTTGAACATAAGGGTAGGTGAGCGTTCTATCTTGTGCAATGGGTAAAGTGGTATCTGCTATCTCACGGAAGGTATGTTGCTCATGTCTAACGCCTGCGATGAGACGGCGAGTCCAACTGCCCGATAGCGCTTTTGAGTGTCCGAAGTAGACTTGCGTGACATCCGTGGATTGACTGAACTCTGAGATTGTTTCACCTTCAGAATATATGGGTTCTTCGCGTTTGTCGGAATAACTCGTAAAACCATAACTATATGGAGTATCGGTTGCAAAAAATGGATAGCTCACATCGATATAGTGGCGCTCACCATCGTCATTATCTGAATATTCTACGCGACCACGATATCTTGAGTTTAAAATATTAGGGTCATCATAGACAAACTGATAACCAGAGCGGTCGACCTCTTGTATGTGGGTAAAAGAAAGGCGCTTTCCCCAGCCAAATAAATTACTTTCTCTAAACCCAATTCGAGAAGTGTTTTCCCCACCACTACGACTAAAACTTAAATCGGGCAATAGTGTCCAAAGATCCCGCGTTACAACCGTAACTAAAATATCACCATCACAGTTTTCTACGGCATAGATACGTGCATCATATAGGTATGACTGATTGCGAAGGAGTCGTTCGGATTCACTGAGTTTTCTTGGGTTGTAAGCATCCCCTTCCTGAAATAGGAGCACGCTTTTTAATACTTCGGGCTTGGTTTGAATATGATAACGGTTGGCAAATCGGAATAGGGCATTGTCTTCTTCAGGTTTATCGGTATCGAAAACATTAAGTTGTTTTAGAGTGATAGCGACGACCTTTTTACCCTCTGCGGGCTCAGGATAGGCTTGTTTGCTGTCTAGCTGGCGTGAAAGGTTTTGGTCGCTTTGTGCTTCAACTCGGTTATTACCACAGCTATTAGCAAAATCAACAGCAGGCACTTTTTCAGCTTGCGCAGCTGCATTTAGGCTACACATTAGCACAATACTATTACACGAAATCCTCTTTACATTCATCACAGAGCCTTTAAGTCTAATATTCCTTTAGTATGGATTATATTGTTGCAGCTTGCTTTAGTTCTGCAACAAAAGTAATAATATTTATAGACTTAAAGAGCTTTATGTGGACTTAACGAGAAAGTTGTTGGCGTAGGAAAGGTAGGAGTTCTAAGGCATCAACGCCATCAGGAGCTATCCACACACTCTCACTGTAATGTTCAAAATTTAAATTAAAATTACAGCTTTTATATGAAAAACGCCACTGATGTCTATCCGCTCCAGCAGAGAATTCAATTAATTGAATCTCATCTTGATGTAAGAATATTTGCCCCCAAAGTTCAAATTCATCGTCTTGAGGTGTAATTTCACAGCTGACGATAATCACCTCGTGTGAATTATCCAAAGTGAGTGTAGTCATTATTCTCTTTCCAAATAATTGCGAATGAGCTGCATGAAAGGGGCACCGTACTTGCTGAGCTTAGTAAAACCGACACCAGATATTTGCAAAAACTCACTATCAGTTGTTGGCGTTCTTTGTGCCATTTCAGCCAACGTTCGGTCGTTAAATACAACATACGGTGGTACATCATCTTCATCTGCGAGCTGCTTTCTGAGTGCACGAAGCTTAGCAAATAGTTTCTTATCGTAATTAAACTGAGCCAGTTTATCTTGATAGACATGCTTTGCTACAAGTCTTGGTTCTGCGAGTTGTAGCACATATTCGCCGCGAAGTACGGCGCGGGCGGCTTCTGTTAATCTAAGCGTTGCGCCTTGAGTAATATCTTGACTCAATAAACCATGATGGATCAATTGACGTAAGATACTCAGCCAAAATTCATTGCTGTGCTCTTTCCCGATCCCATAGGTTGAGAGGGTATGGTGATTTTGTTCTCTGATCCTTGCGGTATTTGCCCCACGCAAAATATCCACAATGTAACTAATGCCAAAGCGTTGTTCTGCGCGGTATACGCACGATAACGCTTGTTGGGCAACTAATGTACCATCAAATTGTTTCGGTGGGTTAAGGCAAATATCACAGTTTCCGCATGCTTCACGTTGATATTCGCTGAAGTAATTGAGCAAAATTTGACGACGACAGGTTTGCGCTTCAGCAAAACTCGACATCGCCTGAAAGCGCTGCTCTTCGACCTTACGACGTTGCTCGTCTGGAATATCTTCAAAAAAGCGCCTAACGCGGGGAATATCCGCAGGATCAAAGTACATAACGGCTTCAGCTGCTAAGCTATCTCGCCCTGCACGGCCGGTTTCTTGATAATACGCTTCTACACTTTTAGGAATATCATAGTGAACCACAAATCGCACGTTGGGTTTATTGATCCCCATCCCAAAAGCAACGGTTGCAACTACGATTTGAATGTCATCTCGGGCGAAGCGGTTTTGTACAAACTGGCGCTGATCATTATCTAGACCTGCGTGATAACCTGCAGCATTGAACCCAGCATCAATCAGCTTTTCGGCAATATCATCAACACGTTTACGGCTACCACAGTAGATTATGCCACTTTGCCCCTTTTGCTCTTTTAAATAGCGGATCAACTGCGACAGGGGTTTGAACTTTTCTTCGATGGTGTAACGAATATTGGGTCTGTCAAAGCTACCGGTATAGATAAATGGTGCTTGCATACCTAATTGCTGGACAATATCTTTTCGTGTCGCTAAATCGGCCGTTGCGGTTAATGCCATCATCGGAACGGACGGAAAATGTTGGCGTAATTCTTTTAAACGAAAATAGTGCGGTCTAAAGTCATGTCCCCAATGAGATACACAATGGGCTTCATCAATGGCAAACAAACTGATGTTACAGTTGGATATGCGTTCAATAAAGTCTCGTTGTAAGGCCTTTTCTGGTGCAACGTACAGCAGCTTTAAACGGCCTTGGAAAAGCGCGTCATAGGTATCTCTTTGCTGCTCCCAAGCGACGCTGTTGTTGATATATTCAGCGGCTATGCCTTGTGCTTTTAACTGCGCGACCTGATCTTGCATTAATGAGATAAGTGGCGATATAACAATTGTCACGCCTGCAAATAATACTGCTGGGACTTGGTAACAGAGTGATTTACCGCCGCCGGTAGGCAGTAGTACAAGCGTATCCTGACCAGCTAAGCTAGACTGAATAATATCAAGCTGACCATCTCTAAACGTACTGTAGCCAAACACATCTTTCAGTACTGAATGAGGGTCGTTAATTGGGGTGCTTACGAGGGTATCCATCGGTGTCATTTTAGAGCTTTTTTTGAACCTTGTCTTTGCTTTTTATCTAATCTTAAGAGACTTGAATAAGTTTTGAGCACTTGTAGGCTTTAAACTTTGTGATTGTGAATTCATCGAACTTTCATCGCCGTGATTAGTAAAAATGAGTATAATGATTGACCTCTTAGTTGATCCCTCCAAAGGTTAAACGCCCGTGATTGAAGAACAAAAGAAAGGCCACTTACTCGCTGTACTCGCCTTTTTTATGTGGGGACTTGCACCCATCTATTTTAAGCAACTCGTCCATGTTGACGCGATTGAGATACTCATTCATCGCGTTGTGTGGTCTGTCTTTTTTATTGCACTAATTGTGCTGGCAAAGCAGCAATGGCCCAAAATTAAGGCCATATTGGCTAATCCTAAATTGCTGGCGATGTTGACACTCACTGCGTTGCTGTTGGGTTTTAACTGGGGTTTATTTATTTGGTCTGTTAATAACGGCTTTATGCTAGATGCGAGTTTGGGTTATTACATCAATCCATTACTTAACGTGCTATTGGGAATGTTATTCTTATCGGAAAGGTTGAGAACAGCGCAAAAGTTTGCTGTGTTATTAGCGATAGTGGGTGTGGTATTACAGTTAATCAGTTTTGGCTCATTCCCAGTCATTGCGTTTTCACTGGCAGGATCGTTTGCAATATATGGATTGTTGCGTAAGACCTTAGCGGTTGAGTCACTTCCTGGATTGCTGGTGGAAGCCCTTATTCTCACCCCAATTGCACTGGCTTATTGGTGGTGGGTTGAGCCCAGTGCCACAAGCAACCTTTGGAATAATGATTGGTACACCAACACGCTTTTGATAAGTGCGGGTGTGGTGACAACTTTGCCTTTGTTATGCTTTACCGCAGCAGCAAAACGGATACCCTACACGACACTTGGCTTTTTTCAATATATCGGGCCGAGCTTAATGTTCATATTGGCGGTACTCTTTTATGGGGAAGCCTTTGATGCAGAACGAGCAATAACGTTTGCCTTTATTTGGGGAGCGCTGGTGATGTTTAGCTTTGATTCTTATCGAGATAAAAGAAAGCGCTTAGTGAACTAAGCGGTTTCTTCCCGAAGCTTTCGCCTGATATAAACGCTCATCGGCTTGTTTTATCAGGCTTTCTATGTCCGTAGTCACCTGAGCGGCAAGTCCCATTGAAACAGTAAACGAGATCTGCTGTTCAGTCAGTTCGTTACTACTTTGCTCTAAATATTCCCTGAAGCACTCCAGTCTTTCTTTGCAATGTTCAGCCACCGTATCTTTAAAATATATCGCAAACTCTTCGCCGCCTAATCGAGCGACTAAATCATTGGGAAAGTATTGAGCAAACGCTTGGCCAATTGATTCAAGCACTGCATCGCCGCCTTCATGACCATATTTGTCATTTACTTGCTTAAAATGATCTATATCTATCATAGCGATCAGCCCGTAGAGCTCCTTTTTATGTCTTGCTTTTAGGCTTTTCTTTACGGTATCGAAAAAGTAGCGTCGATTTGGCAAGCTGGTTAGATAGTCTGTATTTGCTTGTCGGCGTATCGTTTGAATATGTTCTAGCATATCGACGTTCTGGCTAAGACGGCAGTAAAACTCTTCAGCGTTAAAGGGCTTTCTGAGGTAGTCATTAGCACCATTTTTCAAAAATCGTGTAGATAAATTTTCGGTTTCAACTCCAGATATACCAATTATCGCTTTATCATCATCAGTGTAGAGTCGCCTAATTTCGATACATAGCTCTTCGCCTCGCATATTTGGCATTTCATTGTCGGTAATGATCACTGAAATATCCGGGTTGTCTTTTAATACCGCGAGCGCTTCTATGCCATCACAGGCTTCTAGTACCTGATATTTATGGCGAGTGAGGAGTGCTGAGACATAGTGTCTCGACGAAATAGAGTCGTCCACAACCAGTACTCTGACATTTTCATTTCTTGGCAGGCGTTCTAATTGGCGACGTAAATAATGATAGGCTTGTTTATTTTCCTTGGTGATATAGTCGATGATGGGGTATTGCTCAACGATTGAGCGAGTCTGACTTTCAAGGTTACCAGTCATAACTATGGTAGGAATATCAGCTTTAACCGTGCAGGGAATAGCTTCTCCAAGCGGCGCATCTGGTAACACAAAGTCTACCACGGCACAAAAATAATCGTGCTGTGATAACAATGCTTTGGCTTCGGCCAAAGACTCTGCAATATCTACATGGTATCCCACAGTGGTCGCAATATGCTTTTGCACCTTCGCAATTGTGGGGGTGTCTTCAATGATTAAGATTTTCCGTAACACAACCTTCGCCAACCATTTCCTGTTTTACTAATTCTTAACCTAACTGCGCTTAATTGCAATGCTTGTGCTAATAAACAAGTAATGACTAAGAACAAAATACGAGACAGATAGAGGCTGATGAGGTAATCGAGATTGAAATGGGATTGATAATAGAAGTGCTTAGACGCCAACGACAGAAATAAAGCCACTCTGTTGGCGTCTAAGCTTGATAGGATTTAGACGATTTTGCTTATAGCTCGTCGTCAATATCTACCGGGATCACCACGCTACCGTCGTTTTGAACTTTAGAGCGTCCAAATAGCGTGTGAAACTTTGTCTTACACGTAGTATGCTTCAAATATTTGGTCCAAGCTTTTTCTACAGCGTTAGTTGGGGGGATTAACCCTTCCATCACCTGAACAAACTGAGATTGGAAACTGTTTTGAGGTTCTTCCGCTTTGCTGTATAAGCTTCTTAATGTGGCACCACAGCGTTCAAGAATTTCGGCTTCTTGTAGCGTGAAGTGACCACTGCGTCCGAATCCTCTAGGGAAGTTGGCGTCATCATAAAAGGCTCTGGGGCTTGCAAATGCATTTTTCAAAGTCGCTAAATTATGATCCATAACTGAGTCCTCTAAGATTATCTGGCTGGAGTATGGACCAAGTTTTATAATTTTTTAAACGAGTAATTTTTATCGTCAGGAAGAAAAATGGACATAGATCTATTAAAAACTTTTGTCGAAGTTGTCAAAACCCGTCACTTCGGTCGAGCGGCAGAAAATTTATACATCACTCAGTCAGCTGTAAGTTTTAGGATCCGCCAGCTTGAGCAAAGTTTAGGGGTGAATCTTTTTATTCGCCAGCGTAACAATATTCAGTTAACTGCGCCAGGTGAAAGGTTGTTACCACACGCTAAAATGATCTTAACTGGGATGCAGCGCGCCAAAGTCGATGTTGCATTGGCAAACAATATGCACAAGCAATTGTCATTGAGCGGCACGGCTAATATTTGGGACGCATTTTTACAATTCGGGATTAACCATATTGTATCCGCTATGCCCGGAGTATCGCTTGTTGCTGAAGTGAAAGCACAGCAAGAAAGCACGCGACTATTATTAGAGAGAACATTGGATCTCGCTGTTCTGTTCGATCCGCCAAAAGTGGATGAACTGGTTGTTAAGCCGATCAGCGATCTTGCTATTATTCCTGTAAGCACTTTTGATAACGCAACAAAGGAAGACTTTTTTGACAACCAGTATGTTTATGTTGATTGGGGAACTGCTTTTTCTCTATGGCATGCAAAACAGTTCACTGGCGCAACCCCTCCTTATTTTAGAACCAGCACCGGCAGAATAGCGCTTGATCTTATTCTTCAGTGTGGTGGCTCTGCATTTGTGCCAGAAGCGTTAGCGTTAGAGTCCATTGAGGCTGGAAGGTTGACTCAAGTTGATGAAGTAGAAAGTAACTCAAGAGAGATATTTGTGGCATACCACAAAGACAACGACCAATTAGAGCAAATAGAAACCATCGTAAATTTACTGGGGGCGGTGAAGTAATTCTTATAATGAATCTTTTGTGACGTATTTCTTAAGGTTGGGTGTCATTTTATTTTCAGAAATATTTTATGTGTAATATTTTTGTCATTTACCAGTGTCAAACTGCGCGTGTTTTGAAAATACGTGTTGCGATATTGAGGAAATACACATGAAACTAACTAAGACTGCTTTAGCGCTATCATTACTAAGTGCATTCACTTTTCAAGCAAACGCTGAAGTTGATGTTTATG